>NZ_JABUAE010000009.1 GCF_013314535.1 Bacillus sp. Xin1 | reverse complement strand
TAATATAACATAACATATCATTTTCGTCAACAAGTTTTTTTCGATAGCTTGTATCTCTCATTTGCTGACTCTGCCTATTATATAGACTTTTATATATCTATGCAAGTATTATTCTAAAAAAAATAAAAGAGGGAAAATCCCCTCTTTTATTCTTCAGAAGCCTCTTCACTTCCATCTTCAACTTCAGCTTCATCTCTTTGTGCTTTAGCTACAGTTGCTACTTCTTGTTCATTTTCTAAACGAATCAAGCGTACACCTTGAGTATTACGCCCCATTTGGGAGATTTGATCAACTGGCATACGGATAATAATACCTGCAGCTGTGATTAACATAATATCTTCTTCACCCGTTACAGACTTAACCGCTACTAACTTACCATTCTTATCTGTAATGTTGCATGTTTTTAGACCTTTACCACCGCGACTTTGCAGACGGTATTCCTCAATTGGTGTACGTTTTCCGTAACCATTCTTTGTTACAATTAACACGTTCATATTTTCTTCAACAATTTCCATACCTACAACTTGGTCCTCATCACCTAGTGTAATAGCTTTTACACCTGCTGCATTACGTCCCATAGAACGCACATCTTGCTCATTGAAACGGATTAACATACCGTTACTTGTTCCAACAATAATATCCTTATCGCCAGATGTTAAGCGTACAGAAATTACTTCATCCTCTTCACGAAGAGAAATTGCAATTAAACCATTGGTACGAATATTTGCAAACGAAGAAAGAGGTGTTCTCTTAGAAATTCCATATTTCGTTGTAAAGAATAAGTATTGATCATCACCAAATTCACGAATTGGAATAATGGCATTGACCCACTCACCTTTATCTACTCCTAGTAAATTAATAATCGGTATACCTTTCGCTGTACGACTATACTCTGGAATTTCATATCCTTTCGTACGGTATACTTTACCCTTGTTTGTAAAGAATAAAATATGATCATGAGTAGACGTTGTCAATAACTGTTCAACAAAGTCATCATCATTCGTACCCATTCCTTGTACACCACGTCCCCCACGGTTCTGTGTTTTGTACGTAGAAGCCGGTAACCTTTTAATGTAACCATTATGAGTAAGTGTGATTGCGATATTTTGCTCTGGGATTAAATCTTCATCCTCGATAGATTCCATACCGCCAATTGTAATCTCTGTTCGTCTTTTATCATTAAAGCGTTCTTTTACCTCGGTTAATTCTTCACGAATAATTTCAAGAACTTTTTCTTCATCTGCTAAAATTGCTTTTAATTCCGCAATTAGCTTCATTAAATCTTGATATTCTTGTTCAATCTTTTCACGTTCTAATCCAGTTAAACGTTGCAGGCGCATATCTAAAATTGCTTGCGCTTGTTTCTCACTTAAACCAAAACGCTCCATTAAACCTTGTCTTGCAATATCAGCGGTTTTTGAACTACGAATTAAAGTAATGACTTCATCAAGATGATCTAATGCAATTCGTAATCCTTCTAAAATATGAGCGCGCGCTTCCGCTTTCTCTAATTCATAAGCAGTACGTCTACGAATTACTACCTTTTGATGTTCCAAATAATGATATAAGTTTTGTTTCAAATTTAATACTTGTGGCTCCCCATTTACAAGCGAAAGCATATTAATACCGAAGCTTGTTTGAAGTGCTGTATGTTTATATAAGTTATTTAATAGTACGTTCGCATTTGCATCTCGGCGTACTTCCATAACAATGCGCATACCATTCCGATCTGATTCATCACGTAAATCTGTAATACCTTCAATTTTCTTATCGCGAACTAATTCTGCAATTTTTTCAATTAATCGTGCTTTATTAACTTGATAAGGTAATTCAGTTACAATAACAGATTGTTTACCATTTGATTTTTCTTCGATTTCAACTCTAGCACGAAGAATAATAGAACCGCGACCAGTTTCATACGCTCTTCTGATTCCGCTTCTCCCTAGAATCAAACCGGCTGTAGGAAAATCAGGTCCTGGGATACACTCCATTAATTCTGCAATAGTAATGTCAGGATTATGACTCAGTGCCAATACACCGTCAATTACTTCCCCAAGTTGGTGGGGTGGAATATTTGTTGCCATACCAACTGCGATACCTGTCGTACCGTTTACTAATAAGTTAGGGAAACGCGCTGGTAATACGATTGGTTCTCTTTCAGAACCGTCATAGTTATCTTGATAGTCAATTGTATTCTTTGTAATATCACGTATTAATTCCATGGAGATTTTAGACATTCTTGCTTCTGTATAACGCATCGCTGCCGCCGAATCCCCATCAACAGAACCAAAGTTACCGTGTCCATCAACAAGCATATAGCGTTGACTAAAATCTTGTGCCATACGTACCATTGTCTCATAAACAGCTGAATCACCATGCGGGTGATACTTACCAATTACTTCGCCAACAATACGCGCTGATTTCTTATATGCTTTATCAGCAGTAATTCCTAAATCATTCATTGCGTATAAAACCCTGCGATGCACAGGCTTTAATCCATCACGAACATCTGGTAGTGCACGAGATACAATAACACTCATTGCATAATCTAAAAATGAGGTACGCATTTCATGACTGATATTAATTTCTCGAATTCGTGCTTGTTGTTGATTGTCTGACATCAACGAGCACCTCCTCTTACATTTCCGTTACAAATACATTGATTTATATGTAGAAGACAGGAATGCTCAGATTCCTGTCATTACTTACTTAAATATCAAGGTTTTTCACGTATTTTGCATTTTCTTGGATAAAGTTGCGTCGTGGCTCTACTTTATCCCCCATTAAAATTTCAAATGTTTCATCTGCTTCAATTGCATCTTGCAGTGAAACTTGAAGTAATGAACGTACCTCTGGGTCCATTGTCGTTTCCCATAACTGGGTTGGATTCATTTCCCCAAGACCTTTGTAGCGCTGAATCCCTGGTTTCGGCTGTGCTGGCAACTCTGCTAATATCTTTTCAAGTTCTTTATCATTATAAGCGTATTGTATTTTTTTACCTTGTTGTACTTTAAACAACGGCGGCTGTGCGATATAGATATAGCCGTGCTCAATAATTTGACGCATATAACGATAGAAGAACGTTAATAATAGAGTACGAATATGCGCACCATCGACATCGGCATCGGTCATGATAATAACTTTGTGATAACGAGCCTTTGCAATGTCAAAATCCCCGCCGATATTTGTACCAATCGCCGTGATAATCGTACGCACCTCATCATTAGATAAGATTTTATCTAATCGTGCCTTTTCAACATTAATAATTTTACCCTTTAGTGGTAAAATTGCCTGGAAGTGGCGATCACGTCCTTGTTTTGCGGAACCCCCCGCAGAGTCACCCTCTACGATGTAAATTTCACTAATCGAAGGATCTTTAGAAGAACAATCCGCCAGTTTCCCTGGCAAACTAGATACTTCCAGCGCACTCTTTCGGCGTGTTAATTCACGCGCTTTTTTCGCTGCTACACGTGCGCGTGCTGCCATTGTTCCTTTTTCTACAATTTTACGGGCAACATTGGGATTCTCAAGTAAGAACTTTTCGAACGCTTCTGAGAAAACAGACTCTGTAATCGTTCTCGCTTCACTATTTCCAAGTTTCGTTTTCGTTTGTCCTTCAAATTGTGGGTTGGGATGTTTAATAGAGACAATCGCTGTTAATCCTTCACGTACATCTTCACCTGTTAGGTTACTATCCGCATCTTTTAAGATGTTATTTTTTCGTCCATAATCATTTATTACACGTGTTAAAGCAGTCTTGAAACCAACTTCATGTGTACCGCCTTCATACGTATGAATATTATTCGTAAATGAATAAATATTGTTTGTATAACCTTCGTTATATTGAAGAGAAACTTCAACTTGAATTCCATCTTTTGAACCTTCTACATATACAGGTTCTTCATGAATTGGTTGTTTTGAGCGGTTTAAATGCTCAACATAAGATTTAATTCCACCTTCATAATGGAATTCTTTCTTTTGTTTATTTTCACGTTTATCTTCAATTGTTAATTTAATATTACGATTTAAAAATGCTAACTCACGCATACGAGTTGCTAATGTATCAAAGTCGTATTCTGTAGTTTCTTTAAAAATTTCCGGATCTGGCTTAAAACGAGTTATTGTTCCTGTATGGTCTGTTTCACCGATTACTTTTAAATCTGCAACTGGGATACCTCGTTCGTACTTTTGATAATGAATTTTACCTTCACGATGTACAAATACTTCTAACTCTGTTGACAGGGCATTTACAACAGATGCACCTACACCATGCAAGCCACCAGAGACTTTATAACCTCCACCGCCAAATTTACCACCGGCGTGGAGTACAGTCATAATAACCTCTACAGCAGGACGTCCCATTTTTTCCTGTATACCAACCGGAATACCACGGCCATTGTCTGTTACACGAATGCTATTATCTTCCTCAATACTAACATTAATTTCATCACAGTATCCTGCTAATGCTTCGTCAATACTATTATCTACAATTTCCCATACAAGGTGATGAAGACCTTTTCCACTTGTAGATCCAATATACATACCCGGACGTTTTCGAACTGCTTCTAGTCCCTCAAGCACCTGTATTTGACTTTCATCATATGAATTCTCTTGCATTTGTTTTTGTTCCATTGACACAAAGATCACCTACTTTTCCATTTAAACAGAAACTACGTTCTGTCTATTTCACAATCTACCGTGCCGCTTTTTACATGAATTGTTTTCGCTTGCTTTAATGTTTCGTGTTCAATTCCGTCGACACTCGTCGTTGTCACAAATGTTTGCACTTTTCCTTGAATTGTATTTAACAGATGTGATTGACGATAATCATCTAATTCTGACAATACATCATCTAATAAGAGGATTGGATATTCCTTAACCTCTGAATAAATCAATTCAATTTCAGCTAACTTTAGGGAAAGTGCGGTTGTTCGTTGTTGTCCTTGAGAACCAAAGACTTGAACATTTTTACCATTAACGAAGAATTGCAAATCGTCACGATGAGGACCAATTAAAGTCGTACCACGGAAAATTTCACGTTGTTTCACAGATTGAAAACTTTCATAGTATACTTCTTTTATTTTCGACAAATCCATTGATTCTGATACATCTACGCTTGGTTTATAAACTATTTCTAGTTCCTCTAATCCCCTACTAATGCCATGATGGATTGGAGCAGCCCATTCTTGTAGCAAATGCAGAAACTCAAAACGTTTTTGCAAAATTTTTGTACCATGTTCAATGAGTTGGAGTGTAAATACATCCAACATCGTCTCCTCATTTTTACTATTCCCTTGCATTTTCTTAAGCAAGTGATTTCGCTGCGTGAGCACTTTTTGATATTGACTTAATTCATACAAATAGACAGGAGCTATTTGTCCGAGTTCCATATCTAAAAAGCGTCTTCGTATTTGAGGGCTTCCTTTTACAAGATTTAAATCTTCTGGGGCAAACATAACAACATTCATTTCACCAATATATTGGCTTAATTTTTGTTGTTCTAGTTGATTTAATTTTGCCTTCTTCCCTTTTTTAGAAATATTTAATTCTAAAGACAAGGAACTGTTTCGCTTTTGTAATCTACCTTTTATTTTACCATAATCCTCATCCCACCGGATAAGTTCACGATCGTTCGAAGTTCGATGAGACTTGGCCATCGCTAATACATAAATAGCTTCCATCAAATTCGTTTTCCCTTGGGCATTTTCACCAATAATTACATTCACTTTGTCCTCAAAGGAAAGATCTAGATATTCATAATTACGATAATTTTTTAATTGTAATTCTTTAATATACAAAGGGCTCCCCCTTTATGCTTGAACTTGAAATGTTCCGTTTCCCGGAATTTCAACAATATCATTTGCATACAACTTTCGGCCTCTTCTATTTTCCAGTTCTTGATTAACATATACTTCGTATTCTTGTAAGAACCATTTAACAGCCCCGCCTGTATCAATTACATCAGCTAACTTTAAAAATTGTCCTAGTGTAATGTACTCAGTTGAAATTTTAATACGTTTCATAAAATCGCTCACTTTCTGAAAGTGTTCATTCTTTCATTGTACTAAATAAACTAACATTAGGAAAGTAATACCCTTAAAAGTACATGTGCAAAAAAGACGATACAGAGGGCCGAACAGTTCAAAGCTTGGAAACCAGGAAAGTATAGATTGTAGATGAAACTACATGAATACCGAATTTTTTGCACATCCTCTAAAATCAAATAAGGGTCACTAGCATATTAAAACTAGCAACCCTCACCTCTTACTTAGTAAGTACGAACTGGTAAAATTAATTGGATGATGGAATCATCATTTACTGTACGAATTAAGAACGGTCTCATCGCTCCAGTAAAACTAATTTTAATTTCTGTACTATCTAATGCTTTTAATGCGTCCATCATATATTTTGCACTAAAGGAGATTTTTAATTCTTCCCCTTCTACTTTCTCACATTGAACTTCCTCTACTACTTTCCCGATTTCTGGTGAATTTGAAGAAAGTTCTAGCATTTGTTCTTCTAACGTTGATAATTTCACAACATTATTGCGACCATCCCTTGCTAGTAAAGAAGCACGATCAATTGCTTGTAAAAATTCTTTTGTATTTACAAAAATGTCCGTTTTGCTTTCTGCCGGGATTAGACGTGTTGTATCCGGATAATTCCCTTCTAACAATCTTGAGAAGAATAATAAATGTTTAGTTCGGAATAATACTTGATACTCCGTAATAACGATATCTACCATCTCTTCAGACTCATCTAGAATTTTGCTCAGTTCATTCAAACTTTTACCAGGGATAACAACATTTGCTTGAAACTCATCGGAAATTGTATGACCTTCAATCTTCGCTTTACGAAGTGCTAGTCTATGACTATCTGTTGCAATGCAAGTCAATTCGCTGTTATATACCTTCCAGTTTACACCTGTCAAGATCGGACGAGTTTCTGAAGTTGAAACAGCAAATACAGTTTGACGAATCATGTGTTTTAGTAAATCCGTCGGAATCTTAAATACATGATGTTCTTCAATTTGTGGTAATAATGGATATTCAGCAGAATCTAAACCATTCAAATTAAACTCTGATTTCCCAGATTTTATTTTTGTCATAAAATGATTTTCCACAGAAATTTCTACTGTGTCTTTTGGTAATTTTTTTACGATCTCACTAAAATATTTTGCTTGTAAAACAATACTCCCTGATTGTGCAATTTCAACAATTTCTTTTCCGTTTTCTTCAACTGGGATAAAAGATTCAATTGAAATATCAGCGTCACTTCCTGTTAATGTAACACCTTCTTCAGTTGCTACAACTTTAATTCCTGTAAGAATTGGAATTGTTGTACGAGAGGAAACGGCCTTCATTACATCTTGCACACTTCTTACAAGGTAGTCTTTTTGAATTATAAAACGCATAGCGAAAACCTCCGGCAAGTATAAAATTTTATTTATTAAATAAAGATAAAAAAATAGTAGTAATAGTAATAGGGCTTGTGGATATGTGGATAACTCTATTTAAAGACGGAAAAACAGTCTATCTACATGTGGATAGACTGTGTGTAAAACCAGTAAAGTTATTCACACTATTCAGCTACTACTTTAAAATATCATTAATTTCTTCAACTTGTTTTTGAAGTTGTGTATCAGTTTTTAATAGCTTTGAAATTTTTTCGTGCGCATGGATGACGGTTGTATGATCTCGTCCGCCAAATTCTTCGCCAATTTTAGGTAAAGATGAATCTGTTAGCTCACGTGATAGATACATTGCGATTTGGCGAGGAAATGCGACTGATTTTGTGCGTTTTTTTGCTTTAAAATCCTCTAATTTAACTTGAAAAACATCGCCAACTGCTTTTTGAATATCATAAATAGAAATAATCTTTGGTTTAGAATTTGGAATAATATCTTTAAGTGCTTCAGCAGCTAAATCGGCATTGATATCTTTATTTATTAGAGATGAATAAGCAACAACTCGAATAAGTGCACCTTCTAATTCACGAATGTTCGAGTCAATTTGATTTGCGATATAGAGCATGACTTCATTTGGAATATCAAGACCTTCCGCTTTCGCTTTTTTTCGTAAAATCGCAATTCTTGTTTCTAAATCTGGCGGCGTAATATCTGTAATAAGCCCCCATTCAAAACGGGAACGAAGGCGATCTTCTAATGTCGGAATCTCTTTTGGCGGCCTATCACTTGAGATTACAATTTGCTTACTTTCCTCATGTAATGCATTAAATGTATGGAAGAACTCTTCTTGTGTTTGTTCTTTTCCAGCAAGAAATTGAATATCATCTATAAGTAAGACATCGACATTACGATATTTATTACGGAAATCGACTGCTTTATTATCACGAATGGAATTAATAAACTCATTTGTAAATTTTTCCGATGATAAATAAACGACTTTGGCATTCGGATTATGCTCAATGACATAATGTCCAATTGCATGCATTAAGTGCGTTTTTCCAAGCCCAACTCCCCCATAAATAAATAGCGGGTTATATGCTTTTGCTGGTGCCTCAGCAACTGCTAATGAAGCTGCATGAGCAAAACGATTCCCAGAGCCAATAACAAATGTATCAAATGTATATTTTGGATTTAACATGCTCTGTGGTAAGTGATTAGACTCATCATTTATTCTTTTCTTTTTAGCAGGAGGAAAGTCAATCTCCTCTTCAGTTTGACTTTGGGGAATAATAAAGCGAATTTCTAGTTTTGCTCCTGTTAAATCATAAAGTGTTTCTGAAATGAGCTCCGAATAATGGGATTCTAGCCAGTCACGAGCAAATTCATTTGGAGCTGTAATCGTTAATACATCTTTTTTCAAAGCATGTGCCTTGGTTGATTTCAACCAAGTCTCATAACTTGGTTTACTCACCTTTTTTTCTAGCTCTTTCAAAGCACTATTCCATAAATCAGAGATATTTTCCAAGGGTGTCCCTCCTTTACAAAGATGGTAAAAGAATAAGGTTGTGCAACGATTGTACAACCTTAAAAATAGATAATGTATATTTATACGAAACGTATTTTAAAACCTAAAAACGTCGTTTGTATACGAGATAGGGTTTTCGACAAAAAATACAAATGTGGACAACTATTTACCCACATGTGAGTATAACTGTCCACATGTTATGCACAAATTGTGGATAAAATACAAATGTGGAAAACTTGTTCAAGGTGAAAACACAACTATAATATCAAAAAAAGATACCGATAGCAATGAAATTCAAAAAGTTATCCACAAAATCAATACCTTGTGGAATAAACTTGTCCACAATACGATATACTGTGTAAAAGTGAAAAAATAATTTGTGGATATAAAAAAATGAAAAATCCGTTATCCACAAATAAATAAAACAGCTGTGAAAAAAATTGTGAATAGGTTCAAAATGAATATTTGATGAAAATTTGGAGAACCATTGACATTTTCCTAGTTGATTAACTATAATTTATAAGACTGTCTTTAACAGATATTCCTCAGGGAGGTGTCATATAATGAAAAGAACTTACCAACCAAATAAACGTAAGCGCAGCAAAGTACATGGTTTCCGCAGCCGTATGAGCACAGCGAACGGACGTAAAGTGCTAGCAGCTCGTCGTCGTAAAGGAAGAAAAGTATTATCTGCGTAGACCACTGATCGTTCAGTGGTCTTTTTTTCTAGTAATAATGAATTTCCGCTGATGAAATACAGGAGTGTCAATTGATATGAAGAAAAAGAATCGTATAAAGAAAAATGATGAATTTCAGGCTGTTTTTCAAAATGGAAAATCAAATGCAAATCGTCAGTTTGTGGTATATCAGCTTGAGAAAGCAGAGCAACCATACTTTCGCATTGGTCTTTCTGTTAGCAAGAAGTTAGGAAATGCAGTAGTGCGTAATCGAATTAAGCGCATGATTCGCCAATCGATTGCAGAATTGAAAGATGAGATAGATTCTGGAAAAGATTTTGTTATAATAGCAAGGAAGCCTTGTGCAGATATGACATATGAACAATTAAAGAAAAGCTTAATTCATGCCTTCAAGCGCTCTGGTATTAAAATTACAAACAAGTAGCGTAGGAAAAGGGAAATGAATTACACTATATACATACCGAAACAAGGAGGAGCAGGCTGTGAAAAAGAAGATAGGCTTACTAGCCATGGTTATTGCTTTAATGGCGATCACTGCGGGCTGTAGTGAAGTGAATCAGCCGATTACACCGAAAAGCACAGGGATTTGGAATGAATATTTCGTATACCCGCTTTCTCAGTTAATCACATATTTTGCAAACTTATTTGGTAGTAATTATGGTTTAGCGATTGTTGTTACAACTCTTATTATTCGTTTTGCATTATTACCATTAATGATTAAACAAACGAAGAGTACGAAGGCAATGCAAGCACTACAACCAGAAATGGTGAAATTAAAAGAGAAATATAGCTCTAAAGATCAAGCAACGCAACAAAAACTGCAACAAGAGATGATGCAGTTGTATCAAAAGAATGGTGTAAACCCGTTAGCTGGTTGTTTACCAATCTTTGTTCAAATGCCGATTTTATTTGCATTTTATCATGCAATTATGAGAACAGAAGAGATTAGTAAACATACATTCTTATGGTTTGATTTAGGACAGGCAGATCCGTTCTATATCCTTCCGGTTCTTGCAGCAATCACAACGTTTATTCAGCAAAAGGTTGCTATGGCAGGAACTGCTGGACAAAATCCACAAATGGCAATGATGCTATGGCTTATGCCGATTATGATTTTAATCTTTGCAATTAACTTCCCAGCAGCATTATCCCTATACTGGGTAGTTGGTAACATCTTTGGTATCGCTCAAATGTATATGATCAAAGGGCCAGAAATTAAGGCTAGTAAGGCAGGAGGATCAAGCAAGTGAGTATAATTACTGCTAAAGGACAAACAGTCGAGCTGGCAGTACAAGATGCTTTAAGGCAATTAAAAGTTTCAAGGGACCAAGTAGATGTGAATGTGATTGATGAGGGTAAGAGAGGGTTCCTAGGTTTTATAGGGAATCGTCCAGCTATCGTAGAAGTTGTAGTGAAGAAAGATCCTATCCAAGAAGCGGAGCAATACCTCCAAAGTGTTGTTCAGGAAATGGGTGTGGATGTGATGATTAAGAAAAATGTAAAAGGTCGAGAAATCGAATTTACACTTTCTGGGAAAGATGTAGGGATTTTGATCGGAAAAAGAGGACACACATTAAACTCTTTACAATATTTAACAAAACTTGTTGCGAATCGTAGTACAAAACAATATATTGGTATCACAATTGATGCTGAAAATTATCGTAGTAAGAGAAAAGATACTTTAGAATCGCTTTCTTATCGATTAGCAAAACAAGTAGTGGCAACTAAAAAAAATGTTGTGTTAGAACCAATGCCCTCTTTTGAGAGAAAAATTATCCATCAAGCACTATCTAATCATCCAAATATAATTACAACTTCTGAAGGTAAAGAACCGCATCGACATGTTGTAATATCTTCCAAATAACCGGTTGCTCATAGGAGTGCCGGTTTTTTTGTGACGCTATGAAAAATAAATTGTGGATAACCAAAAACACTAAACTTATCCACTGTGAATAAGTTTAGTGTTTTTCACATGAGGACATAATAAAATGAGTTATTATTCTTTTGTAGATAGGTTCGTTATGGTATCCTATTAGTTTAGTGAAGGTAAAAAATCATGTTGAAATAGAGAGAAATAAGCAAGTGAGGTGAAAGGACATGGATTTTGATACAATTGCTGCAATTTCCACGGCACTTGGGGAAGGGGCAATTGCCATTGTTCGAGTAAGTGGAGAGGATGCGATTGAAAAGGTCAATCGCATTTTTAAAGGGAAAGATTTAACGACAGTTTCTTCTCATACGATTCACTACGGTCATATTGTTGATTTAGATAAAGATCAGGTTATTGAAGAAGTAATGGTGTCAATTATGCGGGCACCAAAGACTTTTACGCGTGAAAATATCGTAGAAATCAACTGTCACGGTGGTCTTGTCTCTGTAAATAAAGTATTACAACTTATTTTGGCTCAAGGAGTACGTTTGGCAGAGCCTGGTGAATTTACAAAGCGAGCGTTTTTAAATGGGCGTATCGACTTATCGCAAGCGGAAGCTGTAATGGATTTGATTCGTGCGAAAACGGATCGAGCGATGAGTGTAGCAATTAATCAGATGGAAGGACGATTATCCAAATTAATTGGTCGACTTCGTCAAGAAATTTTAGAAACATTAGCTCATGTAGAAGTGAATATAGATTATCCAGAATACGATGATGTCGAAGAAATGACACACAATATTTTAATTGAAAAAGCGACACATGTTCGCGGAGAAATACAAAAAATATTGGAGACATCTAAGCAAGGAAAAATCTTACGAGAAGGAATTGCTACCGCAATTATCGGAAGACCTAACGTTGGGAAATCTTCGTTATTAAATAGCTTGGTTCAAGAGAAAAAGGCTATTGTAACGGATATAGCAGGAACAACGCGTGATGTCATTGAAGAGTATGTCAATGTACGTGGTGTACCACTTAAACTCATTGATACTGCCGGAATCCGTGAAACAGAAGATGTTGTTGAACGAATTGGCGTAGAGCGCTCAAAAGAGATGATGGGGCAAGCCGATTTAGTTCTAATTGTAGTAAACTATAGTGAAGCGTTAACGACTGAAGATGAAGAATTATTCCTTGCGGTGCAAGGAAAAGACTTTATTGTTATTGTAAATAAAACAGATTTACCAAAGCAAATTGATATGGACCGTGTTACAGAATTAGCGGGTAAAAATCGTATCATTACAACGTCGCTAATTGAAGAAAAAGGTGTAGATGAGCTAGAAAAAGCTATAGCCGATTTATTCTTTGAAGGAGCAATTGAGTCGACAGATATGACGTATGTTTCTAATGCAAGACATATCGGTTTATTAACACAAGCAGAAAAGACAATTGGAGATGCTATTGATGCAATAGAGAACGGTGTTCCGATTGATATGGTTCAAATTGATCTAACAAGAACGTGGGAAATACTTGGTGAAATTACTGGTGATACTGTCCATGAAAGCCTAATTGATCAATTGTTTTCTCAATTTTGTTTAGGAAAATAAAGCATAGGTATTTTAGAAGGATAGATGATCTTAGGAGGAATAAATAATGGGATACAATGCCGGTTCTTACGATGTCATAGTAATCGGTGCAGGTCATGCAGGATGTGAAGCTGGTCTTGCAGCAGCACGAATGGGCTCAAAAACATTAATGTTAACAATTAATTTAGATATGGTTGCTTTTATGCCTTGTAACCCTTCTGTTGGTGGACCAGCAAAAGGGATTGTTGTACGTGAAATTGATGCATTAGGCGGCGAAATGGGACGTAACATTGATAAAACACATATCCAAATGCGTATGTTGAATACGGGGAAAGGGCCAGCTGTACGCGCTCTGCGTGCACAAGCGGATAAATTTTCATATCAACATGAATTAAAGAAAACAATTGAAGAAACACCAAACTTAACATTATGTCAAGGAATGGTAGAACGTCTAATTGTTGAGGATGATGTATGTAAAGGTGTAATTACACAATCTGGAGCTGAATATACAGCGAAAACAGTTGTAATTACAACTGGTACATTCTTACGTGGTGAGATTATCATGGGTGATTTAAAATACTCAAGTGGTCCAAATAATCAGCAACCGTCTATCACATTATCAGAGCATTTAGAGGAGCTCGGATTGGATCTTGTCAGATTTAAAACAGGTACACCACCTCGAGTAAATAGTAGTACGATTGATTATAGCAAAACAGAAATTCAACCAGGTGATGATAAACCTCGTGCTTTCTCTTTTGAAACAACAAAATTTATTATGGATCAAATTCCATGCTGGCTAACATATACGAGCGAAGAAACACATCGTTTAATTGATCGAAACTTGCATCGTTCAGCTATGTATTCTGGTATGATTAAAGGAACAGGTCCGCGCTACTGTCCTTCAATTGAAGATAAAGTGGTACGATTTAACGATAAACCACGCCACCAAATTTTCTTAGAGCCGGAAGGACGCAATACACAGGAAGTATACGTACAAGGCTTGTCAACAAGCTTACCAGAAGATGTACAACGTGAAATGCTTAAAACGATTCCTGGCTTAGAGAATGTTGAGATGATGCGCACAGGTTATGCGATTGAGTATGATGCAATTGTACCAACGCAGCTATGGCCGACACTTGAAACGAAAAAAATTAAAAATTTATATACAGCGGGTCAAATTAACGGTACATCTGGTTATGAAGAAGCAGCAGGGCAAGGAATTATGGCTGGAATTAACGCAGCGTGCCGCTCTTTAGGGAAGAAAGAGGTTATTTTAGGTCGTTCAGATGCTTATATTGGTGTTTTAATTGATGACCTTGTGACAAAAGGGACGAATGAACCATATCGCCTTTTAACATCCCGAGCTGAATATCGTTTATTATTACGTCATGATAATGCGGATCTTCGTCTAACGGAAATTGGCCATGAAATTGGCTTAATTCAAGAAGAGCGCTATGAGCGTTTTAGCGCGAAAAAGGAACAGATTAATCAAGAAAAATTGCGTTTAGAAAGCATTATTATTAAACCACGCCCTGAGGTGCAAGAATTAATTCGCAGTGCTGGTGGAAGCGAATTAAAGGATGGAATACGTGCAAGTGACTTACTACGTCGTCCGGAAATGACGTATGAACATATTCGCACGCTTGCGCCAAGTGAAGCTGAAATACACGATGAAATCGCCGAGCAGGTAGAAATTCAAATTAAGTATGAAGGATATATTGAAAAATCCTTACAACAAGTAGAACGTATGAAGAAAATGGAAAGTAAAAAAATTCCTATTGACATTGATTATGATGCGATTTCTGGAATCGCTTCTGAAGCGAGACAAAAATTAAAAGATGTTCGTCCTCTGTCTATGGGGCAAGCGTCCCGGATTTCTGGAGTAAATCCAGCTGATATTTCCATTTTACTTGTGTATATCGAACAAGGAAAAATTGCGCGAGTATCGAACCAATAATTAAGTAAGGAGATATGGCAAGATGAACATAGAACAATTTCAATCTATGCTAGGAGAAAGAGGGATTACCCTTTCTCCTAGGCAATTAGAGCAATTTGAAATCTACTTTGAAACATTAGTGGAGTGGAATGAGAAAATGAATTTAACAGCTATTACAGAGAAAGAGGAAGTGTATTTAAAACACTTTTTTGACTCGATTACAGCTGCCTTTTATTGTGACTTTTCAAAACCATTTTCCATTTGTGATGTTGGTGCAGGTGCCGGATTCCCAAGTATTCCATTGAAAATTTGTTTCCCGCATTTAAAAATAACAATTGTAGATTCATTGCAAAAACGTATAAATTTTTTAAATCATTTAGCACAAAAATTAGAGTTAAGTGATGTTGCGTTCTGCCATGATCGTGCTGAAACATTCGGGAAAAAAGAGGGTGTACGTGAATCGTTTGACATTGTGATGGCGCGTGCGGTAGCGCGTCTTTCTGTACTAAGCGAGCTATGTTTACCACTTGTAAAAGTAGGTGGGACATTTATCGCAATGAAAGGTGCAGCTGCCAATGAAGAAATCGAAAATGGTAAGTATGCTTTAGAAGTGCTTGGCGGTGAGCTGAAAGAAATTTCTACTTTCCAATTACCATTTGAAGAAAGTGAACGTAACATTCTATCAATCATGAAAAAGCGCAAAACACCAAAGAAATATCCGCGTAAGCCAGGGACACCCAATAAATTACCTATTGAAAAGTAAATCTTATTAGACGTAAGATTAAATTATATAAATGAAAACGTAAATGTTTCATAGGAAACATTTTTGTGTAGGACATTCAATAGGCCCAAAGGTGGTGGAATATGTATGAAAAATACGTTTTCTCGTTTATTTGGCTTTGGAGATAAAGAGAGCGAATTCGAATTACAAGACGAAAGCCATGAAGAAATAGATAAAAAGATATATGAAGAAATACAAGAAATCCCGATAGCTAATATTATTCCGAATCGTTACCAACCGCGTACAGTTTTTGATGATGCACGAATCGATGAACTTGCATTGACCATTCGTACACATGGACTTATTCAACCAATTGTTATAAGGCAATATGAAGAAGATAAGTATGAAATTATTGCCGGGGAAAGACGTTTTCGTGCTGCAACGAAATTAGGATGGGAAAAGGTTCCGGCAATTATTAAAAACTTAAATGATACGGAAACGGCTTCCGTTGCTCTAATTGAGAACTTACAACGTGAAGAGTTAACAGCAATTGAAGAAGCTGTTGCTTATCAAAAGCTAATTGAGTTACATAATTTAACACAAGAGGCGTTAGCGCAGAGGCTCGGAAAAGGGCAATCAACAATTGCAAATAAGTTGCGACTATTAAAGTTGCCTGAGGAAATCAAACAAGCATTGTTAGAAAAGAGTATTACAGAACGTCACGCTCGTGCTCTGATTCCCTTGAAAAATGAGGAATTGCAGTTGAAGGTTTTACAAGAAATTATAGAAAAGCAATTAAATGTAAAACAGGCTGAGGAACGTATTGCTAAGCTATTGGAGGAAGTAAAACCAAAGCGTAAGGCAAAACAAAAAGCAGTAAGTCGTGACATGAGAATTGCGATGAATACAATTAGACAATCATTACAAATGGTTGCAAATAGTGGACTGAATGTCAATTCTGAAGAAGAAGAGTTTGATGAGTATTATCAGATCACAATTAAGATTCCTAAAAAAAAATAATTTGTATGTGATATAGATCTCACCATTTTGGGGAGGTCTTTTTTTTCCTATATTTTTCTTTTTAAATGAAGAAGGAGTTTTAGAATAAATTTTGAAGTTTAATAAGGATGCAAAAGAAAAAATTTTATTTCGTGTTACAATAAACATAATTATTTTTAGAATAAGACAGAAAGGTTGAAAGTAGGTGACATCATGGGAAAAATCATTGCTATTGCTAATCAAAAAGGCGGTGTAGGAAAAACAACAACGTCTGTTAACCTAGGAGCTGGATTGGCACAGGTAGGGAAAAAAGTACTGCTTATTGACATTGATGCTCAGGGAAACGCAACAACAGGTGTAGGAATTGAAAAGTCGGAGTTAGATCAATGTATTTATAATGTTCTTGTGGAAGATGCAGAAGTTCAAGGAGTTATTCGGAAAACTGCAACTCAAAACTTAGATGTTCTACCTGCTACAATTCAATTGGCAGGTGCTGAGATTGAACTGGTACCAACCATTTCCCGGGAAGTTCGTTTACAGAGGGCTTTGCAACCAATTCGTAATGAATATGATTATATTATTATTGATTGTCCCCCATCTTTAGGCTTATTAACAATTAATGCACTAACAGCAGCGGATTCCGTTATTATTCCCGTTCAGTGTGAATACTACGCACTGGAAGGATTGAGTCAATTACTGAATACAGTTCGACTTGTACAAAAGCATTTAAATAAAAATTTAGCGATTCAAGGTGTACTATTAACGATGTTAGATGCACGTACAAACTTAGGAATTCAGGTTATAGATGAAGTGAAGAAGTATTTCCGAGATAAAGTATATCGTTCGATTATCCCACGCAATGTTCGCTTGAGTGAAGCGCCAAGTCATGGGAAACCAATTATGCAGTATGACGCTAAATCAAGGGGTGCAGAAGTATATATAGATTTAGCAGAGGAAGTGATTGCTGGTGGCTAAGGGATTAGGAAGAGGGATTAATGCGTTCTTTCCAGATTTAGATGTGAAAGAAGAAGAGAAAATTCAAGAAATTGCACTAAATGAATTAAGGCCAAACCCCTATCAACCGCGTAAAAGCTTTCAAAAAGAAGCAATTCAAGAATTGGCAGCATCTATTAAAGAACATGGCATCTTACAACCTTTAATCGTAAGGAAAAGTATTAAAGGATATGAAATTGTTGCTGGTGAAAGAAGATACCGTGCTGCAAAAGAGGCACATCTTGAAACAGTTCCAACTGTTGTTCGAGAATTAAATGAACAGCAAATGATGGAGTTTGCCTTGTTGGAAAATCTACAACGTGAAGATTTAAATCCAATGGAAGAATCTTTGGCGTATCAAATGCTAATGGATGAGCTGAATGTAACGCAAGAACAATTAGCAAAGCGTCTTGGAAAAAGTAGGCCATACATTGCTAATTATGTTCGTTTGCTTACCCTTCCTTCATTTGTTCAAGAAATGATTGCAGATGGAAATCTATCTATGGCACATGGACGGACATTACTTACAATCAAAGACGAAGAACAGCTAAAGTCTTTATTGAAGCGTATTGAAAAGGAAGGATTAAATGTTAGGCAGTTAGAGCAAATTGTTCAACAGATGCATCAGCGAGTTTCACGTGAAACAAAGAAAGTAAAACAAGAACGAAATATATTTTTTGAAGAGCGTGAAACATTGTTGAGAGAAAAGTTTGGAACAGGTGTAAAAATCAAAGAAACAAAGAAAGAAAAAGGAAAAATTGAAATAGAATTTTTCAATAAAGAAGATTTAAATCGTATTTTAGAATTATTATCTGGGGAAAACTAAAAAGCAAACCATCTTTTTATTTATAGATGGTTTGCTTTTTTTAATACGGATAATTTTTGATCTGTTTCCTTTATACTTTGGGCAATAATATCGGCCATTTTCATAACGAGACTTAATCTTGTATTTTGCAACACAAAAAATTCCATGAAACCATTTAAGTTTACGATGCCATGTATATGTAGATCACCAATTGCAGGTAACTTTTTATTCATTGCTGCTCCAGGCTTACTAGGTCCTTCACCAACAGTTATGGAACCGATGTTTTGAGATTTCCCAAGGCAAGCATCAATTGCAATAATAAAAGAATCAGGAATTGAGGTTTGAATATTCTGGATATTATCCTCTAAGTTTAGTGCATGAATTGGTTCATCAAGTGTGCCAAATACGTGGAAATTTTGAATGTTCATTTGTTCTAGTTTAGATCCAACTAATGGACCAAGTGCATCACCGGTTGAACGATCTGTTCCAATACAAATTATGCTGAGGGGTTTCGTTTCATGAATAGGTATGTGTGAGAAGAGAAAATCACTAATTGTTGTACAAGCTTCTAAATCGTGATGCATAACATTCTGCGATTTTTTTTCAAAAAAAGGCAAGCGGAAATTTCCTATATTCATGAATCATCCATCCTTCTGATAAATTTTACGATTCACTGTAAAGTTTTTTAGGTATAGATTTTATTTCGTAATATGGAAAAAATTATAAGTCCTCTATTTTTGCAAGCCATTTATAAAACCAGAAATAATAGTACTAGTATATATATATTCATGACATTTTATACCTAGATCAAAGCAAACAAACGCAAAAAAGGTAATAAATTTTTTGCAGAAATAGAGAAAACTTCTGATACAATAAAGAATGAATGGATGAAAAGAAAATTTTTTTGGAGAGGTAGAATGGTATGGATGTATTAAATAAATGGTTTGATACCATACTGAAATATTTAATGGACTCAAATCGCTGGGAGTATATTGGGGTTGTAACGTTAAAGATTTTAGTTATTTTAGTAGCAGGTATGATAGTAGTACGTATTGCAAGAGCAATTGTTAGAAATGCGTTTCGTATGGGAAGCCGCTCGCCAATTCAAATTTCAGAGCGACGTACGGTTACGGTAGCTAAGTTGCTTGAAAATATTGTAGCGTACGTTGTTATGTTCATTATGTTAATCGCGATTTTAGGCGTATTTAATATTAATGCATCAGGTTTATTAGCTGGGGCTGGGGTAATCGGTTTAGCAGTCGGTTTTGGTGCTCAAAGTTTAGTAAAAGATGTCATTACAGGGTTATTTATTTTATTAGAAGATCAATTTTCTGTTGGTGATTATGTTCGCATCGGCCAATTTGAAGGTGTAGTTTTAGAAATTGGATTACGTACAACAAAATTAAAAAGTTGGACGGGAGAAGTTCATATTTTGCCAAATGGTAGTATTACACAAGTAACAAACTTTTCTATTAGTAATAGCGTAGCATTTGTCGATGTATCAATTTCTTATGAAAGTGATATAGCAAGAGCAGAACGAATAATTGAAGAGTTATTAGAAGAATTACCAGGAAAATATGAGAAAATGGTAGCAACACCACAATTATTAGGTGTTCAAACACTTGGTGCATCTGAAGTTGTGCTCCGTGTAATTGCTGAAGTGGAACCGATGCAGCATGCACCTATTGCTAGAGCGCTTCGTAAAGAAATTAAAAATCGCCTTGATTTAAACGGCATTGAGATTCCATATCCACATATGGTTTTATATAATCGTAAAGAGATGGTTAATCAACAAGCAAATTAATAACGAGGGGAGTTTGGAGAGTGGAACAAAAGCAATATAACTTGTACGATGTTGTGGAGATGAAGAAGGCCCATCCGTGTGGTGCAAATCGTTGGAAAATTATTCGTATGGGAATGGATATCCGCATTAAGTGCGAGGGATGTGGCCATTCGGTAATGATTCCTCGAAGAGAGTTTGATCGTAAGGTGAAAAAAGTTCTTGTAAGGCACGAAGAATAGAGAAAAAGTAACAGTCGCTTCAGGTGGCTGTTACTTTTTTGGACTTTTAGGGAACTTGTCATTTTATTCGTTACTATCTATAATGATGGAAGATTGAGACATAGGAGTGAAAAATATGGGATTAACGGCTGGGATTGTTGGTTTACCAAACGTAGGGAAATCAACATTATTTAATGCAATTACACAAGCGGGAGCAGAATCTGCAAACTACCCATTCTGTACAATTGATCCGAACGTAGGGATTGTAGAGGTACCAGATGAACGCTTAAATAAACTAACAGAACTAGTTGAACCGAAAAAAACTGTTCCAACTGTATTTGAGTTTACTGATATTGCAGGTATCGTAAAGGGTGCAAGTAAAGGTGAAGGACTAGGAAACAAATTCTTATCTCATATTCGCCAAGTAGATGCGATTTGCCAAGTTGTTCGTTGTTTTGAAGATGAAAATATTACACACGTTTCAGGAAAAGTAGATCCAATCGATGATATTGAAACGATCAATTTAGAATTGATTTTAGCGGATTTAGAATCTGTAGATAAACGTATTGAACGTGTGGCAAAATTAGCGAGACAAAAAGATAAAGAAGCAGTATATGAGCACGAAATTTTAGTTCGTTTAAAAGAGGCATTCGAAGAAGGGAAACCAGCTCGTACTGTTGAATTTACAGACGAACAAATGAAGATTGTTAAAGGACTTCACCTATTGACAACAAAAGAAATGCTTTATGTAGCTAACGTAAGTGAAGATGATATTATGGATCCATCTGAAAACGAATATGTAAAGATGGTAAAAGAATTTGCAGCAAATGAAAATTCACAAGTAATTGTTGTTTGTGCAAAAATTGAATCGGAAATAGCTGAGCTAGATGAGGAAGAGAAAAAAGTATTCCTTGAAGAGTTAGGGATTGAAGAATCTGGTTTAGATCAGTTAATTCGTGCTGCATACGACTTATTAGGACTAGCTACTTATTTCACAGCTGGTGTACAAGAAGTACGTGCATGGACGTTCAAACAAGGCATGAAGGCACCTCAATGTGCTGGTGTTATTCATACAGACTTCGAGCGTGGATTTATTCGTGCTGAAACAGTTTCATACGATGACTTAATGGAGAACGGTTCTATGACAGCTGCTAAAGAAGCAGGAAAAGTACGTCTAGAAGGAAAAGAGTATATCGTAAAAGATGGAGATGTTATGCACTTCCGTTTTAACGTGTAAATCAATATTTCCTAGGAAAAAATAGAGATATCAACTTGGTGAACCTATCATATGTTTGCCAAGTTTTTTATTTATTGGTTAGTTGATTCATCTAACTTACTATGATATAATCTAAACTCGTGAGTAATTACTATATAATTAATTGCTCCTTGCCCATTATGGGCCGTTTAGACCAAAAGGAGGTGAAAGTGTAATGAAAAAATACGAAATTATGTACATCATTCGTCCTGGCGTTGAAGAAGAAGCTCAAAAGGCTTTAGTTGAACGTTTCGCAGGTGTTTTAACAAACAATGGTGCAGAAATCATTAACACGAAAGAGTGGGGTAAGCGTCGTTTAGCTTACGAAATCAACGACTTACGTGAAGGTTTCTACATGATCTTAAACGTGAATGCTAACGCAGAAGCGATTAACGAATTCGACCGTTTAGCTAAGATCAACGAAGATATCCTTCGTCACATCGTTGTTAAAGAAGAAGAAAAATAATTAAGATATATAGGGAGAGTGGTTCGATTGATGAATCGTGTTATCCTCGTTGGTCGTTTAACTAAGGACCCTGACTTACGTTACACGCCCAATGGTGTTGCGGTAGCTACTTTCACGTTAGCTGTGAATCGTGCATTTGCGAATCAACAAGGTGAGCGTGAAGCTGACTTTATTAATTGTGTAATATGGCGTAAACAAGCAGAAAACGTGGCAAATTATTTGAAAAAAGGTAGCTTAGCAGGCGTAGATGGACGTCTTCAAACTCGTAATTATGAGGGACAAGATGGTAAACGTGTATATGTAACAGAAGTTCTTGCGGAGAGCGTACAATTTTTAGAGCCGCGTAATGGCGGTGGGGAGCAACGCGGTTCATTCAATCAGCAACCATCAGGAGCTGGTTACGGTAACCAAGGCTCTAACCCATTTGGTCAATCTGGTAATTCAGGTAACTCTGGATTTACAAAGAATGACGACCCATTTTCAAATGTAGGCCAACCGATTGATATTTCGGACGACGATTTACCATTCTAATGGTATAGATCGGTTATTTCTAACAAAGAATGGAGGGAAATAGACATGGCAGGACGCAAAGGTGGACGTGCGAAACGTCGTAAGGTGTGTTTCTTCACTTCTAACGGCATCACTCGCATCGACTATAAAGATGTTGATTTATTAAAACGTTTCGTTTCTGAGCGTGGTAAAATTTTACCTCGTCGTGTAACGGGAACAAGCGCAAAATACCAACGCAAACTTACAGTTGCAATTAAACGTGCTCGTCAAATGGCACTTTTACCATATGTTGGTGAATAATAGCGTATGAAATGCACAGTAGAGTGAGACTCTACTGTGCATTTTGCTATGCTTTTCTTTTCGGAAAGAGAGGTAAAAAATGAAGCGTACAAGGCTTATTACAGAAGGGGCAGTTTTGTTAGCGGTATATGCGGTTTTACTTTTAACATTCTTGTATATACCTGTTATAAGTATGGTTGCAATATTCGCACTACCATTACCCTTTTTATTGTTTATAGTAAGATACCCGTTTTCTAGTACATGTATGTTTTTTGGAGCATCAATTTTTGTTACTATTATTATTAGTTCGCCACTTAGTCTTGTGAATACATTCATGTCAGGCGTAATAGGCATTTCTTTAGGATATATTTATAAGAAAAAGAAAGGGCCAATAGAAATATTATTGGTAGGAATGCTTGTATATCTGCTTAATTTTGTACTTGTTTATGTTGTGAGTATACAATTTTTTAATATGGATTTTCTTAAGCAAATGCAAGATATGTTCAAACAAGGAATGGAGCAAAGTGAAAAAATAATGAAGGCAGCGGGTGCGCCAATTAGTCAAGAGCAAAAAGATTTGTTAGGGCAATTCAGTGATATGCTTCGAATTCTTTTGCCAAGTTTGCTTGTAATGGTTTCTTTAATATATTCTTGGATTACAGTATTAATAGCAGGTAATGTTTTAAAGAGATTGAAGTATACTATAGCACCATGGCCTAAGTTTAGAAATATCCGATTACCAAAAAGTATTGTTTGGTATTATGTTGTATTTATTTTGCTTTCAACATTTATGAAAGTCGAATCAGATTCATATGTATATATGGCATTTTCTAATTTATATGCCATCTTTTCATTGCTTCTTTTATTCCAAGGATTTGCATTTATAGCTTTTTTTGCATATGCAAAGGGTTATGCAAAGGCGATTCCTATTCTCAGCTTTGTCGTATGTATGGTAATCCCGATGCTGTTTCCTCTAGTGACAATCTTAGGTATAATTGATTTAAGCTTTTCATTACGTTCTAAAATACAATCAAAATAAGTGAGAACGAGGGATGAAATCAGTGAAACTCTCATTATCAATCGTACTTTAGGTTTTGTGCATATAAGTTAATGCTATGAAAACAAAAGGTAATTTACACTCGTTTCTCCGTTTGTTTTAACTTGGCATGGGGCAGGAATAGGGTATGACCGCTTCTATGCATGGTTGGATTCTCTCTCCTATCTGAAAAATAAGGCTTTTCGATTTGTATTTATATAAAGTTTATTATGTGACGCAAGCTTTTTAGTGGAAGTTTAACTTTGGGGTGTTTAATCTGTTCGACTAAACATAAATAGGAATGGAATGATTTCCTATTTATGTTAGTTTTATTTTATAGGAGTTGGATACATGCCTGAATTTTATAAGAGACAGAGGTTTTTATATCCTGTTTATGTATTGGCTTTTTTCATGTTTGTGCTTATTGCCATTCTTGGTTACTTTTACTGGATAATGGGAATGGTCGCTTTTTTTATTTTTTGTATTGTACTCTTTTTGGTGATTCGGTCTGAGCTAGCTTTTCAGAGGAATTTTGAAAAGTATACAACGGATATGATTACAAGGGTAAAAAAAGTCAGTAATGAGGCATTTAATCAAATGCCAATTGGTATTTTGTTATACAATAAGGACTATGGAATTGATTGGGCAAATCCTTACTTTTCTTCTTGTTTGGGGCAACATTCCTTAGCGGGTTGGCATTTGTATGACATGTCAGAAACCTTACTCCTTTTTATTAAAGGAGAAACAGCTGATGATATTGTATCTTTAAATAATCGTAAGTTTCGTGTGTTTGTAAGGAAAGAGGAAAAGTTAATTTACTTTTTTGATGTAACAGAGCAAACAGAAATTGAAAAAATGTATGAGGATCAGCGTACAGTTCTCGCGATTATTTATTTGGACAATTATGATGAAGTTACACAAGGATTGGATGATCAATTACGTACGAACATCACGAGCTTGGTGACATCACGTTTAAATGAGTGGGCCCTCAAATATGGTGCATATTTAAAACGAGCTTCATCAGAGCGTTTTTTCATTGTGTTAAACGAAAGTATTTTGGCGCAAATGGAGAAGGGAAAGTTTGATATTTTAGATCAAGTACGTGAAGAAACATCAAAACGAAATATTCCACTTACACTAAGCGTTGGTGTAGGATCGGGAGACTTATCTTTATCAGAGCTTGGTGCAATGGCTCAATCGGGTTTAGATCTTGCTTTAGGACGAGGTGGAGACCAAGTTGCGATTAAACAAGCAACAGGAAAAGTGAAGTTTTATGGCGGTAAAACAAATCCGGTTGAAAAACGTACGCGTGTACGTGCAAGGGTTATCTCACATGCATTAAAAGATTTAGTATTGGAGAGCAGTAATGTAATTATCATGGGCCATAGGGCTCCTGATATGGATGCAATCGGAGCAGCCATTGGCATTTTAAAAGTAGCACAGTTAAACGAACGTGAAGGGTACATTGTATTAGACGAGAATGATTCTGATAAGGGTATTAAACGTTTGATGGATAAAGTGAAACAAAATGAGGAATTATGGTCTCATTTTATTACGCCGCAGCAGGCCATGGAATTTGCAACTGATGATTCATTGCTTGTTGTTGTTGATACTCATAAACCTTCCATGGTGATGGAGGAAAAACTTTTGCATAAGATAGAAAATGTGGTTGTAATTGACCATCATCGACGTGGTGAAGAATTTATTGAGGATCCTCTTCTTGTATACATGGAGCCATATGCATCTTCGACAGCTGAGCTTGTAACAGAGCTCCTTGAATATCAGCCGAAACGTTTAAAAATGACAATGCTAGAAGCGACAGCATTACTGGCTGGTATTATAGTAGATACAAAAAGCTTTACTTTTCGGACAGGTGCTCGTACATTTGATGCAGCTTCTTACTTACGTTCACATGGAGCGGATACAGTTCTTGTACAAGAATTACTGAAAGAAGATATGGCGCAGTATTTACGAGTTGCAAAAACGATTCAAAATGCTTACATTTATAAAAATGGAATTGCGATTGCCAAAGTAGCTGGTGATGAGTATTATGATCAAGTATTAATTGCGCAATCAGCTGATACGTTGTTGACGATGACAGGTGTAATTGCATCTTTTGTTATCGCAAAACGTGGGGAAAACTTTATCGGAATTAGTGGGCGTTCTTTAGGAGAAGTGAACGTACAGCTAATTATGGAAAACCTAGGGGGCGGTGGACATTTAACAAATGCCGCTACACAGATGAAAAATATAACGGTTGATGAAGCGGAAGATAAACTTCAATTTGTTATTGATGACTATTTACAGGGAGGCACACAATCATGAAAGTAATCTTTCTAAAAGACGTAAAAGGTAAAGGGAAAAAAGGAGAAGTAAAAAATGTACCGGACGGTTACGCAAATAACTTCTTATTAAAACAAGGGTTAGCTGCTGAAGCAAATAACAGTAGTATGAAGACGTTAGAAGCACAAAAGCGCAAAGAAGAAAAAGACGCAGCAGCTGAACTTGAAAATGCCAAAAAACTAAAAGAAACATTAGAAAAATTAACAGTAGAGCTAAAAGCAAAATCTGGTGAAGGCGGTCGTTTATTCGGCTCTATTACAAGCAAACAAATTGTAGATGCAATGCAAAAAGCTCATAATATTAAGCTTGATAAACGTAAATTTGAAATGGACGATGCAATTCGTGCATTAGGATATACAAACGTAATTGTAAAATTACATCCTCAAGTAACAGCAACAGTAAAAGTTCATGTTAGTGAGCAATAAAAATAAGTTAGGCAAGGAGGATTGCGTATGAGTGATGTATTTGCTGATCGTACACCTCCGCATAATATAGAGGCCGAACAAGCAGTTCTAGGGGCGATTTTCCTTGATCAAGATGCGCTAACTTCGGCTTCAGAACTGCTGCTACCTGAATCTTTTTATCGGACAGCACACCAAAAGATTTTTGGGGTTATGCTTGAACTATCTGATAAAGGAGAACCAATTGATTTAGTTACCGCAACAGCAGCACTTGCTGACCAAGGGTTGTTAGAAGAAGTTGGTGGTGTTTCCTATTTAGCTGAATTAGCGGAGGCTGTTCCAACAGCTGCTAACGTAGAGTATTATGCACGTATTATTGCGGAAAAAGCACTTTTGCGTCGTTTGATTCGAACGGCAACTCACATTGTATCAGATGGTTATGAACGCGAAGATGATGTAGAAGGCTTGCTAAATGAAGCGGAGAAAAAAATATTAGAAGTATCACATCAAACAAATGCAAAAGCATTCCAGAATATTAAGGATGTTCTTGTAGATGCTTATGATAAAATTGAACTTTTGCATAATCAAAAAGGTGAAGTTACAGGGATACCGACTGGATTTACTGAATTAGATAAGATGACAGCGGGATTTCAGCGTAACGATTTAATCATTGTGGCAGCCCGTCCTTCGGTGGGAAAAACGGCATTTTCACTGAATATCGCGCAGAATGTGGCGACTAAAACAGATGAAAATGTCGCGATTTTTAGTTTAGAGATGGGGGCTGATCAGCTTGTTATGCGTATGCTTTGTGCGGAAGGAAATATTGATGCGCAAAGGCTTCGTACGGGCTCATTAACTTCAGATGATTGGGCAAAGTTGACAATGGCAATGGGAAGTCTTTCAAATGCTGGAATATATATTGACGATACGCCGGGAATTCGTGTTAGTGAAATTCGTGCGAAATGCCGTAGATTAAAGCAAGAACAGGGACTTGGCATGATTTTAATCGATTACTTACAGCTTATTCAAGGTAGTGGGAAATCTGGTGAAAACCGTCAGCAGGAAGTGTCTGAAATTTCCCGTACATTAAAAGGAATTGCGCGTGAGCTACAGGTTCCTGTTATTGCCTTATCTCAGCTCTCTCGTGGTGTTGAATCTCGTCAAGATAAACGTCCGATGATGTCTGACATTCGTGAATCGGGAAGTATTGAGCAGGACGCCGATATTGTGGCGTTCTTGTATCGTGAAGATTACTATGATCGTGAAACAGAAAATAAAAACACGATTGAAATTATTATTGCAAAGCAACGTAATGGTCCGGTAGGTTCTGTAGAACTCGCATTCGTGAAGGAATTTAACAAATTCGTAAACTTAGAGCGACGTTTTGAAGATGGACATGCGCCGCCGGCATAGTAGGAGTATAAAAAAGAAACACATTTCTTATAATAAGATGTGTTTCTTTTTTTATAAATAAAAGATAGGGCTTTCATGGTGTGAATAAAGAATTCTTACGAACGAAACAGATAAAACATAAAAAAATGTTCGTTTTTAAATTGACTTCTCTTTTCATTTTGGTACAATTATATTGTTTGAAAAGTTCGTTTGAAAATTGCGGAGGTGCTTGAATAATGTCTTCAGTAGTAGTTGTAGGAACACAATGGGGCGACGAAGGAAAAGGTAAAATTACTGACTTTCTTTCTGAGCATGCGGAAGTAGTTGCAAGATATCAAGGTGGAAACAACGCAGGACATACAATTGTTTTCGGCGGTGTTAAGTATAAATTACACTTAATTCCATCTGGTATTTTCTATAAAGAAAAAATTTGTGTTATCGGAAACGGTATGGTAGTAGATCCAAAAGCATTACTTATAGAGTTAAAATACTTACATGATCGTGGTGTAAGCACTGATAACTTACGTATTAGTAACCGTGCTCACGTTATTTTACCTTATCATTTAAAACAAGATGAGTTAGAAGAAGAGAGTAAAGGTGATAATAAAATCGGTACAACGAAAAAAGGTATCGGTCCTGCATATATGGATAAAGCTGCTCGTATTGGTATTCGTATGGCTGATTTATTAGATCGTGAAGCATTTAAAGAAAAGCTTGAGCGCAGTTTAGCAGAAAAGAATCGTTTATTTGAAAAAATGTACGATACAGAAGGTTTCAGTGTAGAAGAAATTTTCGAAGAGTACTTTGAGTATGGACAACAAATCGCACAATATGTATGCGATACATCTGTCGTATTAAATGATGCATTAGATGAAGGTCGTCGTGTATTATTTGAAGGTGCACAAGGTGTTATGCTAGATATCGACCAAGGTACGTATCCATTTGTTACGTCTTCTAATCCAGTTGCTGGTGGCGTAACAATCGGTTCTGGTGTTGGTCCTTCAAAAGTTAATCGTGTAGTAGGTGTATGTAAAGCATATACAAGCCGTGTTGGTGACGGACCATTCCCTACTGAACTTCATGATGAAATTGGTCATCAAATTCGTGAAGTCGGTCGTGAATATGGTACAACAACTGGTCGTCCACGCCGCGTAGGTTGGTTTGACAGCGTTGTTGTTAGACACGCACGCCGCGTAAGTGGTTTAACAGATCTATCTTTAAACTCTATCGACGTATTAACAGGTATTCCAACTGTGAAAATCTGTATCGCTTATAAATATAATGGAGAAGTTCTGGATGAAGTGCCAGCAAACTTAAACATTTTAGCGAAATGTGAGCCTGTATATGAAGAGCTTCCAGGTTGGACAGAAGATATTACTGGTGTAAAATCATTAGATGAGCTTCCTGAAAATGCAAGACATTATGTAGAGCGTGTGTCTCAATTAACAGGTATCCAATTATCTATGTTCTCTGTTGGTCCAGATCGTAATCAAACAAACATCGTTCGTAACGTATACGGTGGTTAATTGATATAGAATTGGTTTATGTAAGAAAAAACTCATGTGAACATGAGTTTTTTCTTATCTTTTATAAAAAAATATAAAAAAGGTATTGTAAAAATAAAAGCTATTATGATATGATAACTCTTGTCGTCACGAAAATATGACGTTGGTGAGTATGAGCCATTAGCTCAGTTGGTAGAGCATCTGACTTTTAATCAGAGGGTCGAAGGTTCGAGTCCTTCATGGCTCACCATTTTATTTTTCGTGGCCCGTTGGTCAAGTGGTTAAGACACCGCCCTTTCACGGCGGTAACACGGGTTCGAATCCCGTACGGGTCATGTCTTTATATATGTTTTGTGGTCCCGTGGTGTAGTGGTTAACATGCCTGCCTGTCACGCAGGAGATCGCCGGTTCGACCCCGGTCGGGACCGCCACTTTTGTTTATACCACCATTAGTGGTTTTATATATATGTTTTGGCTCGGTAGCTCAGTCGGTAGAGCAGAGGACTGAAAATCCTCGTGTCGGCGGTTCGATTCCGTCCCGAGCCACTCTCAGGATATTAAGTGGGCCCACTTAATATCCTTTTTATTTGTTCAATTTTACAAATGAGAGTAGTTATTTTACAATAGAATGAGGAGCCTCTAGCAGTTGAAGCTAGGGGTTTTTCTGTAGATGGTACATGTTCCATTTATATGTGGATCATACGTGATTCTATGAGAATAGAGGAGAAAATACTCAAACAAAGGATACGATTATTTGGTTATATACCATACAAATAGTTGTGAATGTTTGAGAATGATTGACCATATTTTTATTAGGAGGAAACAAACAATGATGGGAAAGAAAATCTTAGTCGTTGATGATGAAAAACCGATTGCAGATATTTTAAAATTTAATTTAGAAAAAGAAGGCTTTGAAATTGTAATGGCACATGATGGAGATGAAGCCATTGAAAAGGCAAATGAAGAACAACCAGATATGGTTTTATTAGATATTATGTTACCAGGAAAAGATGGATTAGAAGTTTGTCGTGAAATACGAAAAAGCTCTGAAATGCCGATTATTATGCTAACTGCAAAAGACTCTGAAATCGATAAAGTATTAGGGCTTGAGCTTGGTGCAGACGATTATGTAACAAAACCGTTTAGTACACGTGAATTATTGGCACGTGTGAAAGCAAACTTACGCCGCCATCAACAAGGCGGAGCAGCTGAAAAAGAAGAAAACACAGAAATGGTTATTGGACCAATCGTTATTAATCCAAATGCGTACAGTGTAACGAAAAGAGAAGAAAGCATTGAACTTACTCATCGTGAATTTGAATTGCTTCACTACTTGGCGAAACATTTAGGACAAGTTATGACACGTGAGCATTTATTACAGACGGTTTGGGGTTACGATTATTTTGGGGATGTACGTACAGTAGATGTGACAGTACGTCGTTTGCGTGAAAAAATTGAAGATAACCCAAGTCATCCAACTTTAATTGTAACAAGACGTGGAGTAGGGTATTACTTGCGTGACCCAGAGCAGGAATAGTATATGAAGAAAGTTGGTTTTTTTCAATCGATTCATTTGAAGTTTGTGCTCATATACATGCTATTAATTTTGATAGCGATGCAGGTTATTGGTGTATATTTTGTTCGGGAACTTGAGAAGAGTCTCGTACAAAGTTTTAAAGATTCATTAACGCAGCAAACAAATTTACTGTCTTATAACTTGAAACAAGAGTTTGCAAAAGAGCGTGAAAAAAATGATGTACCTTTAGATGAGGCACTTAAAACATCAATTACTGATTTTGCTTTAGACCGGAAAAAGGATATTCAAGAAGTACGTGTTATTGACAAGGATAGGCGTTTATTAGCCATATCTAATCCATCTCCATCTAAACAAGGCATGGTAGGGAAAACAGTAACAGACATATCAGTCCAAAGGGCCCTTGTCCAAAAAAAAGCTGAAGGAAAAATTGAGAAGGATGGAACTACTGGACATCGCGTTCAAGTTATGGCAACCCCAATTGAAAATGATAAGGGGAACATAATAGGTGTCATTCACATCGTTGCTTCTATGGAAGATGTTTATAAGCAGATGAAGGATATCAATCAAATTTTTGCAACCGGGACAGTGATTGCTTTATTAGTAACGGCAGTTTTAGGAATTTTATTAGCTCAAACAATTACAAGACCAATTTCAGATATGCGAAGACAAGCAATTGAAATGGCAAAGGGAAATTACTCTCGTAAAGTAAAAGTCCATAGTCACGATGAGATCGGTCAATTGGCATTAGCGTTTAATAATTTATCAAAAAAATTACAACAAGCACGTTCTTCGACTGAAAGTGAAAGACGTAAGCTTTCGTCTGTTTTATCTCATATGACAGATGGAGTAATCGCTACTGATCGAAAAGGAGATATTATTTTATTAAATGACCCTGCAGAAAAGATGTTAAACGTTTCACGTGAAACGGCATTAGATCAGTCTGTTTTAGAAGTGTTGGGCATTCAAGAGGAGTTTACACTTGATCATCTCTATGAAGAACCAGATTCTGTGTTATTAGATTTTAGTACGCGAAATGAACCGTATATTCTGCGAGCTAGTTTTTCCGTTATTCAAAAGGAAACAGGTAAAGCAAATGGTTTAATCGCTGTATTATATGATGTGACAGAACAAGAGCGTATTGATCGTGAGCGCCGTGAGTTTGTGGCGAACGTGTCACATGAACTACGGACACCGTTAACAACGATGCGTAGCTATTTAGAGGCACTTAGTGATGGTGCATGGCAAGACCCAAATATTGCACCGCAATTTTTAACAGTTACACAAGAAGAAACGGAAAGAATGATTCGACTTGTAAATGCATTGTTACAATTATCTAAATTAGATAGTACAGAACATCGTTTAATGAAGGAATGGGTAGACTTTACAGATTTCTTTAATAATGTTATCGATCGTTTTGAAATGTCAAAAGAACAAAATGTAATCTTTAAACGTTCATTCTCTAAGAAGTCTCGATTCATTGATATGGATGCTGATAAAATTACACAAGTTTTATATAACATTATTTCGAATGCTTTAAAATATTCTCCTGAAGGTGGAACAGTAACATATCGCTTGCGTGATCGAGAAGATATGTTAGAAATTAGTGTGAGTGACCAGGGAATGGGTATCCCAAAAGAAAATGTAGAGAAGATTTTTGAACGTTTCTATCGTGTAGATAAAGCGCGTTCAAGGCAGATGGGTGGAACGGGCTTAGGTTTAGCTATTGCTAAAGAAATGATTGTGGCACATGGTGGATCGATTTGGGCAAAAAGTGAAGAAGGAAAAGGAACAACGATTTATTTCACTCTTCCAATGGCGAAGGAAGAAGAGGACGATTGGGAATGAATATGGAGAACTTTAAAACCATTGTTCTGATTAATCTAGTTGTCATTAGTCTGTTCCTTACTTTTAATTTATGGACGTACGTACCAGATTCTAATTCAATGCAAAGCACAAAATTTGTCCAAGGGAATGCAGAAGCACTAAAAAAAGATTTTTCAAATGTAATTGTCCCATCTTCTATGATTGTTCATAAGGATAAGAAGCATTTTGTAAATGAAAAGAGAGACAATATTAACTTGTTATATAGAGTTCTTGAAAAAGGTGAGTTTCATGATTTTAAGGATATCACGAGCTCTATCTCTAAAAGTGATTTCCTCTCTTATGTACATGGAGAAGGGAAGATTGAGATTGTCTTTCCGACCGAGGTTCCGTTTGATGCGATTAGGGGCGTATTAACAATTAAAGATAAGAAGTTAGATATGTATAATTTTGATCGTATTGTTATTGACCCTTCTAAAAGTCGGGATCAAAATATTGATGTGAATTTTGTTTCTTATAACCATCGTAAATTGTATAGAATGACATTAACAGGTGTAAATCTAAGTGACATTGTAAATGCACAAAATCAATTTTTAGCTTTAGCAAGACCTTATTTTGCTTATGACATAAATGATACAAAAAGAATATTTTTACCGGATGGTTCAACAGAAATGCAGGATTTTTTATATTTTACACGGGATTTGCCTGTAGAATCATTTAAAAATGTCCTATTTAGTGACCCGCGTTATGTGACTCCTATTTCTAATGAATTAGAAGAAACTTATACGGATGGTATTCGTCTTATGCAAATCAATAAGCAGAACCGAATGTTAAAGTATACAAATTCATCCGTGGTTAGCGGTGCACGTATGTATGGAAACATCCTTATGCAAAGAAGTTTCGAATTTGTTAATAGTCATAGCGGCTTAACAGATGCATATAGATTTGATTATCTAAATTCCAAAGGGAAAACAAAGTTCCGTTTATATGAAGAAGATTTACCAGTATTTAATAGCGAAGGCATGACTGCATTAACACAAGTATGGGGAGCAGAAGAATTAATTAGCTATAAGCGTCCATTATTTAATTTGGAGATTAATAAATATGAGGATAAAAAGACCGTACTTCCGGCTGGATGGACTGTTATAGAATCATTACAAAAAAAGTCGAATCTAGATAAAAAGTTAATTCAAGATATAGGAATTGGTTATAAATTAGTACCAGAAAATGGACCAAATGGACCAAATGGGCAGGTTGCAACTGGAAGCTTAAAGCCGATTTGGTATGTGGTTTACGGTGAAGATCATCAAGTACTTGAGTGGAGTGAAGAGAAGGAGGGAGAGCTAATTGGACTGGAATCGGATTAAGACAATATTTATTGTTACCTTTTTTATTTTAGACCTCTTCCTCGTGTTTCAATTCATTCAAAAGCAAGATAGTAACCAATTAGAGTTAATGGCAGAAACAAAGGTAGATCAACAGTTAAAAGATGATAAAATTACAGTTGGTGATTTACCAAAAGAACCAAAGAAAGATTCCTTTATTACAGCAAAAAATAAGGTATTTAAAGAAGAGGATATCCGTGCCTTAAAAAACCAAACAGTTAGTTTACAAGATGGAAACACAATTGTAAGTAAATTAAAGGAACCATTACTAAATGCAAAGACACTGTCTAAAGATAAATATAGTGATTTCTTGAAAAATTATGTGCTAGATGGTCAGAAATATGAGTTTGGTAAGGCAGAAGCAACAAAAATTTATTTTTTTCAAAAGTATAAAGATAAACCTATCTTTTATAATGATCATGGGATGATTGTTGTGGATGTAAATGAAAAAGGTGAATTTGTTTCATATACCCAAACAATGTTAACTGATTTAAAAGAGATGGGTGAGAATGAGAAAGCAAAAGAACAAGAGATTATTACAGCTCAAACAGCTTTAGAAAATTTATTCTTTAAGATTGAAATAAAACAAAATACGCATTTTAAAGAAGCACAGATTGGATATGCAACTCTTGTTACATCTACTGCTTCTAATATACAAGTGCTTGCTCCAACATGGAATTTAAAAACAGATCGGAAAGTAGATTATTTTGTAAATGCTATTGAGGGACAAGTTATTGAGTTAGGGAAAGAAAAGGAAAATGAAAAAGAAAAAATAATGGAGTGAGCAGAAATGAGTTTGCATTTTAGTGTACTTGCAAGTGGCAGTACAGGAAATGCGCTATATGTAGGAACTGATAAACAGAAATTGCTCGTTGATGCAGGCTTGAGCGGGAAAGCGACAGAAGCTTTATTTCGGCAAGCTGAATTGGATATTCAAGATATATCAGGCATTCTTGTAACTCATGAGCATAGTGATCATATTAAAGGTCTTGGTGTGTTAGCACGTAAATATCAGTTACCTGTGTATGCAAATGAAAAAACGTGGAATGCTATGGAACATTTAATTGGTAATATTCCAACGGACCAAAAATTTGTTTTCTCCATTGGTGATGTGAAAACATTTGGAGATATTGAAGTGGAATCGTTTGGCGTTTCTCATGATGCGGCAGAACCGATGTTTTATGCATTTCATCATAATGATAGGAAATTAGCCCTTATTACAGATACAGGGTATGTGAGCGACCGCATGAAAGGTATCATTAAAGGCGCAAATGCCTTTGTATTTGAAAGTAATCATGATGTTGAAATGCTTCGTATGGGACGCTATCCATGGAGTATAAAACGACGTATTTTAAGCGATGTAGGTCACGTTTCTAATGAAGATGCTGCACTTGCAATGACTGATGTTATCACAGATGAGACGAAACATATTTATTTAGCGCATTTGAGTTTAGATAATAATATGAAAGAACTAGCACGTATGTCTGTTGCGCAGGTGCTAGAAGAGAAAGGTTTTGCAGTTGGGGAAGCATTTGATATACATGATACGGATCCAAAGGCACCAACGAAAATTCAATACGTATAATTCTTGGTTTTAGTAAACAATAAAGGAGAATATAGTTGTTTTCGGGAGGATTGGTGAACAAGTATGTCCTTTATTGATGAAGAAGAATTTCGTATGAAACGAACTGGTAAAAAGAAGCACAAAGGTATCGTTATTTCTAGTATAGCAGGAACAATTGTTGGGGCTTCATTGTTTGCATTTGGAGCCCCTTTATTTTCTGATTCTGGTTCACAAACAATGAAGCAAGCGGAAGCAAGCGAAGGTACACCATCGCAAACAAATACAATGCGAGTAGGACATTCGGGATTTGTAGATGCTGTTGATCGTGCTTCTGAGGCTGTTGTTGGAATTATTAACATACAACGTGATAATTTTTCAGAAGCAGATGCGGAAGCAGGGACAGGATCAGGTGTGATTTATAAGAAAACAAATGGTCATGCTCATATCGTAACAAATCATCATGTTGTCGCAGGGGCAAATCGTATTGAGGTGAGCCTAAGCGACGGTAGAAAAGTACCTGGTAAAGTATTAGGTAGTGATGTAGTTACAGATTTAGCGGTTTTAGAAATAGATGCGAAACATGTAAAGAAAGTCATTGAGATAGGAGATTCGAATACAGTTCGTCGTGGGGAAGCGGTAATTGCAATTGGAAACCCACTTGGATTACAATTCTCAGGAACTGTTACGCAAGGGATTATTTCTGCAAATGAGAGAATTGTTCCTGTAGACTTAGATCAGGATGGGCACTATGACTGGCAAGTTGAAGTATTGCAAACAGATGCAGCTATTAACCCAGGAAATAGTGGCGGTGCACTGGTAAATGCGGCAGGACAATTAATTGGAATCAATTCAATGAAAATTGCAGCGAAAGAAGTAGAGGGAATTGGACTTGCTATTCCAGTTACAAGAGCAGTTCCTGTTATGAATGAGCTTGAAAAGCATGGAAAAGTAAGACGACCGTATGTTGGGGTTGAACTTAGATCTTTAAATGAAATTCCGAATTATTATTGGTCTGAAACGTTGCATTTACCAGGTAGTGTAGCAGCGGGTGTTTGTATTTTAGATGTGAAAAGCCCATCTCCTGGTGCAAATGCAGGACTTCGGGAACATGATGTAATTGTGGCTGTTGACGGAAAGCAAATAAACGATATTATCGGATTCCGAACGGTATTATATAATAAAAAAATTGACGATAAAATGACTCTGACATTTTATCGTGGTACAAAACGAGCAACAACAACGGTGAAATTAGGTAGTCAAAATTATTAAGAAAACAGGAGGATAGTCCTCCTGTTTTCTATTGTGGAATAGTGAGGTGAAAAAATATGAAGTTACCTTGTTGTTTAGAACATGTAGAATTAGCATTAGATATCATTGTGGATGAGTGTGAAGTGGCACCAGTTATCAACAATGTGGATAACTCAAAAAAAGAAGAAAAAACATGTGAATTTTGTCAAAACAAGGCGACATATGTTGTATCGAACACAGATTCTCACACAATATGTGGGTAGTTATTGTGGATATGTGGATAAGTTTTGTGGATAACGTGTTTGTAAGGTGGGGAATACGTGTGAATATCTCGATTATTTCGATTGGAAAATTAAAAGAAAAATATTTAAAACAAGGTATTGCAGAATACTTAAAACGACTTTCTGCGTACGCAAAAGTAGAAGTGATTGAATTACCGGATGAAAAGGCGCCGGAAAATTTAAGTGAAGCAGAAATGTTAATTGTAAAAGAAAAGGAAGGTATACGCATACTAGATAAAATTTCAGATGATACGCATGTGATTGCATTAGCAATTGAAGGAAAACAAAAATCATCAGAAGAATTTTCAGCAAATCTTGATCGTCTTGCTACATATGGAAAAAGTAAAATAGCATTTGTTATTGGGGGATCACTAGGGCTTAGTTCGGAAGTGATGAAGCGCTCTAACGAATCACTTTCATTCTCAAAAATGACATTACCGCATCAGTTGATGAGATTGGTGCTTTTAGAACAAGTATATCGGGCGTTTCGGATTAATCGTGGTGAACCGTATCACAAGTAAAAGGAACTACCTGTTAGGTGTGGTGTAACGATGAGGATAATTTGATATATGGAAAATATTTTGCATTAAAGTTTTTACAACATTGTAGTTATCCATTAGATCATTACTATTACGCAGGCCATTGGAAAAAATCCCCGATGGTCTTTTTAATGCTTCGTAATAATTGAACAAATAATTGTTTAGGTTGTAGTGGAATAAGTACAATACAATTATGTTCTTCTAAACAGAGAAAATGGTAAAATTAGTTTCCTAGAATAAGTATGTTTCTATTTATAAAAAATTGTGCTGTAATATTGATAGAACAATTTTTCATCTTGTTCTAAGCAGTTAAAGAAGTGGGGAATTGAGGTTGAAAAAGTTTAAGAAATTTTATTTAGAGATTACGAGTGTATGTAATCTTGCATGTAGCTTTTGTCCGCCAACAGAACGACAGAAGCAATTTCTTTCTGTGGAGGATTTTTCTAAGAGATTAGACCAAATTAAACCTCATACAGACTACATTTATTTACATGTAAAAGGTGAGCCGTTGCTCCATCCTAAAATAGACCAATTGCTAGACTTAAGTCATGAAAAAGGGTTTAAAGTTAATATTACAACCAATGGAACGTTAATTAATAAAAAGAGGCATAAATTATTAAATAAACCTGCACTAAGACAGATGAATTTCTCGCTTCATAGTTTTGACGGTCATCCAGGATCTGAAGATAAAGAAGGGTATGTAAGAAGCATCCTTTCCTTTATTAGAGAAGCAACAAGTCAATCAGAATTAATTGTTTCATTGAGGCTATGGAATCTTACACAAGACAATAAGACGAATCTGGAAATACAAAGAAACAGACAGTTATTAGAAATTATTGAGAAAGAATTTGATTTACCATATAAAATTGAAGAGAAGATTTCACCAGGAAGTGGTGTGAAGCTTGCGGATCGCATCTTCATTAACCAAGATTACGAATTCCAATGGCCGGCCTTGCATGAAGAAGAGGACGATGGAAGGGGCTTCTGTCATGGTCTTCGAAATCAAGCAGGAATTTTAGCAAACGGAACTGTTATTCCTTGTTGTTTAGATGGTGAGGGAATTATTAACCTTGGAAATATTAATGAGGCCTCATTCTCTGAGATTATTGAAAGAGATAGAGCCAAAAATATTGTAGATGGATTCTCACGTAGGGTAGCAGTAGAAGAACTATGTAGAAAATGTGGATACCGTAAGAGATTTGGAAAATAGATCGAATAAGAAAAAAATGAGCAAGTACGAAATAAAGTACTTTGCTCATTTTTTATATGATAATCAATATTTATTACATTTTTAATATACTTTATCACCATTAAAGATTGAGTTTTTCACGACAACATAATCCACAGTACGAATTGCATCTAATTTCGTTCCACCAGCATAAGAAATAGAAGATTGAAGATCTTGCTCCATTTCAATCAATGTGTCTTCTAAAGATCCTTTATGTTCGACAAACATTTTTTTGCCTTCTACGTTTTTCTTTTCGCCTTTTTGGAATTCTGAAGCTGAACCAAAGTATTCTTTGTAAAGCTTTCCATCTTTTTTAATTGTTTCGCCTGGAGATTCTTCATGACCAGCAAATAATGAACCGATCATAACCATAGTCGCACCAAATTTAATGGATTTTGCTACATCACCATGAGTACGAATACCACCGTCAGCAATAATTGGTTTGCTTGCAGCTTTTGCACACCAGCGAAGTGCAGCTAATTGCCAGCCGCCAGTTCCGAAGCCTGTTTTAATTTTCGTAATGCATACTTTACCAGGCCCGATTCCTACTTTTGTTGCATCAGCACCAGCATTTTCTAATTCTCTTACTGCTTCTGGAGTTCCAACATTTCCTGCAATAACAAAGCTTTCAGGTAAATGTTGTTTAATATGTTGAATCATTTTTATTACCGCATTGGAATGACCATGTGCGATATCTATCGTAATATATTCAGGACAAAGCTGCTCAGCAGCTAATTGTTGTACAAACTCATATTCTTCTTCTTTAACGCCAACACTAATGGATGCGATTAATCCACGTGAGTGCATATCTCTAATGAAAGAGATACGTTTTTCTGGCTCAAAACGATGCATGATATAGAAATATTTATTTTCAGCTAAATATACAGCAATCTTTTCATCTATAATTGTTTGCATATTTGCAGGTACGACAGGTAATTTAAATGTATGTTTTCCTAAAGTGACACTTGTATCACACTCTGAACGGCTATTTACTATACATTTTGCAGGAATTAATTGAATATCTTCATAGTCGAATACTTTTTCCACGAATTACACCCCTAAATACGAATATTTTATTTTAAAGATAGAAAAATGTTCGTCCGAATGATAATGTACATCATTTTTTTTATTAAGTCAAAGGTTTTAATGTTTATTTATTAAATATAGGGGTGAAATTTAAAAATATCGTAATTAATACCGAATTAAATTACTATATTGTTTTTATATTGTTCGTTTTTTAAAAAACTATATTATAAAAAACAATTGGTAATACCGAAAAAATATTTCAAAATATAATAATGGAATAACAAAAAAGAAGGGTATGAAAAATAACCTTCTTTTTTGTTATTTATTATCTTCAAGAGATTGATATTTCTTTTTTAATTCTTTTAAATCATTTACCAATTGATCCCCAATTATAGGAGCGAGGTCTTCGTATATAGGAGATAGTGTTTTTTCCCATTCTTTCCTTTCTAAATCAGTTAGTCTATGAATTTGGATGGATGAATTTTGTTTAATAAGTTCAAGTTGCTTTTCATTCATTTGAATGGATTGATGATTGTTCCATTCGGTGGTTTCTTTCATTGCTTCAAGTAATATTTGCTTCGTTTTTTCTGTTTGTTGATTCCATGTTTTTTGATCCATCATAACAACATAGCCTAAATACCCATGATTACTAATTGTCAAATAGTTTTGAACGTTATAAAATTTTTTAGAGTAGATATTTGATATTGTATTTTCTTCGCCATCAACTTTTCCGGTTTCTATTAATTTATATGTAGAATTAAATGAATCTTGATGTGCATCAACATTTAATAAATCAAATTGGGATTGGATCACATCACTTTGCATAATGCGAAAGGATTGTCCCTGTATATCTTTAGGTGTATGAATAGGCCCTTTATTTGAAGTAATTTGCTTAAAGCCATTTGACCAATGGGCAAGACCTTTAATTTTATCTTTCTGTAAGGAGTGAAGTAATTGGTCCCCAATTTTTCCGTTTAAGCCTTCTTGAATGGCTTCATAACTTGGAAAAGCAAATGGCAGATCTAGTACGCCCCATTCGTGAGACAGTATTCCAAGTTTTGAGGTAGAAGGGGCGATAAAATGAACTTGTCCAGCTTTTAAAGCATGTATTTCTTCTATATCAGAATAGAGGCTCCCGTTTGGGAAAATTTCTATTTTTATATTTCCGTTTGATTTCTCGTTAACAAGCTCAGCAAATTTACTAACCGCAAGTCCTTTAGGTGTGTTTTCTGCTACAACATGACTAAATTTGAAAACAATTTGTTTGTTTAGTCCTTCTTGGTCATCGTCATAAGCAAGTTTATCTTTGGAAAAAAGACTGTGAAATCCTACAAATAAAGCGCTAGTAATTAAAAAAATAAAAAGGAGTATAAAGGTAGCAATTTTTTTCATTTTAAACCTCCTCGTAGGTCGTTATTGTAAGCATACCGAGAAGATTTTTATTCGTAAAGATGCTTTTAGGGGAAAGGGGGACGGACAGTGAAACAATTGCCTATACGCTGGAAAATTACGATTTTATCCTATGCAGTAGTTATTTTTTCATTACTTATAGGTGGAATTATTATCATTGCAAATATTCAACAAAAGGAAGAAAAAGAATTAAGAATTAGATCTATGAATACGGCGCGGACGGTAGCAGAGCTGTCAGATGTAAAGAAATCACTTCAGGAAACAAAAGGGTGGTTTACATTGAATCCAGCTATTGAAAATATTCGAGTGATTAATGAAACAGACTACATAGTAGTAATGAATATGGGGCGAATTCGATATTCTCATCCTGTAAAAGAAATGATTGGGAGGCCATCAAAAGGAACGGACGAAGAACCAGCATTTGCGGAGCATATTTACTTTTCAAAGGCAAAAGGAGAGATAGGTACTGTAATTCGTGCTTTTATGCCTATTAAGGATCAGAATTTAAATCAAATTGGTGTTGTTGTTGTAGGGAACAAAATACCAAACTTTTGGGAAATTATGCTTGGATTAGTAGAAGAGATTATTTTTATTGTTATATTAACTTTAATATTTGGTTTGATTGGTTCATTGATGCTTGCCAATCATATTAAAAAACAGATGTTTCAGTTAGAACCTTATGAAATTAAACGAATGTTAGAAGAACGAACAGCAACCTTTCATTCGATTAATGAGGGTGTGATTGCAATTGATAATCAAGAAATTATTACTATTTTTAATGAAAAAGCAAAGCAAGTTTTTCAGGTAAACGGGAATGTTGTAGGGAAGCCTATTCGTGCAGTTTTAAAGGATACGAGACTGCCAGAAATCGTGGAGAGGAATCGGGCGGTATATAATGAAGAGATAAAAGTAAGTGGAAAGGTAATTTTAAGTAATCGCATACCAATCAAGAAAGATGATGAATTAATTGGAGCTGTGGCAATCTTTCAAGATCGTACTGAAGTTACAAAACTCGCAGAGGAATTAACAGGAGTGAAAACCTTTGTAGAGGCACTTCGAGTACAAAGCCATGAGCATATGAATAAACTTCATACAATAGCAGGTTTAATACAACTTGGTAAAGCAGATAAGGCATTACAACTTGCTTTCCACACTTCAGAAGAACAGGGAAGTGTAACAAATTTTTTAAATGAAACGATAAAAAATGATGCGATTGCAGGTCTTCTTTTGAGCAAGATAAGCCGCGGCAAGGAATTAGGGATACAAGTTGTAATTGATCAAAATAGTTATTTAGAAGCATTTCCTTATCAATTAGATCAACATGATTTTGTTGTATTACTAGGTAACTTAATTGAAAATGCGTTTGGATCATTTGAACAAACGGATGTGGAGAATAAGAGAATTGATATTAGTATTGAACAGTCTGAAGATGTATGTGCGATATTGATTGAGGATAATGGATGCGGAATAAAAGAGGAGCATTTACCAAAAGTGTATGAGAAAGGATTTACTGTAAATAAAATTAGCGGGACAGGTTATGGACTTTTTCTAGTAAAACAAATCGTTGAAAAGGGAAGAGGAGAAATTAGCATTTCATCTTTTCAAGGTGAAGGAACTTCTTTTATCATTACTTTTCCAATGGAGATGGGAGCGGAATTGTATGAAATGTAAAGAGGAAATTAAAGTACTATTGGTGGAAGACGATCCGATGGTTCAGGAAGTAAATAAAGAATTTATTAGAAGCGTAAAGGGATTTCACGTAGTTGCTGTTGCTAATAATGGTGAGGAGGGGATCCATCTCGCCAAAAAAATAAATCCAGATCTCGTTATTTTAGATATTTTTATGCCGAAAAAGAATGGCATTAAGGTATTGCAGGAATTTCGAAAACAGGAGTTAGAAACAGATGTAATTGTTGTTTCAGCTGCAAAGGATAGGGAAACAATTAAACTCATGCTTCAAAATGGGGCAATGGATTATATTATTAAGCCTTTTAAGTTATACAGAATTCAGCAAGCTTTAGAAAAGTATCGACAATATAGAATGAGTCTGAAGGAATCTGGGGCAATTTCACAAGAACAACTTGATGTATTATTATATGCTGGACGTTCTAAGAAGAAAGTAAGCAATTTGCCAAAGGGATTAAATGAATTTACATTAAATGAAATTGAGGCTTATGTAAAAAAACAAGATGAACCTCGTTCTGCAGAAGAAGTAGCCAGTGCGATCGGGATAGCTAGGGTTACGGCTCGGCGTTACTTAGATTATTTGGAAAAAGAGGGATTCATTCGTTTGGCAGTACAATATGGAGGGGTTGGAAGACCAATTAATCGTTATGTGTATCGCGAAGTGAAAAAGTGAGACCAAAATGACCAAAATATTCGTTATGACCATAAACTTCTCACTTTACATTGAAAACGCTATCATTATGTAAAAATATAAGGGTGGGAAAGTTTTCAAAAAAGGGGAGGAGAAATGAAGGTGAAACGATTATTTAAAAATTTAACCTTTCAAGTATTAACAGCTATTGTGCTAGGTGTATTAGTCGGGCTCATGTGGCCAAGTGTTGGAAAGGAAATGAAGCCGATAGGTGATACATTTATTAATGCTGTAAAAATGGTAATTGCACCAATTATTTTTTTAACAATTGTACTTGGTATTGCCAAAATGGGGGATATGAAGAAGGTTGGTAAGGTCGGTGGAAAAGCTTTTATTTACTTTGAAGTTGTGACAACATTCGCACTTGTTGTTGGATTAATCGTTGTAAATGTTATGAAACCAGGTTCAGGTCTTAACTTTAATGAACTTGCCAAAGGAGACGTATCTAAATATACACAAGGCGGAGGACAGGGTATTAATTGGATTGACTTTGTTACTCACATCGTCCCTTCTAATATGGTTGATGCGTTTGCTAAGGGTGATATTTTACAAGTGTTATTCTTTTCAATTCTCTTTGGGGTAGGTTTAGCTGCGCTTGGCGAAAAAGGAAATTCGGTGATTGATTTCTTAGACAAACTTTCACACGTATTCTTTAAAATTATTGGCTATGTAATGAAAGCCGCTCCACTTGGTGCATTTGGAGCAATGGCTTATACAATTGGTCATTTTGGACTGGCTTCACTCGTACCACTTGGAAAATTGATGATGTCAGTATATATTACGATGTTCTTATTCGTGTTTGTTGTTTTAAATATTATTTGCAAGATATACGGATTTAGCTTATGGAATTATTTGAAGTTTATTCGAGATGAAATATTAATTGTACTAGGAACAAGCTCTTCGGAATCCGTACTTCCGAGAATGATGAACAAGATGGAGAGATATGGCTGTTCAAAATCTGTTGTTGGTCTTGTCATTCCGACTGGTTATTCTTTTAATCTGGATGGTACATCTATTTATTTATCCATGGCAGTTGTCTTTTTAGCACAAGTATTTGGTGTCGATTTAACAGTCGGGCAGCAAATTACGATTATTTTAGTACTTATGTTAACGTCTAAAGGCGCTGCCGGCGTAACAGGAAGCGGATTTATTGTGTTAGCATCTACGTTAGCGGCACTAAAGGTTATTCCTTTAGAAGGATTAGCATTGCTTCTCGGTGTCGATCGTTTTATGAGTGAGGGAAGAGCCATTGTGAACTTAATTGGCAATGGAATTGCTACAATCGTTGTTGCAAAGAGTGAAAATGAATTTGATGAAACGAAGCATGCAGAGGCAGTTTCCAATATGAAAGTGTTAAAAGAGACAAAGGAAGCTGTATAAATCCATATAGAGCATAAAAGCAGACTTTATTTTGAGTTTGCTTTTTATTTTTATCAAATGATAAACAAGAGATTTCGATTAGGGAAATAATTGCAGTATAATGAAATATAGGTAATGACAAATATAATATTTAGATTATGGTTAAATAATAAATAAATGAAAATACATAACAAAATGAGGTTAGTACATGAGCGGAAAAAGTTTTAAAGAGTATGCATTGAGTAAGGAAATTATAAGAGCACTTACTAGTTTGAAATATGAGAATCCAACAGAAGTGCAGGGAAAAGTAATTCCAGTGGCACTAGAAAAGAAAGACCTTGTCGTGAAGTCACAAACTGGAAGTGGAAAGACGGCTTCTTTTGGGATCCCGCTTTGTGAAATGGTCAAATGGGAAGAAAATAAGCCGCAAGCATTAATACTTACACCAACGAGGGAGCTTGCTGTACAAGTGAAAGAGGATATCACGAATATAGGAAGGTTTAAACGAATTAAGGCAACAGCTGTTTACGGGAAATCCCCGTTTGCACGACAAAAATTAGAATTAAAGCAAAAAACACATATTGTTGTCGGAACTCCTGGGCGCGTGTTAGATCATATTGAAAAAGGTACCCTACGCTTAGAGAAACTAAAGTATTTAGTGATTGATGAAGCAGATGAAATGTTAAATATGGGCTTTATCGATCAAGTAGAAGCAATTATTGATGAATTACCTACAAATCGGATGACAATGTTATTTTCTGCGACATTACCAGAGGACGTGGAGAATTTATCACGCACATATATGAAATCGCCAATCAATATTGAGATAAAGGCATCTGGCATTACGACAGATAGAATTGAACATAGGCTTTTAGAGGTGAGAGAAGACGAGAAGTTTTCGCTTCTGAAGGATATCACAACTGTTGAAAATCCAGATAGCTGTATTATTTTCTGCCGTACACAAGAAAATGTAGACCATGTATTTAGACAGTTAAAACGTTCTGGCTACCCTTGTGATAAACTTCATGGCGGTATGATACAAGAAGATCGTTTTGCAGTAATGAATGATTTTAAAAGAGGGAAATTCCGTTATCTAGTAGCGACAGATGTGGCAGCGCGAGGAATTGATATTGAAAATATTACCCACGTCATGAACTATGATATTCCATTAGAAAAAGAAAACTATGTACACCGGACAGGAAGGACGGGGCGTGCTGGTAATAGTGGAAAAGCAATTACATTTGTAACGCCATATGAAGAGAGATTTCTAGCAGAAATTGAAGAATATATTGGTTTTGAAATTCACAAAATAGAAGCTCCGTCAAAAGAGAGTGTTACAAAGAAAAAAGCAGCCTTTGAAGGGAAAATAAACACGAAACCAATTATAAAAAAAGAGAAAAGTGCAGGCTTAAATAAAGATATTATGAAGTTGTACTTTAATGGTGGAAAGAAAAAGAAGATTCGTGCGGTAGATTTTGTCGGTACAATTGCTAAAATTCCAGGTGTCACAGCGGATGATATAGGAATTATTACGATACAAGATAATGTTTCTTATGTTGATATATTAAATGGTAAAGGTCCACTTGTTTTAAAAGTAATGAAAAACACAACGATAAAAGGTAAGCAGTTAAAGGTTCATGAGGCAATTAAGTAAAAGAACTACCCATCCGAACAGGTGGGTAGTTTTTAATGGTTAAGATTCTTTCAAATCATCAACTAATTTCTCTGCCAAACGTCTATACATATTACTCATTGTTACAAATGAAGTTAGCAGTAAAAATTTTTCTAACTCCGTATCTTCACATGGAGCAGCAGTTTTTACTTCAGCCACTCGGTTATCTACATCCCTTTTAAAATTCTCAACATTTATTTCTGTAAGTTCAAGATAATCTTTATAAAGGGTGTCTAGCACAAAGGTATCCTCGTTTATTAGTCTCTCATTGAGTTTCGTCAAAGAACTTTTAATATCATTAATTGAGAGAGCTCCTTTTAATTGATAAATTAAACTAATTAAAATCATATGGTCTTTTGAGTATTTCTTATTTTTTATAGGGATGAATAATTTTCCTTTTGCGTAGTTATTAATCATCGTTTTTGTAAGTACTTTTTCATCTTCTGTTCGTGTTGTATCACCGTAGTTATTTTCAAATAATTGAACCACTTGATCTACGTATAAATCTACATTAGGGATATCTTCAAGTGTAATATTTTTTTCTAAATGTAGTGTTTCGAGTAAGTTCTGTATGTTTTCCATATAAACCCTCACCTTTATAAGAATAATGTACAATTTATCTTTAAATATGGTATTACGAAACAAATAAAATGTAAATGTTGACCTCTAGGTTAATTGTGTATATAATTACATGTAGTTATCAAAACTACATGTAATTATATAAGGGGTTGTTAATGTGAATGCTTATGTAAGAGAACCAGTTAATGCGTTTACCCATCTAGGAGGCGCTATTTTATCATTTATTGCTTTGCTAGCTATGCTTGTTAAGGTCTCTGTAAAAATGCCATCTGTTTCTACAATTTCAGCGGTTATTCTATTTGGAGTAGGGATGATGGTACTTTATGCAGCCTCGGCCGTGTACCACAGTGTTGTAGCAAGCGAGCGTGTTATTTATTTCTTTAGAAAACTGGATCATTCAATGATTTTTATCTTAATTGCAGGCACATATGCACCTTTTTGTTTAATTACATTAGAATATGCAAATGGTTTATTATTATTTGGGTTAGTGTATGCAACTGCTTTGTGTGGTATTATTTTTAAAATGTTTTGGTTCAACTGTCCAAGATGGTTATCAACAGCAATTTATCTAATGATGGGATGGTTAATCGTTTTATTTTTCCCACCATTATCAGAAAATCTAAGTATAGAGGGTATTTTGTTCTTAGTACTTGGTGGTGTTTTTTACACGATTGGTGGATTTATTTATGGAGCTAAACCAAAATGGTTAGAATTTAAATATATGGGGCATCATGAGATTTTTCATATTTTTGTGTTATTAGGTAGTCTTGCTCACTTTGTATGTGTATACTGTTATGTAATTTAAGAAACAAATCGATATATTCTATTTATATAGGGGCTACATATCGTGCGGTATGTGGTCTTTTTTTACCCCGCATTAACGGGCAGTAATACTCCCACCTCAAAATTCGGCGGGAGCACAGAAGTTAGGTGGGAGATAAACTGCCCGTAAAAGCCCGATTGGTTCAACTAATAATCAGTGGGGGATGAAGAAAACCCCCGCTGATTAAAGTTTCACTTTATGGGAGGGGGAAGCGATACAATTAGAAACAACCTAAAATTAGGATGAATCTAATTGTGTGTAATCATTCATGGACGGAATAAAGGATTGCTTTCATAAAGCCAAATGAGTTGTTCCTTCACGTGCTAATACACTTGTTGAATGAACAATTTGTTTAGGCACGTTATTTCACCTTCCGTAAAAAATAAATTTAAAATATTCTATGATAGAGGTATGCCTTGTACAAGGCATATGATTTATTCTCTTTCTTTTTAACAGAAATAGGTTTTGACTGTAATTCTAGAATTTTCCTCGTTTATTTTTTGAAGTAATACTGTTATGATGATGTTATCGTTTTCAAGGTAAGTATATAGTAGGATAGGGGAATCTATTTGTTGCATCGAAAGAGATACATTTTATTGAAAACGTTTTAAATATTGCTGGATTTTGCTTATATTTTGTATTACTTCAATTTTAAAGGTAGGAAGTCTGACTTATTTTTCACGAAAGATAGCGGAACCAGTTATTGATATATTATTTTGATTTTATGTATTCCGTTCTAAATAAGAAGAAGAATACTACTAATATAATTTTATGATATGAGGAGGACAGTTTGTGAAAAGGAATGATTTTTCACATCAAAATGTATGGGTTATGTTGGATTATTACTTTCAGGTGCAGCGCTATTTTTAAATAGTCTTGTTATATTAGGGAAAGCAGAAGAAAAAAGTGCGGGTGTTTTTAATTTATTTGTAGGGGTGCTACAAATTGTAATTCCGTTTTATCTCATTATGATTTCCGATCAAAGCAATTGGACTGTGTATTCATATGCAGCCACTTTCTTATTTGGCTTAACTTATTTGTATGTAGGTATCACATTTATTACAGGAATGAGTGGTAACGGACTAGGATGGTTTTGTTTATGGGTAGCCATTGTTGCATTATTCTATATGGTTGTATCGTTTGTTCAATTTAACGATATCGTTAATGCACTGACTTGGTTTATGTGGGCACTTCTTTGGTATTTATTCTTTGTATTAAATGTACAAAAAAAGAATATAAACCAATATCTTGGAAGGATAGCATTTGTACAATCATGGGTAACGCTTACGCTTCCTTCGCTTCTTTATTTTATGGGAATATGGGGAACACCGGTGGTATATCAGGCATGTGTTTATGTGTCAGTACTTTCTATTTTATATTTTTGTTATTGTATTTTTAAATATCGAGTACGATAATTGCTGTAGTTGGAGAAGCAGAGAATCTGTATGGAGATTCTCTGCTTTTTATATATGTGAACAAGTATAATAAGGGTAGCACTTAGTAATTCAGTCATCATAAGAAATTAGAATAATTAGGGAATGGTGAATATGAAAAGGGTATTAGTACTAGGCGGAACTAGATTTTTTGGAAAACGATTAGTTGAAAGTCTTCTGGAAGCCGGAAATGATGTGACAATTGCAACGCGAGGAATTGGAATTACGAAAGATTCTTTTGGTAGTGCTGTTAAAAGAATTGTTGTAGATCGAGAAAATGAAGGGGCACTTCAGGAAGCGTTAGTAGGAGAAAGTTATGAAGTTGTATATGATAACCTATGCTATAGCTCTAATGCAGCAAAAATTATAGGAAATGTACTGCATAATAAAGTAAAGAAGTATATCGTTATATCCTCAATGGCTGTATATGAACCGATGCAATCTTTAAAAGAAGAGGATTTCAATCCGTATCAGTATCCGATTGTTTACGGAGATAGGAAAGATTTTTCTTACAGTGAAGGAAAAAGATTAGCAGAGGCTGTTTTATTTAAATATGCAACATTTCCTGTAATTGCAGTACGTTTTCCGGTTGTCATTGGTGAAAATGATTATACAAAGAGACTGCAATTTTATGTTGAAAATATCGTAAAGAAAACGCCTTTTGTAGTAGAGGATATAGAAGGAAAAATGTCTTTTATCCATGAAAAAGAGGCAGGAGAGTTTCTAGCTTGGCTTAGTACGATAGATGTAAGTGGCCCAATTAACGCATGTAGTAATGGTGTTATTTCCATGAGAGAAGTTATTGATTTTGTAGAAAGAAATACAGGGATGAATGCTTATATTGAAGCTAAGGGAGAAAACATAGCCCCGTATAATGGAATGACAAATTGTACGATAGATAATACGAGAGAGAGAGCTAGGGTTTCAGTTTAGAGAATTAAAGGTAGATATACATAATATATTGAGAAATTATATTGAAGTAATTTGATGGTTATTTATAAATCCCCCAGTGGCAATCTGGGGGATTTTGGAGGATTTCGACGATACTACTTTTACATTACCAAATTTACCTTATACGTATAATTAATGTTTTTGTGATTGAATTGCTTGTAAATACTTTTCATTTACTCGATCCCAGTTGACCGTGTTCCACCAATTTGTAACAAACTCTGGACGACGGTTTTGATACTTTAAGTAATAGGCGTGTTCCCATACATCAATTACGAGCAATGGGATTTTTCCTTCTTGCAAGGGTGTATCTTGATTTGGTGTGCTCATGATAGAAAGCTCCTCACCATCAAGTACAAGCCATCCATATCCACTTCCAAAACGGCTAATTGCTGCTTTGGAAAGCTGGTCTTTTAAGTTGTCAAAGGTATTGAAATAATAATCAATTACTTTTGAAACGTCTCCATTAGGTTCGCCTCCACCTTTCGGACTCATCACTTCCCAAAAAAGACTATGACAGTAATGCCCACCACCATTATTTCTTACAGCAGTAACAATATCTGATGGAAGGGTGTTTAAATTACATAATAATTTTTCTAAAGGTTTGTTCTGCAATTCTTTATAACCTTCCAAAGCTGTATTTAAATTTTTTACATACGTGGCGTGGTGCTTCCCATGATGAAGTGCCAAAGTATCACTATCAATATAGGGCTCTAGCTCGTCATAGTCATATGAGAGCTTAGGCAAATGAAATGAAGACATATAGTTCACCTCCTTTCAACCAAAAGTTGCATTAGGTAAAAAAAATTTACATAACTCAAAAATACACTCGTTTTTTTAAGAAGTCAATAAAAAACATATAATTCTATTAATTTTCTGAAAATATGAGTTCTAGTAAAGAACAGGAACTTTCTTGATTTCGTTTGTTACTACATTTGTTTTTGCTTATACTGTAAAGTAGTAGTGTCTTGTTGAAATAAAAGGAGATTGCTTATGAACAAAAGGAAAGCATTAATAGATGAAGCAAGAGAATTTATTATAACTTGCTATCAAGAGCTTGGTAGAGAAGAGCGAATAGACGGGCGTCTCAACCAAATTGTATCGGAAATAGAACAGACGGGGACGTATGAGCACACCTTTGATGAGCTTGTTCATGGTGCACGCATGGCCTGGAGAAACAGTAATCGATGTATCGGAAGATTGTTTTGGAATAAAATGCACATACTAGATGCTCGCGAAGTGAATGATGAGGAGGGTGTATATCAGGCACTTATTCATCATATTCGCTATGCAACAAATAACGGGAAAATTAAACCGACAATTACAATTTTTAAGCAGTATAGAAATGAATATGATAATATTCGTATTTATAATCATCAATTGATTCGTTATGCGGGATATGAAACAGAAGTAGGAGTGATCGGAGACTCGCATTCTTCTTCATTTACAGCGTTCTGTCAGGAACTTGGTTGGAAGGGTGAAGGTACGAATTTTGATGTATTACCACTTTTATTTTCTGTTGATGGAAAAGAACCCGTATATAACGAAATTCCTAAAGAAGAAGTAAAAGAAGTGAACATTGAACATCCAGAATATCCATTTTCATCTCTTGGAGCGAAGTGGTATGGGGTACCGATGATTTCAGATATGCGCTTAGAAATTGGTGGGATTTCTTATACGGCGGCTCCTTTCAATGGTTGGTATATGGGAACTGAGATTGGGGCTCGTAATTTGGCGGATCATGATCGTTATAATTTCCTTCCTGCTGTTGCAGAAATTATGAACTTGGATACATCTAGAAATAGTACGCTATGGAAAGATAAAGCATTAGTCGAGTTAAATATAGCTGTTTTACACTCCTTCAAAAAGCAAGGGGTAAGTATTGTCGATCATCATACAGCAGCACAGCAATTTGCACAATTTGAAAAGCAAGAAGCTGCTTGCGGCCGCGTTGTGACGGGGAATTGGGTCTGGCTTATTCCGCCGTTGTCACCGGCGACAACTCATATTTATCATAAGCCTTATCCAAACGATATTCTTACTCCAAATTTCTTTCATAAATAATAAAAAAGCATTGGAATAAGAGATTTCAATGCTTTTTTGTTTGATTGAGTCTAGTCTAGTACTTTTCCTTTTGTTTCAGGTACACACACTAACATTGTAATTAAACCAATTGGATAGATGATAAAGATAAGGGATAATGCTCCAAGTAAATGGCCACCTGTAGCGAGTAACCCAATGATTATTGGTCCAAAACCAGCTAAACCACGTCCTGTACCAAAAATGAAGTTCTCAGCTGTCGAACGTGCTTCTGCTGGATAATTTTCTGCCAGAATAGCTCTAAATCCCCCCATCATGCCGTTAGCGAAGAAACCGAGTAACGCGCTGCCCCATAATAATAATGTTGCATCTGTAAATAGGAAGAAGTAAACCAAACAGTATATAGTACCACCAATGTAATAAATTGCGAAGGTTTTACGGCGCCCAATTTTATCTGCCAGAATCCCGATTGGTTAGGCTAATAACCAGTGGGGATGGAGAAAAAACCACGAATTAAAGTTTTAATTTACATGAATGAAGAAGTTGAACGACTCGCATGAACTTGTATATAAACAATGGGCAAGGCCCTCGAATATGATAATAAATTATAAGGTGATTTGTTTAGGGTGGATGAAAAATTATGGGTTCAAGAAGTTTAACAGTTACGGGAGCATGGTTTCAAGCTGGTGGAAATATTATATCGGCCATTGGAGCTACAAGAGCATTTATTGGGGAGGAAGATGTAGAGGATGCATTAACGATTGTTGGGGAATCGGTGCAAGCAATTGGGGGTGTCTTGCAAGGGCTGGAACAAACGGAAGATACAGAAGGAGAAACTGAGAATAAAGAAGACACCAAACAACTAAATGGATCATTCAAGAAAATGGAAAATGAAGATGAAAGCATCGGAAAATCCAATGATTCCATAGAGGAAACAGGGACTGAAATGCAGCTGAGCGAGAAATCAGGTTGTTCATTGGGAAGGACAAGTGCGTTCGTACAAGCATTAGGGAATACTTCCGATGTAATTGGAACGGCCCTTAATCTAGAGAATGAAGAGAAGGAAAATGATTATTTAATTATAGCTGGGAATAGTTTGCAGTCTTTCGGTGCTTTTTTAGCAGTTGTTGATGAACTTAGGGATACTCAAAATATTCAATGGTTAGGGGTTATCGGGAACTCATTACAAACAGTAGGAGCAGGATTACAAGCATTTCAAGCTTTATATAATGTACTGAAAGAAGAAGAAATGGAAAAAAAGAATGAAAATGATAAGGAAAGTAGTAATAATCAGAAGAATGAAGAGGAAAAGAAAGAGAACAAAGTTGATGAACAATTAATAGGGCTAATTGGGAGCTGGGTACAGGCAACTGGAGCGGTACTTGGTGCGATTGGAGAAACAATAGAGCCTGAGGATTGATGAAGGGATGTTTTCAAAATAAAGAAAACATCCTATTTTTATATAATTTTAGTTTCGTTGGTTTATTCATCCTTGACTCTTACTCCATTATTTTCCGATAATAAAACTAACTAAACAAATAAAGGATGAATCACAGATGCTAGATTTAGTACTTATGATGATCGAACGTGTTGGACTAATTGTTATATTAGGTTTTTTACTTTCGCATATTAAAACATTTCGACGTCTTCTGCATAAACAAGACGGGTATACAGACAAGCTCATGCTTATTTGTATTTTTTCATCATTTACAATTGTAAGCAATTATACAGGGATTGAAATTGCAGGTAATACAATTATGAATGAAAATTGGCTACAAGGTGTCTCTTCATCGAGTACGATTGCCAATACGCGTATTATGGGAGTTGGAATTAGTGGTTTATTAGGTGGACCCATTATTGGGATTGGCGTTGGATTCATTGCTGGCATTCACCGCTATATGCTTGGGGGGACAACGGCAATTAGTTGTGCGGTTTCTTCTATCTTAGCAGGTTTTATTACTGGTTATATTGGTCGTATTTTTCAAAAGCATAATCGTACCGTCACACCTAAATTTTCGGCTATTTTAAGTGTTTTTATTGTATCTTTAGAAATGGTAATGATTCTGTTTATTGTAGAAGATGGACTTAATATCGTGAAAACGATTGCAATTCCGATGATTCTCGTGAATAGTTTCGGTAGTTTTATTTTACTTTCTATGGTGCAAGCCATTTTGCGCCAAGAAGAAAATGCAAAGGCTTTACAAACTCATAAAGTACTGCGGATTGCAGATAAGACACTACCGTACTTCCGTCAAGGCTTAACAGAAGAATCTTGTAAGCATGTGGCACAAATTATCCATCGTTTTACAGGGACAGATGCGGTATCCTTAACAGATACAGAAAAAATATTAGCACATGTTGGGTTAGCAGCAGATCACCACATTCCCTCTCATAGTTTAATTACGGGATTATCGAAAGAAGTATTAAAAACAGGGAAAATAATGAAAGCGAAATCACGAGAGGTTATTAATTGTCAACATGAGGGATGTCCATTGCAAGCAGCGGTAGTAATCCCATTAACATCACATGGGAATACAATTGGGACATTAAAGCTTTATTTTAAAAATCCAAATCAGTTAAGTCGTGTGGAAGAAGAATTAGCAGAAGGATTAGCGAAAATTTTTTCGACACAGCTTGAATTAGGAGAAGCAGAATTGCAAGGTAAACTGCTTCAAGACGCAGAAATAAAGGCATTGCAGGCACAAATTAATCCGCATTTTCTATTTAATGCAATTAATACGGTGTCAGCTTTATGCCGTACAGATGTAGAAAAAGCAAGAAAGCTCTTATTACAACTTAGCGTTTATTTTCGTTGCAATTTACAGGGGGCACGTCAGTTGCTTATTCCATTAGAGCAAGAACTAAATCATGTACATGCATATTTATCATTAGAGCAAGCGAGATTTCCAAATAAATATGAGGTAAAAACGTACATTGGAGAAGGGTTACAGACAATTTTACTTCCACCATTTGTATTGCAATTGTTAGTAGAAAATGCACTGCGCCATGCTTTTCCAAAGAAACAACCGATTTGCCAAGTAGAGGTTCATGCACATGCTAAGGGAGATATGATTCATTTTCAAGTGAAGGATAATGGTAAGGGAATTGAAGAGGAGCGTCTAGAACAATTGGGAAAAGCGGTTGTGTCATCAAAAAAAGGGACTGGCACAGCTTTATATAATATTAATCAACGGTTAATGGGACTGTTTGGGAAAGAAACAATTCTTCATATTAAGAGTGAAGTAGGAACAGGGACAAAGATTTCATTTACAATACCGATTCAAAACATAGGGGAGGAAGAAGGCAGTGTTAAAGGTATTAGTGGTTGACGATGAAATGTTAGCGCGGGATGAATTGAAATATTTATTACAGCGTACGAGAGAAGTTGACGTAATTGATGAAGCCGATTGCGTGGAAGATGCATTAGAAAAGTTAATGGGGAACAAGCCAGATCTTGTCTTTTTAGATATTCAGCTTTCAGATGATAACGGATTTGAGATTGCGAATATATTAAAGAAAATGAAGAATCCACCGGCCGTTGTTTTTGCAACAGCATACGATCAATATGCGCTGCAAGCATTTGAAGTGGATGCATTAGATTATATTTTAAAGCCGTTTGATGAAGAGCGGATTGCACAGACACTGAAAAAATATAAGAAGCGCAAGCAGGGTGAAACGGAGAAAAAACAGGATGTAAAAGCTCCAGATGTTACGACGGAGATGTATAAGCTTGCCCTGCCCATAGAAGAGTCCATTGTACTTGTGAATATTGAGGATATTGTTTATGTAGGGCTTGTGGACGGAAAGGTGACTGTAAAGACGATTCGAGAAACATATGCAACCCATGATACACTTGTTATTTTAGAAAAGAAGTTACCACAAACGACTTTTATGCGTGTTCATCGCAGTTTTATTGTGAATATCAATCATATTTCAGAAGTACAGCCATGGTTTAATTCCACGTATAACTTAATTATGAAAGATAGTTCGAAAGTTCCAGTAAGTCGCACGTATGCCAAGGAACTTAAAAAGCTGCTTCGTATTTAAGAAGCAGCTTTTGTATTTCATCCTGTTATTTTTGTAACTAATTCTGTATATTTGACGTTCCGATATGTAAGCGCTTACTTAATCGTTTGCATCATATACAATAAAGGTACCAAATCGAAAGAGGTGGCCAAAATGAGTACAAAAAAAGTATACAGTTTCTTATCACAAGTATTTGTTTTCTCAGCTATTATGTTGGTTTCTCATATTATTGCAACGCACTTACCAATTCCAATGCCTTCATCAGTAATCGGATTAGTTATTTTGTTTAGCCTATTATGCTTAAAGGTCATTAAATTGGAGCAGGTTGAATCACTTGGAACAGCGTTAACAGGTATTATCGGATTTCTTTTCGTACCATCTGGTATTTCTGTTATTAACTCTCTTGGTGTAATGGGACAATATTTTGTACAAATCATAACTGTAATCGTTGTGGCAACAATTATTTTACTAGCAGTAACTGGTTTATTTGCACAATTTATTCTAGGTAAAGAAGAAAAAGAAACAACAGATACAAAACAATTAGATGTTGCACATAAAGGACGCAAACATGGAAAAGTTGCGTAACCATTAGACCAAACAAGGTTAGGAGGTAATGAACATGGCAAGCACAATGACTCCATATTTCGGAATTGTCGTTTCATTAATCGCATACGGGATCGGAACATTCTTATTTAAACATTCAAAACGATTCTTCTTATTCACACCACTGTTTGTAGCAATGGTACTTGGGATTGTCTTTTTAAAAGTTGGTAACTTTACATTTGAAGAATATAATACTGGTGGTAAAATGATTAGCTTCTTCTTAGAGCCAGCAACAATTGCTTTTGCAATTCCGTTATACAAACAAGTTGATAAGTTAAAAAAATATTGGTGGCAAATTTTATCTGCTATCGTTGTTGGATCTGTTTGTTCAGTAATTGTCGTGTTCATTGTTGCTAAAGCAATTGGATTAGATACATCTGTAATGAATTCTATGTTACCACAAGCAGCAACAACGGCAATTGCTTTACCGATATCTGAAAGCATCGGTGGTATTCCAGCAATTACATCTTTTGCAGTTATCTTTAACGCAGTTATTGTATATGCACTTGGCGCTTTATTCTTAAAAACATTTAGAGTGAAAAATCCAATTGCAAAGGGCTTAGCACTAGGAACAGCAGGACATGCGCTTGGCGTTGCAGTTGGAATTGAAATGGGCGAAGTGGAAGCAGCGATGGCAAGTATTGCAGTAACAGTCGTTGGGGTTGTAACAGTAGTTGTTATTCCGATGTTTATGCCATTTATCGGTTAACAAAATATATTCGATAAAAAGGAAAAGCAAGCTATTCGTAGGACAGATTTCTACTGATAGCTTGCTTTTTGTGTTACAGTAGTGGTAAGACCCATTTTAATATGGGAAGAAAGGAGATTTTCCTTAAATCTTCATTAATACTTTATAGAATGCGTTCTGAAAAGGACAATTGTATTGTAAAATAGAAAGGTAACACCATGTATCCCGAGCTTAAATCTAGCGAAAGCAAAGAAATTGGTAGAGGATATTCATAAACGTCAAATTTGTGTGGGAGATAAAGAAAACCCACTTTGTAAAGTTTCACTTTATAGGACAGGAGAGATCACTCGTCAATTATGCAAATGAAAAACCTGTTTCAAAGCAAAGGATTTCAGAGGTTACTTGTATTACTCTTGCTAGCTCTTATGTTATATGGGCTAAAAAGCATGTTCAATTTAATTTTAATTACGTTTATTTTTACGTATTTAATGGATCGATTCCAAAAGTTTATTTCTCGAAAATTGAATCATTTCATGCCAATTAATCGAAAGATTATTATAGCATTCTTATATGTAATGTTAGTTGGTGGAATTTCCATCACGTTATTTAAATATTTACCAGTATTGACGGTGCAAATTTCACAATTGATTTACCAGTTCAATGTGTTTCTTAAAAATCCACCAGACAATGAGATTATAAAGGCTTCAATTAACGCAATTAACCATATGGAGCTTTCAAAATATGTCGGGCAAGGTGTAGATATTCTTTATAAATCTATTGCCAATGTCGGAAAGTTTGGTTTGCAATTTTTACTTTCTCTCATTTTAAGTTTATTCTTCTTATTGGAGAAAGCTCGTATTGTGGCCTTTACTGCAAAATTTAAAGAGAGTAGGCTGGCCATTTTTTATAATGAAATCGAATATTTCGGGAAGAAATTCGCTCGTTCGTTTGGAAAGGTAATTGAAGCGCAGTTTCTCATTGCGGTTGTTAATTGTATCCTATCAGTAATTGCACTATGGATTTTAGGATTTCCCCAGTTACTGGGGTTAGCGTTAATGATCTTTTTACTCGGTTTAATTCCAGTAGCTGGTGTAATCATTTCGCTCGTTCCACTTTGTATGATTGCTTATAATATTGGTAGCATTACTTATGTAGTTTATATTTTAGTAATTGTTGCTGTTATTCATGCACTTGAAAGTTATGTTTTAAATCCTAAATTCATGTCACAAAAAACAAATTTACCGATTTTCTATACATTTATGGTATTAATTTTCTCAGAACACTTTTTAGGTGTATGGGGACTAATTATTGGTATTCCGGTCTTCATGTTCCTTTTAGATGTGTTAGATGTGACGAGTGATGAAAAAGAGCTTGCCTAAAAATAGAGAGAAAGAAAAAGCATCGGGCGCCGATGCTTTTTCTTTTATAACTTCCATATATATATGCAATACTGTAAGAAGAATGAAAGAATAGGGGTGAAGTAAATGGCTGTAAATGAAAATATAGAACTTGCTACGTTTGCTGGAGGATGTTTTTGGTGTATGGTTTCACCATTTGAAGAGATGGAAGGTATCATTAAGGTTGTTTCAGGTTATACAGGTGGGCATAAAGAGAACCCAACATATAAGGAAGTATGTTCAGAAACGACAGGGCATTATGAAGCAGTACAAATTACATTTGATGCGAATAAAATGCCTTATGGAAAGTTGTTAGATATTTATTGGAGACAGATTGATCCGACAGATATTGGTGGTCAATTTCATGATCGTGGACAGTCTTATGAAACGGTAATTTTTTATCATAATGAGAAGCAACGTGAACAAGCGGAAGCTTCAAAAACAGCACTTGCTGAGAGCGGGCGTTTTTCAAAACCAATTGCAACAAAAATTCTTCCTGCTGCTATTTTCTTTCCTGCTGAAGAGTATCATCAGGGATATCATAAGAAAAATTCTTTTCGCTATGAACTATATCGTCAAGGATCAGGACGGGACGCCTTTATTAAAAAACATTGGCCGAAAGATAACGCACACTTAAAAGAACGATTAACAGATATGCAATTTTATGTAACACAAGATAACGGTACAGAGCCGCCTTTTCAAAATGAATATTGGAATCATAAAGAGGAAGGTATCTACGTGGATATTGTATCTGGTGAACCACTCTTTACTTCTTTAGATAAATTTGATAGTGGATGTGGTTGGCCAAGTTTTACGAAGCCGGTTATGTCAGGTAGTGTAAAAGAGAAAATGGATGTTAGTCACAATATGACGCGTACGGAAGTAAGAAGTAAGGAAGGAGATTCTCATCTTGGTCACGTATTCCCCGATGGACCAGGCCCAAATGGCCTTCGCTATTGTATTAATTCAGCGGCACTTCGCTTTATTCCGAAAGAGGAATTAGAGAAAGAAGGCTATGGAGATTTTCTAATTTTGTTTAATAATAAGAAATAACCTCGCATGCAGCGAGGTTATTTCTTTATTCTACGATTTTCTTTTTCTTTTTAAACTTGCTGAGTACTTCATACACAATTGGAACGATAAGTAGTGTTAATAATGTTGAACTTGTTAATCCACCAATTACGGTTACTCCAAGGCCTTTAGAAATTAATCCACTGCCTTCAAAGCCTAGTGCAAGTGGGATAAGAGCGCCAATTGTTGCGATTGCAGTCATTAGAATTGGACGTAAGCGAGTTGCACCAGCTTCTAATAAAGCTTCGCGTGTCGATAGACCTTCATTTTCTTTATGAATTACACGGTCGATAAGAACAATCGCGTTCGTTACAACGATACCAATCAACATAAGAGCCCCAATCATTGCTGATACACTTAATGTCTCACCTGAAATTAGTAAGGCAACAAGGGCGCCGATAATTGTAAATGGTAGTGAGAATAAAATTGCGAATGGCGCAAGAGCACCGCCAAATGTAACAACAAGAACGAAGTATACAATGGCAATCGCAGCTAACATTGCTAATCCAAGTTGCTGGAATGATTCTTGGATATCTTTTGTTACACCGCCCATAGAAATATCTACACCAGAAGGGAGATCCATTTTATCGACTTCTTTCTGAATAGCAGCTGATGCTTTTGAAACATCATCGGATGTTAATTTAGCAGTTACTTCTGCATAAACACGACCATCGCGATGAGTTACTGTATTAGATGTTTCACCTTCTTTTACAGTCATAACATCTTTTACAGCCACTTCATTTCCAAGTGGTGTTTTAATTTTACGGTTTGTTAAATCATCAATTGTTTGATAATCATGCTTTTCAGCTTCTACATATACGTTAACATCTTTACCGTCTTTTTTGATTGTAGTAAGAACAGGGCGATCGTGTGGATTAGAAAGACCCATTCCAATTTGAGCAGCAGTTAGACCCATTTTACTTAGTTTTTCTTGATCTGCGACTAATGTGTATTCTACATATGTTTTTGCAAGACTAGAGTCGATATCTTTCAAGTCTTTTTCTTTCTTCATGATATTTTGAATATCTTTTACGACAGGTTCGATATCTTCTGAGCTATCTCCATATACATACAGCTTAATTTCATTGCTACCCCCGCTAGCCCCAAAGTCTTGGTTTTTCCATTCACCTTTTCCTGTCATCTTTTGTAAATCTTTAATAACTTGTTCTTTTTCTTTCTCAAAGTTTTTTGTGTCATTATCATATTGAACAAAGAACATAGCTTGATTTGTGTTGCCTGGGCTCATTGGATTTTCTCCACCTAATGAGAACTGAATTGTTTTTACATCCTTCTTATTTTGGAAGTGCTTTTCAGCTTTTGTTGTTATTTTTTCAACATCTTCTAAAGTTTGCCCTGGTTCAGGGTTATACGTTGCAATAATCATTTTTTCTTCTTCAGATGGTAAGAAGCTAACACCGATAATCGGTACAAGTGCAAGGCTACCTACTAATAGAAGAACAGCTATGCTAGATGTAATGATTTTATGGTTTAATGCCCAATCAAGTATACGTTTATAGATATTTGCTAATTTACTTGGTTTTTCTTCATGATGAACTTGTTTTTCTCTCACACTTTCTTTTTTAAATAAAGAATGAGCTAACATTGGTACAATTGTAATTGCTACAAGTAGTGAAGCTAATAGTGCGAATACAATTGTTAAAGCAAATGGTAAGAACATTTCACCAATCATACCTTTTACAAGTCCAAGAGGTAAGAAGACGGCAATGGTTACGATTGTGGAAGACATAATTGGAACAAACATCTCTTTTGTTGCTTCACGGATTAAGTCCATGCCTTTTAATTTTTCGCCGGATAAGGACATGCGTCTATAAATATTTTCAATAACAACGATTGAATCGTCGACAACACGTCCGATTGCGACGGTCATTGCTCCAAGTGTCATCATATTAAGTGTAATATCCATCTGTTTTAGTAATAAAACAGCAATTAGTAAGGAGAGTGGTATAGAAACGACAGAAATCAATGTTGTTCGGATATTGCGTAAAAACAACATAATAATGACAATAGCAAAGATAGCACCGAAGATTGCTTTGCTAAGCATAGTATCAACTGATTTTTCAATTGGTGCACCTTGGTCAAATGTTGAGATGATTTCTAAGTCTTTATATTTCTTCTCAAATTCCTTAACTTGATCTTTGACTGCGTTTACGACATCAACAGTGTTTGCATCAGCAGATTTAACAATTTGAATACCAATTGCTTCTTTTCCATTTGTACGGGAAATAGATTCTGCCTTCCCAACTTCTTTAATATCAGCAATTTCTTCTAATGTAACAGTTGGGATACCATCAGATATCGCTGGATTCATTTGAGGTGCTTGAGCTCCTGCACCTGGATTACCTTGACTATTTGCTCCTGAAGGAACAGCAGGGATCTTCATTTCTTTTAAAGCTTTGATTGTTGTAATGTTTCCATCTACAGCAACTGATTTCTCAGTATCTTTGAATGTATATAGGCCAAGTGGTAAAGATACATCAGAGCCTTTAATCATATTTTTAACTGTATCTTCACTTAAACCTAATTCTTTCATCTTATCTTTTTTAAAGACAAGTTGTACTTCATCTACTTGTTGTCCTGAAATTTGAACAGATGCAACGCCATCAAGTCTTTTTAATCCTGGGACAATATTTTTTTCAACTTTTTCAGTTAAAGTGGCTAAAGATTCATCTTTACTCGCTACACTTAATGAAATAACAGGAAAGGCATTAAAGTTTACTCGAGAAACTTTTGGATCTTTTACGCCCTCTGGTAATTTTACATTTGCAAGTGCTTCTTTAATCTCGGTTTCAGCTTTCTCCATATTCTTATCAAAGTCATACTCTACTTGAATAGAAGAGGCATTTTGATAAGAGGAAGAACTAACAACATTGACCCCGCTCAAATTTTGCAGTTGCTGTTCCATCGGTTTTGATACCTTATCAGCTACTTCCGCTGGTGTAGCACCAGGATAAACCGTTGTTACTGTTACAACAGGTGTTGTAATGTCAGGGATTGTTTCGAGCTTCATATTAAGCCCAGAATAAATTCCTGCCACGGTAACGAGAATGGTTAATAGCCAAACTGCGAACTTGTTTTTTAACGAAAAGTTAATAATTTTGTTCATGTTTGCACTCCTTTTTATAATAAATATTGACCAACCGGTCAGTATAATACATAATATAACTGACTGGTTGGTCAGTCGTCAATAAAAAAGCGTGGTATGGTAAAATGAAAAAATTTGTAATGTTATGATAGAATTTTATAATGTGGGTATAAGCGTTTTTGAATAAATAGGAGAGAGAAAAAATGAAAGAAAAAGAACGTTTAATTATAGAAATGGCAATAAAGTTATTTGCAACTAAGGGTATGAATGCAACGTCAGTGCAAGAAATCGTAACAGCGTGTGGAATATCAAAGGGAGCATTTTATTTATATTTCAAATCAAAAGATGAATTGTTATTAGCGACAATTCGATATTATTATGACAAAATTTACAACAAGACGATGGCTATTGATGAAGAATCTTTGCTACCACGTGAAAAGTTTGAAAAGCAATTGTATTGCCAGTTTAATGATGTCCAAGAACATAAGGAATTTCTTATTATACTTGCGAGAGAAAATGCAATCCCGTTTAATAAAGAAGTAGAAGCTTTTATGGTGAAAATGAAGTTAGAGTCGCATGCCTTTTATCGAAATAGCTTATTATCTATTTATGGTGAAAAGGTTATTCCATATGTATTAGACCTTGTGTTTATGGTAGAGGGGATATGCCGAAGTTATTTAGAATTAATTATTTTTAATTTAGCTGAAATTGATATACCTCACGTCTCTACATTTATTTTAAAGAGAATGGATGATCTTGTAGAGGGGCTTGTACATTCTGAGGACATGCCCGTTTTGAAGGAAGAGCAAATGAACCAATTATTTGGTAGTTCAGAGCTTATTAAAGAGCAAGCAAAAGAGCATTTTTTACAGGAAATTATTACGTTTAAACGTACATTAGCAGATCAATTAGAAAATGATGAGTTGTTAGTTACTTTAGATGTTCTTGAATCTGAAATGAAATTGTCAAATCCGAGAATCCCAGTTATTCAAGGAATGCTGGCTAATTTAAAATCTTATGATGACTTGAGGGATTTTCGGTTGAGACTAGCTGGGTACTATCATATAAAAGTTAGGTAAGAGAGAAGAATATATTCATAATAAAAAAGGGATCTTAGTAGATCCCCTTTTTATTAGCTGTTAGATTGTGCCCATTCTTCTACGTTCCAAACTTTTGTTATCCAATCTTGGTAGAAGTCTGGTTCGTGACATACAAGAATAATGGTCCCTTTGTATGCCTTCATTGCCTTTTTCAGTTCTTCTTTTGCTGTAACATCAAGATGATTTGTTGGCTCATCGAATAGTAGCCAGTTACTCTCTTCACCCATTAGCTTACATAAACGAACTTTTGCTTGCTCTCCACCGCTTAATTGGCTTAATGGACGAGAAATATGCTCGTTTTTCAAACCACATCGTGCTAACATTGCACGAACTTGGTGCTGATCTAGACTTGGGAATGTATTCCATACATCATCGATTGGCGTTAAATTCTCAGCCTTTACTTCTTGTTCGAAGTATGCAGGTTCTAAGAAGTCACCAAGGCTTGTTTTCCCGCTTAATGGTTTAATTTTACCTAGGATTGTTTTTAATAATGTTGACTTACCAACACCATTACATCCAACAATAGCGATTTTTTCTCCACGCTCAATTGTCATCGTTAGTTTTGGCAATAATGCATGTGTGTATCCAATTTCTACGTCTTCACCTTCAAAGACAAAGCGACTGCTTGCGCGACATTCTTTGAAAGAAAATTCGGGTTTAATTGCTGTTTCTGGGCGATCGATACGCTCCATGCGATCAAGTTGCTTTTGACGGCTCTTTGCACGACCTGTTGTGGAATAACGGGCTTTGTTTTTGGCGATAAAATCTTCTTGTTTTTTAATGAATTCTTGTTGTTTTTGATAAGCGTTTAAATGTTGATTTTTATTGATTTCAGCTAACTCTAGGAATTTTTCATATGTCGCTGTGTAACGCGTCATTTTTGAGAATTCTAGATGGAAAATAACATCGACACATTTGTTCATAAATTCCGTATCATGGGAAATTAAAAGGAACGCATGTGGATATTCTTTCAGGTAATTTGTTAACCATTGAATATGTTCAACATCTAAATAGTTGGTAGGCTCATCCAGTAATAGTACTTCTGGTTGTTCAAGTAATAGCTTGGCAAGTAATACTTTTGTACGCTGCCCACCACTTAATGCAGAAACATCACGGTCTAATCCAATTGCATCAATTCCAAGACCACGTGCAGCCTCTTCAATTTTAATATCTAGTAAGTAGAAGCCACCTGCTTCAAGTGCATCTTGTATTTCTGCCATTTGGTCTAGAAGTTCTTCCAATTCTTCTGGTGTAGCCGTTCCCATTTTTTCTGTAATAATATTGAGTGTTTTTTCTTTTTCAAATAAAGGTAAGAATGCATCTGTTAATACGTCACGAATCGTTCTGCCTGGTGTTAAAATTGTATGTTGGTCTAAATATCCATAGTGTGTACCAGGTGTCCATTCTACGCGTCCCTCATCATGGATAAGCTGTCCAGTAATGATATTCATAAATGTTGATTTACCAACGCCGTTTGCACCAACTAATCCAACATGTTCTCCTGCCAATAAACGCATTGATACGTCTTTAAATAGTGTGCGGTCACCAAATGTATGACCTAAATTTTCAACTGTTAATAAGCTCATAGTGTCCTCCGTCCATTTCAAAATAGTATCTTGAATCATGATACTAAATTCTTAGAGATAATACCATCCTTTCAAAATGTATATTTTTTCAAAAATAGGATTGTTTTTTTCTGGAAAAGGGATATAATGTAATTGAACAGCGGTTAATTAAATTGTGAGGTATGAGAGATGTCGCCAAGAAGGGCAGTTAAACAAGAATTAACAAGAGAAATGATTATGAATGCAGCGAGGGACTTGTTTATAAAACAAGGGTATCAGCATACTTCCATGCGTAAAATTGCAGCAGCATTAGGATACAGTCATGGTTCGATTTATTATCATTTTAAGAATAAAGCAGAGCTTTTTTATGCGATGATTGAACAAGATTTTCAATTATTAAATGAAACACTAGATGAAATTAATGCTCTAAATTTAAAACAGGAAGAGCAATTAAAAGCAGTTTTATTTGGATTTATTGAATTCGGTTTACGAAATCAAAGTCATTATGAAATCATGTTCTTGATTAAAGATGATGAATTAAAAGAATGTTTAGCAGATGGACCAAATGTTAGTTATGAGAAGTTCGCTTCTGTTATATCTTCTTTATGTAAAGGAAATATAAATGCAATGACAGTATGGTCTGTTTTTTTATCATTACATGGATTTGTTGCGCATTATTGTGGAAGTGGTCAAACGTTTGAAGATGTACAAGATTTAGCTAAAGCGCATGTAAATTTTATTGCAAAATCGCTTCTGATGTAAGTGATTTTCTTTTTAATATTAATTGAACACCGGTTAATTAAAGGGGGATATGATGATGAAAAAGGCGCTAGTGTTGGGAGCATCTGGGGCAATGGGATATGCCATTACAAAAGAATTATGTACTCTTGGGATAGATGTGGTTGCTTTTGCGAGAAAGAGGGAGAAGCTAGAAACTTTATTCCGTGAGGAAGAAAACATACAAATAGTAGCAGGAGATGTATTTAAGCAAGCAAATATAATGGAAGCTGCTAAAGGTGTAGATGTTATATTTCATGCTGTAAATATTCCGTACACAGATTGGGGGACAAAGCAGCCAGAGTTACTAAAAAATATATTAGAAACGACGAAGTGCCAAGGTGCTAAATTAGCGATGGTAGATAATATTTATGCGTATGGAAAACAAGGAAGAGGGAAGGTAACGGAAGAAGCTTTAAAGAATCCACATACAAAGAAGGGGAGAATTCGTTTACAGCTTGAATTGATGGCGAAGCAAGCAGAGGTGCCGGTACTTATTGCTCATTTTCCGGACTTTTATGGACCAAATGCGGAAAGCACACTCGTTCATCATACACTGCAAGGTGTTCTTGCAAATAAAATATCTAGTTTTGTTGGGGATAAGAAGCTTGCTAGGGAATATATTTTTACACCGGATGGAGCTAAAGCTATTGTTGAATTAGCATTACGTGATGATGCATATGGGCAAAATTGGAATATACCAGGATCAGGTGTAATTACAGGGGAAGAAATGATTAGGCATATAAGAGAATTAACTGGATATACAAAACCTATAATGACTGTAAAAAAACGTATGATCGGAATGATTGGCCTATTTGATAAACAAATGAAAGAGTTTGTAGAAATGTTATATTTGACAGAAGAACCGGTTGTATTAAGTGGAGAAAAGTATGAGAGGTATATCGGTAAAGTGCCAAAGACATCTTACCGTGAGGGACTAAAGGAGACGATTTCGTTTTTAGAGAGAGAAACTAGATGAAGTGGAACTTTAATCAGTGGGGACTCTATTCCCCACTGATTATCAGTCCTCACCAATCGAGCTGCCCGTTAATGCAGGATAAAAAAGAAGAGCAAACTGTTCTAATATTGAACGGTTGCTCTTCTTTTTTATTTAAAATACCCTCGAACGATTCCTTTTAAACGATTTGCATGGAATTTACGTTTGTCGTTCGAAATATTTTGTGTCATACGGAATGTAGCGGCTGCAACCGCGCGTAAAAAGTAAGGGAAGCCATAATGTAAACGAATTACTCTTCCGAAACCACCGGCATAGGAAATAGCCCTTTTTAATGATTGCTCATTAATCACTTCTTCTTTTACTGGATGGTATACGAATAGGTCTTTTCTAAATAGTCCTGTATATCCATTTTTCATACCGCGCAGTACGAAATCAGTTTCTTCACCAGCTCCGTAAATTGTTCCAGATCCAACACCTAAATCTTCATCAAACATATCAACATCTTGTACAAATTGTTTCGTAAAGAATAGTGTGAAAGACGGTCCCATGAATCCGTACTTATCATTTAAAATAATATCGGTTTCTGGTGCATGTACTAATGAGCCTGTTCCTTCCACATTTGTAGTATTCGTTGATATAAACTGAATATCTTTATTGCTGTTAAATGTTTCTAGAATGCTTTCTAACACATTTGTTTCATAGATACAATCGTCATCTGGGAAAGCAATGATATCGCCATCAGCTACTTTTAAACCTGTATTACGGGCACGGGATAAACCTTTAATAGGGGTATAAATATAGTTTATGGCGAACTTTTCTTTGTAATCCTCAAATAGATCAGAAATTGGTGTATCATTTTGGTCAACTACAATAAGTTCGAAGTTTTTATATGTTTGTTTTTCTAATGATTGTAGTAAATCAAGAATATCGTCACGTCTACCACAAGTGGCCATGATTAAAGAGAATTTCAATTGTAACAGCTCCTTTAAGAGGTTGCATTTAAGCTTTTTTAAATCGTGCTTTTATTTTGTCTAATAGCATAAAGAGAATTTCATCTTTCGCTATGAATAGAATAAGTGCATAAGCGAATCCACATGCTAACATTGTGATGATAACTTGTAGGGTTTGTCCTGAAATTATTGTATTCACTAAGAATGCTATTGGTAAAAATGTCAGTGAATAAAACAGGTATCGTAGCTTTTGCATATCGAACAATGTGTAATTTACTTTTAATTTCTTTTTCACATAAATATATTCAAATATAATTAATAAACAGTTAGCAATTGTTGTTGTGAAAATTGCTGTTGTTGGTGTAAGTACATCAAAGTATATAAGCGCAATATTAGATGCAAGGTTTATGAAACCGCAAATGAATAAAAAGCGTACTAAAATACTTTCTTTCTTTTTCACGTAAATAATTTGGTTTGCTAAAATAGATTCAATTCCTACTGAAATCATATAAAATGCAAACACGATTAATGTATTACCAGCTCCAGCAAACTCATGTCCGCCGTAAATGACAACAGCTCCATGAGCAATAAGCATTAAACCGATAGCGGCTGGGAACAACGTAATGAAATATACTTTTGAGATTTTATTTAGTAATGCTTCATATTCTCCTTCAGTTGCGTTACCTGATAAATAGGAGAGTCTTGGAATTGTAACTTGTACAACACTTAACATAAGTGTATTAATAATGGTCATAATTTGAAAGGCCATTACATAGAAAGCAACTGCAGCTTTTCCGGCATATTCCCCTAAAACAAGGCGATCTAGCTGTGTGTAGAGAATATTAGCATTTGAAAAAATAACAACTAAAAATAAAGGTTTTAAATGTGGAACAATTGTTAAATTGGAAAAATCAAACTTAACTTGGCGCTTCACATATATAAAACTAATAAAATGGTTTAAAAATGTTGATAAAACTAACAAACCGGCAAATTGCTTATAGTCATCTGCTCCATGAATAAAAGTGAAAAGAAGCACAACATAAATCAGACGAACAATAACGGTTTTTTTCGTAATGAAATCATAATTCTCATGCGCTTCATTAAACCATTCTACATAGAATAAATTAGCAATGAAATTAAATCCGAAAATGAGAAGTACAGGAAATAAATCTTGGTTCCCATAGCCGATATAGCTAAAGAGTGAAAATGCTATTAAAGCCAGAATACTTGTTGTAACGTTAATTACATATAAACTCGTGAACAATTGTGCAACTTTCTTCTTATCATTTTTTATTAAGCTGATTTCACGCAATCCATATTGATATACACCAAATACAGCAAAAATGAAAAAATAATTAAAAATCGTTTCAGCAAAATTAACAGTTCCCATGGATTCGGCACCAAGCATCCTGTATGCGTAAGGTCCTACTAGAATTGGGAGAATAATATTAAAGGTATTCAGCAATATTTTATAGAAAATATTTGAGACAAGTGACTTTTGCATAATTTCACCTTTCCACACAAATGAAAGTTAAATACGTATCTTTCATGATCATTGTATTAATTATTGAAATAGATTCCTTCTGCATGTTCTATAGGAAGTAATTCAATATTAGAAGCAGAGTTAGAAGAATCCCAATCTGCATTTTTAATCATATAATTTGGTCCATAATTGTCTGTTAAATACTGCTCATAATTACTAGGAACAGCAAATGTTTCACCTTTAAACGGGATTGTTCCCATATTGGTAAATGTAGAGATTGCTCTCTTTGTTTTCCAACCAGTTGAAACGCGATATGTTTCATGATTTGTAAACGTTACATTTTTGCCACCTTCAAAGAAATAACACCATACTTTATCATCAGCTTCTTTAAAGTAGTAGAAAATATCTACATATACACCATGATAAACATATGTTTCCTCTACAGTTTTTCCATCAATCATAAATGCTCGTTCTTTTATAAAGCCTCTTTGTTTCATTTGGTCTTCAATAGCTTGCCTCATATTTTCATCTACGTAAAAAGCTCCAACATCAATATCATCATCATGACCGATGAAGTCTTTTTCACGTACAGCGCCTAATAAAGTACCATAATCTAGCCAGAATGTATGTCCTGCAGCTTCAAAAGCTTCTTGCATTAGAATCAGTGATTTTAATCCATACTGTTCCATATTTGCTCTTCGAATACGAAGTGTTTTATTTTGAGAATAGTTTTGGATAACAGGGATTGATTTGATTTTGCTATAAAGTGGGTTGTTTTTAATCCGTTGTATAAGTTTCAAGAGATGTCCTCCATATTGAATAAATTAATATTGGTAATCAATAACTACGGATATAAGTGTACCGCATATAAACTTTGTAAATCAACTATTGGTTAATTAGGGGAATAGATGAATAAATGCCCCAAGTCCACTTGGGGCATTTATGTTATCTATATTTTAAATTAGAAAGTGATTGTATTATACGTACAATTCCATAGGAAGCGATTAGACATATGATTGGTATTACGAAATACCCGTAGCGATCTATAGCAAGGAATATATTAGCAGATGCTACATATATGACAAGACTGCTTACTAACATCATCAAACGCTTATGCTTAAAGGAATTTAACATAAAGCAGAAAGAACTTATAGCTGTAAAAGCTATTAAGAGTTGATGATATCTTTTCACAAGTGGATAGAAGGAATAATTGTCTACCCAAGATGGTCTTATAAATAATTCAATTGTTTTCCCAACAGTAAACCAGGAGAACCAATAGGTAAAGTCAGTAGAAAAACCTTGCTTGATTAAATGCTTTGCATACTCTGATTTGTCTGTATATCCCGCTGTATTCATATCATTGATGATATTCATATAGCCTGTTTTATAAAATGGGTCTGCCCCTGCAATAAGAGGATCGCCCCCTTGGGTAGAGAACGGAACAAATTGATGTAAAGCTAGGAAATTTCGGAATACCCATGCTCCAATAATAAAAATAGGACCAATACACCAAAGTAATCCAATTTTGATTGATTCTTTTATTCCATACGTATAAATAACAACAATCATTGGAATTAGTAACATAGGTGCAGGGTTTGGTCGGAACATAAGTAATATTGATACGATGATACCGAACCAAACATGATATTTTACTTTGTTATGTTTCCATGCAAGAACAAATAAATAGATTGAGAAACATAATAAAAACATAGACGGTGGTTCCGTTAATAGTAAACGGAAATAGTGATATATACTAAAGTAACTAGCGTATAACCCGCTTGCAATAAGGCCATATGCTTTTCGTTCAAACAATTCTTTTCCTATTAAATATAAGAGAAGAATTGTTAATAAATCGAAAATCGTATTAAAACTAGTAGCGACATAATAGTATGGTATAGAAGTTATCTTTGATACGATAAGCGCTCCAGCCAATAATAGGGGCTGACCAGGTGTTACATAAGCATTTTTCTGTGGTGGATCGCTTGGCTCCATATATACATATCCAAATACACCATGTTCTAATAATTGTTGAGCTGATAATGTATAGTTATATGCATCGTTGGCACCATATGTCTTTTTAATTTGTTCTGCATCTACGCCGGGTTGTTTTACTAGGCAAATAATATGTAGTATCAGAGATAAAGTCAAAATGATATATAGTGACTTAGGTAATTTTTTTAAAAGCCTTAACATAATAGTCTCCTCTCCTTTTATGTAGCAATATATTACCAAGCTTATATTATAGGTTATTTTATGTAGTATAACCACTTTTATCTTTTTGATGTGTTTATAAAAAGGGCTCTTTTTTTGAAAGGGCCCTTTTGTAAAATGAATATTATATACATTCAACCTTAAAATCTATCGCATTACTTTTTTGTAGAGAGATGAAAAGAATTGAATAGTGAAGAAAGAACTTAATATACAGATGCAAGGAATAATGAAGAAACCGTATCTAGACATAACTAAAAACATATTTGAAAGTACAATATAGACCAATACAACAATAGATAAAAATAAGACTTGTTTATTTTTTCTATATGAAAGGAAGCAACCTAATCCAGTTAGCACGACAAAGAGATGTTGATAGTCAAAGAACTTTATAATCCAAGGTTTAAAGTAACTTGTATAGAAATTTAAGGCGTGTGCTTCATTAAATAAATAAATCGTTTTTCCTACGGTAAACCACGAAAACCAAATAGGGAATTGATTTGTAAGGCCTTCCTTAATTAAATGTTTACCATAATCACCTTTTCCCTCTGATGTATCAGGATAACCCGCATTTATCATATCTTGATCCATATTATCTTCGTCCCATAAATAATATGGATTTGCCCCAGATAGTAAAGGGTCACCTGCGTGAGAAGAAAATAAATAAGCTTTTCCAAATACCATAAAGTTTCGAATAACCCAAGGGCCCATAATTAGAACAGGACCAATACACCAAATAAACCCAATTTTAATGGCCTCTTTTAATCCATGTTTATAAACCATAATCCCCCATGCAAGGAGTAATAATGGTGCAGGCGTAGGCCTAAACATTAATGTAATGGAGGCGATAATACCAAATAAAACATGAAGACGAAACTTATTTTTTTGCAATAGTAGCAGAAAAATAAGCATAGACAGCATAAAGAAAAACACAGACGGTATTTCTGTTAATAGTGATCTAAAAAGATGATAAGCAGAAAAATATGTTGTGTACAACATACTTGCTAATGACGATATAAATATATTTTTAAAGAGTAATTGCGAGATAGCGTAAATAATAGCAATGATTCCTAAATTTAAAATCATATTCATAATACGCGATAAGACAATGTGATCGACATGCAACCATTCAGAAACTTGGAATATTCCCGCTAAATAAAATGGCTGACCAGGGGTTACAAAGGCATTTGGTTTTGTATCAGCATAGCCATATATCCCGTCATGTAGTAATTGCCAAGCCATGTTTGCATATTTAGAGGCATCAAGAGAACCATAGGTTGCAACGTGTTTACTAAATACTTCTGGTTCGTTGTAAACAGAACCAGGGTGCTTTAATAAAAAGTACATATGCATTAGAAATGCGAATATTAAAATATATAAAAGTGGACTTTTAATCATTTTATATACTTTATTTAATATCATATAAAGTACACCTCATTTGAATTTCATTGATATTTTATAACAAAGTTCGTAATTTCAGGCTAGTAAGTAAATTTGATTTTTCCTTTAACGGGCAAACAAGCAGTAATCAATTAGATTTTAGCGAAAAAAATCTAAACTGCTTGCTGCCAGTATATAAAGAACTCCCTATTGGGAAGAAACCTGTTTTAAACACTTTATTTCGAATGTTCTTGTTCTTTTGCTAATGTTTGTTTTAATAATGCATACTCTTGCGTTAATGTCACGAGTTGGTGATGTTGTTTTGATAATTTTCGAGTTAAATCAAAAATTAGGATGAAACAAAACAGCAAGCCAAACAAGAATAAAATAGATGGTGGATATTCTACATGCAGTAGTTGTCCAATCCAGTTTATAATGCGATCGGTAGAACTTAGAATAGCCATGGATACACAAACAAAGATCCATAGAATTGAGTATTTTGTTTCTAAAGCTCCTTTACGAATGGAGTTAATAATAATCAAAAACATCAAAAGAATAAAGATAAATGAAAAGGTAACTATTGACATATATGATCAGCCTTTCACGATTTTTTGCATTAATATAGCGAGACTTACTTTAATCATGTAATATGCAGATTTTAAAGGAGTAATAGAAGATTGTCCGCCCTGTCTTTCTTGCATATTTACAGAAATCTCGTTAATGCGTAAGCCTTTTTTCTTTAAGTGGATTAAAACTTCTGGTTCTGGGTAATCCTTTGGATAGTTATAAGAAAAGATTTCAATTACCTTTCGGTTAATTGCACGATAACCAGATGTTGGATCCATAAATGTTTGTCTTGTTAATAATTTTAATAGGGCTGTAAAGTAAAAAATGCCAATTCTACGCGAGATGCTACCTTTATAAGCCGTTTTTTTAGTAAAACGTGAACCGAGTACCATATCGCACTCATCTTCAGCGATAGGTTTAATAATTTTGTATAAGTCCTCAGGATTATGTTGACCATCTGCATCAAATTGAATCGCGATGTCGTATCCATTCACATCCGCATATTTGTAACCAGTTTGTACAGCAGAACCGATTCCTAAATTGTATGGTAAATTTACAATGTTAACTGGGAATTCTTTTACAATTTCTGCTGTTCGGTCGCGTGAACCATCATTAATAACACAAATATCTAATTGTGTGAAATGTTCTTTCAGTTCTAATAGTCTCGTTAATGTATCTCCAATTGCTTCTTCTTCATTATAAGCAGGAATAATAATCAGCGTTTTCGGTATTGAAATTGGTACTTCAACAGACATTTTTGCACCATCCTTAATATAAAATGATTAATGAGATTAAATGAAACAAGATAATTTAAGCACACTTTACTTAATATACCATTAAAATTATAACAAAATAAAGGACAAGGTATGTAATTTTTGTAAATAGAAAAGTTAGACTATGCATTCTTTTGAAAAAAATAACGAATATAGTAAGACTATATTCGTTAAGGGATGTCAATTTTTGGGATTTTAACTTATACACTCCAAGGTTTATTCAATGTTAATACATCAGCCATTTCTTTACTTTGTGCCCGGCTATCTTTTCTGCTTTGTGCACGTTCTTTTCCTGTTTTATATAACCAATGTTCTTCTTCTGTTTCTGGTAGCACTTGTGGTACAGAAGAGGGCTTTCCATCTTTTAATGCTACGAATGTAATGAAGCAGGTAGCCGCGATGCGACGTTCCCCTCCTAATAAATGCTCTGCAACGACTTTCACAAATACCTCCATAGAGGATCTTCCGGTATAGCAAACGAATGCCTCATAGCAAACGGAATCCGTTTGGTGGATTGGAGTTAAAAAGTCAACGGAATCAATGGAGGCTGTTACGCAATGTTTTCGGCTATGTCTTGCTGCTGCGATAGATGCGATGCTATCAATTTCCGCTAATAATTTTCCACCAAATAATGTTTGATGGTTGTTTAAATCGTTTGGAAAAACCCGCGTTGTTTTAATTGCTTTTGATTCTCTCATAAATTTCTTATCCATATAATCGACTCCTATTTATGTTTTCAATCAGAGTGGCATGCCTGTTTACTGTATAAAAAAGGTTCGTGTCTTCTATTGAATGTAATTTGCTATTTAAACAATTGATATTCGATAAACAGTGTACTTTATTAAAATAGAATAATATTGCATTTCTATTCGTATAACTGAAAGAAAATTTATTTTGTATAGGTTGTAGTGTAAAAGAGGTTTCGCTTACATTGCAAGTGAAAAAGTGACTGCTATATTTTTTTCATATAAATTTTTTAACTGTCATGTGTCCATTCATGATAGAATCGTTGTGTTATGAATGGAAATAGAGGTGCAATATACATATGAATCATATACAAACAGGGTTTTCATCTTTTTTTAGTAAAATGATTATTGGAACTATGCTTGCCTTTTTTGTTTATTCCTGCTGGAACGCCTTCGAGGGAAGTAAGCAGTTTTTAGGAGGAAGCGCTACGAGTTTAACGATTGTGCTCTCGATTTTTGTTATACTGCTGTTGCTTCTCTCGTCTATTTTGCAATATCGCTTTACGGATAAACAGTTTCTCATTTTTCTAATGAGTATGACGGTGCTTATTCGACTTGGAGCAGTTCTCTTTTTTGATGCTCCAGTTATAGGAGATATGAGAGCTATGTATGAGACTGCAAAACAAGTTGCGCTGGGGAGCAGTAATATAACTCTTGTTAGTCAAATACCTTTCATTATATATGAGTCAGTATTAATTCGTGTGTTTGGCGATGCTACATTTGTTTTGCAATTATGTAATGTTTTATATTGCGCAGGAACAACATTTTTCATTTATCGAATTGCGGCAATTTTATTTCAAGAAGAATGCGGTCGAATTGCGGCGGTGTTTTACTCACTATATTTGCCCAATATTCTTTCTTGTTCATTATTAACAGGGGAATCACTCTCTATATTTTTATTTTACTTTGCGAGTTACATATTACTGCATAAAGGGTTGAGTCATTCTTACACATGGGCATGTGCTGCCATACTATTTGCCATTAGTAATATGATGTATCCAGTAGGTGTATTTATACTTATTTTAGTAATTGTATATGTTTTACTAGTGGAAATATTCCAAAGTGCAGATAAACAAAATGTATTGTTAAAACTGATCGGGGTTTTGGCTGTATTTTATGCAACTCATTTCGCTATGAATTACGGAATTCAAGCAATGGGAATAAAGCAGTATGCCATCTCTAATGATGCGTATGTGCAATCGGTTTTAATTGGGGAAGAGCGTAATAAACAAGAAACGGTTCAAGCAAAAAGCATGAAAGAACGCCTGAATCAGAAATTAAATGAGTTAGAAACGGAAAGGTTAGCCGCTGTTAAGCCGAGTGTAGATCAACTATCTGCAGAAGGAATGAATGGGGTATTGCTAAAAGGCGAGAAACTTATTTTTCTAGTTGTATCTTTATTTATGTCGATTGCGCTTTTACATTTTCTTATTCAAAAACAAAAGAGCGAAGGTTATATGTTCCTCCTGTTACTTATAACCGGATATATTGGCATGAAGCTTTTAAATAAAGATATGGTATATAGTAATTTAACTATACCAAGTCTATTCATTTTACAAAGTTTAGGTGTCTATATGCTGTCATTCTATTGTCAAAAGCTATTTTTCAAAAAATAGGGTGAAATCCTTTTGTAGCAAGATATTTTTATTCTATATCTTTTAGGGATATACTGAGGTATATGAGAAAGGAAGACTCACCATTTTTTAAGTGGTGAGTTTTCTATTTAGGCATAAATAAAGAGAATTCACTTTGAATTCTCTTAATGACTTTTACCCCGCATTAACGAGCAGTAAGACCCCCACCTCAAAATTCGGCAAAAGCAAAGAAGTTAGGTGGGAGGTCAACTGCCCGTAAAAGCCCGATTGGTTCAACTAATAATCAGTAGGGGATGAAGAAAACCCCCACTGATTAAAGTTTCACTTTATTAGCATTTGCCTTTGCATGACTTTTAAAGAAGACTGGAAAATGCACATTATATATAACAGTGACTACACGTATGATGAATGTTACTAGTAAGCAAATATAAAAGGCTAATACGTGTGCACCCATTTCATACGTAATTAGGAAACTAATTGCACCTAAAATAGAAGCAATTGCATAGATCTCCTTGCGGAATACATAGGGAATATCTTGAGCGCAAATATCACGCAAAATCCCTCCGCCAATACCTGTAATAACACCCATCGAAACAACTAAGAAGGAAGCATCGACGTGATGTGACATAGCAGCATTTGCGCCAATAGCAGTAAAAACGCCTAAACCGACAGCATCTGAAAGCATAATGACAACTTGAAGTTTATTAATACGTTCAAAAAACATACAAGTAAAGAGAGCTGCTAACACGCTGACAAAAAAGTAAATCGGTTGTACAAATGCAACGGGAGGTAGGTTACCAATCATAATATCACGAATAATTCCGCCACCGAGTGCAGTAGCTACAGCTAAACAAAGGACACCAAATAAATCTAAATCTTTCTTTAAACCAACTAATGTACCAGAAATGGCAGCGGCGATGATGCCGAGAAACGTAAATATTTCGATTAATAACATGGCTCTAATCCCTTCCTCTTAAAGATGTTCCAGAGCAAAATATACACTAAAGTTTTAGAAATAACAATTACTTTTCGTTACATGTAGAAAAAAAGAAAAAACGAGGAAAGAAAGCGTTTGAAAATACGGGATATGCAACATATAAGGAAGAGATTTATTATCTAATATCTATATAGATAGTAATTGAAAATAGCAAGTGGTTAACTGAAAAATTATGTTATAATAAATATTTGAGACAAGTTAAAGGTTTATTGTAAATTGTATAAAGTGAGATAAGGTTATGATAGTTATGGGGGTTCGAGATGTTAGAAAATAATAGTTTAGGTAATAAATTTGGAAATTTTTTATTGATTTTCATTATGTTACAGCCAGTTTTAGACTTACTCACATCATTTTGCATCATGGTTTTGAAAATTGATACAACAATTGGAATTATTACGCGTTTATTAGTAATGGCTCTTGGTGGAATCTATATTTTGCTTCAAGCAAAAGAAAAAGAAAATCGTAAATATATCATCTATTTAATAGTAGTAGGCATTGTTTTTGCTATAGGTTTAGTAAATAATAAACTTGTCAAAAGCCCTATTATGTTGGCAGAAGAAGTTAAATTCATAGCAAAATCGTTATACCCATTAATTATGCTTACTTGTTACATTTTTGTGTTTAAATCATTAAGAGAAAAAACAAATACGTATTCCAAAATGCGTAACTATATTGTGTATGCAACGTTAATTATAAATAGTATCATGGTTATTTCCATTGCGACAGGAACGGATTATAACAGCTACGAATGGGTGAAACTTGGTTCACGTGGTTGGTTCTATGCAGGAAATGAATTAGGGGCCATTTTAGCAGTTATATGTCCAATTGTTGTCCTATACTCAATTGAAAAAACAACAAGCATAGCGAAGAGTTATTTTTGGATTCCTTCTATTTTAATTATCTTCTCATTATTTGCTGTTGGTACAAAGGTCGGTTTTGGAGCAATTTTTGGTACAATGGTTGTTGCTGTTTTCATGTGCTATGTTCAAGCATTCCTGCAGCGTAAAGATAGAAAGAAGAAGCCATATTTATTGAATGGTATTCTAGCAACTGTCGTTTTTGCTGGAGTATTAGCGTATACACCATTTTCACCATTCTTAAAAAATATAGGACTTCACTTCCAAATTTTTGAGCAAAAACAAGAAGTGAAAAAAGCGGAAGAAAAGAAAGAAGAAAAGAAACAACATAAACCTCCTGTTACAAAAGAGGAACAAGAAAAAGAAATAGCGAAAGAAAAAGAAGTAGAGAAAAAAGAAGAAACACAAGCAATTATTTTCAGTGGGCGTGAGCTATTCCAACAAATGTATAAAGACTATTATGCAAAAGCTCCGACATCTCAAAAATTATTGGGCATGGGGTATGCTGGGAATTTCAAAGAATATCCGAAGCTAATTGAACGAGACTTTCATGATTGGTTCTATTCATTTGGAATTGTTGGTTTCGCTCTACTTTTAATCCCATTCTTATACTTCGGTGTGAAAATTCTTCTCGTATTAGTAACTAGGTTTAAGGATGTATTTACGGTGAAATACGGATTATTAGCAACCGCATTAGCTTTAGCGCTGGGTATCGCATTTATAGCGGGACATGTATTAACGGCGCCTGGAGTAAGTATTTATTTTGCTGTAATCTTTGCATATTTAATTGTTGATTTAGAAATTGAATGATAGAAAAATAAAAGCTAGCGTCACGTTAGCTTTTATTTTTTGTTATAGTAATTATAAGAGAACATAAAGATGGAGGAAGAAAGAGATGAAAGTGTTGCATATGAATGCTGGAGCAGAAGAAGGTGGCGGGAAAACTCACATTATTTCACTTTTGTCGCAATTTCCAAAAGATGAAGTTGAACTACTTGTGTTTGAAGAAGGTGCAATTGCTAGAGAAGCGAGAGAGCTTGGAATTAAAGTGCACGTTTTTTCCCAATCATCTCGTTATGACATATCGATTCTTTCCAAAATACGTATGTTTATTAACGAAGAACGCTTTGATATTGTACATACACATGGCGCGCGCGCGAACTTTTATCTTTCTCTTCTAAAAAGGAAGATACGTGCAAAATGGGTAACAACAGTTCATAGTGATCCAACTCTTGATTTTATGAAGCGCGGTTTAAAAGGTTGGATTTTTACAAAGTTAAATTTGCGGTCTTATAAGAAAGTTGATTTATTTTTTGCAATTACGGAACGTTTTAAGAAAAATACAGTAGCACTCGGTGTGCCAGAAGATAAAATTTGTACGGTTTATAACGGAATTGAGTATGATAACATTCCAACAAAGTCGTATAATATGAAAGATGAATTAGGTGTACAAGAAGGGACATTTATTGCCATTCAAGTAGCACGTCTTCATCCTGTAAAAGGACATAATATTTTATTTGATGCTTTGCAAAAACTAAAAATTCCTAACATAAAGGTATTATTAGTTGGAGATGGCCCAATTGAAACAGAATTGAAAGAGACAGTAAGGCAGAAGGGCTTAGAAGATAAAGTAATGTTTTTAGGGTATCGTTCGGATGTTAAAGAATTATATGCATCCGCTCATATTAATTTATTAACTTCTTATAGTGAAAGCTTCCCACTTGTATTATTAGAAGCAGCAAATCAACGTTTAACATCTATTGCAACAAATGTTGGTGATATGGAAGAATTGATTGTTGATCATACATATGGATGGATTGTACCAATTGGTGATGTGCATGCATTAGCAAGTGCATTAGAGGAAAGCTATAAGAAATGGATGAATGGTGAATTAGCATCAATGGGTGAACGTTTGTATGAGCATGCTTCTTCTCATTTCTCATTACGAAATCTATATGAAGATACTCATAAAGCATATAAAAAACTTTTATTGAAATAGAGAGGATTATTATTATGGCAGTACAAACAGTTGATATTTTAGGTGTCCCTTTCTCTACGATGACAATGGAAGAGACAATTCAATATATCATGAAGCAGTTAGAATTAGAACAAACTCATACATTTCAAGTTGTAACAGCGAATCCGGAAATTGTAATGTGTGCGAAAAAAGATCCAAGTTTTCATCAAACACTTTTGAAAACAGATTTAATCACACCAGATGGTATTGGAGTTGTAAAAGCAAGCGGCATGCTAGGCACACCATTAAAAGAGCGCGTAGCAGGTTTTGATTTAATGAGTGATTTATTTGGGACGTTGTCGAAAGAGAATAAATCCGTATCTGTTTTTTTACTTGGAGCAAAACCGCATGTTGTGAAAGGTGCTGCTGATCATTTAACAAAAACATATTCAGCTGTATCTATTGTGGGAACACAAGATGGATATTTCAAACAAGAAGAGGAAGAAGATATTATTTCTCGTATTCAAGAAGCAAAGCCAGATCTATTACTTGTAGCACTTGGATTCCCAAGACAAGAAAACTTTATACAAAATAATAAACATCGTTTGCAAGCAAAGATAGCTGTTGGTGTAGGTGGTAGTTTGGACGTTTGGGCAGGAGAAGTAAAACGTGCACCAAAATGGATTCAAGCCATTCATTTAGAATGGTTTTACCGTCTATGTAGTAATCCGACGCGTTGGCGTCGTCAGCTTGTATTAGCTGAATTTTTAAAAGAAGTGATGCGTTCGAAAAAGTAGCGAAATATCGCTGCTTTTTTTTTGAAAGTTGAATATGCGGCATCCTTAACCTTCACTTTATCCCGCTATTTTAGGGAAGTAAGATCCACGCCTTAAGATCCAGAGGAGAACGAGGTAGATAATTGGAGAATAATTGCTCGTAAAAGCCCGATTTTTAAGGGCTAATCATCAGTAAAACCCTACTAATGGAAGCTCCACTTTATGGGAAGATTAAAAAGGAACCTTTAAGTAAAAATAGGAATGAAATTATTTTACTTATACAATACACACATGTAAAATGATGTGTAAAGACACCTGTGTAAGGAGGACTTTTTGTGGGGAATGTAAAAGAAATTTCAAAGCGCAAGCTTCTTGGAATAGCGGGGCTAGGCTGGCTATTTGATGCAATGGATGTGGGTATGCTGTCATTTGTCATCGTTGCACTGCAAAAAGAATGGGGACTAAGTAGTCAAGAGATGGGCTGGATAGGGAGTATCAATTCTATTGGGATGGCTGTGGGTGCACTCATATTTGGGATACTAGCGGATAAGATGGGAAGAAAATCGGTCTTTATTATAACGTTATTATTATTTTCTATCGGTAGCGGCTTAACCGCATTAACAACAACATTGACTATGTTTCTCATATTGCGCTTTTTAATCGGTATGGGTCTTGGCGGAGAATTACCAGTCGCTTCGACGCTTGTATCTGAAAGTGTTGAAGCTCATGAACGTGGAAAAATTGTTGTATTACTAGAAAGTTTTTGGGCTGGTGGTTGGTTAATTGCAGCTTTAATTTCTTATTTTGTCATTCCAAACTACGGTTGGCAAATAGCGATGGTATTAAGTGCAATCCCAGCTTTTTATGCGCTATATTTACGATGGAATTTACCGGATTCACCAAGGTTTGAAAAGGTTGAGGAAAAACAATCTGTTATTGCAAATATAAAAGCGGTTTGGTCTGGAGGATACAGAAAAGCAACGATTATGCTATGGGTTTTATGGTTCTGTGTGGTCTTTTCTTATTATGGCATGTTCCTTTGGCTGCCAAGTGTGATGGTGTTAAAAGGATTTAGTTTAATAAAAAGTTTCCAGTATGTGTTGATTATGACGTTAGCGCAGCTTCCAGGGTATTTTACTGCTGCATGGTTTATTGAACGTCTCGGCCGTAAATTTGTGCTAGTTACGTATTTAATTGGCACGGCATGTAGTGCTTACGTCTTTGGAGTAGCTGAATCGCTCACGACATTGTTAGTAGCAGGAATGCTATTGTCCTTCTTTAATCTAGGAGCATGGGGTGCACTATATGCATATACACCTGAGCAGTATCCGACAGTGATTCGCGGTACTGGGGCTGGTATGGCTGCGGCATTTGGTCGTATTGGTGGTATTCTCGGTCCGTTGTTAGTAGGTTACCTTGTTGCTTCTCAAGCTTCTCTCTCTTTGATCTTTACAATCTTTTGCAGTTCCATTTTAATAGGTGTGCTTGCAGTGGTTGTACTTGGACAGGAAACGAAGCAACAAGAATTAGTATAATAAGGGAAGGAGGTCCAAAAGACTTCCTTCCTTTGTTTTTTGAGAAAAAGGGTAGCTTATTAAATAGAAAATATGCATAGAAAAAGGGATTATTTTGTACTAAAGCGAATGTATACAACAAGACATATGGACAAAACAATTAGGTGGTTGGGCAGATGAAAATTTTACTTATCATGGAAGAGGCAGAAAATAGAAATCGATTAATAGAGACATTTACAGAAAGTATGCGAAATATAGAGTGCTTTGAAGCAAGAACAGGAATGGAGTCTTTACAAGTAGCCAAAAAGCATATTCCTGATTTTGTTTTTTTAGATACAAAATTAAAGGATGGCACAGGGTTCGAATTCTCTAGCTTATTAAAGCAATTAAGTAGCGATACAAAGTTTATTTTTATGGGTGAGAATATAGAAGAGGCGGTAACAGCATTTCGCTTCCAAGCGTTTTATTATTTACTACGACCTTTTCATGCAGAAGATTTACAATTTCTTTTGCATAGACTAGAACAAGAAAAAGGAAAGAGTATAAAAAATCATTTGCGCAAACTTCCGATTGAAAGTCATGAAGGAATTACGTATCTTTTCCCAGAGGATATTGTATATGTAAGTAAAAATAAAGAGAATAAAACCGTCTCGATATACACAACAAATAATCAATATATTTCAACATACACACTCCAAGAATTAGAAAATAAATTAACAGCATATGATTTTTTGCGCGTTCATAAAAGTTATTTAATAAATGTTATGTATGTTCAAGAACTAAAGCCTTATTATAACGGAACTTATAATCTTTATTTAGAAAGATATGATGAGCAGCCGATTCCTGTTAGTCGAAATTATGTCAAACGACTTCGAAATAAAATTGAACTATGACAAGTCATAGGTGAATTTCAACATGTTAACATAAGAATCCTTCATGATAAGGAGGATTTAACTAAAATATTCAGAAAATTTAGTACAATCTCCACTAAGAAGTAGTATAGGGGGGATTGTATGTGAAGGCATTTAAGTCAATTTTACTTTGGGGTGTAATCGCAGCAATAGGAGCAGCTGGATTTGGTGTAATTGCTTTATCACAAGGCGAAACGATTAATGCTGTATGGTTATTAGTCGCAGCAGTTTCTGTATATGCGATTGCGTATCGTTTCTATAGTAGATTTATCGCACGAAAAGTATTTGAACTAGATAATAATCGACAAACACCTGCTGAGACGCTAAATGATGGGAAGGATTATGTTCCAACAAATAAATGGGTATTATTTGGACATCACTTTGCGGCAATTGCTGGAGCGGGCCCACTAGTAGGTCCAATTTTAGCAGCGCAGATGGGATATTTACCAGGAACAATTTGGATTATTGTTGGGGTTGTAATTGCTGGAGCAGTACAAGATTTTGTTATTTTATTTGCTTCAATGAGACGTAATGGAAAATCATTAGGTGAAATGATTAAAGATGAGATTGGTCCTGTAACAGGATTGATCGCGATGATTGGTATTTTAGGTATTATGATTATTTTATTAGCGGTATTAGCTTTAGTAGTTGTGAAAGCGCTTGTTGGTAGCCCTTGGGGAATGTTTACAATCGCAGCGACAATTCCAATCGCTATTTTAATGGGTGTTTATATGCGTTACATTCGTCCTGGACGAGTCGGGGAAGGATCCGTTATCGGTATTATTTTACTTCTTTTATCTCTTGTAGGAGGACAATATGTAGCTGAGAATCCTACACTCGCAAGTATGTTTACTTTTAGTGGTGAAACAATTGCAATTATGCTTATTGTATACGGTTTTATTGCGTCTGCATTACCGGTGTGGATGCTCTTAGCTCCACGTGATTATTTAAGTACCTTTTTAAAAGTGGGTACGATTGTTGGGCTAGCAATTGGGATCCTCATTGTAGCACCAGACCTACAAATGCCAGCTGTGTCCAAGTTTATTGACGGAACAGGACCGGTGTTTTCTGGAAATCTATTTCCGTTTTTATTTATTACAATTGCATGCGGGGCTGTATCAGGGTTCCATGCTTTAGTTTCTTCTGGTACGACGCCGAAGATGATCGAAAGAGAAGGACATGCCCAGCCAATTGGTTACGGGGCAATGCTAATGGAATCGTTCGTTGCAGCGATGGCAATGATTGCGGCTTGTGTATTAACACCAGGAACGTACTTTGCAATTAACAGTCCAGCAGCTCTTATCGGGACCGATGTCTCACAAGCGGCTCAAGTGATTTCTTCTTGGGGATTCACGATTACACCAAATGAATTAAAAGAGCTGGCTGTAAACGTTGGTGAACAAACGATACTATCTCGTACAGGAGGAGCGCCAACATTAGCAATTGGGATGGCCTATATCTTTTCACAAGTAATTGGTGGCACTGCGATGATGGCGTTCTGGTATCACTTTGCTATTTTATTTGAAGCATTATTTATTTTAACTACAATTGATGCTGGTACACGTGTAGGACGATTTATGATCCAAGATATTTTAGGACACGTATATAAACCGTTTGCGAAAACAGATTCTACACTGGCTAATGTCATTGCAACAACGTTATGTGTGTTAGGATGGGGATACTTTTTATACCAAGGTGTAGTGGATCCGCTCGGTGGTATTAATACATTATGGCCACTCTTTGGAATTGCTAACCAAATGTTAGCGGGAATTGCGTTATTACTTGGAACAACAATATTATTCAAAATGGGGAAAAAGGCATATGTTTGGGTTACCCTTATTCCGACTATCGGTTTGCTAATTGTGACAATGACAGCCGGCTATCAAAAATTATTCCATGAGAATCCGAAAATTGGATTTTTATCGCATGCAAAAGTATTCCAAAATGCTTTAGATGAAGGGAAAATACTAGCACCGGCCAAAAATGTAGCACAAATGAAGCAAATTATTTTCAATGATTATGTTGATGCTGCGCTTTGTGGAATTTTCATGTTAGTTGTAATAGCGGTTCTTATTTCAGCTATTCGTATATGGATTAAAGTGTTGCAAAATAAAGCAACACCATTAAAAGAAGCACCATATATTCCAAGAGATGAAAGTGAGTCGAGAAATTATGCTTAAAAAATTTGGGAAGGTGTGGAGGGCACGTAAGCAATTTATTAGTTTGCTTGTTGGAGTGCCGAGTTATGAAACGTATGTTACTCATATGAAACAACACCATCCAGAAGAACCGATTCTATGTCGAAAGCAATTTTTTGCAGAAGCACAAGAAGCTAGATTCAATGCGAAGGGCGGAAAAATATCAAGATGTTGTTGAAGAGAAAGAGCGATTCGTCGCTCTTTTTCACCTTTTTTGTTGTTTCACGTGGAACAACAAAAAAGGTAAAAAATTTCGGGATTATAGAGATAAAGTGAAACTTTAATCAGTGGGGGTTTTCTTCATCCCCCACTGATTATTAGTTGAACCAATCGGGCTTTTACGGGCAGTTGATCCCCCACCTATCTTCCTCGTTTCTCTCTGAATCTTGAGGTGAGGGTCTTACTGCCCGTTAATGCGGGATAAATTAGCATCATAAAAAAACAAGCTATCCATGGATAGCTTGTTTTTTATTTCTTATACAAGTTCTTTTCCAGCAGCAAATTTACGATATGCACCGTGATGTGTTGGTCCGATGTATTTGTTTAATTTGAAAGAGTGACGAATCGCAGCTGTGATAAATTCTTTTGCGATTGCTACAGCTTCTTTTACAGATTTACCTTTTGCAAGTTCTGCTGTAATTGCTGCAGAATATGTACAACCTGCGCCGTGTGTATTTGTTGTATCAATTTTCTCTGATTCTAGAAGATCGAATGTTTCTCCATCGTATAATACGTCGATTGCAGTTTCTGTACCTAGTTTGCTACCGCCTTTAATAAGTACATATTTTGCACCTAGAGCATGGATTTTTTTCGCAGCTTCTTTCATGTCTTCAAGGGAATTAATTTTTACACCGCTTAATTGGTATGCTTCAAATAAGTTTGGTGTAACAACTAATGCTTTTGGAACAAGTACATCGCGTAAGCAGTCATTTGTTTCCGGATGCAATGCTTCATCTGCACCTTTACAAACCATAACTGGGTCTACTACTACATTTTGTAGATTATGCTTTTCGATTGTTTCAGCAACCATTTCAATAATTTCAACTGATCCAAGCATACCTGTTTTTAAAGCATCAACACCAACACCTTCAATTGTTGTTTCTAATTGTGGTTTTAGTGTAGAAGCTTGAATAGGGAATACGTTGTGTGCCCACCCGTTATACGGATCCATCGTTACGATTGTTGTAAGAGACGTCATTCCGTATACTCCAAGTTCTTGGAATGTTTTTAAATCCGCTTGTATACCAGCGCCACCGCTTGTGTCAGAACCAGCGATTGTAAGTGCTTTGTTTAATGTCATTGTGAAAGCCCCCTCAGGTGATATAATGAAAACTACATTTTTAACCATTATATCAATGTTACGAATAAGTAAAAAGTGAAAAAGTAACTAGATTTTTTGAGAATACATTGAATTTGATACAATGAAGAAAGAAAATATTATATGTAGGAGAAAATTTATGTTTCAAGGAAATCGTATAAGCGAACTAGCTATATTAAAAGAAATTGCAGAAACATTAAATACATCTAATGATACATATCATGTGCTGCAAGCGGTATTAGAGAAGTTATTGCATGTAACAGGATTAACAACAGGGTGGGTTTTTCTTGCTGATGAAAATGGTAGGTATACAAAGTTAATTGATTATCATTTACCAGCAGCCCTTTCTTTTCAAAATAAAAGGCCAATGTGTGAAGGAGAATGTTGGTGTTTGCGTCGGTTTGTAGAAGGAAAATTAGAGCGAGCTGTTAATATTATTGAATGTAAGCGAATTAACAACGCGGTTGAAAATAATTGGGGTGACACTGAGGGGATCCTTCATCATGCAACTGTTCCATTAAAAGCTGGTGGAGAAGATTTTGGAGTTTTAAATGTCGCAAGTCCAGGGAAAATACATTTTTCTGAAGAAGAACTTATGCTGTTGCAATCGGTTGCTCTGCAAATTGGAACAGCTTTAAAAAGAACGAAACTATATGAAAGTGAAAAGAAAAGGGCTCATTATTATGTGAAACTAGAGCGTTTTATTCAGGAACTAAGAAAAATTCATAAATTAAGTACATTGCCAGAAGAAGTTGTGAAACAAGTGGGAGATGTATTTCTATGGGAGCAAGTTGCATTTTTTATAAAAGAGGAAAAGCTCTCTATGCGAGCTTTCTATAAGAAGCATACAGTACAAGAGGATTTTGGCTTAGAGAGGGCAGCAAAGGAAGCAATAGAAAAGAATCGACCTATTTTAATGAAAAGACAAGTGGAAAATAGCGTTCATCCTAACGGTTCTATTCTTGCAGCTCCAATACATATTCGAAATCATGTGTTCGGTGTTTTATGTGTGAGTTCAAACAAGGGTGAGTTTGATATAAATGCCATAGATATTCTTCAAGCGTTAACGAATCATATTTCATTAATGATTGAGAATTTACGATTAAATGAACAGCGCCGTGAACTTGTCAGAATGGAAGAACGTAATCGTTTGGCAAGAGACTTGCACGATTCAGTTTCACAAAAACTATTTTCACTAACCTTCATGGCGAAGGGCACAGAAGCTGTTTTAAAAGGACAAAATGAAACGGTAGATCAATCTCTTCATGAGATAAGAGAGTTAGCGCAAGGTGCTTTAAAAGAAATGCGGACACTCATTTGGCAACTTCGTCCAGCGGGACTAGAAAAAGGTTTGCTTCCAGCTTTAAAGCAATATGGAGAGAATTTAGGGCTGAAGATTCGTGAGCAAGTTACAGGGGTGCGCGATTTACCACGTGTAGTGGAAGAAACGCTATGGCGAATTGGACAAGAGGCGTTAAATAATGTGAGTAAACATGCGGGGGTAACAGAGGCGACAATTTATTTGAAAGTAAGGGAGAAAGAAGTGTCTTTAGAGATAGTTGATTACGGGCTTGGTTTTATAGAAGAAGACATAAAAGAGAAAAAGTCGCTCGGTATGACAACAATGCGTGAGCGTACAGAGTTAATTGGCGGATGTATTACGATTGTAAGTGAGAAAAAACGAACGAGTATAAAAGTTATCGTACCATTATAATGCCATGTGAAAATGAGGGGAATTCGTGAAAATAAAAGTATTATTAGTTGATGATCATATAGTTGTTTTAAAAGGCTTAGCATTCTTCTTAAGCAGGCAAGAAGATTTGGAGCTAGTTGGAGAAGCTAATAACGGAAAAGAAGCGCTAATGAAAGTAGAACAGGTGCAGCCAGATGTTGTACTAATGGACTTATATATGCCAGAGATGGATGGTATTGAAGCAACCTCGTGTATAAAAAAAGAGTATCCAAATGTAAAAGTGCTCGTATTAACTAGTTTTTCGGATCAAGCACATGTTTTACCAGCTTTAAAAGCTGGCGCAAGTGGATACATTTTAAAGGATGTCGAGCCGGATCAACTTGTGGAAGCAATTCGTAGTGCATATAAAGGGAATATTCAGCTTCATCCTGATATTGCAAGTGCACTTCTTTCTCAAACGTTGCCGCAAGAAGAAAAACAGGAGTTATCAAGTATTCATGTAGATGTACTAACGGCAAGGGAGAATGAAGTGTTGCAACTCTTAGCAAAAGGGATGAGTAATAAGGAAATTGCATCTGTTTTAGTTATTACCGAAAAAACAGTAAAAGCGCATGTAAGTAGTATTTTAAGTAAATTAAATCTATCGGATCGTACACAAGCTGCTTTATATGCAGTGAAAAATGGAATTGTATAAGACAAAAGTCGTAGGACTTAGTTCGACTTTAGGAGGCGGACTTTTTTTATGGAAAGATACGTCTATGTGAGGAAGAAATTGTTGGAATGAGAGGATAGAATATATTTGTAAGCAACAACAATTACAAGGGATTATCCCTTTTAGCGAGTAAATAATAAACAACGTAAGAGTGAGTACTAGGAGGAAAATAAAACATGACAACAGTTTTATTCGTGAAGGCTAACAACCGTCCCGCAGACCAAGCGGTTAGCGTGAAACTATATGAAGCATTTTTAGCAAGCTATAAAGAATCACATCCAAATGATACAGTAGTAGAACTTGATTTATACAAAGAGGAATTACCGTATGTAGGCGTAGATATGATTAATGGTACATTTAAAGCAGGTAAAGGAATGGACTTAACAGCGGAAGAAGCAAAAGCAGTAGCTGTTGCTGATAAATATTTAGATCAATTCCTTGCAGCTGATAAAGTAGTGTTTGGTTTCCCATTATGGAACTTAACAATTCCAGCGGTACTTCACACATATATCGATTACTTAAACCGTGCTGGTAAAACATTTAAATATACACCAGAAGGCCCTGTAGGTCTTATTGGTGATAAGAAAGTTGCACTATTAAATGCACGTGGTGGCGTATATTCTGAAGGTCCAGCAGCTGGTGTAGAAATGGCTGTTAAATATGTAGCAAGCATGATGGGCTTCTTCGGTGTAACAAATATGGAAACAGTTATCATTGAAGGTCATAATCAATTCCCAGATAAAGCAGAAGAGATTATTGCAGAAGGTCTTGAAAAAGCTGTGAAAGTAGCAAGTGCATTTTAATTAAAAATATAATCGTCACTCAAACATGGCAAGTACCCTTGCAGTATCAACGCTTTTAAGACGTTGGTACTGCTTTTTTATTGTCCCTTAAGCTCATCTGCCAACTGTTGTAATTGCTCTCGATCCTGTATGAAATACATTCTTCCTTCTTTTTTTAACCAATTTTGCTGACAAAACTGCTTTAATACATATAAGAGATGACGATAACTAACGTTTAAGTATTCAGAGGCCTCTGTATGCTTTTCGAGATAATAATTGTTTTGCTCAGTTAACAGAATAAAAGCTGCTAATCGATTTTCTAAAGGGTAGTTATAGCTTCTTGCATATTGTTCAGTTCGAGTAAGTGTTTTTTCTCCAATAAATTTGCATAGCTGTTGTAAGAAGTATGCGTCTTGTAATAAGAGATGATGACAATCTTTTAGAGGAAGAGCTAGACAGATACATGATTCCATAGCTTCGATACCTTTTGTTATAGATTCGACTCCAATTAATCCTAATTCTCCAATAATCGATGGTGCTTTTACAAAGTCAATTAAGGAAATTCTCCCATTTTGATGGCTCATATATATTTTTGCTTTTCCAGAGATTAAGTAATAGAGATAAGGAAAGTCTTCTCCTTCGTTACAAATGCTTTCTTTCTTTTGAAACGAATGAATTTCTATATATGGAAAAACATCAAATGAGAAGAACGTTTGAAAATTGAAGCGTTGTACATAACTATAAATTTCATCTGAATTTTTTTCGATTTTCATTTCTTCACCTCTCATTTAGTATGAGATATCTCCTATTCCTTTTACAAGTGGGAGTGATACGATTTATTTGAGAATAAAAGAAAAAATGTGTTTTTATAGTGGAAAGGGAGAGAAACAACATGAAGAAATATCAAACATTACTATTTGATGTAGACGATACCTTATTAGATTTTAAAGCAGCTGAAAGAACGGCGTTACATTTACTTTTTGAGGAACAAAAAATGCCTTTAACTGATGAAATTACAGCACATTATAAAAGAATAAACCAAGGTCTGTGGAAATCCTTTGAGGAGGGAAAAATGGACCGATATGAGGTAGTAAATACTCGATTTTCAATTTTATTTAAGCAGTGCGGTCAGGAAGTTGATGGACCTTTGTTTGAACAGAATTATCGAAGATATTTAGAAGAAGGGAATCAACTCATTGATGGAGCTTTTGAATTCATAACAAATCTCCAAAGCGAATATGACTTATATATTGTTACAAATGGTGTTTCTAAAACACAGGAGAAACGTTTACGTAATTCAGGATTACATTCACTCTTTAAAGATATTTTTGTTTCAGAAGACACGGGCTCTCAAAAGCCAATGAAGGAATACTTCGATTATGTTTTTGCACGAATTCCTAATTTTTCTGTGGAGAAAGGGTTAATTATCGGTGATTCCTTAAGTGCAGATATTAAAGGAGGACAGCTAGCAGGATTAGATACTTGCTGGTTTAATCCGGGAAGGAATTCGAATCAAACGGGGATTGTACCAACCTATGAAATACAAAGTTTTGATGAGTTATATGAGATTTTAACAGTCACCCGACAGAAGTCCCCTTCTTCAAACGACTCGTAAGAGTGTTAAGGAGGGGTCATTCATAAGGATAGTTTAAAAAGAATTTTTATTTGTAAAAATAAACACTCTTTAGTCAAAAAGCAAGTACCATTACTTATATAGTGACGGTACTTGCTTTTCATTTGTTTATTTCATTATTTGGCATTTTCAAGAGCTGCTTGTTTACCCTCACTATGGTTAGGAAGTGGAAATAAATTACCAATCATTGCGGCTCCAAGCATCGGTAATAGTAAATTGATTGGGAAAAACATAAGTAATAATAAGGTAATAGCAATTGGTTTTCGAAGTGCATAGCTTGAAATTGCTGTTGTCACGGTTGCTACAGCAGCAATTGGGTCTACTGGTATGACTGTGGCCATAGCATATCCAATACTTGCACCAGAGAATATAATCGGAAAAATGTGTCCTCCGCGCCAACCCGTATTTAAACAAACTGCCGTTATACATAATTTTAAAATGCCTGAAAGAAGTAACACCCAAAATGATAATTCTGTCCATTCATGTACGAGTTCTTTTAATTGATGTTCTCCTGAAAACATTGTATATGGGAGATAAGTTCCAGCAATCCCTAAAAGGATACCGCCAATAATCCCTAATGTTACCTTATATTCTTTAAAAGGATGTACTATTTTCTCCAATATATGTTCTATCTTGAAATAAAAATAGCCTACACTAGCTCCTATACAAGCAAGTGGTAAAAAGGAAACCCACTCACGAAGTGCAAAAGATCCTTCTCCAAAGTTAACGATAAAAGATCCTCGATTATCAAATTTACTCAGCAATAAATAAACAGAAAAACCAGCAAAAGTAGTAGCAGCATATACAATAGCCTTTTTTCCTTTAGAAACTTCAGCAAGTCGTTCATTCTCATTTTCGTTTGGTGCTAAATAGCCGAATAATGGTGCATTAAAAATAACACTTAAAGTAGCACCAATCCCAATTTCTGTTAGCCCCTGCATTCCTTTTACAGCAAAGTGAAAGCGATCGCCAACCCATGTACAAAGCCCACCTATAATCCCAACAAGTGCGGCTTCGGGGCCTAAGCTTGCTCCAAATGTTAAAACAATAATGGCTGTTAATGTAGCCTTATGTACAAAGCGGTATTCAATTCTACCCGTTTTCTTATATTCAACCATTACCTCTGGCATTAAACGCGGGTATGTACCAAAGTATTTTTGTGATAGTCCAATAAGAATACCACCGATTGTTGTTATACAGATTGTGTAATAGGATGGTAATGCGAATTCTTTCGGTAAATACTCCCATACGAAATGAATTCCAGCATTGGTGACAACTAAAAATAACCATACTGTAGCACCAACAATAGAACCTAGAAACATACCGTACACGATAAGTAAATAGTGCACGTCTCTTCTAATTGTCATTTTGTAAACCTCCTTATTGTACGCGATGATGAAAAAATTAGAAATTATGATATGAAACCGATTGGATAGTTCATTCGATATGTATATGATTTTGGAAGGAGAATGACTTAGTCATAAATGTATTGTATACATATAAAAAAACAGATGTAGATAAAAACATATAACTCTTTCATTTTACATAGTTAGCAATGGCTTTAAAAGTTATTCTTTTTCTTTAGAGGGAACATTTCTTGCCCATATATTAAGTTTGAATTGTAAGAATAAACGATTAAAATGTTAATAAAGTTTATTGTAAACATTCAGAAAAATAATTGACATTAGGAAATAATTGCTATAAAATCAACGGTAATTGCATAGTCTTATCAAGAAAAGGTGGAGGGACAGGCCCTATGAAACCTTGGCAACAGCCGCATAGCGGAATTGTGCCAAATCCTGCAGGTAATAAATCCTGAGAGATAAGAAAGAGACTTTAGAGCGTGTTTTCAAACTGCTTCTTTCTTATTCAGGAAAGAAGCAGTTTTTTTATTTTCTATAAAAGAAAGGAGTATGAGAAATGGGAGAATCATGGGGAAAAGGAACCATTTGTGTGCAAGGTGGCTATTCACCAAAAAATGGTGAACCGCGTGTTTTACCGCTTTATCAAAGTACGACGTACAAATATGATACATCAGATGATTTAGCGGCACTCTTTAATTTAGAGGCAGAGGGCTATATTTATACGCGTATTGGGAATCCGACACTAGCAGCATTTGAACAAAAGTTATCAGAGCTTGAAGGTGGAGTCGGAGCTGTTGCGACAGCCTCTGGTCAAGCAGCTATTATGCTTGCTGTTTTAAATATTTGTAGTAGTGGTGATCATTTACTTTGTTCTTCAACCGTTTATGGGGGAACATTTAACTTATTTGGGGTAAGTCTACGTAAATTAGGAATTGATGTTACATTCTTTAATCCAAATTTAGCTGCTGATGAGATTGTGGCACTTGCAAATGACAAAACAAAGCTGATTTATGCAGAATCGCTTGGAAATCCAGCGATGAATGTTTTAAATTTTAAAGAGTCTTCAGCGGCGGCAAAAGAACTAGAAGTACCTTTTATTGTGGACAATACTTTGGCGACACCATATTTGTGCCAAGCGTTTGAACATGGGGCAAATATCGTTGTTCATTCTACAACGAAGTATATTGATGGTCATGCAAGTTCATTAGGCGGGATTGTTATCGATGGCGGAAATTTTGATTGGACAAATGGAAAATATCCAGAGCTTGTCGAACCAGATCCAAGTTATCACGGTGTAAGTTATGTGCAGAACTTTGGGCAGGCAGCATATATTGTGAAAGCTCGTGTTCAACTATTAAGAGACTATGGAAACTGTATGAGCCCATTCAATGCGTATATTAGCAATATTGGTTTAGAAACATTGCATTTACGAATGGAGCGTCATAGTGAAAATGCTCTTGCAGTTGCGAAGTGGCTTGCTAATCATGATTGTATTGAATGGGTGAATTATCCGGGATTAGAAAGTAACGAAAGTTATCCGCTAGCACAAAAGTATTTAGAAAAAGGTGCAAGTGGTGTTTTAACATTTGGAATTAAAGGAGGATTAGAATCTGCGAAAGAGTTTATTGCAAATGTGAAGTTAGCAACACTTGTAACGCATGTAGCAGATGCGAGAACATGTGTGATTCATCCTGCTAGTACAACGCATAGACAGTTAAATGAAGAAGAACAGCGTTTAGCAGGTGTTACATCTGATTTAATTCGCCTATCAGTCGGTATAGAAGATGTTTCTGATATTATTGCGGACCTAGAGGAAGCATTAGTTGGAGGCAAAGCACATGCCGATCATTGTTGATAAGGATTTACCAGCTCGTAAAGTATTGCAAAAAGAGAATATTTTTGTCATGACAAAAGAACGAGCTGAAACACAAGATATACGTGCTTTAAAAATTGCAATTTTGAACTTAATGCCAACAAAACAAGAAACAGAAGCGCAATTGCTCAGATTACTCGGTAATACACCACTTCAATTAGACGTGCATTTGCTCCATATGGAGTCTCATGTATCCCGTAATGTAGCGCAAGAGCATTTAACAAGTTTTTATAAAACGTTTCGCGATATTGAGGGAGAAAAATTTGACGGTCTCATTATTACAGGAGCGCCGGTTGAAACACTTCCTTTTGAAGAGGTAGATTATTGGAAAGAACTTGGGCGTATTATGGAATATTCAAAAACAAATGTAACATCTACTCTGCATATTTGTTGGGGAGCGCAAGCTGGTTTGTATTATCACTATGGAATTCCGAAACATCCGCTTGAAGAAAAGATGTTTGGTGTATTTGAACATGAAGTACGTGAGCAACATGTGAAATTATTACAAGGATTCGATGAGCTCTTTTTTGCACCACATTCACGTCATACGGAAGTACACGCATCTGATATTGAAAAAGTACAAGAGTTGAAGTTACTAGCAACATCAGAAGAAGCGGGTGTACACCTTGTTATGGGACAAGATGGAAAGCATGTTTTTGCTCTTGGTCATAGTGAATACAGCTGCGATACATTAAAAGAGGAATATGAACGTGATAAACAAAAAGGGCTAGATATTAAGGTTCCGAAAAACTATTTTAAACATAATAACCCAGCTGAAAAGCCACTCATAAGATGGCGCAGTCATGGAAATTTATTATTTTCAAATTGGTTAAATTATTATGTGTATCAAGAAACCCCTTATATTTTGTAAGATGATCATTATATAACACGTGGCAACGCTTTCTTTGTAAGGATTATCTTATATTTTTCTAAATGTTCAAAATACATTGTTTTTCAGAATTTTACCTTATATAATGGCATCTAAATACAATTCTTTAGAGGGGTGGACAGTATCATGAATGAAATTCAAGTAGGCTTATTAGGCCTTGGAACAGTTGGCAGCGGTGTGGTTCGTATTATTACGGATCATCAAGATCGATTGATGCACCAAGTTGGTTGCCCAGTGAAAGTAACAAAGGTATTAGTGCAAAATATTGAGAAAGAGAGAGAGGTCCAAGTCCCCTCTACTTTATTAACGAAAAATGTAAATGAAATTATAGATAATCCTGATATCGATGTTGTCATTGAAGTGATGGGCGGCATACAGGAAGCAAAATCCTATATTTTAAAAGCTTTGAACAATGGTAAACATGTTGTTACTGCTAATAAAGATTTAATGGCATTGCACGGGGCGGAATTACTGACAGTAGCAAAGGAAAATCAAGCTGATTTATTTTATGAAGCGAGCGTAGCTGGAGGGATTCCAATCCTACGCAGCATTGTAGAAGGGTTTTCCTCGGATCTTATTACGAAAGTGATGGGAATCGTGAACGGAACAACAAACTTTATTCTGACAAAAATGTCTGACGAAGGGAGAGCATACGACGACGTGTTAAACGAAGCGCAACAGCTTGGATTTGCAGAAGCAGATCCAACATCAGACGTAGAAGGTTTAGATGCAGCAAGAAAAATGACGATTTTGGCTACTCTTGGTTTTTCTACAAATGTAGAACTTGGAGATGTGAAGGTGAAAGGGATTACTTCCATTACAGAGGAAGATATTGCGTATAGTAAAAGCTTAGGATACACAATTAAATTAATTGGGCTTGCAAAGCGCGATGGTGAAAAGTTAGAGGTAACAGTTGAACCAACGCTACTTCCGAATACACATCCTCTTGCAGCTGTTCAAAATGAATATAACGCCGTATATGTGTATGGTGAAGCGGTAGGGGAAACGATGTTTTACGGGCCTGGTGCAGGAAGTTTACCAACAGCGACAGCGGTTGTTTCTGACTTAGTCGCGGTAATGCAAAATGTACGCCTTGGTGTGACTGGGAATAGTGCGGTTTCTCCTCAGTATGCGAAGGCATTAAAAGAGCCTGATGAAATTTTTGTGAAAAAGTTTTTAAGATTACATGTAAAAGATGAAATTGGTGTGTTCGCAAAAATCACATCTTTATTTTCCGAACGCGGTGTTAGCTTTGAAAAAATTATTCAAATGCCACTTAGTGAGAAAGGAAAGGCTGAGGTTGTTATCGTAACGCATCGTGCATCACTTGCAGACTATGAATATATTTTACATACACTGGGCACATACGAAAAAGTAGATTGTGTAAAAGCAAACTACCGAATCGAAGGAGATGCTAAGTAATGTGGAAAGGTTTGCTTGCTGAGTATAAGGAGTTTTTGCCTATTACGGAAAAAACACCACCCTTAACATTGCATGAAGGCAATACACCACTTGTTTTACTAGAAAATCTTTCAAAGCAGTGGGGCGCAACAATTTATGGGAAAATAGAAGGAGCGAATCCGAGCGGATCCTTTAAGGATCGCGGCATGGTAATGGCGGTAGCTAAAGCAAAAGAGGCGGGAAGCGGAGCAATCATCTGCGCTTCTACGGGTAATACATCTGCATCTGCAGCAGCATATGCAGCTAGGGCAGGATTGTCATGTATTGTTATTATTCCAAATGGGAAGATTGCATACGGTAAATTAGCGCAAGCTGTCATGTATGGTGCCGAGATTATCAGTATTGATGGGAATTTCGATCATGCTTTGCAAGTTGTACGTAAGCTAAGCAGCTCATCGCCGATTACACTTGTAAATTCTGTTAATCCATACCGGATTGAAGGGCAAAAAACAGCTGCATTTGAGATTTGTGATGCGCTTGGGAAAGCACCAGATATTCTAGCAATTCCAGTCGGTAATGCGGGAAATATTACAGCGTATTGGAAAGGATTCAAAGAGTATCATGAAAGACTTGGTACGGGTCTGCCAGAGATGCATGGCTTTGAAGCGGAAGGAGCAGCGGCGATTGTACGTGGACATAAGATTGAAGAACCAGAAACAATTGCAACAGCGATTCGAATTGGAAATCCAGCAAGTTGGGAGCAAGCTGTCCTCGCTGCAGAACACTCTCAAGGTAAAATCGACGAAGTAACAGATCGTGAAATTCTTGAGGCATATGAATGGCTAGCCAAGTACGAAGGAATCTTTGCAGAACCTGCTTCATGTGCTTCTCTCGCAGGTGTTTATAAACACCTGCAAAGCGGTGAAATTGCAAAAGGGAGCCAAATTGTAGCAGTATTAACAGGTAACGGTTTGAAAGATCCAAATATCGCCATTGATACGAAGAAAATTCAGCCAGTTGTGTTACCAAATGATGAGAAAGTTATCTTTGATTATATTCAGGGAGCTGTCTTTCAATGAAATAGATGAAGCCTACTGAGCGTGATGCTCAATAGGCTTTTTTATGTTAAGAACCTTTGTGCCAATCTGAATAAATGCTTGAATAATCCATCCTGTTGTAAATGAAAGGATAATTGTACCAAAATAAATAGGACCGTCTAATAAAAAGCTGCATGTTAAAAATAAAAAGGCTAACGAAATTTCTGTCTTGCGAAATGTCCACTTTTTCTTTTCAGCCATGGTTAAGACGAATGCTTCTTGCGGTGCGGCACAGAGCTTTGTTGATACATAAATGCCAATTCCAGCACCAACAAATAGATTTCCACAAATAAGTGTTATATATTTTGGAAGAGAGCGGATAGAATTCATAATGACATCGATAGAACCAATCCAATCAACAAAAACAGATATAAGAACCATAGTAACAATTGTTCCTATTGTAATCTGCTTTTTATTTAAAAACAGCACAATAAGCGTAAAAGCTAAGTTAATCATAAAAATCCAGAAGCCAATACTTACTCCAAAATTTTGATATAATGCAATGAAAAATGAATCATAAGGACTAAGGCCGAATGAAGTAATCGTTGTCATCATGTTAATTCCAAGAGATAGAATGAGTAGCCCGCTAATAAAAAATATATAGTCTAGTTTTAGGCATATCATATGTTTCAAATCCTTTCCGAATGTACTTGCTAGGAAAGGATATATTGTGGAAAGCTTACTAGGTCAAGAGAGAATTTTTCGATGAGGTTTATTTAAATGATGGGAAGGGGAAGAAGTAAGGTGACAAATATAAAAAAGATTGCTGAGATTGCTGGTGTATCAGTTTCAACGGTTTCAAGGGTATTAAATAATCATCCGTATGTAAGTGATAAAAAGAGAAAAGAAATTTTAGCAATTATTGAGGAATTAAATTACACACAAAACGTGAATGCGATTCATTTAGTGAAAGGAAAAACGAATGTAATTGGTGTTTTATTGCCGCATGTAAATGATCAATATTATAGTGCGATTATTGAGGGGATATCGAAAGAAACTGCAAAGAATAATTATCATATGATGCTTTGTCAGACGAATTATAGTGAAGAACGGGAACTTGAAATTTTGCAGATGTTAAAAATGAAAAAGCTTGATGGAGTCATTATATGTTCACGGACAAATGATAAGGAAAAGCTCGAGGAGTATACGAAATTTGGGCCAATTGTAGTGTGTGAAGAAATAGATTCGAATTTCATCTCGAGCGTACATATTGATTATTATAAAGTGTTTTCACAAGGAATGAAAAGCTTGATAGATGCTGGTCATACTTGTATTGGATATTGTATTGGAAGAGACAATAGCATTAATAGTCAAAGAAGAAAACAAGCGTACGAGGATGCACTGCAACATATTTCTATTACACCTGCAGATAACTGGAAATTTAAAAGGTGTTTTAAGGTGGATGACGGACGTAATGTAATAAGGGAATGGATGCGGATGTCTGTAAAGCCGACAGCATTCCTTATTTCTTGTAACTATATTGCAGCAGGGGTGGTAACAGAAGCAAAGAAACATAGGATTCGTGTTCCGGAAGATTTAGCTATTATTGGATGTGATGATCAAGAAGTAGCAGATGTATTAGGAATTACAACGATTGCTCATTCTAGTAAAGCAGTTGGTGCAAAAGCATTTGAAATACTATATGAGAAGATAAAAGATGAAAAAATAGATGTGAAGAGTATTGAACTCTTGCCGCAATTGACTATTCGTGAAACTACCTAAATTATAGAAGAGATGAAAATCGCTTTTCAAATGGGCGTTTGGTATAATATGGGCAATCTACCAGGCTAAAAGGGGTTTTGATATGAGATCAAAATTAGTAAAAGGACTTTTACTCATTACAATTGCATCTTTTTGTTTATTTGCATATGGCTTTATTGCGGGTATTAATGATGTATTAAATCCGAAAGCTTCAAATTTAACTACGAAGACAGAACAAAAACAAGTGAAAGGGAAACAAAACCCAGGAACATTAAAAGTTGTCAGCTTAGGTGATTCTTTAACTCGCGGCGTTGGTGATAAAGAGGGAATCGGCTATGTGGGTCGAGTAAAAGAAAGTCTACAAAAGGATTATAAACAAAAGGTTGCGTTAACGAATTTAGCTGTTAGTGGTGCGAAGATGCCAAATTTGTTAAAGCAAATAGAGAGTAGTGGTGCTCAGTATTCAATTAAGCAAGCGGATCTTATTGTTTTAACAATTGGAGGAAATGATTTATTTCCAGGATGGGAATCACTTGGAAAGATAGATCTAGAAACATATCGCCCTAATACAGAAACATTTCAAAATCAGGCGAAGCAAATTTTAGCCGAAATCCGAAAGCTAAATTCAGATAGCCCGATTTTTTGGCTTGGTTTATACAATCCTTTTGAGGATGTAGAGGATTTAAAAGGTTCTTCATCCATCGTTGTAGATTGGAATGCATCTTTAGAGAAATTAGCAATAGATAATAAAAATGTATATATAACGCCAACGTTTGATCTGTTTCAAAACAGAGGGAAAGAATTATTATACTCAGATCATTTCCATCCAAACGAAACAGGCTACTCATACATGGCAACTCGCTTGTTACAAAATGTTGTAAGTAAGCTGCAGCTAGATGGAGGAGAGGCGAAATGACGATAATACTTTCAGTGCGGGATGTGAAAAAGGTAATTGGAAAAAAAACGCTTGTTGAAAACATTTCATTTGATGTGAAACAAGGAGAAGTGTTTGGATTCTTAGGTCCAAATGGAGCTGGGAAAACAACAACAATTCGGATGCTAGTAGGGCTTATTAAAGCAACTGAAGGTGAGATTGCGATTGGTGGCTATCATATTAAAGAGAACTTTCGGGAAGCGATGCGGCAAATTGGGAGTATCGTGGAAAACCCAGAACTTTATACATATTTAACAGGATGGGAAAACTTAAAGCAATTTGCACGGATGCTTGGCGGTATATCAGATGGACGTATTTTAGAAATTGCAAAAATGGTTCATTTGGATGAACGTATCCACGATAAAGTGAAAACGTATTCTCTTGGTATGAAGCAGCGCCTCGGCATTGCTCAGGCTCTTCTTGGAAATCCGAAACTCCTTATACTAGATGAACCGACAAATGGCCTAGACCCAGCTGGTATAAGAGAGATGAGGGAGTTTATACATAAGCTTGTGAAAGAAGAAAATATGAGCGTCTTTATTTCAAGTCACTTGTTAAGTGAAGTGCAAATGATATGTGATCGCGTTGCTATTATTCATAAAGGGAAAATGATTACAGTTGCACCAATTGAAGAGTTAATTAAAACTGCGAGCGATCGTGTTGAGTGGATTGTTACACCGATTGCAAAGGCAAAGGATATGTTAGAAGAGGCAGAAGAAGTAAGAGAAATTAGTGTAGACAATGAACGTTTACTTTGCCGGATGGACATTTCATCAATTAGTACTTGGAATAAACGTTTTGTAGAAAAAGGAATAGATGTACATAGCGTGAAGGAACTTGTGTTTACGTTAGAAGATTTATTCATTGAACTCACAAGGAGTGAGCAGCATGCGTGAATTTGCAAATCTTGTTTTAAATGAATCAGAGAAAATCTATCGAAAAAAACGTATTTTTGTCGTTATGCTCATATTGGCAATTTTAATTCCTTTGTTTGTGTATGCACAGTATCGTGAAGTGCAAACAACGCAAAAACGCCTTGGTACGAGCGATTGGAAAGTAGCGCTTCAGCAGCAAATTGTTGATTCACAAAATCGTTTAAATAATTCAAGGTTGCCAGAAGAATGGCGGGATTGGCTGAAAGTACGAGTCGAACAACAACAATATTACTTAGACCATGATATTAATCCGACTGCACCGGGGGCACCGACATTTGTACGAGCATTCATTGAACAGGGGATTACATTATTTATTCCGCTTCTTGTAATGATTGTTGTAATTGACATTGTATCGGGAGAACGAAGTGATGGAACGATGAAGATGCTTCTAACACGGCCGATTCGGCGCTGGAAAATCCTTCTCAGTAAATATGTGACGATGTTATTATTTATTTCACTTATATTGCTCCTGGTCGGGATTTTTTCCTATGCATTATCGGGTGTTGTTTTCGGATATGCTGGGTGGAATTTACCGGTATTGACAGGGTTTGGAATTGATAAAGAAACATTGAATACGAATTTTGTCCATCTTATTCCGCAGTGGCAATACATTTTAATGGCTTATGGACTGGCGTGGTTTGTGGCAATTGTTGTGGGAACAATATCCTTTATGGTTTCGGTGTTAATTCGCAATACACCAGCTGGTATGGGAGTCATGCTGGCAGCATTAATTGCAGGTGGTATCTTAAGCTCTTTCGCAACGTCTTGGGAAGGGGCAAAATATATTTTTAGTGTGAATTTATCACTAACAGATTACTTATCAGGAAAGTTACCAGCATTGCAAGGTCTATCAATGAGCTTCTCATTGATGAATTTAACTGTTTGGGCAATAGCTTCTCTTATCGTTTCGTTTGTAGTCTTTACAAAGCAAGACATGGTGAATTAAGTGAAGAGGAAGTGAAGAGATGGAACATATTTTAAAGAATGATTGGGAGCCGTTACTTGCACCAGAATTCGAGAAACCATACTATCAGAAACTAAGGCAGTTTTTAAAAGAAGAATATAGTACGCATGTAGTATATCCAAATGCCAATGATATTTTTAATGCATTGCATTATACAAGTTATGGGGATACGAAGGTTATCATTTTAGGACAAGATCCATATCATGGGCCAGATCAAGCGCATGGGCTAAGTTTTTCTGTACAACCTGGTGTGAAAACACCACCATCACTGCAAAATATGTACAAAGAACTGCATGCAGACCTTGGCTGTGAAATTCCGAATAACGGTTATTTAGTGAAATGGGCAGAGCAAGGTGTGTTATTACTTAATGCGGTGTTAACTGTCAGACAAGGGGAAGCAAATTCTCATAAAGGAAAGGGGTGGGAGCATTTCACTGATCGCGTAATTGAGCTTTTAAATGAACGAGATAAACCAGTGATTTTTATACTGTGGGGACGCCATGCACAGGCAAAGAAAAAGCTGATTACAAATGCAAATCATCATATTATTGAATCTGTACATCCAAGTCCCTTATCAGCAAGACGCGGTTTCTTTGGAAGTAAACCATTTTCGAAAGTGAATGATATCTTATCTAGTATGAATGAGAAAGAAATTGATTGGCAAATTCCAAACCTTTAAAAAAGGTAGCTAACAGGATGATTGTTAGCTACCTTTTTACTTATTGTGGTTCATTTTTTAATTTTGCATCTAGTACGAACGTACCAAATGGGATAACGGAAGCAACGAATGCACCTAAAGCCCATAAGATCGACTTACGATGTACGATTGTTACTTGAATCACTGCAAAGATGAATAGGATAAATAGTACGCCGTGAGCCATACCTGTAATTTTAACGGCTGCTGGAAAATCCGCGAAGTATTTTAGCGGCATTGCTACGAATAATAATAGTAGGAAGGAAATCCCCTCGACTAATCCAATTGCTCTTAATCTTCCGATTGGTGTAGATAACATGAAACAGCCTCCTTATAATATGAGCTTGTATATAGTAAATTTGTATTCTAATTCAAAATAAAATAGTCTATTTTGTTTCATTATATACAAAAACAAAGTTTACACTACGGGAATGTTGTAAAGTTCAAAATATCTTCACAAAGCTACTTGCATTTAAATAAAAACCCCTTTGAAGTGTTTGACTTCAAAAGGATTTTGTGAATGGATTTATATAAGTACAAATTAAAGTACAGACAAAAACCCTCTCTTTTTAGGTGGGGAGAGAGGGAGTGTAAGTTACCTTTTGATTTCATAGTAGCAATGTGTATGTTGAAAAATTTATATATTAAACTAGAACTTCAGTTTTAAGTACAAATTTCTCTACAACTTTAGCAACGCCGTCATTCATATTTGTATCTGTTACGTAGTTTGCAATTTCTTTAATATCATCTGGAGCATTTCCCATCGCAACGCCAAGACCAGCGAACTCAATCATTGCTTGGTCATTATAGCTATCACCCATTGCGATTACTTCTTCGCGCTTAATACCAAGCTGTTGAATTAATTGGTTTAAGCTTGTTCCTTTTGTAACACCAGCTTCTGTGAACTCTAAGAAAAACGGCTTAGAACGCATTACACTTAGTTTACCTTCTAATTGTTTTTGTAGTTTCTTTTCTACTTCAATAAGGCGCTCAGCTTCTTTATTCATTAATACTTTTACAACAGGTTCTTGCACGGCTGCAGTAAAACTATCTACTTGAATAATTGGCATGCCTGTCAATTGGCCTTCGATTTCTGTATATGGATTATTCTCTTCTGTTACGATGTCATCTTCGATATACGTATGAATCCAAACGTCTTCATGCTTACTGATTTCATATAGACTGTGAACGATTTCAGGAGATAGTGTACTACTGAATAGTTCTTCATCTGTTTTACAGTTAATAATTTTAGCACCATTAAATGATAGGATAAAACTACCGTATTCTTCTAAACGAAGTTCCTTAGCAATATGGCGCATACCAAATGTTGGACGTCCAGAAGCGAGTACAACCTTTACTCCTTGTTCTTGGGCTGTCATTAAAGCTTGTTTTGTACGCTCTGAAATTGTATGGTCATCGCGTAGTAAAGTATCATCTAAATCTAAAACAATCATTTTATAAGACATATAGAAAGTTCCTTTCTTTGTTGAAATAATGATTAGTATTGTTAGAAATTCATTCTAGCAAAATAATGAGAAATAAATAGTAAGATATCGAACCTCTTTGAAGATATATAAATGCAAATTGAAAAATATAGAAACCCACTTTTTTTAGCCCCATGCCATGTGAAAACACAAGGAGAAAATGAGAGCAGGGCTTTTTTTGATTTCCGAGCCGTAATTTCTATGTTGAAAAATCAAAATCGATTTATATGGTGAAGTTAATTACTGTATTGTTAGTATATATTATCATGGGCGTATTGCCCATGATAATTCTATCATATCTTTCGAGAGAACTCCCACCTCTAAACAATGGAAGTTTTCCAATTTATGATGGCTGTTTTTCCTTTGAACGGGAAAATAAAACTTCAAGCAAAATAGCCATAACAGAACCAAGTACAAGGCCGTTACTTAAAAATGATGCTAAAAATGGGGGTAGAGTAGAGAATGCCTGTGAAGGAACAAACATAACCCCAATTCCAGTAAAAAGTGAAAGGCCAGCAACGCGGAATAAACGTTCTTTATTTTGCACAGTGTCATATTCACGGAAGGCAAGACCAATCATACTTGCAAATACAGGATAAATAGCAGCATATCCAACAGCGACTGGAATAGCTGCAAAGAATGATGTTATCTTTGGAAATATACTAATTACAATGATAAAGCTTGAACCTAACATAAATGGAAGACGTTTATAAATATTTGTTGTTGCAATAAATCCAGCCGAACCTGAAATAGCTACTGGTCCAATTGCTGAAAAAAGGCCACCTAAAAGCTGATTTATGCCCGTTATAATTCCAGCGGGTTTAAATCGATTTTGCATAGCATCTTCTTCATATTTAGAAACAACCTTTTGTACAACACGGATGCTTGCTAACATGTTCGTTAAAAGTAACATTGTGACAAAGATAACGGTAATTGCCATATTCCATTCAATACGAGGGTATCCAAATACGAATAGAGATGGAAGGCGAATGATATCTGTTACCGGTGTAACAGGATTAGATAAACCGAAGCATGCAAATAAAATCCACCCGAAGACAATGCTGAAAAGAACAGAGTATTGTCCGATAACAGGTAGCTTCATCATGAAAAAAGATAGTAAAATAACAATGAGTGAAAGGATGAATACATTTGGTTGTACTTCAGCATGTTGTCCATCAAGACCGAACATTCCTTTTAGGAAAGAACCGCTGAGCTGGGCAACGAGAAGGAATAAATATGTTCCGATTACGGTTGGTGTGAAATAATGAACAAGCTTATCAATAAGTCCCAAAACACTAAGAATAATACAGATAATGCCGCTTAAAAGAAATGCGTATTGCAAGACTCGAAGGGTTTCACTATTTGATCCGAATAATACGACACCTAAGCTTGCATATAGCGAGAAGATTCCCCACCAAAGGCCAGCGGGACCTTCTTGAATAGGGAGTCTATGACCAAATATAGCTTGCAAAAGGCCAGCGAAACCAAGAACAAACAATGTTCGTTGTACAAAAGCGATAGCTTCGGCACCTTCAAGCCCGTAGTTGGCAGCAACGCTAATTGGCACAATCAGGCTTCCTGCTAAAATAAATAATGCCCACTGCAAGGCAGAAAGAAATGTTTTCATCATATCAACCTCTTTCATAGATTCCGCTTCTAGTATATACGTATTTTATTTACTATGGCAAAGGTTGTAGATAGAGAAAAGAGTTGAAGAAGAGTATGAATGCAAAAAGGCAATTATGCATCGCTGTTATATGTATGTGTTTTGTTGTTATCCTTGGAACAATTGGATTTATGATAATAGAAGAAATTAGTTTGTTTCAAGCCTTTTGAATGACAATGATTACAGTGTTAACAGTTGGATATGGAGATGCAGTTCCGTTAAAACAGGCAGGGAAGATTTTTGCGCTTCTTATTATTCCTGTTGGGGTAGGAATTGTTACATATGCAATTGGGGTAGTAGCGGCAATGATTATTGAGGGGAATTTATTTCATGCAGTGCGGAGGAAGAAGATGGACAAACAAATAGCAGAGTTACAGGGCCATATTATCGTATGTGGTTTTGGTAGAGTAGGGCTTCAAGTCGTACATGAGTTACAAGAGAAAAAGATTCCGTTTGTAGTCGTCGATAAGGAAGAATCAGTGCTAGAGAGGAAAAAGCTTTTATACATACATGGCGATGCTACCGAGGATCATGTATTACATAAGGCAGGGATTACAAGAGCTGCTGGTTTAGTAGCAATTGTTGCAAACGATGCTGAAAATGTGTTTATTACATTAACAGCACGAGGATTAAATAGTAAGATTAAAATTATAGCTAGAGCCGAAAAGCCAGAAACAGAAGATAAAATACGCCGTGCAGGTGCAAATAAAGTGATCAATCCATCTAGTATGGCTGGCATCCATATTGCAAAAGGAATTGCCAATCCATTAACAGTTAATTATATTGATACAGTGCTATATGGAACAGAACAAGCCTTTGCAATAGAAGAAGTGAAAATTGGGAAAGGGTCTGTTGTAGCTGAGAAAACATTGCTGGAAAGCGATGTAAGAAATAAGTTCGATGTTACGATTTTAGCGATTTTACGGGATGGAAATATTATTCATAACCCAACAGGGCAGGAAAAATTGCAAGAACATGATATGATAATAGTATTTGGTTCAGTAGGGAAGCTGGGGCAATTTGAGAAAGAATTACAAAGTACGAGGTGAAAAAGGAATGCAAGTATCTAGCGATAAGATTTTAAATAAAATGGCAAATGAAATTATGAAAGCAAAAAGTAGTGATGGACAGAAGGCGAAAGAACATTTATCAGTTGTTCGTGCTCTATGTGATTTACTTTTAGATGAACAGAGTGAATCTCATACATATGTAGAGCCGAAATTACAATCACAAGTTATACCATCTCATCCGATGACAATGACAGCAACAACTCAGCAAGTGGTACCAGTTTCGGGGGAACCTGTATACATGAAAGAAGACGATGCAAACGGCAACTCTTTATTTGATTTTTAAAAGTTAAAAAGGTTGGCTTATATGTAAAAATTTCTTATCATAAAGATAAAAAAGGGGAATTCCAATGAAAATCTTCTTATTATTAGGCTGTATTGCAGCTGGCTTATCTGTCGCATTAGGTGCCTTTGGTGCACACGGTTTAGAAAATAAAATTTCTGCAAAAATGCTAGAAGTTTGGAAAACAGGTGTTACATACCAAATGTTTCATGCTGGAGGGCTATTTATCGTAGCCTTATTAATGGATAAAATTCAATCTTCTTTACTAAGTACAGCAGGCTGGTTTATGGTAGCTGGAATTATTATGTTCTCTGGAAGTCTCTATGCGTTAAGTACAACAGGTATTAAATTTTTCGGACCAATTACACCACTTGGTGGAGTAGCATTTATTATCGGTTGGATTTTATTGGGAACTGCGGTTGTAAAAGGATTATAAAGACAAAACAAAAGCTGGCATTTGCCAGCTTTTATTATTACCTTGGAGGATATGCTGCTGGTTGAACAGGTAAATAGTTAATTTCTTCAGGGAATTCTACATAATCTAAATAAATCATAAGCAATAAGTAACGTTTTCCAGACTGTGGCTCACTTATGACGATATGATCGCGTCCAGCAGCTTCAATAATTCCTGTATAGGATTGTGTGCCAAGCGAACTACCACGCTCATATGTCATAACCACAGTCGCTTGTTTTCCTTTGTTTAAGCGAAGGATGTTTTCGATATAGGATTGCTCTAGTGGGAGCATACCTTGAGATGCTGCAAGTTGTGCTTGAGCTTGTTGTTGCATTGCTTGTTGTTGCATCATTTGTTGCTGTTGTGGTGTCATTTGTTGCTGTTGTTGTCCTGGTGGTAGTGGAGTTCCAGAAGGTTGGAAAAAAGTTCCATAGTATGGATTTTGTTGCTGTGCCATTCAAAAATCCCTCCTCGTTTTCATTCTTTAATATACTGCTGGGCATTCTCCGCTAGATGGTTGGAAAAAGCAGTGTTTTTTAAATCGACCAGAATTTTGCTGATTATACCAAGTTGGTGGACAAGGACCGTCTGGTCGGAAAAACCATAAAGCAAAATTAGCAGGCCAAAATCGTTGTCCTTCAATAACACGTCTTGCAAGGACAATATCTTGTTCGCGTGCACGCTGATAAAAGTATCCTTTTTGTGTTGCTTCAAAACCACCAGGCCTTTGAAATACCATTTGTTGTAGATTACGTATGTTTTTGAAGTCTAAACAATTGCCTTTAACGCGATTTACACCGACATTCCCAACCATTAGCATGCCTTGTTGTCCTTCCCCTTCAGCTTCAGCTCGCATAAGTCTTGCTAATAATTTTACATGTTCTTCGTTATAAGAAATTACACCCATTTGTTTCACCTCTTTTTCACCATTTTTACAGAAAGAGGAGCTGGTAAAAACGGTGTAGAACAATTACTAGTTCATACGTATGAGAAAAAAAAGCCAGATATGACAACCAAACAAAGTTTTAAGAAGTAGGATTTTGGCGTTATATATATCCATAAGTCATTGTTACGGGGGAGAAACATTTTCTCGCTGCTTTCACTTGGGGGCATGGGACAGGGAGAAGGTTTGAACGTTTCTATGCATAGCTAGATGCTCACTTTCGTCGAAAAGAAAAGGTGTTATGTCAGTTTTAAAATTTGGGTTTATATAGAGGGAGAGACATAATAAAAAAGCTAGCAATTTGCTAGCTTTCCATTATCCAAATACTTTTGACCACATATTTGAGAAGGAGTCACCAATGGATCGCATTGTTAATACGAATCAATTTGCTTTTTTTACTTCTTCTGTTGTTTTTGCAGTGACTTTCATTTTCTTACTTCCATCTAAAAATCCGTATTGATCAGTTGATTCTAAAACAAGGGAGCCTACTTTTGTATCTTTCTTAATAGGTGCCATTAATTTTTCATCTTCAGTAAGTGATTTATCTGCCTCAGTGGAAACTTTGTAAGGTGGCTTGCTACCTTTTTTCGTGATGACTATTATCTCTTTTTCAGGCGTCACAGTTACGTTGTCTACTTTTCCTTTTGTGACAGAAATTGTATTATTTTTATCTACTTTCAATTTCTGTTTTTCAAAGTTATTAAAACCGTAATCAATTAATTCGCGGGATTCTGTGAAGCGTTCATCCATTGATTTTGTCTTAATAATAACGGAAATAAGACGTAAGTCACCGCGTTTTGCTGTAATTGTAAACCCGTATCCAGCTGTATCTGAACTTCCTGTTTTTAAACCATCTGTTCCTTCATAAGCGAAAGCGGCACCTGGTAGCATCCAGTTCCAGTTTTCCATACGGATTGGTTTTGGATGGTTGTCTGGGAAGTTTTTAAATCTTTGTTTTGTATCCTTTAGCAGTTCTGGATACTTTGTAATAATCGTTTTTGATAGAATACCCATATCGCGAGCTGATAAGGAATTTTCTCCGTTTGGATCAGTTCCTTCCGGATGCTTTCCTTTTAAATCAGCATTATTTAATCCAGTGGCATTTACAAATTTATATTTCTTTAACCCTAGTTTTTTTGCATGTTCATTTGCAAGATTTAAGAAGTTCTTTTCACTTCCTGCAAGAAGTTCAGCTAGCGCGATGCTAGATCCGTTTGCAGAGAAGATAACAATAGAATGATATAATTCTTTAACTGTATATTGTCGTCCTTTTTCGAAAGGGACGTTGGAGAATTCATTATTACGGGAAATTTCATAAGCGTAATCAGAGATGTTTACTTTTGTATCCCATGTAATTTTCCCCTCTTTAATAGCTTCTAAAACGGAGTAAATAACAATAAGTTTTGACATACTAGCAATAGCTAGTAATTCATCTGGATTTTGCTCATGCAGTATTTTTCCTGTATCTGCATCAAAAAGAATGGCAGCGGCAGCTTCTATGTGTATTTTTTCTTCTGCATGGGAGGTTGTTACTCCTAGGGAAGTAAATGACAATAGAAACACTAGTAAAATAGATAAAATTTTCCTCATGTAAATTATCACCTTCGCATCGTTATTAGCATATAGCTCGTATCATTTTAGCGTAATTTTGAATATGAGAAGGTTATGATTTAATAAGAAATTTGACAAGTTTTTGTCTATTGTTGTTTAAATTTGATGAAAAAAGAGGATTTTTGAAGGTTTTTTGTAGGATATTAAGAAAAAGGAACGGATTTCGTTCCTTTTTTGTATTATACATATAAAAATTTAGCTACTTTTTCGCTTGGCAAAATGTTACCAACGAAGAAAGTTCCAAATTCACCATAGCGAGCACTTACTTCATCAAAGCGCATTTCATATACAAGTTTTTTAAATTGAAGGATGTCGTCAGCGAATAGTGTTACGCCCCACTCGTAATCATCAAAGCCGACAGAACCAGTAATGACTTGACGAACTTTACCTGCGTATTGACGACCGATTTTTCCGTGGCTATACATAAGTTTTTTGCGATCTTCCATCGGAAGCATGTACCAGTTGTCATCCCCTTGACGACGCTTGTCCATTGGATAGAAACAAATGTGTTTTGCTTCTGGTAATTCTGGGTATAAGCGTGCGAGGATTTGTGGGTTTTGGTATGGGTCTTCCTCAGCTGGCAAGTAGTTACTTAGTTCAACAACAGATACGTAAGAGTATGCAGGAACCATATATTCAGCTAATGTTGTTTTATTTAACTCTGTTTCAATTTCATTTAATTCTTCCATTGTTGGACGTAAAATCATAAACATAATATCAGCTTTTTGACCAACAACTGTATACATTGCATGGCTACCTTGTTTTGCGGCTGCTACTTTATTCCATTTCTCAATGACGTTTAAAAATTCAAACATTGCTTGTCCGCGTTCGTCACTAGATAATGTTTTCCATGCTACCCAGTCGATAGAACGTAAATCATGTAAACAATACCAACCATCTAACGTTTTTGCTGCTTCACTCATTCTATTCACCTCAGTTAATGATATTTTACACGTTAACTATAGCATATATAGGTTTAAAGTCACCTATGTAAAGCTTGAGTGCATAAAATTGTCACATTTTTAAATGCTAGATAGAGGAGTATGGATAAAGGCTTTTTGTTATCACTTGAAAAGTCCGGCTATGAAACCAAAAAGAGTCCTACACCCATGTTCTCTTTGTGTTTTCACATGGCATGGAGCAAAGAAGGGCACTGACCGGATCTATGCATGGCTGGACGCTCTCTTCCATCTAAAAAAGAAAGTTTTTTCATGTTTTCCATAATAAATTAACCATGCTGAATTTTATGAAAATATAATCATTTTCATTTTACCTATTTTTTAGGAGCTATAAGTTTAAAATATAGATGAAAAGAAGTATTCTTAAAGATAGAGTTTTTTAACATTTGTAGGAGGGTTTATTCGTGAGCGATTTATTTACAACAGTAAAAGAAAAGGTTCAAGGAAAAGGCATTTCTATCGTACTTCCTGAAGGAACTGATGAAAGAATCTTAGGCGCTGCAGAGCGTTTAGCAAAAGAAGAGTTAGTAAAACCAATTTTAGTTGGTAATAAAGAAGAGATTAGTGCAAAAGCTGCTAGCATGAACTTAACATTAGCAGGCGTTGATATTTATGATCCAGCTACATATGAAGAAATGGATGCAATGGTGGCATCTTTCGTTGAACGCCGCAAAGGTAAAGCAACAGAGGAAGCTGCTCGTGAAATTTTAAAAGACGAAAACTACTTTGGTACAATGCTTGTATATATGGGCAAAGCACAAGGTTTAGTAAGTGGTGCAGCTCACTCTACAGCTGACACAGTTCGTCCAGCACTTCAAATCATTAAAACAAAACCAGGCGTTACAAAAACTTCAGGTGTATTTATCATGGTACGTGAAGATGAGAAGTATGTATTCGCTGATTGCGCAATCAATATTGCACCAAACAGCCAAGATTTAGCTGAAATTGGTATTGAAAGTGCAAAAACTGCTGAGCTATTCGGTATCGATCCACGTGTTGCAATGTTAAGCTTCTCTACAAAAGGTTCTGCGAAATCTCCAGAAACAGAAAAAGTTGTAGAAGCAACTCGCATCGCAAAAGAAATGGCTCCTGAATTAACATTAGACGGTGAGTTCCAATTTGACGCTGCATTTGTACCATCTGTAGCTGAGAAAAAAGCACCAGGTTCTGTTATTAAAGGTGATGCTAACGTATTCGTATTCCCAAGCTTAGAAGCTGGTAATATCGGTTACAAAATTGCACAACGTCTAGGTAACTTTGAAGCAGTGGGACCAATCTTACAAGGTTTAAACATGCCGGTAAACGATTTATCTCGCGGTTGTAACGAAGAAGAAGTGTACAAGTTAGCTTTAATTACAGCAGCTCAAGCACTATAAAAACGAAAGGCCTCGCTATATAGCGGGGCCTTTGTTATTTCTCAAGACTAAGTGCTTTATTATTGCGGTCAATCATACGCTGCAAGTTCATTTCGTATAAAGGAACTTCATCCACCGTTAATTGTGATGGTGTTAATCGCGGCGCAAACTGCTGCAGTGTTTTTAATAAACGCATCATTAAATCTTGAACGGTAATCGTTTCACCAAGTAATTCAGATAAAGAAGCCATTGTACTTGGTATAATTTCAGGATAAGTAAATCTCGTTTCTTCACCTTGAATTGCTAAGTTGTAAAAATCACGAACCAGTGCCGCACGTTCGGAGCCGCTACCTGTAGCACATAAGTAAATTTGTACAGCAACCCCTCCGCGAATGCGGCGCTGTGAAATACCTGCAAATTTCTGATCACGAATACTTAAGTCATAGCTGCCAGGACAATAAGAGCCAACGATTTCTTTTGCCTCGATATCAACATCGTAATCTTTTAACATTTCTTTAATTAAATGCCACATCGTATCGTATCCAAGGTCGATATCAATTCCTTTTTCGGTTTCTTGAAATAGAAGCGATACGTTTAAAACCCCTTCATCAAGTACGACTGCAAGACCACCTGAATTACGAACAATGACATTGAAATCCTTCTGTTTTAAAAAAGAAATCCCTTCCTGCAAATGAGGAAGACGAGAATCTTGAATGCCAAGAACAATTGTATTGTGATGAACCCAAGAGCGCATCGTCGAAGTAGATGTACCATTTCCGATCGTTGTGCACAATGTATCATCCATAGCGAATGATTGAAGTGCGTGGAAGGTCTGTCCTAAACTGGACTGATCTACAATACGCCACTCAGGTTGAGATAAGATTGAACGGGAATTGCTCATATAACTAACCCCTTATTTATAAAATGACAACCTTTATTATAGCAAAAAAGTGAGAAGAGAGGAGAGTTGTGAAAAAGAACCTTACGAGATTGTAATGTTACTGTAAGGAAAGGAGATTGGTAAAAGCCGTTTTTGTCATTAAACTGAGAACTGTCATTATAGTTTTAGGAGGAATATAAATGAAAAAAGTAAAATTAGGACTTGTAGCGATTATGTCAGCTGCGGTATTTAGTGGTTGTTCAATTATGGACATGATTGCCCCACAAGCAAACGGCGTATTGATGTATGGTGATGAAACAGTTGTACAACAAACAATTGATCAACATAAAAAAGAAATAGAATCTGAAGCGAAGTATACTGTTAAATTTGATAAGGTAAATGACCAAAAAGTATTAATCATGAATAAAACGACAGCAGAAAAGTTTGTAAAAGAAAAGCTGTTAAGAAAAGTAGATGGTGAAGAAACGAAACTAATTACAACATTACCATCTGTCTCTAATGATACGAGTATTGTATTTGCAAAAAATGAGCAAAATGATGTCATGATTGGCGATAAAAAAATGAAGTACGAAGGTAACGTAATTATTGGAGATGCTCGCAAATATGCAGATATGTTCGCGGTAGTAAGTGATTCTGCATATGAAGCGATTAGTGCTCCAGTAAAAACAGTTGGGGTAGTGGAATTTAAAGAAAATCCGAAAAAAGAAATCTATCCAAACATTCGCAAGGATTCTAAGTTAGAAGAGTCTCATATGTTGAATTTAAAACCAGAATAAAAAGGATGCAGACACCTGCATCCTTTTTATTCTGCAATTTTCTCTAAGTTACCGTTTCGATCCATACGGAAAGAGGTTTGCGTTGGCTCTTCATCATCCATTAATGCTAATTTACGAGCGCGGTTCATAATATTCATGAGCGTTTCGTAATCTTCTTGTACTGTATTAGATTGTTGTTCTAGCTTTTCTAATTTCTTTTCTAATTCTTCATTACGAAGTATTTGAGCTTTCATTTCTTGTTTCAATCTCGTATTCTCGTTTTCGAGTGCTGTTACTTTTACGTTTGAAGACCCCACAGTTTGTAAAAAGTAAATTACATCTTGCATTGTTATAGAAGTGTTAGATACAACTGGTTCTGAACGAGGGACAGTTGTGTTTACAACAGGTTCTTCATCATTCGTAATTATCGCTGAAGCTGGTGGCGTATAAAGTAGGCGTTTTTTTGCCTGTTCGCCGCTAGCGGCACGCATTTTATCTTTTCGATGTCTTTTTGCTAGCTGTAAAGCTTGCTCGTAGCTATAACGCACAACAGCATTCCAGCGAAATCCACAAGCAGCTGAGGTGCGATTTAATTGATCACCAACTTCTTCAAATGCATTTAATTGTGTACTTCCTTCTCGAACATGACGTAGTACGGTTTCCGCAAGTAATAAATCGTCCTCGTCTGTCCAAGCATCTTGTCTTACTTTCATAGATTCAACTCCCTTTCTTTTTATGAACTTCCTATTTTTATAATGGGCAAAAGAAATGGCTTTTATACAAAGCTTTTAAAAATATGGTAGATTTTGATGGAAGTAAGAAATTGTTGCACGAATGAAGGGAGTTTATAAAGGGAAAAATGAAGGGGAAAGTGAGGTTTTCTATCGCGTAGGACCCATAGAGGGAAACTTGCATCAAGCCTCAAAGAGCGGTAAAATACCATTTAGTGTTTATTGTTAAATGTACTTGTGAAAAGTTAAAAATAGAGGAAGTGTTATATAGAATGGGAAATGAATTTCGTGTGTGTGATGATTGTCAGGCGACGAACATTAAGACCTTGATACCAAAGCTCAAAAAAGTAGATTCATGTGCAAATATTGAGGTTGGTTGTCAATCTTATTGTGGACCAGGTCGTAAAAAATCATTCGCTTTTGTGAATAATCGTCCAGTTGCAGCGCCAACTGAAGATGAACTGATTAAGAAAATCGAAGCGAAATTAAGTAAGTAAGAAGAGTGAATATTTTACTCTTCTTTTTTTATTGTGGAAATTAAAAATTATTTTTAAATACTGATATACGATGAACATGTATGAATGGATAAATTACATATTATGATATTGGTTTTATATCAATTACATTAGTTTGATATTGCAAAATAATGGTTGACAGCCTTTTGTACCGGTAGGTAGAATAGAATTATGATTCTGATAATCATTATCAAAAAGGTGGATACACCCGATTTTCTTTTGCTGTTTCTTGAGAATGAATCTCATTTTATTAAATATATGTTGTTGGTTAGGGTGGTTGAGGGATGGAAGCAAGCGCGAGGAATATTGAGCAACAGGAATTAAATGTGAAAGAGATTAAGAGTAGACCGCTTATTGCTTCTATTATTTTAATAGCGGGAACAATTTTGTTAGCTTTAAGTATGGCAACTTCAATCTCATTTGGTGCAGCGGATATTAGTTTGAAAACTGTATGGCAAGCTGTCTTTCAGTTTGATGGTTCTTTGACGCATCATAATGTGATTTGGGAGCTACGTATGCCTAGGGCAATTGGCGGAGTTGTTGCTGGTGCCTTTTTAGCAGTATCCGGTGCGATTATGCAAGGGATGACACGGAATCCGCTTGCATCTCCATCATTAATGGGGATTACTGATGGAGCGGTATTTGGGATTGCAATTATGTATGCGTTTTTCCCAAATTCACCGTATTTAATGTTTGTTATCGCTTCTTTTATTGGAGCAGCATTTGGAGCAAGTATTGTATACGGCATTGGGGCATCTTCACCGGGCGGATTAACACCTGTTAAATTAGCGTTAGCTGGAGCAGCAATTAGCGCTCTACTAGGGGCTATTTCATCTGGTATCGCACTCTATTTCAATCTTGCACAAGAGGTGAGTATGTGGAATGCAGGCGGCGTTGCTGGTGTGAAATGGCAGAGTATTGACATGCTCTTGCCGATTGGACTTGTTTGTCTTGTTATAGCGATTATGATGTCGAGATACATTACCATTTTAAGTTTCGGTGAAGAAATTGCAATTGGTCTTGGTCAAAATACAACATTAATTAAATTTATCGGAACTGTACTTGTGCTTGTGTTAACAGGTTCAGCAGTATCTATGGCAGGATCCGTTGGGTTTGTTGGGCTTGTCATCCCGCATATGACACGTTTTCTTGTCGGTTCAGATTATAGATGGGTGATTCCGTGTTCTGCTGTATTAGGTGGATTGTTAATTGAATGTGCGGATATGCTATCACGAATTATTAATCCGCCGTTTGAAACACCAATTGGAGCCATTACAGCACTAATTGGTGTTCCATTCTTCCTCTACTTAGCACGTAATGAAGGGAGAGGGAAAATGTGAAGGCAACCGTCTTAACAAAAAAGAACATTTCAGTCATAACAATTTTAGCTTGTTTAATTGTTTCAGTATTTCTTATTAGTTTAAATACAGGAACATTTAAAATCCTCCCAATGGATGTATTAAAGTCATTGGTAGGATTAGGGGCAGAAGATCAGTCAGTTATTTTATTTGAATTTCGTATGCCACGTATGGTAATTGCTATATTAGTTGGTTCAGCATTAGCAATGTCCGGTGCTATTATGCAAGGATTATCACGAAACCCACTTGCTGATCCTGGAATTATCGGTATTAATGCCGGTGCAGGATTAACTGTTGTTGTTTTCGTTTACTTCTTTTTTGGAAAAGTAGGGACTGGTACTCTTCTGTCCGTATTCATTCTTCCATTCTTTGCATTAGTCGGTGCAATACTAGCAGCAGTCATTATTTATGTACTGGCATGGAAGGACGGCGTTTCATCAACTCGTTTAATACTCGTTGGTATCGCGGTTGCAGCAGGGTTTGGTGCTGTTAGTTTAATTTTTTCAATGAAAATGACATCGAATGATTTCCGTTTTGCAACGATTTGGTTAGCGGGAAGTTTATGGGGAACAGACTGGAAATTCGTATTAAGCGTACTTCCATGGATGCTTATATTTTTACCAATTGCAATTCGTAAAGCGCATGTGCTAAATGTAATGAATTTAGGAGACGCTGCGGCAGTTGGACTTGGCGTAAACGTAGAGAAAGAAAGACGAAAATTATTATTTATTGCTGTTTGTTTAGCAGGGGCTTCTGTTGCAGTCGCTGGCGGAATTGGCTTTATTGGTTTAATGGCGCCGCATTTGGCGAGGCGACTTGTCGGCGGGAAACATCAAATTATGTTACCGACAGCAGCATTAATTGGAACATTCCTACTACTATTTGCAGATTTGATTTCAAGAAGTGTACTAACGACATCTGAAATACCAGTCGGTCTTGTTATTTCTGTAATCGGTGCACCATATTTCATTTATTTACTTATGAGGACAAAATAAAGGGAGGCTTTTTGTATGGCAACTTTAGCGGTTGATTCGGTATCTGTTGGCTATAATGAAGGGTTAATTATTGATGGATTGTCAGTGGAAATTCCAGAAGGGAAAATTACAACGATTATTGGACCAAATGGATGCGGGAAATCCACATTGTTAAAAACAGCTTCTCGTATTTTAAAAGCAAAACGAGGTACTGTATATCTTGATGGGAAAGCAATTGAGAAGCAGCCGACAAAAGAAATCGCAAAGAAAATGGCGATTTTACCACAAACTGCAGAGGTGCCAACAGGTCTTACTGTGTTTGAACTTGTTTCATATGGACGTTTCCCGCATCAAAAGGGATTTGGAACACTGAAAGAAGAGGATTATCGTTACATCCACTGGGCGCTTGAAGTGACAGGGATGACAGAGTTTGCGAACCGTCCAGCAGAAGCTCTATCAGGTGGGCAACGCCAACGTGTCTGGATTGCAATGGCTCTTGCGCAAGGAACGGATTTGCTTGTGCTAGATGAGCCAACAACATACTTAGACATGGCCCATCAATTGGAAGTATTAAATTTATTGAAAAAGTTAAATCAAGAAGAAGGCCGCACAATCGTTATGGTTATTCATGATTTAAACCATGCTTCTCGTTTTTCAGATCATATGATTGCGTTAAGAGCAGGTAAGTTAATGAAACAAGGGACGCCAGATGAGGTTATGACGTGCGAAACGCTTCGTAATGTGTTTGAAATTGAAGCACAAATTGTTCCATGCCCTGTCAACTGTAAACCGATTTGCTTAACTTATGATTTAACAATGATAAATAAACAAGTACGCAAGCAAGCATAAGAGAAATCCTCTTCCTATCCGTATTTAGATAGGGAGAGGGATTCTAATGGACGTTGAGCTTCTCATTCAACATGGGAAGTTGAACGTCCGTTAGAACGGGCTACATACAACACTTAATTAATATATATTAATGTTAGTGTGTCGTTTCTTATAGTTACGTACAACTTATAAGAGAAATATATCCAGAAGGAGTGGGAATATGAAGAAATTTAAAGCGGTATTATTAGCGATGGTACTAGTCGTTACTTCTGTACTATTTGCAGCCTGTTCTTCTGACAAGAAAGAAGAAAAGAAAGCAGACGCAAAAGTGGAAGAGCGTACTGTACAACATGCAAAAGGTGAAATTAAAATTCCTGCAAATCCAAAGAAAATTGCTGACCTTAGTGGTTCAACAGAAGAATTATTAATCTTTGGAATGAAACCAATCATTACTGCAAATACGTCTCAAGAAAAAATTGATGCTCATATTGCGGATAAATTAAAAGATGTAAAACCAGTTGGCTCTGCTTGGGGCGACAAAATTAACATCGAAGCAGTAGCTGCTGCAAAACCAGATTTAATTCTTGTGAACAATCGTCAAGAAAAAATCTATGATCAATTATCTAAAATTGCACCAACTGTTATGTTAAAAACTCCATTAGATCAATGGCGTCCAAAGTTTGAAGAGTTAGGTAAAATCTTTGATAAAGAAAAAGAAACAACTGCATGGTTCAAGAAATATGATGAAAAAGCAAGCAAGTTACACGATAAAATCGTTGCAAAAACTGGTGATGCGAAGTTCATGAAAATGGCTGCATATCCAAATGCATTTCGTGTATACGGTGACTACGGTTACGGTAGCGTAATCTTCAAAGATTTAAAATTACCAGCAGTTCCAGGTACACCAATGGATAAACCATTAGTACAAGTACAAAAAGAAGCATTAATCGACTACAACCCAGATTACTTATTCGTATTTACAACTGGTGACGGTTCTCAGCGCTTAAAAGAATTCCAAGAAGAAACAATTTGGAAAAACATGAACGCTGTTAAGAACAACCACGTATTTACAATCAAGAACGAAGACCTAAATAAAGGATACTTCCCACTTGGTAAAGAAATGATCCTAGATGAAATTGCTGAGTTCGTTTTAGGAAAATAATATACAAAGAAAATCACTTTCGTTATAACGGAAGTGATTTTCTGCATTTCTATATAAATCCAATTCGAGTTTCTAATAGATGAATTATGATTATGGAGAACAAATAGAGACTTTTACTCATTTTCTCCTTTTGTTTTTACATGGCATGGGGCTAAAAAAGGTACTGACCGTTTCTATGCATGGCCGGATGCTCTCGTCCATCTAAAAAGAATGGTTTGATGTTAGTTTTTTAATTTGGATTTATATATAGTCTTTCGTTTCTTTCTCTTTCCTATTTCGTTTATAATATAAAGTAAGAATGCAGTAAGGAAGGAGGATGTCGATATGGTATATTTAAACGACAAACTCAGCGAAACAAAAGTGTTTAAAGACCCAGTACATAAATATGTACACGTGCGTGATCGTGTCATTTGGGATTTAATCGGAACGAAGGAATTTCAACGTTTGCGCCGTATTAAGCAGCTAGGAACGACGTTTTTTACATTTCATGGTGCAGAACATAGTCGCTTTACTCATTCATTAGGTGTATATGAGATTATTCGTCGTATGATTGATGATGTGTTTGATGGCAGACCAAATTGGAATGCAGAAGATAGATTGTTATGTTTATGTGCAGCTCTCTTGCACGATGTGGGACACGGTCCGTTCTCCCATTCCTTTGAAAAAGTTTTTTCATTAGATCATGAGAAGTTCACGCAAAAAATTATTGTCGATGATACGGAAATCAATGATGTACTTAGCCGTGTAGACCGAGAATTTCCACAAAAAGTAGCAGATGTGATTGCAAAAACGTCTGATAATAAATTAGCGATTAGTATGATCTCTAGTCAAATTGATGCAGATCGTATGGATTATTTATTAAGAGATGCATATTTTACTGGTGTAAAGTATGGGAATTTTGATATGGAACGTATACTTCGTGTCATGCGTCCATACGGCAATCAAGTCGTGATTAAAAATAGTGGTATGCACGCTGTTGAGCATTATATTATGAGCCGCTATCAAATGTACTGGCAAGTATACTTCCATCCAGTAACGCGCAGCGCAGAAGTGATTTTAACAAAGATTTTACACCGTGCAAAAACATTGCATGAGCAGTATTATACATTTAAGTATCATCCGGTTCATTTCTATTCTTTATTTGAAGAGGAAGTAACAGTAGAGGATTATTTAAAGCTAGATGAGAATGTAATGTATTACTATTTCCAGGTATGGCAAGATGAAGATGATCAAATTCTAAGTGATTTATGTCGTCGTTTTATGAACCGAAATCTCTTTAAATATGTAGAATTTACAGAGAATCATGGTTTAGATAATTGGATGGAATTAAGTAGTTTATTTAAAAAGATTGGGCTCGATCCAGAGTACTATTTAGTTGTGGATTCAACATCAGATTTACCGTATGACTTTTATCGTGCTGGAGAAGAAGAAGAGAGATTGCCAATCTTACTTCTTATGCCAAACGGAGACCTCAGGGAGCTTTCGCGTGAGTCGGATATTGTAGAGGCGATTACTGGTAAGAAGAGAAGGGATCAGAAACTTTTCTATCCACATGATTTAATTTATGAAGATGGAAGAAAAGGAAAATATAAAGAGAAAATTATTGAGTTATTAGAAGGAAAGAAATAAGAAGCAACCCCATGGACTGCTTCTTATTAAAGAAACTTGAAATTATTTGTCGCTTAAGCGTTTTCCGCCAACTGCATAATGATTTTTAGACATTTCTTCGATGAAAACAACGATGTTTTCTTCTGGAGCACCAGTTGTTTCGCTTACTGCTGCAGTTACTTTCTCAGCAAGAGCTTTCTTTTGTTCTTCTGTGCGTCCTTCTAGCATTTTCACTGTTACGTATGGCATGTACAATCGCTCCTTTTATGTAAGTTACAATCTTATTATAACGGATTATGAAGAAGAACAATCGAAAAAAATATTTTTTTCGACATAACGAAGAGGAGATGGAGTATGGAGAACTTTTTTGTATATCCACTGCACCAAATACCGTTGGTCGCAATGGCTATTGTTATTGCATTGTCTGTGCATGAATTTGCACATGCATATGTTGCATATAAGTTTGGAGACGATACCGCGAAAAGGCAGGGGCGTTTAACGTTATCGCCAATGTCCCATTTAGATCCGATAGGGATGATTGCTATATTAATCATTGGATTTGGTTGGGCGCGCCCAGTTCCTGTTAACCCGTATAATTTTAAAAAGCCACGTCTTGCTGGTGTACTTGTTTCGATTGCAGGGCCAATTAGTAACCTCATTTTGAGTGCGATTGGGTTAATTATTTTATATAGTTTAGATACATTTGGTGTATTAAATGCAGTTCCATTTGCAGTAGCAGATACGCTAATTCAATTCTTTCAAATTTTTATTACTCTTAATATTGTTTTATTTGTGTTCAACCTATTACCGATTCCACCACTTGATGGATATCGTGTAATTGAAGATTTAGCACCAGCAAATGTTCGTGCGAAAATGACGCAGTATGAGAAATATGGAGCGATCGCTTTATTGATTCTTGTTATTACACCGCTGGATCGTTATACAATTCAACCAATCTTCCAGGTGGTTATTCCGTATGTATTAGGTATTTTGCAAAGCGTTATTGCACCTATATTTGGATTAATGTAATACATGAGTGAGGAGGAGTTTACATATGACAGAGAAAAAGAAAAAAATCGGTTTTAATATTGTGAAAAACGATTCAACAGATGGACATGGTGGTTTTGGTGTTGGAGCACTAAGTTTAGAAAATATTTCACCTGTTTTCGTAGACGTAATTGAGCAAACTGCATTCGTTGATATCGGGGCGATGCATGCACGTAGTACTGTTGAAAAGGGAATTAAATTTTTAACGAATAAAGACGAAGTTCCAAATGGAAAGCCGTATTGGCTCGTATGGGTAACGATTGAGAGAACAGCAAAAGGTGCTTATTATGCAGGTGTAACAGCTTGTGAAATGACAGTTGACCGTGAAATTCGCCGTGGTTATAAATCACTTCCAGAGCACGTAAATAAGATGGATAAATCATTAAAACGTCACATCATGGTTGACCATATGGATGAGCCATCTAAGAAGGTGCTTGGCACATTCTTAAAAGAGCATAATGAAGCAATTTGGAATGAGTCTAGTGAAGAATTGCGTCAAGCATTATTAGGAGAATAAATTTAAGGCTACCAGGAGAACTTCTGGTAGCCTTTGCTATTATATGGCAAGTACTGATATGTGATGTGAAAAGGTCAATATATTGGGATTACCATGGAAAATACCTTTTCCACCAGCCTTCTTTTTTCTTTTCTTTGCTAGCCTTCTCGAATTCTTCCTTGTCATCCACATGATCTATGCAGTATTCGGTCGGTTCTGTTCCTTTTGTAAAATACATTTTTACAGAGACAGGACAGCTTTTCGTTGCGATTTTCCCATTTTCGGGATTGATATTTACAGCAACAACGTCACTTGGTTGTTTGAAATCCTTTTTAGGCTGACCTTCTAGTCCCTTTTCCATCGCAATGGCCCAAATCTTTTTGGCGTAGCCTTGTTCAGCTGGATTGGAAATAGATTTAGGCCTGTCGTATCCTACCCAAACACCAGTTACAATTTGCGGCGTGAAGCCAATCATCCAGCTATCCGTTTCTGTGGAGCCAGACTTCCCTGCATACGTACGCGATAGTTTTGGAAGAAGGGTATGTCCTGTAACAGATGCATAACCACTTAGCTTGTCATTGAACATTCCTGTCATCATCTCTTCCATTACAAACGTATTGTTTTTATCGAGAATTTGTTTACTTTCTAAATGTGCATCATATAAAATGTTTCCTTCGTTATCGACAACGCGACGGATAAAGGTTGGCTTTACTTGCTTTCCTCCATTTGCAAACATGCTGTATGCGCCCACCATTTCAATTGGTTTGACAGGAGAAGTACCAAGGGCAAGGGACGGTACGTCTTTTAATGAACTTGTAATACCGAATTGTTTCGCAGTTTTAGTAAGAGAATCTTCGCCTAAAAATAAATGTGTTTTCACAGCATATACGTTATCTGATACTGCAAGAGCTTGCGCCATCGTTACAAAGTCATCGGCATAATAATCTTTATAATTTTTCGGTTTATATTTAGAAACACCATCACCTAACGTAAATACCGTATATTCACTTTTTAAGCGAGTCGCTGGTGTAAATCCTTTTTCGAGTGCCGCGTAATATAAAAACGGCTTAAAGGTGGACCCTGGTTGGCGAGCCGCTTGAATCGCTCTGTTAAATTGACTCTCTTTATAATCTTTTCCACCAACAAGAGCTGCTACTTCCCCTGTTTTTGGATTCATTGAGACAAGAGCCGTTTGTATACTAGTTGTTTCTGGAATCGTATCTTTTACAGCTTGCTCAGCTATTGTTTGTAGTTTTGGGTCTAGTGTTGTATAGATACGGAGTCCACCACGCTGCAAAGTTTGCTCATCGAGTCCAATGTCATGGAGGAGAGATGATTGTACAGCGTCCTGAAAATAAGGTGCAATTTCTGTGACCTTTTTTGTTTCTAACGAAGCAAACGCAAGCTTTTCTTGTTTCGCAGAATTTGCTTGATTTTTTGTAATATATCCTTGTTCTACCATTTCATCTAAAATAATAGACTGCCTTGTTTTTGCCCGTTCTTCTTTTACATGGGGAGAGTATACGCTAGGACCTTTTGGAATGCCAGCTAACATACTTGCCTCTGCTAATGTTAAGTCACTAGCTGATTTATTAAAGTAAAGACGAGAAGCAGCTTCAATACCATAAGCGCCGTGCCCATAATAAATTGTATTTAAATATCCTTCTAAAATATGATTCTTATTGTAATTGACCTCAAGGCGAATCGTATAGAGTGCTTCTAACGCTTTTCTTTTCCAAGTTTTATCATGATCTAAATATAGATTACGGGCATACTGCTGCGTAATCGTGCTAGCACCTTGAACCTTTGCCATTGCTTTTATATCTGCAACGATTGCGCCAGCAATTCGTTTCATATCAAAACCATGATGATTATAAAATCGTTGGTCTTCAATAGAAAGCGTCGCTTCTCTTACATAAGGAGAAATTTGGTCGAGGGACACGTTATAGCGCTTTTGCATTCCATTACTTTGTCCCATTACAGTATCATCATTCGCATAAAAGGTGCTTGTTTGTGGAACAGCAATGGGAGGTGGTCCCATAATCTTTGCAACAATAATGATAATAAAAAAAGAAAAAACGAAAAAAAGAACGCATGAAAAAAGTGCGGTGAAGAAAAGACGTTTATATTTTTTAAGTTTTGGATTTATAGTTTGATCCATCTTTTTCATCCCCTCATCATATACTTTTATCCCGCTATTCGAGGGCAGTAATCCCCTACCTCAAACCTTAGCAAAGGAAAAGAAGTGAGGTGGAGGGATAAATTTCCCGTAAAAGCCCGATTGGTGAAGGCTAATAATCAGTGGGAGATGAGGAACCCCTCACTGATTAAAGTTTCACTTTAATAGTATTGAGGGTTTTTTCGTATTTTAAACACAAAACAAAAAAGAGCTCCCTTATTTAAGAAAGGAGCTCAAAAGCACGCATCGGCCAATCTGTAATAATAACATCTACGCTGTAATCAATCATAGTTTGTAAATCTTTATATTCATTGATTGTATAGGGTCGGAATACATATCCTTGTTGCTGTGCAGTTTGGACAAATTCTTTTGTTAATAGCTGAAAATTAGGGTGTAATCCGGTCGCTTCTCTTTTCTTTGCTTCAGCAATTGGATCAGCAATTGGTTCATCATATAAGATAGCTCTCGGGATTCCAGGAGCAAGTTCTGCAAGCAAAGAAACAGAATCATGGTTAAACGATGAGAATATAATTTGGTTTAAAAGGTGATATTCCCGAACAAGATCAACAACTTTCTCTTCGATACCTGGATAGTGGATTACGTCTGTTTTTAATTCAATATTAAGTTGTAAATTTGTCGTAGATAACCAAATGAGAACTTCTCGTAAGGTTGGGATTTTTGCTTGGTGAAAAGAGGGGTCTTTATGGCTTCCTGCATCAAGCGATTGTAATTCCGCTACTGTTTTCTCAGAAACAAGTCCAATCCCATTTGTCGTACGGTCAACAGTCTCATCGTGAATTACAACAAGCTCACCATCTTTCGCAAGGTGAACGTCAAGTTCAATGCCGTGAGCACCAACGCGCTCTGCTTCTTGGAAAGCGATCATTGTATTTTCTGGATGTGTGCCTTTCACTCCGCGATGGGCAAAAATAAGTGGTTTTTTCATCTGAAAATCTCCTTGTGAGTTCATTTCTTTCATTATGAAACTACGGTGAAAAAAATACAATTCATATGCCAAACATTTACAAAAGTATAATAGTTGCACAAAAGTTAACGTTAACGTAAAATGTAATGATGTGATAGAAGGAGGAATATACATGTATAAGATTGATGAAGTAACAAAGCAAGTTGGATTAACAAAGCGTACACTTCGTTATTATGAGGAAATTGGCCTGATTCATCCGCCGGAGCGTAGTGAAGGAAATATTCGTCTTTATACAGATGAAGATATTACACGTATTAAGAGGATTGTAGAAGCAAAAGAAGTATTAGGAATTACACTTCAAGAAATGCATCATTTCTTATCATTAAAAGAGCGCATGGAGCAAAGAAGAAATAGCGAAAATCCACGTGATCGTGCAGTGATTCAAGAAATTAAGGATATGCTTGAGAACCAAGTACAAACTCTTGATACAAAAATGAAACAAATAGAGCGCGTGAAATCAGAATTAGAGACTAGTTTAGAGCGCGCAACTAGATTCTTGGAGGAAACAAAAGGAGAGTAATAAAAATGGAGAGCAAACAAAAATTGGGAAGATTGATTACAGTACCGGCTACTTTCCTTGCCTTTTCAGGCATCGGAGTAGTCGATCCTATTTTGCCGATTATTGCTGAGAAAATTGGTGCCACACATTGGCAAGTGGAAATGTTATTTACAGCATATATTTTAACGATGGCAATTATGATGTTGCCTGCTGGTTTATTTGCAGCACGATTTGGCGATAAGAGAATGATGACAATTGGTTTATCGATTGTAACTGTATTTGCTTTTATATGCGGTATATCACAAACGATTGCACAGTTATCTCTTTTCCGCGCTGGCTGGGGGCTAGGAAATGCGATGTTTTTCGCAACAGCGATGACATTATTAATTGCTTTAAGTAAAGAAGTACATGAAGCAGTTGGTTTATACGAAGCTGCGATTGGTTTAGGGATGGCAGGTGGTCCATTATTAGGTGGATTACTTGGCGGATATTCTTGGCGATACCCGTTTTTTGCGACAAGTCTTTTAATTTTATTAGCATTTATTCTTGTTTTCTTTTTTGTAAAAGAACCGGAGCGTAAAGTGCAGCGTAAAGCCGCTGGAGTAGGTGAATTACTTAACCTAATTAAATATAAACCATTTATGCAAGGTGCAATTTCAGGCATGTTATATTATTATGGATTTTTCGTTGTATTAGCATATTCACCACTCATTATGCATCTATCTGCAATTCAACTCGGTTTCGTATTTTGCGGCTGGGGACTTGCGCTAGCATATGGGTCTGCAATATTAGCACACAAGTTAGAAGGGAAATATGAACAAAAAGCATTGTTAAGATTTAGTTTATTTGTATTCGCGATTCTGTTAATTGCGTTATTCTTTGTTAAAGTGATGTGGTTGCAAATCGTTCTTATCGTTTTATCTGGATTAACATCTGGATTAAATAACGCTCTGTATACAAGCTATGTCATGGATATTTCACCTTATGAAAGATCTATTACGTCTGGTGTATACAATTTCGTCCGTTGGCTTGGTGGGGCGATTGCACCAATTTTATCAGGAATTATTGGCCATACAATTTCACCACAAAGTCCATTTTTAGTTGGGGGAATCGTTGTACTAGTTGGTTGTATCATGATTTTAATTCCTGTTCGAGAAGGTTCTAAATTAGAAGCAGAAACCCTTTCATAACCAGCTTGTTGGGAAACAGGAGCTAGGGGCTCCTGTTTTTTGTCGTTTTTTGTTGGTTAGTCGATATCCTTTGTCGAATCGCCGATAAAATTTCATTCATCACTTTATACGAAAAACCCTCATCAAATCACCATGTTTCTTTTTATAATCTTATAGCATTTTCCTTTCTCCACGGCTTGATGAACCCTGTTATAAGAAAGGGTTTTCTTTATTGTTAAATATAGTGTTTAAGTAATATGTGAATAAAAATACTTTAATTAAAATATATTTTCGGTATTTTTGTACTTTTAACTATACATTTTGTATGTTTTGTTTTATTTTTGTTAGGGGACATTAATGATGTCCCTATTATAAATTTGCAGCGAAAGGCGTGATTGTACGATGGAACTATGGTTCACTGAAAAACAAACAAAACATTTTGGAATTACGGCGCGTATTAACCGCACATTACATACGGAGCAAACAGAATTTCAAAAGCTTGATATGGTTGAAACTGAAGAATTCGGAAACATGCTTATTTTAGATGGCATGGTTATGACAACAGAGAAGGACGAGTTCGTGTATCATGAAATGGTAGCACACGTACCTTTATTTACACATCCAAACCCTGAGAACGTATTAGTTGTTGGCGGTGGTGACGGTGGTGTAATCCGTGAAGTATTAAAGCACCCAAGCGTAAAGAAAGCAACACTTGTTGAAATCGACGGTAAAGTAATTGAGTACTCTAAACAGTACTTACCATCAATTGCAGGTGCATTAGATAACGAGCGCGTTGAAGTAAAAGTAGGAGACGGTTTCCTACACATCGCAGAAAGTGAAAATGAATATGATGTAATCATGGTTGACTCTACGGAGCCAGTAGGTCCAGCAGTAAACTTATTTACAAAAGGATTCTACGCGGGAATCTCAAAAGCGTTAAAAGCAGACGGTATCTTCGTTGCGCAAACGGACAACCCTTGGTTTACACCAGAATTAATTTCAACTGTGTTTAAAGACGTAAAAGAAATCTTCCCAATTACACGTCTATACACAGCGAATATCCCAACATACCCAAGTGGAATGTGGACATTCACAATTGGATCTAAAGAACACGATCCATTAAAAGTAAGCGAAGAGCGTTTCCACGAAATTGAAACGAAATATTACACAAAAGAACTGCACAAAGCAGCATTCGTATTACCAAAGTTTGTTGGAGATTTAATTAAATAGAAAAGCGGAAGCGAAGCCACCGAGCATTCTAGCCGCTGTAGCTAGACGAAAGAAAAGCGGAAGTGGCTCATTCAAGGTGTACGATAGAACGGACATGCTAGCTGCTTTCGCTACTATAAATGAAATAATCTTCTTATCGTTAAAAGAAGATTGAGGTAAATCGAGAAAGAGGAGTATAGTGCTCCAAATTTGAGAAATAATGAAAGGTTGGGATACCTTAAGTTCCACATAAGGAGGAAAAGAATATGCGTTTTGATGAAGCTTATTCAGGTAAAGTATTTATTAAAAGTCATCCAAGTTTTGAAGAGTCAGAGGCTGTTATTTACGGAATGCCAATGGATTGGACAGTAAGCTACCGTCCAGGTTCCCGTTTTGGCCCTGCACGTATTCGTGAAGTATCACTTGGACTAGAAGAATATAGTCCATATTTAGATCGTGAACTAGAAGAAGTGAAATATTTTGATGCTGGTGATATTCCGTTACCATTCGGAAACCCACAGCGCAGCATAGACATGATTGAAGAATATGTAGCAAAACTATTAGATGCTGGTAAGTTTCCATTAGGTCTCGGCGGTGAGCACCTAGTGTCTTGGCCAATTTTTAAGGCAATGGCAAAAAAATATTCGGATTTAGCAATTATTCATATGGATGCTCATACTGATTTACGTGAGTCGTATGAAGGGGAGCCGTTATCTCACTCTACACCGATTCGTAAAGTGTGCGATTTAATTGGTCCGGAAAACGTATATTCTTTCGGAATTCGTTCTGGAATGAAAGAAGAATTCGAATGGGCAAAAGAAGTGGGCATGAACCTATACAAATTTGACGTATTAGAACCGTTAAAAGAAGTATTGCCAAAGCTTGCAGGACGCCCAGTCTATGTCACAATTGATATCGACGTATTAGATCCAGCACATGCTCCTGGAACAGGGACATTAGAAGCTGGTGGTATCACATCTAAAGAACTATTAGATTCCATCGTAGCAATTGCAAATTCAAATATAAAAGTAGTTGGAGCAGACTTAGTAGAAGTAGCTCCAGTATACGATCATAGTGACCAAACACCAATCGCAGCAAGCAAATTCGTGCGGGAAATGCTTCTTGGTTGGGTAAAATAAAAGCGGAAACGGCTCGTTCAAAATGGGAGGGGGATGGAGCTTCAGACGTAGAGGAAATTTTTGCCTCGCAGGAAAAAGTGAAGCCACCGAGCATTCTAGCCGTTGCAGCTGGATAAAAAGAAAAAGGAGCGAGTTCCATTCATGGAACTCGCTCCTTTTTCTTATGCAACTTTTTCTTTCGAAGTGATTCCGCGAATTTCATCAGCGGTACGAATTGGGTACTTACGGAAAATAATTGTTCCGATATAACCAATAATTGTGGTAACAATTCCACATAATATAGCTGCAATTGTTACCTTTATTACATCGTTGAATCCGAATAGAACAAGAATCCCTGGAATTGGTGATGCTGTACCAGGTGCGTTATTCACAAGTTGGAATAAGGATGTAATAATGCCGGCAAGTGCACCGCCGACAAAGTTTGTCGCATAGATTGGAATTGGATTTGCTGCGACAATGTCAGCTTGTGTTAATGGTTCAATTGCTACAGCAATTGTATCTTTCTTTGAACAAATCTTTAAACGCTTAAAGAAAATAAAATTCATTGGAGCAGAGGCTGCTACTGCGAGACTACCAATGGCCATTGGTAAGCCCGTTAAACCAAGCATAGCAGTTAGAGCCATGGAGCTTAATGGTGATGTAGAGATAACTGTGATGAGACCGCCAAGCATAATCCCCATAATAACCGGGCTTTCTGTAGTCGCAATTGAAATAATAGAACCGATTTTTCCAAGTGTTGCATTTACAACTGGATCCATAAGCATAGCCATTCCGCGTGAAAGAGGGGCAGCGATGAACAAGATTGCTAAAAATTCTACGCCAGCAGGTAATTTCTTTTCGAGAAATTTCACGACAAATGCGCAAACATAGCCAGCAAAAAATCCTGGTAAAATACCGAATCCACTTGTGGCAATCCCAATTAAAACAGCATATACAGGAGATACACCTATTGCGAGTGCCACTAAAATTGCAGCTGCGACACCGCTCATGCCACCAGAGGCTTGCCCAACCGATTGCAGAAAGTCATTATGAAACATTTCTCCACCAATATAACGATGAAATGCTTCAATAAGAAAACTTGCGATTGCAGCGTTGGCCAAGGCACCCATTGCTTTCATTCCGTAAGGAGCACGGTAGCTAAACAGTGTGAAAAGAAAAAGTACAACAAGTAGTAGTGCTAAACCTTGCAAGATAGCCATTTGATAACTGTCTCCTTTTTGATATTTGTTATAAAAATTTGTATTATTCAATAATAATACAAAAATTGCTTAAACGGAAAATTTTTTTATTCGGAAAATACTACAAACAATTTTTCTTACACGATTGTAAGGAAAGTGTAAGGCGTTTCGATAGAGTATAGTATGTCCTTTTCCGTATAATACAAATATGAGTATAGGAATGGTAAGAAAGATATACAAGCAGGAGGCACATATATGAAATTGGTAATGAGAGTTTTAGTCGTTTTTGCCATTCTTTTAGGTGGAACGGCATATTATTTACAATCAAAAACAGAAGGTGTAGGGGCATTTGTCGATAACTTCTTTTCAAATAAAGAAATACAAGATTATTACGCGGTTATAAATAAAGGTGAGAAAAAAGATGACGAATATTTATATACATTAAAGGGCTACACAGAAGATGGAAAGAAACAAGTAATCAAAAAAATGGTGAACCGCCAACTTCCGTCAGGTGTTTTTGTTAAGATTTATGCTAAAGGTATGCAAGGAAAAAGCTTTGCTGAAATTCCAAAAGAGGCGATTCCTGAAAAGGCATTACAACAATTACAAAAAGGGTAAAAGGAGCGAATTAAATGATTCGCTCCTTTTTTAATGCGTTAAAAGTGTGATGGATGTTTTTGTTTTGTTCGACGTAATTTGTACACGCCCACCGATAGGGAAAGTGAATATTGGTGTCGTATGGCCAAAGTTAGCATTTGAAATGACAGGAATGTGGGAAAGCTCTTGTTTTGAGTAAATCATTTCTTGTATATCTTCTATAACAGCTTCAGACGCTTTTTGCAGTTTTCCAATGACAATACCTTTTACATATTCAAATTCAGGTTGTTGCATAAGGGAGTGTAAGTAACGATCGAATGTCTGTACAGTTGCGTTTCCCGTTAAAGCATCTTCCTCTAAAAATAATATTTTATCTCGTAAGCTCGGCATATATGTTGTGCCTTGTAGTAAATTAAAGGTACTCATATTACCGCCAACAATTTCGCCAACTGCTTCACCTTCATGTAAGGAAATATACCCTTCATTTTGAAAGAAAGTTCGATTTTCTTGATCCATATACCAAGAGTCATCACTCCACGTTTCAGCAGGTTGTATTTCTATCGGCTCTTCAGAAGTCATGCATTTTAAAAAGTAATCTATCGTATAATCAAGCCCTTTTTCCATTCCAAAAGAAGAAAAGTGAGGACCCGAATATGTAATAAGCCCAGTCTTTGCATAAATTGCATTGCCTAGAGCTGTAATATCAGAATAACCACATAAAATTTTTGGATTGCTGCCAATTAAGTCATAATTTATATGGTTTAGTAGCCCATTGGAATTATATCCTCCAAGTGTTGTTAAGATTGCTTTTACGCTTGGATCAGCGAAAGCTTCATGAAGATCATGAATACGAGAAGTAACAGAGGAAGAAGCAAAACGATCGATTTCTTCCGCATTTTTTGAAAAGGTAACATGAAATCCTAGATCTGTTAGTCGTTGTATAGCAAGATCTCGATTGTAATCTGAAACAATACTTAAACTAGAAGACGGCGAAATAACTCGGATCTCATCTCCCCTTTTTAATTTTGGTGGTATCATTTGCAACATCCCCTTTTAATGAAAGAAAATTTAGATTTAAAAGATATTTTATCATAGGAGATAGATCTTTATAAATTGTTTTTTCGAAACAGGGTTTTCCTGATTTTTCAGCAGACAGACAGAGGCTTTTTTTGATATGATAGGAAAAGTGATTTATTATAAAGTTTATTTAATATCTATAACATGTTGAAAGGTGTGCAAGACGTGGAGAAACAACTTGCAGGCTTGCCAATGCACGTTCATTTCGTAACAGAAATCCGTGAAGGGGCACGAAAGGAGACCGTTGCTTTTGAAGCAAATGGTCAATACTATGTAAAAGGTCAAAGTACATATGTAACATTTCAAGAGCCGAACGAACAAGGCGAAGTGAAGACAATTATCAAAATTCAAGGTGAACAAGTTCTCATTATGCGTTCAGGTGCTGTTTCTATGCGTCAGACGCATGTGAAAGGTGAATGGACAACTGGTACGTATACGAGTGAGCTTGGTACGTTTGCATTGCAAACGAAAACCGATAATGTTCTTTTTAAATGGTCGGACGAGAAGAAAAAAGGACAACTCTTTTTAACGTACGCACTGCTTCTAAGTGAACAAGAGGCTGGCCGATATACAATTACGATTAATTTGAAGGAGGCAAAATAATGAACTCTTTAGAACAAGTAAAAGAATTGATTAAAGACGAAATTAAAGCTGCGGTAGTAAAAGCTGATTTAGCAACAGAAGAACAAATTCCAAACGTTGTATTAGAATCTCCGAAAGATAAAACACATGGTGACTTCTCTACAAACATGGCGATGCAACTTGCGCGCGTTGCGAAAAAAGCACCTCGTATGATTGCAGAAGAATTAATTGCAAACTTTGATAAAGCGAAAGCTTCTATCGAAAAAATTGAAATTGCTGGTCCTGGTTTTATTAACTTCTATATGGATAACAGCTACTTAACAGATTTAATACCGGCAATTGTTAAAGCTGGTGAGGCTTATGGTGAAACAAACACTGGTAAAGGTGAAAAAGTACAAGTTGAGTTCGTATCTGCAAACCCAACAGGCGACCTTCACTTAGGACATGCACGAGGTGCAGCAGTAGGTGACACATTATGTAACGTATTAGCAAAAGCGGGATATGATGTATCTCGTGAATACTACATTAATGACGCTGGTAACCAAATTCATAACTTAGCGCTTTCTGTTGAAGCTCGTTACATGCAAGCATTAGGGCTAGAAAAAGAAATGCCAGAAGACGGCTACCATGGTGCAGATATCATTGGAATTGGCCAACGCTTAGCTGAAGAGTTTGGCGATCGTTATGCAAAAGCTGATGAAAAAGAAAGCTACGAGTTCTACCGTGAGTACGGTTTAAAATATGAGTTAGCAAAACTTCAAAAAGACTTAGAAAGCTTCCGTGTTAAATTTGATGTTTGGTTCTCTGAAACATCACTATACAAAAACGGAAAGATTGATCAAGCTCTTGCAGTATTAAAAGAGCGCGACGAAATCTTTGAAGAAGAGGGCGCAACTTGGTTCCGTTCAATGACTTATGGCGATGATAAAAACCGTGTATTAATTAAAAACGACGGTTCTTACACGTACTTAACGCCAGATATCGCATATCACCGTGATAAACTAGAGCGCGGATTTGATAAATTAATCAACATTTGGGGCGCTGACCATCACGGTTACATTCCTCGTATGAAAGCAGCAATTCAAGCGCTTGGTTATGATAAAGAGACGTTAGAAGTAGAAATCATCCAAATGGTACAACTATACCAAAACGGTGAAAAAGTAAAAATGAGTAAGCGTACAGGGAAAGCTGTTACACTTCGTGAGCTAATGGAAGAAGTAGGCGTGGACGCAATGCGTTACTTCTTTGCAATGCGTAGCGGTGACTCTCACTTAGACTTTGATATGGACTTAGCGGTATCAAAATCGAACGAAAACCCTGTATACTATGCACAATACGCTCATGCACGCGTATGCAGTATTCTTCGTCAAGGCGAAGAGCTTGGATTAACTGCAGGTGGAGATGTAAACTACAAACTGGTTGCTTCTGAAAAAGAAGTGGACTTACTGAAAAAACTTGGTGAATTCCCAGCAGTAGTTGCAGACGCAGCGCAAAAACGTTTGCCACACCGCATTACAAGCTATGCATTTGAATTAGCAGCAGCGCTTCATAGCTTCTACAATGCAGAAAAAGTATTAAACCAAGATAACTTAGAGTTAAGTAAAGCTCGTTACGACTTAATGCGTGCAGTACGCATCACACTTCAAAATGCATTAGCATTAGTAGGTGTATCTGCGCCGGAGAAAATGTAATAGCCAAAAGAAAAGATGCTTATTTTGTTTAGAAGTGATATAAGAGTTGATGTAAAAATGTCTGATCGTTCTATAGATTGATCAGACGTCAAAGAAGCACACCGGAAAGTCGTATGGGGAGACCCTCATGTACGGCTTAATGAGGGGGAGCTGAAACAGAGAAAAGAGATGGCAAAGCCATCTCTTTTCTCTGTTTCCTAATCTAAATATATGTGACAAATATATGTTATAGTGATGAGACGAAAATAGAAAAACATCAATTAACTATTGATTTTTAGGAACGATTCTAGAATAATAGGTTGTCGGGGGTAAAATTATCAAAAAGCTGTACATGTAGTATTAGTTGGGGGAATGTTAGCAGGAAATGGTGTGTTCTTTGTAAATGATATTGTTACAACTATGCGAAATACTAAACTAACATTTCATCTAACCAAGTATCTACACAATTAGTAAAGTAAGTAATCTTGAAAACTTCCAACCTAGTCAAAAAACTAGGGGGGTTTATGTCTAAAATAGTACATATAGTCCAACTAAAGTTTTCATGATTTGATAAAAATTATGAAAGGATATAAATCTCTCGATTTTGATATTATCATCACTTATATATATAAATCTCTCGATATTAAAATGTAATGTCGCCCTAGAAAAGCTAACTCTTCTTAGCGAGTAAGTGAAATGTATGTATAAGTTCATTTTAATTCTTCGACATAGCCATAGATCCATTAGGCAAATTACTTTTTCTCGACACTCATTTATAGACTCCAAAAATGAAAAGGCTGGATTTCATATTTCTGCACGATTCATATGAAATTGGTTGCCAATCAAACTCTTTTTTATTTACCCCTAAATTCGTTCCATTGTATTCAGATTTGGAGAATATGACTTTTATCTTCATAGGCAAACAATACTTCGTCCGGAGAGTTTTTTATCATATAGCGCTTATATTGGAACGTTTCTTGTTTTTCTTGTCTGATTGTTTCGGTGTGTAGTTCAGTTGTGCAACGAAACATAAAACGTTTTAACATATGGCTAATTTTACTGCGACTCATGATGACAGAAAACGAAGACATATCTTCAATGACACCCTTTAGAATACGAGTATCCTAGCACGTTTCGCAGCCATAACCTTCTTCGGCTGATTTGCTAAATTCGATTGTACGCTGTATTTCTTGTTATTCTTTATGAAGATAATTATGAAAATTAGCTAAATGCATATTTGCTGTGAAGTAGCTCGTCCATACTGATCCGCAATGAAATTTTTGCGTATTGAGCAATCGTTTGCGCTGGATATGAAGAAATTTCGGGAACCCTACGGCATAATAAGACGAATGACTGTCATGAGTTTTATCGTGAATGCTTGTTGAATTGTCTTCTCTTGACTTTGAAGTTGTCCTATGACCTGTTCATATGTATTTATAATTTGAATTCCTTTATCTATTTTTGTTAAACAATATAGACTAGAAATAACACAGTTTAGACATGTCGAAGAAATTAGATGAACCTATATAAAAAGCAAATTTCAAATCTCTAAGTAATAGAAGAGTTGAAAAAAGAGAAAAAGATGATAATAGCTATCAAACATATTTAAGGAAAATAGCTTAATGACATTGAATAATAGAATCTTTGTCATAGTATGTTTGTACCAGGATTTATATGCATTCAATTTTATAGGAGGGAATCACACAAAGTATGTATTTAAAAAGAATAACTTCGATTTTTTCGATTATAATGATTTTGATGTTTACTATAGGTCAGAGTTTGCTGCCTATAATAGCCAATGCACAAGAGTTAAATACATTAGGACTTGTGGATAATTTTACGATTGGTAAAACAAATCTACAGACCGGGGAATCAACAAAAGTAACTGTAAACTTCAGTGAAAAAGATGGAGTTAGGCTGAAGCCTGGAGACACACTAACATTAACACTGCCTCCAGAATTACATGGATATAAGGGAACGATTCAGTTAGATGATTATGGTACTTGTAAAGTAAATCAAGGTACTGTGGTATGTACATTTAATGATAAAGTAGATACGCATGAAAATATTAAAGGTTTTTTAGACTTTAACGTGTTAGCTACTGGTGTAGGAACTGATGAAAAGAAAGAGATTGAAACAAATTTTGGTACAAATTTAGATAAGCAAGCTGTAACAATTACTGGCCCGAAAGGTGGCGGTGGTACAGACCCTGGAAAGGGACCGTTTTTTTATAAAGCTGGAGACATGCTCGGTAATGAAAATGAAGTGCGCTGGTTCTTGAATATAAACTTAAATAAAGAAGAGTTAAGTCGTGATATTGTTGTGACTGATAAATTACAAGAAGGTCAAACACTTAATAAGGATAGTTTCTCTATAACTGTTAATGATTATCTGGGTAATCGAAATTTAACGCTAAAAGATTTTGAAAACCAAGGTTATGGAAAGATTACCTTTAACGATGACAACTCATTTAAAGTTGTGCTTTATCAGAATAAAGCGCGTCTTGCTTCTTTTACAGTTCAATATACATCTACTATAACGGAAGCCGGAAAGAAGCAAGAATTCCTTAAGAATGATTATACGATTGATTACCAGGTTCTAAACAAAGACCTAGTTTCTGATTCAGGTACTGCCCAAACTCAAAATATGTCAGCTGGCGGTGGTGCTGAAGGTAACCAGGTTCCAAAAGGAATACTAAAAATTGTTAAACATATTGAAGGAAATAAAGAAAAAGTAATCCCAAATGTTTCGTTTAAGTTATATAAAGAGTCTGGTGAACAAGTTGGGAGCGAATATAAAACAAATGAAAAAGGGATAATTGAAACTCCTAAATTAGCACCAGGTAAATATTATGTGCAAGAGGTTTCAGCTCCAGACTATATTGATTTTGATCCTCAGGCAAAAGTAGAGTTTGAAGTGAAATCAAATGATGTAAATGGAGTGGAATTGCCGATTCCGAATAAGGTGAAAACTACATCTGTTACAGGAACAAAGATATGGAATGACAACAACAACAAGTTCAACACGCGCCCAGAAAGCATCAAGGTTCAATTGCTTCAAAATGGAAAAGAGTTCAAAACACAAGAAGTGAAAGCGGACAAGGAAGGCAACTGGAACTTCAACTTCAAAGACCTTCCGAAGTACGATGAACAAGGAAACGAGTACACGTACACAGTAAGTGAAGTGAAAGTAGACGGCTATGAAACAAAAGTAGAAGGCACAACGATTACAAACACTTATAAGAATGTGGAAACAACAGAAATCAGTGGTAAGAAAGTATGGGACGACTACAATAATAAGTTTAATACACGCCCAGAAAGCATCAAGGTTCAATTGCTTCAAAATGGACAAGAGTTCAAAACACAAGAAGTGAAAGCTGATCAAGAAGGGAACTGGAATTTCAGCTTTAAAGAACTTCCAAAGTATGATGAACAAGGAAACGAATACACGTACACAGTAGGTGAAGTGAAAGTTAAAGACTACGAAACAAAGGTAGAAGGCACAACAATTACGAATACTTACAAAAATATGGAAGCGACAGAAATCAGTGGTAAGAAAGTATGGGACGACTACAATAATAAGTTTAATACACGCCCAGAAAGCATCACAGTTCAATTGCTTCAAAATGATAAAGAGTTGAAAACACAAGAAGTAAAAGCTGATGCAGAAGGCAACTGGAATTTCAGCTTCAAAGAACTTCCA
>NZ_JABUAE010000008.1 GCF_013314535.1 Bacillus sp. Xin1 | reverse complement strand
AAAAATCCGACTCTTATGAGTCGGATTTTCACTTCACATTTACACAGGCTTCATGTGCAGTTATATAGTATGTTTTGCCTTTGCTGTTGTATACCTTGTATTGTAACGAACCATTTACGCTTACCTTCGCATCAATTATAAACACTATACCCTTCCCTACTATTCAAGCCATATCTAATCTCTTTATCTATCATTTCATTCCTGGCAAATTCCTTTCTTTCATTGATAGCATTGGATTATTATAATAGTTATATTATTCGGCGTGGAATACGGAGAGGGTCTACAACAGCTCATTATATGAAAAATGCCAAAATTATCTTAAAAAAAGACGGCAATGGAAATTTCATTTTAACAGGTTAGCCAGTCGACTAATAGGAGGAAAGAAATATATGCTATTAAAAAATCCAGAAGATCCAGTTTATCAGTTCTTAGCAGCAACATTTCATCAAGATACATTTTACGAAGAAGCACTCCAAGAGTTACTTGAAGAGGCACCCAAAGAGTATTTGCAAGATGCTATTATTTTCCTAGCTGAATTTATTCAAAGTGATTATAGTGATAAAGAAAAAAATGAGTACATACGGTTTTCTGCAGATGGAATATATTTTGAAGGAATAGAAATAACACCATTGGAATGGCTTGAACAAACAGTTAAAACGCTAAAACAAGCATTAAAAAACACTTAATAAAAAAATCGACCGCCCGTAATAGGCGGTCCTTTCTTCATATTACTTCACATATACGTAGGCTTCTTTTGCAGTAATATAGTATCCTTTACTGTTACGTACTTTGTACTGCGGTGAACCATTAACTTTTTCATCAATTGTAAACTCTACCCCTGCATCTACAGTACCAATAATACCTTTACCTTAGCAAGGTGGTTCGGAGTAAAATCGTAGGTTCACCACCTCAGTCAGACCATACGTTTTCAATAACTTCAAACATACGTGAGAAGATATTTGAAACTAAGAAAACTCTGCTGATTAATTATTAGCGGGGTTTAATGCATATTGAGGTAATGGATGACCTTCGATAGATTCCATATACATTTCAGCTAATCGGGCTCCATCGATTAATTCTATATTTAATTCTTCTGTATAGTATCTAGCATTTTTCGAGAAGCCACCAGTTGAAACGACATATCCGCCTTTTGCTCCTCGTTTGGCAATATTACTATGCACTAGAGCAATTGCTTTATAGGACATATCATTGCATAAACATTTTACTTGGCCAAGATATAAATCGCCATTTAATGTATGTTCAAAGTCAACGCCATAGTCTCCAGATGCTGTTGTTACAAAAGTTGTGCCACCATGATATCGCTCAATAACGTCCGCAACGAATGCTTCAAATTCTAATGGTGTTTGGCGTATAAAAACAGAGGAACACTTTTCATTTTCTTGTGGTTTCATGAAGCGATAATATAAACCCATCGCTAGTGTACGTTTAAATTCTTCATCTTTATTAAAGCGAGAAATAAGCTGATATAAGTGATGGTCTTTTCTTCTTTTGTAAACGTACCAAGCGATGTACAGAACAAATATGGTAATTAGAAATGCATATAGCATAGACACACCTCCCTAGAAATAGTATTTCTTACAAAAATAAATTTATTTACTAAAAATTCGGCAATATAAATTCTTATAATTTGATATAATTATTTTCGAAATATTAATACATATATAGGGGGATTTTTCATGGAAGCGACAGGAGTAAACGGGCAATTACAGATTGAAGGGAATAAAATCACTATCAAAAGAAAAGGCATGCTTGCGAAGATGACACAAGGGTTAAAGGGAGATAAAGACATACAAATCAAACAGCTTTCTTCTATTCAATTCAAGCCCGCTGGAACATTTACAAACGGTTATATCCAATTTACTTTCTCTGGAGGGAAAGAGGATAAAGGTGGTCTTTTTGATGCCACAAAAGATGAAAATACAATTATGTTTAATAAAAAACAACAACCGAATTTCATAAAAGTTAAAGCGTTGATCGAACAGAAAATGGACGAATTACATTCTCCTGCACCTATTCATGCTCCTGTTGATGTAGCTGATCAAATAAAAAAACTAGCTGATTTGCGTGATAGCGGCATTCTTACAAACGAGGAATTTGATGCGAAGAAGAAACAATTACTTGGTATATAAAAAATAACCCAGCTCCTATAAAGGAGCTGGGTTTCATTATTCAAAAACATATATGTATAAAATTTTACTTAATGGCTCATAAAATAAAAATTTATGTAAAATAAACTCTACTTATCTGATATAGTAAACATTGGAATATATACATATTTTTCAAGGAGGAGCAAAATGCAAAGTAAGGTTTGGACTATTTTATTTTTAATCATCTTTTTTCCAATTGGTTTATTTCTAATGTGGAAACATCAACATTTCACAAAAGCAACGCGTGTTATTATCACATTATTTTTTCTAATTCTTATTCTATTGGCATCGTGTAGTAATGGTACAAGTAGCGCTGAAAAGGCTGAATTAAAAAAGAAAGAACAACAACTAATCAATAAAGAAAAAGATTTAGAGAAACGTGAAAAAGAACTAAAAGAAAAGGAAAAAGAGTTAGATGAAAAATCTAAAGAATGCCAAAAGAATGATGAAGAAAAGAAAAAATTAGAAGAACAAAAGAAACTAGAAGAAGAAAAACGTAAACAAGAGGAATTGAAAAAACAACAGGAAGAAGAACAAAAGAAACAACAAGAATTGAAAAAGCAACAAGAAGAACAAAAGAAACAGCAAGAATTGAAAAAGCAACAAGAAGAAGAGCAAAAGAAACAACAAGAACAACAGGCTCAAGTTAAACAAGAAGCTGCGTCTTCAGCTCCTCAGCCAAATCAAAAACAGTCAACTGAACAAGGTGGCTCTTGTAATATTAAAGGGAATAAAAACAGTAAGGGTGAAAAAATTTATCATATGCCTGGACAACAGTTTTATGATAAAACAAATGCCGAAGAAATGTTTTGCTCAGAAGCGGAAGCAAAAGCTGCTGGATATAGAGCATCAAAAAGATAATAATAGATCCGACTCCACAACAGAGTCGGATCTTTATTTCACTTCACATATACATAAGCTTCATTTACAGTTACTTTTGTATCAACTGCAAATTCGCCTCCTACATCTACAATACTAACAACATCTTTAGAGAATCTTTCCTATAGCTAGGTAAACATACAAGAAAAACGATTTCATTTTGCATCTACTACTTATATGATTTATAAGCAAAGGAGTTTGATTATTCTTGAGCTTAAATAACGGAAGAAACTGTAACCCTTCTGCGATTTCTTGTTCTGTTCCTGGTTCCGTTTCCGTTCCTTTTCCTGGTTCGGCGCCGTCTATCGCTACAACTCCTCAATTGTTTTTTACGCCATTGCCGCCAAACCCACCTACTATTGCTTTACCGGAAAATACAAGCAATATCACGATTATGGAGTTTTTAGTTCCTGCCCGAGTAGTAGCAGAAAGACCAAGAGTTCAACTAGACGCAACAATGAGTACAGAAATTTTTGTAGATACTGGAAATGGAAACGGAGGTAGTATTGATTTTTTTGATGTGGATAACATAACGTATCAATTATTCCGTAATAATACGTTGCTCACAGATACCATTGTATCTGGAAACTATCAAATAGGTTCGGGAGACAATACGTTCTTTACCTTTAATTCTACGTTTACGTGGGTAGATACACTACATCCGACCGGTCCAATACTTCCACCAGACCCTATACTTCCAGTAGACCCAATATGCTATCGCATTGTAGCGAATGTAGGAAATTATAGCGAGGGAGTAAGTGCTGAGGTTAGAAATCGCGGGTTTATTGGTGTGGTTTATCCGCCAGACCCTATACTTCCTGCTCTTCCTACCGGCCCTATTTAACGTAAATTACAGACGCTATGTAATAAATAAAACCGACTCCGTTACAGTTTACAGAGCCGGTTTCTTTTTCGTTTATTTAATGTTAAAGTGTTTTTCTTCAACAAAAGTACTTTGTCCAATATCAAGCCATCCGTTTTGGCGAGAATAAATTTCGTACGAATTTGTCCCATCTACATTACCTGTACAATGTCCGTCAGCATCATAAGTGTTAATGCCATACCCTGGTGGATATTTTGAATATGCACGGAACCATTGAACAGTAACGTGTTCTTGCGGAACCCATTGTTGCCAACCGAGGCATAACATATTCTTATCCCCGCCGTACCAACGACCTTCAAGGATAAGGTATGGCGTCTTATCAGAAATACGTTCACCAGTAAAATGGCCATCTGGTTCGTTGTAAAGATTAACTCCATAGCCAACAGGATACTTTGAAACTGCGATACCAATTCCTTTTTCTTGATTCGATTGAATATTTGAAGCGACAGTGTTTGCTTCTTCACCAATAAACCATGAAAGAGGTTTGTCGCCCACAAGTTTATTCAAGTCGCATTTACCAATGCCGTTAACATGTCCTGTTTCAGTGTACTGCCAAATGTCGCATGGATAAGCAGGTTTGTTACCACCGTATCGAGGAATCCATGTGAAGTCTGCTTTTACTTTTGACATGCCAAATTTTGAGTACATGTGGTGCCCAACGTAAAATCCTACTTTTTTAGCACCTAAACGATATAACTCATCAATGAAAGCTTGTGAACCTGCAACCATATCGCCCATTGTTTTTACCTCAACATCGGCAACCCAAAATAGTGCATCTTTATCGCCACGATTCCAAAAGTCTCGTGCTTCTTTCTTTGCATCAGCAATTGATACGAATCGGCAGAATGCATAATTCCCAAACGGTACGCCATGAGATTTCATAGAAGCCACATAGGACTTGTACATTGGGTCTACATAGTTTGAACCATCTTGTACACGTGCAATCGCTAAATCAAGTAAAGGTGCTGCCACTGACCAATTAATATTTCCGTTCCATTTAGAAATATCTACAATGTGTCCCATTATGCATCTTCTCCTTTTTTATCTTGATCAGCAAACCATTTGCCAGCAGCTGGATTAGAAATTACGCCAGCTCCAATCAAAATAACAAGAATGATATCGACATACTCCTGATATCGCCCTAAATTAAAATGAGGGATAGTATCCATTAATACCATCCCCAACAGTGCGAACAATGCTACCCATAACCCACGATTTTTAAATTTTCCTTTTATCTCAGTCATTCTCCTTTTCTAAAGTATCAAGTCGCTTATGTGCTTGTTTCGAACTCTCTTCAACACGTGTAATGCGTTCACCAAGTACAATCATTTGCTTTTCATTCGCTTTTAAATCGATACGGATATCGTCTACACCTTTACGAATATAACCAAGCTCTGATTTCATTTCAGCGCTTTGTCTTCCATCAGATTTAATTTCTCTTGATCGATTAAGCGCGTAGGAAAAGTAACCAACAACACATGAAACTAATGCGATAAGTACACCGATTTCAATTGTCATATATTAACTCCTTTCCAAAATAAAAAAGCCCACTATTGTGCGCTTACCATAAATCAGAAAATGTAGCGTATGGTCCTTCCGATACAGCTAATGAAATGATTTTTTCTTGTTCTGTAATGGACCAGAGCTCTTTTCCGTCTGGTGATATTTTCTTTAACGTTTTATTATGACATGCAGCATAAATATAACCATTTTTCGTTACTCTCACTAACTCTGTTGCACTTTCATCTGCAAATTGACAATGCCAAATACGATTCATATTTTGATCATATTTCGCTACGCCACTACGCAACGCTAAATATAAATCCTTGGCATCGGTAACTAATGATAAAACAGAACTGAATACACCTATGTTTAATACTTTAATCTCTTTACCGTCTTTTGAAATACGTATGACAGAACTATTCACTGTCCCAACGAATAAGTAATTATCATTCAAAGTGATTTCCCTTGTATCTCCTATATCTGTAATTGGTAAATTAAAAATTTCTGTACCGTTAGAGTTTAATTTTACAACCCTTGCGCTAACATAAGCTTCTTGAGTGTTAACTAACACATACATATTCTTATCGTTATCCAAAATCATTTCTTCAACACCTGGTTGATTAATTGTCGGAAATCCTCGTCTCCACAATTCTTTATTTTGTTTATCTCTTTTTATTATTTCTCCTTCTTTTCCATCATAGAAATTACCATCACGATCCACAGCTACATGTATTGTAGAATATGCATTAGCACTCTCCCAAGGGATGCTCCACTCAGGACTGCCATCTGGTTTCACTCTGTATATCCCCCTATATTTCGTTCCATATATGCAACAAATCCATCCACATCAACCGCTAGTGAATCAATATCTTTTCCCTCAATACAACGCCATATTTGATTTCCATCATAAACAGAAGCCTTCTTTAAAGAGGATGACATTTCATTTCCTGCCTTGCCGTTAGATGTTGCATAGCATTATCCCCCTCATTTTATCTTGATACATTTTGTATCAAAATTAATTAAAAAAATATCAGGAAACAACTCTCGATCCCTAACACAATAGAACTTTTCAAGCTTAAGTAATGTTTTCCTCCCTGGTTCAGAATCACCTTTTTCAAGTTTCCTTACATACACTTCTGATAAATTAAGTATATCTGCTAGTTCTCTTTGAGTAAGTTCCTTTTTTTTCTTTCATGTATCAACCGTATACGTTCCAATACGCTCGCCTCCTTTTGATACATTTATTATCATTTTATTCAAAGTGATACTTTTTGTATCTATAATAGAAATAGTATTTATATATCGCTATTGCTCATAATAACTATTCGAGAGGAGGAATCTTATGATTGAAGAACGATTAAAAAAAGCACGAGGTAATCGAACACAAGAAGAGGTAGCTAAATATCTTGGAATATCAAGAGCAAGATACTCTCATTACGAAAATGGAAGAAGTGAACCAGATAATGAAACTTTAAAAAAATTAGCTGATTTCTTTGATATATCTGTTGATTACCTATTAGGAAGAACCAATACCTCTGTACCACCTGAAAACGAATACGACTCTCTCTTGGAGATCACCAACCATGTCAAACAACTTGGCATAAACGATATGGGCTTCTTTGATATAGAAAAATGGAAAAACCTCTCTCCAGAGGATGTGGAAATGATTAAACGTCATTTTGATATGGTTGTAGAGTTAGCGGAAAAACGTAGAAAATAAGAAATATATATGTAAGTTTAAATGAATTTCAAACTAATGAATAAAAGCCCACTTCACGGGCTTTTATTTTTACAGTAAAATAAGAACAAACGTTCCTATTTTTAACAATGAGGTGAAATTCATGGATTGGTCGTATCAGACTACCCTACTGGAAGATTGGATAACTACATTTTATCAACAGCTTGGAATTTTAAAACCAAGTGATTTATGTATTGAAAACATTGCTCAACACTGTAATATCATACTTTTAAAAGAAAACATTGACTCGTATTACATAGCAAATAATTATTTAAAAATGATTGTCATTGATTCACGCTTATCTAAAGAAAAACAAAAAGAGATATTCTTTCATGAATTATGTCATATCCTGCGCCACACTGGCATACAAGGGATTATGCCTACTGCTTTTCGCGAATTACAAGAATGGGATGCAGTACATTTTACCAAATATGCAGCTACCCCCTTCCATATGCTAAAATATATTAATCCTGCAAAGGATACCATGGTCGCTGATATGTCTGAATTGTTTCAAGTTACTCCTGAATTATGTAAGCAACGTCTTACTCAAATTCAAAGTAAAATTCAAATGAAGGAGTGTTTGGCATGAAAGGACATATTCGAAAAAGAGGTTCGAAGTGGACAATAATAGTAGATATTGGTCCCGATCCTGAAACGGGCAAAAGACGCCAAAAATGGTTTTCAGGATATAAAACGAAAAAAGAAGCACAAGCCGATATGGCTAAAAGAATCGTAGAAATAGAAGAAGGCTCGTATATCGAGCCCACAAAAATGAGAGTACGCGAATTCTTTATTCAATACCTTGAAGCTAGAAAGATAAATCTTAGAGAAACCACGTACTATAATTATCGTAAACATATTAATAATCATATTATACCAAAACTCGGTAACATTCCAATGCAAAAATTAAAGGGTATAGATCTTGAAAAATTTTATAGAGATCTATCAGAAAGTATGAAGCCTGTTACAGTACGAAGTATACATCAGATTATTCGTACTGCCCTTTCTTATGGGATGAGACATGAAATTGTTAGAAAGAATGTTGCGGATGTTGTAAGTCCACCTAAAGGTGTAGAAAAAACTGTGAACACTTGGTCAGAAGAAGACGTACTGCGTTTTTTAGAAAATGCCAAAGATAGTCGATACTATGTCGCTTATCTACTTGCAATTACTTGTGGCATGCGTAAAGGTGAAATATTAGGATTACAATGGAAAGACATTGATTTTGAGAGAAAAACACTATCTGTCAACCGATCTCTTTCTCATATTACTAAAGAATTTCATGAACCAAAAACCTCTACAGGGAAACGTCTAATCGTACTTCCTGAAATCACATTACACGCTCTGGAAGAACATTATGAACGAATAAAAGTAGAAAAAGAACGATACGGAAGCGAGTATAACGACTATGATTTGGTCTGTCCTACTTTCAATGGTAATCCTTGCAATTTCAGAAGTTTGACACAGCTCTGGAAAAAGCTTATAAAGAAAAGTGAGGTTCCTGATATTCGGTTCCATGATCTAAGACATACTCATGCAACTTTAATGTTGAAACAAGGGATTCATCCGAAGATTGTAAGTGAACGACTAGGACATAAAAGAGTAGGCATCACATTAGACACCTACTCACATGTCGTACCAGGACTATAAGAAAAAGCAGTTGAAGATTTTGCAAATACGGATTTTGCATAAAAATACTAGCAGATTCGTATAAAATTGAAAGGAGCGAAAAACATGAAAGAAATCAAGAGTGACAAGGAATTCAAGGACATTATCGCAAGCGAGGAGCCAGTAGTAGTTAAGTTCTTCACTACATGGTGTCCAGATTGCGTACGTATGGACAACTTTATCGGGGATGTAATGGAAGAGTTCAATAAATTTGAATGGTATTCTATTAATAAAGATGAGTTCCCAAATATTGCAGAAGAGTATCAAGTAATGGGAATTCCTAGCTTATTAGTGTATCAAAATGGTGAAAAACTTGGTCATTTACATAGCGCAAATGCAAAAACAGAAGAACAAGTTACTGAGTTTTTAGAAGCGTACTAACATAGAAAAAATGCCTCTGAGTTTTATTCTTTCAGAGGCATTTTTTTAGCCTTTTTTTATGATTATCTTTCGCAATTGCTTAGTCATTTCTTCAGAAGTGTAATATGCTGTTTCCTCATGACCGATATACATGATGACACTTTTCTCTCCTGCGCCTCCAAGGTATAGATGAATTCCATGTGTATCTCCATTTTGATATGTACTTAACAAATCGTATTGTGGCTTTTCATTACTTCTTTTTTGTTTTTTTACGTCATGTAGCAGATTACGAATCCCCTCTAATTTTTCTTTATCTTGAATATTCATAAAATAATCTTCGTTTAAACCACCAAACCCTTTTGAAGTAGATATCGACAGCTTAGAAATATCTTGTTTCTTTACGTTCTCTTCATCGAATACCCCCACACCCTGCGCTAATCAATGTAATAAGCACTAGCATGAAATAAGATAATATTTTTCGCACCCTACTCTTTCCCTTTGTTATATTGTAAAGGAAATCCGATGAAATTTTAATCTTTCCTCACTTTGTACTTCGCAACATATTTTTCCTCCACGAAACTTTGTTACCCCCTACTTAAAAAGCTATAAAACGTCAACAATGTTTGTATAGACCCACACGAGTTTCGTTTGATACTCTATTACTAGAAAGAAATTCCTAACAGAAAGGTGAGTGAGCGTTATGAATTCACTTTCTAATAAAGAAGCTGATAAAGGAGCTATTGTCAGCATTATCGCCTACATATTTTTGTCATCACTGAAAATCGTAATTAGCTATATTGCTCTTTCCAGTGCATTACGTGCAGACGGTTTAAATAATTTAACAGATATTGGTGCTTCTTTAGCTGTATTAATCGGTTTAAAAATTTCTCGGAAGCCTCGTGATCCAGATCATCCGTATGGTCATTCACGTGCAGAACAAATCGCTTCACTTGTTGCTTCCTTTATTATGGCAACGGTTGGTTTAGAAGTTATTGTGAGTGCAATTCAATCCTTTTTTAATCCACAAAAAAACGCACCAAGTATGCTTGCAGCGTGGGTTGCCTTATTTTGTGCTGTCGTCATGTACATCGTGTACAAATATAACAATAAAATTGCACAGCGTACAAAAAGTAAAGCATTAGAAGCCGCAGCGAAAGATAATTTATCAGATGCTCTTGTTAGTATCGGTACAGTTGTCGGTATTGTTGCTTCTCAGTTCCACATGCCGATTCTCGATCCAATCGCGGCCTTACTTGTTGGTTTTATCATTTGCAAAACTGCGTGGGACATCTTTATAGAGGCTTCTCATATGTTAACCGATGGCATTGATCCTGATAAAATGGAGGAGTATTCACAAGCTGTCAAACTTGTTTCTGGTGTTGAACATATTGTTGATATTCGTGCACGTATGTATGGGAACCAAACGTATGTAGATATTACAATCGAAGTAGATGCTCATATGGACGTGAATAAAAGCCATCATATTACAGATAAAATTGAGGAAATGTTAGAACAAAAGTTTGGAATTTTGCACACTCATATTCATGTTGAGCCTATGCAAAAAGAACCTATGATGACATAGGTTCTTTTTTGATGAATGCTTGATGGAACATGATACATAAAACAAGCCAACTTCCACCCGCTGCCCAGCCCGCTAATATATCAGATGGATAATGGACCCCTAGATAGACACGGCTAACAGAAATAGAGAATATCACGAAACATGTAATAAAAATAATCAATAACTTTCTATGCAATGTAATGCGATGTTCCGTGATTGTTACATAAGCGATAAACCCTAAAAATGCTGTGGCATTCATCGTATGTCCGCTTGGAAAACTATATCCTGTAGCTGTAACAAGCTGCGTGACATCTGGTCTTGGTCGTTCATACCATAATTTTAGGAGGTTGTTAAGGTGACGAGATCCATAATAATTAATGATTAAAAATAACGCACCTAACAACCTTTTTCGAATAAGAAAGTACATTACAACTATGATTAATAACGGGAAATATATTTTTTTTGAACCAATATAAGACATCCAAGTGAAATAAGCCGTCAAATAATCGTTCCGAAAACTTTGAATAAAGTTAGTAACAACATCATCAAATTTCTCAACACAAGCGGTATGATACGAAAGTGATAATCCGACAAAACAAATAAGTAATACGCTTAACAAGTATACATGTCGATATCGTTTCACATACATAACCTCACAATACAAAAATAAAAAATGGAGCGGTTGTTTTAGTTTCCCTCTCCATTTCTTTTTTTATGCATTATTTATGAAGAAATATAACTGTTAATTTTTTGCTGCATAGCCGGAATATCTTCACGCGTTACAGTAAAGCGAACGACTCTCTCATCTAAGTCTAACGCTTCTGAAAATAACCCTGCTAATCCGCGAGCTTTTCTGTCTACTTCCATAACAATATCCAATCGATCATGCGCACGTGGTAAAATTAATAATTCCAATTCATCTAATTTCCCATAATATTGCCCTGAAACTGGAATAAACTCATATTCTTGCGCAAATGGAATATTCGTACGTAAATAACGTGGCAGCTCTTCACACTCTGCTTGACGAAGTCTAAATCCTAATTGTTTTACACTATCTAAAACACTATTTAATAATGCATTCGGTAATACCTGAATATAATCACGATCACTCGGATCAATACTCCGCTTAATATCAAGACCTGTATGAATCCAAACCGTTTTCATTCCAAAAGTAAGCGGCGCTTCAATTGGCATCGGGAATGAAAATGGAATTTCTACTTTTTCATTTGGAGATATCGTAATAGGATCCGTTAAACGTACTCGTTCTAAATCGAATGTAGCGCTTACTTTTTTATCATCCATTTCTCGTACATACGACGTTGTTAGCGTTAAGTAAATGCTTTCAACTTGTTGCTCGACTGATCCGCCTGTAATATGAACCACACCTACAATTTCTTCTCCTACTAAATATTCTTCTTTCTCAAGAATTGTATCAACTTTCGCGCTTCCTATTCCAACACTTGCTAAAAACTTTTGAAACATGTATCCCCCATCCTTTCTAATGTATGGCGTATATCCTTTCTAATCGCTTGTACATCTTCATAATATGGCGTCTTCGTCCGTAGCATTCGCATAATAATTTCACGGTTTTCTTTCGCTAGCTGCAACTCTTCATACCATGGTCTTTCTTCTTTTGCAGTAGACTCATAACCAGAATATAATAAAAATAATGTAAAGTGACCTAGTGCATAAAAATCACTGCGATAGTGAACCTCTCGCATATAGGCTTGTTCTCCTACATAGATCGATGCTCGTTCATCGATTTCTCCTATAAATCTAGCTAATCCAAAATCAATTATGCTAATCTGCCCCTCTTCCATTAAAATGTTTGGGGTTCGTAAGTCTCGATGAATAATACCTTTACTATGAAAATAAGAAACGATCTCAAGTACCTTATATAAAATATGAAAAACTTCACGCTCTTCGTAAACATGTCCATCTTTGAAAATGAAGTCTTCAAAATTATTACCTGGCATATACTCCATTATAAAAAACAGCTGTTTTTTCCATATGAAACTATCATGTAAGCTTGGTATTGCTGGATGATCTAACTGTTCTAAAATTGCTTGCTCCTGTGCAAATGACCTTCGACCTGACATATACCTTTGCTTACTTTGTCTTAATTGTTTCAAAACCTTTTTTTCTTTCGTTTCCAAATCATTAACGATATATGTAAAACCATAGCTGCCCATTCCAATTACTGATTTAATTTTATAGCGCTGCGTAACAATTGTATCAGTGCGCAGCGGTCTATCAAACCAAGCAAGTATGTCACGCCACTTCATCAACTACTGGAAAAGAAACTACGGCTTTTACGTTTTCTTTTATAGTGCTGATGTCCATAGCCATGAGAATTTCTTCTCCTGTTATAATCGCTACTTGAATACGAGCGACCTCTATGACGATAATCACTACTTGAGTAGGAACGATATCTATTCTTCTTTCCTAGTAAAGAATCAATAATTTTTTTGAACATCCCTTCACCTCTTGTTTCAAATTTTCTTTTTATTATACCAATAATAATCTTTTATGTTTGTGACAAGTTTGTAAAGAAAGAATTTTAAAGTGTAAAAAACGACGAGTAGGTCCCGTCGTTACTTTCATCCTTCATCTTCATCAAACACTTCATCAATCATGCATTTTTCTAGTAAATACTCAAATGTAATATCAGCGAGGTCCTCAATCTCTTCTCGCTTTGGCACATACCCTCTCTCAATTAGTTGCTCATAAAAAAACTCCGCAATTTCTTCCGTATCAATTACGACTTCAATTTCCTTCATGAGCATCACTCCTTTATTTCTGTTTATATGAAGAAATTTCAAAATTATGTATACGAGATTAGAAAAATAGATTTTCTTTTCTATATCATACTTGTCTGTCATATCAATTCAGCTCACAGCATACGATGTAGTACAAGCTATTTAAAGGGGGAAATAAAAAATGGAATACCAATATGAAGTAGAGCAAAGAAAAGAAGAGTTCATGCATGAAGATAAATGGGCAGACTCTGTCATTAAAGGGCTTATTATTTTTTTAACAATTGTAGGTATACCTTACACAGCTTATATTTTTGTTCAGTTCCTGCTTACTTTCTAGCTATTTTTTCTCTGTTAATTTAACTAAATAATTATGGACGACATCCATAACAATTTTATATTCTTCATCTTGAAATGTTTCATATAATAATTGATAGTCATTATAAATGTCTAATAATCCATCAATAATTTCTTGTCGGCTTGTTTTAATACTCACCTTTTTGGAGTTGTTTATTGATTTCAATTTTCCTAAATCTAATTTATTCATCCCTGCTTTATCTTGTTTTAGTTTTTTCAAAATTGCATTAGCAGTTTGCGCATTCGCAAGCAAGGTTAAATCTGATTCATCAGCCTCTAACCACTCACCATCTGTAATTCTCGATAATTCATATATCGTATCTTCCCAAGCGTCATTTTTATACCGCCACACCTCTGTGCGAAACCCAACGATACGAAAAACATCTTTATCATATCCCGTAACTTGCACTAGGTCACCGAATGTAAAATGATAACGCAGTTCAATCCATTCTGTTTCACCTTTTTTCATTTCTTGTTCCGTGACATGCTGAAGTGTTTGTTCCACATAAAATCCATCATGATTATTAACTTCATATACATAAACACCATCTAATATTTTCATATTTGTGATTTTACCAACAGTCCCATATAGCGTAATCACGACTATGTCTCCTACATTATATTTAGGTTGTTTTTTTCGTGCCATTTATCTCTCTCCTTTTTAAAGTCGTGATTTTGATAACAGTATATGCAAACGATGAAAAAACGCTTATCACATAAGCTTATATTCAAAAATTTTTTCATGAAAAATTTAATAGACATACTAGCTTTCCGTTTATCGTTCCTGAATACATGTCTAGCATCTCGTATCGTACGCTACGCATCGTGCTGTAATTTAAACTATATTTCAATTTAATGGATCGGCATCATGCAGTAGACATTAGCCATTAACAAATGGCATTATACCTTCTGGATTCAGAGATATAACAGTTTATCAATATGATAAAAAACAAAAAAACATAATAAGTACTTTACTTTATCTAAAGTAATATACTCATTATGTTTTATATGCATCATACTATTCTTGGCGGAGCGTTCTCTACTCCTAATTTTCAATTAATACAAACAAAGAGCCCCACTGAACATAAAACGAATTTCTTCATTATGTTTTTTATTCTTAACTATCTTTCCTGTATGTATAAATCCCAAGCTTCATCAAAAATAGTCATGCTGCCTAGTAATCCACTTAATTCTAAATACGAGCTAATTTCATCGTAATCTTCTGATTGCTTCGGAAAACTTAAATCATCATACATAGCTTCAGCTAAATCAGATACTTCATTTTTAACTAAAGACGCACGGTGCTTCATCATATAGTGATAAAATGACTTTTTCAAACATATTCCCTACCTTTCTAACTTGGATACATTATACAAGGGAGAAAAGAAAAAAACCAGCATAATCGCTGGTTTTCTGGTTAAAAGTCAAAATAATTTCTCTTTAATAAGCGTGGACGTTCCATTAGTTCTTCATATGTTAGTTGTTTCGGTAAATCTTTTGTATAAATTAAAAACAATTGATCTTCTATTTCTTTTACAACATGATCAGGCTGATAGTCCATTCCACATGATGAACAAGAAATACATGGTGTCTTTTGAATTTCAATGGCTTTTGTACCATCTGGCAATTCCCAATATACAGTATTCAGACTTTCTTTCGCTTCTGTACTGTCACACCACATACAATTCATACTGCGTCACCCTCAGCTTTTTTATTTTCTTCTAATTTCGCCATTTGTGCTTGATATTTTTTATCTTTTAACTGGTCACGCTTATCACGTTTATCTTTTAATGAAGCATGTTCGTCATTTGTTTCATAATCTTTACGGCGATTCATGCGCTGCAAGTCATCTGGGACAAGATTGAATTTCTTATCACTCATCAATCCAGCTACACCAATATCTGAACGTTTCTCTTCATATGTTGGATAAATTTCTTTGAAATAACCTTCCGCTCTTCCTGGCACATAATTTTCTGGTTCTGGATATGTTGTAATAACTCCTTCAAAGTTACGGAGTACAACTTTATCCGCGCTTTGTGAAATTAAATAGTTTGGCTGCAGGGCAATTTTCCCGCCTCCACCTGGAGCATCAACAACGAACGTCGGAACAGCATAACCAGAAGTATGCCCACGTAACCCCTCAATAATTTCTAACCCTTTGGAAACTGGAGCGCGGAAGTGACCGATACCTTCTGATAAATCACATTGATAAATATAATACGGACGAACGCGAATTTTTACTAAATCATGCATTAGCTTTTTCATGATTGGTACACTATCGTTAATTCCAGCTAAAATAACTGCTTGGTTTCCTATTGGAACACCTGCATTTGCAAGCATTTCACACGCTAGTTTTGACTCTTCTGTAATTTCAATAGAAGTATTAAAATGTGTATTTAACCATACTGGGTGATATTTTTTAATAATATTACATAGATTTTCTGTAATACGTTGTGGAAACACAACCGGTGCTCTCGTTCCGATACGGATAATTTCCACATGCGGAATTGCTCGTAAGTTCTTTAATACATATTCTAAAATTTTATCATTAATAAGAAGACCGTCACCACCAGAGATTAAAACGTCACGTACTTGTGGCGTTTGACTAATGTAAGCAATTGCATCATCTAGTTGTTTTTTCGGAACACCCATTCCAATTTGTCCACTAAAACGACGACGTGTACAATAACGACAATACATAGAACATTGATTTGTTACTAGAAATAAAACACGGTCTGGGTAGCGATGTGTTAAGCCTGGAACTGGTGAATCTTCATCTTCATGAAGTGGATCTTCTAAATCATATTTTGTTTTATATAATTCTTCCGAAATCGGTACTGATTGCATCCGAATCGGACAGCGCGGATCATCAGGATTCATAAGAGAAGCATAGTACGGTGTAATATTTAACGGAATCGTTTTTGTTGAAATTTTAACACCTTCTTCTTCTTCTGGTGTTAAATTGATTACTTTCTTTAAATCATCTAACGTTTTGATCGTATTCGTTAATTGCCAAACCCAATCATTCCATTGCTCTTCTGTAACATCTTTCCATAATTCGATATCTTTCCAGTGACGATTTGGTTTGTATACATCATGTAACATTGCTATTCCCCCTTTTTTTACGCTCACCATTTATATAAGCAATAATTATGCCAACTTTTCATTCCCAATAAGAAATGGCTAAAGATACCCTATTATATAAGGAAAAAGATTTTTTCTTATTTTAAATGGCGCTTATAATAAACAGAATATTCATTTCTTTCTGTTTATGTAAACGCTCTTTTATTGGTGCAAACACACAAAAACCGCCGATTATTCGGCGGTTTTGTCATACTTATTTAATTTATACTGCAATGTTTGCCTTGGAATACCTAGCAATTTAGCAGCTTGCAAAATATTCCCATCTGTTTCTGTTAGTGCTTGATCAATTAATTCTTTTTCTGTTTGATAAAGTGCCTCACGTAAAGGGAGGATGCTTTTCTTCTTATTCTTTGAATCTACCTCTTTTCGAAATGTTCGTGGTAAACAACTAACCGTTAAGGAGCTTCCTTCAGCAATAATTACAGCGTGTTCCATAGTATGTTTTAACTCTCTTACATTTCCAGGCCAATGGTATGCTAGTAATCTTTCTTTCGTCTCATTCTCAATATGAAGTACATCTTTTTTATATTCTTTATTATAATCGTTTAAAAAATACGACGCTAACAATAATACGTCTTCTTTTCGTTCACGAAGCGGTGGAATATATAGCGAAAATACATTTAAGCGATAATATAAATCCGTTCGAATTTTATTTTCACGTAAACATATCTCTGGAGGCTGATTCATCGCCGTAATGACGCGAACATCAACTTTTCTCGTCTTATTATCCCCTATACGACGAATCACTCCATCTTCTAATGCCCGAAGCATTTTTGCCTGCAGATCAAGGGGCATCGAATTTAATTCATCTAAAAATAATGTCCCTCCATCTGCAAGTTCAAATAACCCCGCACGTTCAATAGCACCTGTATAACTACCTTTTGTTGTGCCAAATAATAAACTCTCTAAAAGAGATTCTGGAAGAGCTGCACAGTTTTGAGCAATAAACGGTTTATTTTTCCGTTTTGAAGCCTCATGAATCGCTTGTACGAATAATTCTTTTCCAGTCCCTGTCTCCCCGTAAATTAAAACATTGGCATCTGTTGGTGCCACCTTTTGTGCCAAATCTTTCGTTTGTTTAAAGCGAGAATCTTCTGTCACAATTGTATTAAAGGCAACGTGCTTTTTTGTTACCTTTTTCCTAGAAGAACGTTTCATTTTCGATTGTAAATCAACAATGGTATCAGTTAACTTTTGAATTGTCGAGTAATCTTTTGCAATTTCAACAGCACCTGCAATTTTATCTTCTATAAAGATAGGTAATGTAGTATTTACAGTACAGACATCTTCACCGTTTAAATTTTGATACCGCTGTACTTGATGCAAAATCGGCTTTTTCGTATCTAAAACTTTCATAAGTGTACTCGTTTCCCTTGATAAGGATGGGAATGCTTCTAATAAATGCTTTCCTAATACATTCTCAATCTTTGAACCATCATGTTTTGCAGCAACAGTATTATAAAAAATTGTAATACCATTTTCATCCACCGCATGAATAGCTTCATCAATACTGCCCAAAATCGCCTCAATGACTTCTTGTGTCGAAACTGCTAGCATTGTCATCCCCCCTCTTGCCAAAAATCCAGCAAATTATATGCCGAATTTTCAGCACACCTGTGTGCGATTATAAGCATTACGATTCCGTTCTACTTTTTATTTATTTCATATTATTTATTTCTCATTTACAAGTGATATAATAAAATACACATCAGTGAAGGATTTTTCTATCCTCCACTGATGATTCTCCTAGCAAGCGAGGTTCTTACTACCCGTTAATACGAGATAAATCTTTCACCCATATATTCATATCTTCTAATTTATCAAAAATGTAGCAATTATTCGCTAGCCTTCCTGTATATGTATACCCTAGCTGATGAAAAGCTGCGTTCATTCCAAATGAAAGCGAACGTGCAATTGTGTAAGAACAAAAGATTGCTCTCTCTTGCAATTCTTCTTCTAACTTAATAAGTAAACTTTTCATAAATCCATGTTTTCGATATTCAGGTAACGTTGCACAATTCGTTAATTCCGCATTCCCCTCTTTTACATTCATTTCTGCTGAAGCAGTACTAATAATACGCCCGTCTAATTCATACACATAATAAATTGTATCTTCTTTCATCGTTTGAACAACATAGTCTGCTTCATTTAACGGAGTCGGATAAATTTCAAACACTTTTCCAAACACACTTGCCAATTCTTCTGCGTCTTCCTCTGTCGCTTTTCGCAAGACAAATTTCTCAGGAACTTGTTTCTCCTTTACCTCTTTTTCCCTCACACCATCTATAATACGATCCTCATCAACCCACTGAATACTATTTCGTCTTTCATCATCACGGTATTTCACAAGAAAATACGCATCATGTCCTTGAAAATAATGTGGTATCGTCGCTTCTAATAAAAAGCCAAAAGAGAGCCACGTCGAAACATGCTCTCCCTTTCCTTTTATAATACATTTGGTGAAAGAATGCTTCTCTGCTAACTCTTCTATTTTTTGCACAAGACTTTCTACATTTCCTGTATAATGGTCTACCCGAATACGTTTATTAAAATAATCTAGCGCCCCTTCTACAGTATAGTGGTTCGTCTGTTCTTTAAATAATTCATAATATTTCATTTTTTCACCTCACACCAGTCTAGTAATGTACATGCAATAATTTTTGCTGCGGCAATCATTTTATCCACTTCAATGTATTCATTTGGATAGTGGGCTACCTTTGTCTCCCCTGGTCCGAATATAATAGTTGGAATTTCTGCAATTTGTGTAAACAAACCACCATCCGTCCCCCATGGTGATGCTTCTATAATTGGACTTCTTCCTTCAATTTGAACAAAATTGTCTTGAAGCGTTGTAATAAGTTCATGCTCCTCATCCAATTCACCTGGGACCCATCTTGCTCCAAACCATTGTACTTCTACTGGATATTCTTCGAACCATGGATCTACATTTTTTAATTGTCCTATCCAACTTTCAAATTCTTCTTTTACCGCCTCCATAGTTTCATTCGGTGCAACTCCGCATCTTCCTTCTAAAATCAATGCATCTGGTACAGAGCTTGGCCAACTACCACCTTCAATTTTCCCAACATTGATTGGAACAGGGATTGGAATTTCTTTATATAATGGATCTGTAATTCGCTCATTTCTTTTCTGTTCTAACTGTCTCAACTGCTCAACGACAAACATGCTTTTTTCAATCGCACTTACACCTTCATAACGTGTACCACCATGTGCTGCCTTTCCTTTTACATGTAGGCGAAACCACATAGAACCTTGTTGTTTTGGGAAGAACTTCATATTTGTAGGTTCTGGAATAATAACCCCATCTGCCTTATAGCCTCGTAAAATTGCTGCTAAAGTACCTGCTCCACCGCTCTCTTCTTCTATGACACTTTGAAAATAAATATCTCCTTTTAGTTCAATACCCAGCTCTATAATCGCTTCCATTGCTAACATAAGAGCCACATTTCCGCCCTTCATATCCGTTGTTCCACGACCGTATATGCGATTCCCTATTTTTTCACCACTATATGGATGGTGTTCCCACTGATTCACGTCACCTTCTGGTACCACATCAATGTGTCCGTTTAAAATCATTGATTTTCCATCGCCGCTTCCTTTTAACGTCGCAACAATATTGGGGCTATCTGAAAAATTCGTTCTTGGAGATACAAAATAAGGATGATCTTTCATTTTTGTAAAAGAAGGCTCCCAAATATCGAGATCTAAACCTAATTCACGTAATTTTTCAATGACAATTGCTTGCGCGCCGCTCTCATCTCCAGATACACTTTTTTCTTGAATTAATCGTTTTAAGAGTTTTACACTTTCTCCTTCATGACTTTCAATATAATCACATACTTGTTTTTTTAATTGCTTCATAATTTGTTAGCTCCTCTCATTCAATCACAAGTAAATTAGAACTCACATGAAAAGATGCCTCCGTATTTTGTTTTACATCCTCTACTGTATAAGGACTCATTAACTCTTGAAGTACTAAACCTTCAGAAGTAACTTCCATTACAGCCATATCTGTAATAATTAAATCTACGCATCTTTTCGACGTTAATGGAAGTGTACATTCTGAAACAACTTTTGCATTTCCATACTTATCAACGTGATTCATCACAACAACAACCCGCTTTGCTTTTTGTGCTAAATCCATCGCTCCGCCAATACCTGGAACGCGTTTTCCTGGAACAATCCAATTTGCTAAATCACCTTTTTCACTTACTTGCAGTGAACCAAGTATCGTTACATCAAGCAACCCTTTTCGAATCATTCCAAATGCTGTACAGCTATCAAAATAACTTGCTCCTGTAATGAGTGACGTCGGCAATCCAGCCGCATTACACAAGTTTTCATCTTCGCTTCCTTTACTTGGCGTTGGTCCCATTCCAACAATACCGTTTTCCGCCTGGAACATAACGTGTATATCCTCTGGCAAATGGTTAGGTACAAGAGAAGGAATACCAATTCCTAAATTCACAATCATTCCATTTTGAATCTCTTTCGCAGCCCGCCTTGCAATCTTATCTCTCACTTCTACTCCCATACCCATGTCCAATTCACTCCTTCCGACGGCACGATATAATCTACAAAAACACCTGGAACAACAATTTCCTCCGGATCTAAGCTTCCAAGTGGTACAATCTCTTCTGCCTCAACAATTGTAATATCTCCAGCCATCGCAACATGTGGATTCATATTACGAGCACTTTTATCAAACACAAGATTCCCAAATGGATCTGCCTTTTTCGCGTATACAATCGATACCTCTGCAGTTAAAGCCGTTTCCACTAAATATGTTTTTCCGTTCATCTCGACTGTTCGTTTTCCTTCTTCCACAATTGTATCTACACCGACATCGACAAGAACTCCACCAAGTCCAACACCACCAGCACGAATCCTTTCTGCCAGCGTTCCCTGTGGTGAAAACTCAATCTGTAATCGACCTTCATTTAACTGTCTGCCCGCATTTGGATTTGAACCAATATGTGAAGTAATTAATGATTTCACTCGTTCTTTCGTTATAAGGCGACCGATTCCTACATCCGGAAACCCTGTATCATTTCCGATTAAATGTAAATTTGAAATTCCTTTTTCTACAATCGCTTGTATTAATGATGGAGGGGATCCAATTCCGCCAAATCCTCCAAACATTAACGCCATATCATCATGAAACAAAGAGATAATATCGTCAATTTCTTTTAATTTTCCAAATGTATTTGTAATAGTTGTCATGCGATACTATGACCTCCTTTTTGCATCATCTCTTCCACACTTTTCGCAAAAATCTCAAGTAATTCATCTAACTCGGAATATGTAGTTGTCATCGGCGGTGCAACAAGCAACGCACTATCCTCTTTTCCTGCCTGCCCTGATACAGCTTGATATAAAAGGAGTCCATTTTTCGCTGCGACTGAAATAAGTTCAGACGCTTTTGTAAACGGTTGCAATTCTACTCCGATCAGCAACCCTTTTCCACGCACATCGGAAATAATTGTCGATTGCTGCTGAACTTTCTGCAATCCTTTTATTAAATATTCTCCTTTTTCCGCTGTTTTCTCAGGCAAGTTATGTTTCTCCATATATTCAATAACCGCTAAAGCCGTCGCGGCTGACAATGGATTAGCGCTAAGCGTATGCCCACTCATTACGGAACGCGATCCTCGTAAAATTGGTTCCATCACACGATCACTCACAACCGTCGCGGCCATCGGTGTATAACCAGCACCTAGTCCCTTTCCTAACGTCATAATATCTGGCTCCACGCCCCAGTGCTCCATCGCAAACCATGCACCAGTACGTCCAAGACCTGTCATAACTTCATCCGCAATAAATAAAATATCATAATGGCTACAAATATCTTTAATCACCTTATAATATTCTTTCGGTGGTACAACCGCTCCGCCTGCCGCACCAATAATTGGTTCCGCTATAAAAGCCGCAATATGTTCTGCGCCAATTCGATCAATTGCTCGTTCTAACTCAGTCGCACAAGAAAGCTGACATGTTGGATATACTTTCTGCACCGGACAACGGAAACAATACGGTGCTGGAACAGTTGGGTAATCTTCTAAAATAGATACAAATCGCTGACGGCGAAGTGGATGCCCTGACATTGATAAAGCTCCCATCGTAATACCGTGATAACTCATCCAGCGTGACAAAATTTTATGTTTTCCTTGAATACCACGCTCTTGAAAATGCTGAATCGCAATTTTCATCGCCGTTTCATTCGCTTCCGTACCACTATTTACGAAAAAACTCCAGTTCAAATCCCCTACACTTAAATCACTTAATTTCTTTGCTAACTTCTCAGCTGGCTCACTCGTAAACTGTGAGCGATACACAAAAGCAATCTCCTCTGCCTGCTTTTTAATCACTTCCGCAATCTCTGTTACGCCATGTCCGATACCTGCCGTAATCGCTCCTGACGAACCATCAAAATATTTATTACCATTTTGATCATACAAATACACACCTTTTCCATGCGAAATCATTGGATACGGCTGACCAACAAGTGGCTTAATTAAGTAATCGCGCATAGCGCTCCCCCATTTCTCCAATTTGTATATATATATGAAGAAAATTGACGTTTCTTTCATAAAAAAGAATCCTCTGCAAGCGCAGTGAATTTATCAAAAAACTATTATAAAATATACAAATGAGTGCTAAAAACCGAAATAAAAAGTGAAAATTCAGAAACACAACAAAAGACCAAACCCTTTCCCCCTCTAAAAGGATCCTCCCTTCTATAAAAATTAAGCCTAAAAAACATACGAACTCATTATTTTCTTACCATACTATCAGCTTTACGTAATTGCTGACATTGTGTAAACTTCGACGAAACTCCCGTCAATTTCCTTCCTATTTATTTAGTTTATCCGTCATACTTTTCAACAAAATTAGACAAAATCCTAAAAAAGAAAGAACCGATTAACTTTAATTAACCAGTTCAGCATGACGCTCTTTATTGGCAATTAACGTACGCAACTCGCCCCAATAATGATTAGTAAAATAAACAATACAACGATTAACGCAAATCCAGAACCTGTACCGCAACCTCCGCCGCCATAGCCACCGTATCCGCAATAACTACCAGGATATCCATATCCCCACATGATTTGTCCCACTCCCTCCACTACTTAAAAATTCATTTTCCCTAATAAATTATGTAGGACAACTGTCACTTTGTATGTGCGTTTGCCTATAAATCAAAAAATCCCTAAGTTCAACTAGGAATTTTTGATTTATATGGAATGCTGCAATGTGTATACATTTGACCACTCCCACGGCTGAAGCGCGTGGGCTTTCCCGCTCACAAATTCTGTAAAGTGAAGCTTCCATTCGTGTTTTTTCATCCCCAACTGATGGTTAGCTCTCCACCTCTCTACTATGCTTTTCTCTGAATCTTTAGGTGAGAGTCTTACTACCTCAAAATTGCAGGATACATTATCTATTAGTATTTTTATATTTTTTGACAAGTTTGTTTGCATAAGCCCTTTTCCAAGATGCATATAGTTATAGTGATAAAAAAGGAGGAATTTACATGGCACAATCTGAAATTGAAAAATATGGCCAAGAAGCAGCCCTGTATGAACAGCTTGCTCGTTACTATCAATATACAAACCCAAAAAAATATATGGAATTATATATGAAATATCATAGTGCGATTACAAAACTTGTACATGCATATGAAAAACGCGATTCTCAAGAAGCGGTATTGCCATCTTATATGAGACTATTCCACGCATCCCCTCAAACACAAGCTGTTGATTTTTTAGTGAATGGACAAAGGGTAATTAAAAATATTTCATTTAAACAATATAGCCCTTATTTGTCCTTGGCTCAAGGGAAGTACCGAGTTGATATTGTACCTACTGGTAATGAAACGCCTATTTTCTCAGCACTTGTTCCGATGATGGGCAACCGCTCTTATACACTTGCAGCAATCGGTACAAATGCACATATACAATTACAACCAATGCTTGATACTACTCCTTTACAATCAGGTCAAGCAAAAATAAGATTTTCACATTTTTCACCTGATACCCCCGCCGTTTATGTATCAATAAAAGGCGGCGATTATTTATTTGAAAATGTTTTATTTAAACAAATAACAGATTATTTGCAGGTGAGTCCTGGAACCGCTGATATTGAAATTTCTCTTGCTGATACAAAAAAAGTGCTTGTAACCATTCCTAACGTAAAAGTAGAACCAAATACAATTTACACATTTTCATTAGTAGGTTATTCTAATCAATCCCCAAAATTAGAAGCTGTGGTTCTGACAAATTAAAAAGTCTATACCATTCTCTCTTGGTATAGACTTTTCTTCTTTATTTTTGAAATGAAATATGAAATTTTGTCCATTCTGAATCAGAGCGACACATAATCGATCCATTATGCTTTTCAACAATTTGTTTACATACAAACAAACCGATACCCGTTCCTAATTTCTTTGTCGTAACAAATGGTTCAAAGATCGTTTCAATACTTTCTGCCGGAATCATTGGCCCATTATTTTTAATAACAATATGAATCCTCTCTTCCTCTTCACATGCATCGATAATAATTCTACGATCTTCTTTTATCACTTCGAGAGCATCGATTGAGTTCATTAAAATATTTAAGAAAACTTGCCTCACTTCACTACGGTATCCTACAAATGAAATAGGGTACGGTAAGTTTTTTTCAATTGAAACATTCGAATTAACTAGACTTGGATATAAGAAATGAATAATATCATGAAACAAATCATTTAGCCAAAATCGTTCAGATTCATTCCACATTTCTTTTTTTGAAACAAGTAAAAATTGCGAAATACGGAAATTTAATTGGTCTAATTCGTGTGAAATGATATCTAAATATGATAAATTGGGATGATCTAATTTCAATAATTTAACAAACCCCATAATTGAGGTTAATGGATTGCGAAACTCATGAACAAAACTCGCTGACATTTGTCCCAAAATTGTCAATCTTTCCTTATGTGTTTCATTTATATATTGCTGTTTTTCCTCTAAATTTCTCGATATAATTTCCGAGTATTTTAAAACCGTATAATAAATTAGTTTGTCAAAACAAGTATGTATTTTTGTCATAATTGGTTTTAATTCCCGAGCCCTAACATCTAATTCGCACATTGCTTCAAATAGTTCATTTCTTCCTACATTCGCGTTATAGACGAAATCTCCAATATTAGCATCTGCCCCTGCACGCTCAATTGCAATTTTTTCACATAACGGCTGTAGCTGAGCTATATCCTTATCTTCCATAATAAGTTCAATAATTAACTCTAATAAATCCGCTCCATTCCGGACTACTTCTTGCTTAAATGGATCTTTCTCGGAAATTATCATTTTGTTTTTCCAGTTCTCTACGAATTGGTGCCTATTGTTTTTCAAGTGCGAACAAAATACTTCTTTAATATCCTTATCGATTGGAAAAACCCCCATTCCCTCCATTTCCATGCGACGTATACCCTATATATTTTGAATATTAACACAAAAAATAAGTTTCGTTAAGAGATTGTTGTCACATTTTGTTAATTTCTGTTGATAAAGTTAATTTAAATTCAATGTTGAAAATGACTTTTTTTGCATCCTTTTCATTTCTTGCGTACAATAAGATATGAAAGGTGTGAAAAATATGGCAAATAAAAATGTGGAAGATTATCTCCAAGAGGGCATTCATGGCCAAAAGCAAAACAAACCCGAAGAACGCAATATGTACTTAAGCACATTGCGTGAGCGTGTAGAAATCGCTTTAACAATCGGTCAAGTGATGCAAAGCAATGTTTATACAGAAGTAGCTAATAGTATGCGCACTTCTCAATCATTACAACTATATGTAAACGGCAGCATCGCTTACCCACATTTATCAAAATACATTAAATTGGCAAATGAAAAAAATGTACCTTTTACAATCGTTCAAAATAAAGGTACACATACACCAATCGGTTTAGTTCTTGCGCATAGTACAGCGGTAGATAAAGAACAAATCTATGTTGAAGATTCTATTTTTAAACAAGAGATGAAATAATCCCCTATAAATAAAAGGTACACTTGCCCAAATAGCAAATGTACCTTTTATTTATATTTATTTTTTAATACAGCTTAGTTGCATCTCTGTCATTTCTTCAATCGCATATTTAATTCCTTCACGACCTGTCCCGCTCTTTTTTTCTCCACCATACGGCATATGATCCAATCGGGATGTTGGAATGTCATTAATCTTGACACCTCCTACTGCTAGTTCATCAATTGCACGTATTGCTGCTGTTAAATCATTTGTAAATACTCCGGTCTGCAAGCTATACTGTGAATTATTTACCATTTCTAATGCTTCTTCAAACTTCACCTAATTAAAGGGCTAACTTGTTTTTATTGTAGCATGCCTCTTTTCATATAAAAACATTTTACCAACTAAAAAAAAACTCTGCTATATGCAGAGTTTACGAGCTTATTTGTTCTTGTAATGCTACTCGTTTTTCGGTTTCTGAAATTAAAATGGGAACTGCTCGTTTTGTCACTTCTATCTGTTTGATATAGTGGCCATCCAATTCTTTCACACAAAAATTATAATCTTCAATTTCAACAATGTCACCTTCTACAATTTCTAGATGCTTCGTTAAAATCCATCCACCAATTGTATCAATGTCATCATCATCAATCGATAAACTTAATAATGCGTTCACTTCACTAACAAGCACTTTTCCTTCTAAAATTGTTTTCGTTTCACTAATATGCTGAATTTCTGGTTTTTCATCTATATCAAATTCGTCTTGAATGTCACCAACAATTTCTTCTAATATATCTTCGACCGTTACAAGACCCGATGTTCCGCCATATTCATCAATTAATATAGCAATATGTGTGCGCTCTCGTTGCATTTTTAAAAATAAATCATGAATCGCAATCGATTCAATGACAAGTATAATGGGACGAGTATACTGCTCTACTGTTTCTTTACTAAAATTACTATGTTTCACAAAATCTGTGAAAATATCTTTAAAGTTTACAAAACCAATAACATGGTCTTTATCTCCATCTACAACTGGATACCTTGTATATTTCTCATCGGACATTTTTTGCAACGCTTCTGTAACAGACGTACCTTTATCTAAAATATGCATTTCTGTTCGCGGCACCATAATTTCTTTTGCAATACGATCGTCAAATTCAAAGATTTTATTTACATATTTAAATTCAGATTGATTAATCTCACCGTTTTTATAACTTTCTGACATTAAAAAGCGTAATTCTTCTTCCGAATGGACTTCTTCGTGCTCTTTTTCAGTTTCTAAACCAAATATTCTTGCTACATATCGGGCTGATCCATTTAAAAGCCATATAAACGGAAAAGTAATTCGATAAAAGAGAATAAGCGGTTTCGCAACAAGTAAACTCACTTGTTCTGCTTTTTGAATTGCCAATGTTTTGGGTGCCAATTCTCCCACAACAATATGGAAAAAAGTAATGAACATAAACACTAGAGTCACAGCTAAAATATCAGAAACCTGGGGAGGCACTTCCCATCTTGCAAAGAGCGAGTCAAACATATGCTTTAGCGCTGGTTTTCCTAACCACCCGAGTCCAAGAGCTGTAGCTGTAATCCCCAATTGACAAGCAGATAAATACTCGTCTAAGTTTGTAATGACTGTTTTCACAGAAGTTGCACGTTTATTCCCTTCTGCAATCAAAGAATCGATGCGCGAACTTCTTACTTTCACAATTGCAAATTCAGCTGCAACAAAAAATGCAGTTAAGGCAATCAAAACAATCACCATACTTATACTATATATGTCCAAATACGTTTTCCTTACTTACCCTGTAAGCAAGGAAGCCACCTCCTACAAATTTATTCAAACAAAAAAGCTCTTCTTATCATCTTACAAGTTTCTACATTCGCTATCACCTTTTTATACATTATATGCACACATAAAAAAGATAATTATATTTATGATAATCTAATTCTCTTCTTTCCGTCAAACAGGAATCATTACAAAAAATAGACATTTTTCTCTCTTTTTTGAAGTATTTATATGCTAAAAAACTAATTCTCGTGAAAAAACACTTTCTTTGCCGATTCCTCACTTCTTTTGTCATCCATGCAGGGAAGAGACTTTCTACACCGAAATCATTCAACAGGATATATATAGGAGGGATTTACCTTGGAATATAAGACGCCCGTTATTGCGAAGAAGTTAGGTGTTAGCCCAAAGGCAGTGGTTCGGATTGCACAACAATTGAATCTCAATATAGAAAAAAACAAATACGGTCATTTTATTTTCACTCAAGAGGACTTAGATAAAATGTTAGAATATCATCGTACTCAAATCGAACAAACTTCACCACTAGCTACAGAATCATCAATTGATTTCGAAAAATTTGTTACACAATTAAATACAATTACACACCGTTTAAATCATATAGAAGAAAAAATGCAAGATAAAGCAGATGACGTCGTCAATTATCAATTGCTACAACATCGCAGAGAAATGGAAGAAATGATGAATAAAATTCAACAATTAGAGGCTGCTCTTGAAAAAGAAGAACCACTTTACATCACACCTGATATCAAAACTGATATCGCACCAACTTATGAACGAAAAGAAAAACCAAAACGTCGCAAAATGATTTTAAGTATATTTGGATTTTAGTTCTTTTTCAAACGTTAGTTCGCGCATGATACTTGACTCCCCCCTAGTCACTTATCATGCGCTTTTTTATGTAATCCAATTGAGGTGACAAACGAAAACCTTCCAATCATGGGAATTTTACTGTATAACAAAAAGGATGTCTCATTACAAGACATCCTTTTTGTTACGATAACATCATATCCATATCTTCTGCTGCAGTTGTAATAAGTTTTAAACCAAATGTTTCTTGTAATACATTAAGCACACCAGATGAAATAAATTCAGGTGCCTTTGGACCAATACGAATATCTTGAATTCCAAGACTAAGTAGTCCAAGTAAAATTGCTACCGCTTTTTGTTCAAACCAAGATAAAACAATACTAACTGGTAATTCATTCACTTCACATTGAAAAGCATCAGCTAAAGCCGCTGCTATTTTTATTGTAGAGATAGAATTATTACATTGTCCTAGATCAATGTAACGTGGGATTTCCGTACCTGGTACCACACCATATTCTACATCATTAAAACGGAATTTCCCGCATGAAGTTGTTAAGATAACCGTTTCTTGTGGAAGTGACGTTGCTAATTCACGATAGTACTCGCCGCCTTTACCTGGAGCATCACAACCTGCGATGACAAAAAAGCGCTTAATTTTCCCTTCTCTTACTGCCTGGATAATTTCTGGTGCTAATGATAATACTGTATTGTGATGAAAACCTGTTACGAGCTGTTCATCCGACTCCATATGTACTTCTGGAAGCTCTAGTGCTTTTTTGATCAATGGTGCAAAATCTTCATTTTCAATTTTTTGTACACCCTCAAGGCCTGCAATATCATACGAAAAGAAGCGATCTGAATATGAACCTTTAATTGGCATCACACAATTCGTTGTAGCTAAGATTGCGCCGGTAAATTTTTCAAAGAGACGTCTCTGATCATACCATGCTTTACCAATATTCCCTTTTAAATGTTTATATTTTTTCAGCTGTGGATATCCATGTGCTGGCAACATTTCCGAATGCGTATAAATATTAATTCCGTTTCCCTCTGTTTGCTTCAATAATTCCTCTAATGCAAATAAATTATGGCCCGTAACAACAATTGCCTTACCTTCTACACGGTTTTGTGTAATTTGAACAGGTTCTGGAATACCAAAATGATTCGTATGTGCCTCATCTAACAACTCCATCACCCGTAAAGCTGATTTTCCAACTTTCATAGCCATATCAATATGCTCTTGTTCATTAAAGTTAGAATTCGTTAATGTCATATATAACGCTTCATGAGTTGTAGCATCTACAAATGGGTCCGTGTACCCAAGCTGGGCAGCATGGGTACGGTAAGCAGCAATTCCTTTTAATCCAAATACAATTGTATCTTGTAAACTTGCAATTGTTTCATTTTTCCCGCAAACGCCAATTACTTTACATCCGCCCGTTGGCGTTTGTTCACATTGATAGCAAAACATATCCCCCACCCTTTCCTAATCAATCATTACAACTAAATCGTAATATACATGAAGAAAAAAGGATGTGATATCAATCACAATAATTTATAAAAATTTGTGACACATCATCTTGTTAACATAATATTTTTACTGTTTCCTTTTATTAACGCCTGAGCATGAGCATTCCCTTGAATAACATCTCGAAATTCTTTTAAAGAATACAAATGTGTTAACCCTTTCCGAGCATGAATCCGAACAGGTACCCCTTGCAATGTATCATGAAAAGGAAACGGGTCATCAATAGGCTCAATTGGAAAACCAAGTGTAAGTAAATACATATACATTCTTTTTGTAACAACAGCAATATACCACTCAGCTCTCATTTCTAAAGCATGTATAAATAAAATAGCTGTTAACCTTTTGAAATGTCCTCTCCCGCGCGACGTTTTCACAATACTTAATTTCCCTATTTCATAAACATTTTTTAACCCTTTCACCAGCTCGTTTTCAGAAAACGGATAGAAAAACTCAGAATTAGAATGTTCAGGTGTTGTATATCGAATACACTCTACTGTACCGATAGCATGCCCACCTTCTATTAATAAAAATCGTGATGGATTTAAATTACGTTCTACAAACATTAAATCTCTCTCTTCACAAAAATCTCCCCACAGTTGCTCGAACCAAAAATGTTCTTCCTTTGTTTGAACACGCTGGAACATATTTCCCCGCCTCTCCCATCGCCGCTCTATTTTTGATAACGCTTTCACCATCTATCATATAAGAACAAACCTTCGTATGCAACCTAAAAATATTCCCTTCATCATACATTCTATAAAATAAAACGATCTCCTATTTCGGTTGTGAATTTATGTGAAATTTTTACAATAACAATACATACTTTACATTCATTAGAAACACCCGAATGTTATACTATCTTTATTCATACAGTGTATGTCTCACACTTCATATAAAGTACAAAAAAAAAATCCTTTCCACAGAAGAGGATTTCTTTTCATGTTCCAATATTTTTTAACCACTTTTCAAAAATTTGCACAAGACCGTGTTTTCCAGCTAATTTCTCTTCTCCTTGCTTCGTTTTATATGGATATAATTGCAAAAAGACTCCGCAACCAGCTTCTATTTTCTTCCCATGCATATGACTGCCTGGGTATACACAAATCACTTCATGGATTGCTCTTCGGTGAAAAATACGTTTTCCATCTTGTTCTTCCACATACTTAATGGACCAATATTTGTACATTTGCTCTGTTGCTTTTGTATTACCAACAGGCTGAAAAATATTAAACATTGGACTATATTTCACTTCAATAATAATAGACGATTGGTACTCATAACGTTTCCCTTGCTTCACATAACAATCTAGACGAATGTCTGGCTTTTTCGTATCTTCTCCATTATAAAAATGACTGCCTTTACTAAGTGCAATGAGCGGATGCGTTTCAATAAGATCATTAAACGCTACATGGATTTGGATGTTTTCCCGATTTAAAACAATTGTCGTGCCGTCTTGTAAACCATCCAAGTAAAAATAGGTTTGAATTTGTTCGCGCAGTGGAATTTCATCTTTAAATTCTAACTGTTGCAATAGAGAAATGACGATAAAAAATGCATAATATTCATACACTAAAAACGTGGGTTTATAAACAAATAATAAAGCTGGAGATTGTTGATTATAACGTGGTAGAAACTCTAAATGATATAATAGTTGCCTGTGTGTAACAGGTAAAGCATGCATAGTTATATTTGTTTTTTCAGAAACTCCTCTCCAGAATGAAGAATTCAACAAATTCCGAAAGTACAGTACAGCTTGATGTACAATATGATTTAAAATTTTATACTCTTGTATTTTCACGGACGCTTTCCGTAAGTCTGCCTCTTTCAGCAAATGAATATTCCGATATTTTTGCTTCTCCCTATCTGTTACAGATCCGTTTCTTTCAATGGTTTTCATAATTGTTTTCACAGATTGATATTCCTCTTTTTTTGTATGCGTTGCTCGTTCTAATATTTCAATTGTCTTTTGTAAGAAAGTCTGCGATTCAAGCAAATATTGATAAAACTGTTTCGTTGTAAATTTCAGAAAAGCATTCTCCAGACTATCTATTTGTTCTATAAATCTACGGTTATAATGCTTAGCATAAGGCTTTTTCTCACTCATTATCACACTTTTCATCGTCGCTTTTCGTTCCCTTATTTCCCACTGATAGCTATGCACATACCTTGTGTTTTCTTCAATTTTTTTATACAGTTGTTTTATTTTTTTCATTTTCTGTGGCAGCATTCGAAGTAGCATTAAATAAGAAGAATCTTCAATATCAATTAATGTTGAGAATGTCTTTTTATAATAACCACGGTCTAACATAATTTCATTCAAAATTGATTTCACATAATTTTGAATCGTTTCGAATTGATCATCAACAAAATTTTTTGGAACAATTTGAAACGCTCCGTAATATACGTCTTCTTCCACTTGCACCTCAAAATGATACAAACCGCAGCGCCAAGGATAAAAAAAATCTGTTTTTCCATGTTCATATAATACTACTTTTTGTTTTTTTTCATGCAATTCATATTGCCATTCTTTCTTGTCTTTTTTCCCTTCATACACTTTATTCCATATAAAAGTGACACGAAGCGGCTTTTGGCAATGTAACATCAAGCGTAATGCTTTTAATTCTTGCACTTTATAAACACAATGCGTCATTGTTATCGAGTGTTTACAAAGGCGATTCAAAAATACAAAGTCTCCCTTCCCTTCGGTTCCAATAATTAATTTTAATACAAACGGGAGCTTATCTTTTGTGTCTACAATTTCCGTCTCATGTTGCTCCTCATTTGGCATACCCATACAACTCCAATTCCCGTCGTTTTTCTCTTATATAGGTTAGAGAATGTTCGAATGCAGAAACGCAATTCGCAAGTGGTGATTGCAACAATGCTACTAGCGATAGTCCTTTCTTTTCATCTTCACGAAGAAGGGGACCAATTGTCATTTCCGTACCACGTAATTTTGTTAAAACACGCTGTTTTACTTGTAAATCAAAACCTTCTTCTCGGCTAATCATATAAGACTGATTATCTTTTCGAGGGATATTTTGCAAATACGTTGCAATTGCAGCAGCACATCGAAAAGAAACACCTTTCGATGCGTCATGTGATGATATTAAGCCATGTAATTTGTCTAATAGTTCTAATTCTTCTTCGGAAAGCACATCCATCATCTCTTTATTTCGTAACCAATTCATACGAAATTCTCCTGTTGTAACTTGCAGTGGCGGGATTTGTATCCCTTGATTTTGTTGCATATTGATTTCACAGAATGGAATTTTTTGAAGGGTAATGAGATTTGCTCGATCTAATAAGCGATCTGATAATTCTTTCGTTGTTTCATCAAAATTCACAGTTCCGATAAAAATAATATTTTCACCAATTTCAATTTTTGATGGAACTATATTTTCTATCTCATTTCCTTCCTCATATAAAGAAAGGATACGATTTTTCTTTTCTAATTGAAGAATAGATAAGAATGGCGTAAACCAATGTTCAATATGTGACATATTCATTTCATCAAATACAATCATATAAAGTTGATTCGGATTTTCATATGCTTTTAATAATGTTCGAACTAACTTCGTTTCACTCTCAATATATGTTCCATTTGGATGCAGATAGCCTAGTATATCATGTGGCTCTTGATAAGATGGAGAAATCGGAATCCATAGCAATTCTTCCCCATATGTTAACCCTAATGCTTCTGCATATGCCTGCACAAATCGTGATTTTCCGATTCCCGGAATACCAGCAAGAATTGTTAACAGATTTGTTTTTACACTAATATGAAAATTAAAAATATCCGTTGCATCTAAATACAATCCTTTATTATTGATTACATCCTGTACATACTGTATAAATGTAGATTCACGTTCATTCCATTCTTGGTCTTCTTTTTGCATTTTTATGTCTACTACTTCCACTCTTTTTCCTTCTTCAATGATTTTCTTTAGAAGCTGATTATACATATTTTCTCGTACAAAATACAACTGATCATCTGCTTTCACTTCTATATACTGGTTCCAATCATTAATTTCAATGTATTTACATTCTTTTTTTTGTTCACAATATGCAATTGAACTAATAGATGCTTTTAATGATAAATTTCCATATAATCTACCTTCATACCATAACAACTCGGGTACTTCGAAATCGTGTGGAAATTTAGGAATAAGGAACGATAAATATCCATTGCCCAGTTTTCGCTCTAAAGATTCTCTATTTTTATATCCTGCTAACCTTGGTGATGGAACGATCCTATATGCATCCGCAATCTCCCGCTCTTCTGTACATATTAATTCAACGTACAAGTTTCCCCTTTCATAATAAAGGCGAAACAATACTAATTGTTTTTCTAACTTTTTTTTCTTCAAGTCCGCAAAGATTCTCTCATTTTTTTTGTTTGCATATAGCCCTTCAAACAAATATGTTTCGCCTTCAAATTGCGATTTCAAGATTGGAGGGATTTGTGAAAGACATTGCACCGAAAACGTATCTTTTTTCTTCTCCTCACCTTCAACAAACTTCCCAAGAAACCTCATGTGGTACATCCGTTTTATAAAACTTGAATGGAGAGCTTTATGTAACTTCAATACGACTCACCTTCTTTTTTCCATGCTGTTCTTATTGTATGAACTATAAAAGAAAACTAGAAACAAAAAAACCTGACGTACTACGTCAGGTTACCAAAAGTAAAACTTATATTAATGAGAAGGAAAAGCCTTTTTCTCCTGCATAATCGCATTGTTAGCAATTTTCATTTTAGCAAGTACATATCTTAATTTATCCTCGGCATTTTCATCTTTATTATGCTGCAGACTTGCTAAAGTCTCTACAGAACCAGCCAAATTTTCAATTGCTCCACGTAGTTCGGGATGATGATTAAAAAATGATTCTTGCACTAATACTTTTCGCAAATCACTTGCCAATTCCATAATTCTTAACAGTTGTTCTTTTTCTTCCATTCTCATCCCTCCTAAAACATCTTATATATTAGATATTCTGTGAATAAAATAAAATTCCTTGTATACAAAGAAAAAAAGTCCTTCAAGAGGACTTTTTACATTTTGATAGTACCTGTTGCAAGCATATAAAGTGACACTGCTGCTGCAATTACAATTACAGCCATAACATATTTCTCCATACCAGAAAAACAGCGATTGCCTTTTTCTTTTCGAGCAAACATATAAACAATAAGTCCAATCCCATATACGATTGAGACAAGTAATAAGTTTTTCAAGCCTGCTGCATAAATCAACCATACAGAATATAATGCGGCAATTAGCGCGAGTATTCCATTTTTTAGTCTCGCACGTTTTAGTTCCTTCGTTACAACTAATTTCAACTGATAAAGTGCTGATAATAAGTAAGGAAGTAAAATAGATGTAGATGCGATAAAATACATCATTTGATACGTTGATTCCGAGAATAAAACGATTATAAACAACGTTTGTGCGACACCGTTTGAAATCCATAATGCAACATGTGGCGTCTGCTTTTTATTTGTCTTCGTAAAGACTTTTGGAAATACGCCATCTTTCCCGGCCACGTGAGAAATTTCAGAAACCAGTAAGAACCATCCGATTAATGTCCCGACAAGGGAAGCAACCAATCCAATATTAATTGCAAATGCCCCCCAAGGTCCAACAACATGTTCTAATACATGTCCCATTGACGGCGTTTCTAACATAGAGAGTTCTTCTCTTGTCATGGCCCCCATAGAAAGGACTGAGATTAAAATATAAATCGTCATAACTAAAATTAATCCAACAACCGTTGCTTTCCCAACATCACGACTATTTTTTGCTCTACCTGATAATACGACTGCTCCTTCCACACCAATAAATACCCAAAGTGTAACAAGCATCGTATTTTTCACTTGACCAAGGACAGAAGAAATAGAAACGGTTTCCTCTCCCCAAAAATCATGTGTAAATGTATCCCAGCGAAATGCTGTAACCATAACTACAATAAATAATAAAATCGGAACTAATTTTCCAATTGTTGCAATAAAGTTCATAATAGATGCTTCACGAATTCCAATTAAAATAAGGAAGTGAAGTGTCCATAATAAAAGAGATGCACCAACGATGGATGCAACGTTGTTTCCTCCCTTAAAAATAGGGAAAAAATATCCAAGTGTACTAAACAATAACATGATCGTAGCTACGTTTCCTAAAATTCCTGCAAGCCAGTATCCCCATGCACTGTTAAATCCGATATATTCACCGAACCCTGCGCGTGCATAACTATAAATTCCACCTTCAAGATCTGGCTTTTGTCTTGCTAACGTTTGGTATACAAGCGCAAGGGGAATCATTCCCATCGCTGTAATACACCATCCGATTATTGTTGCGCCACTATTTGCACCTACTGCTAAATCATGCGGTAAACTAAACACACCACCGCCAACCATTGTTCCTACTACTAATGCGATTAATGGAAAAAACCCTAATTTCTTTTCTATCGGTACCACCCCATCTGTCATTCTAGGTGTTATGCTTATCCGTTCAACTATTAAAGTCACCTTTTTCTCTAATAGATGTTTCTATTATATTTTTTCAGGAAAACATTACTTATTCTAAAAGAAAATGAGCAAAAAGGGAATACTTTTTTGAAAAAATGTATAAGTATGCACGAAAAAACCGTTCATTTTATTATGAACGGTCAATTCTTAAGCATTAATTTGTATATTTTTTGCAAATTTCAATGAATTAACTCCTCTTTTTCTAAAAATTGTCTCGCTACTTTTTCCGCACTTTCACCATTTACATTTACTTCATAATTCATTTTTCTCATATCTTCATCTGAAATTTTCCCAGCAAGTTTATTTAATGTCTTTTCAAGTTCAGGATATTTATCAAGGGTTTCTTTTCTTAATAAAGGAGCTCCTTGGTAAGGTGGAAATAGCCCTTTATCATCTTCTAGTACCTGTAATCCATATTGTTCAAGTTCGCTGTCAGTAGAATAAGCATCAATGACAGTAACATCTCCAGATTCTATTGCACTATAACGTAACTTTGGTTCCATTGTTTTTACATTTGAAAACTGTAAATTATATAACTTTTGGATCCCTTTATATCCATCTTCCCGATCTGCGAACTCTAATGTAAATCCAGCCTTAACATTTGCTGCAACATTTCGTAAATCTGAGATTGTCTTCACATTATACTGCTCTGCCACATTCTTTGGCATTGCAAGTGCATATGTATTGTTATATTCCATCGGCTGTAGCATTACCATATTATACTTCTTTTCCATCCCTTGGCGCGCTTGTTCATATACTTCCTGACGATTTGTACTTTTCGGATCTTCTTTTACAAAGGTAGATAAAGCGGTCCCTGAAAATTCAGGATATATATCAATTTCTCCCGATTTTAAAGCTTCAAAAACAAACGCTGTTTTTCCAAGTCCTGGTTTTAATTCTACATCTAAATCCGTATCTTGCTCGATCAACTGCTTATACATTTGAATTAAAATTTCTGGTTCAGATCCAAGTTTTCCAGCAATCACAATATCTTTCTTTTGTGTATTCCAAAGAAATGGTGCGGCAATAACTACAGCGATAATACAAATTGCCGCGATAATTCGCTTAGGAGAGCGTCTCGTGCTCTCAAACATTCGAAGTACTCCATCAAAGAATAAAGCTAACAATGCGGCTGGTACAGCCCCTAATACGATAAGAGCATGGTCATTTCGGTCTATACCGAGTAAAATAAGCTTTCCAAGCCCTCCAGCTCCTATTAAAGCAGCTAATGTAGCTGTTCCAACAACTAGTACCATTGCTGTACGAATTCCAGCCATTATAATTGGTAACGCTAGCGGTAGTTCTACTCTCCATAATCTTCTAAAACTATTCATTCCCATCGCTCTTGCTGCTTCAATAAGCGATGCATCTAACTTACGAATACCCGTATATGTATTTCGTAAAATGGGTAATAGCGCATACACGACCAGCGCGATAATTGCCGGAACCTTTCCAATGCCAACAAGCGGGATTAAAAGCCCAAGTAAAGCTAATGAAGGAATTGTTTGCATAATAGCAGAGGTGCCTATAATAAACTCAGCAATGCGCTCTCTTCTCGTTAACCAAATACCGAGCGGGACGGCAATCATCACCGCAAAAAATAAAGAAATAAGTGAAATTTGCAAATGCTCAATCAGCGCATGAAGTAATTCTAACTTTCGTTCTTGGAACGTTTGTAATAATATGGACACGATTTACCCCCTCTCCTTCATTTGTCTAGCCAAATACGCCACAATATGACGGCTCGTTAATGTCCCTACATATTGCCCCTCTCTTTCAATCGGGATTGCCTCTTCTGCTTCCAAACGAATCAATGCTTCTTGTAGTGAATCATGTAGGGAGAGAGATAAGGCATGATTGTCTACTTGTCTATCACTCGCTAGAGGCAATACATCTTCAATAATCTTCCCTTCGTACCAAGGGCGAACACGATTTCCAATAAATTCTTCCACAAAATCATTTACTGGGTTTTGTATGATTCCTTCCGGTGTATCTAATTGAACAATTTTTCCTTTTCTCATCACACAAATACGATCACCAAGTGTTAACGCTTCTTGCATATCATGTGTCACAAATACAATTGTTTTTTGAATTTTTTTCTGTAATTTTACAATATCCCTTTGCAACTGTTCTCGGCTTAATGGATCTAGTGCACTGAATGGTTCATCCATCAGAACGATTTTGGGGTTGGCAGCCAATGCTCGTACAACTCCCACACGCTGCTTTTGTCCACCAGATAATTCATCAGGCATACGATTTCGATACACATCCGGATCTAATCCAACCATATCAAGTAACTCATCCACACGCTCCCGAACTTTTTCTTTACTCCATTTCCTCATTTCAGGTACAATCGCAATATTTTCAGCAATTGTCATATGCGGAAACAATGCGATTTGTTGTAGAACGTACCCAATATCCCAACGTAGTTCATGGATATTGTAATCTTGAATGTCTTTGCCGTCGATAAAAATTGAACCTTCTGTCGTTTCAATTAAACGATTAATCATTTTCATCGTTGTTGTTTTTCCACAACCACTCGGACCGATTAGAACGAAAAATTCTCCTTTTTTAATCTCTAAATGTAATGAATCTACTGCTTTCGTACCATCTTCATATGCTTTTGACACATGATTAAATCGTATCACAAATACAACTCCCTTATTGTTGTTTCTTTCATTCTGATAGAATCTTGCTTTCTTTTCAAATAATACGCTTTTTCCTCATAAAAAAGAGCCCTTATTTGAGCTCTAATGGTCGAATAATGTTGTTTTAATAATCGCTGCATACTCACGCATATATGCTTTCTTCTTTGAACGCCTTGGCGTTGGTGCTGCGAGCGATTCCATTTTCATTCCTAAACGCTTAGCAATAATTTTTGTTCGATATAGATGATATGTATTACTCACAACTACCGCGTGCGTTACATGGTATAGATCCATGCTAAACTTTAAATTTTCATAAGTACTTGTCGAACGATCCTCAATGAAAATACGCTCCTCTTCAATCCCATGTTGTATTAAATAATTTCGCATACTGTGTGCTTCAGGAATATCCTCATCTTCTCCTTGCCCTCCAGAAACAATTACTTTTGCCTCTGGATGAGAATTTAAATACATTAAGGCTACATCTAAACGGTTTTGAAGAGATAAAGATGGTTTATCCCCGAATAATTTTGCACCTAAAATTATTACATATGGAGCGTTATCACTTACTTTTTCATAAGCAACTTTTTTCATTCGATATGTCATATACATCATACATAATGGTGGAAATAACAACATAACAAGTAGTATCCATTTGTTCATATATAAGCTTACACTCCCTTTCTTTATATTATATAGAAAAAGAAAGGGAGACAGAAGTGTTTTTTAGTGACTGCGTTGTCCTGCGTTTTGAGCATTACGCCCCTTTTTAGAAGATGTATGGCACTGAGTTTGGTTTCCTTTATGTTTCGCTGAACCTAATGCTTTTGTTTTTCCCATTTTGTTTCACATCCTCTTTTTATATGGTTCCCTTATAGATTTTGTATTTTCTCTCTCGTCATACAATGGATTTGTTGGAAGTTTCTCCTTATTTCCAACGCATTTTATAGGTATCAAAATAATATGAAACTTTAATCAGCGTGTAGCTCTCCCACTGGCCGTAAAAGCTCTATCTCCCTAACTTCCTTATTGCCCCTTGCATCTTGAAGGGCATATATTTCTGCCTGTTCATTTAGGATAAAAGGTTACATTTAGTGCATTCATTACATCTTTATAATTTAATATAATATATATCAAATGCAATAAGGATATTGTAATATAGTGAAAAGGAGATGATCTTATGTTAAAAATAGAACAAAACACAGTACGTTTAATTTCAGGAATTAGCTTATTACTATTGGTTATAACGAATTCTTTTATAAAAAATGATTCTTGGGCCATTTGTATAGATGTCATTTTAGTTTTAGTTAACTTATTTTTATTTATTATCTCTAGAGGTGTAACAAAAGCAAATTTACTTAGAAAAAAAGATAAGTTAGATGAAATGAAATAATTTTGTGTTTTTTGGTGAAAAGAGAAAATAAACTTTTATTCAAAAGCTTCTATTTCTTTTAAGAATACATGAGATCCTGTATGTATTATAATAAAATATGTAATAAAACTTATATCTAAAAAGGGGCGATGCTCTTATGTATAAACTCAAAACAACTGAAACCAACAATAGTGTAATCGAGTTCATTGAAAGTGTTGATAACCTAAAAAAACGAGAAGACGCATATCAGTTATTAGATATCTTTACTGAAACAACAGGTTATCTAGCAAAGATGTGGGGCCCAAGTATAATTGGATTTGGTACATATCATTATAAATATGCATCTGGTCATGAAGGAGATGCCCCATTAGTAGGATTTTCCCCTCGCAAGGCGAAAATTAGTTTATATTTTGCAACTGGTGATCCTGAGCGAGAAGAGCTATTAAAAGACTTTGGAAAACACACATCTGGAAAAGCGTGTATATACATTAACAAATTAGCAGATATTGATATCAATGTTCTAAAAGCGCTAATTAAACAATCTGTAAGTTTTTTGCAAGAGACGTATCCAAATCATTAATGCGTGTATAGCAATCAAATGAATTAAACAACAGGTGTTTTGAATATAAGTCAAAACACCTGTTGTTTAATAGAAAACATTTCCAATAACAACTCAAAAAAATACCACTTAAATAGAAAGTGGCAAATTTAACTTATTTGGAATTTCAGCTTTAAAATGCGGAGTATGTTGTATAGAAAAAGAATACCCTTCTTGAACTAACGATATTTCATTCTTACTAAATTGACATGGTACTTCATTTTGTCTAAGTTGATTCCGAACTTTTTGTATGAAGTGGAGGCTTGGTGTCCCAAGTGAAATATGTATTTTTGGCGGTAAAGCTTTCATTGCAATCGGAATCCAAGTTCTCCCTTTCCAACTTGCAACAATATGAGCTGTACCACTAACTACAAAATTAAAAATTTCACCGTCTTCAAATGTTTTCATACTTAAATTAGATTTTAGCCACTCTCTAAATATAGGTACACTTTTAACTGGGCAACCTACTTCTCTTACATACAAAATGTTCAACGGTGTGCATGGAATTAAAACCTCCTCAATAATATAATTATGTGCAATAATTTCAAGAAGATTTCCATCTCCATCACGGAAATATAGATTTAACCGCCCGTCCTCTTCATCAATTTCATGACCATCTTCCCACTCTATAATAAGCAGACCTGATTCTTGAACCCACTTTGCAGTTTCGTAAAACTTTGAAAATGGTACTTGAAAAGCAACATGAGCAGGTGAAATCGGTTCATATACTTCTTCAAAAAATAATGTAACATGTGGAGTTAATTGAAAGCTTATTTGTTTATCCGTTTTTGATAAAACTGGGATGCCAAGACGTTTTGCATACACTTGTTCTACCCCTTGGATCGATACTGTTTGTAATTTCAGCTCTGAAAAATGTGTAATCATCCTTATTCACCACCTTGTTTTCAAACAATATAATAGTTTTTCTAACCAATCATTTGTTTACATTACGCTTGTATGAACCAAAATTAATGGAAACGATTTCATATTTATCCAAGAGCCAATGGATTATAAACCACTAGCCCTTAAAGGTTCATCATTGGGATTCACAGCACACTAGATGCTTATCACTCAACACCTAATTGCTTTTTCACTTCTTTATACACACTCATATATGCTTTTAATTCTTTGAAAAGATCGTGGATTAACGGTTTTGCATCTTCACTCAGCTCACCATCTTGCACATATAAGCCGTCTAATACAACTTGTTTAGGAATTGCATTCGCATATACGCCTCGTGCAACAGTGCGCATACTATTAAGCGCATTTATACCGCCTTTCCCACCGCCAGCAACCGCTAATAAAGCAACTGGTTTATGGACAAATTCACTGCTGCTTAAGAAATCTAATGCGTTTTTAAGCGCACCACTCATCGCATTATGATACTCAGGTGTGCAAAGCACAACACCGTCAGCTTCCTTCACTAATGTTTTTAATTTCGTTACCGCTTCTAATTCACGTTGTGATTCTTCACCGTTATATAAGGGCAATTGCTCTGTTGCTAAATCATATAACTCTCCTTCAAATTGCTCTGCAATATATTTTGCAATGACACGTGTTCTACCAAATTTACGCGGTGTTCCGTTAATTACGACTAATTTCATGTTTATTTCTCTCCTTTATTTTAGCTTCTATCTCTATACTATCAGAAAATTCCATACAAAAAACAGTAAAAAGAGGGAAAAGCCTTGAGAAAATAGTATGAGAAATACAAAAAGAACTCATACTTTCGTATGAGCTCCTAATCTATTAATTAGTCATTTTTCACAACAGCATGTCCGCCAAACTGATTTCGAAGTGCTGAAACAACTTTCCCGCGGAATGTATCATCTTCTTGAGAACGGTAACGCATGAACAATGACATTGCAATAACTGGAGCAGATGTTTGTAATTCTAATGCTGTCTCTACAAAAAGGAGGTATACTCTCACAAAGCAATGAAGCTATAGGAACAGCATTAGGAGTATCTTATGGTTTACTTATGGATAATCTGGCTTTAGGGATAGGAATTGGTATTGCAATTGGAGGAGTGTTTGGGGTAAACAAAAAGAAATAGCCTAATTTGAAGAAAACTCATTTTACAGCAACGCCTTCTGTAGCATACAAAAAGGGCCTATTTAAAAGGACACTCCTTCCCCTTCAAATAGACCCTTTCATTTGATGCCCATGAAATACATTTAAAATCAATTCTCTATCAGAAACTTACAGTTGTTCATAGGGTGCATAAAACAGTGCAACTAGATACACTGGTTTTATATCCGCTTCATTGAAATTGTTTCACGTATACTCTGTAAGTTTTTTAACGTTTCCTCTTGTCGCTGTAATGACAGTCCCACATATAACGTGTCTAATAAACTATGCTAAGCTAACCGTTCCATAGTAGCTTTATTGTACCTAATTATTGAAAGAAGAAAAACCTTTATTCGGTATTGTTATATACTTTTTCTATACAACACCATTCTTCACAGCATACAAAGCCGCTTGCGTTCGATCATCTACTTCTAATTTAGCAAGGACATTTGAAACATGGGTTTTAACTGTCTGTTCTGTAATATGAAGCTCTGCTGCTATTTCTTTATTACTTCTTCCTTTTGCAATCTCACGAAGTACTTCTTTTTCTCTTTTTGTCAACATAAATAAACTATCTTGTTTTTTCTCTTGCGCTACTGGTCGTCTGAGCAAAGCAGGCGTTACTTTTGGATGAAAATTTGCATTACCTTGATATACAGCAATAATGGAAGCAACAAGTTGATCTGGTTGTACTTCTTTTAGTTGATAACCATCCGCACCAGCTTCCAGCGCTGGAAGAACGTAATCTTGCTCTGAAAAACTGCTCAACATAAGGATTTTAATTGTAGCGTCATATTGCTTCAATCTTTTTGTCGCTTCAATTCCATCCATTTTTGGCATTAACACATCCATTAATACTACATCTGGTTTTTCTTTTTGAACAAGCGCTAACGCATCTTCCCCATTCTCTGCTTCTCCTATAATTTCAAATTCCTCTTTCGTTTTTAGAAAGAATACGAGTCCCCTCCGAACAATATGATGATCTTCTACAAGTAATAGTTTAATTTTCAATGCAATTCTCCCTTTCAAACCGGTAATTGAATCTCAATCTTTGTTCCCTGTCCCGGCTTCGTTTTGATCCGAAATGTTCCTTTCATCAGTTCAATTCGTTCTTTCATACTTTTTAAACCAAGTGCTGAATCTCTTACTGTTTCTCTAACAAACCCAATGCCGTTATCTTCAATTTGAAAGTTCAATTTATTATTTTCTGTTTTCAAGCTAACAGATACCCTCTCACATGAAGCATGCTTTTTACAATTATGTAAGGCTTCCTGACTCACACGCCATAGCACTTCTTCTATTTCATCACCAATTGAAATAACCCCATCAATTCGAATTGTTACTTGAATACCTAATAGTTTTCCATAATTCTGCACTGCTTCTGCAAGCCCTTTTTCTAATCCTTCTGGACGTAATTGCCAAATTAATAATGTCATCTCTTCTAGCGCTTCTTGCGATAATTCGCCTATGTAACTAAGCATCTCTTGTAATTCTTTGTCCTTCGTCATATCAAGAGTACCTCTAGCCGTTAACATAATAGAAAATAACAATTGTTTCACCGAATCGTGTAAATCGCGTGCAAGCCTGTTTCTCTCCGCTACCACTACATATTTCCGCTCTTTCTCAACTAACTGAATTCGTTGTATTGTTGTTCCGATTTGGAACGCAATCGCTTCTAACAATGCCAGTTCTTCCTCTGTAAAATGTGTTTTATGAGGTGAAGCGACATTTAATAAGCCGAACTTCTCTGCTCCAGCGCGAAGAGGAATCGTCGCATGATGTGTAATTTCTTCCGTCTCTCCCCAATTATATTCAATGGCATCTTCAATTCGTTTACACTCAATAATATTTGTCGCCTTTTCTAGACGCCCATTTACGAATCGATTTACACACCAACAGTCTCCCTCACACATCGGTTTCTTTTCTTTCCATGTGAGTGCTGGCGGCAAATTTCTATCAACAAGCATACGATACGTTCCTTTTTTATCAATAAAAAATACCCATCCTGTTTGTAAATTCATAACTTGCAATAGTGTATGTAATACTTCCTCTAACATTTCCTGTAAATCCGTTGCCTCATTTAACAACTCTGCAATTTCTTTTAACGTCTCTAACCGGCGCATTTGTTTTTCATCATAGTTCATGTTCATCACCATTTATCATTATAACATTAAGAAATTTCTAAAAACTACAAAATACAGTATGGTATGTGAAACTTTTATGTTTTGGAGAACCATTACCTCTTCAACTTCTTAAAAATCTAAATATAAAGGAATATAGTAGCACCATCTCGAATACATAATTTAAAATTTACAATCTATTATTGGAGGACAATACTATGGGCTATATTGAAGACTTACGCGAAATTGTGGGTTCACGACCACTTAATCTAGCAGGAGTTGCTGTTGCTGTTTTAAATGAGCAAGGACAAATTTTACTTCAGAAGAGAAAAAGTGGTGTTTGGGGTGTTCCTGGTGGGTTTATTGAATTAGGTGAATCAACAGAAGGAGCAGGAAGGCGTGAAGTTCTCGAAGAAACAGGTATTGAAATTGGAAAACTCGATTTAGTAGGTGTTTTTTCTGGAAAAGAATTTTTTGTGAAATTACCGAATTGTGATGAATTTTATCCCATCACAATTGCTTATATGTGTAAAGAAATAAAAGGTGGCATTCTACAGGCTGATGGCACAGAATCTTTAGAAGTTAAATTTTTCAACTTGAATCAATTACCAGAAAAGATTAGCCCGTTTATTAAGAAACTCATTCAACAGCAGGTTGTATCCTTATAAAGTAAAAGTTCTTACATAGAAAAGATCATTACCTTTTTAATAAGAATGCCATAGTTACACAGTAGATTCAAACAGAATAAATGATTCCCTCAATTACTTAGGACTTTATTAACTTTTCATCTCTATTGATTAAAGCTTGAATAAACTTTTCTACAACGTTCGTTTGAGATTCTGCCATCGTCATTTAATTTGATGACATATGCATTGCAAAGGAAAATAAGAAGATAACTAAAAGTTTTTTCTTCATTTTGATCACCTATAGCTATCTTTCCTTATGCTTACACAATCTATGTATATCCATAACGTGCTACACTCTCATATGCAATAACAACAAATCTCTGATTGACACGCTATTGTTTACTGAATAAGTATATATAAATTAAAAAGTACATCACTCTCAAGTAAGTGATGTACCCGAAATTACATAATGTATAACATTGCATTTTAAAAAATAAATGGTCCTTTTTTAATATAACTAGACAGTTACTAACAGGTATGATCCTCAATGTTTCCTCTACCTTCACTGTACTTCTGCGTGCAAACAAGACTTGAAGTGTCCTAGGGCAAACTCATGTCCTTGTTCATTAAAAGAAGCCACTGCTTTTTCGTGTACAACGATGTGAAATCCTTTATTATAAGCATCCACCGCTGTATGGAGAACGCAAATATCCGTACATACGCCAACAAGGTGGACTTCTTGTATACCTCTTTCTCTTAGTTTCATTTCTAAGTCCGTTCCAGCAAAAGCACTATAACGTGTTTTGTCCATATAGTATACATTCTCATTGTTACGATATTTTTCATACAGATTTTGCAACTCTCCGTATAAATCTCTTCCTTTTGTACCCGCTATATTATGCGGTGGAAATAGTTGTGTCTCTGGATGATAGGAATCATTTGCCTCATGCCTATCAATGGCAAATACAACATAATCTCCATTTTCCATAAACTGCTTCGTAATCTCTACAAGAGGCTTTTCAATAGTTTGCCCTGGCTTCCCACATGTTAAAGCACCATCTTCGGCCACGAAATCATATGTATAATCAATATTGATAAGAGCTCGTTTCATTACATCTTTTCCTCCCTACTCGTTTCACGTTAAACAATAGAAAACGTGTTTTTACGACGCAGTATACTATATTCGACATTTTCATACAAGATTCCTATAACACATTTATACTATAGGTATATATATTTTCATTTTATTATAATTCAACAAGATCCTTTCGCCTGACAATCAATTCAGTTATTTCATAAAATATACAAAACAAAAAAGTACATTACTTTTTCAGTAATGTACTTTTTTGTTACATATAACGTGTTAGTCTATTTTAAAATGCAGGTTTATTTTCAAATTTAGCCTGTACAAAGTTAATAACTTTTCCTGATGGATCATTATTTTCAAATTGAGCTGCAGTTACTGTGTGATATCCTGCCTCTAACGTTTTTTGTTTTAATTCTACTGTTGTCTGCGTTATGCTCGTAACATGATGTTTATCTTCAAATATATTATCTACGAATACAAATGTTTCTTTATCATTTTGAAAATTGGTAAGTTCTAATTCAACTTGCTGAATTAGAGCGTCTTTCTTTACAAATACAGTTGGTATATTCCCATCTTCAGAAGTACCATCTGGTGTAATTACTTTTACTTTCCCTTCACCAATTGGCATTGCCCCCTCAGGAAAAGAAGTTACACTCTCATCACTTGCATTTACAATCTGTTCTTCTTTTATAGGCTGGGCTTCTTCTTTTTCATTTGAAACACCACACCCAACCAATAACAAAGCAGACAATCCAGCGATTATGAATTTCTTCAAAATTCATCCCCCCTGTAAATTTACTCTTTCATTTATTATACAAAAATAATTATCTATTCTAAATTCAGTTTTTTAAAATTCCGTGAACAAACATTTTGTTCACTATTACTGTACCATACTTTCTTTTTTAACATCATTAATTTTTTCAAGAAATAATTAGGAATTCCTTCTTATTCTCCATTTTAGCCCATTATTAGCAAAAAATATTCCCTTCTAGAAAAAATAGAAAAAAGACATCGGACGCACCAATGCCTTTTTTCTATTTTTTTACACAACATCCTAAAAAATAAATTTTGTAATATCCTCAATTTCTTTTCGAGCAAGTTTTTTGGGCTGCTCTTTTGGGTAACCGAGTGAAATTACCATATTAATTTGTTTCTCAGGCTCAATTTGTAAATATTGTCGTAATTCATTTTGAGCTAATAACACAGGCCCTGTCATCGGGCAAGTCCCAAGCCCTCTTGCATATGCTGCTAACATTAAATTTTGTGCAGCTAAACAACTACTCTTAATCCCCTCTTCTTCCCATACTGAATCTGGAACGAAGTCAATTGGATCAAATATTTTTTCACGAAACTTTGACTTGTAAGGTGTAGCTAAACATACGATTAAAACCGGTGCATCAGAAAATGCAGTTGCGTATGGTCCAAATGAACGTGTAAGTAATTTACCTGCTTTTTCTTCGCCCTTTTCCGCTGCTTGTTCAGCCATTTTATGTAAAGCATCCCATGTCATTTGTTCAATTTCTTTAATTTTATCCCGATTCATGATGACAATAAATTCCCACGTTTGTGAATTTGTATCACTTGGTGCGTAACGAGCACAATCAATAATTTCTTCTATGTCACGAACTGATACTTCTTGTTCTGTAAATTTTCGAACACTACGTCTTCCGTGAATCACTTCTTTAAATGCTTCATATTTCATATATAATCCCCTTTTATAGCGTTTTCAAAAATCATTCTACGTTTGATTATATCACGAAAAAAGCTGGTGGAATACCAGCTTCATTTTCCTTGTACATTCAGTTTATTACTTTTAAAGACGCAATACTCTCCTCATAAGCAGCTTGTAGCTTCTTCGTAATTACTCCTCTTTCTCCATTACCAAATTGCTCATTTCCTATTTGAATGACAGGAAATATTTCAAGAGGTGTTGCTGTAAAGAAACATTCATCTGCCTCATATACTTCTTGTAATGAAAACCCTCGCTCTTCTACTTCAATATGTAGAGCTTTTGCTAATGAAATGACATGTTGACGAGTAATGCCATGTAAAATAAAATGATCTGCCGGGTGCGTAATCACTTTATTATTTTTTATAATAAAGAAATTTGAATGGCAACCTTCTGTTACAATCCCATCTCGAACTAATATTGCTTCTTGATACCCTTCTTCATTAATTTTATTCTTAATCATAATATTAGGGAGCAGATTTAAAGATTTGATATGACAAAACTTCCAGCGAATATCTTCTTCCACTGTTACCTTTATTCCCTTTTCCATTACAGAAATCGGTCTCGAGAATGAAACGATATTTGCGAAATAAGTTGGCACTAAATTGGATTCATATACATGATTTCGGGGCTGCATACCTCTTGAAATTTGAATATATACATTCCCATCTTCTTGAAATTGATTTTTTTCAATTAATTGCTGAAGTTGCTCAATTAATTCTTCTTTAGTAAAAGGTGGAACAAGATGAATTTCCTTCATAGATTTAAAAAATCGCTCTAAATGTAAATCTAGTAAATGAGGTTTCCCATTGTATAAACGAAATAATTCATATATTCCATCCCCAAATTGCAGCCCTCTTTCTTCTAATGCAACCATCGGCTGTTCTTCCTCCGTATTTACAATTCTCCCATTAAGCAAAATCCAATCTTTATGAACACCTTTCACCATTTCTCCACTCCTTTACTTTTTATTAATTTCATTGTACAACTTCTCTTTGTTTAACAGAAAGAATTTTCTGTCATTTAAAAGTATAAAAAACACATTACCTTTAAATAGTAATGTGTTTTTCACTCTACTTTACTTATTTCAGAAAGTATTTTTCTATGTCTTCCAACATAAGATTTGCTGCTTTAATACCGCCTGCTGTATTCCAAATGACTTCATCTACTTCAAATACTTTATTATTTTTTGAAGCTTGTAATTGTTTAAAGAGTGGATCTTCTGTCCATTCTTTTGCTATTGTATTTCCTGCATTCTTTTTATCAGCATCCTTATCAGATGTGAAATAGAATAAATAGTCCCCATCCATATTCGGAATTTGCTCTTTTGTAACACCTTTTATCGCAAAATCATCCTTATCCTGAAGTGGTGGTCGCTTAAATCCGATATCATTTAAAACAACACCCGAGAATGAATTTTTTTGATAAATGCGAACGTCACCTGGAACGAAACGAATAATAGAAACTTTAGAATCTACTTTATCTCCTAGTTTCTCTTTTAATCCTTCAATACGCTTCTTATAATCATCCAAGGCTTTGTTGCCTTCTTTTTCTTTATGTACTGCTTTTGTGTATAACGCGAAGTTTTCTTTCCAATCACCGCGTAGTGTTTCAGCATAAACAGTAGGTGCAATTTCTTTTAATTGCTCATATACCTTTTCATGGCGCATTTTATTCCCAATAATTAAATCAGGCTTTAATTTCATAATTGCCTCTAAATTAACGTCACGCTCTGTTCCTACAACTTTTGTATCTCTCAATTCTTTTGCTAAGTGCGGATACCATTCATCACCAGCTCTTGGCTTTGTAGCACCAACTGGTGTAACTCCTACCGATAAAAGAGCCTCAGCACCTTCATTTGTCAGGACAACAACTCTTTTTGGTGTCCCTGTAATTGTTGTTTCCCCCATTGCATGCTTAATTACATATGAATCTTTCCCTTTTGCTGCTGCTTTTGTTTCTTTTTTCTCTTCTTTATCACACCCTGCAATCATAACCATTAACATTATAATGCAGAAGATGAAGATATTTTTAGTTTTGGTCATATTTCCTCCTAGGTGAAAGTGATTATCATTAACATTTTAAAGGTTAATGGATAGACTAAAAGTTGTCAATATATTTCAGAAAACTTTTTTAGAATATATTTTTCAAGTTCACCCTATCGATACATACGAAAAATAAACAGACCAACAAAAGTAATGGTCATTCCAAGCAACACATAACGTACTTAATACATGTCTGGAACTTCCTTTTTCAGCACGAATTGCATAGAAATCACAACAATAAGTCCAATTACCATTTTTAAAATTTATAATTTCAATATATTTTTTTCTTTCATTTGAATGAATTGACCTTATAACATCACACCAATTGTTGCACCTGTTATAACATCCATAACATTATAATTATCCATTTGGTCTGTCAAACAGTACACAGCAATAGAAAAGATTAACACAATTTTTTGTAGTACGAATCTTATAGATAGATATACAACTATGATACGCAAGGCAATTGTTCCTAATACATCACTAAACCAATGTACACGTAAATTATTTTTTCACAAAAAAAGCCCTCCCTTTAAGTTCTTCTGTTCACAAGACATTCAAGACAGGGCTTCATGTAGCTCCATTGATAATCTTTCATATTTTAATATTGATTATATTCAATATAAGATGGATCATAATAAATCCATTGATTTCCCCCGAGGTTTAGCCAACCATTTTGATACACGTATACTAAATAGGATTCTGGAGAGTTTAACTTTCGAATCACCGAGGATGTTGTTGATGGGCCGTTTCTTAAATTCACATTCTTGCCGCGAATATTTGCCACTCCTATTGGACTACCATCACTATTTCCATATTTCACATAATCAATATACGATGGATCATTATATATCCATTCTCCTGCACCTAAACCTAACCAGCCGTTACTTTCTTGATATACTACATACGATTCTGGAGCATTTAACTGACGGATCACCGAGGATGTTGTTGATGGACCACTTCTTAAATTCACATTCTTCCCACGAATATAGGCTACACCTATCGTTTTTGGTGTTGGATTTTGGGGTTGTGGATTGGGTGGGTTTGGATTTGCTGTTAATCCTAATATCGCCGCAATTCCTCTTGCATATGCTTGGCTTAAATCTTCCATAAACTGCGGATTTTTTAATAAATTTGCATCAAAAGTTGTATCAATAAAAGCTGTTTCTGTTAATAAAGCATCCATAGCTGTTTCTCTTAGTACTGCATAATTGGCTTTTTTTGCACCACGATCACGCAAACCGTATTTCGTTAAAACTGGATTAACGGCTGCATGTATCTTTTGTTGTTTGGCTGCTGCTGAACTACTATTTGATAGTCCATCATAAATATAACTTTCAAAACCTGTTCCACCACCACTATTAATATGAAATGAGATAAAATAATCTGCCCCAAAAGAATTTGCAATATTTGCACGTTCAGATAATGAGATGAAAACATCACTATCACGTGTCATTTTAATATTAAGTGTATAAGTTGCAAGTAATATATCTCGAACACGTTTAGCAATTTGAAGTGTTAGATTTTTTTCAATCAAACCGTTTCCAACAGCACCGGAATCGTATCCGCCGTGACCTGCATCTATAACTAACTTCATATATCCCTTCCTTTCTATATTTAATATATTAATGCTCGTCCTATTTTATTTTATGTACAACATAAAAATTTGGTTCCAAGCAAAAAACCACCTTATGTAAGGCGGTTTCCATCGTCCCGGTTGAGCCAATTTAAAATAAATATGTATGACTGATAATGAACATGCCGTATGCAAAACAAACCAAATAGAATAGTCATTCCACTGCCACTATATATTAAGCCAAACTTCAAAAAAATGTTTAACATTGGCGGAAAATGAGTAAGATTTTGCAATACATACAGAGTAAAAAACAGAATACAAAATACCGGAATGTATTGCCATTCATACGGTTTACGCTTTTTACCCATCATTTTCCGAATGAAAATTTGGCATAGTTCAGCTACTACAAAACAACCCCCTATTAGTAAAAAACCAGACGTCATCGTCATACATCCACCTGCCTTATATTTCATTTCTTTCCTTCTATAAGTGTTTTATGTATACTTCACCGTTCAATATAAAGCCCAGTCCCTCTATAAATGAATTTGTTCGTTCCGTTATATCTCTTTGTAACACTTGAATACGTTTTATATCTCTATGTTTCATCATTTCTTCCAATGTAAAATAAGTATTGGTTCCATATCCGTAACCTTGGTAATCGAAATGAATAATTAAATTAGACAATATAGCATGCTCATCTTGCACCTTATAATCCAATACGCCAATATATGTATCATCAACTTTTATGCAATATTCAACTTCCTTCATATTCAAATTATGAGAAGCAAACATTTCTTCCACAACTTTTTTTGTTTCTGCATTTACTTTTTCAAACGTAATCATATTTTGTCCACCCTCTTATACTTATTGTATCAAGCTAAATACATATTTATGAAAAAAACCTTAAGTTCGTATACGACCTTAAGGTTTTCCTACTTATACTAAGCTATACGCACGTTTTGTTTCTTCATGAAACTCATTTGTATCGTATTTATGCTCTACATAAATTTGATGCCATACCATAAATGCAAGTACTGTCCAAATTTTACGGCTATAATCACCTTTATCTGCACAGTGTGCTTCCAGTAAGTTTAATACGTACTGTTTGTCGATTAAATGCTCTGTTTTACTTTCTTTAATAATATTAACAGCCCAGTCATGCATTTCATCTTTTAACCAGTGACGAATTGGCACTGGGAAGCCCAGCTTTTTACGATCTAACACGTGATCTGGAACAATCCCGCGCACTGCTTCACGTAAAATTGCTTTTGTCGTTCCATTTGCAATTTTTAATTCTGTTGGAATTTTAGACGCAACGTCAAATACTTCTTTATCTAAGAATGGTACACGAAGCTCTAATGAATTTGCCATCGTCATTTTATCAGCTTTTAATAAAATGTCACCACGTAGCCATGTGAACATGTCGATGTATTGCATTTTGCTAACATCATCATAATCTTTAATTTCATTATACAATGGTTTCGTGATATCCATGTAGTTAACACTTTCATTGTAATACTTCATTAATTCAGCTTTTTCTTCTTCACGGAAGATTTTCGCATTACCATAGTAACGTTCTTCAATTGGTGTACATCCACGCTCTAAGAAGCTTTTCCCTTTAAAGCCTTCTTTAAGCGCACCACTTAATGCCTTTAAGACGCTTTTCCCTGGAGTAGGGATGTAAGAGAACATTTTTAAAGAATTTGGCTCACGATAAATGTTATATCCACCAAACAGCTCGTCTGCACCTTCACCAGAAAGAACTACTGTTACATGCTTACGTGCTTCTTTTGCAACGAAGTACAATGGTACAGCAGCTGGATCAGCTAAAGGATCATCCATATGCCAAATGATTTTTGGGAATTCGTTCATGAATTCTTTTGCTGTAATGAAGACACTATGGTTTGTTACACCTAGTTTTTCAGCAGTTTCTTTTGCAACGTCAACTTCACTGAAGCCGCGGCGTTCGAAACCAACAGAGAATGTTAAAAGGTTTGGATTCATTTCTCTAGCAATAGAAGCAATGATAGATGAATCGATACCACCAGATAAGAATGAACCTACTGGCACATCACTACGCATATGAACTTTTACAGAATCATATAACACATCGCGAATCGCTTGAATGTGCTCCTCTTTCGTTGCACTTGAAGCATTGAAATACGGTTTCCAGTAGCGATGAATTTCCATCTCTTTACCGATTTCTTTTACGAAATAATGACCAGGTTCAATTTTATTAACATCAGTTGTTAATGTCTCTGGTTCTGGACCATATTGATACGTAAAGTAATGTTGCAGAGAAGTTGGATTTACTCCTTTATCTTGCATTACATGCATAATACTTTTCTTCTCAGATGCGAAGAAAGTCGTATCACCTTGCTGAGCAATGTATAAAGGCTTAATACCGAAGTGATCACGTGCACCGAAAAGTTTCTTTTCTTCACGATCCCAAATCATAAATGCAAACATACCGCGAAGGTAATCTACACACTTCTCTTTCATATGTGCATACAATGCAATAATAACTTCTGTATCAGATTGCGTTGCAAATGTTGCTCCTTTTTCAAGCAGCATTTCGCGTAATTCTACATAGTTGTAAATTTCACCATTAAAAATAATTACATATCGATCATTTTCATAAGTTAGCGGCTGATGTCCTGCCTCTAAGTCAATGATACTTAAACGGCGGAAGCCAAATTGTACATGTTCATCACGAAAATATCCTTCGTCATCTGGACCGCGGTGGAAAATAATCGTGTTCATATTTTCAAATTGATGTTTTTCTGTTTCTGAAAACTCTCTAGGGTTTTCACATAAACATCCTACAAAACCACACATACTTCTTACCCTCTTTCAGTTTTCATTCTGTTTCTATACTACTATATCAACCCTATTTATACTAGCATAATCAACTGAATATGGCGACAAAAACTATAAAAAAATCACTCCATTTCACATTTTACCCAATTTTTTTGAGCAAACACGAAAAATAGGCACTCACATTTGCACACATTTGTCATATGATATTGCAAATTGATTTCTAGGAGGCAAAAACATGAGTGATGAAAAAAAAGACTCTTCGTCTCGTCCACCAATTCGTAGTTATTTAAAGCAAATTGATGATTTTTTTGAACAAACGCCACTACGTGATGTAATTGCAGATATGAATCACTTTTTCCAAAAAGGAAATCGTTTATTAACATTTCCTGTCGATTTATATGAAGCTGGCGACGAACTGGTCATAAAAGCAGAACTTCCAGGAGTTCAAAAGGAGCAAATTCAAATAGAAATTCAAAGTGAATACTTAAAAATCTCTGTTACAGAAGATATTACAGAAGAAATACAAGATGAAGTTTCACCTAATTACTATCGCCGTGAACGATCCATGTCAGGAGCTTCTCGTATGATTAAACTTCCATATTTAATTAAGAAAAAAGGTGCAAAAGCTTCTTATCAAAATGGCATTTTAGAAATACGTGCTCCAAAACTTCCGCAACAGCACGATATTTTATCCATAGATTAATCGTTATATATATTTTCCATATACAAAAAAGAAGGATGCTCAGCATCCTTCTTTTATTTCAAGAGTCGCTCCATATCACGTAAAATGTCCTCATACGGTGTTTTACTAATTCCATTATACTTTTTCATTACCTTGCCTTCTTGATCGACTAGGAAAAACGATGTGCCGTGGATAACTTGCCCATTCTCTGGTTTATCTACAAGCGATTGGAAATTATCCTTTGAAAATTTCGTGATATCTTCCAATGAGTAACCAGTTAACAAGTTCCAATTACTTGTATCCTCTGTGAATTTTTGTATAAAAGCTTTCAAATTCTCTGGTTTATCAAGTTCAGGATCTACACTAAACGAAACGAACTGAACATCTAACTTTTTCTCTTTTGCCATCTTTTGTAATTTAGCCATATTTGCAGTCATCGGAGGACAAACCGTTTGGCAATTTGTAAACATAAAATCAGCTACCCATACTTTCCCTTTTAAATCTTTTGTTCCAAACTGTTTACCATCTTGATTTATGTATTGAAAAGTTTCTAAATCCCAATTTAATGGTTTACGGAGTTTTGACCCTGAGCCGCATCCTGCAAGTATAAAGAAGCAAAAAACAACTATGAGACCAATCAGCTTTTGATAACGCTTCATTTTCAAACCTCTCTTCTCTTTCTTTAATTTATGTATGACATGTTTATCATAACAAAAGTAAACACTATGAGAAAATTGTTTATCCCATTTGTTCACGAAATCGTACGAATTTAGGTATGTTACTTCCGATTTTTGAGCGAATTACTAGACAACTGTTTCATTGTTTACTAATATTATCTCCTTCCCATCTCTTTACATAACAATTAGTTTTTTATTTTGTAAAGATGACCACGCTATTTTTTACATTTTTTTAACCGTTTATCAATTTTTCTCACTTTTTTCCTTTACAAGATTTCGATACAATACAACTACAAAGATTTTAAATGAGGTGATGTTCATGGTAAAACGCTATGAAAACATAGATAATATTAGTACAAAAAAAACAATTCGTTCGTTTTTACGTTGGCGTAAAGAACGAAAACAAGGCAAGAAAGATTTCTCTTATCTAGTAGAACAATCACCTGTCAAGCATGCTCAATTTTTACGAACAAATACTGAAAAAACAACGATTACATGGATAGGTCACTCGACATTCCTTATACAAACGAACGGACTCAACATTTTAACAGATCCAGTATGGTCAAAAAAAATAAAGCTTGTGCCAAGGCTAACAAATCCCGGTCTTACATTACAAGAGTTACCTAAAATTGATATTGTCCTTATTTCACACGGCCATTATGATCATTTAGATTTTGCTACACTTCGTCAATTAAATTCGGACGTTCTCTACTTAGTACCTACTGGATTAAAAAAACTATTTACAAGAAAAAAATTTATGCGCGTAGAAGAATATAATTGGTGGGAATCTAAAAAAATCGATATTGTCGACTTTCACTTCGTCCCAGCGCAGCACTGGACAAGAAGATCATTGTTCGATATGAATACTTCTCACTGGGGTGGGTGGGTTATCGATAACGGAACAACAGATGAAACAATTTATTTTTGTGGGGATAGTGGCTATTTCCGAGGATTTAAAGAAATTGGGTCTCGATTTTCTATTGATATTGCCTTAATGCCTATTGGTGCTTATGAGCCAGAATGGTTTATGAAAGTATCACATGTTTCTCCCGAAGAAGCAGTGCAAGCCTTTTTAGATGTAAAAGCAACACATTTCATCCCTATGCATTATGGTACATTTGCACTCGCTGATGAGACACCTAGAGAGGCGATTACACGACTTCGTAATAATTGGAATTTACGTATGCTACCCTGGGAACAACTTCACGTATTGTTTCTTGGTCAGACTTATATTTCTTCCCCATCAACCAATGAGAAAGAAGAGCATGAGCAAACTTTAGATCATTTTCATGTATAACAAACCTCTTTGAAAATACATTTATATAAAGTGAAGGTTTAATCAGTGGTAGGTTTCTTCATCCACCACTGATTATTGACTCTCACCAATCGGATTTTTACGTGCAGCCGGCCCCTATCTATTAAGGTAAAGAAACATAAAAAAGGTGTTTTTATGGAAAAATACTTACAAACACGTTGCATCATTAGCGGAAGCGCCTTTATTACTCTTCTCATCTCATATTTTCTATATTAGTAAAAAAAGCTACTTGAATGAGACATTCAAGTAGCTTTTTTTACTCTGCTAAATACATAAAACCAATTGCTCCTGGTCCTGTATGAGTACTTATAACTGGAGTTGTATAAAAAATTTCAGATTGTGCGAATCCGCTAACTTTTTCAACAGCTGCTTTTACGCTTTCTGCTAATGGAATTGCTTTTGCATGTGGAATCGCTACTGCTTTTACCACTTTCCCAGCTGTATTTTGCTCAAATAATTTTACTAATGTTTTTACGATTTGTCCTTGGCTACGCACTTTTGTTACAGGGTTATATACACCACCTTCAAGGTTAGCAATCGGTTTAATATTTAATAAAGAACCAATAAATGCTTTTCCTTTTCCGATGCGTCCACCTTTTACTAGATTTTCTAACGTATCCACAACTACATACAAACGAGTATTTTTTCTTACTTCATCAAGACGATTTAAAACATCTTCTAACGAGCGTTCTTCTTGTGCCATTTTTGCAGCTTCAATTACTTGATACGCTAAAGCATGACTAATAAATTGAGAGTCAACAACCGTAACTTTTGTTTCCGTCATTGATGCAGCACTATTTGCAGTTGCAACTGTACCACTCATTCCACTTGTCATATGAATAGAAAGTACCTGACTACCATCTTCTCCCAGATTGTCATACATCTCTACAAATGATCCTAGAGCAGGTTGTGATGTCTTTGGTAATTCTTCTGATTTTGCCATTTCTTCAATAAATTCATCTGGTTGTAAATTTACTCTATCTAAGTATGTTTGTCCATTCACAGAAATAGATAATGGGATAACATGAATATCATATTTCTCAATCACATCTGATGATAAATCTGCCGTTGAATCTGTTACAATTTTAATTTTTTGCATATTATACTTCTTCCCTTTCCAATACGCTCTCCTTGTTATTATACTAGCATTCACACTGCTTTCAACAGTTTGAGCTGATTTTCGACAAAATTCTTTGGTTTTGACGCCCAAAAAGAAAACGACAGAGCACATTTGCCCTGTCTCTATTTTAGATTATGCATTTTTTTCAAGTGAATTTGTTTGATACACATTCGAATAATCATTCCACTTTAAGCAACTTTGTAAATATTCACGAAAAGAGTATGAAAATCTCGGTTGTTTTTGTTTTTGAATTTTAGCAATAAATAGTTGGAGACGTGACTGAATTAGAAATGCTAACGGATGCTGTGCTTGCAAGACGGGAATTTCAAATATTTTGATACAATTCCCTGTTGAATGAGTGAAATAAAAACTTTTCATAATCACGATATCAATCCTCTTTTTTATTGGATTTATAACTTCAGTATAAACTTGCAATGGTGAAAAGTTTGTCTAAATTTCGGAGATTCTATAATTTTTTTCTTCTTTATATTGTATACATTTACAAGTATAGTATAACAAATAAATTAAAAAAGTGCCTTTATAATGAGGCACTTTTTGATTCTGTATTCGTTTCTCGCTTTATTTTCCGCTTATAAACAAACTTTGATGCTGTAATACTTAATTCATAAATTACAAGAAGAGGTACCGCTACTGAAAAATCAGAAATAAAGTCTGGTGGTGTGATACAAATAGCGATGACAATTAAAATAAAATACGCATACCTTCTCACTTTTTGAAGTGCTATCGGATTGAGAACACCTATGCTTGTTAAAAACATCGCAACTACGGGAAGTTCAAAAATCACGGCAAACGGTACAGTCATATTCATTACAAATGAAAAATACTTTTCCGTCGTAAACATCGTTTGAAACATATCATCACCGAGACTCATTAAAAATTGTAAAACAAATGGTAAAATTAGAAAATAACCAAAACAAAGCCCGCCGATAAACAATAAAAATAATGCCGGTATATAAAGAATCGTCATTTTGCGCTCATGCTGGTGTAATGCTGGTTTGACAAACAACCAAATTTGTAGTGCGGCAATTGGTATTGTACATACAATCGAAAAAACAGCCGCTATCACAAAGTAAATCCATAAAATATCACTCGGGCCTAAAACAGTTAATTTCATATTTAAATCTTTTACAATAAAATTATATATTTCTTTCGTAAACGAAAAGCCAATAACAATAAAAATTAGAAACGTCAGCGCTGTTATAATGAGTCGCTTTCTTAACTCACCAAGATGCTCTATGACACTCATTTCTTGATTGTCCACTCTATCACCACATTCCCCACTCACTATATACCATAGAAACAAAGTAACTTAATAAAATTTATTTCTTTTCTTCCGTGTCATCATGCAAACCCTTCGCAGACTTTTTGAACTCTTTTAATGTTTCTCCAAATGCTCGTCCAATTTCAGGTAACTTTTTTGGACCAAAAATAATTAAAGCGAGTACTAAAATTAATATTAAACCTGGAACCCCAATATTTGGCATATGACTTCCCCCTTAATCTCACTTAATTTTATTTTGTCAAAAAAGTTTGTAAACGTCAACGCATCCAATGTCTTTTGTCAAAAAAATTCGAAAATATAATCTCTTAAACAAATTTCATTTTCTATTTCTTGTGTATATGATATGGTAAAAGAAATTACAACATATTTCATCAAACATGAAAGGAATCGGATCATGACTCAAAAAGTAACACAGATGACAAGATTTGTAAAAGAGGAAATTGCCAATGCGATTACCCATGGTATCGGTGCCATTTTAAGTATCCCTGCTTTAATTATATTAATTATTCATGCCTCAAAGCATGGCACAGCTTCTGCTGTTGTTGGATTTACTATTTACGGTGTAAGCATGTTTCTACTATATTTATTTTCTACACTATTACATAGCATCCATCATCCAAAAGTAGAAAAATTATTTACAATTTTAGATCACTCTGCTATTTATCTATTAATCGCCGGCACATATACACCGTTTTTACTTATCACACTGCGTGGCCCACTTGGCTGGACATTACTTGCAATTATTTGGACGCTTGCTATCGTTGGGATTATTTTCAAAATTTTCTTTGTACGTCGTTTTATTAAAATGTCCACACTATGCTACGTCATTATGGGCTGGCTCATTATTGTCGCTATCAAACCACTTTATGAAAATTTAACTGGGCACGGATTTTCACTATTGTTAATCGGCGGGATTTTATATTCAGTAGGAGCAATATTCTTTCTTTGGGAAAAATTGCCCTTCAATCATGCAATTTGGCATCTTTTTGTATTAGGTGGTAGCACAATGATGTTTTTCTGCGTATTGTTTTATGTATTGCCTGTTGCATAAAAAGTCTCAGCCTTTTCAAGCTGAGACTTTTTTATTACTTATGTAATTGAGCTGCAATAATATCTTTCGTATACTGCGTTAATTCTTTTACATCCATACCTGCGTATTGCTCAGGTGTAATTGGTTTAGAAATGGTTACTGTTGCCTGCGCAGGCTTCATACAGTTTCCATTTTCTTCAAACATCTTATATGTTCCATCTAGTGTTACTGGCAAAATTGCGACACCAGATTTTACCGCAAGATGAAAACTACCTGCTTTAAAATCTCCCATTTCACCGCCTTTACTGCGCGTTCCTTCTGGGAAAATCACAATAGAATGACCATTCTTTAAAAGTTCAATTCCATCTTTAATGGCTTGAAAAGACTGACGACGATCACTGCGATCCATAAATACACAATTCATCAATTCCATCCAAGTTGGTACAAGCGGAAATTTCTTAATTTCTGCTTTTGAAACAAATCCGATTGGTTTATTTAAGTACCCAAGTAAAACTGGAATATCCATATTACTTTGATGATTACTTACAACAAGTACTGGCTTATCTTTCGGTACATTTTCAAGTCCATTTACTTGTACAGTGGATCCGGCTACACGAACCATCTTCTTACCAAACCAGTTTGTTGTTTTATACACGAGGCAATTTTTCTCTTGCGGCGACATTGCGTGTGCTTTACGCTTTATACGCCATAACCTCGGTGTAATACCAATTACAATTAAAATTAAATAAAAGATCTTAAAAAACGTCTGAATCATATAGAACCCCCACCTATTCTCATTCCGTCATTCATTATACTAGACAAACGAAGGAAAAAGAAGAAAAAATGTCCAAACGACAAGCGTTTGGACATTTTTGAGTTTTCTATATTAGAAGCGTTTTGCTAATTCACGAGCATTTGCAATTGCTGCTTCTTTGATTTCAGGAGCTTTTTCAGGATTTGCATTCATACCTTCAACTGCAAGATATTCTACATCAGATACACCCATAAATCCTAATACTGCATTTAAGTGGTTACGACCGAAGTCCATTGCTGCATATGGGCCTTCAGAGTAAACACCGCCTGTAGCTTGAATATGAAGTGCTTTTTTACCTTCTAATAAACCAACTGGTCCGTTTTCAGTATATTTAAATGTTTTACCTGCAATAGATAAGTTATCTAAGTATGCTTTTACTACTGGTGGATAGCTGAAGTTCCACATTGGCGTTACAAATACATAACGATCGGCATTCATAAATGTTTCTAAGTTTGTGTTCATAGCTGCAATTTTTTCTTGTTGGCTTTCGCTTAATGTTTCAAAGCCTTCATCTGCTGCAAATTTACCCCAAGCTGCAAATACTTCTGCATCAAGTGCTGGTACTGTTGTGTTAAAGAGATCAATTGTCACCACTTCATCTTGTGGATGTTCATTTTTATACGCTTCAATGAAAGCTTCTCCTACTGCCATACCGAATGATGCTTCTACTGAATTTGGATTTGCTGTAATAAATAGTACTTTTGTCATTTTTATTCTCTCCCTTAATATTTATCTTTAATTTGAGATTTTTAATTAAAAAGTAAATCGCTTACCTTATGTAAGTATAATACAAAAACATTCTTTTTCTGTCAATAAAAAATAGCTACTTTTTTTTCGTAAGTAAATAAATCTTTCGTCTTTTTTCATGAAATGTTCACATTTCATTATTTAACTTGTACAAAAAAGCTAGCTCTTTTTTAAGAGCTAGCTTTTCTTATGTATTACTTTTGAAAAACATGTTTCACTTTTTCGCCAGGTACATTACTTCCACCTCGGCCTTTTACATCTTCAATCATCATTGTAACAATCATACTTGGTTCATTTACATCAAAAGCAGCAAACCATCCAAGTTCTTTCCCATCAGCTTCTTTTGATGCTTTCAGTTCTGCTGTTCCTGTTTTTCCAGCAAGAGTCATTCCGTCTATTTTAGCAATTTTCCCTGTACCATCTTCATCATTAATTACTTTTGTTAACGCATTTTTTAAAATGTCTTGATTTTCTTTAGAAATCACATTTTCTTTCCAAGGTTTAGCTTGCTTCTCCTCTTTAATCAGATGAGGAGTTGGAATGTTTCCTTCATTTACAATTGGTGCATATGTTAATGCTAAATGAAGAGGCGTCATTAATACTTCTCCTTGGCCATATCCTGTATCAGCCATTTGAATATCATTTTTAATACCATCTTTTGCAATTTTTGAAACCGGGAATGGATATTCAATTGGTAATTTTTCGTCGAATCCGAATTTCTTTGCTTCACTCATAAATTTATCTTTGCCGATTTTGATTGCTTCTTGTGCAAAGTAAATGTTATCAGAAAACTTCATCGCTTTATCAAAATCAATTGGACTTGCATCTTTTACACGTGTTACATAATAATTTCCCCATGAAGAATCTTTCGTCCATTGTAATCCTTCAATTTTCAATTCCTCTTTTGGATCAATTGTTTTTGTTTCAAGACCGATTGCACCTGTAATTGCTTTAAACACAGACCCTGGTGCGGATGCTTGTGTAAAGCGATTTGTCATTGGCTTTTTCGGATCATTATTCCACGCTTCACGTTGTACTTTTGATGCACCTCTTACCAATACATTCGGGTTGTATGCAGGGCTACTTACAAGCGCAATTGTTTCACCGGTTTGTGGATTAATTGCTGCACTTGAACCAGCTTCTCCCTTCATTTCGTTAAAGATTTTTTCTTGAACTGTACTATCAATTGTTAAAGTAATATTTTCCCCATCTTTTGCTTCTTTTTTTGCTAAATCTTTTATTTCTTTTCCTTGTGCATCTTCCATAAAGACACGGCCACCTTTTTCGCCGCGTAATTTCTCTTCAAATACTTGCTCTAAACCTGCTTTCCCAACTGGATCATCTGCTTTATAACCTTTTTTCTCAAGCGTTTTTAAATCTTCCGCATTTACTTTCCCCATATAACCCGTTAAGTGTGCTGCTGCTTCTCCTAATGGATATGTACGAACTTTTACCGGGTGCGATGAAACTCCTGGCAAGTCAATATAATCATTTTGCGTTGCACCTTCTTGTAAAATGCCGATTGGTACAAAATAATCTGGTTTCACCCATTTAGCCGCAAGCTTTTGATCAATTTCTTCTACAGACATATTGAGTAGTTTCGCTACTGCTTCTTTCGTTTGTGATGCTGTTTCTCCTAATTGCCCTGGAATAATTCCAATTTCAGATGCCGTACCATTTGTTATGAGACCTTTTTCATTACGATCATATATTTCTCCGCGCTTCGCTTGAAACGTTTGCATACGTATTTTACTGTCTTTTGTCATCCCTGGGAAAATAAAATCTGGAGTCCAATCTATTTTCCAAGATTCTTTATCTCCATCTTTCTCTTTCACAAGCTTTGCTTCATGTGAAAAGGAAATTTTCCCACCAACTGTATCCATACTTACTTTAAAAGGAACTGGACCTTTATCTTCTTTATCCTCTTTTACTTTTCCTGTTTCTACCTTTAGATTCTTAACTTCAATACCTGCATAAATCTTTTCATATTTCTCAGTGAAATCTTTTTTCGAAATACTTTTTTTTGCATTTTCTGATAATTGCTCATACATATCTGCAAATTTTTGCTGATTCCATGCTTTTGCATATGTATCAAATGCCTGCGCTGGTTTTTCTTCTTTACCGCATCCTACTAGTATGAGTGTGAAGCAAAGAAAAAGTAATCCCCATAGTTTTTTCAACTGATTCTCCTCCTTTAACTAAGTAAAAAAATAATAAACTTAAATCTTTCTTTTATGGATTTTTCTGGCTACTCAAACTTGCAACCTCTACCATTATATCACCAAAAAAGTTTATTCATAAAGTTTTATCTTGTTATCCAAATAAAAAGATTGATGTGAATATCCACATCAATCTTTTTATAATTATTGTTGTTTTTCATATATGTGATAGTAGTATGTATACGGATTCTTTTCATCTGTAACGCCTTTTTCTACAAAAACTTCTTTCCACTCTTTCATATTCATTTCTGGAAAGAATGTGTCCCCTCCAAATGAATGATGAATCTTCGTGATATAAAGTTTGTTTACATACGGTAAAAATAATTCGTAAATTTGCGCTCCACCAAAAATGAAAATTTCTTCTTCATCTTTACAAAGCTCAAAAACCTCTTCTACAGAATGCGCAATTTCACAACCTTCTACATGATAATCGCCGTTACGCGTTACGATAATATTCCGTCTTCCTGGAAGTGGTCTTCCGATCGCTTCATAATTTTTTCTTCCCATAATAAGTGAGTGTCCCATTGTTGTCTTCTTAACATATTGCAATTCACTTGGCAAATGCCACGGCAATTTATTATCCTTACCGATGACTTTATTTTCATCCATTGCGACCATAAATGAAATAATCATATTTTCATCTCCTTTTGTGTTTACACTGCAACAGGCGCTTTAATTCCAGGATGTGGATCGTAACCTTCTAACGTTAAATCCTCCATTTCAAAGTCAAAAACAGATTTTACATCTGGATTTAATTTTAGCGTTGGAAACGGGCGTGGTTCACGCGCCAATTGCTTTTCCACTTGCTCAAAATGATTTGTATAAATATGCGCATCTCCAATCGTATGAACAAACTCTCCTACCTCTAAGCCACATTCATGCGCAATTAAATGCGTTAACAACGAATAACTTGCAATATTAAATGGAATGCCAAGGAAAATATCACCACTTCGTTGATACAACTGACATGATAGTTTTCCGTCTGCTACGTAAAATTGGAATAACGTATGACAAGGCGGAAGCGCCATACTTGGTACATCTTCAGGGTTCCAAGCAGAAACAAGAAGACGGCGGGAATCTGGTGTTTTCTTAATCATTTCAATGACATCTTTTAACTGATCAATTGTCTCACCAGCTGTTGTTTTCCATGCACGCCATTGCTTCCCGTACACGTCTCCTAAATAACCATATTGATTTGCAAAATTATCATCTTCTAGTACATTCTTTTTAAAGACTTCCATTTGCTCGTCATATTGTTTCTTAAACTCTTCATCTTGCTGAGAACGAAGTCCAAAATCCGTCATATCCGGTCCTTCATATGCATCGCTTTCCACCCAACTTTTAAACGCCCATTCATTCCAAATATTATTGTTATTTTGAAGTAAATAACGAATGTTTGTATCGCCTTTCATAAACCAAAGAAGTTCACTAGCTACTAAGCGGAATGGCACACGTTTTGTCGTTAGTAAAGGGAACCCTTTACTAAGATCAAAACGCATTTGATATCCAAATACAGATACAGTTCCTGTTCCTGTACGATCTTCTTTTTTTGTACCATGTTCCATAACATGGCGGCACAAATTTAAGTATTCATATTCAGCATGTTTCATATGTAAGAAAAACCCTCTTTCGCATCTATTTCCTATATGGAGTTTATCATACAAAAAATATTTCTGCATGCAAAACTCTCAGTAAGATAGATAAAAAACATTTCAATATAGTAAATATTAACTGAAATCTAATACGGAATATCAATTTTAATGAATCTTACAAAATTATTAACTTTTCATCTTTTAAGAGGGATTTCACTCCTTACCAAAGAAACTATAGTGCGGAAGTATAAAATAATATTTGGAGGTTAGTAAAATGTCTCAAATTGAAACTCCTGTTATTAGTACGATACAAACAACAATTGAAAAAATGATGACAGATTTAAATGTTCCAGGAGCTGCTGTAGCGATTATAAAAGATGGGAAAGTTATTATTTCAGAAGGGTTTGGCTATCGTAATGTAGAAAAAAAAGAAGCTGTTACACCTCAAACACGCTTCGCAATCGGCTCTGCAACTAAAGCGTTCGGTACATTTTCTCTAAGCTTATTAGCAAAGCAAAAAAAGTTTGATTGGGATGCTCCTGTTCAATCTTATATTCCTACGTTCTCTTTATCCGATGTATTTGCAAGCTCACAAATTACAGCACGAGATTTAGCCTCCCACCGCTCTGGTGTAAGCCGTCATGATGCACTTTGGTACAACTCTTCCTTAACCCGAAAAGATATCGTTGAAAAAATAAAGCATTTATCACTCGATGCACCATTTCGCACTGCTTTTTTATATAACAACTTAATGTATGCAACAATCAGCCATCTTGTAGAAAGCATTACAAATCAAACATGGGAACAATACGTAACAGAACATATTTTAGAACCACTTCAAATGGAACAAACGAATTTCTCTATTACAGACTCACAAAGTACGAATGACTATGCATTGCCTTACATTGAGAAAGATGGAGAAATAAAAGAAGTACCATTCCGTAATATTGATACAGTAGGAGCTGCTGGATGCATCAATTCCACAATTGAAGATATGGCGAATTGGGTACTGTTCCATCTTAATCAAGGAAAAACAGGAGATCATGAATTACTATCTTCTGAATTACTAGAACAAATGTATACACCGCACAATACAATTCCTGATCAACCACTTTTATCTCCTCCTGAATCACCAGTAAATAGTTACGGTCTTGGTTGGTTTATTAGTTCTTACCGTGGCTATAAAGTGATTCATCACGGCGGAAATATTGATGGTTTTACGGCACTCGTCTCGTTTATTCCAAAAGAAAATATAGGTCTTGTCATATTAACGAACTCGGGAAGTACATTACTCCCTAGTTATCTCGCAAATCAAATCTATGACGAACTCCTCGGATTAAAAACAATTGATTGGCATAAGCGCGCTATAGAAGACACTGATAAGTTGAAAGAAATGATGAAAGAGGTAAATCAATCACTTCCAGAACAAATACAAGGGACTATACCTTCTCATCCATTCAAAGATTACACTGGTACATTCGAACACCCTGCATATGGAACACTAGAAATATATAAACAAAATGAAGAATTATATGTACAATTTACAGAGATGAAAATCCCACTACAGCATCATCACTATGATATGTTCTCTGCAACTTTAGACTTATTCCAAATAGAAATGGAGGTGTTGCTTGCTTATGAGATGGATATAAAAGGGCAATTCCAAACAATCCAATTACATGTACCAGCTATGTTAAGTACACAGCCTCTTACATTTACGAAAATAAAATAAAAATACCGATATACGAAATAGAGGGAGCACTATACTTCCCTCTATTTTTATTAGAACTTAATGTTCTTACCGACCTCACATTTCCACATTAGGCGCATAAGCAACTTCTACTACAAACCCATTCGGTCTTGAACTACCCCCACTTAACATTCTAACAAACTGTTTGAAGTGGGGGATTCCTACGAACACCAAAGTATCCCTCGGCTTTATGAGTAGGCAATCCCCTCGCTATTAAGGTCCTCTTTACCTTTAAATTTTCACATCTATAAAACAAAAAAAGAACAAGGTCATTACCCTTGTTCTTTTTCATTAAGACAGCCATTTCGGCGGCATATTTGTATTCCAATAAATATCCCCTAGTTCATGATGCGCTGTATAACCATCATCAAAGCGATGGTAATGGAAATTAAAATAATATCCATCTTGCGGTGGATGATCACGTCTTACATGAAAACGCAGTAAATCGTTTCCTGTTTTTGTATCATATACATGAAAAATCTTTTCATTATTGCCACCTGTTGGTTTCTGTGAAATTGCTAATGATTGTAAAGTTTCTTCTGGTACATCTGTCGCAAGTTCTGCGATTGCCTCTTCAATTTTAGGTAAAATAATATCTTTAAACTCATCTTCAATCACAGGTCCAATTTTAGAACCGAACTTTTGCATGGATTGTTTTTCAGCCTCTTGCATCGCATAAGTGATAAAGGTGTCTGTGGTTAACCTCTCACGATTTTCTTCATATGTATAGGACGGCTGCTCCAAATTTTGTTGCCTTGTAGGCTTGTCCGCTTTTGCATTATCAAGCAAAATAGAAGGAGGCGTCACTAAGCCAAATGTAAATACAGTAATTAATGCGACTAACGTCTTTCTAAACCAATTTGGCATTTTTTTATTCCCTCCTCTTTCACTACTTATATTTTTATAACCGTTGTTTCTTCTATTATACAAAATGATGCTAATTTTTGCACTTTACAAATTTATTAACTTTCATATTTTTTTCATTTGAATATGGAATAGTAAGATTTCATATAATATAAGTACAACAATAGTGAGGAGGATTTTTAATGACTCTAGATGTCATGTACTCCGTCGTGAGCATTTTTGTTCTCTTATATTTTATTTATCAGTCCATTACAGACTAAAAAAGAGCCATTCCGGCTCTTTTTCTATGGCAAAAATACAATCCATCCTATTACTATTAATAATAAGATACTAATGATGATGGCTGGCAATAAATAAAACTGTGCAAGTAGAACGGCTCCATAGATTAAAACAGCCGGAATAAACAAGCCCATCGTGGCCCTTCCTTTTAACAATAATAACTTCCCTTGTTCACAATATAACTGAAGAAACATTTTTTTCGCAAACTCATTCCATTGATCTCCTGAATAACGTGCAATAGCAACACCCGAAAATACAACAATAATAAGTGCAATCCACCACGGTGTTACTTTTATAGATGTTGCACTCAAAAAAATAATTTTTATATAAAAACTTAGAGAAGCACCTGATCGAAAATACTCCTTGAAAAACAATTCAATAATACGTGAATCAGATTTCTTTCCCAATATATGCTTAGAACGTGGAAACAACCATGGTCTCGCGTTATTACTTGGCTTTGTTGTTTGACCACTGAAATGCATAATTTCCATCGTCCAGCGCATTCCTTCTTCCTTTTCTTTTTCAACTTCTTTAAAAAAGAAACGCTTATAATTCATTTTTTCTTTTATTAATATCAAACTAATTCCAATCAATACAATAATAAATAGCATTGCATATACTGGATGCTGAAAACCTAAAAACACTCCACTTCCCAAGCAAATAAAACTCATAAAAAATACAATAATCTTTACAATCCATAATATCCAGCGTTTACCTCCACGCACATCCATATATCTTACCAATAACGATAACACACACCGAAAAACGGTAAAGGATAACCAAAATAATACAACTTGTAAAAGGGATGCATCCATACTCTTAACCAATATAGGTAACATAATGATTGTTACAATAATATTTGTTATACTTATTCGAATACATGTATATACAATGCCATATTTAATTAACTTTTGCATATGAACTGGATGTTGAATTAAAAACAGGCTATCTGCTTGCTCAAAAAACGAACGCATCCCCCTTGAATATGTAACAAAGGAAAACATAAACCAACCTAATAAAAAATAAGCTGGTTCTTCCACAGATAATTCTCTTGTCCATAACGAACGATAATAAATTCCACTAAATACAAGAGCTGGAACGATAAAATATAATGCGATTGTCCAATCGGTTACAGAACGAATCGCCTTCCATTTTCTTTTTAGTTCATGACGTAACCTTCTATAAAACTGTTGTTTCATCATGTTGTTCCCGCCTTACGATTGCATCAAAACAATCTAATAATGGACTTTCTGGCATTTCCGCAAGTGATTGAATCGCTTGTAAATCACCGTTTGCTACTAATGTCCCTTGTGAAATAAGTAAAAATCGTTCGCATATTCTCTCAGCAGTATCTAATACATGCGTACAAAGTAAAATTCCTGCCCCGCGCTCTTTCTCTTTATATAAGAAATTTAAAAACTCTCGTATTGCGACTGGATCTAACCCTATAAAAGGTTCATCAATAATATAGAAATCCGGCTCAGTTAAAAATGCAAAAATCAACATCGCCTTTTGTTTCATACCTTTTGAAAACTTTGATAAATATTCATGTTTATGATTTTCCATCCGAAATGTATGTAAAAACTCCCGTGCACGTTCCTCCCAGCTCCCTACTTCACACCCACGTGCAGCCATTAACAATTCAATGTGCTCCCATAAAGTTAAATAATCATAATAAGTCGGATGTTCTGGTACATATGCATATGGATTTCTCTTTTCACCAAACGTAATTTCACCATCCATATTTGCAAGCAAGCCAAGCATTGATTTAATTGTCGTACTTTTCCCCGCACCATTTGCACCAATCAAAGCAACTAATTCACCTTTTTTAATTGAAAAAGCTATATCATGGATTGTTTTTTCTCCTGTTTCATAACCTGCTGAGCGAATATTGACTTGTAACAAATTGTTTCCCCTCTTTTCTATTTACAATAAGCCCCAGGAAAATCATAACATATTATTCTGTATATCTAATATGTTAAATATTAATATACAGAGCAGGAAAAAATAAGTTTTGGCAGAATATTTAACATTTGGAGTTATTAATTTATATTTACAGATGGAGTTGAGAGTATGGAATCTCACATTCGAAAAGCGACTGCGAACGATATAGAAGCACTATGTTCACTAACAAAAGAATTAAAAGGCTCCTCTATTTCTCATGAAGATATGCAAAACCGATTACGATTTGTTGAAATGAGCCCATTTGATTTCTTATATGTTTACGAAGAAGATGATCATATATTTGGATTCCTTGGGTTTCGTATACGAGAGAACTTAGAAGACGTGACACGATATGGAGAAATATCTATTATTAGCGTTGATTCAACAGCACGCCGAAAAGGAATTGGCCAAATGTTAATGGATTATGCAGAACAATTAGCCAAAAAGCATAACTGCATTGGAACATGGCTTGTAAGTGGTACACAAAGAAAAGAAGCTCATCCATTCTATAAAAAATTAGGATACGAGATAAACGGATATCGATTTGTAAAATACTTTTAATCTACTAACTGAAAGGAATTAGTATGATGACAAACATTCAAGCAATCTTTATCGATCGTGATGGAACAATTGGCGGAGATACCACTGTACATTATCCTGGTGAACTCACCTTATTTCCATTTACACAAAACGCCTTACGTGCATTAAAAGAGCAAAATATAAAACTATTTTCCTTTACAAACCAGCCTGGTATTGCTGATGGGAAAGCGAGTATAGAAGATTTTATTCAAGAACTAGAAGCATTCGGTTTTGATGACGTATACCTTTGTCCTCATAGACATGGAGATGGATGTGAATGCCGAAAACCAAGTACGGGTATGCTTCTGCAAGCAGCAGAAAAACATGAACTTGATTTGACAAAATGTATTGTCATCGGTGATCGCTGGACTGATATCGTTGCGGGTGCAAATGTTCATGCAACAACGATATTAGTTCAAACCGGTGCCGGACATGATGCATTGCATACATATCGCGATAAATGGGATCATATTGAACCAAGTTATATTGCGACAAATTTTGAAGATGCTGTTACATGGATTCTACAACATACACTTTGTCCTAATTGAACTACCCCCACCTACCTCTACAAGAGCTTGAGGTGGAGGATTCTCCTGTCTCTGTCCTCACAAAAACAGTTCCTCTCGTTCAACAAAGAGGATACAACGATATAGAGTTCGGTAGTGTCTATATGGAATATAAGACGACCTATTCTATCTTCCGACGAAAGGCAAACAAAATAGGTACCCCTACTTTTTCTTATATCGAGGCCAGAACACTTTGTCATGCATCCAGTTCCTAGACTTGTTATCTGCTCTGGTAATAAGCGTAAAAATCTGGGACAAAGTGTTCTTTTTTATCATGCAAATCGTTTTGCTAGTTTTTTCTTTTCATTTTCAAACAAGTGTAGCCGTTCGATTTGTAAAGCTTCTTTCGGTTGATCTACATCGTATAGCTGATAGAAATGATGCATGCGAATATCCAATTGATTGTTTAATTGCTGCCAATGACTCCAGTGATGTGCGTCTTTCTTTGGAATATAAGGCTGAAGCACCCGAGGTACTTTTTCTTTATACCCTAATCCACGACGCCCAATTGTAAAGGCCGCGGATTGATGAATAGAGATACCGAATTTCCGCATGTATTTCATCTTTCCGGAGATTGAAGTGTAAGCGGGATTCACTTGAAAGACAGCCACGCCCCTTTTATCTGCACGATTCAGAATTGCACTTATCATCTTCTCATACGCAAACATACTCCTCATTCGATTGGCTCGCTTATTCCCATATCGATTTCCTGTTTTCGATTGGGTCGTATCTAGTTTCTCTAGTACAATTGGTTTGTTATACCGCTCCGCTAAGTCCACTAAGCGAATCGCTTCCACTTCGATGATTTTTGTGATTTGTCCTGTAGATTTCTCCATGATAGAAAAACGAAGGGAACCACTTCCCTTGTAATTTCCATCCTTCGTTACATGTGCCCAAGCAAAATGCTCAAGATTACAATCTACACCGATCACACCATCTGATGTGCTGTAATTCGTGTGTGGATTTTCCGGTACATCGACTAAACATTTCACAATATAATAGGAACCATAGTCTTCTACAGACCATGCAATCGGTTTGCCACACTTTTTCTTATTCTTACACTGGAATTGGGTTGTGATTACTTCTTCAATCATTTCTTGGCCATACGGGAACATAACAGCTGGAAACATAAGTGTTTTCCCAGAACTTGTCGTCATCCACAATTCTTTTGTCTCCAGCACATACTGAAATACAAAATTGCCATGTTTGGCATCTTTCCGTCCAGATAGGATCAGTTGTTTATTTCGAGCACGAGAAAATAATGTTTTCCATTTGTCATGGTTACGTACAAACTCGCGGATCGTAAATTGCGAGCGAAACAGTTTTTTGCTTCCAAATACTGCGCTTGGAATATGCGTTTGATCGGATGAAAGTTTTTGTATTAAACGGGATTGTCTGTGAGTGAGATGACCGATTTTCGCCTGAATTCTTTTCATTTGAACATCTAAGTATTGGTGTTCAAACAGATATTCACTCAGCCAAATTAAGGTGTCTTTTTTACGAGATAAGGAGATGAGGTTGTCGTGCTTCGCGAAGCGGGTGTTTTTCGGAAACGTCAGCGTTCCTTTCACACAACTTTGTTTGATTTTGCGAAGATTTGTTAGTTTTGTCCGTTCTTGTTTTAACTTTTTCTTGAGTTTCTTAAGCCTCTCTTGCGTTTGCTTCTCATATAATTTTTGTAACGCCATTAAACCTGTAAACAACGCCTTTGCTTCTTGCGCCGCACTGTTTGCATAATAATCATTCAATTGATAGTTCCGCTTGAGAACGAGATGAAGACTGGCCGTATACAACTTACGGTTCCAACGTTTTTCACGAACAATCGTTTGAAACGCAAAGCGTTTTGCCTGATTAAATGTTTCGACTGTCTCTGCCAATGCATCTACCATTTCACGCGGTAAATCTATCTTGTAGATCCGTTTCGAAAAATACGCTTTCTTCACCTGTTCTCACCTCCTTTTATTTGATAAGATCATTATACACCAATTCAAACATATGTTCTACAAAAAAGAGACGTTTTCTTTAAAAAGAAAAAAACGATTCATCCCCCACCTTCACTTCGTTTAGAGGAAGGGGTCTTCTCGGTTAAAATGATAAATAGTACGATTAAAAAAGTAGATTATATAAATATAATCTACTTTTTTATGTATACGTCTACTAGCTTTGCTAAATCTAAAAAGTTAGTTCATAATGAAAATAACGATTATCCCTCAAATAACCATTTTCAGCATATAATCGTTGCGCTGATATATTGTCTATTTCTGTTTGCAGTTTTAATCCCTTCGCACCGTTCTCTAATGCAAAAGTTTTAGCTGCTTCTAATAATTTCTTTCCAATGCCAGCTCCGCGTTTACCTTCTTGTACAAAAAGATCATTTAATATCCATAACTCTTTCATAGAAATAGATGAAAAAGAAGGGTACAATTGGGTAAATCCAAGGTATTGTCCATCCTCTACTGCTACAAAAATGATTGATTCTTCTCGTTCGATGCGATTACGCAAAAACATTTTTGCTCCTTCTACATTCGATTCTTGTCTATAAAACATACGATAATTGTTAAACACATCTGCTAATCCTTCTAAATCTGAAATTGTTGCTTTATATATTTTCACTTGACTCCGCTCCCCTTCCAATACTCCTTCATAAGGTCCGTTACCCATTCAGGTTGTATAATATCTTCATTTTGGAAAAACTCTCTCATAACAGGCTTTATATCCAATATAGGCGTGCCATCAATTGCATCTAATCCTTCAACTAAAATGGATTTCCCTTCTCGCCTTACTACTTTTGCAATTGTCGCCCCCAATCGATTTGGACGGTTTTTACCCCGCTGTGCAAAAATACCTATTTTAGGGTATTTCTCATTATTTCTTGGATGCCTAGCCGAATATTGAATCTGTTCATCTTTCACCTTATGAAAATAAAAGATTACTTCTATATGGGAAAAATCTTCAATTCCTTGTATGCTCTCTTCTGAATATGAATCCACTAATGTAATAAGGGATTGTACATCTCCCCATTCATCATCTATTATCATTTTTCTTTCATTATGTACAAAAGCAATTGGCTGAAGTGAAAACATCCATACTCCCCCTTTTTGTAACCACTTACATTATAAAATATTTTCTGAATGTTTTCCATCTATAAAGCGCATTAGTTTACATAATAAAATTATGTTACTATATTCTCTGCACCGCATCAAAATAACTACCTAAAGAGATATTCACAGCTTCAACTGCATGTATAAAAGTTGTATCGAATAAAGGAAATTGGGTATCTTCCTGTTTTACTAATAGCCCTATTTCCGTACACCCTAATATAATTCCTTCTGCATCATTTTGTACTAAGCGATTTATTATTTCCTTATAGGCATCTTTTGATGTTTGATTAACCTTTCCTAAACATAACTCGTTATATATGATTCTATTTATTATTTCCCTATCTGTTTCATTGGGTATTATTATTTTCATACCCTTTTCTTCTATTCGAGATTTGTAAAAATCTTGTTCCATCGTATATTTCGTTCCAAGTAAACCAACTGATCGAATTCCATGTTTTTTTATTTCCATAGCTGTTGCATCCGCAATATGTAAAATAGGGATACTCACCTTCTCTTTAATATTACTAATAACTTTATGCATTGTATTCGTGCAAATAACAATGAAGTCTGCACCAGCTTTCTCAAGAGAATATGCAGCTTCTCCTAGTACTTTCCCCGCCTTTTCCCAATCACCTTCAGATTGATAATATTCAATCTCTGCAAAGTCAACACTATATAAAAGGCATTTCGCCGAATGTAATCCTCCTAATCTCTTTTTTACTTCTTCATTTATTATCCGATAATATTCAGCCGATGACTCCCAGCTCATTCCACCGATAAGTCCAATCATTTTCATAATATTTGTTCTCCTTATTTTAATTAATGGGTCTGTTAAATTTTAATGTTGAAAATTGAGTAAATTAGAGGGAAACCCAAATAGAAGGGGTTCCCGTTTTTATACTTTCGACTTTTCGCTGTTAAGAGACATTTTTTAGCCAAGTAATAATTCGAAGTACCTGAAATGGTTCAAACCAAGTAATTAAAAACGTCACAACGAAGAAAGAAATAAGTGATATGAATTTTAATGTTCCTTTTTCCTGTTTAGCAACTGCTATAAAACTTAGTACAATTCCAACTAAAAAAGAAATAAAACTAAAAAGGACAATCGGCTCAGAATATCCATCTATTATCCAATTTGATCCGAATAATAATAGCCCTATAAACATCAAGACTATTGACAATATACTGAATTTTTTCATAACTTCACCTCCAAATATGATTTTACCATTTTAAGAAGTAAACGATAATTATTTTTTGTAGCATAAGAATGAACAATTACACGATAAACTTAGATAAACGTAAGCTCTCATACGTATCAATTATTTCATACACAAATGACGATAGGAGAAACTCTTTTATATTGTGTTTAGTGCTTTCGTTACTGCAACATCAATAAATAAAAACCAAGCGAGATAGTTATCGAGATATTTTGTAGCCACGCCTTTAAATCGGTCTATCCATTGTTTCATACGAGAATGGAGACCATTTAATTTTGAATGTGATACAAGCCTTTAATAACGTCCTTACCGTCATTTGACTTAATTCTGTAATGTTCAATCCCCTTTTCTTTAGCGTAGGTTTTGTATGCTCTCCAAGCATCTGTAACAAGTACATTATCAGGGGTCAGTTTAGAGCCAATCATAGTATCCACCTTAGTTTTGACAACACGCCCCAAACAAGCAACTTTTGAGACAGTTGCTTTAGTGCGGTCTCTGGCAACAAGAACACATACTTGTTCGTGGCTAATGCCTCTATGTTTGGATTTTTCACCTCGCTTACGGGGTTTGCGTTCCGTAATGCCACGTTGCCCTTTTTGAGAGTATAGGAAATAAGTCTCGTCAACTTCAACGATACCATCAAATTGCTCAAAATCCATTTGTTTTAATGCACTTAACAATTTGTGTCTGCAATAAAAAAGCGTAACCCAAGTAACCCCTACGATTTCGGCAGATTTTCGCAGAGAATAGCCTTTGAACATACACTCAACAAATGTAATCCATTCGTCACCTTTTCGAGTACGGTAAAGAACGGTATTCGTTGTATCAGTAAATGTTTTACTACAACACTGGCAACGATAGCGTTGGCGGCCATTATACTTTCCAAACCTTACAACGTGTTCAGAAGCACAATGAGGGCATTCAAATCCCTCTTTGAAACGTGTTTCACGCATTTCATTGATTAGACGACCACCGACAGAGGAAGAAGGCTCAACATAACACTTTACCCATTGAAACACTCGCTCTTTTTCTATGTGGGATAATTTGTCGATATGTTTTAATAAATTTCTGAACGCTTTGCTAAACCTTGCCACTTCCCGAACATTCGTTCTTATTATACTTAGTTTCAGGAGAGTTTTCAAATATCAACATTTTACCTTTAACAGAGCCTAATTAATATATTATTTTTCTAATCTTATTATATATTTTCCATATAATAAAACACGACTTTTACTTAAGGTCGTGTTTTATCCAAGATATAATCTTATTATACAATTCCCGTTAAGCTATACACACCAATCACAACAAAGACAGCTAATGTTTTAATGATGGTAATTGCAAAAATGTCACGATATGATTGCTTATGTGTTAACCCTGTTACTGCTAATAATGTAATAACCGCTCCGTTATGAGGTAATGTATCCATTCCTCCTGATGCCATTGAAATAACCCTATGCATGACCTCAAATGGGATATTATATTGTTCAGCTGCCGCAATATATTTCTCTGACATCGCACTTAAAGCGATTCCCATTCCTCCTGATGCTGATCCAGTAATTCCGGCAAGGACGTTTGTAGTCACTGCACCATTTACAAGCGGATTTGTAAACGTTGTAGAAATACTATCTCGAATAACACTAAAACCAGGTAATGCTGCTATAACTCCTCCAAAACCATATTCTGCTCCAGTATTCATAGCAGCAAGCAATGCGCCACCAATACTTGCATTTAAACCAGCTTGAAAGCCTGTAAATAAACGTTTCCAATTTAAAATTATCGTTGTGATAATTCCGATTAAAAGTGCTAGTTCCACAGACCATACACCGAGTACACCAGAAAGTTCTACTTTACCAAATGCATTTAATCCAATTGATGAAAAATCAAAACCCTTTGGATACCATGTTGGAATTAACACTGTGAACACTTTATTCATGACCCCTACTAAAATAAGTGGTACGAAAGCCAGCACTTGACGAAGTGGTGTAATTTCAGCTGCATGAATAGCTGGTTTTATATTTTGTTCTGTTTCTGCTGTGGCAGCCATTTCAGGATTTCCATCTCCAAATCCATAATATCCTTCGCCACTTGCTTCTGCCTTTTTTCGTCTTCTTTCTAAATACAGCATCCCCACAATGAATACAAAGATTGCTCCGATAATCCCTAAAAAAGGTGCTGCATAAATATCTGTTTTAAAAAATGTCGTTGGGATGACATTTTGAATTTGTGGTGTTCCTGGAAGAGCATCCATTGTAAACGTAATCGCTCCAAGAGCAATGGTTCCTGGTATTAATCGTTTTGGAATATTCGCCTCGCGAAATAAATTAGCTGCAAATGGATATACCGCAAAAGCAACTACAAACAAACTAACACCACTATACGTTAATATAGCTCCCATTAAGACAATTGCTAGCATAGAACGTTTAACACCAACTAGCTGAATAATTGTTTTTGCAATAGATTCCGCAATCCCTGACATTTCTACTACTTTACCGAAAATTGCTCCAAGTAAGAAAACAGGAAAATATAATTTAATAAACCCAACCATTTTTTCCATAAAAATATTAGAGAAGAAAGGTAATACATGACTTGGTTCTGTTAATAAAACTGCAAATAGCGCACAAATTGGGGCAAATAATATAACCGAAAAACCACGATATGCAACAAACATTAGCATGCAAAGAGCCAATAAAATAATTACTAATTCCATCCCCTGCCCCCTTTTCATTTCCATGGAAATATTTAAAAAATATTCAGAATTTTAATAAGAAACTCTAGAATTTTCATATTGATAGTCAAAACATATCCGATATAATTTTTTCACCTCATGATAAGAAGGAATGCGTGGATTATTACTCGGACTTCCACTAGCTAGTGCATCTTTCGCCATTTTTGAAAGAGCATTTTCAAATTCAACCTGATCAATTCCATACTCTCTAAGATTAGGAATACGTAGGTCCAAACAAAGTTTCTTTATTTCAAAAATAGCATGATCAGCAAGTTCTTCATCAGATAATGAATGTAAGTCTGGGTTTATAATCCGCCCAATATCTGCAAGGCGTTTGATTGAGCAAGCTTTTGTAAAATCTAAAACTACTGGTAATATCATCGCATTTGATATACCATGAGGTACATGAAATAGCGCTCCGATTGGCCGTGACATTCCATGAACTAAAGTGACCGTTGCATTTGAAAAAGCAATACCAGCTTGTAAGGAAGCAATCATCATTGCTTCTCTCGCTTCTATATTTTTTCCATTTTCATAGGCAATCCGTAAATGTTTCATAATCGTTCCAATTGCTGCAAGTGCTAGTACATCTGTAAGCGGTTGCGAAAATCTAGAAAGATATGCTTCAACCGCATGACATAATGCATCAATACCTGTTGCTGCGGTAATATTCGGTGGAACAGAACGTGTTAATAATGGATCGATAATTGCTATTTGTGGCGTGAAGTTTGGATGCTTCATCATCATTTTGACATCTGTTTTTGTATTTGTAATAACAGCAACACTTGTCACTTCTGATCCTGTACCAGATGTTGTTGGAATTGCAATAAGAGGTAACGGTTGCTTCTCTACTTCTACATGAGTTTGAACATAATCTCCAATCTCTCCCCCGTTTGTAAACAAAACTGCTACAGCTTTTGCTGCATCAATACAACTGCCCCCACCAAGTCCAATAATAAAATCACATTTTGATTCTGTACATATCGTTAACGCTTCCAAAACATGAATATTAGTTGGTTCCGCATTTACATTTTCATAGGTAATAACATCTATTTTTTTTGCTTTTAGTAGTTTCACGCACGCATCGATATAGCCAAGCTTTCTCATAATAGAATCACTGATAATGAACGCTTTTTTCCCTAATTTAATCGCTTGTTCTCCTAATTTATCAAGTGAATTTCTCCCATACAAAACGTTTTTTGGCATACGAAATTCCGCGATTTCTTGCAAGTAGCCCACCCCTTCTTTCCCTACTAAATATTTTATAATGTGAACCTTCTACTACAATTAATTATCAAATTTAATATTCCACTTCGAATAATTATTTCCTTCCAGACTAATAAATTTATTAGTAGATTCCTGTAAACGTATAAAAAGCAATTACTAAAAATACCGCAACCGTTTTCAATATGGTTACAGCAAATATATCACGATACGATTGTTTATGCGTTAACCCTGTAACAGTAAGAATTGTAATAATCGCTCCGTTATGCGGGAGTGTATCCATTCCTCCCGATGCCATTGAGACAATGCGATGCATAACCTCTAGTGGAATATTATATTGATCGGCTGCTGCAATAAATTTATCTCCCATCGCACTTAAAACAATGCCCATCCCCCCTGAAGCTGAACCTGTAATACCAGCAAGAATATTCGTTGTCACCGCTCCATTCACGAGTGGATTCGTAAACGTTGCAGAAATACTATCTCGTATAATCGCAAACCCAGGAAGTGCTGCAATCACGCCACCAAAGCCAAATTCTGCTCCTGTATTCATTGTTGCCAACAACGCTCCTCCAATACTTGTATTCAATCCAGCTTGGAACCCTGTCACAACACGCTTCCAATATAATAAAAGCGTTGTAATAATTCCGATGATAAGTGCTAATTCTACCGACCAAATTCCAATTACTGCACTTAACTCCACCTTTCCAAATGCCTGCATTCCAATTGCAGAAAAATCAAAACCATTCGGATACCACTTCGGGATTGTCATCGTAAAAAACTTATTCATAACCCCTACTAAAATAAGTGGTACAAAAGCAACGACTTGCTGTGCCCTCGAAATTTCAATACTTTGGAAAGTAGTATGATTCTTTTGCTCTAACTCTAGTGATGCTGCCATTTCAGAATTCCCATCTTCAAAACCAAAATACCCTTCTCCAGCTGCTTTTGCCTTCTTACGCCTGCTCTCTAAATAGATCAAACCTAACGTTAAGACAAAAATTGCTCCAATAATACCAAGTATAGGTGCTGCATAAATATCTGTTTTAAAAAATGTTGTTGGAATTACGTTTTGAATTTGCGGTGATCCTGGAAGTGCATCCATCGTAAACGTAACAGCTCCAAGAACGATCGTTCCTGGTATTAAGCGCTTCGGAATATTCGCTTGACGAAACAGTTTTGCTGCAAATGGATAGACTGCAAATACAACAACATAAACACTGACACCACTATAAGTTAAAACAGCTCCCATTAAAACGATAGCCAAAATGGTCCGCTTTTCACCCACCACGTCAATAATTGTCTTCGCAATTGAATCTGCAATTCCAGACATTTCTACTACTTTACCAAAAATCGCACCAAGTAAAAAAACTGGAAAATATAATTTAATAAAGCCTACCATTTTCTCCATAAAAATATTCGAAAAGAAAGGTAACACAAAACTAGGTTCTGTTAAAAATACCGCAAACAGAGCAAAAATCGGTGCAAATAAAATGACTGAAAAACCTCTATAAGCAACAAACATAAGTAAACTAAGTGCTAATAAAATAATGACGAGCTCCAATTCTCTCACCTTTCTTTTGATTGAAAATTCAATCTCTTTAATCCGTTTTTTTCTGTGTATTCCCTACAAAATCTCTTTTTTGACTATCCAACCCCTTACATTTCTCCCCCTTTTCTCACAAAATTTTTATAATGAAAATAGCATATTTATTATTTATTCTATTACATATGAAAAATCCCTTTAAACGAAAATGAATTAACCACTACTCGTTACAAAGGGATTTCTTTCTTTTATTTTATATTTAGAAACTCTTCTCTCTTGCATAAAAGCCTCGCAACTCTTCGACATGTTTCACAATGTGTGTTGCCCCTGCCTCTTTTAACTCCTCTTCACTTCCATATCCATACAACACACCGATAGAGTCAATTCCACTACGAGTCGCTCCGATTATGTCATGCTTTCTATCTCCGACCATTACTACCTCTTCTCTTTCTAGCTCTGGATTCGTATGTAAAATATATTCAATAATTTCCTCTTTCTTTATACGCGTTCCGTCTAAATTACTACCTACAATTTCTTCAAAAAAATGATTCAAGTTAAAGTGTTCTAACACTTGTCTTGCAAATACAGTTGGTTTTGAAGTTGCGACAAACAGCCTTTTCTTTTCATCCTTTAATTCTTGTAAAATATATGGAATCTTTTCATAAACTTTGTTTTCAAGCAGACCGCTTTGCCGCATATATTCTCGAAAATACGCAACAGCTTGTTCAACTTGTTCTTCATTTATTTTGTATCTATCCGCAAACGAATGCTGAATTGGTGGGCCAATAAAAGATTCTAGCTCTTTCTGATTCGGTTCATCTATTCCCATTTTTCGCAATGCATATAAAACCGAATTGACAATTCCCTCTTTTGGATCTGTTAATGTTCCATCTAAATCAAATAGAAATGTTGTATACCTCCCTGCCTCATACTCTTTGGCACGATTACTATAATATGTATGCATAACACTCCACCCCCTAATTGACAAATCAACATCCTTTCTATATTATCAAAATATTCATTTGTTTTGAATTTTTATTTTTGTGCACATTATTACTCGATTCAAAAGTAGCTATCGTTCTATTGTATGATTAGCATAATTTCATAGAAAAATGGTGACCAAAAATGACGACAACATTAATTTTCATAATGGCTTTCACGATTATCATCCACGCAGTCGAAACAAGTTCTTATAGTATTCGACTAGCTGGGGTTCGTTTAAAAAAGATTGCCGTTGCATTATCCGTAGTTGGAATGGTATTACTCGTTTCACGAACATCCAACTTACTACAAGCTTTTTTACTTGGTGGTATTATTGATCAGGCTAAGAGTGGTGCTTCTGTTAATTTAGAAAGTACAATGCGCCTTGTTTTATTATCCGCTTCTATCGGTACACTGCTCGCAATTATTCTGTACCCAACTTTAACAAAGTTATTTGGATATATAATTCGAAACTTTGAAGCAGATGGTTCATTCATTCGAATGATGAAAACAAACAATATGCAAAAATTGAAGTATACAAAAAAATATGTTCGCTTTCCAAAATTTGAAATGATCCACCGTATGCGAGTTGGTGGTATTCCAAAACGAATTATGCTCATTAATATGTTTGCAACTGCAATTTATACAGCTGGGGTCCTTTCGGCTTTATATGCTTCTTATTTGAGTCCGAAATTCGCAACGAAAGCCATCACGGCTTCCGGTCTTATTAACGGATTTGCTACAATTTTATTAACTGTACTGCTAGATCCGCGTATTGCTCTTTTAACAGAGCGTGCGCTTCAATCAGAAAACGGTGCTGACACAATGAGTAAAATGTTCGGTTGGCTTATGATTTCAAGATTTCTCGGTACATTATTAGCTCAGTTCATATTTGTGCCTGGCGCCTATTGGATTTTATGGATTATTAAACTCACGAATTAAAGAACTGGCAAAGTAAATGGCCTAACATTACAATCTTCCATCCTGAAATTTAATATAAAAAAAAGGTGCTTCTCATTTTTATGAAGCACCTTTTCTTAATTTATTTCAAAAAATCTATCACAGTTTCTGCAAATCGATTTGCCGCTTCATAATGCAGTGTATGACCACTCTCTTCAAAGACAATAATTTCACCATTTTGAGCATCCTTTTTAAAAGTTTCGATTTGTTTTTTACAGGTTACCACATCATATTTCCCTATGATGAGCAACATCGGATTCTCAACATTTTTTAATTTTGATAATAGTGATTGATGAATAGTCCCTTCCTCTTTCAATCTTGTAAAATGAATTTCGGAACGATTATAAAATTCTTCCCATTCTTCTTCACTATATAAACTATAATCCGTTTCATCCTCACCGTAATTATATATTTCCATTCTGTTCTCTTCTAATTCGCCACTTAATTTCGAATAAGCCTCTAGTAGTTCCTCTGAACTAGCATCGCTCTCGATGATCGTTATGCATTCATTCCCCTGTTTTTCTTTTCCATACTTCTTTAGTAGAAATGCTGTCTTTTTTAATAATGCTCTACTAGTTAATGCAAAATCAAAAGTAGGACCTTCAAAAATAATTTTTTGAATAGATTGCGGATACATTTCTGCATATAACAACGCTAGAAAACCACCAAAGGAATGTCCAATAACAGACCATTTTTCAATTTGTAACATCTTCCTTAACTCTTCGCAGTCTTCAATAAGATCCCTTAATCCAAACTGCTCTTGCCTCCCAATCTCTTCCGAACGCCCTACCCCACGTTGATCAATAGCAATGAGTCGAAAAGAATCTTGTAATCGATGTGCTTGATGATAAGAAAAATCAAAACACATCTCACCAGGACCTCCATGTAGATACAATACAGGATGATTTTCCAATGACCCATGAATCTCCACATACAGCTTTTTCCCACGTACTTCCACCATTTCCCCTTGTAATGCTACTTCTTTTTCTTGTTTCATCTTCTCTCTTCCTCTTTTATATTTTTACTTCATATGCAAACAGGAGGACCACGAATCCGTATACGTTATATATCCGTAATATAGTAATACATCCCCTCACCCTCTCAATTCAGAATATTGTAACATTTAAAGTTAAATAATCCCAATTACATTCAAAAAGACAATGATAATCGCAATCGGCGCAACATATCGAAGCAAAAATACCCAGCAAGTAAATATTGATTTTCCGTAATTCCCGCCAACAAAGAATTCTGCTTCTAATACCTTTTTCTCCATTTTAAATGAAACGAAAATACTTATGAATAAGGCTCCAAGCGGCATTAAAATATTACTAGATAAAAAATCTACCGCATCAAAAATATTTTTACCGAAGATTGTAATATCACTCCATACACCAAATGAAAGTGCAGATGGGATACCTATTAAGAAAATTAAAAATCCAATGATCCATGACAATTTCTTTCTTCTTTCTTGCTGCCCATTCGCTAGTGCTGAAACAACTGTTTCAAGTAGAGAAAATGCAGATGTTAACGTTGCAAACGTGAATAACGCAAGAAATACTGTTAAGAAGAAATTTCCAAATGGAATTTGACTAAATACAGATGGTAATACGATAAATAACAAACCTGGTCCTTCTGTTGGCTCCATTCCTAGTGAAAAGACTGCTGGAAAAATAGCAAGCCCTGCGAATAGAGAAACAAATAGGTTCAGTCCAACAATCGTTACCGCAGAACGTGGTAAACTTTCTTTTTTATTTAAGTAAGAACTATACGTGACCATGATTGAAATCCCTATACTAATTGCAAAGAATGATTGTCCCATTGCAAACAAAATACTTTCCGATGTGATTTTTGAGAAATCCGGCTGTAAGAAGAATTTAACCCCTTTCATCGCATCATCAAGTGTTAAGGAGCGAACGATAAGAGCGACAAACAGAACAAACAATGCTGGTAACATATATTTACTCGCTTTTTCAATTCCATTTTGTACTCCTTTTGATACAATCCAAATTGTAATAAACATAAAAGCAAAATGACCAGCAATGGCCCAAACAGGGTCTCCAATTGTTTCTGTAAATAAAGAGCCGTAATTTTGCTGCGGTGTAATCAATTGTCCAGTAATCCCTCTGAATAAATAGATTAATACCCAGCCACCAACAACACTATAAAATGATAGCAAAATAAAACAAGTGCCAACGCCAAGACGTCCTATCCAATGCCATCCTGTATTCGGTGCGATGCTTTTAAATGCTCCAATTGCTTGTTTCTGTGTACTACGCCCTATCATAAATTCAGCTATTAGTAACGGCAGACCTATTAATACTGTAAACAATATAAAGATTAAAAAGAATGCTCCTCCCCCGCTCTTTCCAGCAATATAAGGAAACTTCCATATTGCTCCAAGTCCAATTGCAGATCCTGCTGCGGCCATTATAAAACCTAATTTCGAAGTCCATTGCTCCGTCTGTTTCATCCTATTTTCCTCCTAATTAAATCTTTTTATATTAATAAACGAATATAATTAACCAATCCAAATAAACCCTCCATTTCTTCCTATATATAATAAAAAATGGCCCAGCATCTCTTTATATAAAGAGACGCTAAGCCATTTACTTAACGCGGTACCACTCTTATTGATTCCATTATGAATCCACCTTAGCAGTAATCGTTTGATTACAAACCTGTTATCGAAGGTTAACCGTTAAGATTTACTAAGAATTAGACTTCTGTTCCACCTTACTGCTCCTAGGCGAGTTCAGGATGTTATTTGACTATGTCACACCAACCCATAGCTCTCTGTACAAACACATAACCTTACTACTCCTATTCAACGCAATCTAATATTCTGAATATAATTTCTTTTGAAATTACTACGAATTATATCGTTTATATGTATGACTGTCAAGAAAGATATTTATTTTTTGTCGAAAAAAAGACGTTTTTCTACTTTCAAACAAAAAACTACTACGAAAGAAACTTACTATACAAATCACTATCATAAAAAAGAATCTTCGCATCAAGCACGAAGATTCTTTTCAATTTATGGTACAAGACGCGTACAATCTCTCGGAAATGCGCTCGCTTCTCGTACATTCGATAATTCTAAAAATTTATATACAAGCCTTTCTAATCCAATTCCAAATCCACCATGTGGCGGACAACCATACCGGAATGTATCCATATACGACTGAAATTTTTCATGATGTAACCCTTTTTCTTTAAAAGAAGTAAGTAACATATCGTACTCATGAATGCGCTGCGCACCAGATGTAATCTCTAATCCTTTATACAATAAGTCAAAGGAGTCCGTAACATCTTGATTTTCTTTATTTGGCATCGTGTACATCGGCCTTGCTTCTTTCGGATAATGTGTAATAAAGACAAAATCACTACCGTATGTTTCCTTCACATATTTTCCAAGCAACTTTTCACCTTCTGTATCTAAATCTCCTGCTGGTGATTCTTTATGGTACTTTGTTTTCAAAATATGCTGCGCCTCTGCCAGTGTAACCTTTGGAATTTCCGTAATGATAGGAACTGTAACTTGCAAGAGTTGTAATTCTTTTCCACATTTTTGTTCTACCTTTTCAAACATATAACGTAGAACATCCTTTTCTAATTCCATCACCTCATGAAAATCATGAATAAACCCAAGTTCTACATCTAAAGATATATATTCATTCAAATGACGAGAGGAGTTATGATGTTCTGCTCGATAAACAGGAGCAATTTCAAAAACACGTTCTAGTCCACCAGCTACCATCATTTGTTTATAAAATTGCGGAGATTGAGCTAAATATGCTTCTTTTTGAAAATATGGCAGCTTAAAAACATTTGCGCCACCTTCTGCTCCTTGCGAAACAATTTTTGGTGTAAAGATACGTGTGAAATCGTTCTCTATTAGAAATTCACTAAATGCCTGAACAAGCATAGATTGGATTGTAAAAATCGCTTGAATTCGTTCATGCCGAAGCGATACGACGCGCTCATTCAACATTTGATCTAAACCAACTTGCAATTTTCTTTTATTCACTTCAAAAGGAATTGAATCAGAGGTATTTAACACTTTTACTTCTTCTACAATTACTTCCGCGCCTAATTCTGTTTTTGTAGTCTCCACAAGTTTACCAATAATTTGAACAACACTTTCTACATCTACTTTATATCCAGCTAAGTCCTTTTCTAACACACATTGGATGACACCTGTTCGGTCACGTAATAATAAAAAACTGACATTCCCCAAGTGACGAATTTTTTTTACCCAACCTTGTAGTAAAACCACCTTTTTACTAGACGTTTTACATTCACGAACGAGTGACCGCTTCATTGTTTCGCTCATTATTTTTTCCTCCTATGTGCTCATATTTATTTAGATTATTGTTGTCATCATCATCATCCACGGCCACTCACCTCCTTTCAAAGAATACAAAAATCCGCCCCTATAAATAGGGACGGATTTTTCCGCGGTACCACCCAAATTGTCATACTGACCATCTTAATCCTGATAACGGTAGGTACCGTTTGCTTTTACTAATCATCACGTTCAAAGCAACGCTCACAGGTGTCTTTCCATCATGCGGTATCGCAATCTTTTCAGCAGTCGATTGCTCTCTGTAGACCCTTGCACCATGTACTTTTCCTGTTCATCACTTTTTATATTTACAGAGTATTCTATTCCTTTAAAAGAAAAAACGCAAGTACTTTTTCTTTATTTTCTGATTTTAATTTCAAGTCCATTGTCTTCTACTACCATCCCTCATAATCTTGTCACTAATACAACATCATTTTCATTTGCTACTTCTTCAATTTCTTTTACTATATCCTTTTTATTTAAAAACATCCGTACATTATCTTTTGAATCAATTTATTTACGTTACATGAAAATTTATTTTCCCGCACATATTATTAATAAATTTATTCTGGAGGTCTATACATGAGAAAAATTGTAAGTTTCTCGCTATTACTATTATGCTTGATTATACCAAATCAAGCATCCGCTTATTCTCCACAATCTTTACCTGTCTCACAACATTCAAAACAATAGAAAGTCAATATTGATGAAGTAAAGAAAATAGACAAAGACATAGTACAACCTAAAAAAGGTATTTGTCACACATATCACTTCTCCGTACAAAACATCGGAAAAGATGAAGTTTATAACGTTCAAGTAGAAGTGTTTCGAAATGAACTAAAAACAGAGACAAAATATGAACTATTTTCTTTAAAAGAAGTTCGATTAGCAAGTCGAAAAATAGGATTTGAACATGCGAATTTTCCTGTTTCTATAAAAGTAGACGAAGTAGATGTCATGATTACATGGCAAGAACCTCCTTTCCGCGCCATGCGAAATGGTCAAAAAATTGAGGGAAGGAAATTTAAGGAACATTTTGTTTTTAAGGAATCACAAAAATGAAATGCTTCTACAAGAGTAAAAAAACTCTTTGTACTACCCTATTTATATCTCCAAACTTATAATATAAATATATCAAATGCAAAATTGCGCCATTCTTTCTAAACAATCTTAAGAAAGAATGGCGCTTTTTTATATCATTCTTTTTTCCTTCAAAAACGCTAACTACCTTTCAACTCCTCAGTATGCTCCATCAACTGACCTTAGTGCAGAAGGTTTAATTTTGTATGCAGGAAAAATCAAAGTCAATCACTAATAACCAGTGTGTAAAGGAAATATATTGATTAAAATTGACCTATAAATGGAGGTTTATGATTATGACTCATACCCATTATGCACTAACAACAGGAAAAACAGAACGAGCGATTATCATTGGGGGTGGTATTGGAGGGTTACTAACTGCAAAAGTACTTTCTACCTACTATAAAGAAGTACTTATAGTCGATAAAGATACTTTTCCAGAAAGACCTGACAACCGTCCTGGTACTCCACAAGCCTTTCATCCACATCGTTTTACCCAGCGTGGTAAATTGATTACAGAACGACTCTTTCCAGGCTATGAAAATGATTTAGCAGCACAAGGTGCACCTTCAGCACTAAACAAAACCATCCACAACATGAATCAATATGGCACGATAGAAATGCAATATCCACGGAATGATGTCAAATTCAGTAGGGCCTTGCTTGAATGGGTACTTCGAAAACAAGTAAAAAAAATTTCTAATGTTAGTTTTCTCACAAATCATAACGTAATGGATTTATCAATGAAAATTGATCAAACAACTGTTACAGGAGTCAAAGTCTCAGAACGCGGAAAATCTGAACAAATACGTTCACTGCATGCTGATTTGATAGTTGATACGAGTGGTCGTTCCTCTAAACTAGTAAATTGGCTTCAAAATCACGGTTATGATATTCCAGAATCAGATCGTTTGAAAGTCTCTCTTGGATATAGTACCCGCCGTTATAATGTCCCTTCCCACCTACTCCCTCTTACAGACAAATGGGACACAATTAACATTGCAGGACAGCCTACTAAAGAAACTTTTACAGGCGTCTTTTCCTTTATTGAAAATAATATTGCCGAAATGTTACTCTACCGTCCGGGCGGACATTTTCCTCCTACAAATGCCGAAGAGTTTGAACAGGCTATTACTCAACTCCCAAGTCCGATAATCGGCGAGATTTTGCATGAGTTTGAACCAATATGCTCCCCTCGGAGTTATCGTGTTCCAGAACTGTTTCGTCATCACTTTGAACAAATGGATCGATGGCCCTCTGGATTGTTAGTCTTAGGTGACGCATTCTGTATTTACGATCCTATTTTTGGCCAAGGAATGACCGTTGCTGCAATTGAAGTAGAAGTTCTCGAGTCCTGCTTGCAAGAACAACAAAATAATCCTACTCCACATTTTGAACAAAGAGTCCTCAAAAAAATGCAAGATGTAATCGAACCAGCTTGGTGGCTCAATTGTGCTACTGATTTACAGTGGGAAGGTGTCGAATATGTAAGTTCACAACAATTGAAAGGTATTTCTTTTGGTCAAAAATATATGGATTTATTTCTTAAATATGCAACAACGGAGCGTGATTTCAAATTATACGGAATGTATTGGGCAGTAAACTCATTAGCCGTCTCACCACATACTATATTTGATCCACAGCTAGTAACTACCATTCTCACTTCATCTACTGAAGGACAGCGCTTCCTTGATGAACTCTTACTAGCCCATGGTCAATCATTAGATGTAGTATTAAATCAAATTGTACCCACTTTCTCTCAGACTGTCTTTGCATCAGTAAATCAATAAATTTGGAAAACCCCTAGATGAATGGATAGGTAATTTTTGATAGTAAATACAAATAATAAAGAAACCCTGGCATAATCGGTGTTATGCCAGGGTTTCTTTATCATTCATTCATATTCTTAATTCGAACTAATTCCTCTCGCTGCCCAAATCCGATCAATTTCCGCTGCATGTTTTCCCCCGTAAAGTAGTGCATCTGCCTGCTTAATCGCTTTTGCCCCATCACGGAATGTCGCATTTGGCGTTAATGACCAATGTGATTGTAAAATAATTTTTGTCGCTACATCACGGCCAAAAGCTTGCGCCATTTCATATTCTCCTTGCGCCCAAATTTCTCCATCTGCATGTACTTCATTTTGCACATCTCTTGGGTACACCTTATTATTATCTAATCGGCGTAAGCATGTTGGATTTGAGCTGGAATAAGAAGCCGCATCCCATTCTCCTACGCAGGCTTTTCCATATCCTGTCGTTGATGCAGCATCCTCATAAGTTGCACCTAAGAAATCTCCAAATCCTTCTCCCATCGCCCCGCCTTCTGCAGAATTTCCGAAGCCTGGAACTTGATTATCTTGAATCGAATGCCCATATTCATGTGCGATAATTCCTGCATCCTCAGCATCATCTACTCCACCCGTTCCGAATGTCAAAGCTTTCGTTGATGGCGAATAGAAAGAATTATCAGCTGTCGTTCCATTCACATTTACTTTAATTGAGCGATTATTAATATTCTCAAAACCTATTTGCTGAATATATCGTTGTAAAGTATCAATATGGTAATATGCCATTACATCTTCAAAACTATCATTAGAACGAGTGTAATTAAATTGAAGAGTTGAAGATTTTGTTTTTGCCTTTGAAGAAATTGTGACATAATCTCCAATTAAAAAGCCAGTTCCATTCAAACCTTTTAGAGTAACCGTTTTTAATTGATTATTTAATTCTACTGAATCTTTATCATTATTATCCTTTAATCCAGTTAAACTACCACTTGATACAACAGGATTAGGCAAGAATACTTTTCCTGTCCCCTCTGCTTTCCGGTTTATATCTACTTTTTTTAGTAACTTTCCACTCTCAGCATCAATAAATGTTTCCCACGCACCAAATGGCTGATTGGAGTGGACTACAACTCGGTATACTGGAATAGCAATTCCATCTTCAATAACATACCCAAATTCATTCATTGTTGGAGCCCATAAATTTTGTTCACTTTCTCCGCCAACATATGCCTTTGATTTTTGTTCTGCATCTTTTTCACTAATCTTTTGCTTTATTTCTTTCACACTCTGAACAGGCTGATAATCAGAAACTGCAAGTAATCCTTGACCTTTTCCATTAAGAGTCACGGTTATTTGTCTTGAAAATACAGGAGCACCATTTACTACTTGTTGAAATCTAACATAGGAAGCTACCTGTGTATCCGTTGTTGAAATATACTGTAAGTCTGATAGATCCGGCTTTAATGAATATTGCGCGGCATTCGCTTTTAAATATTCGGCTGCTTTTTCCTGAGGAGAATACCTATCTATCTTTACTTGTTTCTCTTCCACCGCGGAAACAGTCGATACTGTCCCTAGTACTAACGGTATTGCTGTAGCAATTGCCACTACTCTTTTTTTCAACATTCGAATCACTCTCCACTCTCTTTAATAAATTTTGAATGTACGAGTAATTCTATAAGGTGGATTACATTACCTTTCTCTTTTTCACACGAATAGATAAAGTAATATTTTTTCAATATTTGTGTATGAACGTAATAAATACTTTCGAAAAATATAACTCACTATGAGTATTGCATAGCATATTTAAAGGACGTTTTCCCCATGGAAATTAAAAGAAGAATTATTGAATTAGATTTTGTGTTAATATTCGCTATTTTTTTCTTCATTTTTTGTATATTATTTAGTATTTTCTGGAGAAATAAATTTTCTAGAGGACCTATAGAGCGGATTATGAGAAAGATTACTGGGTGAATTATTAATTGATTAATCTATTTTTTATAAATAAAACCATAGCTAACGACACTATGTTTTAGCTATGGTTTCAATAATTTTTAAATATTGCACATCACCTAAACCATACTGAGGAAACAAATGAAATAAATCTTTCAGTAATTCATCCTGGGGTTTATCTAGATGTTTTTTAATATAAGCTGTAATTTCGTTATCTTTCTTTAAGTATTCCAAATATAGACTGATTCCCTGAAACATGACCGGTATTAATTGAACGTTAGGAAAACGATACTGGATCAATACCTGCTGATAAATTTCGTTATAACCTTTTGGAAACATCTCAAGTTCTGCTACCTCATAAGTCATTTCATTCACCATTTGGAAGAATACTTTACCTTTATATCCCAATTGCTCTAAATATGCCAGCACCGTCAGCAAGTTCATCTGACAGAACATGTCATCACCAAACCATAAAACAATGCATTTGTAACGTTTTTTAAGCAGTAGTTTCAAAGGAGCAACGGTAATATTCTCATATTCTTGTAAAGATACCTGATGTCCTGAAGCTCTTAATTTTTTAAATTCATCACTAAAAATTATATCACTTGTTTCATGTGAACACATAGCTTCATTAAAAAGAACATAATCACTTTTTCTCATTAATTGATGTGTTTGAAATTGCTCATACATTGCCTGTCCATTTAAAATATTCAATATCTCTCGATCAAACTGATCATACATTTTGTTCTGTAAAGCTTCAATCTTTAATTTTTGTGAAATATCTATCATAATCACCTCTGCCGCATGTGTTCTAAACAAAAAGAATACTGATGTTTTTATATAAGTTGTGTTTCTTTATCGTTTTCAACTGCAAACAGGTTATAATCCCTGTCTCTTTCGTAGAATAAAAACGAAATCCTGCATAATTCACACAGGATTTTGTAACTTCACTTTTTATCCCGCATTAACGGGCATTAAGACTCCCACCTCAAGATTCAGAGAGAAACAAGGAAAATAGGTGGGAGATCAACTGCCCGTAAAAGCCCGATTGGTAAGAGGTGAGAATCCGTGGGGGATGTCCCCCCCCCACGGATTAAAGTTTCGCTTTATTACATACTACTTTTTGCAATTTAGCTAGCTCGACTTAATTTGATTCGAACCTTTTTCTCACCTAAAGAAATTTCATCATCCTCTTGTGTTAACGTGTGGAATGTAAATTGCTGTACTAACAAGCTTTCTTCTAACAAATCTTTATATTTTGTTAGCGTGTTCTGTAATTCAGCTTCTGTATCAAGAATTACATCTACTCGCAAATTAACTGGTAAATTCAACTGTTTTCGATACTCTTGAACAGCTCGGATAAACTCTCGTGCTACTCCTTCTTGTAACAATTCGTTTGTTACGTTTGTATCTAACATGACTGTATATTGTCCATTTGTTGTATTAGAAAATCCTGCTTTTGGTACTTGTTCTACGAATACATCTTCAAGTGTTACTATAACCTGTTCTCCTGAGACAAGCTTATGTGTTGCTCTTTCATCTACAACAAAATTTTGTACTTCTTCTTGCGATAATTGTTTTAGCCATTGATTTACAGCATTGACGTTCTTCCCAAACTTTGGTCCTGCCGTCTTAAAATTCAACTTTAATTGATATGTTGTATACTTCGTTTCATCTAATTCTACATGAAATGCTTTTACATTCAGTTCATCCATTACAATATCACGATAAGATCCCCAGTCCACTTTCTGCTCATGATGATCAAGTAATACAAGCTCTGCTAATGGTTGTTTTACTTTTAATGCATGTTGATTTCGATTACTACGCCCGAGCTCAACAACTTGTAAAACAGCATCCATTTCTTGTTCTAGTTTTGTTTGAATAACCATTTCATCTACTACTGGATAATCCGCTAAATGAACGCTACTTCCTTCTAAGTTAAGATGAATATCTTCCGCTACAAATGGAGTAAACGGAGCCAGTAATTTACTAATTGTTACAAGCACTTCATGAAGTGTTTCATATGCCGCAGCCTTTTCAGGATTCATGCCAGACTCCCAAAAACGATTGCGAGAACGTCTTACATACCAGTTACTGACCTCATCTACAAGAGCCGCAATTTCACGAGCTGCATTTGTAAATTGATACTCTTCTAATGCGTTTCTTACTTTTTTCGTTGTACTGTGAAGACGTGATAGTACCCACTCATCTAGTTTTGTTCTCTTAACCTCGTACTTCCCTTTTGGATCATATTCATCTAAATTTGCGTATAAAACATAAAAGCTATATACATTCACAAGTGTATCTACAAGTTTTGATTTCGCTTCTTGCACTGTTCTTTCTGAAAAACGCTTTGCATTCCATGGTGCACTATCAACGAGAAGTGCCCATCTTAATGCATCTGCACCAAACTTTTCAACTAACTCTACTGGATCCAATGCATTCCCTTTACTTTTAGACATTTTCTGTCCTTGTTCATCTAGCACATGTCCAAGGGATAACACACGTTTGTATGGTACTTTTCCAGTATATAAAGCCGCTACTGCTAATAAGCTATAAAACCAACCACGCGTTTGATCAACACCTTCAGCGATTACATCAGCTGGAAATTGCTCCTCAAAAAACTCTTTATTTTCAAACGGATAATGATATTGTGCAAATGGCATTGAACCGCTATCAAACCATACATCGATTACTTCTGGCGTACGAGTCATTGAATTGCCGCATTTTTCACAGCATACTTTCACTTCATCTACATACGGTTTATGAAGCTCTAAATTTTCATCTGTCTGCCTTGCGCTATGCTTTCTTAATTCATCGATACTCTTAGGCGCAAATTGATGATCACAGTTTTCGCATTCCCATACATTTAACGGTGTTCCCCAGTATCGTTTCCGGCTAATATTCCAATCCACCATATTCTCTAAAAATTTCCCGAATCGCCCGTGTTTCATATGATCTGGATACCATGTGACTGCATCATTATTCTGTAAGAAAGTCTCTTTAATCTCAGTTGTCCGAATGAACCAGCTTTCTCCAGCATAGTACAGGAGTGGTGAATCACAGCGCCAGCAATGCGGATAACTATGTTCATATTTCTCTTTATGGTATAGCAAGCCTTCTCCAGCTAAATAACGAACAATATCAACATCACATTCTTTCACAAACTTACCTTGTAAAAATGGAACAGCGTCCGTATACTTCCCTTGCTCATCCACAACATGTAGGAACGATAACCCTTGATTTTGCACCACTTTATAATCATCTTCTCCATAAGCTGGTGCGATATGAACAAGCCCCGTTCCGCTATCTCCTGTAACAAAGTCTGCTGAAATAACACGGTATCCATTCGTAACTTCATCCATAGGAAATGGTGCTACGTATGAAGTACCTACTAATTCTTCTCCTTTATGAGTAGATAATACTTGATAGCCATCTTTTAATACGTAATTTGCACGCTCTTTTGCGACAATATAAACAGTTCCATCTTTCTCTGCTTTCACATATTCCATATCCGGATGTACAGCAAGTGCTACATTGGCAGGCAACGTCCACGGAGTTGTTGTCCATCCGAGAAAATATTCATTTTCACTATTTAACACTTTAAATTTCACAGTCGCACTTAAATCTTTTACTGTTTTATATCCTTGCGCCACTTCATGCGAACTAAGTGATGTTTGGCAACTTGGGCAATACGGCGAAACTCGATGTCCTTTATATAGCAGCCCTTTTTCATGAATTGTTCCAAGAATATTCCATACACTTTCGATATAATAATTCTCCAACGTTACATACGGGGCATCCATATCAACCCAATATCCGATGCTCTCAGTAAATTCACGCCACTGCTTTTCATACGTAAATACACTTTCCCTACATTTTTGAATAAATGGTTCAATTCCGTATTCTTCAATCTCATGTTTACCAGAGATACCAAGCTGTTTTTCAACTCCTAATTCTACCGGTAATCCATGTGTATCCCAGCCAGCTTTTCGGAGTACTTTATATCCAGTCATTGTTTTATATCTTGCCACTAAATCTTTAATTGTTCGTCCAAGCGCATGCCCCACGTGCGGCAATCCATTTGCAGTTGGTGGCCCTTCATAAAAAACGAAAGATTGTGCACCTTCACGATTTCGAATGGATTGCTCAAAGATATTCTGCTTGTTCCACTGCTTGCGAATACGTGTTTCTCTCCCTACAGCTGATTCTTTTACATCTACCTTCTCCATTTACAATCACTCCTTTGAAATTTTGTAAAAGCACACAAAAAACCCGTCCCTATAAGTAGGGACGGGTTTACCCGCGTTACCACCCTAATTCTATTAGCATCTTCACCAATAGCACTTAGCAACGTACTAACATACGCGTTCTTTGTAACGGTAGACATCCGTCCGAGCTTACTTTATTCAGCCACGGCTCCTCGGAGATGATTTTCAAATAAAGTCTGTACACCGGCTTTCAGCATAGTGCCGGCTCTCTGGAGAACAGTACGATATTTTACTCTTTCTCGTCTTCAGATTTGTATACTTTTATTAACAGTTATTTTATTCCATGAAACAGATAATTGTCAATCAATTCAAAAATATATTTTCATTTTCATCCTAAATTTCGAATCTTATACATCATAAAAGATTTCTGTTACTTTATCGTTTCCCATACTTCCACTAAATCTTCATCATCTTCCGCAAGTTCTGCAAAAAATCCAGTTTCATCTTCATGAAGAACTGTTTCAAGTTCTGCTTTCGCCTCAGCATTTCTATTTAAAACAGCTAAATAGCATGCTCTATTGTATCGAACTAACAAATCCGAAGAATCGAAAGATAATATATAATTTGTTAGCTCTTCTGCCTTTTCTGTTTTTCCAATCTGTTGATAAGACGCTGCTAATGCGAGAAACATCGTATGATCTTTTGGATGATGCAAGACTCCCTCTTCTAACATTGAAATAGAATCTTCAAATCTCGCTTCACTTTGATAGATTTCCGCTAAAACAAGGAATGCACGGCTCACAAAAGGCATTCTTTCAATTAATTGTAAACAGATTTTTTCTGCCTGTTTCTCTTCCCCTAACATGAACTGAACATTGGAATGTAATAACAGAGTGTTATAATCATTGGGCTCTTCTCTAATCATCTGTTTTATGAATTCAAGAGCATCTCTTAACATCTCTTCATCTTCATCACCGTGTTCGATGAGAAGATTTACAAGTTGCCTTACCGTGCTAACATCCCAAATGTTTTCTAATGATGTTTGTAATACATCTATCGCTTCTTTAATCATATTTCCGTTTTCATAAAATATCGCTAACCGCTGCGCTGCCATACTATTTCTAGCATTTAACTTTAAAGAGATTTCAAATAAATCAATTACAGTTGTAATAAGCGAGATTTCTTTCGCACGGTTTTTCATTCGATAAAATGCTCTTGTAAAAATTGATTTCTTCGGTTCTTCATTTTGTTGTTGCGCAGTTAATCTCTCAGCAAGTACAGATGCAGCATACATAAATGCAGTGCTTCTTTCTTTTTTCTTAACGGGCAACAAATGAAGAGAATCTCGTATTTGAGATACTTTCCGCTGTTGTTCCATCGCTTGAACGTACACTTCAAATACACGCTCATTTTCAATGTCTTGTCTTATTAAACTTGTAACAAATGGAAGCGCTTCTGAATCCCTTTTTTTAACAAGTACTTTTGCATAGTGATATCGTACTTCTACATGTTCCTCATCTATTTGTAAAGCTTCTTCCACTAGCTCTTGTTCTTTCTCTCTCTCTTTCATGGCACCATATACATATGCAAGGGCATCTAAACGCCACATTTCATCTACTTTACCATCTAATTTATCTAACTCAGATAAAAGCTCTTTATGAAGACAATTTTCTACTGAAAGCTCTGCTAAATACTCCATATTTACGATCATCGGCTCTTGCAGCATTGCCTGAAACATATGATATTGTTCTTTTAGACGATTTTCTTCTTTTTCATATATTTCCGCTAGCTTTACGTGCACTCCAATAAAAGTTGAATCCATTTCTAAACAAGTCTCATACGCATTTTTTGCCGATTCCAATTCTCCTAATGCCATAAGGGATTCACCAATGCGATAATACGGAAGCGTGCTCTTTCTGAGCTTTATTGCCTGATGGTATCGTTTCATTGCTTGATCATATTGTCCAAGAGATTCATATAAAATACCAGCATAACAGTCATACTCGATTACATCTGGTCTTTCTTTTCCTAATTTCCTTAAAAAGGTTATCCCACGTTGTACAAATACCGTTCCTTCAACTCTATTTACATATTCTTCTAACATATTTGCTATATTATTTTTCAAACATCGGATACCCTTCTCTAACTTAGACAACGCTATCTTTAATTGTTCTTCATTAGCTCCTAATTCAATTTCAGCATCCCACAGTACCATTCCTGCATTCATAAGAAACTCATCATTTTGTTCAAATTGCTGTTCCATACTAAAAATATAACGCTTTGCATCACCATACTGTTCTTTTGCCATATAAATTTGAATCAAACCAAAATGAGAATAAACATCTCTATTATTCTCTTCTAAAGCACGTTTATATATTTTTTCAGCTTCTTCAAATTCATCATTTTGAAAATGTAAATCTCCTAATCGAACATATAATGACGTTGCTTCTTCACAATTTTCGATACCCTGCAATAAAATTTCTTCTGCACCCTTCTTATCATCTAAATCTAATTCATATATTTCTGAGAGTTTCACATATGGATATGATACTGTTTTATCTAATTGAATTGCTGTGCGAAGTCCTTTGATTGCTAAATGCAATTTCTCCATTTGATGCGCACATTTGGCTCTTTCATACCATATATGTGCTTCACACTTATATTCTTTCAATAAATCATTAAACACTTCATATGCTTCCTTATAGCGCTCTAAATCCATTAAGATCAAACCATGGTTTACAAGAACAAACCGATCAGGATGACGCCCTAGTGCAATTTGTGACATTTTCAAGCCCTGTTCAGACTGATCGATATACATATATGATAATGCTAGAAAACTCCATGCGATTGGCTGATCAGCATCTAATTGTAACGATGAGCGAAAACTAGAAATTGCTTCCTCATACTCTTCCTTCTCTAAAGAATAGCGTCCATGTATAAAATGATACAATGCTTGATTATTCTTTTTCTCGACACTTTGTAAGACATCACTAGCTCGCTCCATATCTTGTATACGGATAAAGCATTGTGCACTATGAAGCTTAACAAAGTCTGAATCTGGATATTTCTTTATTAACCTTTCAGCACAAAAAAGAATAAACTCCTGATTTACTTCCACATCCATATGTTTAATTGTATATAACCACGTGTACGGATTTTCGCTTGTCTCTTGTAAAAATGAAACTAATTTTTCAATTCCTTGTTTATCCTGTTCTTCTAAATGATCCGTCAAAGAGAATAGCTTGCGGAAATATACATCTTCCTCTTCTACTAAAAATGACAATTGTTCCTTTTCCTCCTTAGGAACAAATACAATAGATAGGCCATCGGTGTAACGATATCTTTCCTGCAGCTTCTCATATTCAATAAAAAGTGGTTCCAAAAAGTTAGGATCTTGAACAAAAAAAGCTTGTAACTGATCATCATATCCAGAAAGAACTTGAACGTGGGATGCATGTTCAATATCTATACTTAATAAAACTGGAATGTTTCGGTCAAGTAATGCTTTATAATTCTTTTCGTTTCCCTTGAAATAACGACAAACATAGCCCATTTTTTCTAAATACGTAACCGTATCTGAAAACTTCGATCCTGTTACATCAAATATATGATCCGCAATTTCATCTTGTGTACACCTTTCTCCCCATAAGTGGAGCATCATCTCCAAGCTCGCTGGAACACAATAGTTATCTTTTTGTACGATTGGTACTAATGGTAATCTTATTTTTTTTCCAGCCCGGTATTTTTCCATATTATGATATAGCGACTTTTTTAAACATACTTCCGTTTTTAATAAAACAAGTAAATCCTGAGTTTTATTCAGTTTATACAACGCTTCTGCACGTAAATGTGTAAAATAAGTTTTATATGAATGATACGGCAATATCCGATTGATCTTATCTATTACAATTAGCATTTCCTCATAACGCTGTAAATCTAGTAAATGTTTCAACTTCTCAAAATAAAAATACGGTACTTGCGGAAACTGATCTATCGCGTCGTTAATCAGTTGTAACGCTCGTTTCTGTTCGCCTTTATATGCATACAGCTGTGATAATAGATAGATCGCTAATTCTTCATTTTCCTTATGATCCATTCTAGCTAAAAGCGAGTTCTCTGCTTTCTCCCATTCTCCTGTTTGTATATAAAAATAGCCCCATTTATCAAAAACTGGACGTGTACTATAACTTTCAGCTTTTTTCATATATTGGAATGCTTCTTCATTTCGTTTCATTTCTAGTAGGCACCTTACCAATGTAAAATATGCTTTAGATAAAATATCAGAATCTATTTGATCTACCTTTATATCTTCCAAGGCGTCCTTTAATAATTTTTCAGCATCAAGTATTTTTCGGTCATCAATTAGCTCATCACAATATAACGAGAGCGTTCTCATATTTGGAAATTTTTTATATGAATAGCGGATTAAAAAGGCACTATATTGGTGCATAAGCCCTTCGTCAGTGAGACGGATCAGTGTATCAAATTCCTTAGTGGATGAAATCGAAGAAAGCCATTCTTTCAAATAAGAGAATTTATTGACTTCTTTTATACGAGAAATTTCACTATTTACATCTTGTAATCCGTCTACAAATCGTTTTTCTTTCAAACATGTCTCCAGTCGCCTCAATTCTAACATGCATTCACCTCAAGTAATTATTTTTATTACGCATCGTTGACCACTCCCACAGCTAAAGCTCGTGGGCTTTCCCGCTCACAAATTCTGTAAGTAGTATCCTTATCTGCTTTCTTAGATTTTACACAGTATATATAAGGTATTCAATAAAAACCTTATATAATTCTCAATATTAAACGATATAGTTTAAATTATTGTTTAAAAATAAGAAAAACAACTATTTTTGCATCTATTTTATTCAATTTAATAAGTTTTTTGTATCTTATCTACATAAAAAAACCGTGAATTATTCACGGTTTTTTCCTTTTGAAAAGCTAATCGCAATTGTTCCAGCACCTGCATGAACAGCAAAAGATATAGGAAGTGGGTAAATTAAAAACTTCATTTCAGGAAATGCTGCTCTGAAATCAGCAATCCATTCTTCTGCTCCTTCTTTATCATTCGCATGGAATACATGAACTACTTCCGGCAGTTCTTTTTCAAGTTCGCTTCGCATATATTCTTTACATTTTTGTATTTTACGAACTTTCTTCTCCAACACAAGTTCACCATGTTTTACTTCTAGAATTAAGTTTACACTTAGTAGACTGCCTAGTATAAATTGTACACCTTTCACACGTCCACTTGCATATAGACCTTTCAAATCCTTTGGAAATACATAGTAAGGACTACGTTCCACATGTTGTATTGTCTTTTGTATATCTTGTAAAGTCATACCTTCACGGTATAACGTTTGCGCTTTTGTTAAAATTTCATCCATTGGATAACTTGTTGTTTCACTATCTATTACGATTAAAGGAAATCCTGCCATTTCTGCAGCAAGTTTCATATTTTGGTAAGTACCACTTACTCTTCCGCTAATTGTGATAGCAAATCCTTCTTCATACTCTTCTTTACATTTCGAGAAAAGAGCAACCATTTCTCCTAAATTTGGTTGTGACGTCGTTACTGTTACACCTTCTTTTAACGCATCGTAAACACGTTCACGAACACCTTCTTCACAGTCTTTATAGGCTGTACCATTAATAACAATTTCAATCGGTATAACAAAATTATCTGCACCTGTTGTAAAGTTTGCAGTTGTACTATCAGTAAACCAAGCAACACGCTTCATGTTGTTCCTCCCTTGTGTTTGTCCTTTTCTTGAACTTTTCCCACAATTCTATCTATTTTAGTTATAAAAAAGGACTATGCCATGTTATCATAACAAGACTATCTCTGTTTTTCCATATGAGATGGGTGATTTAAGCAAGGTTTTCAAAATTAATATCGAATCTATTTTCATTCGTACACGATTTTGACATATTTACTTTTAGAAAATACTATCAAACTAAAAAATAAGACTTCTAACATGTATACATGCATTAGAAGTCTTAACTCATTTAGACAAAATGAATTTAATTAAAAGTCCCACTATAAGTGATAACATTGTATATATGATAACCCAGGGAAAAAGGGTTTCATTTGCATAAATCAACATAAATAGTAAGGAAAATATGAAAATAATGATTGGCATAATAAATATTTTTTTGAACTTCCAATAAACAATCGCATTTAATATAATCGTAAGAACTGGAAATAGAATCAAAACTAAGAACATTATATTACTAAATATGCCTACCATTTGCTCGCTTCCTCCTATCTCTTTAAAAAAAACTCCAGTATCGCAAGTCGACCATTATTTCAACAACTTAATGATATTTTTAGCGTATGTACCATTCACTTCATAACCCGCTCCATGTTGTTCATTGGTACTCTCTACAAACATAACCTGCTTATTGTTTCCTTCTAACCACACAAAAAAATCTTGTTTATCTCCACCACTATATTTAAATGTCATTACAGCATTCATATTGTTCCGCGCTTCTTTATCTAAGAGCACATCTTTCTTTTTTGCATTTTGAAGACTATCAACGACCGTTTGCATAATAGATTCGCTAGCTAGTTCTTTACTATTGTTTGTCTTTGTATTTTTTAACTCAATAGAAGCCACATCTTTATTTTCAAATTGTACAACTTTTGTGATGGTGGCTATCGATGTAGCGTTATCTTTCTCTTCCTTATCAGAAAAATCTGAGCAACCTACAACACCTAAAAATAATGTACATACCATGCAAGAAGCTATTAATTTTTTCAAGGTTCTCGTCCCCGTTTCTAGTATTTATATAACAATCACATCGACAATTCACCCCATATGAACGGGCAGTTTATCAAGTATTTCTTCTCTGAGTTCTCTTTATTTCCTGCATATGAATTATGCATTATTCAATCTAGCAACCCATCCTTATATAAATATATTCCTACATTACTATAAAAATTAAGTAGAAGTTTAATCCGTGCAATCACAATCGCAATCGACACAATCTAAAGTGCCACAATCCAAATCCCTCTTTTTTCGGTTTCTCTTAAGATAAAAATATAGCACCCCGATAAACAGTGCACAAATAACAAAAGCAATTATTGCTTCTGTATATTTTTCATGAATGATGAAACCAATTCCACTGCCACCTGAAATGAGAATTAGAATTGAGTAGATCCAGAACATGTAAATACCTCCGTCGATGTATAGTGAGTTTAAGATAGAATCCATATGATGCTAGATGAGATAAGCAGTCCCATACCATTACCGCTTAAGATGCCGGTAGTTACTCTTAGTGAATTTGTGCTCCTTCTCCATTTCCACTTTTGAGTGAAGCCATCAATGAATGATGGAATTTGAGCAGAGAAGGCTAGTACCAAAGATAACGTATACGAGGTTGTTATTAAAAAATATATTGGGAACATAAAGAAACCAATAAACATACCTGTGCATCGTGCACATAAAGGTATGTATTTTTGTAGTTTAAGAAAACTCCTTTCAGATTTTCTGTGACAAGGGATATGTAAAATAAAACTTCGAATCAATATGGATCATCCTTTCTAGTAATATTTTAATTGATTTGGTAAAAAAATTATAGAATCCTTAAGCTTCGTAGTATAACTCGTTCCTATTAACTCATCTATATTCAAAAAAATCTTAAAGCAATGCTTTTAAAGACCTATCATTTTGGCAGTCGCTTTTTACCCATCCTCTAAAAACATACTTTCATATCTAATAATCTCACCTTCCTTTATCATGACTACTCATTTTAAATACGAACTTTCTTAGAAAAAAATAAAAAACAAACCAGGTTAACGGTACGCCTGATTTGTCATTCTGTTCGAATAGTACGCTTTATTTTTTATTCATCGTCTTCAATAACATATGATGGGGAATTAACTAAGTAACGTTAATAATTGTTACTGCACAGTAATTTTCCTACATCTCTTTTGGAGCACCCATTCCAAGTAAACGCAATCCTTCTTTTAACACAATCGTTACTGCATAAGCAAGTGCAAGTCGACTTTCTTTCTCTTGATCCTCTTCTAAAATACGAATATTCCCATAATACTTATTGAAAGCCTGCGCAACATCTAACAAATACTTCGCAATATGTGAAGGTTCATTTTTAGAAAAGGCTGTTTCAATGACCTTAGGGAATCTATTTAATAATTTTATCGTACTCCAACTATGATCATCGTTTAGCGCAAACGATTCTGTTTCAAATTCAACATTTTCTTTTCGTAAAATGGAGCAAGCACGTGCATGTGTATATTGAACATATGGTCCTGTTTCCCCTTCGAATTTCAGCATTTTTTCTAAAGAGAACTCAATATTATGCATACGTTCATTTTTCAAATCATGGAAAATAACTGCCCCAACACCAACTTGTTTTGCAACGACTTCTTTTTGCTTTAAGTTCGGGTTTTTATCTTCGATATTTTGCTCTGCAAGCGTAATCGCTTCTTCTAATACTTCCTCAAGTAATACAACTTTCCCCTTACGTGTGGACATTTTTTTACCATCTTTTAAAATGAGTCCAAATGGCACATGTGCCATACCATCTACCCAGTTATAACCGAGTTTCTTTAATACAGTGAAAAATTGTGTAAAGTGCAAGCTTTGCTCTGCTCCTACTACATATAGCGCTTTATCAAATTCATATGTGTTTTGACGATAGAGTGCCGCTGTTAAATCACGGGTTGCATAAAGCGTGGCTCCATCTGATTTTTTAATTAAACATGGCGGCATATCTTCTTTTTCTAAATCAACAACTTGTGCTCCATCTGATTCTTCTAATAATCCTTTTTCTTCTAAGATTTCAACAAAGTCATCCATTTTATCATTATAGAAAGCCTCTCCTTGGAAGTTCGTAAATTCAACACCAAGTAGTTCATAAATACGAGAGAACTCTTTTAAAGATTCATGACGGAACCAATTCCATAAAAAGACTGCTTCTTCATCACCATCTTCTAATTTCTTAAACCATGCACGACCTTCTTCTTCTAGCCCCGGGTTCTCTTTCACTTCTTCGTGGAAGTGAACATATAACTTGAATAATTCACGAATTGGATCTTCTTTTACAAGCTCTTCATTTCCCCATTTTTTATATGCAGTAATTAATTTTCCAAACTGCGTTCCCCAATCACCAATATAATTGATTCCTACAACCTCATATCCGCACTTTTCAGCGATATGTTTTAAAGAGTTCCCGATCATCGTTGAACGTAAATGTCCCATGGAGAACGGTTTCGCGATATTCGGTGAAGAGTAATCAATTACTACTGTTTTTTCTCGCCCAAAATGCCCCTGTCCATATTCTTCTTTTTCAGCTAAAATCGTTTTTAATACATCATCGCTTACGATATGACGGTTGAAAAATACATTCACATATGGTCCAACTGACTCTACTTTTTTAAAAAATGAATCATTTAAGTTCTCAGCGATTTCTTTCGCGATAATTGCTGGTGCTTTTTTATATTGCTTGGCAAGCATGAAACAAGGGAATGCTGCATCTCCGAATTCATCTTGCTTCGGAGTTTCAATTAGATCTATAATCTGTTCCAGTAATAATTCTGATTCAATTACTTCAAATAAACTTTTTGCAAATTTAATTTTATATTCCATGTTACTCCCTCCTTATTTTTTAAAACACAAAAAACTCGCCTCTAAAAAAGAGACGAGTTATCACCCGTGGTACCACCCTTGTTGTTCCGAAGAACCACTTTCCCGTTGATAACGAGGACAGGGGGCCCCGGCTTACTCTACTATTCATTTCAAGCAGCGTCTCCGAAGTGCGTTTCATCCGTTTCTCCATACTAGGCTCTCACCACCCCTAGCTCGCTTTACTTCTGAACCAGACTACTCTCTTCATCTACGACATCCTATATGATTGATTATTATACATCTTTTCAAATAATTAGCAAGGTTCAATTACACCAAAATGAAACTTTGCACTTTTTCGCTTATGGACAAAAAAGTTATGTCGTTCAAATCGTGTACTACGAAAATGATCTTTTAAAACAACACGTTTCCTAGCAACACGCTTTGCTTCTGCAATCGTTTCATCTGTAATATCATTATATAAAGCAAAGTGTTTTAAACCTCGAATTCCATCAGATTCAATTACTGTTTCTTCAAACATCGGATCCAGATACACAACGTCGTAACTATCGTCTTCGCAGTTCTTTAGAAAATCAAAATGTTCGGTTTGCTTCACTCTAATTCTACGCATTGCTTCCTCGATTGCTAATATCCCCGCACACCACTGCTTTAAGCCTTTATTCATTATATAAGCCATATAGCGATTTCCTTCAAGACCTGTTACTGATCCTTCTTCTCCAACAACGTAGCTTGCTACAATACTATCTGATGCCATACCAAGCGTACAATCTAACACTGTCATTCCTTTTTCTAATTTTGCAGCTTCTACTAATGGATCATGTTCTCCCCGCATTAATCTTTTCACACGAAACATTGCAGAATTAGGATGGAAAAAGAAAGATTCTTCCGTACCTTTTGGATAAATTGCTAACCGATTCTTTCCTACGACAAGTATATCTTGGCCAAACTGCTCATGTAGTTTCACTACAGATATATCATTCCGTACGACAAAAGAAGATTGTAATTCTTTCGCTACCTTTTTTGCATAAGTTGTCATTTCTTCATTCGTTCGTCCTGCTGTTGTTACAATCATCATTTCACCTCATATATAAAGAAAAAAGGGAGAATCACTCCCCCTTTTTTAGCAATGCTTATCAAAAGCTTGTTCTAAGTTATTAATAATCTCTTCCATTGTTGCACCTTCGATTTCATGACGATGAATGAAGTGAACAACTTCGTTTCCTTTTAATAATGCCATAGATGGTGAAGACGGTGGAATTTCTCCGAAGTACTCACGCATTTTTGCAGTTGCATCTTTATCTTGGCCTGCAAATACAGTTACAAGGTGATTAGGTTGTTTCTCAGAACGTACAACCGCTTGACCAGCTGATGGACGAGCTAAACCAGCTGCACAGCCGCAAACAGAGTTTACAACAACCAACGTTGTACCTGTCGCATTTTCCATATATTCTGTTACAGCTTCTTCTGTAGTTAATTCTTCAAATCCAGCACGCACTAGCTCTTGGCGCATTGGAATTACCATTTGACGCATATATTCTTCGTATGCATTTGACATCTTGTAATCTCTCCTTCAACTTTCATTCCAAATTCATCATATCACGCTCTTATAATAGGTGCAAAAGAAAGATAGCAATGTTTTCATTTTTTTGAAGGAATTTCACAAACCCCTTCATGGCAGTGTCCAACAGGTACAAGTTTTCTACGATTAGCAATATAATCATATACTTTATTTCCAAATCCAAATAAAATAGACAACTTAATAAAAGGTATCGCAAGCCAGTATGACGGTACAGCTTTGGCTAATACGTATACGCTATCAATTCCGTCATACCATTTAGTATTTTTTAAAATGTAAAGTCTTTGTTCCATCTTTTCTTGTATCTCTTCGGAAAGTTGATACTCCTCCACGACATCTTTATCACGAAAAGAAACAAACTTCACCGTACCTTTTTTATCAAGCTTCTTCGTACGCTCTGCCACTGCCGTGCACATCGGACACCAGCTATCATAGAAAACAATCATAGGATTACTCTCCTTTGCGAGACTCCGTCATTTGTTTCCAAACTGACCCTTTCGCTTCTTCTCCGCCTTCAATACGTTCTAATGCTAAACGAGCTTGCATTGCTACTTCGAACTCTGGATCATCTTGCGCAGCGCGCAGTGCTGGAATCGCACTTTCATCACCAAGTTCAAATAAGAACATCGCTGCACGCCAACGTACTAATTTACTTGGATCTTTCAGTGATTTAATCATCACAAACATCGCTGCTGGATCCCCTACATCTGATAAGCAGTCTCCCGCAGTACGGCGGACACTTACAGATCGATCTAGTAAAGCTTTATATAGTAATGGCAATACTTCATCACCTTTTACCATACCTAAGTACGCTGTTGCCAGGCGACGGATTGATACTTTTTCATCTTCTAATGCTTTCTTCAATACAGGAATATCTTCTTCTGTAGGATCCATTTGCTCAAGCGCTGCATAACGATTCTTCCAATCAGGATCTGCCATCATTTCCTTTGTTACTTTATATGGTTCACGCTTTGTAATCGTTACTTCTTTCGCACCTGCTTGATCTAATAATTCTTTTACAGTTTTGTTAACGCGTTCCTCTGGATAAGCAGCTACAATTTCTTCGACAACTTCTTTTCCAATTTCCTCAAAATTACCGTAACGTGTACTTTGTTCTACCCATTTACGCTCTTTCACAACGTTAGGCGCAGACATTTGTACTTTCATAATCGCCTCTTTAAAACGGTCTGGTAACCCAACTCGTTCTTCCGTTGTTCCATCTGTTAGTTTCACCTGCATCGGAATTGTAAAGAACATTTGAATGAATACTTTCACTTCACCAAAATGTGAAAGTTGCTCCCTCTCATCTTCTTCAGTTACTTCTTCTCCAAACACAGCGCGAACTTGTTGCAAAAGTACTTTCCAGTCATACTTCGCATTTCTCTCAACTGCTAAAAAGTCTGCAACATGGTATACACCTTTAATACCTTCAATTTTTAAAATGTGCTGCACTTGCTCTGGTGCTTGTTCCATATTTTCATTTGTATAATTATTACGTGCTCCTGATGGTAACACTTCATTTAAGATAACTTTCATCGTATTTGGACTTGGCGTTGGTTCAATTGCTTTAATCTTCACGTAAATAAACTCTCCTTTATTGCTTGTTCTTAGCTGTATTGTAACATGTTCTAGAGAGATACTCCTACTGAGACGCTTGCTTTTTTTAATCACAATTATAGTCTTAGTAGAATTAGTAAATATCATGTAACAACTGCTCCTATTTACACATCCTTTTTCGTATCATATTCCGTCTCTCTGCCGCTCAAAAAAGTAGATTGATAATAGACAATATGAGAGAATTATTAGCCGTAAATAAAAAAGGTATTGCTTTCCACAATACCTTTTTTCTATCACTATAAATTCATTTATAATGTACTACAATTATTTTGTTAAAGATACTTCATCCTTTTCTTTCATTTCGCGCTCAAGTTTTGCAATTTTCATATCAAATGTATCACGCTCATGATCTTCATTCATGCGAAGCTCTAAATCACGAATGTGATCTTCAATTTCTTCAAAACGTAAGAACGGATTATTCTCATCCATTTTATGAAGAGCTGTATTCATACGACGGTTTGCATGTGCCATATTTTCGCGAGCCATTAATTCCATGCGCTTTGCATTCATTTCTTTTAGTTTATTCTTCATTTCAGAAAGACGGTGCTCTAACTCATCAATTTGCTCCACTACACCTGCATACATTTCTTCTAAACGAGCGACTTGCCCTTCATAATATGCGACTTCTTCTAATGCATGTTCATGCAATTGCATTTCTCCTGCTTCTTGCGCAATTACAGCTTGCTTTGATCTCTTATTTACGAAATAACGAGCCTGCTCAAGTTCACGAGCAAAGTTAGATTTTAATGTTTTATGGCGCTGAATTAATTTTTCAATTTTTGTTACTTCACGCTCGCTATCACGTAAATATTGATTTAACATAGCGATTGGATTTTTTCTTTCTTTCTCATCTAAAACATTATGAAAATCTGCTAAAATTGCATCACGTACGCGTCCGAATAAAGATTGTTTCATCCTAATCTTCCTCTCTTCTACTTTATAATTTAAATTGTTTTATATTAGTTTTTCATTAACTTGTTCCACTCATCTTCAAAGTTGCTATATCGTGTAGAACCCTCAGAAGAATCCACTACATTTTTTTCTTTTTTCCACTCACGATATCCGTAGTATAGAACGACTAATGCTGCGATACCGATTAGTGCTGGGGAATGAGATAGGGCAATTGACAAGCCGATTAAACCAGCAATACCCCAAGCTAACTTTCCAAAAAATGATTGTGCTCGCACAAATGATTTATAGCTCCAGTACACAATCCCTGCTCCAATTGCGAACCCTACAATACCAGCAAGACTACCAAGAGCAATTAAAGCCAAAATACCGGCTGCGATAAACGCTAGAAATTGTTTCATCTTGTGCTTGCCTCCCTTCGATTTGATACTCTTATCTTAACTATTTTTTTGATTTCCCATAACGAGCTTAAGAACCGTTTTCAAATCAGACTTAAGACCTATTCCGGGTTAGACCCACTTTAAGATGTATATAAAACGAAGTTAAGAGTTAAAATTTTAATGTTGTTTCTTCTTAGAATGTACTCTTTTTATATGTAAGAAACTGTATCCTTCAACACCATATAGTAAAATCAGCCAGATGCCATTCGTATCCTGACATCCCTTCTCCTTCCTTTAAAGCTTTTCCTAATTAGGTTGAATGTCAATCTTTAAAGTTATTTGTTTAGATATCAAAATGTATTTTTCGCTTGCTTACATTTATTTAATTTGCTATCATAACTGACGAACGTTCGTAAAATTCGAGGTGATTTTATTGAAAAGTAATGAAATTAAGGACGCCGCTCTAAAATATTTCACGATTCATGGTTATGAAGGGACGCCCCTTTCTTTAATAGCTGAAGAAGTTGGCATGAAAAAGCAGTCCATTTACTCACATTTTAAAGGAAAAGATGATCTTTTTCTTCAGGTGTTACGTGATGCAAAAGAAACTGAACTAGCTTCAAAACTTCAATACTTAAGTAAAATTGATTCACAAAATCCGGAAAAAGATTTATACAGGCTGCTACAATTGGAAATCGATCTTTTTCAAAAAAATGAACAGTTAAAGTTTTGGCTACGTATGTCATTCTTTCCGCCGGCACATCTTGCAAAAGCAATCGAAAAAGAAGTAATTGACATAGCAGAGAAGGTGTATGTGCTATTGGAGAATAAATTTCAAGATTGGATCGACGCTAAGATGATAGTCGGAGATATAGCAAAAACGCCAACCCTTGCCTTCTTAGGAGTAATCGATTCCATTATCCTTGAACTTGTATACGGTAATGATGAAAAACGGCTGAAAGATAAATTAGAGGCCTCTTGGGCAGTGTTTTGGAGGGGGATCTCACATCAATGATTCTTACAGGAAGAGGTGTTGGTACATGAAGAAAACAATAAAAGAACAAAAGATGGTATTAATTATTCTTTTAAGCAATATATTCATTGCATTTTTGGGGATTGGTCTCATCATCCCTGTTATGCCGTCTTTTATGAATCTCATGCAATTATCAGGAAAAACGATGGGCTACCTTGTTGCCGTATTTGCGGTGGCACAACTGCTTATGTCACCACTCACAGGACGCTGGGTTGACCGCTATGGCAGAAAGAAAATGATCATAATGGGCTTATTCCTTTTTGGTTCTTCAGAACTTATCTTTGGTTTAGGGACGAATGTATCGATGCTTTATATATCAAGGGCTCTAGGAGGAATTAGTGCAGCCTTTATTATGCCCGGTGTTACTGCATATGTTGCAGATATTACATCCGTACAGGAACGGCCAAAAGCGATGGGCTATCTATCTGCTGCCATCAGTACTGGCTTTATTATAGGACCCGGAATCGGTGGATTCATTGCAGAATACGGTGTACGCACACCCTTCTTCTTTGCAGCAGCTATTGCGTTTTTAGCATGCGTTTCGTCAATTTTCATTCTAAAGGAACCACTAACAAAAGAAGAGCTTGCCGAAATTTCCGCCAATACAAAACAAACAAATTTTATAAGTGATTTAAAAAAATCACTTAATCCGCTTTACTTTATCGCATTTATTATTGTATTTGTACTCGCTTTCGGCTTATCAGCATATGAAACTATTTTCAGCCTATTTTCTAACTATAAATTCGGCTTTATGCCAAAGGACATTGCAGCTATTATTACAATAAGCTCAATCTTTGGCGTTGTTGTACAAATATTTATGTTTGGAAAAATGGTCGATATACTTGGTGAAAAGAAATTAATTCAATTATGCTTAATTATAGGTGCAATACTAGCAGTAGTTTCCACCGTAGTCTCTAGCTTTTTGGGGGTACTGGTGGTAACTTGCTTCATTTTTCTTGCTTTTGACTTACTTCGTCCCGCATTGACAACATTTTTATCAAAATCTGCCGGGAAAGAGCAAGGGTTTGTTGCTGGAATGAACTCAACCTATACAAGCTTAGGTAACATCGTCGGACCAGCAATAGGCGGTATACTATTTGATGTAAACATCCACTATCCTTATCTTTTCGCTGCTGTTATTATGGCCGTTGGTCTTGGCATTACATTCTTGTGGAAAGAAAAACAATTGGCAGCTAGCTTAGCCGAGTAATTAAGAATTTCGAGGACTCTTTCGGAACAATCAAAATAGCTTTCCTTTTGGAGCTAGATTATTACTCTAAAAGTTATACTTTCTTTGAACAAAACCCCTTGTCCATATTGCACAAGGGGTTTTGATTTTATTCTACTAGAGATTACATTAATCTAAGGTTTTAAATTATCCCAAAAACGATATATTTCTCTTTGCGCAGTTACTTATGAAAAGGAATTAATGAAAAATAATAGTTATCTGGTAATTACACCGCTTTCTTTTTTCTTATATCACCGTTCTCTACCGTGGAGCTTCCTCTCTCTTCCGCTCCAAAAATGTAATTCTTTCAATCACAACTTCTGTTTTATACACTCTTTTCCCCTGTTCATTATCGTAATTACTCGTATGAATACGACCTGTAATCCCAACGAGCGAACCCTTTTTGCAATACTCTGAGACATTCTCAGCCGATTTTCTCCAGACAACATATCTCCATAAATATGTACTTAAACTTCATGTACATATTTATCCTTATCCAACACTCTAAAAACAAGTGAATTCTAAATTTTAAGAAATTATTGTTGTACACAAAAAAGCGACAATATATTATAGATTTATACACATATCTTTCGACCAAATCCGTAAAGATAATGTACAAAATTATGTGATTGGGGGGACGGTAAAAAATGATTACTCTACAATTAGAAAATTATAAGTTTTTCTCTATTCCTGTTTGGCTAGAATGGAATACTTCAAGTCAAGGTGATATAACAAATAAGAAATTCTCAATTATTGGACTTAAAGAAAATTCAAATGACATACACATTGTACATCCATTAAGCGACTTTATACTAAGCAATTGGAAATATAATGCTTACAATACCCAAAGAAAACATTGTAATAATATGGTTTCTTTTCTAAACTACTTATTAACTAACAAGAAACAGTTAGGGATTAATAATCTAAAAGAACTAAAACTAGCACATGGAAATGATTTTCTTAATAATCTATCTCGTAAAGAAAGAACAGTAGGTACGGTTAAAGATGTTGAAAGAACATTAACATTATTTTATATATGGCTTCAAAAGAAAGGATGCTTACCAAAAGTAAATGAAACCCTTTTTATAAAAAAAGAGACTTATCAAGGAAAATATTATTTTCAATCCCCTTTTGAAGTCATCTATCCCACCAAAACGGTCTCAAAGAAAGAACATATGTTACCAGCAAAATACATTCCATTATTATTAGAAATCGCTACCCTAAAAACAAAGCCAATAGCATTAGGAGTTTATCTACAAATATTCGGTGGCTTGAGAAGAGGTGAGGTCGTCAATTTGAAACGTTCAAACTTAAAAAGAAAATTAAATACTGGAGATTTTCTAGTCACTCTAAAAAATCAAAATTTCAGAAAGGATATTAAAGATCATTCTGGATCCAGTAGCGTAAAAAAGCCTAGAGATCAGGCCGTTCTACAAATATTTGACTGGGGAAAAGTTCTTTTTGCAGATCATATTAATCTATATAAAGATCATACTGACTCAGGTGCTCTTTTTATAAATAGGGACGGAAAAGCTATGTCAGGAAAAAGCTACAGTCAATATTTTAATAAACTAAAACATAATTTTATAAATTTCTTAAAAACATACGGTAACTCAGAAGAAAAAATCCTAGCGAATCATTTACTCCTTGCAGATTGGTCTACTCATATAGGACGAGGGACTTTCACTAACCTTATTGCCGAAAATACAGATAATCCTCTAGAAATAGCTTTTCATCGTGGTGATGACAATTTATTATCATCTTTAACATATATGGTTAAGACAGATAGAATGAGAAAAAAAATCGAAAATAAATTCGATAATATGCATGAGAATTATCTCCCCCGCCTTATTGATAGAAATAAATTTAATTAATATCATATTCCCTTCAAAAAAGAGGTGAACAAATGTCTACTGAAAATAATAGTGAACTCCAATACATATCTGTACTGGAATTTAGTAAGTCATTAGGAATTCACGAAGCTACAGCTTATAGATATATTAAAAGAGGGCTTATTTCAAATATAAAAAACATTAAAGGACGTATATATATCCATATAGACGAGATAGAAGAAACAAAAGAAAAAGCTAACCTAAATCCTGTTGACGATAGAAACTCCTACCTAACAACAGATGAAGTATTTGAAGTTCTAACAAAAGACGGTTTGTGTATACGAGGAACATCATGGATTCACGAAAAGGTTTCCACTGGATTAATCAAAAAATATATGAAATTCAAAAACAAACTTTATATTCATAAAGAAGAAATAAAAACACTAAAGCTTTACTATTTTGAACATTCTAATGTAAATATTCCGTCTCAAAAAATTGAGGATTACTATACAATTAATGAACTTAGCCTTGAACTAGGAATATCCAAAAATCAAATCCACGGATACATACATAAGGATAAAATCAAATCCACGGATACATACATAAGGATAAAATCAAAGCCTTTAAACTCCCTCATGTTAAAGGTAATATATTTTTTCTAAAGTCTCATTTATCACTAATAAAAAAGAAGATTGGATATTTAGATAAATATAACCCTAAAGAATTCCTTTCCATCCAAGAACTAATAAGTCAACTTGAAAAAAATAGAATTTATGTGACTGATAGCTCGATCCGACACCTAATACATACAAAGCGTATACAAAATTATGTAATGCATCTAAATAAATACTATTTTCATAAAAACGAATTCACCAAGTTATTAAATTATTTTGCTGAAAAAGGATATTACGCATATATCGATATAGAAACATCAGAACAAGAAAAAAACACACATATGACAAATTTCTTAACTGTTAAACAAGCATCAGAAAAACTACAAGCACCACCAATTTGGCTAAGAGGGCTGTTAAAAGACTACTTCCCTAATTCAAAAAAAGTGCCTGCATCTGGTGGATACCATTGGCTAGTTTCAAAAACTGATATAGCTAATTTCCAAAAAGAATACTACTACAATCATAAAACAAGAATGCTACATTTAATTGATCATTACGATTTGAATACCCTACGCTCTATTTCAGGATTTACATTCGATAAACTACGTTTAGATATAAAAAAAGGCCTATTGACAGGTGCTATAAAAATAAATAATAGGCTCTTTATCCCTATCCAAAATGCAAATAAGTATTTAGAAAATCTACAATATGTATTAGATACTGTTTACGATACACATGCAGCTTTAGAAGACTTATTAAAACATTATAATAACCATCCCCCTTCCAGTGATTTTATAAAAACATCATCTCTTTATAAAAAATGGGTGGAAATCAAGATTAATTCCAGCAATGCAAGACCATTCGCCTTAAGAGGCTATACATTAAACTTTATTAACTTATATGATAAAATGCTTTCTAATTTTCATGGGGAAATATGGACCGTTTCGGATGCTAAAATTGAGCTTTTTCTTTCTAATAGATCCTTATCTAATGAACTTAAAAAAATTTTCGTTCAATTCTTAACATATTGTGATAATCAAAATGGAATAAATAGAGAAAAAAAATATTTGTACTACTACGCAAAAAAAGAAAGTGCTTATTCAGAAAAAAAAATATACTCATTTGAAATTTATCACCAGTATTATACTCATGTTCAAAACATTGAAATGCATATTACTCACGCTACTACATGTAGATACTATGCCAATATGTGGGCATACACAACAATTCTTCTCACCAATAATTGGAGAGGAATAGATACCGTTCATGAATTCCCTTCTATAGAACTGGATTCTATAAGAGCAGACAAGTTATCTTGGTTCAAAACCAATAAATTAACCATGGAAGAATCACAAAGTATTATTAATCAACTTTACATTAAACTTCGAAACGCCGTAGCAAACAAAGTTTCTGTACTTTATAACTTCTATGTATCTCCAAACTTAATAGAAAGCTTAGCGCATTCACTTGTCATTTCTGAACTTCATAAAAGAAATATACAAAATCACACTGCCCTTCCTGAAAACTCTCGTATACTTGGTACTTTCTTTTTTGGCAAAAAAATTGTATCAGCCCGAGTATCTGGAAAGGATCAGCATTTAAACTTTTTTAATCCCGCTCCTCAATTAAAAGATTTTGACTGTTTAGTCATGAATAGAAGTACCATGACTTATCTTTTTTATTCAATATTAGAAGAAGATGGTGAAGATGCTGATTTAGCCCTAGAAATTACAAAAAACACTAGATCACACAAAAATTCAGATACAACTGCTATTTACATTCAAGCCAAAAATAAAGATGGCAGCATAAATAGAGTGTCAGTAAACTTGTTAAATCGTGGTATGTTTGGATGGTTATACAACTATATTTTACTTAGATTAAAAGAAGATATACAAAATGGACAAACAATTGAAGAACGAACCGATACTATTAAAGAGTTACGTAATTCTATTTCACCTATCGAACTAGAAAAATGGGCGATTTTTTTACAGAATATTCATACTAAAAAGAACCGTGTTATAGATGAAATCAAGCATCTTCCAATAGAAGAACTGAAAACACTCGCAATAAAATTATTTACAAATCAAATGCCCTCAAAAGAAAAAACGGGCCAATGCCTTGTATACCCTAATTGTAAAAGAAAAAATCTAAAAACATGTTATTCTTGTGAGTATTTTATTCCTGAAAAAATGGTGTTAATTGAAGCCATTAGTGAACTTAAAAGATTAACAAGTTCATTAGAGAACACCAAATATGATGCTATTAGAAAAAGGGATTCGTTTTTTCTTCTCAATATTATTTTGTTAATTGACGAAGCAATTAAAGCTTTTGGTATTGATGTCGTCAATTCTTTTCTTCCTTTAAAAGAAAAAACAATAATATTAGAGAAAGTTAAACAACACTTACTGTTATAAAAAATACTATGTAAAGGGATATATATTATGCAATTAAAAAAGATAATAAATATGGGGAACACGCCAATAGCCGTTACTGAATCTATAACTTACAATGATATTAATGCATCCAAATTCGAAAATATATTTAACGATTTACTTAGCAATGGATATATAGTGGCAAAATCTTTTGATGATGATGAATGGCTTATTCCATGTAATATCCAAAATACACCTTTTAAGCTGCCATTTCATAAATTATTTTCATATAAAAAATTACGTACCATTATTAAATGCTATCTTTTATTACGACGTGCTTCAGGTATCTCGCCATCAACTATAGAAACTGAATTCAATATACTTAGGAAAATAATTTTAGCAACCGAGGGAATAACCTCCACAGATCAATTCGAAAAATTACTTTCTAGTTTCAGCAAACCTTGGGCTTCAACATTTGCACTTGTACTTAAAGAGTTTTTAAAATTTTCACAGCTGCCAGGACATGAAAAATACATAGAAATATGCGACTCATTCCCTTCACCTAAATGGAAAAATAGAGATCTACCCAATTTTTATCATGTCCTGCTTTTTGATGAAATAATTAATGATTTTAAATATAAGGTGGTTCTACCTAAATACCATAAATATTACCCTGTAATTTTATGGTGGACTATTACAAATATTATTCCCATGAGACCCAATGAATTTTTAAGAATGAAATATAATTGTCTACCTGAAACAAATGATGGTAAAACATGGATTGTTATTCCTAGATCAAAACAAAAGTTCGATAGCCCCGAACAACAAGAATATTTTCAAAATATTCTTGTTACTGATGATATATATAAGGCGATTAAAGATTTTCAATATGTTTTGGACACGTATAACATTCATTCGGATAATCTATTCCCACAAGAATTTTATTGTCAGTTTTTTTCTAGAAGTATTAAGAGACCCTCAAATAGAATTATAAAACATCAATTTCAAAATTTACTGAATAACTTTTATACAGAAATAGTTGAACAAATGTATTCACAGTACTCTTTAGATAAGATTTCTCCAGGTGATACAAGGCATTTTGCAATCATTAATATGTTCTTACAAGGATTTAATGTTTTATCCATCGCCAGATTAGCTGGGCAAACAACTATACAACATGCGTCAAACTATTATTCTCACGCCAAATTATTTGCTCAATCATATGTATATAGACTTACTCAAACCATAGTTGAAAAACAAGCTCAAAACAAAATGTCTGGTGGCTTTTTGGGAACTAAAAGAAAAATTTTTGATAACAGAATATTATATTCAGTTAAAAACTCAGACCAGTACCAGAAAGTTGATTATGGCTACTGCACTGATAAAAAATTTCCTAATAATTGCGTTGAGGATTGTAGAATATGTGTTAATCATTACTTTTTCAGTCCATCTATCGATGAATATGACGAAGCGATTAAGTGGTTAGAATCATACTCAAGGGATTTAGAAAATAGAATCAATGATCATCTTGAATATATTAAAGAATTTAGTTTATCGAAGTCACATGAACGAGTAAACTATCATGAGTCTCTTTTAACTAAACATTCTAGACAACTATTAAAGTATATGGATCACAAAGCTATTGTTGATGCAAAGTTTATAGAGGAGTGAAAGAACTGATGCTAAAAGGAAGACAAAAAAACTCAGGGCGGCCTAGAATTTTTACTGATCAGGAATTAAAAGAACTTGCATTAGAAGTTAAAAACAGATTAGGGCACGTACATCTAACCTATTCTCTTCTTGAAAAAGAGACTGGTATTGGAAGAAACACCTGGAAGAGAAGATTAGAAAAAACTATAGCTGAATTAAATAAACCTATTTATCGAACAATTGGTTTAAGCGAAGATGATGAGGTATATTTTCCGAACATTGAACAAATTTTCGAAATTTATAAGGGTAATACCCATAAAATTATTAATGCACTTCATGGGTTTGAGACAATGTTCATTAAATTATATGAAGAACTCCATATCCTAAAAAAAGATGAACAAAAAGTTATCCATATAAAGCAAATAGCTGCTGAAAAAGATTTACAAATTAAAAAGCTTAAAGTTCAAGTTGAACATTATAAAAATCTTTACGATCAATTAACTATTTCTAGTTCCTTCCCTCACTTACAAGAAAAAACAGGACTCAAAGACAATCTTTTAGATTTCAACGCTAGCATTGATAAAAATAGTAGCTTAACAAATTTGAAAACCCTATTCAAAACTTCTAAAGACTCAATAGAGCCCTCAGAAAAAAGTAATTTAGAAGAACCTATCAATAAACTACAAGAAATGTTTCCTGATTTTTTCAATGAAAAATAATGGAGAACATGTCCCAAACAAAAAGAATCCATTTTTTAAAATGGATTCTTTTATAATACAATTTTATATATTATCAATGAAAACATTTGATTACAGTTCTCAAACCAAATAACTGAACTATTTTTATCCTACACTCTCTAACAATATAGATTTTACGCATCAACTGGATTATCAAACAAATCTGCATACGTTTTTACTTCTGGTAATCGGTGGAGGCGAATATACTCTTTCCATTCATCAAGACTATTACCCACAACATCTATTTTATTTTTACATATATTCGCAACCATACCAGCAATGCTTGCAAGTAATTCAAAATCCTCTAGTGTTGCCACTTCTATATGCCCTTTGTTGATTCCCTCTAAATAACTATTAACATATTGAATAATTATCTGATAATCGTTGTCCTCAAATATAACTGATGTATTTTTCAATGTATAATAAATGGATTTAATCGTTATTTTTCGTACTTTTTTTGATCCATACCTCATCATATTAAACATTTCTCGCTTTATGGCATTTGCATCTTCTACAATTTCACCTTTATCAATAAATATTAGATAATCATTTAAGACCTCTGTTGTTGCTTTTACCTTATTAATATCACTGTCCCACAATCCATTTAAAACTTTTTCTATTGAATAATTGATGTTAATACTTAGCCTTTGCAAACATGGCACTAAATAGATTGATAAATCTGGTCTTTTTTCATGGATTTCATAAAAGATTTGATTTGCTTTATTTCTATCGTTCTCATCCAAATACTCTTTAGGTATAGTACCCCATATGTTATTTTTAAGAGCTACTATCACTGATATTAAATAAATTTCTGGATCCCTGAAAACTGAATCTCTCTTATCATATTCTCTTAATAGCCCCTCTTTCTGACTTTCCCACCAAACATAAAACTTTTCCAACCACTGCTTATATATTTCATGTTCAGGTATTTGTTTTTCTTTGCTACCTACATAATCAACAAAAATTCCTGTCAGCTCTTGAAAATAATGGCTCAACCCTAAACCGTATGACCATGTACCTTTACTATAAAATTGCGGTATATTTTTCTTCAAAAACTCCTCTTGTTCTTCTTTACTTGATACTTCGTTGGAATAAATAATTTTATCAAAAGTGTTACTAAATATAAAATCACTAATTCCATGTTCTCTCTCTTTTGAAAGCCCTTGAATTTTAGATATAAACTGCTTATAGTAGCGTTCAGGTAGACTCTTAGTTATCGCGAGGAATGTTAGCCTAATCAATGCACTTTCTCGTATACTATAATCGACCTCATCATTAAGCCTTTTTAATAATAGTTCTAATTGTTCTTCTGAAATTTCTATATTAACTATATCTTTTCTTTCCTCAAAAATTATAAGTAGGGGTTCAAAAAACATATTCTGATACACCGAGTTATCAGCATAACTTTGAGTTTTTATTTCAGTCTTTATTAACTGTTCACAAAAAACTTTAGATTGTTCTCTATTTTTAGCAAAGTAAATTCTCCGAATAAGTTTTACTAGAATTTCCTTATCATTTACCTCATAGCTTTCTTTTCCACTTATAAACTTCAATACCTCGTTATCTATTTCTTTCTGTGTTTCAACTGATAAAGCAAAATAAATTCTTGATAAAACTTCTAATGCTATATTGACGGTCATTATTGGTCTCTCTTCACAAGAAATTACATTTTTCAATATTAATACTAAAATGTCTAAATTTTTTTTATCCAATGAATATACATCTTCTCTAGAATATATTTCATCTATCTTTTTCACTGTTATATAGTTCAGTCTTTTAATCTGTGAATAGTATGGATAAATTTCCTTAATATTTTTAAGGGCTAAAATATATTGGGACTTATCATTTATAGTGAGGCCATATATTTCTTGCATTTGTAAAACTGCATATGAATCTAAAAGCTCCTGTTTCATATAGTCACCAAATTTCATAGTGGATCTCTTAGTACCCAAATCAAACCCTATCTTCTCTTTTTTACCTAGTGTGTATTCATACATTTTAATTGATATAATTGTTCGATCAAATTCCTTGTTTGCATCACAATATTTTCCGGCTAGATATCTTAATCTATCATACCCATAATCCCATTCCTGTGTAATTCTCTTTCGATTATGAAGCGCTATGCTTTCTAATGACAGTAATCGATAATCATCTGGCTTTATAGAAAGTAACTTTCGAATTGTTTGTAAATATTCTTCAAACATTTTCTTTGCTTTATCTTTCCCATTGATTCTTGTAATAACTATCGCTTTCTTAATGCCCCATTCAATCTCTTTTGATCCCACATTCCATTGTTGCAGCAAATTTTTTACGGTTTTAATATCACCAAAATTCAAATGATACAGTACTTTTTCATAAATAAAATAGTGTTGTTGCTCTTTATCTAAAGTCAGCTTTTCTAATAAATCTTGGTACTTCTTAAAGTTGTTTTGGTCGCAATCCAGCCTAGCTTCTTTCAATAAGCGAAGAATTAATGGGTATAACATTTTATTAATTTTATTTTGTTTATCAACTAGATTTTGAAGCTCTTTATGTATATCATACTCAAATGGAATCGAAAATTTTTCATAGCACCATAAAATTTCATTCAGATAAGCAAATACTTCGCTTTGTAATTCCTTTTTTCCAAGATTAATAAAAAAATCTCTTCCCACACTACGAATATTTGTCGAATGTTTTCTTCTAATTTCATCTGGCATTACAATCCAACCTGGATAAGTTTTACGATTGTATTCTAAATCTGAGATATCCAAATTAGATTTATTATATTTACGATGCGGCCATTTCATTTTTTCTTCTCTTTCTTTATATTCCAAAAATCCGAATACATCTGTAAACATTTGCTGGAATGGATTTTCATGCCCACGATAAATACACTCAAAATCAATCAGTGTAATCCCTTTATTTGCAAGATCAGATTCACGATCTTTTTGCCCGTAACCAATCATATAGATTTTCGGCATATGTTCACCCAAGTTTTGCGAAACCCACGTGGTCCATCTTTCGAAATTTGGATCATCCCCGGAAAATCCTATTAATACAAACACAGTTTCCATTATAGATTGTTGGACCATGTTTACAAACGGACTAAAATTCTTTGGATATTTCTCATAATCATTCGATGTAAAAACAAACGGTCTATTTGCAGGGAAACTACCATGCAATTTAATAATACGCGGCTGCACAGAACTAGGGATATCACTAATATCATAAATAACTTGATAATTACGTTCATATACGTGTTTTTTAGCTCTTTCTAATAACGTATCATAATTTGTCGTATAAATATCAGTCCAAGGAAGTTTTAATAGTTGGTAATGTAATTCATCTGGTTCATAATTTTCATCAGGTATAGCTTTTTTCAAAATCTCATCCAAACCTGATCTACCATATTCTTTTACATAAATTTGTCCAATATCTAATACATCTTCATTTTCTATATTTTCATGATGACTTAAATCTTGGATTAACCTTTTCTTTAAGTCTGGCCAAACAGCCATTCCCTCCATAGATTCTTCAATTTTTTGGGCATTCAAACTAAAACCAGCACCCACCATAACAGAGACACGACTTTTCCCTTCACTTGCCCATAATTTTTCTCTTATATTTTTAAGATGTGGATACATGTCTAACTTCTCTTTATATAATCTTTCAATTTCTACACTCATATATAGCTCCCCTATTATAAATTTAGAATTATTCATTTATACGCAATATTACATTTACCCAATACAATATCTTCTAGTAATATATAAATATTACTTATAATTTTACTGTTAATCACCATCTTTATCCAATGTTATATTTATTAGCATTAAAATAACCCTTAACCTGGTCAGATTAAGGGTTATTTTAATTAAGCCTATTATTTACCACATAATTATTTTAAATTGCCACTTACAGAATTGATTCTTAGAATTATATCATTTCCTTTATATCTCTACACGGTTATATAAAAAGCTAATCTAACTAATTATAAGTCATTTATCTCTTGAGAAATAATTTATAATTTAAATTAATTTTCCCTCATAATTTTTCAATAATTCATTTCCAGATGAAAGTAAACCTTTCAGATATCTATCTTCTAAAATATCACCTAACACTTCTAACCTACCTATATTCTTATATACATTATTTATATTAATATGCTGTTCATTTTTGTATATTTGATTAATCGATTCAATATATTCTCTTGTAATACACTTAACTTGCTCATTAACATAGTCCTTTGGAATTTTCAATACTCCATCAATTTCTTTATCTTCATTCCCTTTAGACGATATCTGCAACCCACCTTCCAATACCTTTTTTAAATAAAAATAAAATCCTGCAGTCTCTTTACACCTTTCAATTGATTTAATAACATTCACACTAAATTCTGTTTCATCAAATTTGTATAGAGATTTATAGAAAATATAGATGTCTTCAATTTCTAATAGCATTTCTAGACTTAAAGAATCTACCATTTTATTACTTTTCAATAAATACTCTCTTAACATTTCAGGAATTTCAATTTTTCTTAAAGTATCACTGATTGTTACATTCATGTTTTGAATTTCATCCTCTTTTAAAATAAAAATTATCATTTAATATTATAGACCATAACGCTTTTTGTGACTATAGTCTACAGAGATACCTTTAAATAATTTTAAAAGTTAACATTATTAGCAAGAATACCCCTGGATTTCACCAATAAAACACTCTAACTTTGAAGTAAAGACGTACCTTAAGTTACTTTCTATAAGATTAAAAATTAGTAGAAGAAACTCATTCAAAAAGGAAGAGTGAAGAATGAACAGCAACTAAGCTATAAAAAAATAAGAACCTAATTTTTCTTCGAGTAGAAAATCAGGCTCTTATTATGGGTAAATCTCCCTATGAAAACAAATTACATATATTAATTTTTTATATTTTAAACGCCCATTGATATCTAGGTGATTCCCTATATTGATAATGATACAAATTAACAAATGGCCACATATTTTTATTAATAGAACGCCCGATTTCAACAGCTAAACCTGCTGGTCCAGCATAAAATAAATGAATCTCATCATATCTATTTTTGTTATTAAGAGACTCAACTGTTGATTTGAAAATTTGTTGTATGTTCTTTACTTGTTCATTATATAATATGGCATCCACTTTAGGGGTTTGTAGACCTATATCTAGATGATCGTAATCTTCGGTTGTTAAAACAGCATTAATATCATCTAAGTGAACCGGGGCACTTAGCGAAACGCTTATTGCTAATACCTTAGATTCCTTTTCATTAATTTGAATGTTGGGCGAAATGGCTTCTATTGAAGACTTTTCATCACAAGGGGTGTCATATACCCATATTCCATTTTGACGATCGTACTGATAAATACTAACAGGAATTGTATCAGATATAATGGCACCTAAATGTACAAGTAAAGGTACATGGGATAATGGGAAAACTTCAACTGCAACGCCATTGTGCGAACTCATTAATTCTTTAAGTTCATTCAATAATTCAGAATTCCTTCCTTTTATCTTATTCCATCCATCTTCTGTATAATTTTCAAATATTTCTTGAAGAGATACACAATCAACTAGATATTTACTAAGGTTCTCAGATAGTAGAATCTCGTCTGTTGGACTATGCATTGTTTTATGAACTAATGCTAAATGCTTTCTAGAAGTATCTAATCTAGTTTTAACGAATTCTTCATGCTTCCTTTTCATTGCAAACAACATATCCGGAGGGTATTTTTCTGGGTGGTCATCTATTAATTTATGGTGATCATAACACATTAAAGTTAGATTCCTAAGATCTTCTAAAGTATCTTTAGTAAATCCATAGGATTCCATAAATTCATGTCTTGCCCCTCCATTGCTATGCCCGATTATATGAGCAATCTGCCCAATGTTAGATCTTTTACTCTTTGCTTGTAGAACTAAGTTTTTTTTGCATCCCTCATACGAACACATACCTGCACTAGAACTCCATAATTCATTTTTCTCAGCAGATGTTAGTGGGCGTCTATCGTTTGCCATAATTTCACACTTCCCCTTCAATAAATTTGTTCAATGGTTAAATCATGCACAAATCCTTCCCAAATTCTTATCTCTTTGTTTCCAGCTATAATAAAAAATAAACTTACTTCATCACAGACAGTTCTCTTTAAGACATTTTTCCACGAACATATATCTAAAGATGAAGGAGTAGGCTTATCTTCCGGATGAGTATGCCACTCTCCTAAATAACTACAAGTTCCCTGGCTTTCTGTCCATTTTTGTTGTATGAATTTTTGATGATCAGGAAGATACTTGTTAAAAAAATGTCTTTTTCTTATGTCTCTTTTCAAGGGCGTAGAAATATCGTCTATAACAAAATTTCCACTTGAAATTAATTCTCTTCCTACAATTACGCCGCCTGCTTCGTTATCTATTTCTTTAATCTGAAGATGATGATTAATTTTCTCTAAAGCTATATTGTTAATTTTTAAGATTTTCTCTGACCTTGTATTACAAATTATATTCTTCAAAGACTTCGCTCTCCTATCGAGAATTACAGACTGGACATTTTAAAGCTTTATATTTATATTTCATGTCGTTTAGTTGTTCTTGGTTAAAAGATGTGTATCTACTGGATAATTTATAACCTGCTATTTCAAAGTCTTCTGATTCACCTTTATAAGAAATTAACGGGTTATTTGTTTCTTTTCCCTTTAATACAGCTATTACTGCTTTTGAACATTGAACCACTATTTCTAAACTATCTAAGGAACCATAAGGTGTAAACGAAGTTCCACAACCAGATAATGATTTCAAAAAGGATTGATTAGATCCTGCAAAAGAAGCCCTATTCTTTAAAGGGGCATTAGCGTCTGTGTCATAAGTATATAAACACTCATAACAACCATCTTTATTATTATTCAATGTCACAAGGACGTGTCCACCTATCCCGAGTGGTTCAATCCATGTATAGACTGTTGGTGGAAATGAATCAAACTCATGAAATTTTCCATTTAAATATCTTTCAATTGTAGGAGCACCTAAAGCAATAACTATTAAATCTAATTCTTGTAAGGTAGATAAATTTATTTTTCTAACATCTTTAGCAATTGTATTTACTATACAGTGTGGATATTTCCTTTGAATCTCGTTTTTTAATGCAGTTACCTTTGGGTAGTAATAAGTACGGGATTTATTTTCAAATAAAATACTGTTTGCCCCAAGTTCATGTCTATGAATATTATCAAAATCGATAATATCCATATCAATTAATGTTAAATTTGTTATTCCCGACCTAACTAACTCCATAGCTATTCTACTGCCAAGAGCACCAGTACCAATAATCCCTATTTTTTTAGAGGTTAATAATATGTTTCCACCTGTTCTAGGTAATAGGTGTTCTAGGTATAGTCTCTTTACTGTGAAACAATTAATTTTAGAAGTACATGTAATTTTTTGCATAGTTGATTTTAATTTATTTGCAATTCGTGTTTTTTCTTTTGTATTATCTTTCCATGTTAGATTTTTAAATTCAAAAACAATTAAAGAGTTTCCCTCACTAAATCTAGGAATTGACAGCATTACAAAGATTGTAGAATCAAACTGATTTCGCTGTTTATTAAGGAATTGATTTAAGATAATTTTGTTTTGAGAAGAAATGTTATTGATAATAATTTTTTTTATTTGATTGAATGACCAATCCTCATCAAAATCTGGAGGAATTATCGAATTTTTTAAAGGTACAAAAATCCCATTATAACAATTAGGTTTATCATTAATATTGGAGTTTCCTAATAGCGACATCATTTTTAATAATTGTTCTTCATTGCGTTCCTCAATTAAAAATGTTAAATTTCCATCGTTAGCTTGGATTACTTCAAAACTTTTTATTTGCTTAGAAGGAGAAACAATTGATAAAATCTCCTGACAATCTTTCTTTCTATTCCAATAAATTTCGAACTCATCAAAAAGATCCGTTTTATTCACACCTTGAATGCCTTCTTTTAAAGTTTTAATTGCTCTTTTTAAACTTTCTTCAACAATATGGTGTGGATGATTTGTATCTAGCACTAATCCTTGTTCATTCATAAAACAGATTAATCCAGATGGTTCTACATGTGGAATAAATCCAAATATTTTTCTATCTTTTAAATAAATACGTGGCAAAGAATGAGGAAATAAACGATTAAAGGCAATTGAAATATCTGCTTTTTTTTCATTGATACAGATTGTTCCTTCCATTAAGAAAACAAATTGAGAGTTTGGATACAAACTCTCAGGGGGTAAAACTTTTAAACTTTGGATTAAGTCTTTACAATTATCATTTAAATGTGTTTGTATACGTTCAAACATATTGAAACCTCTCTTTATAGCTTAGCTGATGGGCTATCAGTAGCAATTGCTAGTCTTTTAGCAACAGCGGTTTCTTCATTAGTTGCAACAGGGAACGAATCTCCAAATACGGAATTTAACAACTTTGTTGCCTCAATAATATCAGGCTCTGTATTAACTTCCTTTAATACATCCAATAAAGACTCTAATTTTGCTTTGAAATTAGACATCTGAATGTTAGTCATTTTCTCAAGTAAGTCGTTTCCAGGGGGAACAGGTAAACTGATTTTTAAGCGTTCTTCATTTTGATTAGTATTTATATTAAAGTTTAGAGTGAAATTGTTTAATATTTTTTCTAATAATGAAATTAGTGCTTGTAAATCATTTATAGCTTTTTCGCCTGTGAAAGCATCCTTTATATATAAAGTCATATATTGCATAGCGCAAGCGGTAAAAACAATTCCTGATGGTTTCCCACTACCTTTTTCTTTAAAGTGAATATCTTTCCATCTTTTTAAATATCTTATAATTCTCCTAAATTGATCCCGCTCATCTCCAGAAGTAAAGCGATTTTCTATTTCATTAATTAAGCGTTTAGGATTTGAAATTTCCCAATACTTATTTTGCTCTAGGCTATTGATTTTACCTTTTGCAATGTACGTTTCATTGTCAGAATTCACATTAGCATATACTGTTAAATCAACATGGAATACAGGTTCCTCACCTTTTTGATAAGTTACAGTTACACACGGGACTTTTACTTTGACTTCTTTGGTATGACCAACAAGAGCATCATATACCCACTTTTTTGCTTCCACAGGCTTGAATTGATCTTTAGACATTTCGAATAATAAAGCAACATCAATATCATAGTCTCCATCTAAAGGTTTAACACCTGTTTTCATTGCATAACTTCCTTGATTTGTAATAGTAAAGGAGGGTGCATCAACAGAAATTTTCTCTCTTAATTTTTTAATTATAATCTCTCTTTTACTTTTTAGAATTGCATTTTCTTCAGTGTTTTTAAGTTTGATATCTTCATGAAATTTAGAAAAATAAAATTGAATAGTAGCCATAAACCACACACCTTTTTCATTTATAATTTCATTGTACTATGTACATGCCAAATTGGAAATTATTATCTCTTTAATTTGTAATTTATGGATTAATAATTAATCCAAAGCAAAGTTATTTGCTTCCTTTAGCCATAACTTTATGGGTAAAATCACAGTGAGAGTAGATATTTTCAATCCAATTTTATTTTAAAACCAAAAATACCTTAGTTATTACTTAACTAAGGTATTTAAACATAAATTATTTATATAAATTACCTAACACTTCTCGGAGCTCAGGTTTTATATTAATTATTGAGCGAATTTCTTTCACTTTTTGTTCCGCTTCTTTTATATTATCAGCTACTCCTAATTCAATTAACAATCCTGTAGCAACTGTACCTGTACGATTACGTCCGCCAGAACAATGGAAAAACACTTTCTTATCTTGTTCAACAGCTTCTTTGACCGCCGCAATTGCATTTTTTACTGACTCATCTTGCCCTTCTACACCTTCTACGATAGGATAAGCATGATGTTTAGTTCCAGCCGGAAATCCTTCTGGTTCTTCTCCTCCAGCACGTAAGTCAAACACCTCTGTAATCCCGTGCTTTTTTACTGCATCTTGTATAGCGTCTACTCCACCAATATATACTTTTCCTTTTACGAGTTCGTGATAGTTAGTCATGTTTGTTAATCTCCTTCAATTATTACTTAGCAGCAATTCGATCCGCCACTGATAACAAGGCCTGCACCCTGTTGGTCTTCTACATAGTCTAATGTTAAAGTATTAACGATTTCAGCTACCTTTGGATCTATTGCGACTTGAATACCGTTTACTATTTCTGTGACATCATTTTCTTGTGCTTCGCCTAAATTAATACCATAGCTAGGACCACAGCAGCCAGCACCATCAAATGTAAACCGTAATGTTGTAACACCATTTTCTTTCATAGCAGTTTCAATAAATTCTTTTGCTTTATCTGTAATATTCATTTTCATTTCTCCCCTTCATAGTAACTAATTAAAAATGTTTTATTTCACTAAAGCTTTAAGCTTCTCATATCCTACAATATCATCCGATTGCCAAGGGATGATAACACAGTTATTTTGTGATTCCTTTTGCACTTCTTGAATCCACTGTATTTCAGACTGTGCTCTTCCTCTTAACACGAGGTCACTTGTATGTGTTGCGTAAAAACTTTGATTGATAACCCACCATTTAGGAGTAATATCCGCACGTTTTAAATCTTCTTGCAGACGGCTTGCTTCATGAACTGGTGTTGCTTCTGCAAGTGTTACAATTACAACGCTTGTTTCTTCTGGATTACGTAAACGTGGTAATAAGTTTTTCACAGACTGTGGTACTTCACCGGTAGAACGTGCAATTTCCTTATGGTACGTTTGTGCTGCATCTAGTAATAATAAGGTATGACCTGTTGGTGCTGTATCAATTACTACAATTTCATCATTAGCTCTTTCAACAATATCGGCCAAAGCACGAAAGACTGCAATCTCTTCCGTACAAGGAGAACGTAAGTCTTCTTCAAGATATGCTAAACCTTCTTCATCAACTGTATCTTTTGCTTGCTCTATGATTTCCTTACGATAGTTTTCAACTTCTACTTTTGGATCAATTCGACTTATCGTAATATTCCCTTGTTCTCCATGCATGACATAATCAATATGTGCTGCGGGATCAGTTGTAGTTAGGTGAACATGGTGTCCTTTTTCCACCAGACCTACTGCAATTGCTGAAGCTACCGTAGTCTTTCCGACACCACCTTTTCCCATTGTAAAAATCACTCGTTTTCCTGATTCTGAAAGATTAGTAATCAATGTCTGAAGTGAAGGAATAGAGACGGTACTTGCTTCTTCATTCGAAATTGAGAGATTTCCCATTGGTTGAACCAGTTTTCTCATATTTTCTATCCCAGTAACATTAAACGGTACTAATGGAATTTCATAAGTAGGAAGATTTTTTAATTCTTCTGCCATGGTTTCTAACGCATGTGATTGTCTCTTAAACAATGCATTCGAGACATCATCATTTTGCATATAGTCTTTCAAGATTCCATTTACAAGTAGAAATTGATTACAAACACCAATTTCTTTTAATTCATGAGCTGCTCGTTCCGCTTCTTGTAATGGAGAACTATCCGGTCGTGTAACAAGCATTAACATCGTTTGGTTTGGATTAGATAGTGCCTGAACCGTTTGATTATATAACTCTTTTTTATCCCCAAGTCCTGCTAATGGCCCTAAACAAGAAGCCCCATGAGTACTTTCTTCCAGGAAACCACTCCAAGCCGTAGGAAGTTGAAGAAGACGTAACGTATGACCTGTTGGTGCTGTATCAAATATAATGTGATCAAATTTTGATGTTAATTCTTTATTCGTAAGTACCGTAGAGAATTCATCAAATGCAGCCATTTCTACTGTGCAAGCACCAGATAATTGCTCTTCCATCGTTGCAATAACAGCATCAGGGAGCTTTCCACGGTATGGACCAACAACACGTTCTTTATATTCAAGTGCTGCTGTTTCAGGATCTAAGTTTGCTACTTGTAGATTTGGAACACTTGGAATTTCTTTCGGTTTATTCGTAAGTTCTATTTCAAACACATCTTGTAAATTAGAAGCTGGGTCAGTACTTATTAATAAAACTTGTTTCCCCATATCAGCTAACGTAATAGCTGTTGCACATGCAGTAGATGTTTTTCCTACTCCACCTTTACCAGTAAAGAACAAAAATGGTGTGAATGCTATTGTGTTTGGATTATATAAGTTTGTCATTGCCTTTCACTTCTTTCTTTATTTTTTCACGTTTAACTTTAAACGTACGACTGGCTTTTGACTCAACTCTTCTACTGTTATATCTGTTAATTGTGTAAGTTCTTCATTTGTCAGGTGACTTTTTTCTTTTACTACTTTTCCATCTACCAAGGTTACAGGCAATACGTCTGGTCCTTTATCTGTTAATAGTTGACTAATAACAACATTATTGGCAAATGCATCTGGTTCACTTGCCAAATTATAACGAGTCACATCAATTCCTTTATTCTTCAAGTTGTTAACAGCAACTGAAATACGAATTAACTCTGGATCAACACTTGGACCGCAAACTCCAGTAGAACAACACATTGCAGGATCAAAAATTTCAATCTTTTTCATCTCTGATTTCTCCCCTTCTTTATAAAAAAGCCGAGAAAGAATTCTCGGCCTATTTTGTTTTCAATTATTCTCCTGTTTCAGCATACTTTTTAATGCGTGCGCCAATTTCATCGCGAACTCTTTGGAATACAGACCATTCTTGACCCGCTGGATCATCAAATCCCCAGTGAACTCGTTTTACATGAGGTGGTGTTGTCGGACATACATCATTTGCGTGACCACAAAGTGTTACAACTAAATCTGCTTTGTCTAAAATGTCACGGTCAATGATATCAGATGTTTGGTCCGTAATATCAATGTCTACTTCTTTCATTGCTTTAATTGCATTCGGATTTACTCCGTGTGCCTCAATACCAGCAGAAAGTACATTCCATTTGTCACCTAAATATTTTTTACCCCAAGCTTCTGCCATTTGGCTACGACATGAGTTTCCTGTGCATAAAAAGTAAATTGTTTTCTTGTTTTCCATGATAATTCCACCTTTATTATGATTGTTTATTTTTATTGTGTTTGAAAGTATTTACGTTGGAACCAAAGTGCTACATTAACAAGTGCTATCATAACTGGCACCTCAACTAAAGGTCCGATAACCGCTGCAAAGGCTGCACCTGACTGAATTCCAAATACACCTACAGCTACCGCAATCGCTAATTCAAAGTTATTACTTCCAGCTGTAAACGCTAATGTTGTTGATACCCCGTAACTTGCACCGATTTTTTTGCCCATAAAGAAAGAGACAAAGAACATGATTACAAAGTAAATGAGTAATGGAATTGCAATGCGTACAACATCAAATGGTACGCTAACAATCACTTCTCCTTTTAGAGAGAACATCACAATGATTGTAAATAGTAATGCGATTAAAGTAATTGGACTAATCTTTGGAATGAATACTTTTTCATACCATTCTCGTCCTTTCGTTTTTACAAAGATTAAGCGTGTTAACATTCCTGCGATGAATGGAATTCCTAAATATATAAACACTGATTTTGCAACCTCTGCCATTGTTATATCTACAACAGCACCTTCAATTCCTAACCATTCTGGAATAACTGTTACAAACACATAAGCATATACTGAGAAAAATAACATTTGGAATACAGAGTTAAATGCTACTAATCCTGCCGCATATTCTGTATCACCTTTCGCTAAATCATTCCATACGATAACCATCGCAATACAACGAGCTAAACCTATCATGATTAAGCCCACCATATATTCTGGCTTATCTGGTAAGAATATAATAGCCAAAGCAAACATTAAAACAGGACCAATAATCCAGTTTTGTACCAGTGATAATACTAATACTTTTACATCTTTAAAAACGCGCCCCATCTCTTCGTAGCGAACTTTTGCAAGCGGTGGGTACATCATTAAGATTAAGCCAATCGCAAGTGGAATAGACGTTGTTCCTACCTGTAAACTATTCATTCCATCAACGAATCCAGGTGATAGATATCCAACTCCAATTCCTACTGCCATCGCAAGAAAAATCCATAGGGTTAGATATCGATCTAGGAAAGACAGACGTTTTTTCCCCGTGTTGCTCATCCTTCTCACTTCCCTCTCTAACTATTTATTAACAACCACACCGGAGTGTAGGATTGCTCTTCACAATTTGTTTAATTTTCTCTGTTTGGTCTGGTACATGCGCTAAAATATCTTCTAAAAGCGTGTATAAATCACTTGCTTGATTTAAAGAATAATAAATCCACTGACCTCTACGCTCTTCCTGTACTAAACCTAAATCCTTTAACTTTCGAAGATGCTGACTGATAGAAGGTTGGCTCATATCAAATACTTCGAGAAGTTCACAGACACAGCATTCACGTTGCTTAAGGATTGATACTATTGTTAATCTAGTTTTATCTCCTAATAATTTCAGTAATTGGGATACTCTTGTTACTTCTACAACTGTGTTTTCCATATCTACACCTACCTCTTTATAATTACATAAGCATATGCTTATATGTTGTGTAAAAACAAAATGTATTATTCCTTCAAGTTACTTTATTCTCACTTCCGAAATAAGTATATAACTATTTGCTTATATATTCAACGAAAAAGTCTTACCTTTACATAAAGTTCACATTAGATTTTCTTATTTAAAGTTTGTACTCTTTTTCTTATCCCAAAAGATATAAATAATAAATCCTATAGGCCCAGTCAAAAAAATAAAAATTAACCATATCGGAAAGTGCTGCTTACTAATTTTATTTTTCTGATATTCGAGCGTAACATATGCACACATGTAAATTATTAAAAGGTACATACCCACAATTAGCAATTGATCTAACAAGCTTGTCCCCCCATTCTTTTTAATAAATAATTCTTGTGCATTTTCAAAACCATATCATAAGTAAATAATTATATATTTATATAAATGGTACCAAAAAATTTTTATCAATGCTATTTATCTAAGAAATCGTACCATAGCAATACATGCATAAATGATTATGGTTTTTTGTGGTAAAATATACCTAAAAGGGGGTTGCGTATGAAAATTACTATTGGTAACGATTTTAAAATTACAACGGTTCCAGATGAGTCAGGATTAAGTGCTGAACCAGTATATTATGTTTATGAATGGTTTATTAAAGAAACGAACCAAGTCTTTTATATTGGTAAAGGTAAAGGACAACGTTATAAGCAAGAGAAAAATAATCCGTACTTTTTAAGCGTTAAAAATCACTATGATTGTGACACTCGTTTTGTGAAAGAAAATCTAACTGAATATGAAGCATTAATCTTAGAAGAGAGCTTATTCAGTCAAAGAGAAAAAGAGGGCCATGTTTTAACAAACGTGATAGCTCCAAATGCCCTCGGTGCGAATGAAAGACCAGATAACTATGAATTTATGAAAACTCCTGTTATTAAAGTAAGTAGAGTAGATAAGTATTACTTTCAAAAGGAAGATGTCCATTACGATGAAATTGACATGGAGAAGCTTTTAAAATCCCATATTTACAAGACAACTTTTTATGGAATTGCTCCATTATATGACGATTCAATTAATGGATTTGTTAATCAAGAAAAAACTGAAGATATAGTAAAACCTCTAATCCAAAAGGTAAATGATTTTATAGAGAAAAAGGGTGGAAAGACTTACAAATCCCCTGCCAAATCTGCTAAGAGTCTAATCTTTTATGGTCAAATTACTTACGAGAGTTATTTCACCTATAAAACTAAAGGGTATGACGTATATCATTTAGTTGACGTTCTAAAATACATCGATAGATACTAACAGATTTTTTCATTTGATTGCTAAAATGAGAAATGGTAAATAACTACATAATAAAGAGGTATTTACATAGTCATTTCATCCAATTTTGTAAATACCTTTTTTATAAACTTTTGATACAATATTGTTTATTCTTCAGATAATAATTTCTCCATAATCATCACATCAACACGCTCGCCGTCCATTATTCCCTGCTTTTCAAACACTCCTACTTCACGATAACCCATTTTACGATATAGTCCTTGCCCTAGATTATTAAAAGAAAAAGTAAATAAAACAAATTTATAGAATTCATTTTTCTTTCCGGTCTTTTCTAAAGCCAAAAGTAATTTTTGCCCCAAACCTTTTCCACGATATTCTCTCTTTATGTATATAGATAGTTCCCCTACACCCCTATAAGCGCATCGATGACTATACGGATTAATGGAAGCCCAACCGACAACATGTGAATTCTCTTCCATCACAATTACCGAATATCTATTTTCTCTTTGAAACAGCCATTCCATCACATATTTATCTGTTTTTATTTCTGTCTCTAAAGTTGCAATACGATCCTCGATACCCTCATTATAAATAGCCATAATTTCTTGTACATCTTGTTCGGTTGCTCTCCTAATCCCCATACATATCTCCCCCTAACATCTCTTATTTATCTCATAAATTTCTTATAAAATTTATTAATTTAATTAGGTTGTTTCAATTCTTGATAAGCTTCAAGGAAACTCTGATAAGTTTTCTTTCCTAAACTGTTTTTTTCGAGTCTGAACATATTTTGAAAAACATAATCTTTTGCATTTTCAACATTACATTGGTGGGCATTCATTATTAATCTTATATAGGATACAAAATAGTCTTTTTTTAAATTACCCGCATGATTAATAACCATTTCATTGTGTTCTCCTTTCAAGCTTAATTATTCTGTAAGGAGGCGTAATATAAATTGCGCCTCCTTACAGTTATTCTCCTTAACAACAAGATTCTGTACCACAACATGAATCATCAACTTTATTAGGATTAGGATTTAAATTCACACTACAAACGCCAGTCTCTGGCAAATCAAGTTGTACTTTTTCTGCTGCCTCATAATCTCCAGTAAGGTAAGCAACTATAGATCTAACTTGTTCATAGCCTGTCGCCATAAGGAATGTAGGCGCTCTTCCATAACTTTTTGAACCTACAATATAGAAATCTTTCTCTGGGTGTCGAAGCTCTTTTTCACCATGGGGGCGAACAGTACCACAACTATGAAGGTTAGGATCGATTAGTGGCGCTAACGCCTCTACACTTTCAGTAGCAGTATCAATTGAAGTACGTATTTCACTTACCATAGATAAGTTAGGGCGATTCCCTGTATTTACAATCATCTCATGGATATCAGTAATTTTTATTTCTTTTTCATCTTGATGACCTACAATGTCCATTCCATTTTTTGTTCTAGCTACGTATTGAATTTTATATGGTGTCATTACTTCTATGTTTCCTTCATCAACCAATTGATGAATGCGGCTACCTAAAGTACCACGTGCTTCAAGAGCATCTTTTTCCTCTCCTCCGTATGCTTCTTCCACACGTTGCTTTCTCATAATCCATACAATCTTAGTTTCTGGATAGGATTCCTTTAGCTTTGCCAATTCCAACAAAGCATTGATTGCAGAATGACCACTTCCAACAACAGCTACATGCTTATTGGCGTATCGCTTTTGTTCGTTTCCTAATATATCTGGAATACCATAAAAAATATGCTTGTTAAGGGATTGCTCTTCTTTCAACCAGATACCATTAGAATTTGCCGGATTTGGATTTCCCCACGTACCGGAAGCATCTAATATCGCTCTAGCTTCATAAACTTGAAGCATACCTTCTTTTTCTGTATAGATCATGAATGGCATTTTTTCACGATTCGTTGTTTTCATTTTATCTGTATCTTTCTTACCTATAGATCGTACTTTAGTATTCAAATGGATAAATGGTTTAATTTCCGGAAGATTCGCAAGCGGTTGTAAGTATTGTTCTACAATTTCTCTTCCTGTTGGTAATGCGTTTATGTCTGGTGATTCCCAGCCATGTTGTTCAAGAAGAGCTAGAGCTGTTTTATCTATGTTATATTGCCAAGGTGAGAATAACCTTACATGGCCCCATGTAAGAATGTTTGATCCTATTTTTTCTCCAGCTTCTAATAAGATAAATGATTCACCATGTTTTGCTAAATGTGCAGCTGCAGCTAAACCTACAGGACCTCCCCCAATAATGGCAACTGGTAACTGTTTTAATCCCTGCATATCAGTATTGTTTTGTAATGTTTGATTTTCCGTTCCGCAGCACTCTTGTACTTTGAATGAAAGTTGAATAGATTTCATAAAAAAATCCTCCTTATTTTCTCTAAACTTGCAAGTGTAGTTCCTTAATCGAATTCTTTAAATCAAAAAAAATTGATTTAAAGACCAGAATGAATACCAAATTTAATCGCTTATCGAAAATGTAATATTAATCAAAAAAAAATTGATTTAATATATATTAAAATGCTATTTCGTCCCAATCAAAATTATGACATAGGACGAAATATACAGCATAATTGCTCAGATAATAGTGCGTCTACTTCTGTTTTATTAATGTCATAGTAACTCCATGTTCCTTTTGTTTCTTTTGTAATAAGATTCGCGTCCAGTAAAAGTTTTAAATGATATGAAAGTTTTGATTGTGGTAGTTCCAGAACACCAGTTAAATCACATACGCAAGTTTCTCCACGTTGGCACAATTCGTACAAAATGTGTAACCTTTTTTGATCTGCCAATGCTTTGAACTTCTTTTCATATATTTGAAAGGATTGAGGAGTTGATTGATTGTATAATTTTATTTCTTTCATGTTGAGTTCCTTTCATCAATTTTTTTTGATATTTAAAATATATACGCTTTTTTACTTTTCTGCAACCATTAAATCAAAAAAAATTGATTTAATGGTTGCAAACAAATATTTTCAGCATTTTTTCATCACTTAACTTTGTTTTTCTCACATTAATTGTTTATTTTATTAATAATTTATGCACATATACTTAGTTTGTAGACTATAGTCCGTAGAGTAAAAGAAACACCTCTTCCAAAATTATTTTATAAGTATAGGGAGAGTGGTTTCTTGAATCTAGAACAAACTTTTGGCCATGTCTTACAACGACATCGGATAAGCTCACAAATGAGCCAAGAAGAATTAGCATTTAATTCTGGATTAGACAGAACATATATCAGTCTTTTAGAAAGAGGGAAAAGAAAGCCCACAATTAATACTGTATTTGCACTCGCTAATGCATTAAATATTAAACCCTCTCAATTAATTAAAGAATTAGAAATACAAGTATCGGATAAAACATAATATAGAGAAGAAGCCAAATAAAAATAGACTTTTGTTTGGCTTCTTCTCTATATTATGGACCTTCTAATTATAATAGTATCCCTAATTAAATCACCCAATTAGTTCTAAATAGATTGAACTACATTACTTTCGATATTCCTTTTTCAATATATATAGGTTTATTTTATTATGTACAAATATACATCATGATGGCTTGTATATTTTGTACATATTATTAATTATGTACAGCTATCTATTCTATCTCCCACTTAATGTTGCTAATGGATTGGATATAAAAAAAAATTATGTGCATTAGAGATTACGGAGATATTATGACGCAGTAAATGTAGTCAGCTTGCTGCTCTCCTAAGCTATTTCGAAACCCTCTATTTACCGCAACACATATACGTGCATAGGCAATCCCTTGCTTTGTGTAGTATAGTTCTGGATCTTTTGTCAATCTTCCAATTAATACAACTCGATTCATCATATTTATACCACCTCACATTTTTTCTTTATTGTAGAAAAAAATAGAGTATAGGTAAAAAATGTAAAATGTTATATTTCTAAAGAAAAATCCTCACTTTGAATCTAAAAAAACATAAAAAGAAATCCTGCATGTTTCAAACATGCAGGATTTCTTTCAATTAGTCGTTTTTCGTAAAGTAAGAAACAAAACGAAGAATTTCTAAGTACAACCACACTAATGTCATCATTAATCCCATTGCACTGTACCACTCCATATATTTTGGAGCGCCACTACGTGCACCATTTTCGATTAAATCAAAGTCTAGTAATAAATTTAATGCAGCTACTACAATAACAACTGCACTAATAATGATACCAATTGTTCCACCTTGATGAATGTACGGAACAGTAACACCAAACATGTTTAATAGGAAAACCATTAAGTACATAATCAAAATTCCAAACGTTGCAGCCATTACACCTGTGCGGAATTTATCTGTTACTTTTACAACACGAGTTGCATATAAAACTAACATTGCAAATAAAATTGAAATTGTTAGTAATACAGCATTTAAAATAATAGAATTGTCAAAACGAAGCGCATATACCGCTGAAATACTTCCTAAAACAATCCCTTCAACCGCTGCGTAAATAGGTGCAGTAATAGGTGCCATTTTTGGGAAGAACATAGATGCAAATGCGATGATTGCAGCCACAATTAATGCCCCAATTAAAACTGGCATTTGCATTTTCCCAATATACATCTGTATGTATGAATAGACAGACGTTGCAAGAAGCAAGACAAGCATAATAAATGTTTTACCTACCGCTCCGCCAATTGTCATTGCAGATGCACTTGCTCCTTCTTTACGAAATGCCTCTTTCTTCAACATTGGATTAGATGTTCTCATTTTTTCCCTCCTAAAATAGGTTCTACCAATAGTGTAAAGTTTTTCTCTTTACATTTCAATATATGCAGCTTGTTTTTATTTTAAACCTTCAACGATGTCAGATAGTTCGCTCCAGCGTTCCATCGCTTTTTCTAGTTCTTCTTCCGTTTGCTCTTGCGCTTCAGAAAGTTCTTGCGCCTTTGTGAAATCAGAGCCGACATTTGCGAGTTCTTCTCCAATCGTTTCAAGCTTCTCTTCAAGCCCTGCAATCGTATCTTCAATCGTTTCCCATTCACGTTGTTCGTGATAGGAAAGCTTACGTTTACGTTGTTGTTTTGGAGCTTCTTCCACTTTCTTTTCCTTCTGTACTTCTACTTTTTCTAATAGTTCTTGCGCCTTTTGTATATCTAGGTAATCACTATAACTTCCTAGGAATTCACGAACTTCTCCGCCGCCAGTAAAGATAAATAATTCATCTACCACTTTATCTAAGAAGTAACGATCATGCGATACCGTAAGAACGACACCCGGGAAATCTTCTAAATAGTCTTCTAGTACTGTTAACGTTTGTGTATCTAAGTCGTTGGTCGGCTCATCTAATAGAAGTACATTCGGCTCCCCCATTAAAAGACGTAATAAATACAGACGTCTTCTTTCACCACCAGATAGTTTACCAAGCGGTGTTCCATGTGAATGCGGTGGGAATAAGAAACGCTCAAGCATTTGGGATACTCCAATAACTTTACCATCCGTTGTATGAATGACTTCTGCAATTTCTTTAATATATTCAATCATACGTTGGTTTAAGTTCATCTCTTCATTTTCTTGCGTATAATAAGCAACTTTCACAGTTTGTCCAACTTCAATTTCACCACTGTCAGGTGATAATTTGCCTGCAAGCATATTTAATAAAGATGATTTTCCGCTGCCATTAGCCCCAATAATACCAATTCGATCGCCTGGTTTTACGATATGATTAAAGTTGTGAAGGACTGTTTTATCCCCAAACTTTTTCGTCACATCTTTTAATTCAAGTACTTTCTTTCCTAATCGGCTCCCGCTCAGTGAAATATCAACAGATTGCTTCGCTGCTGGACCTTCTTGTTCTTTCAACTCTTCAAAACGCTGAATACGTGCTTTTTGTTTTGTAGAACGAGCTTTCGCACCGCGGCGAATCCAAGCAAGTTCACGGCGATATAGATTTTGGCGCTTTGATTCTTGTGCTAATTCTTGTTCTTCACGAAGTGCCTTCGCTTCTAAAAATGTACTATAGTTTCCTTCATAGCTATACAAGTTACCATTATCCAGTTCAAAAATGCGATTGGTAACACGGTCTAAGAAATAACGATCATGTGTTACAAGTAAAACTGCTCCAGTATACCTTGCTAAATATTCTTCTAACCATTCTACCGTTTCATGATCAAGATGGTTCGTTGGCTCATCTAATATTAATAAATCCGGTGTTTCAATAAAGCACTGCGCCATTGCAATACGTTTCTTTTGTCCACCAGATAAATTTCCAACAGTTGCTGTGAAATCTGTAATACCCAGCTTCGTTAAAAGTGATTTGGCATTCGCGTTTGCTTCCCATGCATTCATCGCATCCATACGTTGCTGCACTGCAAATAATTGCTCCTGCACTTTTTCATTACTTGGGTCTTTTTCTATGTTTAATAATGCTTGTTCGTATTCTCGAAGAAGGCGGATTAGCGGTGTATCACCGTGAAATACTTGCTCAAGCACTGTCAAATTTTCATTAAAATCCGGTTGCTGCGATAAATAGCTAATTGTATAGCCACGCGTATGCGTCATATCACCTGTATCAGGAATCTCTACCCCTGCAATAATTTTTAATAATGTAGATTTCCCTGTACCGTTTACACCAATAATTCCTGCACGTTGTCCCTCAGCAATACTAAATGATAATCCATCGAATAATGGTTTATCCCCATATGATTTTGATACGTTTTCTACTGTTAGCATTTTCATATTTGTGCATTCCACTCTTTCATAAATTGTTCGATAAATTCTTCCATATAGCGATGACGAACTTCAGCCTCTCGCTTCGCAGCATCTGTATTCATTAAATCTTTCAACTTCAAAAGCTTTTCATAAAAATGATTTAACGATGGATCATTATTTTTTCGATACTCTTCTTTCGTCATTACTTCACGAGGTGGAATATTCGGGTCATACATTAAACGTCCTTTTGCACCGCCGTAAGCAAACGTGCGGGCGATTCCAATTGCACCAAGTGCATCTAATCGATCCGCATCTTGAACAATCTTTCCTTCCAAACTTTCTACATTACCACCATGTCCACCTTTATATGACATATTCATAATAATATGAAGGATATGTTCCTTTTCTTCTTCAGCAACACCCAATCCTTCTAGCCAATCAGAAACTTTTTTCATACCAGCTTCTTCACTTTCATTTAACTTCTCATCTGCTACATCATGAAGTAAAGCTGCCATCTCAATTACAAAACGATTCCCACCTTCCTTTTCAGATAAAGAAATGGCTAATTTATGTACACGTTCAATATGGTACCAATCATGTCCACTGGCATCTTTTTCCAAAATATGTTTTACAAAATCAATTGTTTTTTGTATTTGTTCTTGTTTTTTCATTTATCTTCACCCAATTCCTTATTGTAACACGCCCTCATTTTTTCATCACATATTTTCTTGTCTGCCCATACACTATTTTGTATGCATAATCATGAAGGATCTGAAGGAGGAAATAAAATGTTCTATAACAATCAACATCCTTACCCGCAGCAACCATACTATCCTCAAAATCAAGAACAACAATATCGAGAGCCGCAGCTTGAAGACCAAGAACCGCAACAACAGGAATTTCAACATCAACAAAATTCATACGTAGCACAACAATCTCACGAAACACAATACCAACAAAATCCATACGTAGCTCAGCAATCTCACGAAACGACATACCAGCAAAATCAATACTTAACCCAACAAGCTCATGAAACTCAGTATCAACAAAATCCATACGTAGCTCAGCAATCCCATGAAACCCAATATCAGCAAAATCCCTATCAACAGCCACAAATGTATCAACCATTCCAGGACCCGCGTGTTTCACCATCGGCACCAACATTAGATCCAACTCAACCACAAATCTTGCCACCAGCTCCATTTGATCCGGCGCAAATACAAATCTTACCGCCAGGACCTACTACAGCTATTCCCACTGAACCAACACAACAACAAATCCAACAAGTTGTTGGTACACAATTTTTATCTTTAAAGAAACCTGTATTGGACTTCGTAAAACCTTGGGTAGAGTACGGCATGAATGAAGCAAAACATACCTCCCACAAACATGCTATGACAGAGGTTGCTGCGATTATGTTTTTAATTGGAAAAGGGTTCAATCCGACAATTGCTCACTATATTGTAGAGTCTTGGGAGAAGAATGAGCAGTTTTAAAGTTGTTCATTTTGTCTTATATAAAACTATAAAAGTGTCACAAATGCCTGTTATACAAGCATTTGTGACACTTCTTATTTGTTACATTATATTTTATTTCAAAAGTGAATTTCATATTTTTTCACGTGTTTTTATATTATTTGTGAGCAAAATGTGAGCAAAAAATAGCCTTTTAATTAAACTGTATTAGATAAATTTTTATTTTAAAAACAATTCATTTAACATAAATTTCCGCAATAAATCTTGTATCACAATCACCTTGATAAATAGGTATTCCCGTTCCGATTGTTGAACTTGTGTGCGGAACATGTATTCATATATTCAATCCTTCCCAACACCCTCATAAATCCTGTTATATCAATGTTTTTCAAATTATCCCTTTTCAAAATATATTCAATTTTTTTATAAAACGGGGCGTAACTAAATACCCTCACTTAAATATGATGCAGAAAAGTATTTACCCTATAAAGATGTAAGACCAAAATTGAAACAACTAGCTGAGTATTTTAATGAAAATCCAGGACGATTGAATCTGGCACCTATGTAAATGGATATCGAAACTGCTAAAGAAATATTAGAACAAATAGGTACTGATGAAATTTAAATGTTCTAATAAAATAAAAAAGGATTCCCTTTTGCCTTACTTTACATATACGTAGGCTTCTTTTGCAGTAACATAGTATGTTTTGCCCTTGCTGTTGTGTACTTTGTACTGTGGTGAACCATTAGCAGTTACCTTTCGATTATAAATACTCTCCCCCACCGACTGAAGACTGTATAACACACATGTTATAAAAAGGAATTTTTTAAGGAAAAAATATCCAATTATTGTTATAATTAAATCCGCAATATTTTTCCAAGAGGGTTCCTATGAAGAACAGTAGGATAATAGACATTCATACTAGGCACTCCTCTTCCTTAATACGTTCATAGAAATATAGAAAGGGTTTATGCGATGGGACAATTTCAAAGTAATTTTCAAGCAGCACAACAAATCGCTACGCAGATGAGAAATGCTTCGGATACAATCCAAAGTGCGACAAATCGTTCTATAACAAAGGCGACGCGTACTACGCTATCTGTTAATTCCAAAGCACAAGAAGCGAACCAACAGGTTTTAGATTTGACGAAACAATTTTCCGCCGCCTTTCAACAAGCGGTCGATAATATTCATTCGGTAGCCAAAGAGTTCGAGAGAATGGATCACGAACTTCACAATACTTTTCGCTAATGTGACAACCTACGTAAAGGTACAACGGTAGGAGGAAAAAAATGAGTCAAGATATTGAAAAACAAATCAATCAATTAAATCAAAAATTACGAAGTGTATTCGTAGAACAGGACCGGAATCAATCTGCGATTCAAACACAGGAACAAGCGGAAGCAGATTTTCACGAATGGAAAAGTCGAAGCAATCGTTTGTTTAATCGAATTCTAGAAACTTGGCATGGGGATAAAGAGTTATCTCATTTTTTTATGAATATGCGTCAAGAAGCAGGGCACATTGAGCGAAAACTTACATTCGAATTGGAAAACCAAAAAGAAACGTTACTTAAAGAAAGACGAGACCTTAGTGATTTAGAAAATGACCTTTCCTATCAACAACAACAATTAGCAAGGGAGGTCAATGCATGAGTTTAAATATGTATTTGGGAGAAGTACAAAGCCAAACTCAAAGCATGAATGCTGTATGTACCGCTACCATTCAAGGTATGGAACAAGCTATTCAGTCGATTGACGCTTTTGCAATTGATACTGTTCTACAAGGACAAACTTATAGCAGTGCAAAAGCATTTTTTGTACAAACCTTTCGTCCTTTAGCACAAGGAATCATTTACTTATGTGAAGAATTAATCCTTCAGAATGATGCCTTTCCAAGTCAATTTGAATCCAAGGTAGCTTCAACTGATGTCATTGAACAAGAGTTACTAGAACAAATTAAAGAAATTGACCGAATGAAAGCAAGTATGGAAGCCATCACTCAAACCATGCCAATCCCAAGTATGGACGCCATGGTAAATCTTTTTACTGTCATGAGGAAAAAACTGCAAGAAAAGTTAGATCATTTGTATCAGTTCAATCAGACCTCTAGCAATAACTATAGTGCAGCAATTCAATTAGCTGCTAGCATTGCGACAGGCCTTGCCGAAGTCCAAAGCGGAAAAGGATTTAGTCTTGCAAGCGGAACATTTAGTACGCAAGGGTTGAATATGGAGTGGACGACTTCTATTCAAGCGATTACAGAAGAGAAAGCCCGAAAAGCTGACTATTTGATTAAAGATGGAGAGATGTGCGGTAGGCTAGAAGAGAAATCTCCGATTAGAAAGGCTTGGGACGATACGGTAGACGATGTAGTTAAGGTGTTCGAAACAGTAAAAAAGATGTGGAATGGTACTGTAATCGGAACAGGGAAAGCTGTTGAAGATGAAATCAAGTCCATGGAAACTTTAAGTAATATGGATATAAGGAATATGGATATAGAAACTTTTATTAATGTTACATATGCAATTGTACATTTGGATGAAACGGCACAAAATATGTGGCATGCATTTTCAAGTACTATGAAACGAGATATAATAAATGGAGATGCAGAGAGCCGTACACAATGGACTACTTATGGATTAACACAAATAGCTATCGGTCTAATTGCTGATAAAGGACTAGGTAAAGCAAGCCTGGCCACAAAAGGAATAAAAGGAGCAGGTGGAGCAAGTACATTTGCTAAAGGTGTAACGCTAGTAAAAGAATTGAAGCAAGTATCGGAAATTTTACAATCTTTTAAGAAAGATGTTTCTTATGCTTTCTCTGGTGGAAATATCCTAACCAAGATACCTCAAAGCGAACTAAATCAAGACTATTATAATTTTGCAAAGACTAACAATGCTACTAAGGGGATGGATAATACTAATAATAAAACCAGCGAAGCTAATCCAAAAGTAATTGAGGAATTAGAGGGACCTGTTATTGATGGAAAACGAGTTGGAAGTGGAACAAAGATTGATGAAGTAAAACCTATTTGGGGAAGAGATACAAAAGGAAGACCCATCATAGAAAAAGAGTTTCCTCATGTCCCTAAGGAACATGGATTTTCTGATATCGTTGATAATTACTCAAGATTTGCTGATGAATTCCCACTAGTAGGAGGAGATGAAATCACAAGAAGATTCTTCCAAATAGAGGGGAGCTACGCTGGTAAAAAAGGTATCTTTGAGTGGATTGTTGAACCAAATGGAAATGTAAGTCATAGAAGATTTATCGAAAATGGAATTGCTACAGGGAAACCAAATCAAGTTCCAAAAAAGTAAAAGGAGAATTATATGGATTTAATAGATTTTAAGAACAAAGGTCTTAAGTATGATTGGAAAACTATTTATACTGGTGTAAATAAAAAATATTTTGAACCGAATGTCCTTTCTGATTATGCGGTGGAACTAATGGAAGCTGGTGATGATGAAGCTTTTGTTAATGAACTAGCTTGGGGAATAGATTATAGTTGTTTAGATAAAATTTTGTTTAAGATTAAAGATTTCCATTTTCCTAATTTAGAAGAAAATAGTGAAGAATTACAGAATGAGAATAGAAAGCTAAGATTCGTTTATTTATCTAAGTTAAAAGAAAAGATTACTGATGAGGATGAACTATTAAATAGAATTGCAGAGTTTTATGATAGACATGATTATCCTGAAGATATGACAAGTTTTATTACTTATATGCCCCAAGATACCCCAACTACGAAGAAAGATTTGTTAAATAGGTTTTATAAATTTTTGGATTCAGAGAAAAAATTTATTGAATAACTACTTTGCTAGATTCTAAGGGCAAGAAATGAATTTTTTGAAGAACAAGTCTTCTTTAGGATTGTATATTTCAATGAACCATATTACCTGGCTTGGAGTACGTGAAGAGAAAGTTACAAATGAAGAATAATCAACAAAAGAGACCTCACATTT
>NZ_JABUAE010000007.1 GCF_013314535.1 Bacillus sp. Xin1 | reverse complement strand
CTTCAATTTCATCGACCTTTTTGGAACAGAATTAGGACGTGACGCGGAGTTGGTTGGACGGAGTGGAAGCGGGCATAGGTCTATTCAAAGCTTGCAATCCCCGGTGTCCAGCAGGAATATAACGAGGTCATCAATAAATAATTCCCCATTTAATTACATCTACATTGCGGGTGGTGTCAGCTTCGCTGGTACTACCCCATGCCCATCAAGCTAACAAAAGCAAATACCCCAAAACGAGAAAATTGACATCTCCAGGTGATTTTGGTTGAAATTATAACAAATAAAGGACAAAGAAGTAACTGTCAAAATATTTTAGCTATAAGTTTTAGGATTTCATATGGCTTAATGGGAAATTCTATTGTTAGTAAAGCTTTTACCTAATTTTTCGTTTTAGAAAGGAGAGAAGTGGATGGAGTCATTATGGCTAGAGTATGCTTGGGCACTATTAATTCTAATCGGATTAGAAGGATTGTTATCGGCTGACAATGCCCTTGTGTTAGCAGTAATAGCAAAGCATTTACCCGAAGATCAGAAAAAAAGAGCTATAAATTACGGAATCATTATGGCCTTCGTTTTCCGATTTGCTGCTCTTTTTGCCATTTCATTTATTGCAAATGTCTGGCAGATACAAGCAATAGGAGCAGCTTATCTTCTTTACCTAGGATTAAAGCATGTCATTCAGGCACGGTTCGGAAAAGACAATAAGAATATTCATAAGGACGATGAAAAGGAATCGGCAGATAAAGGATACTGGTTCACAGTAGGAAAGATTGCATTAGCTGACCTTGCTTTTGCAATCGATTCGATACTAGCTGCAGTTGCTCTTGCACTGGGTCTTCCAGATTCACCGCTAGACGATTTTGGTGGTATGGATGGAGGACAGTTCATTGTTGTTCTTCTGGGAGGTATTGCCGGACTTGTCTTAATTAAATTTGCAGCAACCTGGTTTGTGAAACTCCTTGAAAAACGTCCGGCATTGGAAACAACAGCATATGCAATTGTTGCCTGGGTCGGTGTCAAACTCGCTGTAATTACACTTGCCCATGAGGATATTGGTGTCTTAGAGCATGATTTTCCACACAGTACAGCTTGGACTTTGATCTTCTATGGAGTATTAGTCGGTATTGCCCTAATTGGTTGGTTTGCACCGGGAAATAAGTCATTTCAGAAAAATTCTGCTAGGTAAAAATGAAGAATCCCCACGCTTCGGTTAAGAAACAGGGGGACTCTTCATTTTTTTATCGATAAACCATATACAAGTGTTTCACTAGGAGTTGTAATGCTAAAACCAGTCGTTTTATAATCAAGCTTTAACGTATCGCCGACATAGTTTTTTGTAAACTCATCCATTTGAATGATGATTTGCTCGTCTTCATAAACAACTTCATTTGAGTTATATTCATCAAAAATTAAATCGACATCAACAAATATACTGCAAGAATTCGTCATCGTGCCTCTAATACGTACGATGCTTTTGTTATTTACGTTTAATTTATGTAATACAGATTTTGCCTCATCAGTTACGCGAATGTTCATGGAATCCCAACTTTCGTTTATAGTTCTTATTCTATTATTGCAAAAACATGAGAAATAGGGAAGGAAAGCGATTCGATAAATGATAAGTGTATAGAGATTACGGTTTGAAAAGTAAGGATGGAACTGTAAATGTTTGCGTTAAGCACAACTCAGTATCACTTGTTTTCTCAACTTCTTGATACTTTATCCCATTCTTTTGGTAGAATTTTTTCCAGAAGTTCACCGCTGTGTTATTGCTTTTTAATTGCATGACATAATAGGTTCCTTTGTACTGTTTTAATAGTTGTAAAATTGCTTGATTTGCTATCTTTTTCCGCGGTACGCTTTTAATAGGAAAAAATCGTTAATACAGTAATCTGTCTCAGGCGCTGTGAATGGTGATTTTGCGAGCAAGAGAAACCCGGCATATTTTTCTTCATATTTAACGAAATAAGGGGAAAGCTCTTCCCGGTTACAAATAAGTTCAAAAGCATCAAATTCAAAAAATCCCTTTTCATTCGGATGAAGGGTAGGAGAGAATTCAGATAAATCATGTAAGTATAACGAATAAAAGTTTCTTAATATCTCTCTTTGCGCTGTAGAAACAGCTTCAAGAGTAATGTTCATTTTAATTCCGCCTTTTGTAAAAATAACGCCTTTGTAATGTGAAAGTACAGCATACCTTCATACTCGTGGAGAGATTTTTCTAAGTTTTTTACAGTTTTTTTAAATTGAAATCCAAGTTTTTCTAATACATGAATAAATTTTTTGTTTGCTGGAAAGACGGAGGCCATAATAACTTCGATTCCAATTACCGAAAAAGTATATTGTAAAAGAGCGGACGTTGCTTCGGTTGCATAACCTTTTCCCCATGTATCATGAGAGAATGCGTAATATAGTTCAGTTGAGGTTGGTTCGAAATCAGATGTACCTAATCCACAATAGCCGATTAATTTTTGAGAAACCTTTTCTATAATAGAAAGATTAAATTTACCAATATGGTTTACAGAATTTTTTTTATTCATGTCTATGCTCCAGTAAATAATATCTTCAATTTCTTTAAGAGAATAAGCGGGTTCTGGAATATAGAAATTTACTTCAGGTTGTTTTTGTAATTCATATAAGGCGGATGCATCAGAGATCCTATAAGGTCGTATATGTAGTCTTTCTGTTTCGATTTGAAGATTTACAAACATGTCGCACCTTCTTTATGTTCAATTTCTTACATGTAATACACAATTCGACAGAAAATGAATATATCCTTTGAATGTAAGAATTCATTCCAATAAAAAAGGTGAGCAAACATAACGTTTGCTCACCTTTATCACTTAGAGTTCACATTTATCAAGAGGTACTACTTTTGTTTTCTTTGTAAATTTATATCCTAACCACATTGCTAGGAAGAAAGGTAAGCCGATATAGGAAACGAGTACACCGTTCCAATCGATAGATTCACCCATAAATGCACCGTAGTTTTGTCCGAGAATAACAATTACACAAAGTGCAAATGCAAAGATTGGACCAAATGGGAACCATTTTGCTTTATAAGGAAGATCATTTAAATCTTTTCCTTGTGCAATATATGCTTTGCGGAATCGATAGTGACTAATTGCGATACCTACCCATGCGATAAAGCCAGACATTCCAGAAGCGTTTAATAGCCAAACATATACAGCGCCGTCGCCATATAAAGAAGCTAAGAAAGCAGCACATCCAACTAGAGATGTGGCAATTAAAGCGTTAACGGGTACACCACGACTATTTAGTTTGCCTAAAAATTTTGGTGCTTTTCCTTGACGTGCTAATTCCCAAAGCATACGAGTGCAAGCATACATACCAGAGTTACCAGCCGATAAAACAGCTGTTAAAATAACGGCGTTCATAACAGAAGCTGCAAATGCTACACCTGCTTTTTCAAATACAAGTGTAAATGGACTTACTGTTACATCACTTGCTGCAAGACTTTCAGTTGTATAAGGAATCAATAAACCGATAACAAGAATGGCAAAGATGTAGAATAGTAGAATACGCCAAAAGATAGAACGAATTGCTTTTGGAATACTACGCTCTGGATCAGCCGTTTCACCAGCAGCTACACCTAATAATTCAGTTCCTTGGAATGAGAAACCAGCAGCCATAAATACACCGATGATTGCCATAATACCACCGTTAAATGGTGCATCCGCAACAGTAAAGTTTTTAAATCCAACAGGTTCGCCGCCCATAATGCCGAAAATCATCATAAATCCAACAATTAAAAAGATAATAACAGTTGCTACTTTAATAAGAGCGAACCAATACTCTGCTTCACCAAACCCTTTAACAGATAAATAATTAAAAAGAAATATAATAGCTAAACAAAGGCCACTCCAAATTAAAGAAGGAGTATTTGGAAACCAAAATTTCATAATTAATGTAACTGCTGCCAGTTCAGCTGCAACAGTAATTGCCCAGTTATACCAATAATTCCAGCCGAGTGCAAATCCAAGTGATGGATCGACAAATTTTGTTGCGTATGTGCTAAATGAGCCGGTGACAGGCATATACGCTGCGAGTTCTGCTAAGCTTGTCATTAAAAAGTAAACCATAATTCCGATTGCCGCATAGGCTACGAGAGCGCCGCCAGGTCCTGCCTTGTGAATGACACCACCACTAGCAAGAAAGAGTCCAGTACCAATTGTACCGCCGAGAGAGATCATTGTAAGATGGCGAGATTTTAACCCGCGCTTTAGTTCACCTTGTCCTTGTGTAGATTGTTTTGTAGAGGTAGCTTGATCAGCTATGCTATTCATGTTCAACACTCCTTTTCTTGTAAGATTAGGAAGGAGCGGGGGGAGAAAAATACAAAAAACCGCCAAAGGAATTTGGCGGAACGTTTCACAAATAACCACCCCATCATACCCTTCCGTTAAGATAGCACCCCACGTTTACACGGTACTTTGTAAACGTGACAGTTCTGTTCCTATTCGGAGACAGCCCCAGCTCATACTTCCAGAGAAGAAATATAAACTTCGGCAGCATTTCCTTTCGAACGGATTCATTGACATTCTCTGTGTCTAAGCCGTTCTACTAATAAAAGCCGCAACCTCTACCTCATCGGATTGATGAGGATTTATTTATTGCTGTGATTTTTAATATATGGCAATTGTAATTAGTTTCTGAAAATATTGCAAGGAATTTTTGTAGGAAATTATCAAAAATAATCGGTTATTGTATAGGGAACGTTTTCAAAACTCCGCCCGAACCTACTTGAATATGTAAAAAATGATGAAAAAAATTGTTATACAAATGTTTCGCAAAAAGATAGGGAAAATCCTCTAAAATTAAAAGAAAATTCAGAAAAATAAAATTCGACACGGATTATGGCGAATTTTATTTCGAAAAAAAATAAAAAAGGTAAGCAGACATATTATTTGCTTACCTTACTATTTCTCTTTTACGGTAAAACTCGTTTTTGTCCAGCTGTATAGCCAACATTTTGTTTTGCAGATGCAGAATGATTTCGAACTGAAATGAAAAGTGCAATAATAACGACAAGACCGACTGCAACGTAGGAAAGATTAATAATTGTTGGATCTACTTTAAATGATGTAAGCAGCGTTCGGATATTTGTGAAAATAATGAGTCCACCAACGAGTACACCAAGTAAATGTGAAGGAACAATTCGTACTAACCATGCAGCGATTGGAGCTGCCAAAATGCCACCTAACATAAGAGCGAATACCCAAACCCAGCTAACTTGCTCCCATCCTAATGAGATGAAAAATCCAATTGTTGCGGCTAAAGATACTGGGAATTCACTCGTATCAACAGAGCCGATTACTTTTCTTGCTTCATTTCCTCGTGCAAGAAGGACTGGTGTTGTAATTGGTCCCCAGCCACCGCCGCCAGTTGAATCAACAAATCCAGCGAATAACCCGAGCGGTATAAGTTGTTTACTAGACATGCGTTTATTGGATTTCACAATCTGTTTTTGAATAATAAATCGTAGTAAAATATAGACGCCTAAAGTAAATAAAAAGAGTGAAATGTACGGTTTAATTAAGTCGCCAGGTAAGTTACTTAAAAAGCATGCACCAACAAAAGCACCAATTGCACCGGGTAGTGTGAGTCTGGAAACAGTGTACTTATCAACGTTTCCAAATCGAATATGAGATACGCCCGAAGCTGCAGTTGTCACAACTTCTGCTAAATGAACGGATGCGGAAGCGACTGCTGGTGCAATTCCGAACATTAATAATAATGAGGAAGACGTTACGCCGTACGCCATTCCAAGTGCTCCATCAATCAATTGAGCAAAAAAACCAATAATAGCAAAGACAATTAATTTCTGCATGTATAATCCCCCTGTAATAATAAATAAAAAGGCTCTTTTCTCAAATGAGAAAAGAGCCTTTGGTTTTTCCAATCAGCTTAACATTAAGTTTTTATTATTATAATGCATATTAATCTGATAAAGCAACTAGGTTTTTAAAGTTTTTTAAATTGATTGAAATAACAGAACAGTTATATAATAAAAAGATGTTGATAAAGGGAGGGGAAATCATGTTAGCATTTGATCATCTTGTTCATGCTGTTGGGTGCACACCAAAAGAAGTAGAAGAGAAAATGAAGGAACTTGGATTTCATACCGTGCAAGGCGGGGAACATACGAACTGGGGAACGTGGAATAGTTTATGTTATTTTGATTTATCTTATATTGAATTTTTAGCGGTGCAACATGAAGATAAAGCGAAGAAAGCGGATAATCCACTTGTTCAAGAGACTGTTGAGAAATTGCAACATGGAGAAGGAATGCTGCAAATTGCTCTTCGTACAAATCATATTGAAGAATTAGCTGTAAAGCTCGCGGAAAAAGGGTTGCAAGTGAAAGGACCATTCGAAGGAAAGCGAATGAGAAACGATGGCCATCTGATCGAATGGAAAATGTTATTTGTAGAACAGGAAGAGAGTAGTCCGAAATTACCTTTCTTTATACAATGGGAAGGAGTTGACGAGGACAGAAGGGGATATTTACAAGAAGTAGGCGTCATCGCCCCGCATCGCAATGGTGTAAAAGAAATTCAGACCATATGCTATGCTGTGAAAAATATACGTGAAACAGTAGAAAGGTGGAAAGAGATTCTTGAGGTACAAGTGACTTCACCAGAAAAACATAAAGAATGGAATGCACTTTGTCAAAGCATCGTACTTAAAAATGTAAACATCCAATTTTGTGAACCGATTGATGAAGGATTTGTACAAGAACAGTTATTCGAACATGGAGAATATCCTTTTGCGGTTGAATTGCAAGGGATGAATAAGCAGAAGCGAAAACAACAAATATTAGGTAGTTTATATATATATTAATTGAGGTGGTCTATGTGAAAGACGTGTTAGAAGAACATAATGGTTTTATATCTTATATCTCAAATTGGTATAAATCTTTTCATAAGGATATAATAAATATAGAATAATCGGAGGTGTTTATATGGATAAAATAGCGCTTATTTCAGATATTCATGGTAATATCCCTGCGTTAGAGGCAGTTCTTGAAGATATAAAATTAAGAGGAATAGAACGGATTTTTTGCTTAGGCGATTTAGTAGGGAAAGGACCACAGTCTAGCGATGTCATTGATATCGTTCGCAAAGAATGCGAACAAGTTGTGATGGGAAATTGGGATGATTTTATCACAAAACCGACTGAATTTGAGACGCTAAAGTGGCATCAAAAACAGCTTACAGAAGAACATGAGAACTATTTAAGAGGACTACCGTTTTCAATTGAGTTTATGATGAGCGGGAAATTCGTCCGAATGTTTCATGCTTCACCTCGAAGTCTATATGAAAGAATTCAACCGTATGCATCAAGAGAAGAACGCGTAAGCATGTTTGAAAATAGTAATTTGACAGAAAATATGGAAGGTGAAAGAACGCCAGATGTCGTTTGTTACGGAGACGTTCATCAAGCATTTGTTCAAAATTTTAGAGGGAAAACATTATGTAACGCAGGAAGTGTAGGGAATCCACTTGAGATTACACAAGCTTCTTATTTGATTTTTGAAGGGGTGTATAATCAAAAAGAAGCAGCGAGTTTTTCTATTCAACTTGTTCGTGTTCCGTATGATATTGAACGAGCGATTCAGCTAGCGAAAGACGTCGACATGCCAGAGCTTGATGAATATGTAGAAGAACTAACTACCGCGAAGTATCGTGGGTTGAAAAAATAGGTATCTATTTTTATAAAATGGATAATCCTAAAAAATTCAAATTAAAATAGTATATTAGAAGTGAAGATTACCATATATTTGTATGTTTCTTCTTATGCATAATGTATAATGAATGTATACATAGAATTTTCTGGTAAATAAAAAGGCAGAGGAGGCTATTTTATGAATAAAACTTTTAGAATATTAATGAAAATCACACCGCCTCTCAGTATCTTTTTTATCTTAATTGGCTTGACGCTTGGAGTAATAGGGGCATTGGACCATAATATAAAAACAATAACTGGATCACTATTTATTATTGCACAAGCCGTAATTGCAATTATATATACGAAGTCTTTTAAGAAAATATGGGCTAATAAGATTTGAATAATGAAAGAAAAAGGTTCATTTTGATGTATTTGACTCAAAATGAATCTTTTTTTATGGACTTTATATTATATAAAAATGCAGAAAATGTTAATTGGCTGTATACATTTTCTATTGTTTATTCGTTGTATAAGTAGAAGGGAGGAGGAAGAGTGGATAAAGAGGATGTGTTGGCCTCCTATCTTATCAGTTTAGGAGAGGAGGTTCTCAAAATAGTAATGGCTAAAGGAGCAAAAAAAGAAGATGCAGAAGATATCATTCAAAATACATTTTATAAAGTGTACACATTGTTAGATGATTTAACAGAGAAAAATATCCGTCCGTGGTTTTTTAGAGTTGCACTCAATGAGTATATTGATTTGAAAAGGAAAAAGGAACGAAAAAACATATACCTCACCGAAGAAATTTATTCAAAGTTGCAATATACAGATTGCGAATTTGAAACGATTTTAAATAAGGATGAAATTTTCAATTTATTAAAAGATGTGAAAAAAGAATATAAAGAAGTTTTCTTTTTAAAGTATTACTATGATCTTTCGTATGAAGAAATAGCGATTATTTTGGATATTAAAGTACATAGTGTAAAGCAAAAATTATATCGGGCACGAAAGTTTATTTACTCAAACGTAGGAGGGAAATATTAATGGATACTTCGTTAAAAGATGCCTTAAAGAAAGCGAAAAGAAAACAATTATTCAAAACGATTATTATTTCAATTATCGTTATATTGATACTCTTGCCTTTATTTTATAAAACAGGAAATTACTTTGCAGCGAAAAGCTCTACAAAACTTCATGAGAGACTATTTTTACATAATATAATTGCTGAACCTAATATTCAAATTGATTCTCAAGTCATGAGTAATTCTTCTATGTTTGGTGGCAACATTGTAACAAATCGTTCTAAAAATATTAACGGATATTTAGTACGATGGAGTACATTGACAAGTTCATATGATTGGCTCGGTATCAATATTGACCATAACGAGTTAATACCAGGATCTTATTGGTCTAATACAGAGTTTTATGAGTATGATAAACAAACGAAAAATAAAGTTGCAACATTTTATCATCCGTCTATTAAAAAATACTATAATGGTGTGCGAAATGATTTAGGGAAAATTTCGCAAATGGAAAATTACGTTGCAGAAGTTGCGATTTCCTTCAATCAACCGTATACATTAAAAGAAATTCAAGAAAAAATTCCAGGTAATTTAAACATCGTATGGTGGTATATGACTTCACCTATTGTAGACGAAAGTAAAGGTCCTGCTGGTGTGCCGGTTTATGGATTTAATCCATCTGATTCACCGAAAGAGTCATACAGTGAATTTATTGATGCACTTAAAAAATTTGATTTAGGTAGTGATAAAACAATCCAGGATTTTTTGAGGTTAAATAAAAATAAACAGTTTGATGAAGTGAAAATTTTAGGGATGATGCTGACGGGGCAAACTAAAAATTTTAAAGCATTAGAAAACCAAGATTTTATTCGAGGCGCCTCTGTAGGAGCTACTGCACAAATCGTCCCTTATATAAAACCGGAGAAATAGAAAAGGAGAGGTCAAATTGGTCGTTTGGCCTCTCCTTTTATTTTCATTAATCCTACTATTTGTCGGCTAAGAGTCAGTAGGAGTCTTACTGTCTATAAAATTCCGATTGATGGTTAGTAATCAATCCGTATGGGAGGTAAAATACCCAATGATTTACCTCTTGCAAGTTTTAATAGCTGCATGTAAACGAGAAATCCCCTCATCTATTTGATCAATATCTACTTTCCCATACGATAACCGAATATAGCCATCTTTCGCACCAAAAATACTGCCAGGCATAAAGGCTACTTGTTGCTTTAAGCTCTGCATAATAAGCTGTTTTTCGTTAATAGGTTCCTTTAATTTTCCCCATATGTAAATACCGCCATTCGGGTTTGAAAAAGAAATTTCACCTTGAAGATAGGAGTTTAAAGAATCGACAAGAGTATTTCTTTTTTGTACGAGCTGCTTTCGTAATTGCTCCATATGTATATCAAAAGGAACCGTCTCAAAAAATTGCTGCATAAGCCACTGTGGAAATATACTCATTCCTAACTCCATTTGATGCCGTGCATCTGACAATCTTTCTATGACTGACTGCGGGGCAACAAGCCAGCCGATTCGAAGACCTGGTGCAATCATTTTCGATAACGAATGAACATAAATGACAGTTCCGTTCTCATCAATTGATTTTAAAGTAGGACAAGGTTGTTTATTTTCTAATGTTAGTAAACTCGATGGGTCATCTTCAACGATCGGAATACGTAAGTCTGCACAGAGAGATAGCAGCTTCTTTCTTCGGTTCGGATGAAGCATTGTACCTGTTGGGTTTTGAAAATTTGGATTTAAAAAAATCATTTTAATTCGGTGCTTTCGGTATAGTTCTTGTACATCTTCCGGATTCACCCCATGTTCATCGACAGGTAATGGGAAAATACGAATGCCTGCTGATTGAAAGAGAGGTAATGAATAACAATGTGATGGGCTTTCAAATGCTACCGCATCACCTGGATTTAATAAACATTGAACGATAAGATGAAGCGCTTGCTGGGCACCGGAAGTAATCATAATCGATTGTTCTGTTGCCTCAATTTTTAAATGACCCCTCATATATTTTGCTGCTGCTTGTCTTAACGGAAGATAGCCTTGTGGATGATCATAGCTAAGTGACTGCGTTAAAGGTTGTTTATGTAAAATTTCTTGCAACTGCTCATGGGGGAACAGGTTACAGCCAAGTTCTCCATTTGCAAAGTCAATGATATTTTCATTTTGCTGTACTTGTTCGCGAATATGACGAAGCAGTGGCAAATTCGGTAAAAATGTACCACCTTCTACGAAACCTCTCCAGTTGGGTGTGAAAGTTGGTGAAACACCCCACATATGTGTACTGACACGTGTGCCTCTTCCGGTTGTACTCTCGACGATTCCCATAGCGCGAAGTTCATTATAAGCAGTTGTTACAGTACTACGGTTCACATTTAATTGGATTGCTAGTTTTCGTTCTGAAGGAAGGAAGCTACCAGGAGGAAGCTCTCCATACATAATCCGTCTTTCAATATAGTCGACAACTTGCTGGTATATTGGGATTTTACTATCTGTATCTAACTGCCATTCCATATAAAACGACTCCTTCAAGTTTTAGCTATTTTCATTATAACAAATTGGCTGGGTGAAAAAACAGCCAATTGGACGGTGTAGTATCCAGCCAATTTTACTATGCTGATAGTAGTGGAAGGGGAGATTCGGATGAAACGATGGCAAATGGAATGGCTCCTAATATCAGTTGCTTTAGTATGGGGAGCAAACTACACAATTGGAAAATATGGAGTGGCGTATATGTCATCCATTCAATTTAATAGCTTACGATTTTTAGTGGCATCTCCGGTATTATTATTAATTACATTTTTTATGGAACGCTCGTTACATATTGAGAAAAAAGATTGGCTACGGTTATTAGCCGTTGGAATAGTTGGCACTACACTGTATCAAACATTATTTATGTTATCTGTAAAATACACCTCAGCAACAAATGCGTCTTTGTTAATCGCAATGTCACCAATTTTTACAGGGATTTTAGCAGTATTACACAAACAAGAGCGCTTTTCGATGAAAATTCAGATTGGCTCTTTATTATCGTTTAGTGGAGCAGCGCTTGTATTATTGACAGGGCATACGAGTCAATCTACATATGAGTATGCTTGGTTAGGAAACGTAATTGGATTAGTCGCTGCGATTGCATGGGGCTGGTATCCAATTTTGGCACAGCCGCTTATTACAAAATATTCAGCGATGCGAGTAACTTCTTGGTCTACACTAATTGGAATTGTACCGTTAGTCATATATTGTTTATTTAACGTAAATACATTAACTTGGCCAGCGGATGTATTAAGCTGGGGTTCATTAGGATACTCCATTGTATTTGCGACAGTTTTTGGGCTAGCCATGTGGTATGTCGGCATCAGCAAACTTGGTTCTACAAAAGTAATGGTCTATATGTATCTCGTACCACTATTTGCTGTTATTGTCGCTGCAGTAACAATTGGAGAAAGAATGAATATGATGCAATTAGTCGGCGGGTTCGTTATTTTTATCGGTTTATATGTTGTGAAAAAAGGAGCGGTAAAAAAGCCGGCTCTCAATTTGAAAAAAGTAAGTTAATGTTAAGATGAGCTCTTTCTTAGGAAAGAGCTCATCTTATTTTTGTAATGCTGTAGCTTGCTTCACAGCCCATTGTTGGTGTGTAAGTAAATGTTGTGCTTCAGAAGGGGACAGCCATTGTAACTTATGATCTTGCTCCATTCTATTAGTCTGTTCATCTATCTGCTTGCAAAGATAGAAATAACCGTCATTTAAATAATATATATCTTCTTTTTCAGCGTAAAAATATTGTTCAGCGTTGCCGATATACTGCTTAATCTCTATCAGCCAGCCTAGTTCTTCTAATAGTTCACGGTGCAAGCATGCTTCCCGTGTTTCGGCATTCTCCATACCGCCTCCTGGCAAGAAATACCTTGTTCCTTTTTTGATAACAGCTACTTTTGAGCAGGATTCATCAAAGGTAATCGCATAGCAACTAGGGCGTAATATATAGTGTTGGTTCTCCTTTTTATAACCAAAAGAGGGCTTTAGACCCATATAGAAATTTCTCCTTTCACAATATATAATTTCAAATAAAATTGTAAAAAAATTCAAATCCAAAAGGGGGTATAGTCAAAAAAGCGAATATAGTAAGTATAATTGGCATACATAGGGGAGGGCATTCAGCATGATAAAACGAAAGTGTTCACGTTGTAAAGAGATAACTGGAACGATGCACGGGGGGAAAGCGATTCAAGATGAGTTTCTATGCGAAGATTGTTTGCAAAAAGGGGTAGAGAATGGGGAATTTGAAATGCCACAAGAAAAACCTTCCTAATATCTCTATAAAAATATTAAAAGTGATGAGCGTGATTTATTTAGTCGTTTCAATTCTAGCTTCGGTATATACCGCTTCTCTTATAAATGGTCCTAGTCATGGATTTCAAACATCTATATCTGTCGAAGGATCTGGGACAGTGGGCTTTATTGTATTAGGTTCCATATTTCAATCTATTTTAATCTATTTTAATCTTTTGCGCGATTTGGGTATTTATTGTGTTAGTAGAAACGGTGATTAAAATTTATGAGAAAATGAAGTGAGCGAATATATAGAAATCATTCCGAAAGCCCTCAAGATATATTGAAAACTTCTGATGTATCTTTGAGGGCTGTTTGTAATTGAAAGTGAAATTGTATACCGTAGGTGAATTATATATTTTTTGGTAGTAATATTTATATGGTTGCATATTATATTACTCTAATGATATATAATGGTGTTATTGACATTTTTTGTATAGATGAGGGGGGAACATGGAATGTGTTAAAGAAGAAATATAATATGATTGCAATTGGAGCAAATATTCTTTTCTCGCTATGTTGGATTATGGTGCTTAAGTATAGTACTTATAATTATGCTGCCGGCGGTGGGGACCAAAGGAAATTAAAGTTTCTATTCTATTAGATATCTTACAGATGATCATTCTTTTCATATCGTTAGTGTTTGCGTTGGTTGCAGTATATATAAATGATGAAAAAGTGTGGCTATGATATGTAAATGCGAGCATAACGCTTATCTATTTTATTTTAACCGGAATGTATGATTGTATCATTATTTATATACTCATTACGGCGCCAATTCATTTACAAATGTTGTTTCAATTTATTTTATGGTAAGTAGAGTATAAAAGATTGATAAGTATTTCATGAAGTATTCATTTTATAAAGCGGAGATTTTGTATAAGTGATTATAGTAGTTTGAATGATGATGACAAACAAAAAATATATACTATAAGGGAATACAGTAAGATATACATATCAATTTGCTTAGTGATGATGAATAAAGTATAAATTTGAATACATTATATAATTGATATATAAAGGAGCTCAGTTCTCAATGGCAAGAACATTATTAACAGAAAGGTTTCCTTTTCTAATTCCTATTAGAATTAGGCAACGTAGGCTGTTTAAAAAAGTTAGTGATTGTCTTAAAGGTTATAAATTTTCAAAAACATTTGAGCAAAACCCTTTACCTTACAGGATTTATAAACATAAATCTTTGCTTATTAGAAAATTAGGTGATACGGATATACAACTGCAATATAACAAAATCACGAATCTAAAGTTAGCCATCTCTAAAATAAACCACGTTGTAATTAAACCGGGAGAAACATTTTCATTTTGGCACCTTGTTGGTAATTCTAGTGAAAAGGCTGGATATAAAGAGGGCATTATTTTAATGAATGGCGAAGCGATAAAGGGAATAGGTGGTGGTCTCTGTCAGTTAGGGAATCTTCTTTACTGGATGTTTCTTCATTCAGAGTTAGAAACAGTGGAAAGATATCGTCATAGTTTCGATCCATTCCCTGACTCTGGACGTGTGATTCCATTTGGAACAGGCGCGACTTTGATGAATGGGATTATTGATCTGAAATTGAGAAATAATTCAAATATTTACTATCAAGTTAATCTACATCTTGATGAAAAATACATCTATGGAGAGATTAGGGCATCTCAGTATCCTCCATATACGTATTCTATCGTTGAAGAAGATCATCGATTTGTGAGAAAAGTAGATGGTCAAGTATACAGACAAAATAAAGTGTATAAGAAAATAGTTGATCGTGTCACAGGTAATTTAGTTGGTAAAGAACTAGTCATGGAAAATGATTGCTTAGTAAAATATGAGGTAGATGATGAGAAAATTATAGGTTCTTTATAAACAATGCTTTTCACTTATCTAAAGATATTTGAAAAAACTGCGTAGTCGTTCACTGTAGTAGCATGGCTTGTGGATTTAGAGGACATTTTTGATTCAATTCGTGATAATGGTGCTGATAAAAGATAAATAGAAAGAGCATGTTTTGAAAAAAGATGAATCAAAACATGCTCTTATTTCATTGCTCAAATGTTTTATAAAAAAGTTTGATTGTTTTAATGAGTCTTCCGTAGCTAAAGCCACCTTAGTTGCAGAAGGCTCATGTATAGTTGACGGAAACTGTATATGAACGGAGTAAGATAATGGTTTATATATTTTTTCTGATAAGTAGATCTTGATTTTTTGCTCCTCATATTAAGTGAAAATAAGGTTTTTTCATTTACAATAAAGTCGTAAAGAGTGTGCAATAATTATTTTTTTGCAATGATAATATATATAGCATCTGTTGGATATAATTTCTGTATTACCTTCAATCCGACATTCGTTATTTCTTTTTCCATAATCGAAGAGGCGATTCTAGGGTGGCTATCGGTAGGATTATTTTTCTTTTCAAATTCAATACATACGAAATATCCATCATCTTTAAGTACTTGTTTAATTTGCTGTAATGAATGAGATAGCTGCTTAACCTCATGTAGAACTAATGAAGCTAGTGCGAAGTCAATTGAATTTTCAGATAGCGGAATATCATCAATACTACCTTTAAGAGATTTGACATTTGTAATATTTTCTTTTTTTGCCTTAGAATTTATAACTTCTAACATATTAGAATCTATATCTAATGCATAAACTGACCCCTCCACGATTTTAGCAGCAGGGATTGTAATATACCCAGTACCTGCACCTAAATCTAACATAGTATCAGCTTTCTTAATAGGAAGCATTTTCAGTAGCTTTTCTGGAGGTATATCTCCTCTTCTTTTAGGATTATCAAGAAATTCAATTTTTTTTGCTAAGTGTTTCATTTCTTTAGAATGGGACTCTTTCTTTTTCATATAAATTATGCTCCTTTTAATTAAATATATTAAAGACTCTTAATATCTGCAATTGATTTAAAAAAATAATTAGATTGATTAACAATCACAATTATTTTTCTTTTTTGATTGGATTTGTTTTGCAATATCAATAATATACTTTTTGTTTAGTTCATCTTTCATCTTATTTTCTGCATCAATCATTACATTCTCAATTAAACAGTCTTCATTTCTAAATAATTTTTCATGTTCCAGTGAACAACTGAATAAAGTTGTTTGACCTTCAATAGCATGAATGACATCTAAAAATGAAATATTATGAGACTGTCTTGCTATACTATATCCACCATTAACACCAGGATTTGATTCAATTAGTCCTGCTTTAACAAGTTTTGTTAAAATTTTAGAAAGGTATGTTGGTGAGAGATTTTGAATTTTAGCTAACTGTTCTACTCCAGTTGATTTTCCTTTCGGTGTTAGTGTTAAATATACCATTGTGTGTAAAGCATAATTTGTGGCTTTTGAATATTTCATGACTTTCCTCCATTATAAATACATTAAAGACCTTTATTGTCTGGAATTCATTTTAATTTAAAGTGAAAAAAATATCAAGATGTTTACACCTTCTCTTTCATTCAGAGGCAGACCAGATTACGCACCTATTCAACGAATCTACCCTTTAGCGTAATAAGAAAAAGCGAAACACTATCATTTTTTAAATTTCCATCTGACTTTTATTCACATTACTCAAATTTTTTTTACACCTTTTGTTTCTTATTTTCTTGTAACCTTCAAAATCTTTTGGATAATGTCAGAGGTGTTGATTATACTTTCCTTTTTCAACAGCTGCAGTATAGAAGGGAGTAATTTTTGATAAACACGAAAAAAGAGCGTAGTAATATACGCCCTTATACATTGATATATTCACTATAAACGCTAAAATATTGCACTTGTGAAGGATAATTATATAGATTGTATTAATGTGGCCAGTTACTTTATAGGCACTTTTCAAATCACTTTACGGATGACTATTTCATATATTTTTCATAAATCGAACTTGCCACCACTGTATCTAAAAAGGCAACTCCAACTGATTTGAATAGGGTAATTTCATTAGGATTTGCTCGTCCTTGTTTATGCCCTAAAATAATATCCCCAAGCTCACTATATATATTTGAAAAATCCCATTTATTATTTTCAATTGCGATTAGAAAATCTCCAGCTTCATGCTGCACACCTTCTAGTGTATCTACAATAATTTTCTCGCTGCGCTGTAATGTGGTGAAATCGAGCTCTTGCATATGAGGTTGATAAGAGCCAATTCCATTAATATGAGTACCGGGTTTGAGGTATTTCCCATCAAAGACAGGAGTAGTGGACGTGGTACTGCAAATGACAATATCAGCCATTGCAACCGTATCGTCAGCTGATTCCATAATTTCAATGGATCCACTCCAATTTGGATATAAGGAGTGTAATTGGTTTTTAAATTCAAATGCTTTTTGTATTGTACGATTCACAAGAAGAATGCGCGTTAGGGAACGAACTTCCATAACAGCTTGTATTTGCCCGAGTGCTTGAGCGCCGCAGCCAATGACAGCGCAAACACTAGCATCTTGGCGAGCGAAATGTTCTGTCGCAATACCGCTCATTGCTCCTGTTCGAAGCGTCGTTAAATAAGATGCTTCAATTGTTGCGACGTGATTACCGGTATTTGTTTCTGTTAAAACGATTAAGCTCTGTAGCGCTTTTTTTTCCTTTTTGCGTATTTTGAGGGAAGATACTAACAATTTTCGTAGATGCAAATTCGATAGGAGCTACATAAGAGGGCATGTAAAGAGAGTTTGCCTCTTCTTGAGAGTGCTGGATATTGAGCCTTACCGGTGTTGTAATCTCATTGTTCATATAATACTGGAATGCTTTTTCTACGTCTTGCAAGCAGTCTTTCATTTTATAAATGTCTTTTACCATTTCTTCTGTAATATGAATCATTTCAATTATCCTCCTTTTTACTAGAAAAGGGGGAAGCTGCAAATCCCCCGATGGACTAACTAGGCTTGAATATCTTGATTTTGTACATTCTCTGCAATTTTCTTTGTTGAAACGGCAGCGATTGCAATTAAAGAGATGCAGCAAGTAAGTACAATATATAGCGCTACTGGAATCCAAGAACCGTTATATATATTCATTAAATAAGCAGCAATCATCGGTGCAGTTCCTCCGGCAAGTGCAGCACCTAATTGATATCCTAATGTAACCCCAGTATAGCGTACTTGAGTGGAAAAAATTTCAGAGAATAATGTACCTAATACAGCTGTTACAGGTGCCCATAAAATCCCTAATCCAATAACAGTTGCAATAATGATAGAAAAAGTAGTTCCTTGATTTAATAGTAGGAAATAGGGAAAAGCATATAAAAGCATAGCGACCGTTCCACATATGTACATTTTCTTTCTTCCAATGAAATCTGAAAGTTTTCCCATAATCGGAATCATAATCGTCGTAATGAACATAGCGATTGTAACGGCGTTCAAGACAGTTGTATTCGGTAATTTTAGCTGCGATGTACCGTAGGAAACAATGAATGTAGAGAAAATATAGAAAGGAGCTGTTTCCGCTTTCTTTTGCTTTTTTGAAATCGGGTGTTTCATCTAATCCATTTCGAATCTATAATCCTATGAATACGAGTACGGCACTCAGAATAAATGGGACTCTCCATCCCCATGTTACAAAGTTATCACCAGAAATCATTGTCATAAAGGAGATTGCCGCAGTTCCAAGTAACATTCCAATGGTAACACCTGTTTGCGGGATGCTACCGAAAAACCCCTTTTTATCTTTCGGCGCATATTCGACTGCTAGTAGTAAAGCACCACCCCATTCGCCACCAATTCCTAATCCTTGGATAATTCTTAATAAGATTAAAAGAATAGGAGCGAGTATACCAATACTTTCATAGGAAGGAAGTAAGCCAATACATACTGTCGCGCCTCCCATAAGAGATAGAGTTAATACAAGTGTCTTTTTTCTGCCGATTTTGTCACCGATATGACTGAAAATAATACCTCCAAGTGGACGAATGAAAAACGGGATACCAAAAGAAAGATAAGAAAGCATGAGTGCGACGAGAGGATCCTCGTTTACGAAAAATAATTTGTTAAATACAAGTGCAGCAGCAGTTCCATATAGGAAGAAATCAAACCATTCAATAGAACTACCAATTAAACTAGCAATGAGTGCTTTTCTTTGGACAGAACTTTATTGTTTCATTTGTTCACCTCTTATGTTTTTAATATTCTAATTATTTAAACATCTTACAAAAAATACTTTTATATGTCAAAAAATTCAGATTAGAGGAAGCGAGATTGTCTGTAGCAAATAATATAGAGTGTGCTTTCAGATTGTACATACGGAATCAACTCGGGAATACTAGGGCAGGGGGAAAAGAAAATGAAAGTGAGAAACCTCCAAGTGGAAGATTATGCAGTGATTCATTCTTTGATTAACGAATGGTGGGACGGAAGAAATATGGCGGATATGCTGCCAAAGTTATTCTTCGTTCATTTTCAAGAAACGAGTTTTGTCATTGAAGAGGATGGAGAAATGTTAGGTTTTTTATGTGGATTCTTATCGCAAACATATAAAGATGAGGCATATGTTCATTTTATTGGAGTGAATCCAAAGTATAGAAGAAAGGGAATTGCTTCTGCACTCTATTCTTACTTTTTTGATGCGGTACGAGTGAATAATCATCATATTGTAAAAGCTGTAACATCACCTGTTAATAAAAGGTCTATTCAATTCCATCAAGAAATTGGATTTGAAATTGAAGTAGGTGATGGGGAAGTGGATGGAGTATCTGTACATACAAATTATGATGGAGATGGAGGGAGTAGAGTATTGTTTGTGAAGAGGGTATAGATAATTATAAACGGTGTAAAGGATGGTAAGGATGAATACTGTTATTTATATGGTGAGACATGGTGATTCACCAAAAGCAGAAGGAAATGAACGAACAAGAGGGTTAACTGAAAAAGGAAAATTAGATGCTTATCGAATCACTGACATATTACAAAGAGAGGGCATTGAGGTCTTTGTTTCAAGCCCATACAATCGGTCCATCCTAACGATTCAGGGATTAGCAGAACGTTTAGGGCAAGATGTTGTCGTATTTGAAGATTTAAAAGAGCGAGTTTTTTCTGCTGGGGATAAGCGAATATCCGATAAGGAGTTAATGCCTTTATTAAAAAGATCATTTTCTAATCCCAATTTTGCTTTAATGGGAGGAGAATCTAATGTAGCCTGTCAAGAGCGGGCTATAAGAGTTTTAAAAGAATTATTGAACACTTATCGAGGACAGAAAGTAGTATTAGGCACTCATGGAGCTGTTATGACTTTGATGATGGGGTATTATGACAGTCAGTACGATTTGAATTTTTTACTACATGCATCAAAACCAGATATATATAGAATGGAATTTCATGGTCAGAAATTGGTGGAGGTTAAAAGATTGTGGAAATAAAGTGAAAATTTAAAGATAATGTTGTCATCCAAAAAGCGCCATACTATTTTGAACAAAAGCAACATCATTTATTAATTTTTTCATCATCTCCCGTAACCTTTTAAGTAGGAAAATCGTTATTTAAAATGAATACTAAATTAATAGGTTATGAAAATGGAAGGGGGAAATATATGAAAGTCCTTATATTAGGGGGAACCCGTTTTTTAGGAAGAGCTATGGTAGAAGAAGCATTGAAAAGAGGGCATGAAGTTACCTTGTTTAATCGTGGCACAAATAAAGAAATATTTCCTGAAGTAGAGCAACTAACCGGCAATAGAGATAGCGATGTATCAGCCTTAAAAAATCGGAAGTGGGATGTTGTCATGGATACATGTGGATTTGCGCCTCATCAAATCCGCAAAATCGCAACCGAACTTGGAGATAACATCGAACATTATACATTCATATCAAGTATTTCTACTTATAAAGATTGGATTCCACTTCATATTAAGGAAGACTATCATTTACAGTCTATGCCACCTAGCGATAAGTTGAAAGCGGTTGAAGAGGGAGAAATATCTCCCTACGAGTATTATGGCGCATTGAAAGTTTTATGTGAGGAAGAAGCAGAAAAACATTGGCCGGGTCGTGTGTTACATGTAAGGGCAGGGCTTCTCGTTGGACCATTTGACTATTCGGATCGACTTCCGTACTGGGTTCAGCGTGTATCACAAGGTGGAAAAATAATGGTGCCGGGGCGTTCAGACCGTCCTGTTCAATTAATTGATGTAAAAGATGTAACAACTTGGGCGTTCGATATGGCACAAAAGAGAAAAGTAGGTACGTTTAATGTAACAGGGCCGAATGATGAATTGACGATAGAAGAATTATTAAATGCTTGTAAAGCGGTAACAAACAGCGATGCCCAATTTGTATGGGTAGAAGAACAATTTCTACTGGAAAATAAAGTACAGCCATGGACGGAGATGCCTTTATGGATTCCCCAAAATTCCCCATTAGAAGGAGAAACAGAACCATGGAAAGGTGGTTTTTTCATTAGTATAGAAAAAGCTGTTAACACTGGTCTTTCTTTTAGACCTTTTGAAGATACTATTTATGATGTGTATCAATGGGAAAAATCAAGGAAGGATACAGAGCGAAAAGCAGGTATATCAAAAGAAAGAGAGTTGGAATTGCTAGAGGCTTGGTTTCAAAAAGAGAAATTGTGATGAGGATATATATGTATCAAACAGAGGAGAAACTTCTCAGGCGGTTATAACGCTACATGCTATGGTCATTGGAATAGTATTGCAGTGGATAATAATTTTTGTATTCTAATATGCAGGATTTTATATATTATTGTTATAGCGGGGATTCTAAAAATCTTTGCTATTTTTTTGTTTTCTTTTTTATATGAAATCTTGTATATAATGGTGAAACGCCTCTCTTTTAGAATATAGACTAGTAAACAAGCTATTCTTGTATTTGAACATATAATAGAGTAAATTCTCTAGAAGGAGGTGCCTATAAATGAATCATAATCATGATAAATGCGTATGCGAACAGTTAGCAACTTTACCATTAGGTACAGAAGTAGATATTTTTCTAAGTGGAAATACAATCGAAGACGTCACTTTTGTTAATTTCAATATGGAAAATTTTTGTGCAACTTTTGTAGATAATACAACAGAACCAGGAACTGTAATTGTTTTAGATTGTGGAGACATTTTAGCACTTCGAATTCAATAGTTAGATAGGAAAAAGAGCTTTAAAAAAAGCTCTTTTTTCTTTTTATAAAGAAGAATAAAAAAGTTATTCATTATATTGATGCAATCTTATGGAGATGAAAATCTAGCTGCTTCAAAATGTGTTCCTTCGTTATTCAAAATAGTCATGTTTCCTCCGCTAATCATTGTCCAAGCTTGAACTTTATCCATTTTATTTAATTGTAAAATCGTACTTACTCTTACAGCATGAGATCGTCCAGCTAATTTTGGTACAAAATAGTGATCTTCTTTTACAACATCGATATCATTTACACGTATTAACATTGTTATAGTGCGGGAAACATCAAAAGGAAACTTAGCAAGAAATGCTGCACCTGCATTAATAGCATATACTCCCTTTCTTGTAGGAACAAAGGTTGAATCGGATATATTATACTCATCTTTTAAATCAAATTGTTTCGTTTCATAAGTAATCTGTTGAAATTGTGCTGTAAGTATATTCTGGTTAACTGCTTTTATAGCTCTAAATGCGGAGGGTCTAATTAATTGTAGAAAAGCTACTATAAGGATTACCCCCTTTTTTACTAACGTATGAATGATACAAAAGGAGTGACTGGGCAAGAATTTTTGGGACATTAGAAAGAATGAGCTTGATGGCGATGCCCCCATGCCCTCAAGTTGAAATTTTATCCCGCTATTCGCGGGCAGTAAGACCACCTTAAAATTCAGGAGAAGCAGGGGGAAGGCTGCCCAAAAAGGGCTAATTCAGAAATGATCGAACCATTTATAAAAATATTATACTTAATTAGCAAGATGAACTCCATTTTAAGCAACCTTTATGCAAAATGGAGCTTTTGCGTTAGTTAATATATAAGGGGAAGGGTCTTCATTTTTATCAAACTTTATTTTAATGATATGTAAATAAAAGTTAAAAAATTCTAAAAAATACTAAATATATACTTGAATGAAGTATATATTTTTGTTAAATTTATCCTATGGATAGAACAAGTTTAATTAAAGGTCATTTAGAGATGTGTGTGTTATCTATTTTGTCAAAGGAAAAAAGTTATGGATATGAAATTATGAAGGAGTTAGAAAAACACAATTTAAAACTGAAAGGAGTAGGAAGCATTTATCCGATTTTGACTAAGCTTAAAGATCAAGAATGGGTTCATACTTACCGTGAAATGACAGAAAGTGGTAAGGTTAGAGTTTATTATGAAATCAATGAAAAAGGGGAAATGTATCTTCAGAAAAAAATTAATGAGTGGTTGGAGTTACAACAGGATATAAAATCCCTACTGCAAAGTGGTTTGAAAGGAGAACATTTCGAATGAACATGAAATTGAATATGGAAGAAGAACAATTTTTAAATGAAGTTCTTGAAGAATTAAAACAATACAAGGTAAGTTCAAAAAACAGAAAGATTTTGAAACGACAACTTTTAGAGCATATACAAGAATGCCGTGAACACGGCCAAAATAGTATCAATGATTTAGGAGATACAAAAACATTTATTAAAGATTTTTTAGAAATGAATGAAATAGATCTTTATTCTGAAATAAAACAGATACGAAAATCAAAAAATAAAATTGGAATTTTATTTGTGATTGGATTCGTTACTTCAATCGTTACCTACCTCACGTCACAACGCCTACTTTCTATGTTTTTAACAGAATCATTTAACCCACTACATACTAATAACTCGTTTAACTATAATATTTTGTATCACATAGCAGATAATTCTTGGTGGAACTCTCTGTTAATGATTACTAGCATTTTAATTTCTGCACTAATTTCCATGCTGGTAGTGTTTTATATACGAAAGGTAAATATAAGTAGGTGAAATTTAATATGAAAATACTAAAGTTCATGATCATTTTTATATGTTTATTATGGAATGTAGTTGTTTTGTTTCTACCAGCCTCGAAAGTCTCCGCGGAAAAAGATATTAAGAATACGATAGACAACTACGTCGAAATCTTTTTAAAAGAACATCGAATTCCAGGCGCCTCGATTGCTATTGTTCATGAAAATAATTTGTTTTATTCGAAAGCATGGGGTGTAACGGGAGAAACTGAGGAAAAAGTAACTACTGAAACTCCTTTTACAATAGGGTCGATAAGTAAATCATTAACAGGTTTAGCTATAATGAAATTAATGGAAGAAGGTATCGTTCACCTAGAAGATCCAGTTCAAAAATATATCCCATGGTTTACACTGAAAGATAAAGAAGCGGCATCGAAAATAACAATTAAGCATTTACTTACTCATTCAAGTGGGGTCAGTACATATTCTGGTTTATCAATATCAGATAAAGAATCTAAAGATGTTAATGCTATTAAAAACAATGTGGAAAGTCTATCAAACGTTGTACTTACCGCTCGACCTGGAGAAAAGTATCAATATAGTAATGCAAATTTCTTAATTCTCGGTGCTCTTATTGAAGAAGTTACGAAGCAAGCGTATTCTGAGTACATGAAGAAGGAAGTTTTTTTACCATTAGGTATGAAGAGTGCGGCAGCTGACAATGATTCGGCGTATAAAAAAGGATATTTAGCTGGCTATCAGTCATGGTTTGGAATTCCTCGGAAAAGTTCGATAACATATGATAATGGCGGTGCACCATATGGATACATAACAGCAAGTGCGGAAGATATGGTTCAATATATAAAATTCCTTAGTGGACAAGAGAATGCCGATTTTTTAACTGAAAACATGATGAATCTTTATGTATCACCGCATATTCAAACCGGTGAAACCCGTTACTACGGATTAGGGATAAGAGTTACAAATCCAGATTCTGAGAAGAAAATGATATGGCATTCTGGTTCGACTACTGATTCACATGCAGAAATGTTTTTTATACCGGAAACGGGTTGGGGTGGTGTGATCCTCACCAATAAAAATCATATTCTGGAAGAAGAGGCGCTTTCCTATTTGAAGCAAGGCATTATAAATATAATAAATGGAGATGAACTTGTTGATATACCTTCCAATACTCCTATTGTTCAACTCGTTATAATTGGGGTAATATGCTTGCTTTTTATAATGCTTATTTACCTGTTTGTAAAGATGAAATCAAAAAAAATTCGTAAAAGAAGTATATGGTACATTTCTGGTCTTATTTTCTTCGGGCTATCTATTGCTACAATTCCGATATTAATTTATAGTACGGATTCGCCATGGCATGCGATTTATATATTTTCTCCAGATTTAGCCTACTTATTAATTGGAATGGTTACCTTTTTGGCGCTTAATGGCTTGCTTTGTATCATAATTGCTTATAAACAGAATTTGCAAGTAAAATATTTTAGTAGTTAAATTTCAAATTATTTAAGGGGGATATATAACAATGGATCTAACATTCAAATCAGAAAAAACGTGTTTTAACTATCGAGTCGGTGCGATATGTAAACAGAATCATAAAATATTAATGATTCAAAATGAAGGGGAAGATTTTTGGTATGTACCGGGCGGACGTGTACAAATGCTTGAGAGCAGTGAAGCCGCGGTGAAGAGGGAACTGAGAGAAGAACTAGGAGTGGATGTTGATGTGAAAAGGCTATTGTGGATGGCTGAAAATTTTTTTACATATGATGAACATCAATTTCATGAAATTAGTTTTTATTACGAAGTGAATTTGCTTGAGTTACCTACAAGGGGAGAGAATACTTTTATTCTTGAAGAAGACGGCAAAAGGTATGTATTTCAATGGGTGCCTTTAGAGCAATTAAGTGAGTATAACTTGAAACCGGATTTTCTCAAAGATAAAGTACATCATTTTCCTGTTTATATGGAACATATTATTAAAAATGATTAAGAAGAGAAATCACAATTTGTTTATAATGTATAGATAACTATGGGGAATGTACCAAATTAAGTATATATTTCCAAAGTTTGTATCGATAACAGTATTCCTCAATATAGAATCATAGTATGATAGAAGAGAAGCATAGGAAAAATGGAGGGGACCTTCTATGATTACATTAGAGCAGAAGTTGGAGCAGTACATACATATATATGGACAGTTAAAAGGGGAACTAAAGTGGAAAACGAGTGATTCTCGGACAGGAATGATGATTGCTGCTATGTATGCAGGCAGTGATAAGCTGTTTCATCTTGGGCGATTTTTAGAAATTAGTAACTATATTAAGGATCAAGTAGGGATGTTTTCATACTTAAAGTCCTATCATCGCTTTGTGGTTGCGGCAACATTAGATATTCACTTTTCACATTACAAAGAAGCGTTTCGGAAGTTTTTAGACTTATATGAACGATTAGTTGCTGGTGGCTTTAGCAGAAGTATATTCACTTATCTGGCAGCAGCAGCGCTTTTATCAGGAGAAAATGGACAGCATGACACACGCATTCAGCGGTCCATGCAAGTATATAAACGCATGAAAGAGGATCACTTCTTTCTTACAGGACAAAATGATTATCCGCTCGCTGTTTTGTTAGCAGGGCAACAAGAGAAAGTAGAAACGCTTATGGACCGAGTGGAACGTCTTTATCAGAAGCTGGCGGCAGCTGGTATGCGCAAAGGGAATGATCTTCAATTTTTGAGTCATATTCTTTCTCTAAAGAAGGATGTTAGTGAAGATATTTTAGTAGCGCAATACATAAACATATGGAATTCGTTAAAGCAAGAAAAAGTAAAAGTAAAACAGATGCATTATCCGGCAATTGGACTACTAGCTTTGCTTGAAGATGGAGAGAAAGAGGTCCGTTCTGTTCAGGGATTTATCGAGAAATTGCAAGGTGATAAGTTATTCCGATGGCATACGGATGTAAGTATTCTGATTGCGGTTCAACTGTACGTAAGTCAGAAAGGTGCAGAAAGTCAAGCTACCAATACAGGTTTACAAACAATGATAGAGGTCCTTATTCAAGCGCAGCAGGCTGCTATGATAGCAGCGATTACTGCTTCCACTGCAGCAGCCTCTTCTGCTAGTAGTGGTTCATAATATGTACGATGTATGAATGTGAGCGCATTGTGGGGGTCCCGCCACATACCTATCAAGTTAAGAAATTGATTGTTCCCCAAAATGAAAAAAGTGAGTTGAACTCTCATAAACAAATGTGATGAAATAAATTTTACGTTTTTGGGGACTTCGAAATATTAGCTTGATGGGCATGGGGTGGCACCAAAATATGCTTGGATTAAAATCATTGCAAACAGCTAAAAAAGTGATTGCTGGAATAGAAGTTATGCATATGATAAAAAAGGACAAACTCTCCAAGGTGAGAAGTCTGTCCAAAAATAGATATATCTTATCCATGATCTCTTTGGTTTAACAACATAAAATTCAATTCTGCTAGGAATCTTTCGTTCTTTTTTCATATCCCACTATTTTTGCACCAGAACTAACAATAGTGAATTAGAATAATGATTTAATACTTGCTAGGACAGTAAGTACACCTACAACAATGACAAATACATTGCTCATTTTCCCTCTGTATTTAGCTAGTACTGGTACTTTACGAATCGCATACATTGGTAATAGACATAAGATAGCAGCAACTAACGGACCGCTAAGTGCATCAATGAGTCCAAGAATACTTGGATTTGTATAAGCAACATACCAGCATGTTAACACGACAAAAGTAAGGATCATTGTTTTAACTGTTTTTTCTTCTATATCTTTTCCACGTGTTTTACCGAACTTGATAATCATATCACGCATTACCTCATATGCTCCTATATAATGGCCAAGGAACGACTTTGTTATGGCCACAAAAGCAATGATAGGAGCTGCAATAGTGATTACTGGCGAATTAAGCTCATTAGCAAGATATGAAAGGATTGACAAGTTCTGTTCTTTTGCCATCATAAGATCATTTGGAGTCAAACTCAGTGCACTGCTCCAAACAAAGAACATAACAACAACGAATGTCATGATATAACAAACTTTTTGTATTTGAGCACATTTGGCATCAGTAGCCTCTATTCCATAGGTAGCCCTCTGTTTCATAACAAATGACGAAATAAGAGGAGAATGATTAAATGAGAATACTATGATTGGTAGTATCATCCATATTGTTCCGAAATATCCTGTTCCTGTTGAAGCAGAAGAAACACTTGAAAAACTAAGCATTGACGTATTCCACTGTGGAATCAAAGATATTGCGATAAAAAGTAGAGAAGCTATGAAAGGATATACTAGCATGCTCATTATTTTTACAGTGATATCTTGACCGAAATTTAGTATAGCTATAAGGCCGAGTACTAATACAAGTGATAAAATGGCCCTTGGAGGCTCTTTCATGTGCAATTGATTCACGATAAAACTACTTGCAGTATTTGTAAGTGCAACCGAATACATCAGTACGATTGTATAAATTGAGCTGAAATATACTATGTTAAAAATTAGACTTGCCTTATTTCCGAAATATTCTCTTATTGTACCTGTAATCCCCTCATCAGCAGAATTGGAAGCGTATATCATTTTAGCAAGCGCCCTATGTGAGTAATACATAACAGGATATGCAAGTAGGGTAATTAACAGTAATGATAATAAACCACCTGAACCTGCATTAATAGGTAAAAAGAGTACTCCTGCTCCAATTGCTGTTCCAAAAAGGCTCAATGCCCAGGTAGTATCCTGTTTATGCCACTTTTTAGGATCTGGATATTTTTCATTTTTTATTGCAGTATTTTCAGCTTGAAATTCTATTTTTTTTGCAGTATTCCCATTCATATAATAATTCCTCCTTGTATCCTATTCTTACGTCTCTTTTTAAGGCTTAGGAATATAGAGCATTCTTGAAAAACGAATTGCTTACAAGGTGCGCCACATCGTGTGTCCTTCTTCAAAGTTAATCAAAATCGAAAAATTCGCTAGTCATCAACCTGATGGATTTGTTAGCGTTCACAAAACTTTTTAATAGTAGTATATTTTAGTGATAATGGCTCTCAATATACAGACATCCTTAGGAGAACAATATAGAATAGAATTGTTAACTACTTCGTAATATTTCCAATAACTGTTTATTACTTTGATTGCTTCTCTCCAAAATTTTACTTTTAAAGGTAATCCCTGTAGGCGTGGCCGCAATTCCGCCTAAACCTGTCTCTCTTAATTCGCGAGGCATCTGTCTTCTAACTCTATACATCGCTTCAATAACTTCGTCAGCATTAATGATATTGTTTACGCCAGCTAATGCGATGTCCGCTGCTACTAAAGCATTTTGAATAAAATTCCCTTCTGATCACACACCTTTCTTAAAGTAATCGTATCAGTTTGATATTTTCTCCAGAGGTAATAGATTATCTCTCGACGTCCTCATTATAACGTGTATTTTTATAACTTTAATATTTTTTTATTTTTAGAAAGACTGAATAAACAGAATTTTTAACGGATAATAAATTACAATTGGCATGTAGCAATTGTGTCCATTGTTTGAAGTTGTATTAGTTAGTAGAAAAGCAAAAATTACACAGAGTTCCTTTGATTAACACATTGATTATATTGGGAACTCATGATAAAGATACTTATATTTTCCTTTGTTGAAACATCTTATTTTAGACGTGAAAGCTTTTGTAATAAATGATTAATGTAGGTGGAGAGGAATGAATTAAGGAAATATTAAATCATTTTTCGTATAGTTATTTATTAATATTGTATTTATATATATTTCAGAAAAAGGAAACTTCTTTTCGGGGTCCCGCCACATCACCATCAAGCAAAGGTTTTCATATACCCCTAAATGAAAAATTTCTTTCTCTATAGATAGTTACTCTGAGAAGTCAGATCATTTTTTCGTTTTGGGAGCGTTTATTTTTCTTAAGTTAATTTCTACTGCATTTCCGGTTCCAATTGGCTTTTCTATATATACAATTCTTGTATTTGAAAAGGCCACGGCTAACTCATAGTTTTCTTGTATAGTTGTTTCAATCACTTCTTTTTGAACTTCACCAAAAAGCCGAATATAGATTTCGTTGTGAATAGTATCCTTTACTACTTTTATAAGTGGATCTTCTTCCGATAGTTCCACCAGTGCTTGATACAGGTCATGATTCTTTTCTTTTAGTCGTACTTCAATTACAGCTTCCATTTGAGGTTCTGCAAAGTGAATGTCTTTCATTTTATTTGACCGTTCACCGATCATGTCACCGATTCTAATGTCACTAAGCCCCCATACTTTACAAAACTCTCCCGCTTCAGCGATAGGGGATTGAATAGCGTTTCCATTATGAAATATATGAAGCTTTTTTGATTTATTCTTTGTGTGAAAGAGTCGTTAAGTCACTTTGTTTTCGAGTAATATCAACATGTTTTCTTACTTGTAAACAGCCGAAGAATATTCGTACGTAAGCAATTTTTTCCCCGGTAGGTTTTCTTTCGATTTTAAAAACAGTTCCACATAAAGGCGTACTTATATCATTACTACAATCATTTTGGGGAGTCATTACTGAGATACCTTCAAGCAATTCAGTAATTCCTATTCTGGTCATTGCTGAGCCGAAAAGGATTGGATATATATTTGCGTACTGAATTTGATCCCATAATTCATTTCTTAAAGTGTCTTCATGTAATTATTCAACTTTTAGGAGTAGCGATTGTAGGGATCGTAGAATCGTATTTCAAGAATGAATTAAATGAACCATCTTGTGTCGTTGCAGAACAGGTGGGAATATTATTAGAGAGAAATTTATAATTTGAACGGAAGGAATAAACCTCTTTGTAAAAGCAAAGAGGTTTATTTTTTTATGTGGATCGCAAACTAAAAAATAAATAAAAAACAAAATGGTTGCATTTTAAAATGTTATCCGGTATATTAATTGACATATCAATTATTGATGTATCAATTAATTGTGTGACAGGTTAGTAAAGGAGGAGTAAATTGACAAATTCGTGCTCAAAAGAAGCGATTATTTTATATAAGCTGCACTTTCTTAATAAAGAAGTGAGTTCAAAGTTTGAAGGTTGTACAGGTATGAGTCAATCTAGGCTTGAGCTTATACTTCAGTTATATGAAGTAGATGAAATTAGTCAAAAAGCACTTCAAAAAGAAGTGAATATTGATAATGCTGCTGTTACACGACATTTAAAACAGCTTGAAGCAAGCGGAATGATTACGAGACGTAAAAAACCAGAGGATAATCGGATTACGCTTGTTAGTTTGACAAAAGAGGGACGAAATAAAATTCATGCCTTTCAAGAGGAAAAAGAGCGCTTTGCAGCTTCGGCGCTAAAAGGTTTAAGTGAAGAAGAGCGAGATAACCTTTTAAATATGTTAAATCGCATTCAAGAAAATATACAAGAAATCTAAATATAAGATTGAAAAGGGAGATTACAACGATGAATAACAGAACAAAAATCAATGATTTTACAGAAATTCTAACAGGACGTCGTTCCATTCGTAAATACGATACAACTGTGAAAATTAGTAAAGAAGAAATGACAGAGATTTTAACAGAAGCAACACTTGCACCATCTTCAGTAAACATGCAGCCTTGGCGTTTTCTTGTGATTGATAGTGAGGAAGGGAAAGCAACACTTGCACCGCTTGCGAAATTCAACCAACTTCAAGTAGAAACATCTTCAGCCATGATTGCGGTATTCGGAGATTTACAAAACTTTGATAATGCGGAAGAGATTTATGGTACAGCGGTTGAACGTGGGCTTATGCCAGCTGAAGTGAAAGAAGATCAAATGCAAAAGCTTTCTGCGTATTTCTCTATGGTTTCACCAGAAGTGATGAGAGACACAGTTTTAATTGATGGTGGACTTGTATCAATGCAGCTTATGCTGACTGCACGTGCGCATGGATATGATACATGTCCAATTGGCGGCTTTGAAAAAGGTCAAATCGCAGAGACTTTCGGCTTAGAGAAAGATCGTTATGTACCAGTTATGTTAATTTCGATAGGAAAAGCAGCTGATAGTGGATACAAATCAGTTCGTCTTCCAATCGATAAAATTGCTCAGTGGAAGTAATTTTGAATACGAGAGGGGAAGCACAATGATTATCATTCATGCAGTATTTCAAGTAGATCTAGCAAAACAGCAAGCATTTGTAGAAGAAATTCGGCCACTCATTCATGCTTCAAGAGAAGAAAGTGGCAACGTATCATATAATTTATATAAAGATACGGAAAAAGAAAGTATATATACAATGGTAGAAGTTTGGCAAGATGCAGAAGCTGTTGCTAAACATAATACAAGTGAACACTTTACTTCTTTTGTTAAGAAAGCGAATCAATTTTTGACAGCTCCATTAGATATTAAAGTTTACGATGGACAACTAGTAAAATAATCAATACCCCCTCGATTACTCTAACATAGAGCCCTCGAGGGGGTGTATTATTTTTTCTTCTTTTTCAATGTTTTTTGATAGGCGTAAAGTTTATTTACTTCTTCTTTAAATTCACGGAAAAATTCAGTGTTCTCCTGATCAGCATATCGCACAGTATTGTATGCTTTTATAATTGTATCAACTTCAATAGAGATATCTTCCTCGGTCTGAATTCGCTCCATCCATGCGTCAACCGTTTCACCGCGTTTTCTGTTTAAAGGTGGTTTTAATTTCTTTTCTAGTTTAAAAATTTCTTTTCGAATTTCATTTTTTGGTGGTTTATTGTATCGTACTTGTTTTTTGTGTGTCCCTTCTTTATCTGTAATTAAAGTAGATTCGAAAACAGGGATAGTAGGTAATTTAAAATAATCGCGCTTTTTATATACTTTCCAAATGATATAAACTGCGATGAAAGTAGTAATGAGAATCGTAATACTATTTACGAGTATCGGATCGAATTCTTGTGGAATCCCTTCTTCAATTTGTGGCTTATTTAACTGCCCCTTATTGTTCCAAAAGTCATCTGTATCTGTTAACTCAGCTGCGGAGAACAGTGGGTTTAAAGCAAATCCAAACCCTAAAGCGATTTTTTCAACGATATAAGATAAAATCAGACGAACATACGGAAATATTGGAATCAGCAAAGCGCTTAGGATTCCAATAGTAATAAGAGAAATAAAGCGTACGAGTTGTTGATTTCGATTCGCACCAGTTAGCCAAAAGGTTATTAGAATATGTAATATTAGTAACATCAACTTCCATAAAGAAGGAAATGGAGGATAGAATAACGCTGAAACAACAAAACATACGATAGCACCAATCGATTTTTGGACTGGGGAACTGAAACCCGTTGCATGTACGATAAAAAAGAACAGCGGTAAAAGTATTGTACCTAAAACAGAAAACGATAGAAAAACAGAACAACCAATGATTTGAAGGATTAAGAGTGCAACTAATCCTGCATTTTTCTTCTTTATCAATTTCTTTACGGCAAATAATGCTATGTAACTAGTTGATAAAAAGACCATTACACTTATCATTTCATCTCTTTCCGTAAGTAAAGAAAGAAGTAGAAGGAGAATAAAATCATGCACGTATTGTAGTCGTATTTTCAACTGGTTCCACCATCCCTTCATGATGAATGAGAAACGTAGGCTGCATTGTGAGAGGTAAATCTTCCTTTGGAATGCCTAGATAAATCATTGTTGAAGAACGTCCTCTTTTCCGCATTATATAGTGAAGAAATCCTTGTTGTGGTAGTAATGTACTGTCATCTGAAATACGTGCCAATTCTTCTAATGCTTTCGCATAATGTATGTGTCCCTCATTCACTGGTAAATGTATAGGACCAGCTTCGACTAAAACGCTAATAAATAGTTCAAACGGAATTTGATGTTTTGTTGCATATTGACAAATGTATGTTGTATAAGATACGAGCTCTTCAATATTATGCTTCCAGCCAATTCCACGTTCGGCAGCTAACGAAAGACAAATTGTCCAGCTGTAATTTTTAACAGGTTCATATTGCTTCGCTTGTAAACTTTGCATTTTTGCAGAGGCTTTCCAGTGGATGGAACGAAAAGATTCGCGTTCGTATTGCTTAACGCCAATAATTGATGTTTCATCTTGGAAAAAGGAAAAGTTTGTTTTATAAGATCCTGTTAATAATTGTTGAATTTCTTGTAAACCAGCTACTTTTTTAGGAGTCGGGTAAACGATAATTTCCATTTTTAATTTATCTAACATCGGTAAATGTACAGATATGATTTGAAACGGATCTCCAAGAACACATTCAAATTGTTCAATTTGAAAGACTCCTCTTTTTTTAGCTGTTAATGTTAACTCCCAATTTTGCTGCGAATGAGCAGGTTGAGAAAATGGAAAAGAAAATAATGTTTTCGATATTTTTGTAATTCCTTGATCCGTATGTGGAAGTAAGGATGGGTTCAAATGAAAATAACATGTACCATTGACAAGGGGGAATTTCGCACCATTTTTTAAACGGATATGTAATTGCCCAGTCTCTTCTGGAAATAAGCGAGTTGTTTGCTTGTCATTCATAATTTGGAACTGTTTTTCAATATAAGTGACATATCGATAAATAAAAAATGCAAACAAATAATAAAAGAAAAATAGAAACATGAAAAATCGTTGTGGTAGAACAAACGTAAATAGTAGCGCAACTGGAATGGTTAATTGAATAATATGAGTTTGAAAAAATAAAGGTACAGTTACTACGCGCTGACCATTCATGATTGCTCAATCTCCACCGGAACATCAACTTCCTTTAAAACACTTTCAATTACCTTCTGTTTTGTCGTGCGCAGAGCACCCTCCATTGATAAAATGAGACGATGTTTCCATACGAAAGGAAGTAAGAATTGTATATCTTCAGGCGTACAGTATTCACGACCACGCAAAAAGGCTAATGCTTGTATCGCTCTGACTAAGGCAAGTGTTGCACGCGGACTAACACCGTTGGCGATATAATCATGATTTCGCGTAGCGTTAGCAAGCTGAATGATATAGAGCTCTAACGGTTCAGATACGTGTATTTCTTTTGCTTTTTGTTGCATTTGTAAAATTTCTTCTAACGTTATAACGGGAAGAATATTCTCTAAAGGTTTGTTATTTCGAAAACGGCGCATCATTTTTAGTTCATCTTCTAAAGAAGGATAGCCAATTGAAATGGTCATTAAAAAACGATCTAGCTGTGCATCTGGAAGAGGGAAAGTTCCTTGTGATTCAATTGGATTTTGCGTCGCAATGACAAAGAATGGTTTAGGAAGAGGTGTGGACTGTTTTTCGAGTGTTACTTGGCGCTCTTCCATTGCTTCTAATAAACTAGATTGTGTTCTAGGCATAGCACGGTTTATTTCATCTGCTAGTAATATATTTGTCATAACTGGTCCAAATCTTAGTTCGAATTCACTCGTTTTCGGATTAAAATATTCAATTCCGGTTACGTCACTTGGAAGCACATCAGGGGTGAATTGAACACGAGAAAATCCGCCGCCAATACTTTTCGCAATTGTCTTCGCTAGTAATGTCTTTCCTGTTCCAGGTACATCTTCAAGTAACACATGCCCATCTGCAAGTAATGAAACAAGGAGTAAATCAACCACGTTTTCTTTCCCGACAAAAACAGAACTTATACTTTCTTTTAATTTATTTATCATATGTATCATCCTTTCAAAAAATAGGGAATTGCATTTGCTATATTTTAACAAATTTTTCTGAAAATTAATATAATAATATTTTTGTATAGAATAAATATAAAATTTTTAAGAATCACTTCATTTTCAGTTGTATTTATTTGGAATACGATATACAATATCGATACACGATGTATCGTGATTCGATATATCATATATCGATGTATCGGGGGTAGTTATAATGAGTGTGAAAGCACAGAAATATATTCCATTAACAGAGGCAACGTATTATATTTTGTTGTCATTAGTAAAGCCTATGCATGGCTATGGGATTATGCAGATGGTAGAAGAAATGACGAATGGAGAAGTAAAGCTTGGACCGGGTACGTTATACGGGAACACGACAAAGTTATTGAAAGAAAAACTAATTGTAGAAGTAGCGTCTACAGATAGAAAGAAATGTTATGTGTTAACCCCAATTGGTAGAGAAGTGTTAGAACTTGAATTTAAAAGGTTACAACGTTCTGTTCAAAATGGAAGAAATATGTTAGAAGAGGGGATGTAACATGGAAGTTAAGAAGACGTTTAAATTTTTTGCAGCGTGGAACCTAGAAAAAGAAGAGGCGTATTTAAGAAAAATGCATCAAGAAGGCTGGGCGTTCCAAAAGTACAATTTTATGTACACATTCAAGAAAACGGAGCCGAAAGATGTTGTTTATAAAGCTGATTTCAGACTAGATAATCGAAATTCACAAATGAATCAAAAAGAATACATTGAAATCTATGAGATGTCTGGCTGGAAGCATGTAACAAGCTTTACGAAATGGCATTATTTTTGCAAAGAAGTAGATAATGATAATGAATTACCTGATATTTATTCTGAAAAAGAAACGAAGATTCAAAAAATGATGGATTTAATGAGATTCCTTGCACTTATCTTTGCCATTATGATACCAGGTATGTATTTGAATTACTTAGGGCCTTCGGTTAATAGTCCTATTTGGATAAAACTTATTCTAGGGCTTTGCGGGTGTATAGATTTATATGTATTAATAAGGTTATTTTGGAAGATAAGAGAATTAAAAAAAGAAGTTTTGTGAACGACGCGGTTTCAAAACAAAAGTACAGTTTCATTTCACTGATTGTATGTGACCATTGGATCCATTTATCCATCCTACTATATATCATAGTAGATTTACTTGTACTTGCTCGATTATTTGTATTGAAGAGGAAAGTAATTTTACAGTGAGTTTTAAGAAGATATGGAGAATGAAAAAACGTTACTTGGAAAACAAGTGACGTTTTTTTATTGGTTTCAAAAAGAGTTGTAGTGTTCATATTGCGATGAAACATACATTTACAACTTTATATAAAGATAAAAAAATCAGTCAAGAATTAGCAGAAGAAATAGAGAAAAGGGTAAATGATTTAGTTGAGAAACAAGAAAAACAAGTGGAAGTTGCATATAGTCAATTTCAAGAGAAGGTAAGAAAGCGATATGAAGAGATGAGTGGAACAGTTAAAGGTGAGTAATTGATAAATAATCCAAAAGGTAATGAAGTATTTTATGTTACCTTTTGGATTATAAAGGATGAATCGAGTTTCCTAAAGTTAAAATGATCGATTTTGCGCAAGTTTAATAAACTGTTCAGGATTCTCCACAAGACCACATACAGCACACTGCACGCGATATGTAGGTCCTTGATATGCCATATGAAAAGCATTCATAGTTTCATTTGTATATTCTTCTTCAACTTGTCCTGTTTGTGGATTTAATTTGACTGGTTTGACTTGTTGCTCAAGAATATTAAAGCGAGTGCGATTGGTTTTACAGTTTGGGCAAAGCATTGGTTCCATATGTATACACCTCCATTTGTAGCATTTCTTTATAGGAAGAAATTTATTCAAAAGTAAAAGTTATTGATATAAAAGTAGCTAATTTTAACTATTTCTTCCAAAAAGTTTCTCAATATAAATCACCGATTGTTATATTTAAAATTCAGAAAAAATAAAATATAATCAATGTATGAGCTGGTTATGTCCAAACCAATCTCCTGTTTTATGCCAATATGTTTGAGACCGAGAAATCGGTCTTCTTTTTTTGTGTAAACAAGGTTTTTCTTTCTATTTGTCGAAATTTTAGATGTAGGTTTGAGAGGGGGAAGAACTATGAAATTAAAAATGAAATATATGATTTTGTATGTAGAAAAATATGATGAATGTCTTCAGTTTTATAAAGATCTTTTACATTTGCCAATAAAGGGTGAACATGGTACATACATTGAGTTTGATACCGGGGCAACAATTTTAGCAATGAATAGTAGAGAGGATGTACGAGAGTTAACGGGATTATCCATTCCAAATGGTGCACTAGAATCCTCTCATTTTGAAATTGGATTTGTTGTGGATGATGTTAATGAAACAATTTCGGAATTAAGAGAACTAGGTGTGAAAGTATTGGTGGAGCCAATCACGAAACCATGGGGGCAGACAATCGCTTATGTGTCTGATCCAGATGGGAATTACATCGAAATTTGCAGCTCATTAGAGTAGAGGGAGAAAAGAGAATGGGGTTTCCAATTTTAGAAACAGAGCGTTTAAAATTACGAGAATTAACACTATTAGACGCTGAAACAATGTTTTATTATTTTGAGAAGGAATCTGTTATCCGTTATTTTGGTATGGACTCGTTTCAAGATATGGAACAGGTGAAAAATACGATTCAAACTTTTAGAAAAAGATATGAAGAAGGAAATGTCATTCGCTGGGGAATAGAGTTAAAAGGAACAAATCAACTAATTGGTACATACGGATTTCATGTAATCAATCTAAATCATAAGAGAGCTGAAATTGGCTATGAATTAGATGATACATATTGGGGAAAAGGTTATGCATCTGAGGCAATGCAGGCAATTCTTACATATGGATTTGAAACGATGCAGCTCATAAGAATCGCAGCAGTTGTTTATACAGAAAATGAAGCTTCACATCGGTTATTGAAAAGGGCTGGATTTCAAGAGGAAGGATTACTTCGAAAATATATGACTCAAAATGGTGTAGCTCATGATACGGTGGTCTATTCATTATTAAAAGAAGAGTGGCAAAAAGAATGTGTGTAAATGAATTAATAAAAATGATTACTGAAAATACAAGTAAACGGTTTGTTCTAGGGATAGATGGTCTGAGTCGTTCGGGGAAAACAACATTCGTGAAGCAGTTAGAGGGCGAATTGAAAGAAAATGGTATTTCGTTTTATATTTTTCATATCGATGACCATATTGTAGAGAGTGATAAACGCTATCATACTACATATGAAGAATGGTATGAGTACTATCAATTGCAATGGGATGTGGAATGGTTACAAAAGCAGTTGTTTCAAAAATTAAAGATGGAAAACCAGCTACATCTACCGTTCTATAATCATCAAACGGATTCATGTGAAACGAAAGAGATAATCATACCGAATCCTTGTGTGATCGTAATTGAAGGAGTGTTTCTTCAACGTACAGAATGGCGAGAATACTTTGACTATATGGTGTATTTAGATTGCTCAAGGGAACAAAGATTTCTGCGTGAAAGTGAAGAAACGCGAAAGAATCGTCCAAAGTTTGAGCAGAGGTATTGGAAAGCGGAGGATTTTTATTTAAAAACGGAAAGTCCGAAACAAAAGGCTGATTTGATTATAAATGGATAGAGCACATGCTCATCAACCTAGAGATAAGAAATACCCCAAAACGAGAATTAGCACATTGTCATCCTAGTAATGCTATCTAATTTGTATATATCGAATTATTTATTGTTATGGGAAATGAATTAAAGTTTTTATGAGGTGAAAGTGATGGTAATCAAACAAAACGAAATTAAAGTAGTAGTTGGAGCTGGAGCATTTAACAATAATCCAGGTTGGATTCAAACTCAAGAAGATGAACTTAACTTATTAGTTGAAACTACCTGGGAAGAAAGATTTGAATATAATTCCATTTCAGCTATTTTAGCTGAGCATGTATGGGAACATCTTACTTTTGAAGAAGGTGTAAAAGCAGCTAAAATTTGTTATGAATTTTTAAAACCATCAGGTCATATTCGTTGTGGCGTCCCTGATGCATTTTTCCCAGATGAAACCTACCAAAATATAGTTCAAGTAGGCGGACCTGGACCTAAAGACCATCCAGCTGCAAGCCATAAAATAGTTCATAATTATAAAACATTAACTAAAATGTTTGAAACTGCTGGATTTGAAGTAGTTTTACTTGAATATTGTGATGAAAATGGGCAATTTTATTACAACGAATGGGATGCGAAAGATGGTGTCATTTTCCGTTCAAAAAGGTATGATTCTAGAAATCAAGGAGATAAACTTGGTTTTCCATCGCTAATTGTTGATGCGATTAAACGGTAAGTAATTCAACTAACGCATGCGTTAGTTCTATAAGTTCAAGAGTCGCAAATGCGGATTTTTTTGTTTGTGCGGTAATCCATTATGGTTTATTTCGTATGCAAATCTTTAAATTCCCTATACGTTTTTTTGTCGTATGATTTATACCTTTTTTATTTTTTATGAACGAGCCACCCTTCTCAATAATCAACGTAATACTTTTAGTTCGCTTCATTATAGCTTCGTAGATCGGAGTGAAAAAATAAACTACCTGTTCCCTATGCTGAATTGGGGCAGGTAGTTTATTTTTTTTACTGGATGGCTATGACACAATTACTATCCTTTTTATATGTATTTTAGCAATTCCTAACAGTTTCTTGAAGTTTTTCCATCACTCTTGAAACAGCTGAAATTGAATAGGCTGTTTCAAATTCTCCAACATTCATGGAGTGGTTTGCATTTGGGATAACATGAATTGTTACGCTTGATTTATTTAATTGATCAATTTTATTTACATTGTAATAATGGTCTTTATCCCCGATAACGAAAAGCCCTTCATGACGACTATTCAAGATTGAGTCAAAAATCGAATCGAAATGTATGAGAGGGGTGAGTAAAATCATTTTTGACTTTAAGAATTCCTCTCTCTTCATTAAGTGATTCGCAATTGGAATTGTCCCGAGTGATTTTCCTAAAAAAATCGAGTTGTTGTATTGCCCGTTTTTTAACACTTCTATCATTACAGGGTGAATATCATCCATCATTATTTTTGTTATTTCTTCAATCGGTTTTTCCATCATTTGTTTATCGTAGGAGTAATGAATATGGACAACATCGATTTTGTTTTGAAGCATTAACATCGTCGAATAATAAAACAAAGGTTTATCGTAATTGTAACCGGAACCTGAAAACATAAAGCAAATCGTTTTGAAACCCATGTCTATATGTGTATAGCGGATCACTTTGTCTTTTGTTTGTACCTCTTTTGTATTTCCTTTCATCATTATTCCCTCCGAAACTTTTAAAATATTATAACATGAATTATATCTATAAATTGATAATATAATTTTGTTTTATCGATGTATTTTTAATATTCTAAAATTATAGAAGGTAAAATTCGATGTTTGTAGAATTTAATACGTAACAAAATAAGGAGGGATACAATGGAAGTTTTACATGTAACAAGTAGAAAAAGAGAAACATATGACGTTCAAGTAAAGTATTCGATACTTTTCGAATGCGCTTTAGGAATTGCAGCGATTACGAATACGAGGCTGATTGATACGTTAGAAAAATCTCGAAATGAATGGGAAGAGATGAGACAATCTGTATCGGTAGAAATGCAAGAGCATTTACATTTTGTAGAGAAACATAATACGTGGAAAGCGTTGCTGCAACTACTATATCAAGAAGATTTTCAAGATTTATATGAGTTTACTCAGTATATCAATTTGTTGTCAGAATTTGAATTAAAGTATATATGCATTCCATTTGTCGGCTATAAATATGAAGAAAAGAGAAAGAATGCAGCAAATGGCGGTATGGAGGCGGTACAGGAATTACAAGAAGTAACGAGCAGCAATCCATTTTTCCCTGCTTACATCGAGTTTATTTGTAAAGTGGATATACAGTTACTTAAAGAACACCTCATCGCTGTTATGACAGGCTGGTATGAAGCTGTTATAGAACCGGAAGTAGAAAAGCTATCACGCATACTAAAACAAGACTATAAAACAAAATGTGAAATGAAGGAAAAGATGCAAGCCGAAGAGTTTGTTGAATGGGCAACAGGCGGCGTTACATATTTTCCAGAGCCAAGTGTATATCATGTTCTTCTCATTCCTCAATATACATATCGTCCTTGGAATATTGAAGCGGATATAGAAGGTACAAAAATATTTCATTATCCAATCGCAAATGAAAGCATACATCCAGAAGATCCATATGAGCCGAGCTATTTTTTAGTCCATAAACATAAGGCGCTTGGCGATGAAGCAAGATTGCGCATCGTAAAATTATTGTTTGAACAAGATCGTACATTGCAGGAAATAACGGAACAATTAAATCTTGGGAAATCGACTGTGCACCATCATTTGAAGATTTTAAGATCAGCGAAGTTAGTTGATATTCAAGGTGCTAAGTATACGTTGAAGAAGAAGATGGTAGAGGCTATTTCGAAAGAATTAGAAATCTATTTAACTCGTTCGTTATGAATTTGTACATCAAAAGGTAAAAATGTTTTACCTTTCTAGAATACGCACAATAGGAGGAGAAAAAAAGAAAAGTTGGTGCAAAATGGAGAAAAGTATGTTAAGAAATCGCTCATTTTTCTTTATGTGGATTGGTAGCGCGATCTCAGAATTAGGCGTTGCATTTGGTACGTTATGTAATTCCATTCTGATTTACCAATTAACAGGATCGGAAATGGCCCTAGGAAGTATGTGGCTTCTTTATTTTATTCCATCACTTCTCTTGCAACTTGTTATCGGTCCTTTTATTGATAGATGGAGCCGAAAGTGGATTATGATTATAACACAGTGGGTACGTGGACTCGTTTTTTTACTTCCTCTATTCATGTTGACTGCTGGCAGTATAGAGGTATGGCATATTTTTGTTGTACAAATCATAGTTGGTTTGATTACACCACTTTATGTACCAGCTAATCAAGCTATTACACCGACAATTGTATCTAAAGAAGAATTGCAAACAGCGAATGCGTATATTGATGGAATGGTTCGTCTTATGATGTTTTTAGCCCCTGTATTAGGGGGAGTTGTTGTTGAGTTTATAGGAGTAAAGCTAACTTTATTTTTCGTTTGCTTATTTCTATTTATAAGTGGTACTTTACTGCTATTTATACAGGAGCATAGAGTGACTCAAGCAGTTCGTAAAAGTTGGTTCAAACAATCTATTGAAGGGTTCACATACTATTTCAAACAGCCCATTATCGTTTGGTTAGGAGTTTTCCTCACATTTGTTCAATTTGGAGTGGGAGTAACGATGGTTACGAATTTACCGTATATAATAGATGAACTATCGGCAAGTTACGCTGCGTATGGCTATTTTTTAGCAGGTTTTCCTTTTGGGTATGTAATCGGTTCTATGCTAGTAGGAAAAGTGAAGTATAATAGTCGGCGCTATCTCATGCTTGGGGCGTTATTCATAGGAGGCGCAACTTATGTTTCATTAGGTCTCAATTATAGCGTTATGTTAGCAGTCATTATCGAAGTTGTAGCAGGCGTATGTATGGCGGTTTTTAATGTTCACAACACGACCATATGCCAGCAAACAGTGCCAAATGAAATGATGGGAAAAGTGTTTTCGGTACGATTATTCTTAATAAGATGTGCGATGCCATTAGGTACTTTAGTTGGAGGGATATTGAGTGAAATATGGGGAGTAAGGGCGTTGTACATATGTATCGGATCGATTATATGTGTGACATCTTTCGCTGGTATCATGCTTTCATATTTTAAATTTCTCGATGAACCGATTCGAGAAAAATCCGCTTAAATATTTTAATTGAAAATAATTATCATAATCAATTATAATAAAAGAATACTAGAAATATTTACATACAAAGGGAGTGGGATCTATGTTTATCGAAACAAAAACATTTACAGTAAAAGAAGGTACTTCGGATCTTGTTGTGCAACATTTTACTGGAGAAGGAATCATTGAAAAATTTGAAGGATTTATCGACTTAAGCGTTCTTGTTAAAAAGGTCAGAAGAGGGGACGAAGAAGTTGTTGTAATGATTCGCTGGGAATCAGAAGAAGCATGGAAAAACTGGGAAACAAGTGAAGAGCACTTAGGAGGACATAGAGCAAGCCGCGGGAAGCCGAAGCCGGATCATATTATTCAAGTAGAGCATGCGGTTTATTATGTGAAATCATCGAAATCTGCGTATCAGCAGTCTTAATCAAAAAAGGAAATAAATTTTGTGAAATAAAAGACATGGAAGTGTCATAAAGTTTTTAAATATCAATGTCTTATCTATAATATATGAAAAGAGTACATCACACGATATGTAGTGGTGTACTTTTTTATTTGATTGATACGTGTAAATGTTTAAAGAAACACAAATAATATTAAACATGTAAACAACATGAGAAAGAGACCTTTGGAGACTCAATCTTATTTTGCTGGTGAAAGGTATCGTCAGTACTTTTGAAAAGCTAGGTTAAGCAAAATAGACATGAAATGATAATTCTATCCACATATAGGGTGAATGTACATATTTCTAAATGATACAATCTGTTGCAGGGCAATGGTAGATTCTATACAAGTAATTGGATATGTGAGTACTTGAAAAAGAGAAGCAATTCGTATGTCAAATGTTATAAGATTGCATACAAGTATCTTGGGATTTTCATGACAGAACTCTTCAGTATGATTTTTAATAGAAAATGGAACAAAAGCAACTTTTATCTTGTCTATATAATGGAGTCAATAATAAAACATAAGGAAAGGTGTTTATGCTTATGCAAATAAGCTTGAGGTGTTGAGATGGAACATAAGGTTATTGAAAATTGCAACCATGATGAAATTGATTATGTTATAAGAGAACATTGGCAAGATGTATGGAATTATTCATTTATTATTACAAAAGATACCCATTTATCAGATGATATAACGCAAGAGGTGTTTATAAAAGTATTTAAAAAATGGAATTCCTTTCGAAATGAGTCGTCTGTTAAAACATGGTTATTAAAAATCACAAGGAATACAGCTTTAAATTATTTGAAGTCCTCCTATTTTAAGAGGATTTCTTTAGTAAGTTTCTTTCGAAATGATAAGGAATATCCGTCAGCAGAAAAACAATTTTTAGAAAAAGAAACTATGAATGAAGTTTGGGACAGTGTATTAAAATTGCCACAAAAACATCGTGAAGTATTAATACTAGATGCAAAATATGAATTATCTTATGATGAAATTGCTGAAACATTAGGCGTGTCTATTGGAACTGTGAAATCTAGGCTACATCGCGCTCGTGCACGAGTTTCAAAAATATTATCGGAGGATGAATTATGAACAATGATAGAAAGCCGGATTGGTATAAAGAATTAAAAAGCGGGCCAGTGAAACAGCCTCAAGACGAAGAGGAATTTATTTATAAAATAAAACAATCTATATACCAAAATAGGGAGGAAGATGGTCCGAAAATTAGACGGCCATTTCGTATAAAGGTGTTCACTGCTGCAGTTGTTCTAGTTTTTACGGCTGTGCTGTTTAACTTTCAACAATTCTGGCCGGGCAAAAATGAACCACCAGTGCAAAGTAGTACTCAAATTGAAGTGAAGATGAAAGATGAATCTAATCAAGATCAATCACTAAAACAATTTATGGATGAATTAAATCAAAACACGAGCTTAAAAAATAAGAACGATTTATATAGAGTACTGGATGAAGAATTTGTTTTTAAGGGAAAACAGTATAGTGAAAATGAATGGAAGTTTGATGATAGTATTTTTCATGATTTACAAGTAGCTCTTGCAATGGGGGGAGAATTTGTGAATGATACGAAAACAGTATATAAAATACCTAGTGGATTGGCAGAAAGTAACCAAACGAAGCAGGAACGTTTTTTATATGCTACTGTTGTTGGTGAAGAGACAAAAATTTTAACTCAACCAAAACCTGATTCAAGCGTTTTATACCAGGTATCCAACGAAACGGTAAAAGCATGGATTCCGGAGAAGGTGAAGAATGATGGATATATAAAAATAACTACAATGAATGGTTATACTGGCTATGTAAAAGAAGACTATGTATCAATAGATATCCAGTATTCTTTCATTTTTGAAAAACAAAATGATGGCATGTGGAAAATAAAGAGTATAGATTCTATATGGTAAAAGAAAAAGGTTCACTTTATTGAACCTTTTTCTTTATTTTTTATTCTCTTTTTGGAGAGTATCCCAAGCCTTTAAAATTTCCGCTGCAACAAGGGCTGCACTATTTGTTTCAGAATTACCACCAGGAATAATGACAGAAACAGCAATTTGCGGATTTTTAGTAGGAGCATATGAAATAAATAGAGAATGATTGATAACCTTTTCTTGTTCGTTTGGCGAACCTGTTATTCCTGTTTTACCAGAAACGTCAAAGGGCAAGTTTTTAATTTCTTGTATATTTTGACTCATTCCACTTTGTAAGACATTCCAAGAACTTGAAGGATAATGATTAGAACTTTCTAAAATTGGTTTAAATTCTTTTGTTCTTTTATCGCCGTTTTCCATGATAGCATGTACGATTTGAGGTTTGTATTTGTCTCCTTTATTTGCAAGAGTAGCTGCATAATGAGCGAGTTGGAGAGGGGTGTGCACTTCATTTGCGCCCCAAGAAGCATTCAATAGGGCAGAAATTCCACTCTCAAACTCACTAGATGCATGCAACTTATATTGTCCTTCTTCTTCAAAGGGTAAATCAATCTCTGTTTTGGAGCGAAGGCCGAATTGTTTTAAATAGTTTGTCCACAAGGTTGCTACTTTTTCTAAATTCCCATTATTTTTGTTGAATAATGGGATTGCTACTTTTGCTGTCATAAATGTATTTGATGAATTAATGATAGCTTGACTCGGTGTAATTTCACCAGTTGGAGTTCCAGCAGCATTGGTGATGTTATTTTGATTATTATACTGAAAACGCCCTTTATCTAAATATGTATCTTCAGGCTGAAAAAGCTTTTCGTTTAACCCAATTAATATAGTAAGCGGTTTTATAGTTGATGCCATATTTACATAGGAATCACCATATTTTAATTTTTGGATTGTTTTATTTTGGGCAAGTAATTTGACATTTTCTTTTTCAGATGATGATAAAGGTGTATTGAACATATTTGGATCAAAAACTGGCGAGTTAGCCATAGTTAATATTTCTCCTGTTTTAACATCTATTACGACAGCATAACCAGCAGTAGCATCAGGGGTTTTCTGAATTTGGGATCTTAGTGCTTCTTCTGTTTTTTGCTGAAGTTTATAGTCTAGTGCTAGCTGAATATCTTTTCCTCTTTGAGGACTTTGTATGTTCCATAAGAACTTTTTATTTTTCAATTTAAAAGTGAGAGTTTTTCCTGGTTTCCCTTTTAAATCATTTTCATACTGAAGTTCAATTCCGTTTTTACCAACAGGAACATAATTAGAATCCGAGTTGTTTTTTTCATAGTCAACATACCCAATTACTTGTGAAGCAATTTCATGATGTGGATAAACACGTACCACTTCATTTTTTACTATTACATTTTGGAAATTATTTTCGTTTATAAATGCGGACTCTTTATCATTTAGGTTTGTAAGTAATCGTATTTCATTTTTATCATGATGTTTACAAGATATTTGTAATTGTGAATGTGTGTCATCTACTGAAATTTTATGGTTAAACTTGGATGAAAACTGATTTAGAAAACTTGATATCTTCGCTACTTCTTGATTGGTTGGACAACCATTATTATAGACATAATACAAAGACTTTATTTTTTTATTTGTGGCTAGTATGACTCCATTTTGGTCAATAATTTTTCCTCTTTCAGCTGCAGAAGTTGTAATAGTAAACGAAATAAACCTTGTTGTGAATAAAAACGTCCAAACAACTCCTAAAATGAAAAAACTCGTTAAAATTATCCACCTCTTCGATTTTTTATGTAACATAAAATCCTCCCTTACCCAGATTCTATTCTATATTAAAATTTATTATTTTTTTTGTAAATGTGGGAACAAATTTATCATGTGGATTGTCTATTAGGTGTAATAGCACTTTTAGAGAAAGAAGTTGCTAAGAAAGGAGCAATGATAATGAAAAAGAAAATAATATTAAAAGTAGGTTTATGCGCAAGTATATTGGGATTTAGCCAATTTGCTAGTTCGATATTTCCAGTACAGGCTGCTGAAAAAGTAGAGCAAATAAAAAATAAAGATCAAGAGAAAGATGTATCTATTTCACAGTTGCATCCAAAGGTATGGATGCATACGAGTATTGGAGTGGTAAACGGAACACGTATTCCTGCAAATGGTTTAATTCTTGAAACATCTAAAGGATTGGTACTGATTGATACACCTTGGAATGATGATCTTACAGATCAACTGCTTCAAATACTAAAAAAGCAATTTCCTACAAAAGAGGTCACGGAAGCAATTGTGACACATGCTCATGACGATCGTATAGGAGGAATTAAAACGCTGATTAAAAAAGGTGTCAAGGTACACAGTACGGCTTTAACTGCTGATTTAGCAGAGAAACAAGGTTTTGATAAGCCTCTTGGTGACTTGAAGAAACGTGATAATATGCGATTTGGTGATATAAACGTGGAAACATTTTATCCAGGAAAAGGACATACACAAGATAACATTACAGTGTGGTTACCAAAGTATAAAATCCTATTTGGAGGATGTTTAATAAAATCATTAGATACACAAGAGATTGTACAGACTCCAGGTTCATATGTATCTAATTGGTCAAAGGCAATTAAAAAAGTAGAAAAGAAATACAATGATATAAATATGATTGTACCAGGACATGGAGATCCCGGAGATAAGCGTTTATTTACTCATACATTGAATTTATTAAAAAATAACGAAAATTAATATGATATGACGGCCACATACTATAGAGGAACAGTCTAACACTTGTTTTAGATATATTTATAAAAAATAAGGGGAACTGCTTATGATTGAACGTAGTTTCTCTTATTCTTTTTGTAAATAGAGGAGCGGTTCCATCTTCATCTATTCATTTCAGTAATTGAATGAGATGCTACTAAGATTGGATAACGTATGCACGAATTTGCATACAAAACTGTAATCTGAACAAAATTTATTAAAATATATACGGAGGATGTATGAAAAAACGAACAGGAAAGAAGCAGAAGACATCGATATCTATCCGATTAAACATTCTATTTTTCTGCGTATTTATACTATTTTCGGCTATTATTGTTCAGCTCGGAAAAGTACAAATTGTTGACGGAGAGACCTATAAAAATCAAGTGGAAAAAAATGAAAATGCAACAACGAGTATTTCAGTTCCGCGTGGAAAAATTTATGATCGAGAAGGGAAACCGGTTGTTGATAATAGAGCGCTTCGTACGATTACGTATACAAGATTGAAGGGAGTAAGCTCTGAAGACGTTTTAAAAACTGCAGAAGATATTGCAAATATACTTGAAATATCGGAAGAAGAAATAAATAAATTAACTGAAGTAGATAAAAAAGATTATTGGATGCAATTAAATAAAAAGCGTGCTAAAGCAAAGGTCACGAAGCAAGACGAGGAAAAATTTAGAGAAAAGGGTATAGAAGGGAAAGAGTTAGACAAGAGAATCGAAGAGTTAAGACGAAAGCGCATTACAGAAGATGAATTAGCAGAGCTCACGCCACAAGACTTAAAAGTATTAGTTATTAAAAGCAAAATGAGTTCTGGTTATCAAATGACACCACAAATTATTAAAAAAGACGTGACAGAGCAAGAGTATACGAGGATAAGTGAAAATTTAGCAAAATTTCCAGGAATAGATGCGACAGTTGATTGGGAACGAAACTATGTAAATGGTGATTTATTCCGTTCAGTATTAGGTAATATAACAAGCGCTGAAGAAGGATTGCCAAAAGATCATTTAGATTCTTATTTGGTTCGCGGATATAATCGGAACGATCGCGTGGGGAAAAGTTATATTGAACAACGATATGAAGATGTATTACATGGAACAAAAAAAGAAGTTAAAAATAATATTGATAAAGCAGGAAACGTTATTCAAACGGAAACAGTCTCTAAAGGAAAAAGTGGTAACAATTTAACTTTAACAATCGATATGGAGTTACAAAAAAAAGTAGAAGAAAGTATAGAAAAAAATTTAAAAGCTTTTAAGAGTTCTGAACCATTAATGGATCGTGCTTTTGTTGTCATGATGGATCCGAAAACCGGACAACTATTATCTATGGCTGGTAAGAGATTGGTAGAAAAAGATGGGAAAACAGAAGTAGAAGATTTTGCATTAGGCAACATGGTAACTTCTTATGAGTTAGGATCAGCTGTAAAAGGTGCTACTTTATTAACTGGATACGAAACCGGAGCTATACAACCAGGGACTCAATTTTATGACACACCTATGAAGTTTAAAGGTACGAGAGTTAAAAAATCATGGAATGTATCTGGGTTTGGAAATATTAATGATTTAAGGGCTTTACAAGTATCATCAAATGTATACATGTTTCATACCGCTTTACAAATAGCTGGAGTGAATTATGTACCAAATAGTTCATTGGATATTAAACAAGCAGCATTTGACACAATGCGTTATTATTTTAAACAATTTGGTTTAGGCGTCCCAACAGGAATTAATTTACCAAATGAAATAACTGGACAAACGAGACAGAAAGATAGCCAACCAGGATTTTTATTAGATTTTTCTATTGGGCAGTATGATACGTATACACCACTACAATTGGCACAATATATTTCAACCATTGCAAATGATGGATACCGAATGCAGCCTCAAATTGTCCAAGAGATTCGAGAACAAACAAGCAAAAAAGAAGAAATTGGAAAAGTTGTACAATCTATAGAACCTGTTGTGTTAAATCGAGTGGAAGTGAAATCGGAGTATATTGATCGAGTAAAAGAAGGCTTTAGATGGGTATTTCAAGAAGGCGATGGAACTGGTGTGAAATATTTCCAAAAGGCACCATATAAACCAGCTGGGAAAACAGGAACAGCTCAGACAGTATATGGAGGAGAAAGTAAAATTGGAAGGAATGAGAAGGGAGAACGTATTGAGTGTTACAATTTAACATTAGTTGGATATGCTCCATACGATAATCCAGAAATAGCATTTTCTGTAGTAGTCCCTTGGGTTCACAATGATAAAAGCGGTATTAATTCATTAATTGGAAAGGATATATTAGATATATACTTTGACTTGAAAAACCAACGTATGAATGGTGAAGCTACTAATATAGTGAATTCTAATCAGTAACAGTGAAATTTAATTCTTTAATGGATACTACTTTTCTTTTGTTTCACATTTATATTGGTAGGATGCAATAAAGGCGAAACTTCGGAACAAGCATTTGAAACATATATAAAATTATGGAATGACAAAAAATTTGCAGATATGTATGATCAACTGTCAAAACACGCAAAAGAATCCATTTCAAAAAAAGAGTTTACAGAGAAAAATGAAAAAATTCACAAAGGTATTGGAGTTGAGAATTTAAAAGTTAAAAGAAAGGAAGTAATTAAAGATAAAACGGAAAATAAGGTCATTTTATTTACTGTAAGTATGGATACAGCAGGAGGAAAAATCTCTTTCTCACATGAAGCAAAACTTGTGCAAGAAAAAGATGGAGATAAGAAATCTTGGAAAATAAATTGGACCCCAGACTTTATCTTTCCAGGGATGAAAAAAATTATAAAGTCCGTCTGCAGACAGAGCAAGGAAAAGACTACATTTATATATGGATGTAGTCTTTTTTTTAAAGAACTTTGATTATTTGTTTTTAGGGGTATTGATTCTTTCGGAGTATAGAGGTTTTTCAACGTAATGTTTTGAAATAACCAAAGGTTGTGTGTTTGTACTATTTTTAAATTTTGTATAATTTGGTTTTTTAATTGGTGTCGTTATAGTTTCTGCAAATTCATATGGGTAATTAACTTTAGATTTGTCTTCAAACATATAGATAGCCCCCTTCTTAGAGTGGTTGTTAAAGAGTTGTACTATAATATAATATGTTCATATGTTTTTTTGGGGAATAGATATGTATTAATCAATTGATATTGGGGTATTACCCAATGACTTGGCTGGATTAGTTGTATCTGCTATTAGCTGTGAAGCCTTTATATTAGGATTTCACTTTTTTGCTGCCCCATTACATAATAAAGGCTACTAGATGTAAACAAAGAACCGTGGAAATTGTTCCACGGTTCTTTGTTGGGTATAACAGTTCTTATTTAGTGTTCTATTTAAATATAAATAAAACAATTAGGGATATTCAAATAAAAAGCACAGGATGGAACCACCTTAAAGGAGAATCCGTTATGGTTTTTTCTCCTTCTTTATCATTTTAACCGAGAAGCCCCCCTCCGCTAAACGTGAAGTGCACCCCAATTGTTAGACGCGGCAATCTAACAATTGGAGGTGCTTTTCATATGCAGAAATTCTCTGAATCAGAAAAATTAGCAGCTGTTCAGCGTTATGTAAATGGAAATGAATCATGCAGGGCAATCGCCGATACACTTGGCATGGCTAAAGGTGATTTACTACTTTTGATTAAACGATATGAATATCATGGAGTAAAGGCTTTTATAAAAAGCTATACAGCGTATTCTATGCAGTATAAACTAGAGACGTACTGAATTATATGATCGAACATGGGACGTCTATCCGGGAAATAACTGCGATTTTCAACATATCTACAACGAAGATGATTCGAACTTGGGAAAAAACAGTTTGAATCTGGTGGAATCGACGCCCTAAAACCAAAGGAAAAGGGGCGTCAATCTATGAAAAGCGAAACAGATAAACAAATGACAAAATCAGTACCAGCTGAAAGATCTATCGAGGCACTTCAAATCGAATTAGAGCGTTTGCGTATGGAGAATGCGTACTTAAAAAAGTTGAATGCCTTAGTTCAAAACAAGGAAAAATCACCAAACAAGACAAAACACAAGTAGTCTATGAACTAAGGACTGAATTCCCGGTGAAAGCACTCCTACAACTCGCAGATATCCCACGTAGCACATACTATTACTGGGTGAAAAACGCTGAGAAACCGGATAAAGATGCGGAACTGAAAATCTTAATTCAATCGATTTATAGTGAAAATGAAGGACGTTATGGATATCGCCTTATTCGAGATGAACTCGGAAATCGAGGCCAACGTGTGAACCATAAAAAGGTGCAACGTATCATGAAAGAATTGGGCTTGAAATGTCTGGTACGTATGAAGAAATACCGTTTGAAGGAATTTGAAAGTGTAGAACAATTTAAGAAAGAACTAGCGTACTATATAGATTACTACAATCACAAACGAATTATGGCGAAATTAAAAGGTCTGAGTCCAGTGCAATACCGAATTCAGACCTTAATCGCCGCCTAACGAAATAACCTGTCTAACTTTACGGGGTCACTTCAAGGTAGGTGGTGGTAGTTCAATCTAGTTCTTCACTTCATTATATAATTCAAGTGCTTCTTTTACATGTAAGCCATTTTTGACAATACCATGTATCGCTTGAATCATTGCCGCTGGATGTTCAGACTGCCAAATGTTGCGTCCCATATCAACCCCAATTGCACCCTCTTGCAATGCCTGATACGTAATGGTTAATGCGTCTTCAATCGAATCTAATTTTGGTCCTCCTGCAATGACGACTGGGGCAGGGCAAGTGCTTGTGATTTTTTCAAATCCTTCGCAGTAATATGTTTTAATAATGTCAGCCCCCATTTCTACACATACACGTGATGCGAGTGCTAGGAAACGAGCTTCTCGTTTTTGTAGTTCCTTTGCTACGGCTGTAATACCAAGAACTGGTAATCCGTAGTCGTGTGCTTCGGAAACAACGTTAGCTAAATTCGCAACGGTTTGTGTTTCATATTCCGAACCGACAAAAACAGATACGCCGACTCCGACCACGTTTTGTCGCAATGCTTCTTTAATTGGTGTAACGATCGTTTCATTTGCTAAATCTTTACCAACTACAGTTGCTCCGCCTGAAACACGCAGTACCATCGGTGTTTTGCAGTCTTCAGGAATACAGGAATTGAGTACACCTCTTGTTAAAAAGAGAGAATCTGTATAGGGAAGTAAGTTTTTTACTGTTTCTAATGGCTGCTCTAATCCATGAATTGGCCCTAAAAAGTAACCGTGATCTATCGCTAACATAACAGCCTTTCCATCAGGTAATATTGTATTTAATCGATTTTGAAATCCCCAAGTCATTGTGAATCACTCCTTCGTTAATTTGGGATTTTTTGTTTGTACCGTATCTTTTTCTTGTAAATGTGGTGATTTAATAAAAACAGCTTTAAAGATTTGGTCTGAATGGTTAATCAGGTAGTGGGATTCATGAGGGCGAACTTGTAAGGCGTCACCTTGTTTTACAGGAACTCTTTCATTATTAATGTAGAAATCAATTTCACCTTCTAGCGCATAAAAAATTTCTTCGCAAGTTGTATGATAATGATTTTGAAATTCTTGACCAGGTTGAATGACTACAATACCAAGGTCAATATTAGGGCCTTTCAATAAATATTTAGGACCATGGTTACCAAAGCGATAGGAGAAATCCTCTTCATTCACTTTAAGCATGTTGTTCACTCCTTTATGTAATGGATTACAATGCACCTGGTGCAATCCACATATGTGATGTAAATCCTTCATCCGCTAGCGGGAGTTGTTTTTCATAAACGGATTTCCATGTTTGATAAAATTGTTGATATAGTTTGTGATGCTCAGCATTCGGTTCATATGTGCTTTCCCACTTTACGAATTTCTGAGAGGTTGCTTCCATAGAGTCATATATACCTGCACCAACACCTGCCGCAATGGCTGTTCCTAAAGCAGCTGCTTCTTTGACAACTGGTACTTTGACAGGAATTCCGAGAACATCCGCAACGATTTGCGGCCATAGTTTGCCTTTTGCAGCACCGCCCGCAAATATCACTTTAGAAGGGAATTTTCCGGTTAATGCTTCTATTAACTTTAAATTACCAAGTGTTACAAATGCAGCATTTTCTTCAATTGCACGGAACAATTCTTTCTTCCCACATTTATCAGCATCTAAGCTTAAATTGATAAAGGAAGGGGCAGCATGACGCCAGGAAATATAATTCATTACATTTGAAAAGATCGGCATAATGCCATATGAGCCGACAGGTACTTGCTTTGCCTGTTCTTCCAATAATTCATAAGCATCCACACCAAGTTCATCTGCAAGTTGTTTTTCTTCTTGGCAAAAAGCATCACGAAACCATCGCATAACAAGGCCAGGGAAAAACGCGATGGTTTCATATTGCCAAAGTTTTGGAATCACGTGGCAATTCACACGAATACGAGCATGTGGATCCGTTTTTGGATTTGTTATATTTACTTCTTGTTGCCAGAAGCTACCCCCGCAAATAAAGGTTTGATCAGGCTTTACGATTCCCGAACCGAGTGAAGCCATCTGTGCATCACCGCCACCAGCAACTACCAGTGTTCCTACTTGTAACCCTGTCAGCTCCGCACTTTGTTTTGTGACACTACCAATGACTGTACCAGCTTCATTGACAGTCGGAGAAAATGATAAAGAAAGCCCGCATTGTTTAGCAACTGAATTATCCCAAGTTCTATTTTGTAAATTAAAGATACCAGAGGTACATCCATTTGAAGGGTCTATTTGCAGTACACCACTCAATTTATAAAGAATCCAATCGTTTAACATTGTAAAGGAGTGGGCTTTATCGTATATGTCGGGTTGATGCTTTTGTATCCAAAGCAATCTAGGTAAAGCACCTAAAGAAAAGGTTTGCCCTGATTTTGCATATAAATCTTCTTCAAGAAGGGAGCGGATTTGTTTTAACTCACTTACTTCATGAGAAGCACGACCATCAACATTCGCACATGCCCATATCTCACGGCCTTCTTTATCGTATAAAACAAAACCTTCCCGCATACTTGTGGCACTAATCGCTTTAATAGAGGAAGGGGGTGTATTGTTTTTTTGAAGGACATCTTTTGTACATTCTTGAACGAGTTTCCAATTCTCTACCACATCAAAATTCATAGAATTAGGATAGCGAGGGTCTGATTTATGAAGCCACTCTTTTTGACTCACCGCAAGTTGATTTCCTTCTAAATCAAAAAGGACAGCCCGGATACTGCCAGTACCTGCATCGTAAGCTAATAGAGAAGACATTATGATTCACCTTCCTTTCTTAATAGAGAGAGGGCGGTTTCTTCATCTGTAATTAAGGTATGAATGAATTTACCTTTTAAGGCTCCGTAAATGGCATCTATTTTTTCTTCGCCGCCAGCTACACCAACTACATGTTTCATTTTTCGAAGAATGGAAAGAGGTGTACCGATTAGTCGAGTATGGTGAGGGAGCTCAAGCAATTCTCCATATGCATTATAGAATTGTCCGAGAATATCTCCGGCACCATTTTGACTACGTATATAGGTCATTTCACGAAGCGTTATTTTGTCTTTTTTTAAAATCGTTGCATCTTGAGATAAACCACCAATACCGACTACTGCTGTATTAGCAAGCGAAGCGACATGCAGCATATCTTTAACGGACGGTTCTGAAAGGATACTTTGCGCCATTTCATCCGTAGATGCTAAAAATGGAGTAGGAATGATATGCAGTTCTCCTTGCACGTGATTTAAATAATTTTGTTTTCTAGGAAGATAGTGATTTACACCGCCTGTAAGGGTAACAATTGAAAGTTGCATAGATGGTTCAAAATGAATGTTTTCTAGCATTTTTGATATTGTTTCTCCCCAACCAATCCCAAGTAAATCTCCTTGTTGTAGATGAGTTTCTAAATACTGTGCGGCAGCTTTTCCTAAAGAGTAGGTAGAATTCTCCATTGGTGTAGGGATAATGAAAGCGTCTTTTAAATGAAACGTCCGGATGAGTTCACGTTCAATACTCAAACAATGTAAGCCAGTGCCTTTTACATGAAATGTAACAATGCCTTCGGTGCGCGCTTTATCTAATAAACGAACGACTTTATTCCGTGAAATGTGAAGCAAGGAGGCGATCTCTTGCTGCGTTAAATGATCTTTATAGTAATACCAGGCTACTTTTGTTAACAAATTTTCTTCAAAGTTCAGCTGTGACATTCTCTTCATTCCTTTCAACAATTGACCGATGCTTAAACATATGTATTTCATTTTGAGATTATACCGCTAGACACAAGCAGGGATTTCAAGAAAAAATGTGTTCTAGATATGAAAAAAGAGATATACAATGCTACAAAACAAGTAGAACAAAAAATCATTTTCTCAAAAATTGTTCCACATAAAGGAGGGTAACAAGATGTGGAGAACGTGCCTTTATTAGAGGTGAAACAAATTAGTAAATCATTTTCAGATCAACATGTATTAAAAGAGGTTACTTTAGAATTACAACGCGGAGATGTATACGCTCTAGTAGGAGGAAATGGTGCTGGAAAATCAACATTGATGAAAATATTAACAGGCTTATACTCTTATGATGCCGGGGAGATATATGTAAAAGGAGTGGTGCAAAGTTTTTCTAATCCAGCAGAAGCACATGCAACTGGTGTTTATTTAATTCCACAAGAACCGTTAATTTTTCCTCATATGACAATTGAAGAAAATATATGTATTGGAATAAAAGCAAAGAATAAAGAACTTCGTACAAAAGTAAAGGACTTGATAAGAAGTTTAGGGTGGAATATAGAGCTAAATGCAATTGGGAGTTCATTATCTATTGCGCAACAACAATTAGTAGAAATAGTAAGAGGATTAATAAGAGAAGCCGAGATTCTTATTTTAGATGAGCCAACATCGACATTAACAACTCATGAAATAAAGAGTCTTTTTGTGCTGCTGAGAAATTTAAAGGAAAAAGGAATCGGTATGATTTATATTACACACCGTTTCCCAGAAATTTTTGAGATTGCTAATAAGGTAGCTATTTTACGTGATGGAATAATTGTGAGTCAAGGGGATGTATCAGACTATACATATGACATGCTAATGGAGGGATTATTACCTAAAGATTATAAACATGAAGAGAAGAAAGAGATACCACAAGAAACTACGAAACTTTCTCAACAAATATTAGAGGTAACAAGTTTGGCGAGCTATGCATTTCAAGATATATCACTAACTGTACATGCTGGGGAGATTGTAGGAATTGCTGGTATGGTTGGGGCAGGGAGAACGGAATTAGCAGAAGTACTATATGGATTAAGGAAAATACTGTCTGGGACAATTTCATTAGCAGGGGAGTCAATTACAAAATGTTCAACGAATGAAAGATTAGATAAAGGGATGGTATATGTTCCAGAAGATAGAGCGGGAAATGGTATCTTTTCAATTGCGTCTATTAAAGAGAATGTAACGGCAGCTTCCTTACAACGAATGAGCCACTTTTTCTTAAATCACAAAAAAGAAAGCGCTTTAACAGAATCGTATATGAATAAGTTTCGGATTGTTGCTTCCCATATAAATGAAAAGATGACATCTTTATCGGGAGGAAACCAGCAAAAAGTTGTATTAGCAAAATACCTTGCTTGTAACCCAAAATTAATTATTTTAGATGAACCAACGCGCGGGATTGATGCGAAAGCAAGGTTAGAAGTGTATGAGGTAATTCAAAGTTTAAAACAATCAGGACTTGCAATTATACTGATTTCCTCAGATGTAGAAGAAATTGTTCAATTGGCAAACAGAGTATATGTGATGAGAAATGGGAAGTTTGTTTCTCACTTAGAGAAAGGAGAAGTTTGTATAAATGAAGTTACACGTCTCGCATATGGGGGAAGGGAAGGTGTAACGGAATGAAACGCTTTCCAAATATATTTAAAATACATGAAACTTCTATTATCATTTTATTACTTATTTACATAGCCTTCGTAGGAATGATAAATCCTAGTTTTGTTCAATTTAGCTCGCTTTCTTTAATGATGAAATCAAGTCTTATTTTAGTCATACTAGCTATTGGTCAATCGTTCGTATTATTTACGAAAAATATCGATGTTTCAGTCGGATCTATTATGGGATTAAGCGCAGCGATTTGTGGGATGTTTTTGACAAATGGTAATAGTATTCTCATTTCAATGATTGCTGCAATCTTGCTTGGGGCTTTCATTGGACTGATAAATGGAATAGGGGTCGCCAAGTTCGGTGTACCGGCAATTATTATGACATTAGGAATGTTAGGAGTTATTAGAGGAACGATGTTGATCTATACAGGTGGCAAATGGATTGAAGATATTCCTAATTCTTATAAACAAATGTCTTCTGTCATGATATTAGGTCTCCCTGTTACAGTATGGAGCGTTCTAGCTATTTTACTATTATTATACATTTTTTTAACGAAAGCTCCTTTTGGGAGATATTTTTATGCTTCTGGAGATAACGAAGATGGAGCACGTCTCATCGGAATACCGGTAGATAAGGTGAAAATATATGCATTTATTATTTCGGGAATAAGCGCAGGACTTGCAGGATGCATATTTGTTATGAATATCGGATTTGTACCAAATCAAACTGGTACTGGAATTGAGTTGCAAGTAATTGCTGCCGCTGTACTAGGTGGAATTCATCTAAAAGGTGGAACAGGTTCTATATTTGGAGCAGCGCTAGGAGCGATTTTTTTAGAAGTTATAAGTAGTTCACTAGTTTTTTTAAAAATACCTGCTTTTTGGAATAGCGCAATATCAGGTTTTTTACTTTTGCTCATTATTATAGTAGATAGTATTTTGAAAAAATGGCAAGAAAAGCACCGTTTAGAAGAAAGGAGGATGAATCTATGAAGTATGCACGTGGGTTTTTAAGATGGGAAGGAGTTCTTATAGTATTGCTTATTATAGAGTTCATTCTCTTTGATTTGTTAAACAGCGATTTCTTTAATATTAGTAATTTACTTTTCAGTATGAATGACTTCGTTTTTATTACGATTGCCGCAATTCCAATGACTTTTGTAATTGTAACAGGTGGAATCGATGTGTCTGTAGGCTCGATTATGGGTCTTACCTCAATCCTTATTGGGGTACTTTGGATAAATGGAATTCCGGTTATTTTAGCTGTGATTATTGCTTTGGTTATTAGTTGTCTAGCCGGTTGTATCAATGGGCTAATTATTAAAATGACAGATGTAGAACCTCTTGTTGTTACACTGGGAACGATGTTTTTATACTCAGGAATTGCTCTTGTTATCTCGGGTGGATCAAATGCCAGTGGATATGAAGGGATAAGTGGTTTACCAGATGCCTACGTGCAGCTTGCAAATGGGAATTTTATAGGAATTCCTAACTTATTATGGTTACTTTTCGTTTTGACTGTTTTATTTACAATCTTACTTCATCGAACAAAGTATGGGCGTTTTGTCATATTGACAGGTGCGAGTGAAAAGGCAGCTCGATATTCTGGTATCAGAACAAAAAAGGTAGTCATTCTTACCTATATTCTGTCTGGGTTAGGAGGTGGATTAGGAGGAGCTTTTTTAACAGCATATTTCGGCTCAGCTCGAGCTGATATTGGAAACGAGACAATTTTGCCGGTTATTACGGCAGTTGTATTAGGCGGGACACTCATCACTGGGGGAAAAGGAAGTATTCTTGGAACAGTACTAGCAAGTATATTTATTGGTATGATGCAGTACGGTTTACAAATGACAGGTTTAACAAACGAACAGTCAAATGTAGTTATTGGTATTATACTTATCCTCTCGGTTATTATTAGGCATTTCAAATTACAGCAACTCACTATGTGGAGAAGAAGGAAATTGCATAAGGGGGAAATGTCATGAAAAGAAAACTGGGGATTTTTATGATTATGTGCGTTTGTATCATCGGCTTAATCGCATGTTCTAGCAAAACAGCAGATAAGAAAAAAGCAGATGATGTGAGATTTGCATTCATTCCAAAATTAACAGGGGTTGGCTTCTTTACATCAGGTGGTGAAGGCGCAAAGGAAATGGGAGATAAGTTAGGCGTGCGGGTGAAGTATGATGGACCATCAGAAGCGAGCGTATCAGGCCAAGTGAAATATATAAATAATTTTATTAATCAAAACTATGATGCGTTAATGGTTTCATCTACATCGGTTGATGGGCTTTCACAATCATTACAGAGAGCAAAGAAAAAGGGAATGACAGTATTAACGTGGGATTCTGATGTGAATCCGAAAGATCGTTCATTTTATATAAGTCAAGGAACGCCGGAGCAACTTGCAAATCTATTAATTCAAATGACTTCATCACAAATCGGAGATAAAGGAAAAGTAGCATTCTTCTATTCAAGTCCGACTGTAACAGATCAAAATCAATGGGTAACAAAAGCAAAAGAGATTATAAAAGAAAAATATCCAAACTGGGAAATTGTAACGACGCAGTACGGGGAAAATAACGCACAAAAATCATTATCGGTTGGAGAAAGTATTTTAAAAACGTATCCAGATATTAATGCTATCATTTGTCCAGATGCAACGGCACTTCCAGCAATGGCGCAAGCTGCTGAAAACTTGAAAATGGATAAAAAGGTAGTTGTGACAGGGTTTTCAACACCTAATGTAATGCGTGACTATGTAAAACGAGGAACCGTTCAGCAATTTGGATTATGGGATGTAAAACAACAAGGTGCACTTGCAACTTATGTTGCAAATGAAATTGTGGTAAAAGGAAAGAAATTAAAAGTTGGGGATAGCTTTGAAGTTCCGAATATAGGTAAAGTAAAAGTGGAACCGAATTCTATTCAAGGTTATGACTACGAAGCGGATGGGAATGGAATTATCGTATTACCGGAACGAGTTGTGTTTACAAAAGATAATATTGATAAGTACAATTTTTAATATGGAAAGTTCATTCCTGTGTATAAGGGAATGAACTTCTTTTGATTTTGTTGAAACTTATCATACAAAAGTATGAGGGGATTTTTATATAATTACCACTTTAGAGAGAGGTGATGATAACACTATGTTTATACAATTATATGAAAGATATAGAATGCAAGGGGGAGATTTTAATGCTGTTTCATTATCATTTTTGGACGCCTCATTTAGAAGAAATGGAGAACTTTTATAAAAAATGTGGTTTCCGCATTTCTACAAGAATCGGAAAGTATAATGGAGAATTTCAACAATTTGATCCACCATTAACATGGGATGATTTTCGAGATAAACAGATACTGTTTCGGATTATTGAAGCTAGAAAAGGCAAGATAAATATCACATTTGGCTATGGGAAAAAGGTTTCATTTGATCATATTGGTTTTCTCGTGTCAAAAGAGGAGTGCGAAACAATTTGTAAGCAAGCAGAAAAGCTACACTGGAAAGTAGATGTGGGAGAACGGAGAACTTTTATTTTAACACCATATGGATTTCGCATTGAGCTTCAAACACATCTTGATGTAATAGATTATGGCGGGAGTATAGACGAATTACAGAAAGTTATAATGGCAACAAAGCAAACAGGGTTAGAACGGGACCTTTCGTTTCTATTTCGAAAAGAAATAAATAGTATTGAAACCGTTCGTGGTAATAAAACGACATTGAAACATGTATATTTGCGTTCTTTCTATCTAAGGAAACAAACAGATCCGAATGGTGTGGAGATATATGTATAAAATTCATTTGAGATTTAAATGATATTTGTAAAAATATTCTATGTTAAGAATTTATGTTAAAATTATTCTGAATATTGAATTATGTTAATTAGGAGGAAACAGAATGCTTACCCAAGAACAAATTTCCAACTTATTCAAAAATTTTTCTATAAAAGAATGTAAAGGATCAAGCGATTTATACGAACATTTATCAGTAAAAATTTCAGAAGATGAAGAAATTCTTACATTAGCATCACATGCACAACTTGGTCAGCCAACTCCTAATTTATTGCTTGGTGCCATTCATTATTTATTATTAAAAGGGCATAACCATAAGCTGAAAAACTATTATGAAAGTCTTGTTATAAACCCTGAAAAAAATTTAGAGCAAGTCTTTCCTTTGTTTAAAGATTTTTGTGAGCTTCATAGAGAAGAGATTATCACTATATTAAAAACGAAACTAGTACAAACAAACGAAGTAAGAAGGTGCACATATTTATATCCGAGTTTTTGTTATATGTTTCATAAAGTTAATAAACCTTTAGCTTTAATTGAAATCGGGACAAGTGCTGGTTTACAGCTGCTTTGGGATCAATATAGTTATTCGTATGGAACAGAAGAGGTGTTTGGAAATAAAGACTCTAACGTTCACTTGAAATCGGAAATAAAAGGAGAGAATCAGCCATTTTTCCTAAAACAAAGTCCTTCTGTCACAGAAAAAATCGGACTTGATTTACATATAAATGATCTAAATAATGAGGAGGACTATTTATGGTTACGCTCACTTATTTGGCCAGAGCATACAGAAAGGCTTGAAATGTTTGATCACGCAGCAGCTTGTTTAAAAAAACAATCTGTGAAACTGATAGAAGGGGATGGAGTAGCTCTTCTTTCAAGTATTGCAGAACAAGTTCCAGAGGATTCGGTGATTTGTATTTTCCATACACATGTAGCGAATCAAATATCGGAGAGTAAAAAACATAACTTAGTAGAAAAAGTGAAAGACATTGGTGCGAAACGGGATGTTTTCCACCTTTACAACAACATGTGGGATAGAGATCTTCATCTCGATTATTTTATAAATGGAAAAGAATATAATGAGACCGTTGGAGAAACAGATGGTCATGCACGGTGGTTTAGTTGGAGATTAGAAAATAAAACTTTGTGCTAGATTTGTCTATATGATCATGTCAAAAGTAAAAGACAACTATTGTCAAATTAGTTGTCTTTTTAATTTTTAGCATCTATTTATAGTAAAGTGAGTAAAGGTAATAAATTACGACTTGCATGTTGAAAATAAAGAGAGAATATAACTTTTTGATTTACATAATGTAATTATAATCAAGTAATAAATTCTTCGTTTCGATATATTCAGAAAAAATAAAGACAATGTACTAAAATACTTGAAGTGAACATTTAACATAAAGCCCTTCAAAAAGAGCCAAACTCTGGTCCTTTTTCTGTATGTATTGTTAACCAATCACTCGTTTCGCTAACGAAATATCAGTATTAAAAAAATCTGAGTAATTCTGTAAATGATAATCAGCTAAATCACTTTGACTTTGAAACATACATGTTGAAATTCCTAATTCTTTAGCAGGTAATAAATCTAATTCTCTGTCTCCAATAACTAAAGCGATTTTGTGTTTTGTGTGCTATTTTTTCGTACTAGCCAAATACATTAGCGTGTGGAATTTTTCATCTATTACATGATAATCAAAAAAAGGTCCTGGATCTGTACAGTAACCGATATTTTCACTTTGCGTGATTTGAAATCCGTTGACTGATAAATTTTCTTCTAAGTATTTTGGATATAAAATATGCTCGTGGGAATTTGGATATAAGGCTGAAATGTTTTTCAAGGATTTGGCCGAGCTATCATAATAGGAGTACCCGCCGACAATTGTTGAACTGCTATGAAAATAGTTTTTTAGAACATGAATTGGGAACTGCGGATTGAGCAGTGAAAAATCAGTTGCTGTAAAACTATCCACAAAAATATCGATGCTAAGCGGTTTCAATGGCAGATTTAAATCAGAATTCAAAATATAAAGGACGTTTGGCTTCGGATTCATACGCTCAATTCTTTTTCTAACCTTCTTGAGCATTGCAAGCGAATAGCCACTGAATACATAGGATGCACTCGTTTCAAGAACATCGATATATTTGGGTAGTGACACAAAAGCGTCAACGTTGGTTTCCACGATTAATTTGTTTTTCAAATCTACATTTTGTAGAATTTTTTGAAACCAAAAATTACTTTTTTCAAATAAGTTAATCATTTTGGGATTGATCTCTTTAATCGTTTCTTTATCGTAAAAATAAGATGGATAAGGAGACGTCTCATACAAGTTCGCGGTAATGATAATACCTTCCTCGATAGCTGCCTCGTATCCACAGGTACAAGTTAAACTCCCCGTTTGAATGTAGACTTTTTTAATCGTTACATCTTTCATTTCAAGCGGAATGTGGCACTTCGGACAATAGAGCAGATTTACAAAGGAAAGTGGGATCCCTGTAAGATTCTCTTCTTTGGATGAAGGCGAGTTGGTTTGAACCGCTTTTTCAATCAATTGGATAGCTTTTGATAGGTCTTCTTTTTTCTTGGTCAGCTGGTTCTTTTTATCAATGAGCAAATTGTTGTAGTAGTCGATATCCTCATGGTCCGAGAAGTTTGTGACACGCTGATACGATAAAATTTGTTGAATTTCTAGTAGTGAAAAATGAAATTTTTTCAGCTCAGTAATAAAAGCCATGTCGTCGAGACACAATTGGTTCATTTGATACTGGGTATTTTTTTTGTCTGGCATTAATAATCCCAGTTCAATGTAATAACGAACGGTATCGGTCGTAACATGAAAGAGCTTTGCAAATGTACCAATCTTCATAGATGTCCCCCCGATGAAAAAAGTGGAGTTACTCCACTTTTTTCGCAAAATGAATTCAAAAAACTCTCAAATGGCTATTGACTTGGAGGAAGCTCCAAGTCATATTATTAATTCGATAAGTGTGAATATTATGAATATTTTTGACTGTATTGTAACATACATGTCACGAAAGGAGAAGGTTTAGCTATGGATAAGATGGATCGAATGGATACTCTCTCACTGTGGACAGCGACTGCGAATAGCTATGACAAAGGAAAACCTCTTGAAGGAAATGAAGAGGCGGATGTTGTTATTATTGGCGCAGGTTTCACAGGTCTTTCTTCTGCATATCATATGCAAAAATTAGGGAAGAGTGTCATTGTCCTTGAGCAGGAAACAATCGGATATGGCGCAAGCGGTCGTAACGGCGGGATGGTATTGCCAGGCTATAAGCCAACGATGCAGGAGCTTGCCAAAAAGTATGGTGCCGACGAAGCGAGACAGCTTAACGACCTCTCCCTGTTTAGTGTTGAACTGGTTAAAAACATCATCGACGAGCATCAAATCAACTGTAACTTTAGAAAGACAGGTCACATTGTGGCGGCTTACAAAGCCAAGCATTTTGAAGGATTGAAACATGAAAGCGAATACTTAAACAAAAATTTCGGGTACGAATCAAGCGTACTTGATCGAAGTCAGTTGCATCAAGAGATCGATTCCCTACATTATTATGGCTGCTTAGTCGACAACTCGAGTTACTCGTTCCAGCCACTGAACTATGCAATTGGTTTGGGAGAAGCAGCTAAATCGATCGGTGCAAAAATCTTTGAGCATTCGAAAGCACTATCTATTGAGTACGGTCGAAACAGTGTGAAAGTTGTAACAGAAAAAGGTGCAGTTACTGCGAAAGACATTATTGTGGCTACAGATGGTTACTCTGGAAAAATCATGACTGAACTGAATAAAGGCGTACTGCCAATTTCAGCACGTATTATTGCTACTGAACAGCTTCCAGAATCATTGGTGAGTGCCGTTATTCCTAAAGATCGCATGGTTTTTGATACAAGCAGTTTCCTTTACTATTTCCGACGTACACCAGATAATCGGATCGTATTTGGCGGTGGCGATATTCGTCCAAACTTAGGCGATGCTGTTTATCAAAATGTTTACGATGCCATGGTTAAAATAATGCCAAAACTAGAAGGAAGCAAGATTGATTTCCGGTGGGGTGGATTTATCGGGGTTACAATTGATACGTTCCCAGTTATTGGCAGATCCAAAGAAGGCGCATATTTCGCAACGGGTTATACGGGCCATGGCGCATCTCTCTCGACATTGTTTGGTAAGTTATTGGCACAATGGATCGTTACGGGGAGTGCAGGTGGATACCGATTTGAAAAGGAACGCCTTAAATCATTCCCGTTCTATAATCAGAAAACGATGCTGGTCAATCTAGCACATATTGGTTTCAAGCTGGTAGATATTATTGCGTAAAGGAGAGGTGTTTATGAAAATTAACATGTTCATTGACGGGAAATGGGTAGAAGCATTATCCGGTGCTAGACGAAACATTATCAATCCTGCAACCGGAGAGATTATCGCAATGTCTGCTTATGGATCAGCAGATGATGCGAAGATAGCAATCAAGGCGGCTCGTAAAGCGTTTGACAGCGGGATCTGGTCGAATTTATCGGCTGATGAAAGAGCTGACTATCTATATAAGATTGCAGACCGTCTTGAAGAGAAGACAGCTGAAATTGCCCGTTTGGAAACTGAAAATAACGGTAAGGTTATTCGTGCAACAACCCATGTGGATATTCCAGTATCGATTCAATGCTTCCGCTATTATGCTGACTTGATCAAAGGTATGAAAAAGGAATCTTACACTCGTACTGATTCTTCGGAAACAATTATTATTCATGAACCGATTGGTGTTTGTGGAATTATTGTCCCTTGGAACTTCCCGCTTATGCTAGCCGTTTGGCAAATTGCTCCTGCACTCGCCGCAGGGAATACAATTGTAATTAAACCTGCTGATGTTACTCCTGTAAGCGTATTCAAATTATTTGGAATTATCGAAGAGGTTGGACTTCCGGACGGAGTGGCAAACTTGGTATTGGGACCTGGCTCAAAGGTTGGGAATGAGCTTGCAGAGAGCCACGATGTTGACAAAATTGCCTTTACCGGTGGAACAAAAACAGGTCAAAGTATTATGCGCGCAGCTGCGGGCAATATGAAAAAAATTACACTTGAACTGGGTGGTAAATCTCCACTTATTGTGTTCGACGATGTAGATTTTGAAACTGCAGTCGATAATGCGATGTTTGGTATTTTCCACAACGCTGGGCAAGTTTGTTCAGCTGCATCCCGTTTGCTTGTACAAGAGACCATTTACGATAAGTTTGTTGAAAGACTGGCCGAGCGTGCGAGCAAAATTGTAGTTGGAAACGGGGAAAGCGAGAACATTGAAATGGGAGCTCTCACAAACGAGTCTCATATGAATGAAGTTTTACATTATATCAAGAAAGGAATCGAAGAAGGTGCAAAATTAGTTTGTGGTGGTAAGCGCTTAACAGAAAATGGGCTTGATCGAGGATTTTTTATTGCGCCAACAATCTTTGCTGATGTAAATGCGAATATGTGTATTGTTAAGGAAGAAATTTTTGGTCCAGTCCTTGTTGTACAGAAATTTAAAGATGAGGAAGATGCCATCCAAAAAGCGAATGATTCCATTTATGGCTTAGCCGGTGCTGTATTTACTGAAGATATGGATCGAGCAAAACGTGTCATTAGTAAATTGCGTGCGGGAATTACTTGGATTAATAGTTATCATCTCGCTTATGTTGAAGGTCCTTGGGGAGGATATAAGCAAAGTGGAATCGGCAGAGCGTTAGGTGCCATTGGGCTGGAGCACTTTATGGAAACGAAGCAAATCAATATCCACCAGCATGCCAAACCTGTAGGATGGTATGCGAATTAATTGAGTTTAACTTGCTATATAAATTATTTATAAGGGGACATGCTCATGAAAATAGTAGACAACCGTCCGTCATCGAAGATAGAGCAACTAGAAGTAATGAATAAGCCGGCGTATGATTCAGTGCTGGGAACCAAAAGTATTCCGTTACTATATTTACGGTTTGCATTGGCAGGAATTATGGCTAACGTGATTCTAGGAGTTGTAGCGGTTGTCGATGGTTATTTCGTCAGTGGCTTTCAAGAGCTGGAAATCGAAGGGATCGGAATTGGATTTACGGTCATGGTTATTACCCGTATGCTTGGCGTTCTTTTGGGTGTGGGAGCCGGAGCGGTTATTTCACTTCGACTTGGAAAAGGGAGAATCGAAGAAGCTAGAGGGATTATGGGACAAACCTTATGGTTTACTCTTTTCCTTTCCACTTTTTTAGCTGTACTTGGAGTGGTCTTTGAAAATGAAATTATGATCTTATTTGGAGCAAGTAATGAAGCGCTTCCATATGCGGTGCAATATAGCCGACTGTTATGGATTTCATTGCCATTAACGATATTGGCCGTTGTATTAAGCATTTTAACTAATATCGATGAAAAACCTATATTATCAATGAACAGTTGGTTAGTCGCAGCAGTTGTTGCTGGGATTGCAGAATGGATTATGGTAACGAAGTATGATATGGGGATGATGGGTTCTTCATGGGCTAATACGATTTCGCAATCAATTCCTGTTCTCCTAATCTTTTATTTCTGGTTTGGTAAAACAAAACTTAAGCCAAAAATGAAAGATATGATGATTAATCTCAAAAAGATTGGTGAAGTAGTTTGGACGGGATTTGCATCTTTCTCGAGTCAGTTCATGATGTTTATTGCAATTATTTTCACCAACAACTTACTGCAAAGCTACGGTGGTGGTCTACACGTTGCAGCTTTCACGATTCAAAACGGTTACATTACAAATCTGCTCGCCTTAGCAGCGCTTGGTGGGATGACAGGACTTCAACCGATCATTAGTTATAATTACGGTGCGGGCAACCTTGATCGTGTGAAACAAGCAATTAAGATGGGACTCATTTTTACAGTTTCCTTCTTTGTGATTGTGACAACCGTCCTAATCATTTTTGCAGATCCAATTGTGTCATTTTTTTCCGGTGGTAATCCTGAACTGCAGAAACTGGGCATTTGGACGACAGTTGTATTCAATTGTTTGTTTACACTTAGTGCAGTCAGCTTGCTCATCTCTGGTTATTTCGAATCACAAGAGAGAAACTGGTCCGCAACGTTTATTAGTGTAAGCAAAATATTATTGTTCATGTTACCGTTTCTATTTATTTTCCCGAAATTCTGGGGTGTAGAAGGTGTATGGTACGCTGCTCCTGCTGCAGAAATTCCAGGTGTTCTCATTGCCATATACTTTATTAAAAAAGAGTTTAAACGTTTAAAAGATCCAAATGTTAAGACAGTAGATTTATAGGAATGTATTCCGTCAAAATTACCAATTAGAAAGAGAGGGGATCATCATGTTTTTTGCGAAAAAACTTACAGCAGAAGAAGCAGAGCAACTAGGTGCCTATACATGGGAACCATGGGTAGGCGAACCGAATAAAGGAACGTGGCATGTAGAAGAACAGGAAGTTTTCTATGTGACAGACGGTGAAGTGTTTATTACTGTTGATGGGAAAAAGTATCATTTAACAAAGGGTTGGGTCGTTTCCTTGGCTAAGGACCTTGTTTGTGAATGGAATTGTCCAGTATTTTTGAAAAAGAATTATAAAATGAACCATGAGATTAATCTGAAATAATGTGAAATGGGGAGTGGGAAAATGCTAAGCAGATGAATGCTCCTGCGTATTTAATGGATAAGAAATTCAGAATAGTAAAGCAGAATAGCATATCGAGAGATATAGCCTTAAATACTGAGCTAATCACTCTAAAAGAGTAATTCCGAAAGGGCTGAGTTTATGAAAGCTGATGTTGTATTGATAAATGGAGAGGTTATTACAGTGGACCAAAAGAATACAGTAGTCGAAGCTGTAGCAATAAAAGATAATCGTATCGCAGTTGTTGGTTCAAATCAGGAGGTTAAGAGTTTTATAGGAGAAAAAACTGATGTAATTGACCTGCAAGGAAAAACGCTTCTTCCTGGATTTATTGATTCTCATATTCACCTCATTTCTCAAGGGTTGAATCAGTTGGCGGTAAGTTGTAAAGCTGAACATATTGATTCTATTGAGGCTTTATTAGAGGACCTGAAAAAGAAGGCCTTAGAAACTCCAAAAGGTGAATGGATACGTGCTTGGGGCTTTAATGAAACAGCTGTGAAGGAAAAGCGTTATCCAACAATCACTGAGCTGGATGAAATTTCAGTTGAACACCCGATTATGGTATCGCGTACTTGCAACCATATAAGCGTGGTGAACAGCAAGGCATTAGAAATTGCGCAAATTAATGAGAACACACCGGATTCTAATGGGGGAGTTATTGAAAAGGATCAGGCAGGAAGGCTTACAGGAAAGTTAATTGAAGCAGCAAATATGGAAATGAGCGAGGTTGCAAGTTATACAGAAAGTGAACTGATGAAGGCTGTGAAAATCGCATCAGATCATTTCGTTGCAGCGGGCATAACAAGTATACATGATGCAGGTGGATATGACGGACCTGAGAGTTTCCGTTTACTACAACAAGCTGTGAAGAGTAAGGATATTCGTGTCAGAATATATGCAATGATATGTCAGATAAATAACTCCCATGAATTTGTTCATAAAATGGTCGAAGCTGGTGTGGTAACTGGTACCGGAGATGAGAGATTCAAAGTTGGACCAGCTAAATTGTTTACAGATGGAAGTAGCACCGGGCCTACAATTGCAACCCGTGAGTCGTACGCCAGTGACTCTAACAATTATGGTATTCTTTATTATAGTGAGGAAGAAATCTATCAGGTTTTAGGTGAAGCACATAAAAAAGGTTATCAAATCACTGTACATGCACAAGGCGATAAAGCCATTGAAATGTATTTAAATTGTGTAGAAAAGGCGTTGGAGGAATCACCAAGAAAAAACCACCGTCATCGGATCGAGCACGCGGGAATTTCTTCACCAGATTTACAAGAGAGAATAAAAAAACTCGAGGTGGTTCCTATTCCAAATCCTCCATTTCCATATGAATTCGGAGAGATATATGTAGAGCACTATGGTGATCGTGTTAATCACATGTACGCTGTTCGTGATTTTATTGATCGCGGCATCATGGCAGCAGGTGGATCGGACGCGCCAGTTACTGATTATAACCCTTTATTAGGAATTCATGTTGCTGTTAATAGAAAAAGCAAGTCTGGAATGGAGTTTGGTACTAATCAATCTATAAGCGTAATGGAAGCTATTAAACTATACACCTGGAATGGTGCTTATGCGAGTTTTGAAGAAGAAATAAAAGGAAGCATAGAGGTCGGAAAGTTGGCGGATTTAGTTATATTAAATGACAGTATTTTAAGTGTCAACCCAAACCAAATTAAAGATTTAAAAGTAGAAACAACTATTATTGATGGTGAAATTATCTATCAAGAAGAACAATCAGTGAAAATTTAATATATCATAGTTTGCATACCACGTAACCCTTGTAATGCAACATTATTAGGTAGTAAAACCGTTCGAAATTTTCGAACGGTTTTTAGTGTTATTGTATTTCGTAATCAAAATATCAAATAATAAATGTATTTTGCTAGATAGTTATCTCGATTTGATTTCCTTCTGGATCACTAATTACGCTCTCATAATAGCCATCTCCAGTGAAGCGTGGTCCATTTAATACCGGATATCCAGCTTCTTGTAATGTTTTGGTTAGTTGATTCACACTTTCTTCGCTACCAACAGAGAAAGCGATATGGGCATATCCAATTAAATCAGAAGTAGGCGTGTTTTCTATTCCTTTTTTTCGCATAATTTCGAGACGTGCTCCAGATTCAAATGTAATGAAATAAGATTCGAAGTGTTTAGCTTCATTGTGATATAAAGAATTTACTTTTCCATTAAAATACTTTGTATAGAAAGTACGCATTGCTTCTAGATCATTTACCCAAATCGCGATATGTTCAATTTTCATTTGTTTTACCAGTCCTGTTCTTGTGTGAGTTTATATAGACTTAGCCAAATATTTATGGGCTAAAAATCAGTGAAGATGAAAAACACCAATTAGAATTTCACTTTATGAAGTTTGAAATGATATGTCAAGAATCAAGAGTGGATGCTGGAAGAAATCAATTATAAATATAGAAATGAAAAAGTTATTTAGCAAAGATTTATGTTAATTTTCTGATGTGGGAATACATAGGATTTTTAATAGAATGAGTCTTTACAGAGTAATTTAATGTTTTTGCGGTAATTACGAGTAAGGAGGAGAATGATTTATGGGTCAATATGAACAAATGTTGCTCGTTGGAACAATTATGTCTATTATACTATCCGTAATGATTTTGGGATCATTATATTATAATCCACGTCTATGGTTAAATGAATATCCTAAGGATATTCAAAAAGTTGTTCTGCCAAAAACAATTACTGAAAAAAGACAAACTGTATACTTTGGAATTGTATATAATGTAATTCTTTTTGGGACACCCTTCATTTCAACCTTTTTACTAAATCAACATAAGGAAGTATTGTTTATAGATGCTTTCTTACATTCTTTTGGAATTTTAATGATTTTTAACTTAGTTGATTTACTCATTCTAGATTGGCTTATATTTTGCCGGATTAATCCGAGATTTGTTGTTATTCCTAGTACAGAAGGGATGAAGGGATATAAAGATTATAAGATGCATCTACGAGGAGCAATGATTGGTACGCCTTTTCTCCTAATGGTTAGTTTATTCATTGCAGGAATTGCTATAAATATTTAGTATGAGGAATATATAATGTTTTACTTAGAGGAGATAAAGATGGACATTTTTATTAGGAAACTAGAATTAGAAGATTTGAATGAATTTCCTGAAATTGATGATAGTTTTACGGTTGATTCTAAGCTAGTTCTTTCATTAGAGGCGATGGGTCATCAAATAGAATACACTGTGCAAGACATACCAGGTTTTGAGAAAAATTATTCAGAAGATATATATAAGGAGGAGCAAGAGAATGATTTAGATTATAGCGAATATGTTAATAATCCAGATAAAATCATTTATTTGGCGTTTATAAATTGCCAAATGATTGGAATGATTATAGTAAAGAAGAATTGGAATGGTTTTGCTTACGTGGAAGATATAAAAGTAGATAAGCAGTTTAGACAGTTTGGAGTTGGTAGAAAATTAATTGAGCGGGCAAAGTATTGGGCGCAAACTGGTAAAATGCTAGGAATCATGCTAGAGACACAAAATAATAACGTTAGAGCATGTAAGTTTTATGAGAGTTGTGGATTCGTAATAGGTGGCTTTGATTTTCTTGTATATAAAGGGATAAATGAGCAAAGTGATGAAGTTGCAATATATTGGTATTTGAGATTTTAAGACAGTCCAATATAACCTATAGTACTCCATACGAACAAAGAGTGTCATTAGAGCGTTTCATGGCACTCTTTATTCGTTATCATGCTGAAATAAAATACAAGAAAAAGGTTGATTCACCGTATGTGAGAATTTCATCATCGGTGAATCCCAGATTTGAATAGAATTTTTGGCCCGAAGCATTTTCAGGATGTACAGTTAAGCGAAGACGATGGCAAGACGGATGAACGATTTTTAAATGGTTAATTAATTCGTTTATTGCTGCGACTCCAAACCCTTTTCTTTGATATCCTTTGTCGATAAAAAAATGAAACAGCCAAAAGTCCTTTTGACAATCCGGTTCGTAGTGCAAATTAAAGAAACCAACCATTTTTTCATTATGATAAATTCCAAAAGGTTCAATCATCCTATCATCCGGCCTAATATATGCTTTAGCAAGTGCAATAGCAACAGGTGGTGTAATTTCAGAAACGAACTTTTGCTGCTCAATGTTTACAGAAAGCGTGAGAGCCTCTCGCCAATTGTCAGAAGTTATTTTCTTCAAAGTTACTTGAGACATAAGTCGTAACCTCCACTCTAAATAGGGATATGGGAAAAGCTATTGAACTAGTGTATTCTGCCCAGCAGCAATTTTCCACGTTTCCTTTTCTTTGACCATTACATAAACAGCAAGACTGCCTTGCTCACTTTCTATTATTTTTCCTTCAGAGGTTGTTGGATATTGTCTAATATGTGCGATAGCTACGTCGGAACGTATAAATGTAATACTTTCAACTGTATAACAAGCATATGAATCACGAAGAGGTCCCGCTAAAAGAACTTTGTGTGTCTCATTGATTTGTTTCCAACCAGATAGCTTCTTGCCAAATACGTTAACCCATGTGGCATTCAAGGTGAAGTGGCGGTCTAATTCATCCGCATTATGTGCATTAAATGCATTTTCAACTTCAGTAATTGTATGCTGGATTGCATGTATTTCTTCTTGTTGTTGTTCTTTTGAATTAAAAGCTTTAGACATATTTATTCCTCCTATGTTGGTTTGATATCTATAGATTACTAAATTAAAGTTTCTATAACATCCAGCAAGAGTAGTATTTTTTTGAATAAAAACTGATACGAAGGTATGATGGCAAGTCGGTGTATCGTACTCACTGTCTAATAAAAGGAGTAAACTCAATGAGTCTAGAATATTATAATGTTATGAATAAGGAGGAAAAGTATGTTATTACAAATAGGTAAATTGTCGATTAGATATGTTGCAGAAGATGATGTAAATACAATCTCAAAATGGTTAACAAATCCAGAAGTTTTACAGTATTACGAAGGCAGAGATAATCCACAATCTCCAGAAAAAGTACGTATGCATTTTATCCATACTCCAAAGAGTGATGAGAAAAGGTGTCTAGTGAAATATGCTGGAGAACCAATTGGTTACATACAAATTTACCCGATAGATGCAGAGTGGAAAGAGTTATATGGATATAGAGAAAATCAGAATATATGGGGCATGGACCAATTTATTGGAGAGCCAACACATTGGAATAGAGGAATCGGTACAGAGCTTGTACAAGCCGCGATCATATATATAACCGATGAATTAGGGGCAGAAGCAATTGCGATGGATCCAAGAGTAAGTAATGAACGAGCGATTCATTGTTATGAAAAGTGTGGATTCCAAAAGGTGAAAATTTTAAAAGAACATGAGCTGCATGAAGGGAATTTAGAAGATTGCTGGATGGTAGAGTATAAAAAATAAGCGGCGAGGAGTTGTATGGAATGAAGAAGGCACTTTTAGTAATAGATGTGCAAGAAGGTATGTATACAGCAGGTGGACCAGTATTCAAAGGGCAGGAGTTATTAGAAACGTTGCAAGAGTTAATTCAAAAATGTCGTTTACATGAAATTCCTGTTATTTATGTCCAGCATAATGGGCCCCAAGGTCATCCTTTAGCAAAAGGAAAACCGGAATGGAATATTCATTCGGCCATTGCACCGAAAGATGGTGACATCATGATCGAAAAAGAAACACCAGATTCATTCTATAAAACAAATCTACATAAAATATTGCAAGATAATGAAATTGAACATGTCATTATGTCAGGTATGCAAACAGAATACTGTGTGGATACAACAACGCGTAGCGCTTTTAGTGAAGGATACAAAGTAACTTTGGTTCGTGATGCACATAGTACATTTGATTCGGAGCAATTAAGTGCGGAAGAAATTGTTAAGCATCATAATGCAGTATTGGGTGCATTTGCTGATGTTGTGGATTTCAAAAACATAAAGATAGAAGCATAAGATCGAATTAAAAGGAAATAGTGACAACAGGTGGCGAAATGTTTCCATAATCTGTTATGGAGCAATACTACCGAAAGAATCGTTAATGAAAAATAAGGATGTCATGATATAGATTGTGACATCCTTATTTTTTTACTTTTTCTTATCTTTATCTAAAACATTTTGTTCCTCAGCAAACTCAGTTCCATAGGCAAACCGGCCACTCATGTTGATTCGATCACTTTTATGTCTTTCATGCGTATGAGAAAAACGATGGACAAATACTTCAGATAATGTAAAAACAATAGCGGACAGAATACTTCCCCATGCGATCTGCATATAATTGTCCAATAAAATATTACCGAAAATCCACACACTTAAATATGTTAACAAAAAGTCAGCCATAATCGCAGCGGAATTGCCAACGCGGTCCAAAATGATTTTATCAACAAACATATAAGAAACAATTGTTACAAACAGGCTAAAGGAAATAACATCAACAAATGTTGCATCGAAAAACAAATCAAGTCCAATAGCAAAAGCAATGATACATGATATAAATTTGATAAGCACAATAGTAAAATTGCTCAAGTTGCACACCTCCTGTTTTTACATAGTTTTGGTATAAAACAAGAAGTTCATACATTTCTACATGATTGTAAATAAAATTTTTTCATGTGAAACACCTTGTCAAAATATTAAAAAAATAAAGAAAAAATGTTATAGTAAAATGAGAGTATATGACATTTTTAGGTAAGGGGGGATCCGGATGTGGATTACTTCAGAAGTAGAAATTCCAGATGAACTATTTGATAATCTTGAGCAAGGAAGGCTTGTATTATTTGTCGGAGCAGGAGTTTCTATGAAAGGGAAATCAAACTTACCAAATTTCGATGATTTAGTGGATGAAATTGCGGAAGCTTTATATGTTGAAAAGCGTGAAAATACAGAACCGCATGATTATTATCTCGGAAAAGTTGCGAAGACAAAAGATGTACATCAAGTGGCACAAAATCTTGTTGATGTGAAAAATTCAAAACCGAATCCATTACATTATGCAATTCCGCGGCTTTTTTCAGATGATATCGATGTTCGCATTGTAACAACAAATTTCGATCAACATTTTACAAGTGTAATCCGAGAAATGAATCGAGATATCAATATATATTATGCACCTGCACTTCCAACAGGTAGAGCGTTTAAAGGATTAGCATATATACATGGTAATGTAGAACAGGAAAAAGAAAATTTAATATTAACAGATGGCGACTTTGGAAGGGCTTACTTGACGGAAGGATGGGCAAGAAGATTTTTAGTTGATCTATTTTCAAATTACACGGTGTTATTCATCGGATATAGTCATAATGATCCTGTTATGAAATATTTAGCAACCGGTTTACCACCAAGTACAAGACGTTATGCATTTGTTGCACAAGGAGATAATACATATCATTGGGAGCATTTAGGAGTAAGGCCTATTGTCTATCCAAATAAAGCAAACAATCACCAGGCCCTGGTGCAAGCGGTGAAGCGCTGGGCTGAATTAATGGGAGATAATTATATTACAAAAAGAATGCGGATTCGCGATATTGTGACAGTTCCGCCTTCAGTTGAACAAGAGCAATTATCATATATAAAACAATCAGTAAAAAAAATTGAAACACTTCGGTATTTTATAGAATTTGCTCGCGATTATGAGTGGGTAGAATGGTTAGAGGCAGAAGGAAAACTTCAAAATTTATTTTTGCTGTCTGCTATTCATAACGAAGAGGATGAATTGCTGGCTGATTGGCTCGTCAAACAATTTCTTTTTAGCCATCAAAAGGAATTATTTCAGCTTATTTATAGAAATCACTCGAAAATTTCTCCTTTGTTTTGGCGAACGATTTGTACGTATTTAAACGAGACAAAAGAGCCAATTGAACCGCTACTATTCGCAAAATGGACATTACTTTTACTAGAAACAGCAGAAAAAAATAGCAACTCTATAGAATTAGTTTCATACTTGTTACATAAATGTTCCTTTCCTGAACATAAAGAGATTTTCATCTTATTATTGGCATTTATTTTGGACGGAAAAATTAAATTAAAACGTGTTAGGAAATGGGAACACGATATGCAAGATTCGATTGAATTAGAGGAGACAAGTCGCTTACCAGTTCCGGTATTTTCATTTGTACAACAGATTTGGGATGAAAGAATGAAACCGCATATCGCGTATTTTGTCGATCCTATTATGGTTATGGGATTAGAAAAAATGCAAATGTTATTTTTAAGACAGGCTGCACTGGAGAAAAAGGACGGTGTGACATATAATACAGTCGAATTTTCAGAGCATGATTTACAGCCAAAAGATTTTACATTTTTAATTCGTATTGTAAAAGAGTGTCTCACCTATTTATGTAAGAATAATAAGTGGAAGGCTAACTACTATATCACCCAAATGATTGAAACTGATAGTATATTACAAAAACGAATTGCCATAGCTGCGATGAGTAAAAATATATTTGCGACTGACGATGAAAAAATCAAATGGTTATTAGAGCGAAAGTTACTTTTACATGTTACATATAGGCATGAAGTATTTAAGTTTTTAAAGAAACATTATTCACTTGCTTCGGAACAAAGTAAGCAAGAAGTGTTACAAAAGGTTATGAAACATCTTGTTAATGAGAGGGCTTTTGATGCTTGTCTTATTATGGATTTACTTTATACATGTGATCCAGATAGTAATTGTACAGCAGAAGCATATAAAAAAATGAAACAAAAACACCCTCATTTTTCCCCAGAACGTTACGGTGAAAAACAAGTAGAGGATGCTGTACAAAGTATTACATGTAATGTAACAGCCGATGGGTTATTGCAGTTGAAAGACCATGAGATGATGAAACAAGTTAGGCTCTTTTCTCATGACGGTATTTTTGAACAACGTCATTTTTTAGAGATGTTATCAAAAGCATGTAAATTAAATACAGAGTGGAGTATTTCACTTGCGTATCAACTTGCAGGAGAAAGTAAAGTAAGTAATGAAGTATGGTTTGTTTGCATTAGAGCATGGAGGAATAATCGCAAGCTGACAAATGAACAAATACAAAAAATCATTCCACTCTTACAACAATTTGTAAGAAATACATCTTTTCATTGGTTAATTAGCAGTTTTCTTTATGAAATTAGCAATCGATTAGAAGAATTTCAAGAGGATAGTATACGTGTTGTGAAACGATTTTCCGTCTCTGTATTTCCTCAAGTAATGAAAAGTAATTTGAATTTCAAATTAGAAGAGCATGATTTTTATAATGAGTCTATCCAGCATCCTATTGGAAAGATGACGTCAGTATTGTTAAAGTTACTCGCATATGACCACTTATACGACCGAAATATTTACGAGTACTTGTTTTTATTTGAAGAACAAATGCGAACATGTTCACAGAGTACAAATTTCATGTTTGCACGGTTAACAGCAGATATAACATTTTTATATCATATTGAGAAACAATGGTGTAGAAAAAATCTGCTGCCGTATCTCGATTTAAAAAAACAAGAAAAAGCAATCAAATATGCATGGGCAGGACTCTGTTATACACAAATAAATTTACCGTTATTTAAAGAGATAAAGAGATACATTACATATGCGGCTCAGCATTTATATTTGTTACATCCACATACAAAAGAAGTGTTCTTAAAGTGGCTTAGTTTTGTTTTTATTAAATGTGTATTATATTGGGAGCAGCGAGCAGATTGGTTATATCCACTTTTTATACAAGAAACGGAAAATGACAAAATGAAGTTTATGGAACATTTATGTTATTATGTGAAAACATTAAGCGCGAGAGAACAACAAAAATTTTGGGAAACTTGGTTAGCTGAATTTTTAATGGAACGTCCAAAAATGAGTTCTATAACAGGCAGGGAGTATGTCATGTTTTTACGCTTTGTTTTATGTATGGATGAAGTTGCAGAAAAGGGATTGCAAACAATTCTTACCCATTTTTCGCCACCATCAGAACGTTACAATCAAGCAGAAATAAGGCAACTATTTTTGTCTGTTTTGGAAAAGAAAAAGAATATAAAAGACCATGTAGAAGCCTATGGTGAGTTGTTTTTTTCGCTCTTACAAAACCTTCATGAAGCAAACGATTTTGAAAATGAAATCATCGAAATTAAGCAATTGTTAACAGAGTACCAAGTGGAGAATAAATTACTAATATCTATTCAAAACGAAATGATTCGGATCGGGATTATAATGGCAAATTTACAAGATGGATAATGGGTAAAGAGTGGATTTTTAAAAAATAAATAAAAAGTTATTGACAGTCTTTGAAAAAGCATTCTATAATACGAATCATAACTTATTCAATTTCAAAAAACATTTGGATAAACAAAGTGCAATGAAGGGATCACAGTAGTGAGGATCTTACTGTAACAGAGAGCTGATGGTTGGTGTGAATCAGTACAGGGATAATCATGAATTACAGTCCTGGAGCATCTTTTTCGGATTAAAGACATATATTCTTTATGAAGAAAAGGCGGTCAAATGATCGTTAACAGTGAAGAGAGGTAGACGAAATTAGTCTGCAACTAGGGTGGTACCGCGATAAATATCGTCCCTACTGATTGGATCAGTAGGGACTTTTTGTATTTTTTGTGGTATGGCTTGACAATGGAATATGATATGCGGTGAAAGGAAAAGGAGTAGTAGTTGTTTCCCTGTAACAGAGAGCTGGTGGTTGGTGTGAACCAGTACAAAGACAAGTGCGAATTACAGTCCTGGAGCATCTTTTTCGTAGTAAAGATTTGTTTTCTTTATGAAGGGAAAGACGGTCGAACGATCGTTAACAGTGAAGAGAGGTAGACGAAATCAGTCTACAATTAGGGTGGTACCGCGATAAATATCGTCCCTACTGAGTAGATCAGTAGGGATTTTTTGTACACAGAAAAGGCGGTATCGATCTCATAATAAATTTTTGTAAGTATTCAATTCAGAAAATAGGGAATCTTTATTCTCTTGCAATAATTTTCAACATTAAAAGGAGGATTTTAAAATGGCAAATCATGAATTAGAACAATTACGTAAACAGGTGGATAAAATCAATTTACAGTTACTAGAGCTTTTAAATGAACGAGGTAAAATCGTTCAAAAGATTGGGGAGCAAAAGCAAGTACAAGGTACGAAACGTTTTGATCCTGTCCGTGAGCGTGAAGTACTTGATATGATCGCAGAACACAATGAAGGTCCTTTCGAAACTTCAACAGTTCAACACATTTTCAAAACAATTTTCAAAGCGAGCTTAGAACTGCAAGAAGATGACAACCGTAAAGCATTACTTGTTTCACGTAAAAAGAAAAAAGAGAATACAATCGTTGATGTAAAAGGTGAGTTATTAGGAAATGGAACGCAAACATTCATCATGGGACCTTGTGCTGTAGAAAGCTTAGAGCAAGTTCGCCTAGTAGGGCAAGCGATGAAAAAACAAGGATTAAAATTAATGCGCGGCGGTGCTTTCAAACCGAGAACATCACCATACGATTTCCAAGGATTAGGGGTAGAAGGACTACAAATTTTACGACAAGTAGCTGATGAATTTGATTTAGCGATTATTAGTGAAATCTTAAATCCAAACGATGTAGAAATGGCTCTTGATTACGTTGATGTCATTCAAGTCGGGGCACGAAATATGCAAAACTTTGATTTATTAAGAGCTGTGGGTAAAGTAAATAAACCTGTGTTATTAAAACGTGGTTTAGCAGCGACAATTGATGAGTTCATTAATGCAGCTGAATACATCATCGCACAAGGAAATGATCAGATTATATTATGTGAGCGCGGTATCCGCACATACGAAAGAGCAACGCGTAATACGTTAGATATTTCAGCTGTACCAATCTTAAAGAAAGAAACACATTTACCTGTTGTTGTGGACGTAACGCATTCTACAGGACGTAGAGATTTATTATTACCTACTGCAAAAGCAGCACTAGCAATTGGTGCAGATGCAGTAATGGCAGAAGTTCATCCAGATCCAGCAGTTGCATTATCTGATTCAGCGCAGCAAATGGATATTCCAGAGTTCCATAAATTCATGGAAGAGTTAAAAGGATTCAAAAATAAATTATCTTAATTTCATATTAAATATGCATTGAAAGGGAAACAGTAGTGCTTATCTCCCTGTTTATAGAGAGCTGATGGATGCTGAGAATCAGTACAAAGATAAGCATGAATTACAGCCCTAGAGCATCTTTTTCGTAGTAAAGATAATAATCTTTATGAAGGGAAAGACGGTCTCATAGATCGTTAAAAATGATAAGAGGTAGACGAATGTAGTCTACAATTAGGGTGGTACCGCGATAATCATCGTCCCTACTGAGCGCTCAGTAGGGATTTTTTTGTACAAAAAAATAATAAAGGGGTAAGAGAAATGAGATACATTACAGCTGGAGAATCACATGGTCCGCAGTTAACCGTTATTTTAGAAGGTGTACCTGCAGGATTAGCGCTACAAGCAGAACATATTAATAAGGAATTATTAAGAAGACAAAAAGGGCATGGCCGCGGAAGACGGATGCAAATTGAAACAGATACAGTAGAAATCGTAAGTGGCGTGCGCCATGGGGTGACACTTGGTTCACCAATTACATTAATCGTAAAAAATGATGATTTCAAACATTGGACGAAAGTAATGGGAGCAGAACCGATCTCGGAGCAAGAAAGTAAAGAGATGAAACGTACAATTACAAAACCACGCCCTGGACATGCAGATTTAAACGGTGCAATTAAGTACGGTCACCGTGATATACGAAATGTTTTAGAACGTTCTTCTGCAAGAGAAACAACTGTAAGAGTAGCTGCTGGCGCGGTTGCGAAGCAAATTTTAAAAGAATTAGGTGTACAAATTGCTGGACATGTTCTTGAAATTGGTGGAGTACAAGCAAATCGTGTAGGTCAACTACCAATAGAAGACATCCAAAACATTACAGAAAATTCACCTGTACGTTGCCTAGATACAGAGGTAGAGCGACAAATGATGGATGCGATTGATACTGCGAAAAGCAGCGGGGATTCAATTGGTGGAATTGTAGAAGTCATTGCAGAAGGGATGCCAATCGGCGTTGGGAGTTATGTACATTATGACCGAAAATTAGATGCAAAACTTGCAGGCGCAATCATGAGTATTAATGCCTTTAAAGGTGCTGAAATTGGTGTTGGATTTGAAGCAGCAAGGAAGCCAGGAAGTTTAGTACATGATGAAATCCTATGGGATGAAGAAAAAGGTTATACAAGAAAAACAAATAACGCAGGTGGATTAGAAGGCGGTATGACAACGGGAATGCCGATTGTTGTAAGAGGTGTTATGAAGCCGATTCCTACATTATATAAACCACTTGCAAGTGTAGATATTGATACGAAAGAAGCATTTCAAGCAAGTATTGAACGCTCAGATAGTTGCGCAGTTCCGGCGGCAAGTGTTGTCGCAGAAGCTGTTGTTGCATGGGAGCTTGCAGATGCATTAGTTGAACAATTCGGAAAAGATCGCATGGAATTAATCCAGCAAAATATTACGCAGCATAACAAATATGCAAAAGAATTTTAAAAAGGATGAGTTATAAATGAAGGTAAAAGGGCAATTATCATCATTACAGCCATATAAACCAGGTAAATCACCAGAGCAAATGAAAGAAGTATATGGGGATCATTCATTTGTAAAATTAGCGTCAAATGAAAATCCATTTGGTTGTTCGCCACGTGTTATGGAAAATTTACAAAAAGCGTGGCATGAACATGCCTTATATCCTGATGGAGGAGCTGTAGAACTCCGCGAAACAATCGCAGAAAAACTGCAAATTCAAAAGGAACAAATCATGTGCGGAAGTGGACTTGACGAAGTGATTCAAATCATCAGCCGCGCCGTACTTTGCGCAGGGGAAAATATTGTAACAGCGGGAGAAACGTTTCCGCAATATCGTCATCATGCAATTATTGAGGGGTGCGAAGTGAAAGAAGTTTCGCTAAATCAAGGGGCATATGACTTAGATGCAATCGCTAAGGCAATCGATAATAACACAAAAATCGTTTGGATTTGTAACCCGAATAATCCAACGGGCACATATATTGATGAGCGAAAATTAAATGAATTTATAAATAGCGTGGATGACAGTGCACTAATTGTAATCGATGAAGCGTACTATGAATATGTCACAGCGAAAGACTTTCCAGAGAGCATACCGCTATTGAAAAAACATAAAAATCTTCTTATATTACGAACATTTTCTAAAGCATACGGTTTAGCATCATTTCGCGTAGGGTATGCAATTGGACAGGAAGAGTTAATCAAGAAATTAAATGTTGTACGTTTGCCTTTTAATGTTTCTTCACTTGCACAAAAAGCAGCAACAATCGCTTGTAAGGATGAAGAATTCATTACAGAAATCGTTCGTGTAAACCGAGAAGGATTAGAGCAATACGAAAGTTTTTGTAAGGAAAATGAAATTCCATTCTATCCGTCGCAAACAAACTTCATCTTCTTGCCGGTAGATGATGCTGGAGAAATTTATGAAGCTTGCGCACACGCAGGGTTTATTATTCGTCCATTCCCAAACGGCGTTCGTATTACAATCGGAACAAGGGAACAAAATGAAGGAGTGATTTCAGTGTTAAAACAACACTTTGAAAATAAAAAACATAAGTCTCGAGATGAGACCAATGTGTAAAAAGGTAGTATTAATTGGAACAGGATTAATAGGAGGCTCTCTTGCATTAGCAATTAAGAAAGAGCACGATGTAACGATAACAGGTTATGATATATTTAAAGAGCAGGTAGAGCGTGCGAAAGAATTGCATGTAGTAGATGAAATAGCAATAGATTTACAGCGTGCATGTGAAGAGGCAAATTTAATTGTGTTTGCCTCTCCAGTTGAAGAAACAAAGAAGTTATTACACAAACTAGCGTTATTTCGCTTACGAGATGATGTAATAGTGACCGATGTAGGGAGCACAAAAGGAACAATTATGAATGAAGCGGAAGCTTTATTTTCAAAGAAAGTTTCTTTTATTGGCGGACATCCGATGGCAGGGTCTCATAAAACTGGTGTGGAAAGTGCAAAGGCACATTTATTTGAAAATGCATTTTACATTTTAACACCGATGAATCATGTGCCAAATGATCAAGTGGAAGAGCTAAAAGTATGGTTAAAAGGAACAGGATCACATTTTCTCGTCTTAAATACAGAAGAACACGATTATGTAACAGGAATCGTTAGTCATTTTCCACATCTTATTGCGGCAGGTTTAGTAAAACAAGTCGAGAAACATGCAGGGGATAATCCGCTCATTCATCAACTAGCTGCTGGTGGATTTAAAGATATCACACGTATCGCATCTAGCAGTCCGAAAATGTGGAGTGACATTGTAAAGCAAAATCGTGAGCATTTAATGGTATTATTAAAAGAGTGGATCTCTGAAATGGAAGAGTTATATAAGACGGTTTCTATAGGAGATGGAGATGAAATACAAAACTACTTTGCAGATGCGAAAGAATATCGTGATTCTTTACCAGTGAGAAAAAGAGGAGCTATTCCTGCCTATCACGACTTATACGTCGATGTTTTAGATAAAGTAGGAGCATTAGCTCATATTACGAGTATTCTGGCGCGCGAAGAAATTAGTATTAAGAACTTGCAAATATTAGAAGCGCGTGAAGGATTGCTTGGGGTATTACGTATTAGCTTCCAAAGAGAAGAAGATCGTATGAAAGCAAAACTAGCGCTTGGAAAAGAAGAATACCAAACATATGAAACAATTTAAATAAGAAGGTGAAAACGTGAAAGAAAGAACTATACAACCTGTTAATAACGGATTGAACGGTATCATTACAATTCCTGGTGATAAATCCATTTCACACCGCGCTGTTATGTTCGGCGCAATTGCAGAGGGAAAAACAACAATTAAAGGCTTCCTACCTGGTGCAGACTGTTTAAGTACGATTTCTTGCTTTAAAGAAATGGGAGTAGATATTACACAAAACGGTGATGAAGTTACTGTAATCGGAAAAGGAATTGAAGGTTTACAAGAACCAAAAGCTGTATTAGATGTTGGTAATTCTGGAACTACGATACGTTTAATGTCGGGAATATTGGCAAACACGCCATTCTTTTCTTGCGTACAAGGTGATGCTTCTATCGCAAAAAGACCGATGAAACGTGTAACAGATCCATTAAAGCAAATGGGCGCCAACATTGATGGTCGAGAAGACGGGACGTACACACCACTAACAATAAGAGGTGGAGATTTAAAAGCAATCCAATACAATTCCCCAGTTGCAAGCGCACAAGTAAAGTCAGCTATTTTACTTGCAGGCCTTCGGGCAGAAGGTGTAACAACTGTTACAGAACCGCACATTTCACGCGATCATACTGAAAGAATGCTTGATGCGTTTGGTGTTACAGTAACTCGTGAAGGGAAAACTGTAAAACTAGCAGGTGGCCAAAAGCTAACTGGAACAGATGTTCAAGTGCCAGGTGACGTATCATCAGCGGCATTTTTCTTAGTTGCAGGTGCGATTATTCCAAACAGTAAACTAGTATTACAAAATGTAGGAATGAATCCGACTCGTACAGGTATTATAGATGTTTTAGAGAGCATGGGTGCTGCGTTTACTGTAGAACCAATTAACAAAGGAGCATCAGAACCAGCTGCAAACATTGCAATTGAAACATCTTCACTAAAAGGAATCGAAATTGGCGGGGATATGATTCCAAGGTTAATCGATGAAATTCCAGTTATCGCATTAGCGGCAACGCAAGCTGAGGGAATTACGGTTATTAAAGATGCACATGAGCTAAAAGTGAAAGAAACGAACCGTATCGACACAGTTGTTGCTGAGCTAACAAAACTAGGAGCTCGCATTGAAGCAACAGAAGACGGAATGATAATTTACGGTAAATCAGCTTTAACAGGCAATACAGTACATAGTTACGGTGATCATCGCATCGGAATGATGCTTGCAATCGCCGGCTGTATAGCTGAAGGAAAAACAACAATTCAAGATGCAGAAGCAGTAGGGGTATCGTATCCTACGTTTTTCGAAGAACTTCAAAAGTTAGCGAAATAATATGATGAGAGGCAGATGCGTAATGTATCTGCTTTTTTATGTGAACGCATGTCGTTATTTGTTTGTAAATCGATATCTCGTGTCGAATCGCTGATATATTTTAAGTTGCGACCGATATAATTTCATTTACTAATCCGTAACCCTCAGAATTTATAGCACCTTCTTGATGATACGCTATAACGAATTGGAAGGAGGTTCAATAACAAAAATTGTAACAGCATCTCGTCATATAGGAGGAGTCGTATTATCAGCAGCGCTTATTTTAGGAGGGACATTTGCAGCTTTAATTCCTTCGGTTGTATTAACGCATATACAAGTTGCAGCAGTTGTCGGCATTTCCCTTTTACAGAGTTTGTGAACGGGAAAGTCCACACGCTTTAGCTGTGGGAGTGGTCAACTGCATTAATAGGGTTAACGAGTAAAATACAGAATTATAAAAAGAAAATGATTGATACGAAGTAATTATATGAAGCTGAAATTTTATCGATAATTTGGCAAAAATGTGTACAGAACAAAGATTTATTTGTTTCCAAGGTGTTGAAAAAGCAACTCTGTCTACACAATTTAAACGAAATGTTACATACAAATTATGTAACATTTTCAATGTAAAAACGTCTATAACATGATTGTTATAGACGTTTTTGATTAAGTCGTTGGAGAAGGGAACCTCGCTCCTTCAAAACGTGTAATGCTATTAAGTAAATTGATTGTACCAGCTACACTAGATATAAAAAATACCTCAACAACATCCTCGCATTTTAATTCAGTTATAGTAGCAACGGAAATGATATTTTTAATCTCGATATTTGCTCCAAAGAAATCATTATCAGCAGCCACCTCATGGCCATTTACTTGAATATTTATTCTTCCTCTGTAGGCCTCATTGAAATTACTAGGTGAGAAAAGAACACTTGCAGTCAATGAATAAACACCTTTTGTTTCAGGAATGAACATAGATGCAGCGGAGTTAAATTCATTTGCTAAATCAAATTGTATGTTAGGATATAAAACTTTAACTGTAGTATTGGCAGGTATTTGTTGAAGTGTAGACATGTTGACGGCTCTAAATGCTGATGGCCTTGTAGACTCGGAATTTTCTCCTCTAAGACTTCGATTTCTTCTTTGAGAAAGGAAATCTCTAGTTGCATTCAATCTATTTAATTTATCGTAATAAGAGCTCATAAGTATTTCTTCTCTCCTTCTTTATTTATCCTGCTATTTGCGGGCAGTAAGACGCCCACCTCTAGATTCAGAGAGAAACAAGGAAGAGAGGTGGGGAAATCAAATGTCCATAAAAGTCTGATTGATGAGGGTTAATAATCAGTGGAGGATGACGAAATCCCCACTGATTAAAGTTTTATTTTTATATGGTATACAGGAGACATGATAAAAGTGATTAGTAGGTACAGCTTTTTGTTTTGTATCAAAATATTTATATATTACATCGATATTTCTAATTTTTTTGATAGGATTTTATCTGTATGAGTACGAATGTAATAAAGGGGATAGGAGGAGATATTTATGAAAGTAGTTGAATTAGTAGAGCACCAATATAAAGAAGCGATGGCCTTATCTGAATATGCTTTTCAATATAAAGTACCGGAAGATCAGATTGAACAGCGTCTTACATTAATGAAAAAACACCATCAACTGTTTGGGGTTTTGGAAGGAAGTCAACTTGCAGCAAAATTACATCTTCTTCCGTTAGAAATAAATATTGGTGATGAAATTTTTAAAATGGGTGGAATTGCAGGAGTAGCGACATACCCAGAGTATAGACGGAATGGACATGTAAAAGAACTATTGAAGTATGCGCTGGAAAAAATGAAACAAGACGGATTGAGTGTATCCATGTTACATCCATTTGCGGTTTCATTTTACAGAAAGTATGGATGGGAACTATTTGTCAATCGTTTCATATGCTCAATGACGAAGAGTGATTTAGTGATGCAAAAGCATGTAAAAGGGAATATAAGACGCTTTAACAAAGATAATCATCCAAATGAAATTGAGGCAATATATGAAACGTTTGCGCAACGGTTTGCAGGTATGTTAATTCGTAGCCGTGAATGGTGGAAGCAGGCAGTTTATCATGATTTGACGGCAACGGTCTATTACAATGAAGAAAATGAACCTACTGGCTATATGTTGTACAAAATAAATGATTCAAAAATGACAGTAGAAGAATTTGTTCCGCTGAACAATGAAGCTAGAAATGGCCTTTGGAATTTTATTTGTCAACACGATTCGATGATAAAAGAACTTAAGATGATACTAAGTGAAACAGAGCCATTACTGTATGCTTTACAAGAGCCTCGAGTTAAGGCTGAACTTACTCCTTATTTTATGGTTCGAATTGTAGACGTGGAGCATTTTTTAAATCAATATTCATTTGTTTGGAGTAATCAACAAAATGAAGTCATTTTACATATTTCAGACTCATTTGCACCATGGAATAATGTAACGGTTCAATTACAGAACAAAGAAATAGTAATGATTAATAAAGGAGAAACAGAAAAGCGAAACATAGGAGGAATCCATCTAAACATAAATGATTTATCAGCAATGTTATTTGGATATAAGCGTCCGTTAGAGTTATACGAAATAGGTACTCTTTTAGGAACTGAGGAAGAAGTAAAAGAGCTTGAACATTTGATTCCATTACATAAACCATTTCTTTATGACTTCTTTTAAGTGTTTTTTTATTTTTTGTTTCGAATAGAAAATTTCGGTTGTTGAAATAGAAAGATGATTAGATATACCTTTAGATGACTAAGTATGTTATAGTAAGTGAAGTATGTATATAAAAGTATCGAAATTGGAGGAAACACATGATTACAGTTAGTAACGTAGGATTGCGCTTTGCAGACAGAAAATTATTTGATGATGTTAACATAAAATTCACACCGGGTAACTGTTACGGTTTAATCGGAGCAAACGGTGCTGGTAAATCAACATTTCTAAAGATCTTATCTGGAGAAATTGACCCATCAACAGGCGATGTACATATTACGCCGGGTGAGCGTTTAGCAGTATTAAAACAGAACCACTTCGAATATGAGGAGTTTCCAGTATTAGAAACAGTAATTATGGGTCATACACGTCTTTATCAAGTTATGCAAGAAAAGAATGCAATCTATATGAAAGAAGATTTCAGCGATGAAGACGGTATGCGCGCGGCAGAACTTGAAGGTGAGTTTGCTGAGCTAAACGGTTGGGAAGCTGAATCTGAAGCTGCTATCCTTTTAAAAGGACTAGGCATTGGGGAAGATCTTCATGATAAAAAAATGTCTGAGTTAACGGGGGCAGAAAAAGTAAAAGTATTACTTGCTCAAGCTTTATTTGGCCAACCTGACATTCTATTACTAGATGAGCCTACCAACCATTTAGACTTAAAAGCGATTCAATGGTTAGAAAACTTCTTAATGAACTTTGAAAATACTGTTATCGTTGTATCTCATGACCGTCACTTCTTAAATAAAGTATGTACGCACATGGCGGATCTTGATTTCGGTAAAATTCAATTATATGTTGGTAACTATGACTTCTGGTATGAATCAAGCCAATTAGCATTAAAACTAACACAAGATGCAAATAAGAAAAAAGAAGAGAAAGTAAAAGAGTTACAAAACTTCATCGCACGCTTTAGTTCAAACGCATCTAAAGCGAAGCAAGCGACTTCTCGTAAAAAATTATTAGATAAAATTACATTAGATGATATTAAACCATCATCACGCCGTTATCCATTCGTTGGCTTCACACCAGAGCGTGAAGTAGGAAATGACTTATTAACTGTAGAAGGTCTTTCAAAAACAATTGATGGAGAAAAAGTGTTAGATAATGTGTACTTCACATTAAATAAAGGTGATAAAGTTGCATTTATCGGACGTAATGATATTGCAATGACAACATTATTTAAAATTCTTATGGGTGAAATGGAGCCAGATAGCGGTTCGTTTAAGTGGGGCGTTACAACATCACAAGCTTACTTCCCAAGAGATAACTCTAAATACTTCGAGAACAGTGAATATAACTTAGTTGAATGGTTACGTCAGTTCTCTCCACAAGATGAGACAGAAAGTTTCTTACGTGGTTTCTTAGGCCGTATGCTATTCTCTGGTGAAGAAGTTAAGAAAAATGTTTCTGTATTGTCAGGTGGAGAAAAAGTTCGTTGTATGCTTTCTAAAATGATGTTAAGCGGAGCAAACGTATTAACACTTGATGATCCAACGAACCACTTAGACCTTGAGTCTATCACAGCATTAAACAACGGTTTAATCGCATTTAAAGGAACATTACTATTTACATCTCATGACCATCAGTTCGTACAAACAATTGCAAATCGTATTATCGAAGTAACGCCAAACGGTGTAATCGATAAAGAAGCAACATACGATGAGTTCTTAGAAAATGGAGAACTTCAAAAGCAAGTAGATGCAATGTATCAAGGAAAATAATATATTAGATAAACCCCTTGCTCTAAGATTGAAGAGCAAGGGGTTTATTTTTTGTAAATATTCAATTGTAGGTACTATTTTGTTAACATGAATAAATTACTAACTTATAAATCATTTGGTTTCAATAAATTCTTTGACGCAACCTATTATGATATGAATGAGAAAGATGTTGTAAACTATGGTTTGAAAGATAAGCCATTCTTTAATGAATCTATTCCGTTGTTACAAACGTTAAAACAACCGTTCTATACGAAATTTATTACACTATCAAATCATTTTCCTTATCCAATGAATAAGGAAGAAGCGACAATTGAACCAGCCCAAACAGGTGATTTATCTGTAGATACATATTTCCAAACAGCACACTATTTAGATGAAGCAGTAAAAAGCTTTATGGATTATTTGAAGCAATCTGCTTTATATGATAATTCCATTATCGTTATGTATGGAGATCATTACGGTATTTCAGATAACCATAATGCAGCAATGTCGCAAATAATGGGTAAAGAAATGAATTCATTTGAAAATGCACAGTTGCAACGTGTACCATTAATTATCCGTGTACCAGGTATGAAAGGGGGAGTTCAACATCAATATGGCGGAGAAATTGATGTGCTTTCAACGTTACTACATTTATTAGGTACGGATACAAAAAATTATATCCAATTCGGTACCGATTTATTATCACCAGAGCATAAGCAAGTTGTGGCATTCCGTAATGGCAACTATGTAAGTCCGTCTGTTACTGCACTGAACGGAAAATACTATGATACAAATACCGGGAACTCAGTAGAGGTAACGGATGAGATTAAACAAAATGAACAAATGGTTCAACAAACACTTAAATTTTCTGATTAAGTAGTAAACGGAGCCTTATTAAGGTTCTATACACCAGAAGGATTTACGCCAGTAGATCGTTCGAAGTATAACTATAATCATCGTGATAAAAATAATAAGAAAGTAGAAACTACGTAGCAAGAAGGTTAAACGTAATAAAGTAACGGTAGTCTCCTTTATAAGGATAAATATCCTTGTGAGGGGGCTTTTTTATTTTTGAGCGCGATGTAATTTCACATACCGTACTTGTAGAGTATGATAACTATATGAAAAGAGTACAATTTTTGCACAATGTAGAAACAAAAATTCGGACTTAATTTTATAGGAGATACGGGATACTATATTAGTAGAAAGTGATTGAAACCGCAAAAGAGAACAATTTAAGTCCCTATCATTATCTTCTTTATTTGTTTGAAACACTCCTCAATATCAATTTAAACAATAAAGAAGAAATTGATAAAGTCTTGCCCTGGTCAACAGATTTTCCAACTAGATGCAGAGTGCCGAAAAAAAGTGAAGTAAACAAAAAATAACTCCAAAACCAACTTTTATTGTATATTTTGGAGTTACTTGACGTTTACATATATTTAATTCTGTCATACTAACGGACATTACTATGTTTGTATAGACGATTCATACCCAAAGCAGCTAAAATAACTATAGACATTGTAACAGAATAATGATATCGTCCTGCAACTTCTACCAGCATTTGCGCCATTGTTAAACCAATAGTATAAAGACAAATAAAGAGCGCTGCTGATTTATTCTTATCTTTAAATGTAATAAATACACCTAACAGCGAAATAACAATTAAGAAATAATAAAAAATATCACATATAATCATATATCGGAGCTGATGGTCTAATACCGGGCTTGCGTATAAAACTGCTGCCCTATCATGACCTAAGAAAATAATGAATTTATCAAAAAACAATTTAGCAAAATCAATATTATCATTTTTCAATCTATCCTTTGTATCCTCTAACATCTGTTTTTGAGCATCGTTAGCAGTCCAGCCTTCTTTTTCACTATAATACATAAGTAACTTTGAGTCTTCTTCATTCCACGTTCCTAAGCTTTCTTTGTTAAACCCTACATACATGTTATACCCAGGTGCTTTTGCTATTTCTTCGCCTAATCGTGCAGTTGTATAGTTGTGTACAACTGAAGAAAATACAAAATAGCCAGCTAGCACCGTTGATATATATACAATTTTTTTAAAAAGGATATTTTTATGACCAAGATGTTTTATATCAATAACAAATACCCAAACAATTAATGCAATAATAGGTACCGCTGCAATTGGGCGTACCATATTCATTAATGCAAGCAATAGGGACAATAAAAGAGAGTAAAAAATGAGCTTCATCATACCTATTTTAGATAACTTTTCATCAATAGTAATCATAATAAACCAAATTAACAATAGCTCAGTGCAATAAAGGGGTTCCGACATTGCAAACATATTATAAATTGTTTGTGAAGGTAGCAGAATCCAAAATATACTCGCTATGGTTGCCGTTCTTACTCCATCAATTTTTCTACCTATGAAATATATGAATGCCATTGATATCGTAGTTAGAATAACATTCACAATAGGTGGAATCATATAACTTGTTCCAAATATTTTGAAGAAAACACTTAAAAATAATGAGTATCCGAAAATATGTGGAAATAATGCTACATACCGATTCTCAATTTGGAAATTTGCACTTAAAGATTCCGCTGTATTATAGAAAGTTGCATAATCGACAAGTGGTTCAATTTTGTACAAACAAATCCATGTTACTTTCACTACAAAACAAGTAAGTAGTAATATAATGAAACATTTCTTTTCATTTAACTTTTCAAGATATAAAGAACCTTTTCTTAACATAAAGGTTCCTAACGTACATAAAACTAGAAAACCCAATAATAAAATCAGATAATTATCTTTTTTTATATCTGTAAAATAAGTAAATATTAATACCGCAGCAAAAATCCCATAGAGAGCATATATAAAACGTGTTGAAAAATTAGAAAATCCATTTAAAAGTGTAAACAACCTTGCCACTCCTTTATTTGTCTTCAGTTCCATTGTCATACAATTAGCCACTGCATATACTTGGCTTAAATAATAAAATCGTTAAAGTAATCATCGATTTATACAAAAACTTAAGATGGTTATTATACATATATTTTTATATCTTTTATAAAAATGAGGATACTACATTATGAAGAAATTTTTAAAGTTTAGCCTAATAGGAGTATTAAATACGCTTATCACAATTATTAGCTATATATTTCTCATTAAAATTGGTATGAATTACCTTATCGCTAACTGCTTTGCTTATTTAATTGGTGTTGCTAACAGCTATTATTGGAACAAAAATTGGGTTTTTGAATCGGAAAATAAAGATGTATCATTATTTTTTAAATTCCTAACTGTAAATTTAATTGTATTAACTTTTAATACAATTAGCCTGTTCATATTAGTTGATAAATTTTTCATAAATAAGTTTATCTCACAACTTTTTTCTATTGGTGTTGGTATGATTATGAACTTTTTTCTTAATAAAATTTGGACATTCAACAAACAAAACCATTTCTAATAAATTAATATATAATGCTGCTACAAGGAGGATAAAAACTTGGAGAAACTTATCTCAATCATCGTTCCTATGTATTTTGAAGAAGAAGTAGCACAAGAGTGTTATAATTGCTTAAAGTCTGTTACGCTACAAAATAATATTAATTATGAATTTGTCTTTGTAAATGATGGTAGTACCGATCGGACGATGGAAATTTTAAAAGGTATTTCAGCCGAAGATCCTCGTGCTAAAATCGTAAACTTTGCTCGTAATTTTGGACATCAAATAGCTGTAACAGCAGGAATTGATGTTGCCAAAGGTGATGCTATCATAATCATTGATGCTGATTTACAGGATCCACCTGAAGTTATCCCAGAACTTATTGCAAAATGGGAAGAAGGTTATGAGGTTGTTTGTGCGAGAAGAAAACAGCGTAACGGTGAAACTTGGTTTAAACTTGTTACAGCTAAATATTTCTACCGCTTCTTAAATTGCATGTCTGATATCGATATTCCTAAAGACACAGGTGACTTCCGCCTTATCGATCGTAAAGTAGCAGATATATTCAAACAAATGACAGAACGAAATCGTTTCGTACGTGGAATGATGTCTTGGATTGGATTCCGCCAAACATATATTGAGTACGAAAGAGATGAACGTTTTGCGGGTGAAACGAAGTATCCATTAAAGAAAATGATTAAATTTGCTTCAGATGGTGTTATCGCATTTTCTACAAAGCCATTAAGAATGGTTATGACTTTAGGTTTAATCTCTGTATTAATTTCTATAGCAGTTTTAATATACTCAGTTATCGTTAAAATTATTGGACAAGACATCCAAACTGGGTGGGCTTCTCTTATGGTTGCTATCACATTCTTCAGCGGTATGCAACTGCTCGGTCTTGGTATTGTTGGTCAATATATCGCTCGTATTTATGACGAAAGTAAGAACCGACCAATTTATGTTGTAAAAGAGACTGTGAATATAGAAGAAGATGATGTAACTTTATACAATAAGGAAAAAACAAATATATCTTAAATATAATAAAAATGATTGTAGCATGTGTATCTCACTGCCACAATCCTTTTTATCATTTAGATTAAATAAAGAATTCTATCTAGCATTTGAGCCACTTACGATTCAGAGTACTGCCAAGCCTCATTTTGAGCAAAATAATGGAATTTCCCATCAATTATATCCCAACCTGTATACATGTAATAACAATGAGGATTTAAGTAGTACCATGAACTTCCTTCTTTTTAACCAGCCATTTTTACTTTGTATAGCTGTTGTACAGTATTGCTATTCTCAGCTTGTACATTTCTTTCCCCATAAAAAGAAGCTGGCACTAATAAACTAGCAGCTACGCAAATTGATAGTATTCTTTTTTTATACGATAAAATTCCTCTCCGAAATATATCATTCCTTACTTTAACAATAAGAATAGATTTTTCTTGTTTATAAAAAATTGATAGCAACTTGATTACCGAGGGGATAATTTCTTTCGTTTTGGAAATTTTATAAGTAAACTTTTTAAGAATTTCTTGAGGTGTAGTGAATGTTTTCAATCCAGAACAACCAGGAAAAAAAGTTACTTGTTTTTGCAGCAATTATACTCTTTCTTTATTTGTCTCCTTTATTTATTCTTGGAGAAAATGCGCATATTCGCGTTCATGATAATCTTGATTCCAATTTATCCTGGTATAAGGTTTTGGCAAGGAGCGGGGAGATAATAGGCCCGATTGATGCTACAATTCCACAGGTGATAAACAATCAATTATCAAGAAACGCATTTAGCACGGAATTTAGTGGTATTGTTTGGTTGTATGCTTTTTTTCCAAATATGGTTGCGTATGCATTAAGTCAGACGATTACAAGAGTGGTTGCTTTTATAGGGATGTATCTTCTTTTAAAACATCATTTTTTACCTAGAGAGGAATGGATGGTCATTTCGGTTGGAGTTTCATTGGCTTTTGCTCTAACTCCTTTTTGGCCGTCAGGAATGCTTAGTACTCTCGGAATGCCTCTTGCACTTTGGGCAGTTTTAAATATTCGAAAAGGGGAAAGATCGTGGAAGAACTATTTCGTACTCACTCTTATTCCTCTATATTCGAGTATTGTTTTAGGTTTTTTCTTCTTTTTAAGCGGGATGGGGATTCTTTGGTTAGTGGACGTAGTAATAAAGAAAGAATGGAACTTTCGTTTTCTTTTTTCAATTGTTTATATGACGCTCATTTACATGATTGTAGAATATCGCTTAGTATCTTCCTTCTTCTTATCCACTGCACCTAACAGCAGAGATGAATATTTTCATGCAAGATTATCGTTATGGCGGTCTCTCCGTCTTACAGTGAAAAATTTTCTTTTAGGACATAACCATGTCATGACAGTCCATACATTTGTTATTTTACCTGTCATACTTATTGCGTTGTACTTTATCATTTCCAAGAGGCGATGGAAGCAAGAAAAAGTCTTTGTTTTTTTGTTCTGGTTTAACATAGGATTGTCAATTTGGTATGCTTTTTGGTTTTATAAAGGTTGGCTTCCATTAACAAAACGTTTTCACATTTTGGATACGTTTAATTTTGCACGTTATCATTTTTTGCGCCCGTTAGTTATTTATGTTTTATTTGCTCTTGGGTTAAAAGTTTTATGGTTACAAGGGAAAATATGGAGACACGCTGTGACAGGTTTTGTGATAGCTCAAATTATTTTGTTAAGCTTTTTTAATGAGGAAATTATTTTTCAAAGTAAACCTTCAGTAAAGGAATTTTTTGCAGAAAAACAATTTCAGGAGATAAAAGAGTATATCGGTTTACCTTTGGAGCAGTACCGTGTCGCTAGTCTTGGTTTACATCCTGCTATCGCTCAGTACAACGGATTCTATACACTTGATACATATAACAATTTTTATCCACTATCATATAAATATGAATTTCGAAAAATAATCGAGAAGGAGCTGGCGAAAAATAAAACGATTCGTACGTATTTTGACGAGTGGGGTGGCCGCTGTTATATTTTCACCGATGAACTTGGAAAACACTATATGTTTAAGAAAAACTCAAAAAAACGCTTGGAAAATTTACAATTAAATATAGAGCATTTTAAGAAAATGGGTGGTCGATACATGTTTTCTGCTGTCCCTATTGAAAATGCAGTAGAAAACAATTTATTCCTTGAGAAAGTGTTTACATCAAAGACATCCGCTTGGGAAATTTATTTGTATAAAGCGATATAGATGAGTGAAATAGATTGCCTTTCTCGATGTAGCATTAGCATAAATAGCAACAAAATAACCTTTGGAACAAGGGAGTTAGCTCGGCTGTCTTAGGACGAATTCGTTAGCTGTCAAAAGGAACGACTAACCGAGAAGCCCCCACTTCAAGTAAACTCGTAAGAGTTACTAAGTGGCGGGTAGTTCACTAAGTGAAATTGCAAAAATAATAACTTCTATATTCTAAATAAATAAAAAGAAAAAAGACTTGATTTTCCAATAAAAGAAATCAAGTCTTTTCTATTACATACGATTATCGTGCCAAAAGTTTAATGGGAAATGTTCATCTTCTTGATAACTTTCCAGTTCATAACCTTTTTCTTTTAGACCTTTAATAATAGCAGGTACAGCTTTCACAGATTGTGGATGAATATCGTGCATTAAAATGACCTCTGTTGGATTTGTTGCACCAGCAAGAACATTTTGTGCAATTTGTGCAGCAGCAGCATCTACTGGCATCTTATTATATTTCCAGTCTAATGAATCGATTGTCCAGTCCCAAACTTTCAAACCATTTTCAACAACTTTATTGCGAAGCGCTTCATTTAATCCTGGCATGGATCCGTAACATGGACGAGTTAATACTGGTGATTTTCCGATAACTCCAGCGATTAATCCTTGGTCCTCTTTCATTTCATCTGCATAAAGACCTTCTGTGTAAAGCTTTTTGTAGTTATGTGTCATACTATGCATACCAACATAATGCCCTTCAGCGTCTTCACGCTTTACAAGATCAGGGAATGCTTTAACATTTGCTCCAATTAGGAAAAATGTAGCTTTCGCATCTTCTTTTTTCAACATGTCTAACAGCTCGGCAGTGTACTTACCAGGGCCATCATCAAATGTTAAGTAAGCAACTTTTCTAACTTGCCCGTTATATTGCTTTGGTGCTTCTTTTGGAGTTAGAGCCGTTTGAATTTCACTTACAAGTTGAACAGATTTCGTTTCATCTTCCGTACTTGCTAAAGCAATATGAGTTGATCCATAAACTGCTTCGTATAAAAATAATACTCCGACGCAAATCAACAGTGCCCTCTTTACTAAAGTTGTCATTCGAATTCTATTGTGCATAATTTTCCTTCTCTCTATAATAGTTCTACTCTATTATATTAGCAATTTTAGGGAGGTAAATGCAAAACAAATTGCAAAAAAGGTGTGCAAGATTTTGTTGTTTAGCAGTTTTTATAATGAAGGTTTTTGATGGGAATGTAACGAATATAAAAGGGGAAATGATGACAAGTAGCTGTTGTTCATTATCAAACTGACTATATTAAATTTACTCTAGGTGCATAGGAAAATACGGGAGAGATAGAGATGATAAAATATCCGTTCTTAAAAAAGGGGCAACAATTGGTGTAACAGCACCTTCTTCAGGTGTAAACGCAGAATTACATAATATATTTAAGCAAGCTTGTGAAAGTATGGAAAGAAAAGGGTATACAAACGGTTTGGACACAAGAGAAAGCTAAGTCTTCTACTGCTACGAAGAGGGCAAATGAATTTATCCCGCATTAACGGGCTGTAATACTCCCACCTCAAAACTTAAGAAAATGCGAAGAAGTTTAGGTGGGAGATAAACAGCCCGTAAAAGCCCGATTGGTTCAACTAACAATCAGTGGGGGATGGAGAAAACCCCCACTGATTGAAGTTTCACTTTATTGACATGATGTAGGACGAGAGCATTGATATCATAATTCCTCCTTGGGGTGGGGAACTGCTGGTTGAAATACTCGAAAAAATTGATTTTGACAAATAATAAGTGGGTATTAGGATATTCGGATGTAAGTGTTTTATTGTTAGCAATTACTTTAAATACTGGAATAGCCACTGCTCATGGGACAAATCTAGTAGATGTAAGAGGGGAATACTCCGATGACACAACAGCAATGTGGCAAAGCGTTTTGTCAGCGGGAACAGGGACTTCAATCACCCAATACTCTTCAGAGAAATATCAACAGAAGTGGCAACATAATAATCCATCTCCGTGTGTTTTTCACTTAACAGAAAATACAAACTGGAAAACAGTTTCAACTGAAAAAATAAACATTAAAGGTCGATTACTTGGTGGTTGTATTGATGTGATTAGACATCTCATTGGCACACCATTTGGTAGAGTACAAGATTTTAGGGAGAAGCATTTTGATAACGAACCTTTAATTTGGTATTTGGAAAATTGCGACCTAACTACTACTGATTTACGACGTTCATTGGTTCAAATGAAACTAGCAGGTTGGTTTGATAATTGTCCAGGTATACTTTTTGGACGTAGCTCTGCAAACCATTCAATCGATGGTTATACTGTTGAAGATGTATATAGAGAACTTACTGATGAGCTTCAAATTCCAATTATTTATGATATAGACTGTGGTCATGTCCCTCCACAAATCAATTTTATAAATGGAGTATTCGCAGAAATTGAAGTTGGAGATGGTAAAGGAGTCGTTATACAGCATTTTAAACAGTAAAATACGAAAAAAATCACCACTTTTGTAGGTGGTGGCTTTTTATATCTCAAAATATCAACAATTTATATGAACAAAGCAAAAATGAAAAAGGTGTGATAAAAGTGAAAAAACTAGCTTGTTTACATGCCCATCATTCAAATATTGAGTATATAGAGAGGGCATTTGAATTATTTGAGATAGAATTAATCCACTTTGTAGATCCCATATTATCTAAGAGGATGGAAAGTGATAAAGGGTTTGGACGAAAGCAAGCCCAAAACAAGTTGAAGGATCAGCTGAAGTGGATAGCAGAAAGTAATATTGATGCAGTTCTAATTACATGTACAAATTATATCACGCTAATACAGGAGGAAGAGTTTTTAATTGCAAAACCTATATTAAAAATTGATGAATCATTCTTTGAAATGATATGTAATATTGAAGGGCCGCAAACGATATTATTCACAAATCCTAGTACTGTCACTGGGACAGTGGAGCGCCTGAATCGATACGCACAGCAAAAACAGAAATCTATAGATATTAAAGTAAGGATTATTGAAGATACTTTTGAATTAATTATGCAGGGATGTAAAGAAGAATATGATGATAGAGTGAATAAATATATATATCAGCTCATAGAAGATGAAAATCAAATTATTTCGGTTGCTCAATTATCAATGGTAGATGCTGCTGAAAAGTGTGAACAGGAAACAGGGAAGAGAATAATCAATCCATTAGACGTTTTGGCTGAATATAGTCTGAATCGAATAAAGTGATTCCTGTTTTTTTTAAGGTAAATTAAATTTCACATACCGAATTGAAAGAAAAAAACTAGGAAAATAAGAAATAGTGTCGAATATATCGTAAGTACATATTTAAGGCAAGGAGAAATAAAAAAGAAAATGAAAGAAGGAAAACAGCATGAAAGCAATTGATGCCGCACAAAAAATTATTGAATCTCAATTTCCAAATTGTGATGTTGCCTTATTAGGAGGAAGCGTTGCAAGAGGAGAAGCAACAAAAACTTCTGATCTTGATATTGTAATTATTGATCGTAATCTATCAAACTGTTATCGCGAATCTTTTATTAGTAACGGTTGGCCAGTGGAAATGTTTGTACATAATTTTGAAACGTATAAAAAATATTTTAAAAGTGATTGTGAGAGGGGGAGACCTTGTTTACCGCAAATGGTTTCGGAAGGGATTGTTTTAAAAGGGAAGGAAGCAGTTGTAACGAGTTTAAAACAGGAAGCACAGCAATTATTAAATGAAGGTCCTGAAAAGTGGACAGAAGGGCTTATGAGACAGAAGCGTTACTTTATTACCGATGCGCTAGACGATTTTATTGGGGCAACAAAGAGGGAAGAGGAATTGTTTATCGCGAATCTTCTCGCTGATTTAGTTCATGAATATGTCCTTAGAGTAAACGGAAAATGGATTGGCAATTCTAAATGGTTTATTAAGGTATTAAGAACGTATAATGAAACATTTGCGGAAGAGTTTGTTGAAGCTTTTGATCATTTTTATAGAACTGGTGAGAAGCTGAAACTGATTGATTTTATAGAAGGAACGCTAGAAAAATATGGTGGCAGGTTGTTTGAGGGGTTTTCTGTAGGGAAATAAAGGAGAGATAGAAAAATGAGTGTACCAGTTATTGTATTAAGAGAACTTACATTAGATGATATAGAAGATCGATATCAATGGTCATTAGATAAAGAAGTAACAAAACATTTAGTTGTACCCGATCAATATCCACCTTTTACACGTGATGAGACAAGAAGATGGATTGAGATGTGTATGAATCGTGAAAATGGGTATGAACAGCGAGCTATCGTTACTGGAGATGGTGTGCATATTGGATGGGTCGATTTAAAAAACTTTGATACAACGAACAAAAATGCTGAATTAGGAATTGCGATTGGTAGAAAAGAATACTGGGGACGTGGTTATGGTTTTGCAGCGTTACATCGCATGTTACAAATTGGATTTTATGAATTTGGCTTAGAGAAAGTTTGGCTACGTGTAGATGCTGATAATGTAAAAGCGATGAGAAGTTATGAAAAAGCAGGGTTTGTTTGTGAAGGAATCATGAGAAATGATAGATTGCGAGAAGGTGTATTTATTAATCGTTATCGCTTTAGTATGTTGAAAGAAGAATATGAAATTCTTAACAAGAAAGAATGTAATGTATAATATTATTATGTAAACAAAAGTGGATTGAATTTAGAAACTTAATGATGAGAGGATGTATATAAATGATTCGAGTTTTATCAGACTTAGATGCAGTACAATATTGGGATTTACGTTTACAAGCATTGCAAATAAATCCAGACGCATTTGTAACAACGTATGAGGAAGCGATGCAAAAAGAAAATCCCGTGGAGGAAGTTACTCAAAATTTAAGTTCAAAAACGAGTTACACATTCGGTGCTTTTAATGAAGAGAATCAACTGCTAGGTGTAGTCACGTTGCTTACGGAGCAAAAAGCAGCTTATAAACATAAAGGACATCTTGTTGCGATGTATGTAGATCATCAAAGTAGAGGAAAGGGGTTAGCAAAAGATTTAATTCGAGCGTTAATTGAAAAAGCAAGAGAACTAGAAATAGAGCAAATTAATTTAGGGGTTGTTTCAGCTAATGAAGTAGCGAAAAAATTGTATCAATTAATGGGATTTAAAACGTATGGAATAGAAACAAAGGCATTAAAAATGAATGGTATATATCGTGATGACGAATTAATGGTTTTATTTCTCTGACAGTATATAAAAAAGGAGTATCTAATGTTTAAAAGCAAGAAGCGAATTGCATTGTTTGTCGCGTTAATTGTTTTTATTGCTAGCACACTGTATCAAGCTGTTTGTGTAAATAACGATACAAAAGTACCTGGTAAGATAATTGAAGTTAACAATCATGATATACATATTTTTACAACAGGGAAACATGAAAATAAACCAACGATAATTATGACAGCAGGAAGCGGTACGACAACACCGTATGCGGATTTTTACCCACTATATAATAAACTAGAGAAAGAAAATAGAATAGTTGTGTATGAACGACCTGGCTACGGATATAGTGAACAAACAGAGAGAAGTAGGGATATTGATACAGTGGTAAGCGAATTACATTCATTATTAATAGAAGCAGGTGAGAAACCTCCCTTTATATTAGTAGGACATTCAATGGGAACTTTAGAAAGTATTCGGTATGCACAAGTATATCCCAACGAAATTGCGGGATTAGTTTTTATCGATGGAATTAGTCCAGAATACGCACAGAATTTTAAAATGGATATAGATAGGAAAGTTAGTTGGCACACAATGAATATAGCTAAAAATCTCGGAATATTGCGGGCGTTATCATTATTCGGAATTATAGATCAAGTATTTATAGATATCCCAAATTTACCGAAAGAATTACAGAAACTTAAAATTTCAATGGCTCTTAAAAATACAAATAATCGAAATATGAAAGAAGAATTAGAGTGGATGAGTAAAAACGGTAAAAAGATAATAGAAAATGGGGAGTTAGGAATCCTGCCAATAGTACAATTTTCCGCAGCGAATAATGGATATGAAAATTGGGAAAAAACGCAGATTGAACTGTTAAAAATATCTTCACGAACGGAACATATTATATTTCCAAGTACAAATCATTATATTCATCATGAACAGGCAAATGAGATCAATGAAAAGATAAAGAGTTGGATGGGAGAATTGCGGTGAAAGATTTATCTTTAGAAAGAGACATGAATTCTAACGTTGCAGTATTATATGCTACTGTAAGTGATACATTCAAAAGATTAAGAAATCTAGTTGAAGGGGTAGGAAAAGACGAATTGCATTACAAAGGCCCTTTTAATGATGAAAATAGCATCGGACAGCTTCTTCAGCATTTAGCAGTCGTAGATTTACATTGGGTGTATCGTTTGAAAGGTGAACAAATTCCTGCTTTCTTGCAAAGGAAATATGGTCCTATGCTTGATGACAAAGGAGAATTACCTAATATCAAAAAAGGTTCTTTACAAGAACTCATGCAAGATTATCAAAATGTTCAAAATATGTTTTATGATGAATGTATGAAACTAACAGAAGTAGATTTAACTCGCGAAGTCTATTATGAAAATGGTCAAACGGCTACGATTAGGTGGGGGATTTGGCATATAGCTGATCATAACCGCTATCATCAAGCTCACATAAGCCGATTGCGAAAATCGTATAGACAAGAAATAAAGTGAGACTTTAATCAGTCGGGAGCTTCATCCTCCGCTGATTATCAGCCCTCACTAATCGGGTTTTTACGGACAGTCGATTTCCCACCTAACTTCTTTGCTTTTGCCAAATTTTGAGGTGGGAGTCTTACTGTCCGTTAATGCGGGAAAAACGTATAAAAGCACCATTTTTAGTATGAAATTTTCGAATTTTATTTTAAATGAATCGTATTCTGTTATATAGTATAAGAAAATTATATAAGGGGTTTTAGGATGAAAGCAATTGCAGCGGGAGTATTGGCATCGTTTTTCTTTGCCTTTACGTTTATTTTAAACCGTGCGATGGACTTACAAGGGGGAAGCTGGATTTGGAGTGCATCACTGCGGTATTACTTTATGGTTCCGCTACTTGTCATAATTGTCATGTATAGAGGAAACTTAAAGCAACTCTTTCAATATATGAAAAGTAATCCGAAAGAGTGGCTATTATGGAGCATTGTCGGTTTCGGTCTTTTTTACGCGCCACTTAGTTTTGCTGGTGCATTTGGACCAGGGTGGCTAGTTGCTTCCACATGGCAAATTACAATTATAGCAGGAATTTTATTAACGCCATTATTCGCAACAAATTCACTACATAAAAAAGTTCCAATGAAAGAATTGATGATGTCTGCGGTTATATTACTTGGTGTTCTTCTTATGCAAGTAGAACATGCTTCTTCTTTAGGGATTCGTGAAACCATGTTATGTGTAGTTCCAGTAATAGTAGCAGCGTTTGCTTATCCACTTGGAAACCGAAAAATGATGCAGGTGTGTAAAGGAGAATTAGATGTCTTTCAGCGCGTTCTCGGAATGACATTAGCAAGTTTACCGTTCTGGTTTTTGCTATCTGGATATGAGGTTGCAACAAGTGGATTACCATCAAGTAATCAAGTCTTTCAATGCTTTATCGTAGCGATTAGTTCTGGTTTAATTGCTACTGTATTATTTTTCTTTGCAACTGATCTTGTAAAAGATGATCCGCAGAAATTAGCGACTGTAGAAGCGACACAATCTGGTGAAGTTTTATTTGCATTACTAGGAGAATTAATTTGGCTATCAGCTCCATTTCCATCATCATTATCATGGATTGGAATGAGCCTTGTTGTTGTAGGAATGATTTTGCATAGTTATGTTGCAGTTGTTATGAAAAAGGAAGAAAAGATAACAGCGTGAAAAAATATTAGCTCTTTGAAAATAAAGAGCTAATATTTTTTATATGGAGGAAATTACATGAAATTAAAAGAATTCATTCATTTTTTAAATAGATTAGAAGACAATCATATATTCTATAAACTAAGTAAAGTGAGAAGGGAAAGTCTTATGGTCGAAATAGCTGTGCCAGGCCAACGATGGGAGATTGAATTTATCGAAGATGGTACAGTTGAAATTGAAAAGTTTATTGCTGATGGTGATTTTTATGATGAGAAAGAGATTGATTTCCTGTTTGCAGATTTTAGTGATTAAGTAAAGAAATTAGCAAGATTTCAAGATAGATAACAATAGGACTGACCTTTCAGGTTGCAGGTGTTATGAAGACGGGAGAAAAGATAACAGTATAAAAAGGGTGAAAAGGAATTGATTTATGATTGTGAGTCGGTTCCTTTTTTGTTGCGTTTTCATAATATATAATATGAATCGTTATAAACTAAATTTATAATATATTAGTAAATGAAGCAGATTTTTATGTTTACTGAGATGTTTTTGGGTTTGGAAAGGAATGAAGATTAAAATAAATGAAGTAGTCTAAAGGGAGAGAAATATGGAAAAAGATATGAATACAACACATAAAAATAAAGAGAACATCGTTACGTTATATGTTACGAGACATGGCAAAACAATATTAAACACGAATAAACGTATACAAGGCTGGGCAGATTCCCCATTAGTAGAGAAGGGAATTGAAGTAGTGAAAGGTTTAGGAAATGGATTGCAAGATATACCTTTTGTTGATGCTTATAGTAGTGATAGTGGCCGTGCAATTGAAACTGCTAACTTAGTATTAAAGTATAGTGGACAGTCAAAGTTAAAACTTGAACAACGGAAAGGTTTGCGTGAATTGAATTTTGGGATTTTTGAAGGCGATAAGGTTGAAAATATGAGGCAGGCTATTAAAAATACTGCCGGTGTTAAAGATATAACTGAACCAATGGAGCTTTCTATTAAAGAATTTACGAATTTTATTGCAGAAGCAGATTCTACAAAACAAGCGGAAAATTGGGAGGTATTTTCAACTCGTATAAAAAAAGAAATCGATACAATTAGTGAAGACACGGCCCAAAATGGAGGCGGTAACGTTTTAGTCGTAGCTCATGGATTGATGATCACCGCATTAGTAGAAATACTTGATAGTAGTAAAACAAAAATGGGGGTAAAAAATGCAAGTGTAACTAAAATTCTCTATAAAGATGGAGAATATACAGTCGAGTCTGTTGGCGATATGGGTTATGCTGAAAAAGGAAGCGGAATTGTGGAATTATAAAAAGTGCTATAGAGTGTTAGAACGCGAAAAAGGCAAATTTCTTACAGAGGTAAGGGTGCCTTTTTCTTTCATTTTACCGAATTTGGAGCTGAGTGTTTTACTGTTCATGACTAGCGGAATAATTCTGTATTGTAAAAGAGGAAGAGTATGGTTGCTATTGAGCGGAATCTAAGTGAGGATAAAATGGTTCCGATATTAAAGTATGCTGTGGGACCCCAGGAAAAAAGTTTACAAAAAGCTATGAAGTTCTATGAAGAAAATAGAAATACTGTACTATATCATTATAAAGCGATAGCTTGTATTGGCATGGAATTTTATGCTGAAAAACAAGCGAGAATATGCCATATAGCAGTTTTTCCAAATAGTCGTTATAAAGGAATTGCTTTCGAAATGATAAAGAAAGTGATTCATATGCATGGATTAATTTATGTGGAAGCAGAAACAGATGATGAAGCGGTAGGATTTTATAAAAAATGTGGCTTTACTGTTACAAGTTTAGGAGAGAAGTACCCAGGTGTAGAAAGGTTTCATTGTTATTGGGTGAAATAATAGGAGTGTTAATTTGAAAGCGTAGTCTTTATGATGCTATATGCTTGTTTTCATTATCTTTTGTATATACTAACTAAATGAAAAAAAGAATATAATATTTTAGTTTATGTTACAAAGGAGCATATGAAAATGAATGAGAAGTACTATAAAGGTTTGGTTATGAGACCGATTAAAGAAAGTGAAGTGGAACAGTTTTCAAATTTGATGAAATACGTGTTCCAAGTTTCTAAAAAAATGATTAATGATGAAGAGAAAATGGTGCAAAAGAAAAGCCATCAGTTAAAGCCAGGGACCGCTTTAGGCTGGTTTGATCATGATAAATTAATTTCTCAAATTGTCGTTCTTCCTTTTCAAGTCAATATTCATGGTGTGATTTATGAAATGGGGGGAGTTACTGGAGTTGGGACATATCCAGAGTACGCAGGGCATGGATTAATGAATTCATTAATGAAAGAAAGCTTAAAAACGATGAGAGAAAATGGACAGTATATTTCTTATTTATTTCCTTACTCAATCCCTTATTACCGGAAAAAAGGATGGGAAATTATTTCTGATATCATTGAATACCAAATTAAAGATACACAGCTTCCGAAGTACCGTGGCAACATTAGTGGGCGAGTAAGGAGAGTTGGATTAAAAAGTAAAGAAAAAGAAAAAATTTATGATGATTTTGCGAGAAAAACAAATGGGGCGATGGTTCGAAATACACTCGCATGGGAAGAACGATTTCGCGAGGAAACAATTGATTTGCAATTAGCGATTTTTTACACAGATGAAGATATTCCCCATGGCTACTTATTTTATCGAGTCCTTGAGGAAAAATTTTATATAGAAGAAATGATTTACTTAAATGAAGAGGCGAGAAGAGGGTTATGGAATTTCATTAGTGCTCATTTTTCGATGGTGTATTATGTGAAAGGAAAGACATGCGTTCATGAACCAGTCGCTTTCTTACTTGAAGATAGCGAAATCAAACAGGCAATTGCGCCTTACTACATGGGAAGAATTGTGGACGTCATTGGTTTTCTAGAACAATATCCATTTAAAAATGTAGAAACAGAAAAATTAGTCTTACATATAGATGATCCTATATTGGAGTGGAATAAAGGAACCTTTATTTTAAAATGGGATCATGAGAAGCAATTACAAATAACATATCAGAAAGAAGTAAATGACATTGATGGCGTAGCTTTAACGATTCAAACCTTAACAACAATGTTGTTAAGTTATAAAAGTCCTATATTTTTATATGACATCGGAAGGATAAAAGGAAGTCATGAAATGATAGAGGTGCTTGAGAATTTAATTCCGGATTCACCACCATGCTTTTTTGATTATTTTTAAACGATTGAAAGCCTCCTTCTAAAGTGAATACAAAAGGGGGCTTTTATCATATTTAGGTAGTTCATACATGTTCAATTGTTTACAATGTTACATATTTACAGCGTTCGTTTCATCACTCCCTATCTTTTTACGATACCACAGTTCACAAGGATACAATAATAGATGGAAAAGCATATGAACAATGATAGCGGAAATTAAACCGTTCGACCAGAATTGCCAGCCACAAAAAATACCTACCCACAAATTTCCTAATACAGCATAAGAATATAGCCATCTTGATTTTTTCATTCCTTTTACACCTAGAAAGTGAGTGATTGCAAATAGAATACTAGATAGGATAATCCCAAGAATTACGATAATCTGAGTGACATCATGAAAAAAGCTAATCGACGTGATGAAAAGTGACATAAGACCCCATCGGAAGATGATTTCTTCAACAACTCCACCATATAGGAATCTGGCTCCTAATCCTGCACCATGGCGCTGATGTTCAATTTGTGGAAACGTTTCTTTATCAATAACTTTTCTAAAGAATCCATAATACATAATAACATGTCCGAAGGAGAAAATTACTTCAATTAGAACGGCTTCACCAATGTTGCTAGGTAAAATAATATTTCCATCTTGGATCTTTGATAAGAAAAATGCACCCATTCCTGGTATAGCAATGCTGAATACAAAGATCCAGTTGAACATATGGTTTCATCTCCTCTGAAAATAGACTCAGAAAGACCTTTTATGTATGTTGCCGCTATGCAAGGTTGTGATAGTCTTTCATAATTTTCCTTTTTATAGACCGACTAGTCGGTTTTATTGTATAATATTTACCATAACAATACAAGTGTATATGAAGCGGTACTATGGTTCAGTTGTCTAGGATACATAAGTCAGTATGAACAGAATTTCTTAGGAGCTCTCAGTTTGTTTAGATTAAAAATTTAGAAAAATATGATAAAATAGTAGGTGTGAGTTCAAAATTTAAGTTTATAAGAGTTGAGATAAAGCAAACGGGGGAGTAATCATGAAGATACATGACATAGTGGCGGGAACTCAATTACCAAATACAGTTGAAACGATATCAAATGACTTACTTACATTAGGACTAAAAAAAGGAATGACAGTGATCGTCCATTCTTCTCTTAGTTCAATTGGTTGGGTAGCTGGTGGAGCAGTCTCAGTAGTTGAAGCGTTGATGAACGTAATTACAGAAGAAGGTACAATTGTCATGCCAACGCAAACGTCAGATTTATCAGATCCAAAAAATTGGGCAAGGCCTCCTGTTCCAGAAAATTGGTGGCAAATTATTCGAGACAATGTTCCAGCATTTAATCCGGATATAACTCCTACACGTGCAATGGGGAAAGTGGTGGAATGTTTTCGAACATATCCAAATGTAAAGCGTAGTAATCATCCATTAAATAGTTTTGCAGCATGGGGGAAACATGCAGAGGATATTATAGCTGATCATCCCCTTTCCATTAGTCTTGGAGAGCACTCACCATTAAAGAAAATATATGATTTAGATGGGTGTGTATTGTTGTTAGGTGTAGGCTATGATTCTAACACATCCGTACATTTATCTGAAATACGTACAGGAGCACGTGAATTAGTAAAAGTTGGAGCGCCAATTATAGAAAATGGTACAAGGGTATGGAAAGAGTTCGATGAAATGGACTATGATTCTGATATATTTGTTAAGATTGGAAAAGAGTTTGAGCAAATAAACGCTGTAACAATTGGTAAAGTTGGAAATGCAACGTGTAGATTAATGAAACAACGAGAAATTGTTGGCTTTGGTGTACAATGGTTTCGTTCGAAAAATAAGTAAGGGATGGTTATGATGAAGGGGAAAAAGATTTTAATTACAAGTGGTGGCTGTTTAGAGAAATGGGACCAAGTACGCGGTCATACAAATTTAGCAAAAGGTACAATTGGGAGAATGCTTGCTGAAGAAGCGATATCAAAAGGAGCACATGTTATATACTTACATGGTTATTTTGCTGAAAAGCCGAATGCTATAAATAACCAATTAGAATTACATCCATTTGAGGGAATTATTGATTTACAAGATAAAATGAAGAGTATTATTACACATGAGAAGATCGATGCAGTTATTATGGCAGCTGCTGGATCGGATTGGATCGTTGATAAAATTTGTGATCAAGATGGAAATGTACTTGATATGAATGGGAAGATTTCAAGTGATATAGCACCAATTATTCATTTTCAAAAAGCGCCTAAAATATTAAAACAAATTAAACAATGGGATCCGGAAACGGTTTTAGTTGGATTCAAACTTGAAAGCGATGTCAATGAGGTAGGGCTAATTCAACGTGCAAGTGAAAGAATGAGGCAGGCGAAAGCAAATCTTATGATAGCAAATTCTCCGCATTCGTTATATTCACATGCAGCCATTCATCATGTGATTGGAGAAGATGGAAATGTTGCTTTATGTGAAGGGAAAGTCGAAACGGCGAAAGAGATTGTAAATAGGTTAGAACAGTTATGTAATCGTGTAGAAGAGGGGAGTTTGAGTCGTTTATAACGTAAACGTAATTTGTACTGATCAAAATCAGCTCATCCAAATTATGGGGCGTAACGTTTCGAAAGAGAATGCTGTGTTAAATTGGTGTCAAAAGCATGAGATAAGTGCAGAACGAGTAATGGCATTTGGTGATGATTGGAATGATATCGGTTTATTTAAAGAATGTGGTTATCCAATTGCGATGGGGAATGCGATTTCGGAATTAAAAGAATTGGCATGTTATGTAACGAATAGTAATGATAATGATGGTGTAGCACATATTTTAGAACAAATAAGGAGAGATGTAGGTGAAACAGTTACTTGAGCAAGCGATTCAACTTCGAAATGAACAGAAATACGAAGAGTCAAGAGACATACTAGTTGGATTAGCTAAGCTTACTGAAAATCCAGAATTCCTCTACCAATGCGCATGGACACATGATGCGATGGGGCTTGAAACAGAAGCTGCTTCATACTATGAACAGGCAATTGCTAACAGACTTGCTGGGGAGTCATTATGCGGGGCGTATATTGGACTCGGAAGTACATATCGTTGCATTGGTGAATATGATAAAGCGATTGTGACGCTAGAAGCTGGGCTCAAACGATTTCCAGACAATGATGTGATGAAAGTCTTTCTTTCTATAGCGAAATATAACGTAAAAGCTTATGAAGAAGCAATGAAATTATTGCTTGAAACTGTTGTAAAACTAGAAAGTGTAAAAGAATACGAACGAGCTATTCTATTTTATAAGGATCATCTTCATAAGATTTTTAAATAAAAAGGTGGGATTGTATGAGTGAATCTATTTCACGTACAAGAAAAAGTATATGGATTGCTGTTATCGCTTTAATTGTACTATCAAATTATCTCGCATATGCACTTCCTATTGTACCCGCTGTGCCAAAAGAAATGGTATTAGGGTCTTTATTTGATTTTCTCATTGTTATTCCAGTTATTACGTATTTCTTTATCATACGAAAACGATATTCTTTAAAGCATCTATTTCCAGTTGTAATAGCGGGTTATATTGCAGCAAGATTTATTATTCCGAGCGATTATTTCCAATCGTTTTCATTTGTGACATACATTTTAATTGCAGGTGAACTAGCATTTTTATGTTTAGAGTTATTTATTCTATATAAGATTGCTAGAGCATTACCGAAGATTATACGATGTTATAAACAATATAAAAATGAATATCCATCATTCTCCTTTGCAATTGATAAAGCATTTGATACTGCATTGAAAAGAAATACTGTAGTAAATGTAATCGTTTCGGAATGTAAATTACTTTACTACGCTTTATTCTCTTGGCGTACAAAGATGTCAGAAAGCGAGTATGTTTTTTCGTATCATAAAAAGACTGGGGCAATCCCATTTTATATTATGCTTATTCATGCAATATTAATTGAAAGTATTGGATTTCATTATTTACTTCATCAATGGAATCCGGTCTTAGCTTGGATTTTACTCATTTTAAATATATATGGAATTCTATATTTTTTAGCTGAGATCCAAGCAATTCGTACGAATCCCTATATTATGACGGAAACAGAAATGATTATTCAAGTCGGATTTGGTAGGAAGATTGTTGTACCATTTTCTCAAATGGAAGAAATTACCTTTTATAGAGGTGAAGCATTAACGAAGGAAGAAGAAAAAGAGGTATTCGAAGCAACGGTAATGGAATTTATTAAAGAACCGGCTACTTTCGAAATAAAATTAAAAGAACCGTTAACAGCGCAGTTATTATATGGGTTTACTAAAAAGGTAAATTGCGTACATGTAAATGTGGACGATGAACGAAAATTTTATGAGGCAATTGTTGAAAAAATAGAACAAGATAGGTGATGTAAACATAGCTAGAAAGTAGCAGAATTATTATTTCCACTTTTATCTCTATCAAATAATGAGGCGAATCAAAAAGATAAAATTGTTGGAGAAATGATAGCGGATGCATATGTATTAAAAAAATAGAGAGAAAAGAATAAACCAGCAAGCTCCTCGCTTGCTGGTTTTCATCGTAAACTATTAAAAAATATGGTAAAATTAAGAGGTAACTTATGGTATGGTTGGTTGTTCAATTATCACTTCTCCAGTTAGAAGGGAGGTGATAATGAATGAGTGAAATTGCGTTATTATTGCAAGGCGGATTATTTCTCGTTGCACTGTTAACGTTTGTTGTCGTTTTAATCGATAAGCTCAAAAAATAACAACCCACCTACGCCAATAGAATGTGGGTTGTCTCGTTTGTAAGAAACAAATAGGATAAATGAACAATCCAATCTGCTAAGTTACATGGACTGGTGTGTAGCCGCACACTAGTCTTTTTTATTTATATACAATTTATAATTGTTTTATGTGATTGTATTGTTCTTTTCATATTCATTATAACATAGTGTCTTTTCATCAAGAAAGGAGACCGTATGTTCTTATTTTGAATAATTGTGATTTAACTATGATTCAATTCGTAAAAAATAACTTTGTTACCAAATGGGTCTAATAGTTCCATTTCTTTCGCATCCCAAGGGGTAACTTCAAGGCCAGGACAGGAATAGTTATATTGTTTGGATAATAATTTATCGTGAAACTGTTCGATCTGTGAGATTTCAATTCTAACTGCAGCACCTGGACAACAGTCTCCATGATGTTCAGATAAGTGAAGAATGTTATCCAGATAGGAAACTTGCATATACAAAGGAGCATCAGTACTAAAGCGGTGTTCCCAATCTAATTTAAAGTCTAGAAAATGTATATAAAATTCTTTTGCCTTTTCCTCATTAAAACTTCGTAAAATAGGAATAATCATTGTTATTTCCTTTCATTATTTTTAAACACGAGTAGCTTGTGTACTCTTTTGTTTAAATAACTCATCCATGTATTGTTTTAAACTCTCAATATAGAATTCTTGTTTTTCTACATCATTCACTCCAACAATTGGAGAGGAAAGTTGATATTTTTTTCTAGAAAGATGGACAACAACATCAAAAATATCAAATAGACGGATGAAACAGAATAAGCCGTCTTTATCACTTAATAAAATAAAATAGTGATTATCGCTAGTTGTATTGAGAGTATTCCACAATGAACTTTTACTTAAATCACGAACAATGCTTCGTTCTTTTAATTCGATAAAGTCAACATTAGATATAATAGTAGAAATATCAATTGCATCTGGATCATTAAAATAACCGTCAATTGTCTGTACTGCGAATGTATAAGCCATTTTTAAGATACTCATTTTATATTTACGGTTATCTAAAAGTAGTTCACGTTGAATTGAACTAGCTACTTTCGTTACACGCTCTTCTTTCCAAATTTCATTATGTAATGAAATATCATGTTTTTTACATAGTTTCATAATTAACTCATTAGAATAGTATATTTCGTCATTTGTTTCCACTTCTTCAGTTTCTGCTGCAGCTAATTCTTGACCATACTCATTCGTATAAAGAGGAGAATCAATTTGTTGCTTCATTTGTTCAATTTTGTATTGAATCAGTTTATGCCGAATTAATGGTCGATCCACGTTTGTTATGAGATGTTCATAACAAGTGTCACAAATTGAATTTGTAATATAGTATCCACATAAAATCTCTGGGATAACATGTTGTTCACTAAGTTCTTTCGTTTCATTTCTGCAAATGATACATTGCGTCATATTTATCACCTTTTACCCTGCAAATTTGTATGTAATCTCATTGTAGTGTATTTATTCGTATTTTGGAACATTGAAGATAAAAAATAGCGTGTAAAATTCCCAGGTGTTTTGATACAATATAGGGAAGTGCTAGTTTAAAGGAGGCCGTTTTTTTGAAATCGAAAGTGCACTTTTGGACATTAGAAGTGCTAATGGTTGTAGGAATTATATTTATTTGCACAAAAATATCATTTTTATTTCAACCGATTGGCATATTCATTTCAACTTTATTTTTCCCAATTTTAATCGCCTTGTTTTTATACTTCATCTTTAATCCAGTTTTAGTGTTTTTAGAGGCGAAAAAAGTTCCTAGAAGTTTAGCGATATTGTTGTTATATGTTTTTATCATTACATTGACAGCAATTGCAATTGGTGTAGTCGTTCCGACGGTTTCACAGCAGCTGATGGATTTAGTGAAAAATATGCCAACATATATTAAAGAGGGGAAAGTATACATACAAGAGTTATCGCATCATAGGCTATTTGAATGGTTAGCTACACAAAATTATGTATCGATTGAAACGATTGAACAAAACGCAATTGAGTATTTAAAGGAAATACCAAACACGATAACGTCGAGTGCAACGGCTTTATTTGGTATTATTACAAACGTTGCATTAGTTGTATTTACAGTACCATTCATCTTGTTTTACATGTTTAAAGATGGACATGCATTTCCAGGGAAGGCTGTTAGTTTCTTACCGGAATCGTATCGTGAAGAAGGACTTCATATTATAAAAGAAACAGGAGAAACATTGTCTGCCTATATTCAAGGACAAGCACTCGTTTGTATATTTGTCGGTGCATTTACATTTATTGGATATGTTATTATTGATTTGCCCTATGCTTTTGTTTTAGGTATTATAGCGGCATTTACAAATATTATCCCGAATTTAGGACCTTTTATTGGGGCGGCGCCAGCAGTTATTGTTGCTTTGTTTGTTTCCCCAGTGCAAGCAGCTTGGGTAATCGTTATCGTAACCATCGTGCAACAATTTGAGAGCAACATCATTTCACCGCGTATAATGAGTTCGAAATTGAATATCCATCCTTTAACAATTATTGTATTAATTCTTGGTGTAGGTAATTTCGCTGGTATTATTGGAATGATTTTAGCAGTACCAGTTTACGCTGTGACGAAAACAATTGTTTCAAACTTGGTGAGATTATTTAAGATGAAAAGAAATAATCGGAAATAAAAAGTATTCATAGGAATCATAAAAGGTACATTGCTTTTTAAGTGATGTGTCTTTTTTATGATGATTTTAAATACAATAAAAATGCCTAGTTTTAAAATGGGAATTAGGCATTTTTATTGTATAATTTTTACTCGTTTTTTTGAAAGAATTAGCCTTTTAAATGCAAATTAGACTATGTGGAATCCCTCTCAATAATCCAAATCATTTCCCTGCAGCGTACCATTAACATTTTAATCTTCTCCTTTCATTATTTTAAGTTAGATCATTATAGATGTGCATAGTATTTGCTTCTACGATCTCGGATGTCATCCATAATCTTTTTATATTGCTGTTCTTGCGCAATTTCAGCTTCAGATAATCGCTTCTTTTGAATTGTAATCGTTAAAAAGAAAACGTGAAATTTCATAAATAAATTCCTCCTTTCGTAAAGGAATTATTGGTGACTACAATAAGGGAGTTGACGTTCTTTCACTTCATCCATAGCGTTTTGAATGTGTTGATCGTGTAACATTTCGAACTCAGAAAATTTATTTTTATGAATCGTAATGGTTAAAAAGAATACTCGAAATTTCATTAGGTGATTGCTCCTTTGTATATAAATTTTTATTACATATGGTTGTAATAAGAAACTTGACGCTCTTTTGTTTTGTTCATAATCGTTTGGATTTGCTGTTCATGTAACATTTCAGACTCAGAAAATTTACTTTTATGAATCGTAATGGTTAAAAAGAATACTCGAAATTTCATCAGGTGATTGCTCCTTTTGAAAATTATTTTTTAATACATTCGATTATAATAAGAACTTTTACGATCTCTTACTTCGTCTATAATCTCTTTTAATTGTTGTTTACGTAAAATTTCAGTTTCAGATAAAGATTCATTCTGAAGAGTAATCGTAAAAAAGAAAATATGAAAAGTCATAAATGAATTCCTCCTTTCGTAAAGGAATTACAGGTGACTAGAATAAGGGGTTTGACGCTCCTTTATATCACTCATTGCTTTTTCAATGTGTAGATCGTGCATAGTTTCGACTTCAGATAATTGCTTTCGCTGAATTGTAATGCTGAAAAATAGTACGTGAAAAGTCATTGGATATTTGCTCCTTTCGAAAAGAAATAGTGTTAGAGATTAAAAAATCGCACAAAAAAGCCACAGAAGGATATAGTTCTCCTGCGGCAGGGCGTGAAAAAGCCACAGGAAAGTATACGACCTCCTGTGGCGAATTTGTTAATTAAAGAAAATACCGAACGATTTTCAATTCTCCATTAGGGTGGTCGAATTCGTATTTAATTGTAAAACAGATGCAACATTTAATTTTAATTTCATCATTTCATTCGACCTCCTTTTAGAATTTTTTTCTTACGTTAGTAATTATATACAATTAGTGGATAATTGTAAACATAAAAAATGAAAATTTTTAATTTTGATTAAAATGCGTATATTTTGAAAGGGAGTTTTATAAAGAGGTATCACCCTTTAAGGGTATGATGCCTCTTTTTTGATAGAAATCATGGAAAAATATTGAATGGAAATATATTCTTGTGATATGGTTAATTACATAAGTAATGAACCTATGAACCTGAAGGGGGTGAAAATATGAAACAATCTCTTGAACAAAATAAATTAATATACATACAAATTGCAGAAACGATTGAATCGGATATTTTAAAAGGGATCCTACTTGAAGAAGAAAAGGTTCCGTCAACAAACCAATTTGCAAAGATGCTACAAATTAATCCTGCTACAGCGGCGAAAGGAGTAAATTTGTTAGTTGATGAAGGTATTTTATATAAAAAGAGGGGGATTGGAATGTTTGTTACAAAGGGTGCAAAGGAAGTGGTACTAAAGAAGCGGCAAAGCGCTTTTCAAAATGAATTTTTGCCTAAAGTATTGGAAGAAGCAAAAGTACTTGAAATTTCGAAAGAGGAGCTCATTCAAATGATTCAAATGGCAACTAAGGAGGAGAAAGAATGACAATTGCAATTAAAACTGAAAAGTTAACAAAACAATATAAGAAAAAGATTGCCGTAAATGAATTAACTTTTTCACTAGAAGAGAATAAAATATATGGTTTGCTTGGTAGAAATGGGGCAGGGAAAACGACGCTATTGCACCTTCTTACTGGACAAATTGTCGCAAACCAAGGCAATGTATCTATATTTGGTGAAAATGTATATGAAAATAGTCATGCATTACAAAATATTTGTTTTGTAAAGGTGAAAGAAGAAGTTTATTTGAGTTATAAAGTGAAAGAGATTTTTAAGTTATGTAACCTATTTTATAAAAATTGGGATGGGGCGTTCGCAGAGGAGCTCGCGGTAAAATTTCAATTGGATATGAATCAAAAGTACCATAGATTATCGCACGGTATGCAAACTGTTGTCGGAATCATTAAAGGATTAGCGAGCCGGGCACCGATTACGATTTTTGATGAACCGACGACTGGTTTAGATGCAGCGCACCGAGACTTATTTTATAACGTTTTATTAGAAGATTACGGTGATCACCCGCGAACAATTATTTTATCGACGCATTTAGTAGAAGAGGTAGCGCATATTGTCGAAGATGTGTTGATTTTGAAGGATGGGCAAGTAATTGTTCAATCGGCGGTTGAAGATTTCTTGCAGCAAGCCCATTACATATTAGGACGAAAAGATAAAATGGATGAATTTATGATAAATAAACATGTTGTTCATCGAGAATGCTTTGGGAACAAAGGAATTGGCGTTATATGGGGAGAGTTATCTGAAAAAGACTATGATTATATCAAAAGTGAAGGTTTAGAAATTGAGGGGGTTTCGCTTCAAAAATTATTTATTTATATAACGGATGGTGATGTAAAGTGAAGATGTTAATGAAACAGTTGAAATTACAAATCAATTATCATTACAAAGCTATTTTCGTATTTTGGGCTTTGGCATTCATTATTCAAAGTTTACCGAATTTCATAGATATAAAAGATATACGAATTGGGTTTTTACAAGATGTTATTAACAACCCTTCTATTGTGGTTATATTTTTCGTTGTAGTGAGTACTTTCTTTATACAGTTAGATCTATTTCACTTAGCTGTTTCTTTTGGCGCAACGAGGTTACATTTTTTTATTGGATCGATTGGTTATATTGTTTTACAATCAGCGTTCTTTTCGTTTCTTCAAATTCTTTTTTTACCGGGCCTATTTTATCATGCAGAAAGTAACAGCTTGTTAGGTAGTTCAATTGAGCAATTCTTTGTGCAGTTTTTACTTTATGTTACGGTAGCGAGCCTTTTCCAAGGTATTGTTATTTTCCAGCAAAGATTTAACTGGATTGGGTGCGCAATTGGTTCAATCTTTTTTATAGGCTTAACAAGTGTATGTTATAACACAGGCTTAAAAATGACACTTACAAAAATTGAAGTTTTGATGAATATCCCTTCGTTTATCATCATTTCCATTGCGCTAATTATGCTTTACTTCCTGGTTAGTGGCATCTTTATTCGTAAAATTTCTCTAGAACAAACCGTTTAACACATTATATATTGTTATTAAATGGATATTTTAGGGGAGAAGGGAAATAGATGGGGAGACATCTTCACTGATAACCGCCTTTTTATGTATTGCAATGTATAATTGAAAAAGTGAGCGTAGAACGTATTGGAGAAAGTGGAGAATCAATAATAGAATTTGAAGTGGGACTTCCAAAATAAAAAGGAGATACAAATTTGTATCTCCTTTTTATTGATTTTTCATATATATGTGTTAAAATGGAAAAACGCTCATTGTTTATTCTAGATATAAAAACTATATAATTAACCAATTTAATTATAACAAAAAATTCGCTTGTTTGTCAAACTTTTAGTTGAAAATTTTTATTGTATCAAACAATGAGCATGAGAACGATTAGTTGATAAGGAGTGGCGATATGGAGAAAACAGGTCAAGAGTGGAAGCTGGAGCAACATCGTGTGGAAAAAGTCATTGGAAAGATTGGGAAACAGATTGATACGTTAGAACAATCTATAAGTGCAGTAACAAAAGATGTTGTCCAAATTCGAAAACATTTTTGGGACGATGTAACTGTGAATGTTGATAATACAGAAGAGGCAATAGAGACGGCAGCAAGTATTAAACAACAAGCTGAGTTATTATCTGAACGAGAGCAAAGTCATCGCCATGCTTATAATCAACGAAAAGGATTACAGAGATTACAGCAATCACCATACTTTGGAAGGATAGACTTTTTAGAAGATGGTGAACAAAGTGTGGACGCCATTTATCTTGGAATCCATTCGTTTTATGACGAAAATACAGAACAATTTCTTGTTTATGATTGGCGGGCTCCTATATCCAGCTTGTATTATGACTATTCGGTAGGAAGAGCAAAATATGAAGCACCGAATCATGATATCATTTCGGGTGACATGACATTAAAACGGCAATATATGATTCGAAATGGTCAAATTATAAGTATGTTTGATACAGGTGTTACGATTGGTGATACATTGTTGCAAGAAGTATTAGGAAATAACGCAAATACACAAATGAAAAGCATTGTTTCAACAATTCAGAAGGAACAGAATCAAATTATACGGAATGAGAAAAGTCGTTTGCTTGTTGTGCAAGGAGCTGCGGGAAGCGGTAAAACATCGGCAGCACTTCAGCGTGTCGCCTATTTATTATATCGATATCGGGATTCTTTACATGCTGATCAAATCGTTCTTTTTTCTCCAAACTCAATGTTTAATAGTTATGTTTCCACGGTACTACCAGAACTTGGTGAAGACAATATGAAGCAAACGACATTCCAAGAATATTTAGCACGTCATATTGATAAGAAATTTGAATTAGAGGATCCATTTACACAGATGGAATATGTATTGACAAGAATGGAAGAGAAAAGCTATGAAACACGATTAGAAGGAATCAAGTATAAAGCAAGCACTGATTTTCTTGAAGTAGTAGATCAGTATGTATCTTATTTACAACGAGAAGGTATGTTATTTAAAGATATAAAATTTAGAGGGGAAGTATTAATCTCTAAAGAACAAATGAAAGAAAAGTTTTATGAATTTGATTCTTCAATCCGAATTCCAAATCGAATCAAATTAATTTCTGAGTGGTTATTAAAAGAGTTAAGAAAACAAGAAAAAATAGCGAGAAAAGAGTTGTGGGTGGAAGAAGAAATACAGCTATTAGATAAAGAAACATATGCGAAAGTGTATCATCAATTGCAACGAGAAGAAGAACATTCAAATGGTACGTTTGATGATTTTGAGCGGGAACAGAAGATGCTAGCAGCGATTGTTGTAAAAGAGCATTTTAAACCGCTTAAAAGACGTGTGAAAAAATTACAATTTATTCATACACCAGCACTTTATATACAGTTATTTAAAGATCCGCAGTTCGCTAAACAACTCGTAGAAGAACATAAATTACCGCAAAGATGGAATGAAATATGTAAAGAAACAATAGAAAAAATACAAAATTTCTACGTGTCATATGAAGATGCAACACCTTATTTATATTTAAAAGATCAACTGGAAGAATTGCAAAAAAATACATCTGTGCAGCACATATTTATTGATGAAGCGCAAGATTATTCTGCATTTCAATATGCATTTTTGAAACGAATATTTCCGCATACAAAAATGACAATACTAGGTGATTTTAATCAGACTATTTACGAGCACGCGTCAGAGAATGAATTTTCGCAGTTAAGTACGTTGTACGGAGAAGAATCAAGTGAGAGAATTGTTCTTACGCGTAGTTATCGCTCCACAAAACAAATCATTGAATTTACAAAGCAGTTACTTACGAATGGTGATGAAATTGAACCGTTTCAGCGTGATGGGGAACAACCGATTGTAATAGAGGTGAAAAATCAAGAGGAACATCATAAAAAGATTGTAGATCAAATCGAACAGTTGAAGCAAAGTGGTCACAAAACAATTGCAGTTATTTGTAAAACAGCGGAAGAAAGTGAAGAAGCTTATCTTGCACTACAAAAATCATTACAAGTTCGTCTCATTAAGAAAGAAACAAGTTCGTTTGATACAGGTGTTTTGATTATCCCGTCATATTTATCGAAAGGAGTAGAATTTGATGCGGTTATCATCTATGATGCATCAAAGAAAAAATATGGCAGAGAAAGTGAACGGAAATTATTTTATACTGCATGTACGCGCGCGATGCATGAGTTATATATTTATTCTGTGGGGGAGATGAATGTATTCTTACAGTCAGTTCATGTAACTAAAACACATTCATCTGCTGCGGAATAAGACTAGGGTGATTAATTAATTTCTTCTTTTGCTAAAGGGTGCGTTTCTAAAATAAGTGGAGACGCATTTTTCTTATTTTGCTAACGGGGCAGGTTAATTGAAAAAGCCTTTTATAATAGTAGTTCAATCTTTTCTTTTAAAAGCCAAAATAAGGAACATACTTCGTATGAAGTTTCTGGACCCCGCCATAAAGCAAAAAACTCGTCAAAAACGGACGAGTTTTTTGTATTAGAACAACTATTTGCGAAACAGACATTTTCTATAATAACCTTTAACACCAAACTATGATTCTATAGGGTGTGGTTTGGGCCGGGATACTTTTTGCGGTAGGTCCATAGATAACAATTAGATTTCGGTTCGTAGGGTTTCTTGAGTAGGGTTGCCCATTTGTTAATACTATTTGGGTATATGGAGATATATTTAATCGTAATCGTCCATCACTACTTATCAGTTGACTATCAAAATAATCTACTTTTACATTCTGATAAGGGCTATCTTTTACCATTACAAGTGCTCGGTATTGTGGCGGGTAAATAAGAGGAACAGGTGCATTCCCATCATAGTATCCAGTCACTTTATCTCCTACTGACACCACTACATGGTCTACAAAGTAAGTTGTGGGTGAAACGACGAAATTTACTATATTCCCTAATCCGTTTTCTACAGACATTAATTTATAGCAGCCTTCTCCTTCGGCATTTTGCCCTACAATGAAATCATTAATCATGGTGACGGTCCCATGAAAAGAATTAAAATTTATCATTTTTATACCTCCATCGATTTAAGGTAGGCGGTGTACCAATAATCTTCCGAAAACAGTAGGTAATTACTTTGTGTACAATATGTAGGTCAAAACCTACATGACTGTGTGGATGCCCATAAGAGGTTAGGAAAATGTGATATATAGTGAGAGTAAGAGCTCCATTGTTCCATAAAACCAGGTAAGAGCTAACAATTTTGTAAGGTTTACAGGGGTGATTATTAAGAAATAGCTATTTTATAGATAAATATATATTTATGAGAGAACAAGTTTATAGGTCAATGACTAAAGAATATGATGATGTGAGATTAAAAAGAAAAGGAGTGCATTTTATGTATCTTAGTCATATACCTCTGTATTACAACAATCCATATGGTCAGGAAGCTTATTTATCTTCAACTCCATTCCGAGAGGAGAATTATTACCATGTAACCCTTGATGAAAGACAATTTCCGTTCGCACCACCTGGTCAAGGTTCAGTGGCTGGACCGCCAACTTCACCACCGCCATCTTTTGTTCCCGCACAACAAGTAGAAGCATATGCAGTTGATCCAGGCGGTATTGCAAGATGTTTATTCAGATACACGTATGTATGGCTGAGAGGCTTTCAGCAATTTTGGTTTTATCCAATATTTGTTGGTCGAAACTCTGTCTCAGGCTACATTTGGACTGGATTTAGATGGGTTTATTCTGGAATAAGCTTACGACAAATTCAATCATTTATTTGTTATTAGTTGGTGTAGAAGTATGCCAAATAATACACAGCAATCAAATATTTAGCTAACAGGTACGACGCTTTAAAATAAGGCATCGTCTATTTTTGATGTAATTAACAAAACACATTGTGAAGAATTGTGCTTAAAGTAACAGACGCTTTAGTTCAAGAAGACGTACAAAAGGAACAAAAAAATTGGTTCTTTTCTTTTTTAATGATATGCATTTTAGTGAGTTTCTTTCCTTTGTAAGTCTTAGTACAAAACCCTTGCTTTTTGATAAAAGTAAGGGTTTTGTATTGAATCATATATTATGAAAATAACCAATTGAAAATAGTATATAGACCAATACAAGTACAAACAAATATTACCGCTATTATAGAAATACATCCAAAGTGAACTAAGTTATCTTTCCAATTTTCTTCAGGTCCTTGGACAATTTGTTCGACTACACGACTTTGTATAGTAGGGTTATTATATTGTAAGGAAAGGTTATTAATTATCGCAGAATCACCTTTAAATTTTAGAGCTCTTACAATCTCATTGGGACTATTGTCCATCGATTTTTCAAATTGTTGGCATGCTTGAAGCATTTCAGGTGTTTTGTTTTCTTCGAGATACCAATAGCGTCCGGCCATTGTTGGATATTGCAGGCGGAAATAAATATCGCCTAATTTTTTTCGAAGTGAAAGGTCTTCAGGGTAAGCCTGAATTAAGCCATGAAGTCGATCTCTAGCGTTTCCTAAGTCATGATTTTTGATATCTTTTTCAATTCTGATTAATGTTTTTTCTTTCACAGAGGCTCCTTTCTTTATTATTCATTTATTTTGCCATCCTCAATAAAGCGCCAATCGCCCCGCTAAAACCAAGATCTTGTAAGAAAATAGGTTTTTTATTTTGGTACACAGTATAGCTACCTATAATTTCTTGTAGGTGTGTATTATTGGATAGTGTAGATCCAATATAAACGATATGATCCAGATTTTTTGTTTCTGCAAACTGAAGGCTAAGCGCAGTGACTACTTCGCCAACAAGACCTTGAAGAGTAGCGAGTAAATCGGAGTGGTTACCATCAGATTCATGGATAGCGGCTTTTCCAAAATTGCTAGCTGTTAAAGTATTATCAATAGGAGATAGAATTCCACTATAAATATCTCCAACGGTTATATCGAGATTTTGCCGTGATCCTAGTTTTGCGTGCTTGATGACTTCTTCAAAGCGATCGACATTTGTTAATAGTTTTGCTAATCCCATGATCGTTCCTCCACCAACACCAGTTCCACCAGCACGAGTGTATTGTTTGTTATCAACATAGTGAATGGATGTTCCTGTACCGATATTTGTTAAAACAAAGTTAGTTATGGAATGCTTTTCTTCATCAATGAGATAATGAACACCTGCAAGCGTAGCTTCGAATTCAGGGAGGGACTCTATTTGATATTCTCCTGAAAATAATGTGTGTAATTGCTCAGCTTTACCACCAGTTATAGATAATTTACGAATATATGTATTGCTATGTAACCAATTTTTAATCTTATTTTGTTCGTGGGAGTAAAATTTTTCAAAATGTAGTGTATTGTCTTCATTAAAATAAGCGATTTTTGTTAATGTTCCTCCAGCATCAATACCAACGGCGCTCTTCATTTTTGTACCCCTTATCATTGTGTAATTATAAGAAACAAATATATATCATTGACTCTTTATTTACTGATGTAAACTAATAACTTCTCAACTATAACAATTGGTTCACCATTTACAGAGGCGATTCCTTTTCCGAGAATAAACCCTCGTTTATTCCGCAAAACTTCATATTGTAAATCTAGCTTATCACCAGGTATAGCAGTGCCATTAAATGTTACACCGTCTAATGAGGAGAGAAATCCTAATCCGTTCGACTCACTTGTGCCTACGAATGCTCCAAGTTGTGCAAGTGCCTCTACAATTAGCATATGAGGCATACTGTTTTGATGCTCATTTATAAACCATTCGTTACTTGTAATTAGTTTGTATCCTTTTACGGATTTTTCATTTTCAATTTCTGTGATTCTATCAATCATTAAAAATGGATGCCGGTGGGGGAGAGTGTCTTTAATATTTTTCATATTCATATGTACCTCCTAATTTTCAAAGGAAAAGTGAAAATAACCCCTGCTAAAAATAGGCAGGGGATTTGTAATTAATTTTTGACTAATGCATCTGCTTTTTCGAGAGAGAAAATACCACTATTTTTAATATTTTCAACAACTTGTTGTAATACTTCCTTATCTTGGACAAGTGCGATGCGAACAAAACCTTCACCATGAGGTCCAAAAGCATGGCCAGGGGTTACAACAACATGCGCACGATCCATTAATGCATAAACAAATTGTAATGAAGTCCAGCCTTTTGGTATTTCGGCCCATACGAACATACTGCCAGCTGGTTTATCAACATGCCATCCGAAAGAAGCAAATCCGTCAACTAACGTATCCCTACGTTCTTGGTAGATGATGCGGTTTTTTGCGCAGAACTCAGCCCCTTGACGCAAGGCAACTGATGCAGCCTTTTGAATTGGTAAGAACACGCCGTAATCTGTGTTTGATTTAAATTGCGCTAGTGCACCTACAATTTCTTCATTTCCAATCATATAACCAATGCGGCTACCAGCTAAGCTATAGCTTTTGGATAGGGAGTTAATTTCAACGCCAACTTCTTTGGCGCCAGGAACAGATAAGAAACTGATTGGTTTCTTTCCATCGTAATAAAATTCAGCATAGGCAAAATCATGTACCACAATGACATTGTGGTGTTTTGCGAAGGTAATAACTTCTTTGAAGAAATCTTCATGAGCCATTGCTGGAACTGGATTTCCAGGGAAGTTTAATATCATCATTTTTGCTTGTTTAGCAATTTCCTCAGGGATGTCTTGTAAGTTAGGTAAAAAGGCATTTTCTTTCTTTAAAGGCATGAAGTAAGGTTTTGCACCTGCCATTTGAATGCCTGTTTCATATGCTGTATAGCCAGGATCAGGTACTAAAATGAGGTCACCTGGATTTGCAAATACCATAGGTAAGTGAACAAGTCCATCTTGGGAACCCATCAATAATAAAACTTCCTTGTTTGGATCTAATGTAACATTGTGAGTGTTATCGTAATATTCAGTTACTGATTCGTGAAATTCTTGAATACCTGTTAAAGTATAACCGTAATTTTCTTTTCCGCTTGCTGTATGTATCATAGCTTCTCTTACAATATCAGCAGGAGGCATATCTGGATTGCCGATACTTAAATCAATCATTTTGTGACCTGCTGCAATTTTTTCTTTTTTATAAGCTGCTAGTTCACTAAAGATAGAAGATTGAAATACTTTCATTCTAGTTGCTAACGTATAAGTCATCAAAACCCCTCCTAAAAACTGTGTTTTCGTTGTTGTAGTTTTTATATTCTTTTATTATTCTGAAAACACATAATTCCATTTTATCACTTTTGGGTCAGAATTCAAAACGAAGTTGTGTAAAAAGAAAAAGAAGGGAAGGCTAAAGAGTATGAATACTACCACATAATGAAGAGGTGTTTAAGGTGAAACAAATTCCAATTGGTGTATCAAATCGGCATATCCATGTGACAAACGAAGATTTAGAAAAACTTTTTGGGGAAGGGTATGAGCTAACGGTTGCAAAAGAACTTTCACAACCAGGGGAATTTGCAGCAAAAGAAACAGTAACGATTCAGACTGAAAAGGCGGAAATCTCGAAAGTCCGTATTCTTGGTCCTATCCGGAAGTTTACACAGGTTGAAATTTCAAAAACAGATGCACGTAAGTTAGGAGTAGATGCTCCGATTCGAGCATCAGGCAATATTGATGGAACACCAGGGATTACTCTCATTGGTCCAAAGGGATCTTTAAAAATTGAAAAAGGTGTAATCATCGCTGAGCGTCATATCCATATGACGTCTCAAGATGCTGAGGAATTTCAAGTAAAAGATGGACAATATGTAAGTGTTAAAGTAGAAGGAGACAGAGGATTGGTTTTTAATCAAGTATTAATTCGTGTAAAAGATACGTACGCATTAGATATGCATATTGATACCGATGAAGCCAATAGCGGGAATGTAACAACCGGAGACTTAGGTCAACTCTTACAATAAAGGAAAAATCCATCTCAATGTTGAGATGGATTTTACATGTTCGATACTTGAGAAGCATTTTTACTTGCTTGTTTTTGTTTTGATAGAGACATAACAATAATAAGTAACGAAATCACACCAAAGATAAGAACCATATATTGTAACCCGATTGTATCTAGGAAAAAACCTGTTCCAAGTAAGACAATTTGAAACATAACCCTTTCAAACATATTACGGAATGAGAACAACCGACCGTGGTAGCTTTTTTCAACTTTTGTTTGGAAGATTGTCGACATAATCGGGAAGAAACAGCCAACACTAAATCCAAACAGACCAAACGATGTAAGTGCCATCCATTTTACATCACTAAAGAATAGTGAGAGGTGCGCAACAGCAGTACAAAAGGCGAAGAAATAAAGTAATTTTTCTGGTGGGAAATGCTCGGATAAACGTTTAATAACGAAGGCTCCTAACATAAATGCTATCCCTTCAATTGTATAAATAAATCCTTTTATTGTAGGATCATGTTGCATTTCGCTAATATTAATTACCATTAAATTGAAACCTGCGATAAATAAAAGGGGGATAATACTTAAAATAAGTGCACGGAATGCTACTGGGATCCCTTTTAATATCCTGAATACTTCCATAAAACTATTATCTTTCGCTGCTTTGTTACTTGATATATTTGATTTTCGATCCTCAAATTGTAGGAAAAAAGTCGAAAGGAATAATAAAGCGTAGGCAGCCATTGAAAATGCGTACATATACTGTAAGCTCATCACTACAAGAAGAACACCACCTAGGGAGGTTCCAGCAATACGAGCAATTGTTCCGATATTCATATGTACACCGTTCATCTGTAATAATTCATGCTCACGAACGATAAGTGGGATCACAGACTGCAAAGCAGGGAAATAAAAGGCCGCCGAAATTTGAATGGCGATCATAAATGCGATCATAAAGGCAATACTTTCATATTGAATAGCGAAAAACATAAAAATCACACTGATAACACGGCCAAAGCCTGCGTAAAGGAGAACCTTCTTTTTTCATATTGATCAATTACTCGTCCCGCCATAGGTCCAACTAGAACACCTGCTAATAATCCAATAAATAAAATGATTGATTTCATAAAATCAGAAGGTACATACTTCTGCATAAATTCTAGATTGCCAAGAATCCCAAGCCACAAACCGAGTCCGGCAATGAATTCACCGATAAGAACAATCCAGACATTTCTATTACGCCACATAACAAAACCTCTCCGTCTTATAAATTAGGAAAAATCGTATATAAATCCTCCTTTTCATTCCTATATGTTAATCATTATTTTTTAGAGTCAGAGTCTATATTACGTGTTTGATAATCAAAGTTCAATCTGTTTGATTTAGATAAAAATTTGCTTTTGTAGGGTTAAAAACAAATTTTACACATTGGAAAGTAAACGGGGATAAATTTAAAATGTATGAGGGGAGGCGAGTTGATGATACAACAATTTTTCAAGAAATTGCTTGATCAGTTTTTACAGGAACAAGAAGAGGAAATAATAGAAAAACTTTGTTTTTGGGTTGTCTATTATTACATAACAGCCCCTAAATATATTGTGAATTCTAGTGGTGTTTTGGTACATATGAATCAAACACACGAAGATTATAAGTATCATACAATTGAAGATTTTTTACGGGAGTATAGTGGGGGAATGAGAGGGGCGTTCTATGTAGGGAGTGAAATATATCATATGAAATTTGAAGAAATGATTAGAGAAAAGTGCCGTGAAATGATTTATGCATATTACTTTCCTCATTTTATTAATAGACGCTCGTTATTATGTAAAGAATTGCTTAGAGAAATAGGAGTGAATAAAACAGAAATGGAATTTAGGAGTTTCTATACATTGATTTTGAATCACTATGTAGAGGCAAAGGAATGGATGGATGAGTATGAAGAAAATATGGTAAACAAAGTATTCATACTGTCGCTTCCTTGTACCGTACAAGTATATCGTACAAATGTATGTGAATATATAAAACGAGAAAAAAGTGAGAATAGAATGGAAGTCTTGGTCCATTGAATATCGAAGGAATAAAGGGAAATTTCTTTGTGAAAGATTTCTTCAGAATGTAGTTAAAAGAGGATATTTATATATTCTTGCTGAAAAGAATATGTAAATATATGTAGAAAGAAGATGATCCAGAATGAGTAATGAAGAACTTATAAAGACTCAGTTTGGTAGTAATGCTGAAAAGTATGTTAAAAGTCAAATTCATGCAAAAGGATCAGATTTACAATATTTAGTTCAGCAAGTGCAAAATCATAAAAACACTCGTCTTCTTGATATTGCTACAGGTGGTGGACATGTAGCGAATAGGCTAGCACCATTATTCAAAAGTGTAGTCGCTCTTGATTTAACGGAACAAATGTTGGAGAAAGCAAAAGAATTCATTCATGCTAATGGGCATGATCATGTTTCATTTGTAGCTGGAAATGCAGAGGATTTACCATTTTCTAATGAATCGTTTGATACAATTGTGTGTCGTATTGCAGCGCATCATTTCTCAAATCCTTCACAATTTATTTTTGAAGTACATCGCACGTTAGAAGAAAATGGATTATTTATATTAATTGATAATGTTGCTCCTGAAAATAATGAATACGATACATTTTATAACTTTATTGAGAAAAAGCGAGATCCGAGCCATAGGCGGGCGCTGAAAAAAACAGAATGGATTTCATTATTAGAGAAAAAGGGTTTGCAAATGCAATCATGTTACACATTTGAGAAACAATTTGATTTTGATTGGTGGTGCAATATGATGAACGTACCACAGGTAACACGTTCAAAGTTAACAGATTGTATGATGAAGACTTCCAATGAAATGAAGGAGTTTTTCAACATACAATGTAAAAATAATCAAGTAGAATCATTTTATACTGAGATGGCACTCTTTGTGTGTCAGAAAACTTCAACTTTAAAAAGATAATTATATTGCAGTCTCTCACGAGTACGTTATACTTATTACAGAGAAAATGAGAATTAAGGAGTAGTCATCATGATTCGTGTACGTATTGAGGGAACTGAGAAAGAAATTGTTGAATTTTTGGAGAAGATGCCTGAAATTCCTGGGTTTGAAAAAACACATACGAGGGAGCCGAGAAAAGGAAATAACCCGAAGTATGAGAACAGTAAGAATGTGTTAGCATATTTATCATATAAAAAGCTGGAAACCACCAATAAATAGGTGGTTTTTTCTTTTAAACTGTTTCACAGCCTTGTCTTTTCCACATAATAATAATAGTAGAATATGGCGAGGAGGGTGAGAGGAGTAAATAAAAAAATAATCTTTTTTGGAGACTTTGGTATCGATGATGCAGTTGCTTTAATTTATGCTGATAAAACATGCAATATCGATATCCTTGGGATTGTAGCAGATTATGGTAATGTATCAAGAGAAAGTGTAACTGAAAATGTTTATTTTTTAGAGAAATACTATGCTACGAAGGTAAAAATAATGAAAGGAGCAAGCCGACCATTGACGGCGGAAAATCCTTTATTTTTTCCAGAAATCCATGGAGATCACGGTTTGGGATCAATTATTCCACCGAAAATGAGAGGGCCGGAAAGAGAAAACTTTTGCGAAGTCATTAAGCTTATTGAACAATGTCCAGAAGATATTATTATTGTGGCGACAGGACGTTTAACTTCACTTGCGACACTATTTCTTTTGTATCCAGATGTAATGGACCAAGTATGCTCTTATTATATAATGGGCGGTGCATTTTTATTTCCAGGTAATGTTACACCAGTATCAGAAGCTAATTTTTACGGAGATCCAATTGCTACTAATATTGTCATGAAATACGCGAAGAATGCGAGTATCTATCCATTAAATGTAACACAACGGGCACTTATTACTCCTGTAATGGTAAATATTATTCATCAAAAAGGAACAGATCAAGCAAAATTAATTAAACCAATGATTGATTTTTATTATGAAAACTTTTATAAAAAAGAATACCCTGGGATTGGTGGAAGTCCCATTCATGATCTATTACCGTTCATTTCATTAATCAATGATAATATCTTTAAATATAAAAAGTCTGCTGTATGGATAAGTACAACAAATGATGAAACAAGAGGGCAAAGTGTAGCTGATTTTAGAAAGATTGCTGAACTGAAAAGATTTGATAATAGACCTGTACAAAGAATTGCTGTTGATTTTAGCTATCAAGCGTTTAAAAGAGAATTTATGAGAACAATGTTGAAACCAGATTGTTCTTAGATGGTATATATGAATACATGAAGAAGCAAGAACAATCTGTGTTAGAAAATACAATGGTATGCTTAATTAAAAGAGAATTATTCCCTTAAATATGTAAATATCAAGGACTTTAGTCCCAAATATCCGGTCGGTCTATCTGCATCGTTCTCATATAATCTAATATTTGTCCTATATGAACACCTTCATGATACGCGATTCGTAGTAACATGTCACCTAAAGAACGAATATAGCCCGTGTAGCCAAGTTCAGTTAGGTTTGAACGATCTATTTTTATATTTTCTAATTCTTCATTTGATAAAGATCTGACAAAATCAATAAACAGTTCATGGTATGGTTGTGCAAAATGTAGCTCGTCTTTAACAGATGTAAATACTTTTGCTTCAAAAGGTGACGTTATATTTTGGGTATTACCTTGATTTCTTAATATTTGCAGATAAATGTATTCAGCTTCCAAAACATGCCTTATCATCTCTTTACAACTTAATGCCTCAGAATCTGGTCTCCAATCTAATTTCTCCTCAGGAATAGTTGTCCAAACTTTTATGCTTCGTCTTCTTACTTCTGATAGGTTTAATAATAACAAATCGACATTATTCAATTTATGTTCCCTCTTTCATATACTCATTTTAAGTTTACTGAATATTAAGAAATATGTCAAAACATTCGTTCGCTTTGTAGGTACCTTTACAGTGGAATTATACATGTGCCCCTAAACTCAATTTTGAATAATTAGATAAAAGAATAAAGATATGGATGATCTCTCTAAAAAAAGGGCTGTTGGCGATGGAATGTCACTTTAAATCGTTTAGTATAATCGTATTTCTACTATCCGTAAGTTAATAGTATAACTCAATAAAAAAGTAGCATAACTAATGGTAAGCAATAATTTTTTGTCATTATTTTTGGTTTGTAAAATGAAGGAGGTAATGATATGGCATTTATATGGTCTTTAATTGTCGGAGGTATTTTAGGGTGGCTAGCAAGTTTAATTGTTGGTAAAGATATACCTGGTGGTGTAATTGGAAATATTATTGCTGGAATTATCGGTTCTTGGCTTGGAACATCGTTATTGGGGACGTTTGGACCGGTTATTGGAGGGTATGCAATTATTCCAGCATTAATTGGTGCCATTGCTTTAATTTTCATTGTCAGCCTATTACTCCGTGTATTGCGAAAGTGAAATTAGGTGGATCGCTGAAAATTGTCAGCGATCCATTTTTGTATTATTTGTCCTAATCTGTTATGCTACTGATATACAATCAGGAGGTGTCAGCATTGAAATCATTTACAGTAAACTTTCATCAAGAAGACAATGCAAAAGCAACAACAGTACATAAGTTAAGTGAAGAGGATTTTAATAAAGCAACAGAGAATGGTACTCGTCATCTATTTGATTTAGATACAAATGTCGGTTTCTTTGTATTCTTTGATGCAGAAGATGCAGAAGGAAACGAGCAATACTTAATGTTGCAATATGAAGGAGATCATGAAGAGCCAAGTGCTTGCTACGGATTTGATTTGAAATTATTCTATCAATTTTTAGCGCTGTACTTAAATGACCTTGAATTCCAAGGTGAAACAGATGAAGAAGAGGAAGAAAATGGTCCGATTCATCATTTAGCACACTTACTTTACCATATCGTTGAAGATGGAAAAAGTATTGAAGTATAACTACATATTTGGAGCTGCCCTTTAATAGGGCAGCTTTTTTAATTATTACAATACAGCATATTTTTGACGGTATTGTTTAGGTGTGGTATCAGTGAATTTCTTAAAAATTCTTGTGAAATAACTTTAATCATTAAAGTTAAGCCAAGTACAGATTTCGGATAAAGGATATGTAGTCAAAGTTAATAATTTTTTAGCTTCTTCTACCCGTTCTCTTTGAACGTGTTCACTTAAAGGAATACCTACTTCTTTTTTAAATAAATTTGATAAGCAACTAGGATTTACTTCTATACCATATAAAGATGAATAAAATCATGATGGGGATGAGCTAATAATCAGTAGTGCATAGAGCCATCTCCCTCAGTTAACTTTTCATTATATGAAGGATTAAATTGATTCAGGAGAGAAGTGGGATATAAGTTGAAGGATTTTTCAGATGTAAAAGGATATGGATTTACGTTGAAATGTAGTGTGATGGATTATAATTTAGGAGGATGCAAGTATGAAAGCTTGTATGAAACTGATAATGTGCTTTCTCGTATTAACATGTATGCTAGCACTAACAGCTTGCAAGGATTCTGATGAACAGAAATCAACTACGCAAACACCTGAGAAGAATTCTGAAGTGGAACCGGATTCTTCTGCTGATTCAGCTGAAAAGAAAAATGAAAAACCTTCTTCAGATCCATCCAAGGATTCAGGGAGTTCATCAACAGATTCTAAACCAAAGCCCAATCCACCTAATTCATCTATAGATCCTAAAATAAGTAATCAAATTAAAAATATATTAGAACAAGCTAAACAAGGAAAAGTACCAAATGTTGCATTTGCTGCACATACAAGTGATATTGAAGACGTTGAAAAGGTATGGGGGAAAGCTGATAAAACTGAACCAGCAGGTAAAGGGATGTATTCTACTTATAAAAGTAAAAAGGTTGTTATTGGGTTTAATAAAGGATCTCAAATTTTTGATGTTCGTTCCAACCATTCAGACCTTCACACAATTACTTTACAGGACATTGAAAAAGTTTTAGGGAAACCGATGTCAGTTAAAGTAAATGGCAATGACAAAATATATATTTATAAAGTGAATGACCAATTTGAACTGAAGTTTGTTATACCGAGTTCTACTGGAAAAGTCGATCATATTTCTGTATTCTCTCCAGGGGATAGTATTAATAATATGGCTGGTTAGCCAAGGGAAGAAGAAAGAGCTGTCTTTATAAAGACAGCTCTTTTGCTTTGTTACGTTCTACGGAAGAAACAAAATAAGTTTGTATGATTCCACCAATGATTAATAAGCAGGCACAAATATAAAATAGGGTACTGCCGTTTACATGACCTAATATCATTGCTCCAATAACTGGACCGCATGTTCGAGAAATGTCCCAGTGTATCCCGTAAATAGAAAAATACAATCCACGCATATGACTCGGTGCGATTCCTGAAACAAATCGAAGTAGATGATTTAAAGCAATACTTTCCCCAATTGTAAGGAAAAGTAATGTAAAGAAGAGTGACAATAATGTTGTGGAATAACCATAACCGATGGCTGCCAATGTATAAAAAATATATGAAATAACGATTATTTTTGGCATGGAAAATCGTTCAGACCATTTGACGAGACCGACTTGTAGTAGGATTTCCATAATTGCTCTGCAAGTTGAAATGAATGCGAGAACGAATAAGAAATTTGGAAATATATTCTCTGCAAATACACGATAATTCGTTTCAGTTTGCGCATAGAAAAAGCTAATCGGAAGAGTAGATATCATAAGTCCAAATACAGCATAATGTTTAAAAATAAATTCCTTTCTTGTTGTGACTTGTGTTGATTTTTGAGCTGTTTGAATGTTTGGCGCTGTTTCGGGAAGCTGCGTCCATACGAGAATGGCATATAGCAGGAGAGTCATAGCTTGAATCATAAATAAGTATTCAGGGTGACTATCATAAATAAAGGCGCTAATGAACGGACCAATTACAGCTCCGACTGCTCCCACTGATTGAAGAACAGCAAATATTTCTGCTTGTTGCTCTGGCGCAGTTAAGTCTGCAATTTGAGCACGCTGAGCAGGAATATATAAGGAGCGGCCGATACCATTTAGTACATATAGCAAAGCGAAAAAGGGTACTGATGCAGCAAAAACAAATCCGCCTATTGCAATTGCTTGGATGAATAATCCAAGTAACATAATTTTCTTTCTGCCATAGCGATCTGTTACACCTCCAGCAATGATTGTGAACACAATATCAGAAAGAGGTTGCAAGCCAAAGAGAAGCATCGTCAAGATGACATTTCCTTCTAAAGCTTTATTCACATGTACAATAAAAATTATCGCTAACATCGCCTCAGTTGTTCTTGTTAACAATTCACCTAGTAGTCGAATCCAAATCGGTTTACTATAACGTTTTATAAGATGATTCATTCTTTATTTCCTCCTCTCTATATGGAAATCTTAAGATAGAAGCAAGGAATGAAAAAGGGTAGAATGAAAGAGTGGGATTTTTCACCTTTTAGGGGGATGAATATGGTTATTTTAGATCAGTACGTTCAGCTTTGGATCCGGTATGGAAAAGGGATACCAGAGGGAGAAAAAATAGAAATAACATTACAAAATATATCTGAAACATTGTTTTGTACGGATAGAAACAGTAAATTTATTATTAAAAAATTAGAAGAGCTAGGATGGGTTTGTTGGTCTCCAGGACGCGGGAGAGGGAATCGATCAAAGGTATCGTTTCAAAAAGATCCAACTTCCTTAATTTTAGAAAAGGGGAAAGAAATAACGAAACAGGGGGATGTAAAAGGTGGAAAAGAATTTGTTGAACAATATATGGAGTATTTTCCAATGTTGCAAAAGCAATTCCAAACTTGGATAAATTCAATATTTGGTTATCAAATTGAAATGACGAATCAAGGTAGACAAGATGTACTTCGTTTACAAGTTGAAATGCGTCCGAAGATTCTTTTGGATCCTATGTATGCTACAATGCGTTCAGAATGTCATATGGTGAAACATGTATACGACACACTTGTATATGTGAACGAGAGTACCAATGTAATAGAGCCGAGACTTGCGTTTCATTGGGAGTATAATGACGACCAAAAAATGTGGACTTTTTATTTGCGTAAAGGTGTGCAATTTCATAATGGTAAACGTTTCACAGCTCATGATGTTGCCTACTCATTCAATAGATTTATGAATACGGAGGATAATCCGTACCTGTGGATGTTGCAACATGTTGAAAGAATTCATATTGTAAATGAACATATTGTGGAGGTTTACTTATATACAGAAAATAAGTTGTTATTACATATTTTAGGTGCAGAACAGTGTTCTATTGTAACAGAAGATGAAGAAGGGAATGTAAGTGGAACAGGGCCATTTAAACTACGAGAAAATAATGATTCTATCTTTGTATTAGAAGTACATAATTCATACTTTCGTGAACGACCCTTTCTTGATCGAATTGAACTTTGGAATGTACCGAAAAGTACGGATGAGTATGACGTTTCGATGAAAGCCGAGCATAAAGAGATAGAGAACCCTCATAAAGAACTTTCTAAAATGGAATCTAACGTAACGTATGTTACGTTAAATACTAAAAAACAAGGACCTTTGCAAAATAGTACATTTAGGCAAGCATTATATAGAATAATTCATAGTAATAAAATAATAGACGAGTTAGAGGGAGAACGCGGTGAGGGAGCAGATGAATTATTACTAGGAAATCGTGCAACTTGGAGCATAAATGAGGATGTGAACACTCTTCTACAAAAGAGCGAATATAGTGGCGAAGTATTATACTTGTATACGTTTAAAGAACAAGATCATGTGGAAGATTCTAAGTGGATTCAAAAAAAATGTGCAAAGTATGGAATTACAATTGAAATACATTTTCTCGATGCACTGGAATTATTACGAGTGGAAACAATGGAACAAGCGGATTTAATTCATGATAGTGCGACAATTAGTGAACAAATAGAACTAAGTTTTCTACAAATGTTTCTTGCGAAAAATAGTTTTATAAATCAGCATAGCTCTCTAGACTTTCATGAACAATTACATGCGTACTTTATTGAACCTAATTTAGAAAATCGAATGACATTGTTACGCGATGTGGAGGACACATTGTTACGTAACATTCATATTATTCCTTTATATCGTAATAAACAACACATAAGTACACATGAAAAAGTACAAAATATAAGAATTAACTCTCAAGGCTGGATTGATTTTTATAATATATGGTTTAAACCCTGATATAAAAGGGCTCTTTCGGTATTTAATGGAGTACGAAAGGGCCTTTTTGTATGGAATAAAAGTTTGACTTTGAACATTGTTACGCATATTTTTATAAACGCCCATTTACATCGTAACAGTGTTATGTTACATTGATGTCAGGAAGGAGTGTTATACAGTTGAGTACAGATTTAATTTCAAAAAAAGATTTATTGGAACTGACTGGTATTTCATACGGGCAATTATATAGGTGGAAACGAAAGAATTTAATACCGGAAGATTGGTTTGTGCGAAAATCGACTTTTACAGGGCAAGAAACATTTTTTCCGAAAGAAAAAATATTAGAGCGCATTGATAAAATTCAAACGATGAAAGAAGACCTTTCGCTTGATGAACTAGCAAATATGTTTTCACCAAGTGTATCTGAGATTTCTTTAACGAAAGAAGACGTCATCCGAAAAGGAATTGCTTCAGAACCGGTTGTGCAATTTTTTATAGAACAAACGAATAAACAGGCAGAATTTCAGTTTGCTGCTATTCTTTATGTATTTATTTTAGAGAAATTGCTTCAATCTGGAGAAATTAGCTTGGAAGAAGGCAAGATGATACTGCAAGTACTTCACGAACATTATGAAATCATGAAACAAAAGAATAGCGAATTAGTTGTGGTTCGAAAGCTTGGTGTTTCTACATGTTTCTTAGTTTCAAATGTAGATGATTTACTTTTTGAAAAAGGAACAAAGATAGTCGTACGTTTAGCAATCATGCAATATACAGAAGCATTAAAATCGAAACTATTGTAGTGGGGGAAAAATGATGCGATCAGAAAAATTAATTATAAATGGTTACGGTTCTTCTAACGGTGGGGAATTTCATAAAGTACAATTAAACGGAAAAGGAACTGTGAACGGGAATGTTGAATGTGACAGCTTTGAATGTAACGGTTCTGGTAGTGTAAATGGTGATTTAAAAAGCAAGAGCGCAAAAATTAGTGGATCTGGTAAAGTTGACGGTACAGTAAGCGCTGAAAATATGCGAATTGATGGAAAAGCAACGATTACAAAAGATGTAACGGCTGACGATTTAAAAATTGCTGGTAAAGGAACAATTGGTGGTACTTTGAAAGGTGAAGAGCTTAAAATCCGCGGGCAATCGACTATTGACGGTAATTGTGAAGTAGATATCTTTTCGTCAGAAGGACAGTTTACAATTGGAGGCTTACTAAGTGCCGATGAAATTGACATCGATATTCATGGTACATGTAGAGCAAAAGAAATAGGTGGTCAAACAATTAAAGTAAGGCATAGAGCGACAGCATTTAGTAGACTTTTTAACACCGTGTTTGGGTCGCACTTAGAAGCTGAATTGTTAGAAGGTGACAATATTGATATTGATCACGTACAAATCAAAACAGTAAGAGGTAACAATGTTACGGTAGGCCCGAATTGTGAGATTGGACTGATTGAATATACAGGGGTTCTTCATGTGGATAAGAATGCGAAAGTAAAAGAAATTCAACAAGTTTAATTTTTGGGGGAAGTGAGGAGTAGATATGGAAAATCAGCATAGTCTCACTGTGAACGGATCAGGTAGTTCAGCAGGTGGAGCTTATAATAAAGTGAAAATCCGTGGTGAAGGAACGATTTCTAACCATGTTAGTTGTAATGAATTTAAGACGTATGGAACGAGTGATGTTTGCGGTGATATGAAGGCAAAAAATTATGTCGTCTATGGAGAAAGTGAAGTAGAAGGAAATATACAGTCAGAATATGTGAAAGTGTATGGGAATGCGCAAGTACAAGGTAATGGCCACGTTGAGAAGATGAAAGTGAGAGGTATGTTTGAAGTCAAAGGCAGATTATCTGGAAATGTTGTAGATATTAAAGGGGCTTTACATGTGAAGGAGGACATTGAAGTAGAAGAGTTATTACTAACAGGGGGACTTGAAAGTGAAGGTCTATTAAATGCAGAAAACATTCATATCATACTCTGTTTTGAAGGAAGTAAAGTGCGAGAAATAGGTGGTAAAAAGATTACGGTACGAAAAAAAGCTAGATTTATTCCTTTCACAAGTCATACTGGCAATCTTCAAACATCAATTATCGAAGGGGACGACATTTATTTAGAACACACAATAGCTGAAATAGTAAGAGGGAATAATGTTACAATTGGACCTGGCTGTGAAATCAGTGTTGTGGAATATCATACGAGTTTTAATCAAAAAGGAAAATCAGTTGTAAAAGAACATAAACAAATATAGGTGTAAGAGGAAGAGCAAGATATATGGTTGCGAAGAATAGTAAACTTGGCTTTGTAGTTTCCGGTTTATTGCTAGGCATTTTAATGGCATCAATGGATAATACCATCGTTGTTACAGCGATGGGAACGATTGTTGGTGATTTAGGCGGACTAGAAAACTTTGTCTGGGTCGTATCCGCCTATATGGTAGCGGAAATGGCAGGGATGCCGATTTTCGGAAAGCTATCAGATATGTATGGGAGAAAGAAATTCTTTATTTTTGGTTTAATTGTTTTTATGGTTGGTTCTGCACTTTGTGGTACATCAGAAAATATTACGCAGTTAGGTATTTATCGTGCGATTCAAGGTATTGGCGGCGGAGCACTTGTTCCGATTGCATTTACGATTGTATTTGATATCTTTCCGCCCGAAAAACGTGGGAAAATGGGTGGATTGTTTGGAGCGGTGTTTGGATTATCTAGCATTTTCGGTCCGTTACTTGGTGCATATATTACAGACTATATTAGCTGGCACTGGGTGTTTTATATTAACTTACCGCTAGGGATTCTATCACTTATTTTTATTGTATTCTTTTATAAAGAATCACGCGTTCACCAAAAACAAAAGATCGATTGGTTTGGTGCAATTACACTCGTTGGTGCAGTCGTTTGTTTCATGTTTGCATTAGAACTTGGTGGACAGAAATATGATTGGGATTCTACTTTTATTTTAAGCTTATTTGCAGCATTTGCTATTTTAATCATTATGTTTATTTTTATTGAAAGAAAAGCGGAAGAACCTATCATATCGTTTGAAATGTTTAAACAGCGTTTATTTGGGATGAGTACAATTATCGCTTTATGTTACGGAGCAGCGTTTATGTCAGCGACTGTCTATATTCCGTTATTTATTCAAGGCGTATATGGCGGATCCGCGACGAATTCCGGCCTATTACTATTACCAATGATGTTAGGGTCAGTTGTTACAGCGCAGCTAGGTGGATTTTTAACATCAAAGTTAAGATATCGTAATATTATGATGATTTCAGCTGTGATTATGTTAGGTGGATTGTTCTTATTAAGCACATTAACACCAGAAACAAGCCGTGTATGGTTAACTATGTATATGATTATTATCGGTTTTGGCGTAGGTTTCTCGTTCTCCGTATTAAGTATGGCGGCAATCCATAATTTTGGTATGAACCAAAGAGGATCAGCAACTTCAACGAGTAACTTTATTCGCTCATTAGGAATGACACTTGGAATTACAGTCTTTGGTATGATTCAAAGAACAGGTTTTCAAGATAAATTAGAAGAAGCATTTACAGGAATGGGAAGTGGAATGAATAGCAACGCCATAGGAGATGCAAGAGCAATCCTTTCAGAAGGGGCAAGATCTCAACTTCCACCGCAAGTATTAGATAAAATTATTGAAGCTCTTTCGAGTTCTATCGTTCATACATTTATGTGGGCACTCGTTCCTGCTGGTTTAGCATTCATATTTATTTTCTTTATGGGTAACGAGAAAATGGTATATAAGAAAGAACAAGAGAGTGGAAAAGCATAAAAGATGAAAAACAAGAGTCAACGGACTCTTGTTTTTTTGTTGCTAGTTGTCGGAGCGTTGATAAAATTGTATGTATTCATTCATCAGTAAATCACAGCATAAAAAACTCCTTTCTAAATGAGAAAGGAGTTTTTCGTATGTAACACTATAAATTAGCCTTCAATTACTTCGTATTCTTCGTCCGCTAATAATAAGATTTGTGTTTTTTTACCTTTGTTTTGAACTTCAATTACATCGTATGTACCTAGATCTCTTACTTTATTTTGAGAAACATTCACCATTACTTCAATAGAATCGATTAAAATATCTTCTTCGATATATGATTCAGGCAATGCCATATCCTCAGTATCTAATACACATGTGTAAAGAGTTTGTAAATGTTCAGCAGTTGGATTTTCTTCTTGAACATCAATAATGTCTTTTACTGTTTCCATATGTTCTTCTTTTGCTTGATATACTTTAATTTTAGCCATTGTTTCATTCTCCTTTATAACATAGTCGTAGAGGCTACAATCCATTATAACGTTTTTTGATGAAAACATGAAATTGTTTCCTATATGAAATTAAACTTGATTGGTGAGGGTTGATTAAAGTTTTATAACTTAAACAATAAAACATTTTTATCATATTCCTGTAAGCACCATTTATATTTAGCCAGGATAGCAGTTGGAACAGTCTCTTGATTAATATTAACTTCTTTAAAACCATATCTTTTATAAAAAGTTTCCAACTCTTCAAAAGGGATGCAATAAATATTAGGTATATTGGATTGCTTCGCTTCGTTTACTAAGAAAGAAACGAGATCTCCAGCTAATTTATAACCTCTGTATTTGGGAAGGATGTAAATACCACCCATCTCTATCGTATTATGATCAATATATACTAAACGTCCTAACCCTGCATATTCTCCGTTGTACGTTATAATCGCAACTTTATCCTTTTTTAAGTCACTTGGCACAAATCCCGCGTCTTCATATTGACAATTAATCCATTCTAAATCTTCTAATGAAGCAAACTTGATTCCCATAAAAATACACCCCTTGAAAAGTTCTGATATTTTCATTATATAGGTGATAATGTGATTTGTAATAAAATAATCGTTTCGTATCTCCATATAAATCATGTTGAAAAGAAGTTCATTTCTTGCTATCTCATGCATAGAATAGTCTAATAATACTTTCTATTTCTTCACAAGTGTTTTACGTATATAATTTAAAGGTAATTATTTTTATTTTCGTATACTTAATAATAGAATAGAGGTTTAAAAAATGAGTGTTAAAATCATTACGGATAGTGCGGCCGATTTACCAAAAGAATTGCTGCAAACTTACGATATTGATTTGATTCCACTCCGTGTATATGATGAAGCAGAAACAGAGTATTTAGACGGAGGAACATTAGAATCGACTCAATTGTTGCAAAAGATGAGAGAAGGCGAAGCGTACAAAACATCGCTGCCATCATTAGAAACATTTCAAGAAAAGTTTACTACATATGCGAAGCTAGGTAACCCTTGTATATATTTAGCTTTTTCATCCGAACTTTCAGGTACATACCAATCTTCGGTTGTTATTAAAGAAGAGGTTAAAGAAGAATATTCAGATCTTGATTTAGAAATTATTGATACAAAATGTGCCTCGCTAGGTCAAGGGCTTGTAGTAATAGAAGCTGCGAAAATGGCTAAAGAGGGCGCATCAAAAGAAGAAATTTTGAACCGAATTACTTTTCTAACAAAACATATGGAGCATATCTTTACGGTAGCTGACCTGCAGTATCTTGTAAGAGGTGGTCGCTTAAGTAAAGTAGCTGGGTTTATCGGTGGCTTATTAAATATTAAGCCGATCTTAAATGTAGAAGAAGGTAAACTTGTACCGCTTGAAAAAGTAAGAGGTAGAAAGAAAGTTTTAGGCCGAATCGTTGATATTATGGAAGAACGTGGTAAAGAACTGAAGGGGCAAACAATTGGAATCACACATGGTGATGATTTAGAAACTGCGAATGCATTAAAAACACTAATCACGGAAAGATTTGGTTGTGACGTGTTTATTGTAAATACAATTGGAGCAGCAATTGGTGCTCATACAGGACCAGGCGTTTTAACATTGTTCTTCTTAAATGAGGTAGAGTAAAGGATTGATCTTTTGATCAATCCTTTTTTGTTATGCAGGTAAGAATATAGATAATTTAAATAGTATAACATGTTATCTTGCAAAAAAAGCACTTGAGATCCATCCCCAAGTGCTTTTTTATTATTCATTTATTTGCTTTTTAATAGGTAAAAAGCTGCAAAGGAAAGTAGTGAGAACTAGTCCGAAAGAAACTCTCTCAGGCGTATCAATCACTAAACCGTTATTCCACTGATAGATAAAGGATACTAGTATTAAAAGGATAACAAATCCTGCAGCATATCTTACTATTTTTCGTACCTTTCTGTCATGTGTTCTCCAAATCATATTCATCCCTCTTTCTTATTTAATAAATATTTTTGATTTCAATAATCGATAAACTGTAGTTGATAAAATAATTATTATTTTATCTGTTACGTTTTTAAAATTTTATTGTGAATAGGTAATAGACTGTCCATATACAATAGGATAGTGCGATAAATTGAATACCAATTTATTGTATGAAATTTATTCATCATATTTGTGTGAAAAAATAAGTGCAAGCTGCTAGGGATATGATAAAAATAACAATTGTTTCTATTTGTTTTTTAATTTTTTCTAGCAAGTTTATCGTACTTAAAATATAAACCTTGGTTTATGTTAATAACAAGTAGTAAAATTCCACGAAAAAAATAGTGAAAAAATTAGCTTTTTTACCAATTTTTTTAACAAGTGGATAAAAATTATAGAATTACAACAGTACAATTAAAATAGAGTACATCAGTATATAAAAAGTTGTTTCATTATTGAGAATGTTTAAATAAGGGGCGAAAACATGCAAATCGGGGAAAGAATCCGTCAAATTCGTATACATAAGGGGTTTACTCGTATCAGGAATATGCTCTATCGCTTATTTAAGTAGAATAGAAAATGGACAAATTAAACCATCTTCTTCTTTTTTACAAAAGATTTCTCAAAAGCTGAATGTTGATAGTGATTTTTTAATAGAGGGAAGAAGTGAAGGGATAGAATCTAATATTCTTAAAATATGTGATACATATAAAAAAAATGAAAGTATCAGTGAAACTGAACTACCTTCGTTAGAGTTGTATGTTCGTGATACAGATTCGATACCATTATTACTAAAAGTCTGTGGAGTTCTTATATACTATCATGCCCGAAATCATAATGTATTATATGTAACACCATTTGTAGAACAGGCATCACAAGTGATTCCAGATCAAGTAGAAACACAAGATACGGAAGATTATATATTATTTAATGGCTAGAGGGCTATACTTTTTAAATAAAGGAGACTATATTATAGCATATGAAATTTACAAGAAGATAGAAAATATGCTTGGTTCTGAAGAAATGGTGCAACATGCTCATATATATTACAACATAAGTCAAGTACGTATGCACCTTTATAAAGATCAAAGTATTAGTCGCATGTATGCCAAAAAAGCCTATAAATTGTATGGGAAATTTAATAAAGAACATGAAAAAATACATGTGCTAATCAATCTTGCGATGCAATATAACAAGGATAAACTACAAGAACAAGCCATTGAATCTTTGAAACAAGCAGAAAATGAAGCGAAGACAAATAACAATCCTTTGAATGTATGTTTGATTGCATATAATTACGGGAAAATTTATCAAGGCTTGAAAGAGTATGCAAATGCGATTTCATATTATGAAAAAAGTTTAGAGCTGAGTGACTATCTCCCGCGAACAGCTGATAAGGTGTATATACTACGGAATTTAATAGAAATTTATATGGAGCGAAAAGACTGGCAAACTGTTAATAAACTGATAGATGATGCATTTGATATTCTATCTACTTGTGATATACCTTATGCACATGTTCAACTCTATGGATTTAAAGCCCAAATATCTAAACTAAGGGGAAATGATGATAGTTTTGAGAAAAATATGGAAAAAGAAATTGAAATAGGGCTAGAAAAAAGGCAATATTCTTTAGTTCGAGAGTTGGCTCTTGAACTAGGAAACTATCTCTATGATAGTCGTGCATATAAACGATCTGCAAAATATTTTAAAATAGCAGCCGAAAATGTATTAAATTAAAAATAGCATTTGATTCACTGAAGGTAGAGGGGAGCAGATATGCAAATTGAATTTCGTATACATAAAGGAATGATACAAGGTGAACTCCTATTAGGAATATGCTCTGTCGCTTATTTAAGTAGAATACTGAAATGAAATGGTTTCTTAGCTAAGGTGTCAGAAGATTGAAAATGAGAGTAACTCTCGTTTTTAATATTCTGTTTTCTGTTTCGTTGTATAGAAATTTTTATTGTGAACTGTTTCCTTTTTAGCTAGTAATCAAATATGTATAATTGCATAAAAAAATCGAAATATATAAGTTATTATTAAACTACATTTTTAATGTAGAAGGATATTTTTACTTCAAAGTGAAATCGTTTACGTTATCGATGAAATTAAGGTTTAGGAGAATCGTATGAAAAAGAAATTATGTACACTGGCTCTGGTCACGGCGATAGCTTCTGGTACTGTGGTAATCCCAGCAGAAGCACAAGCTTGTGGAATAGGAGAAGTAATGAAACAGGAGAATCAAGAGCATAAACGTGTGAAGAGATGGTCTGCAGAGCATCCGCATCACCCTAATGAAAGTACGCATTTATGGATTGCACGAAATGCGATTCAAATTATGAGTCGTAATCAAGATAAGACGGTTCAAGAAAATGAATTGCAATTTTTAAATACTCCTGAATATAAGGAGTTATTTGAAAGAGGTCTTTATGACGCTGATTACCTTGATGAGTTTAACGATGGAGGTACAGGTACAATCGGTATTGATGGGCTAATTAGGGGAGGATGGAAATCTCATTTCTACGATCCTGATACGAGAAAGAACTATAAAGGGGAAGAAGAGCCAACAGCCCTCTCGCAAGGAGATAAATATTTTAAATTAGCAGGTGAATACTTTAAGAAGGGTGATCAAAAACAAGCTTTTTATTATTTAGGTGTTGCAACGCATTACTTTACAGATGCGACCCAACCAATGCATGCCGCTAATTTTACAGCTGTCGATATGAGTGCCTTAAAGTTTCATAGCGCCTTTGAAAATTATGTGACGACAATTCATACACAATTTGAAGTGAAGGATGACAAGGGAACATATAATTTAGTCGATTCTAATGATCCGAAACAGTGGATACATGAAACCGCTAAACTTGCTAAGGCAGAAATTATGAATATTACTAATGATAATATTAAAACTCAATACAATAAAGGAAACAATGCTCTTTGGCAACAAGAAGTCATGCCAGCTGTTCAGAGGAGTTTAGAAAAAGCGCAAAGAAATACAGCGGGATTTATTCATTTATGGTTTAAAACATACGTTGGCAAAACTGCTGCTGAAGATATTGAAAATACGGTAGTAAAAGATTCTAAAGGAGAAGCAATACAAGAAAATAAAAAATACTTCATTGTGCCGAGTGAGTTTTCAAATAGAGGTTTGACCTTTGAAGTGTATGCGAGGAATGACTATGCACTATTATCTAATTACGTAGACGATAATAAAGTTCATGGTACGCCAGTTCAGTTTTTATTTGATAAAGAGAATAACGGTATGCTTCATAGGGGAGAAAGTGTACTGCTGAAAATGACGCAATCAAATTATGATAATTACGTATTTCTAAACTACTCTAACATGACAAACTGGGTACATCTTGCAAAACAAAAAACAAATACTGCACAGTTTAAAGTGTATCCAAATCCGAATAACCCATCTGAATATTATCTATATACAGATGGATACCCAGTAAATTATCAAGAAAATGGAAAAGAGAAAAGCTGGATAGTGTTAGGAAAGAAAACGGAAAAACCAAAAACATGGAAATTTATACAGGCTGAATAGGATTTTCTATCATATAGAAAAAAATGTGTATGTAGTTTTAAAATATTTCATGTGTTTAGAAAGAATTGTTTTCGTTCATTAGTTAAGATTAAATTTTAAAGGGGATATGTGTATATGGTGTTCCGAAATCCAAAACTTGCTATTTTTACTATTTCTTCATTTTTTATTTTAGGTTCTTCATCCCTATCATTTACAGATACCGTATACGGTGCAGGAGCTTCTTCGTCTTCAAAAGTAAATCAAGGGGTAATCGAAACTAATTATGATGATACATATTATAATAGCGCGAAGGGGAGAACGGGTTCAGAGTTAAAAAAAGAACTTCATACTATTATTGATAATCATACAAAGATATCATACAGTGCGGTTTGGGAAGCACTAAGAGATACTGACGAAGATCCAAATAATAAAAATAATGTACTTCTTTTATATACAGGACGTTCGCAAGGGAAATTTACAAATGGTTCAGGAGTAGATAATTGGAACCGAGAGCATGTTTGGGCAAAATCCCACGGTGATTTTGGCACGGCTGCAGGACCTGGAACGGATCTGCATCATTTAAGAGCCACGGATGTATCTGTAAATAGCTCACGCGGGAATTTGGATTTTGATAATGGCGGTGTGAATCATTCAGAAGCGACAGAATGTAAATACGATAATGATTCTTGGGAACCTCGTGATAGTGTGAAAGGTGACATTGCTAGAATGTTGTTTTACATGGCTGTTCGTTATGAAGGAGATAACGGTGAAATAGATTTAGAACTGAATGAAAAAGTGAATAACAATAAAGATCCGTATATGGGGAAACTATCAGTCTTACTAAAATGGAATGAACAAGACCCAGTTGATGATTTTGAACGAAATCGCAATGAAATTATCTATACAAAGTATCAACATAACCGAAATCCATTTATTGATCATCCTGAATGGGTAAATGAGATTTGGAAATAAACAAGTAAAGTCATGGTTTTATAAAAATTTAAAGTAGAAAGGAGTGGTCCTTATGACCACTCCTTTCTTATATTTATTCTACAATAATTGGTCTATAAGGGATTGGTGAGGAGAGTATCATAGAGGTTTTCACGGTACCAAATGGGATTACAATATCGATTAATGATTCTAATTCTTTCATTGATTGCACAGCTACTTTTAAGTAATAGCTACTTTCTCCCGTTACTCGGTGACATTCAAGTATTCTATGTTCGTTGTATATTTTCTCTTCGAATTTTTTACAGGGGATTTTTAAGTTTTCTATTCTTAAAAACGCTTGAATGCCTTTGCCAACTGCATCAGCAGAAATACGTGCTGTATATTTTTCGATTATCCCTGCATCATGTAATCGTTTGAGTCTTTCCGTAACACTAGGACGACTAAGGTGTAAATGTTCCGTCATTTCTTTAATCGTCATTCTGGCGTCTTCTTGTAAAAGTAAAATTATTTTTTTATCGATTTCATCCATAATATGTACTCCTTTACGAAAGTGAAAATAAATAACTAAAATACCTTCATAATATAAAGTTTAGAAAAAAACTATGTTCATTTTTGAATATAAAATAGATAAATAACTTTCTATAATTTAAATATAAATGGGGGTGCATAGAATGTCTAATGATTTTAAAGAAACGATTTCTATTCGAAAGGGAACTGCTTTATATGTAGGAGCAGTTTTAGGATCAGGAATTCTTATTTTACCAGGTATGACAGCTAGTATAGCGGGGGAAGATGCTATTATTTCTTGGTTTATAATGATTTTGCTTAGTATCCCGCTTGCGTTTACGTTTGCCTTTTTATCTATTGAGTATCCTAGTGCAGGTGGAATTGCAACATTTTCTGAAAAAGCTTTTGGGAAAAATGTTGGAGCTATAATAGGTTGGTGTTTTTTTATTGCTGGAAGTGTTGGGCAAATTATCGTGTCTCTAACAGGCGGGATGTATATTACTAAAGTCTTCGATTTCCCTGCTTACTTTGCATATGTAATTGCTTTTCTTATATTAAGTACAGCTATTTGTTCAAATTTCTTTGGATTGCAAATGAGTGGAGTATTTCAAGTGTGTATAAGCGTATTAACTTTTCTTATTTTATTCATAACCATTGTTTGCTCATTACCTACTATTGAAATGAAGAATATGAATATGAAGGTTTCAGTAAATAATATACAACCTATTTTACATGCGTCATTATTAATTTTTTGGTCTTTTTTTGGATGGGAAGCAATTTCAAGTTTAGCACCAGAATTTAAATCTCCAAGAAAAAGGAATATCATTTTTTCTACAGGAGTTGCTATTATGATTATTGGATTTTTATATGTAGGCATTGCCGTTTCAGTAATTGGTACGAAATCATATTCTACAGAATCTGATAATAGTACTGCTCTAGTAATCGTTATCAAAGATATATTAGGTGACCAATTTGCATGGTTAGTTGGATTAGTAGCTTTCATGATTTGCTTAGGTACAACAAATGCATTTATAGCAAGTATGAGTCGGCTTGGTTATTCTTTAGGAAAAGAAGGATTTGCACCTAAGTATCTTGGATATTTAAATAATAAAAGGAATACACCGACATATGCCTTAATGACAGTTGGATTCATCGCAGTAACAGGGATTTTCATAAGTTTTATTTTTCATATTAACCTAGATAAATTAGTATTAATCCCTAATTCGTTAGGAATTGTTACGTATATCGTAGGTACTGCAGCAGGAATCAGACTGATAAAGAATAGAATAGGAAAGTTATTTTCTGTAATAGCATTTACATGTTGCATAATGGTATACCCGTTTATTGGTGATGTAATTGCCATTCCGATTGTAGTTGCGTTGATGTGTTTAATGTATCTATACATACCCAAAAGAAGAGGCAGTAAATGCACGCTATATAAATAAGAAGAAATAGAAAAGGAAAATAAAATACTTGCATAAAAGTCGGAATATTTCAAGATATTAAAATTAAAATAATTCGTATATAATTAGCTAATGAATGCATGGTTGTAAGTATCTGTAAAAGCAGGAGGCTATAAAATGAATCAAATCATCAATCATCCAACGCGGTGGGATTTGGAAAGATTATATCCTGAAACAAAAGACCCTATGTTTTCTACAGAAAAAGAGAAAATTGAGCAATTAATAGCAACATATAAAGAAAATCGAGACTCAGCAATCCTTTCAAGAATTATACAAAGTATTGAAAAGGCAGAGTATTACTTCTACTGTCTTTCTACTGAACAAGTAGATGAATCTACAGTTGTTTTACCACATACAAAAATAAATGATTTGAAAACTGAAGTTCGTTTAGTACTACAAGAAGCGAATTGTGAAAAAAGTAACTTTTCCGAATATCAAAATATCAACTTTATAGAAAACGAATTAAAAGCTTGGGAAGACATGTACATACAATTACGAAATAAATTAGAAATACATAATAATAATGAAGTACTTTCATTTGGAAAAGCAAATTATCTTGCGATGAATGCTGAAACTCATCATGAAAGATTATCAGTATTTTCTTCTTTTACTAAGGCACTAGAAAAAGAGAAAACAGTATTTGCTAACGTGCTTAATCAAATGGGGAGATTGCGTAATATAAAAAGTAACCTGCTGCAAGAAAAGGGAGTCTTGTCACAATCTCTTCAAGCAAACGGTATCTCTAAAAATGCATTATTGGAAATGTGGGATGCTATTGAAGGGAATCTGGAAAAGTTATCGAGTGTTATAGCGTTTCATAAAAGTAATAAAGAGATATTTACTTGGCATGATTTGATGACATTAGAAGAAAATAATCAGATTGAAATCCCTTTTTCACTAGCAGTAAAGGATATATACGATGCTTTAAAGAGTATTGATGAAGAATTAGCACAATTTGCACAGCGCGCGATTATAGATGGTTGGGTAGATGCTGAGCCAAGAGATAATAAGCCTCCTAGTGGATTTTGCGCTCCTTTTTTAAGCGAAGGAGAGTCTCGAATTTCATTACGGTATGATGGAACAATTGATAGTGTAAGAGTATTAGCGCATGAATTAGGACATGCATGGCATTTTTATGTAATGTGCCATGAGCAGTCTACCGCATTTTTGGATGATTATCTTCCAATGAGTATGGCTGAGTCAGCATCCATTTTCTTTGAAATGGTACTTGTAGATTACTTAGTTAAAACAGCAGAAAGTGAAATGCTGAGAAAATCATTGCTTAGCTGGAAAATCAGAAATAGCTTTAATTATGTAATGGCCATTCGAGCTTCATTTCAATTTGAACAAGCATTTTATGAAGAAAGTCAAAAGGGACCATTAAGTGCGGATGAATTAGAGAATTTATCTATACTCTCACAAAAAGCAGCTTATGGAAATTCTCTAACAGCATACCAACCTTTTGTTTGGATGAAGTATGGGCATTTTTATACAGCGAATGTTCCATTTTATAACTATCCATATACATTTGGTTATCTACTAAGTTTAGGATTACTAGAAATTGCAAAGCAAGAAGGTGGTGAGTTTCATTCAAAATATAAAAAATTCTTGTGTGAGACTGGAAAGCGCCCAGTCGAAGAGTTGGTGAAACAATATTTTTACATCGATCTTGCTGATCATGAGTTTTGGGAGAAAGCATTGCTTCAAATAAATCAGGATGTTGATGAGTATTTACAGCTTGTAAAAGAGGAAGTTTAATCCATTTATTATAAGAGAACACGTAGGGGAAGTGTATGTAAGAAATGGAACAACAATACATAAAAGGCATACCATTTTGTAACTTAGAGTATAAGAGAGTAATAGATTTATTAAAAAATTGGCTATCTGAAAAGGAACACAAACCAAAGTTTATTGTTACAGCGAATCCTGAAATTGTGATGTCTGCTAAAGAAACTTCAAATGAATCTGTACGTTTCAAAAATATTTTACTATCTGCGGATTTAATAACAGCAGATGGAATAGGTGTGATACTCGGTTCTAAAATTTTAAAGGGAACATTGAAAGAGCGTGTGACAGGTGCAGATTTAACCCATGACTTAATAGAACATTGTAATCAAAAGGGATACCGTGTGTTTCTTTTTGGTGCTGCACCTGAAAGTAATGAGAAAGCGTTAGAGAATTTAAAAATGCGTTTTCCACATGCTATTTTTGAAGGACAACATGGCTTTGTATATGAAAAGCAGATAGAAGAAGTTAAACTTCGAATTCAACAATTCGAACCACACTTACTATTGGTAGGGTTAGGATCTCCTAAGCAAGAGTTATTCATCTATGAAAATCTTCAAGAATTAAACATACCGTTATCTATTGGTATTGGAGGTATGATTGATATTTTATCTGGCACGGTAAAGCGCGCTCCAAAACTAATGAGGGATACTGGTACAGAGTGGTTATATAGATTAGTAACACAGCCTAAGAGAATAAAAAGGCAGCTTATCCTTCCAAAATTTTTAGTATCCGTTATGGCTGAGAGAGTCCGGAAAAGTGTTCAGTGACTTAAACTTTATATATAATCGAGAAGAGGTAAATGACAAATGAAAAAAATCGGTATTATTGGAGCAATGCAAATTGAAATAGACTTACTTTTAGAAAAGCTAGAGGTTCAAGAGGAATTTACGATTGCCAAAATGCCTTTTTATCGAGGGATTTTCATGGATAAAGAGATTATTCTTACAAGGTGTGGTGTTGGAAAGGTGAATGCTGCTTCATGTGCACAAACTTTAATAAACAAATTCGAAGTAGATTGTATGATTAATACAGGTGTTGCAGGTGGATTATATACAGGTATGAAAGTTGGAGATCTCGTAATTTCTACGAATGTTACACATCATGATGTAGATAAAGGACAAATGAAAAATTTATTTCCGTTTCAAGAAACGTTCATTGCAAATAAGGAATTGAGAGAACTAGCATTACAATCATGTAATACAATTGGACTAGAAGGAAACGTTTATAAGGGAAGAATTGTTAGCGGGGAATGCTTTGTAGAAAGTACGCAGCTGAAAGAGAAATTAATTGCTGAATACTCGCCGCATTGTGTAGAGATGGAAGGTTCGGCGATTGGTCATGCTGCGTATATAAATGATGTACCATTTCTTGTCATTCGATGTATTTCTGATACTGCAGATGATGAGGCAACTATATCTTATGAAAGCTTTGCAAAAGTTGCAGCGAATCAATCTTCGAGGGTTATTATTGAAATAATTAAGAATATGAAAAGTAATATAGTAGTGTGATAGGAATGAAAAAAGGACTTCTTTTAAAT
>NZ_JABUAE010000006.1 GCF_013314535.1 Bacillus sp. Xin1 | reverse complement strand
GAACATGATTAAAGTAGACCTACTACAAAATGGTAAAGTAATCGCAACGCAAGAAGTAAGCGCAGCAAGCGATTGGAAGTATGAATTCAAAGATTTAGCGGCATACGATGCAGAAGGCAAAGCATACAAGTATGAAGTGAAAGAACAACCGGTAGACGGATATCAATCTGAAGTAAAAGGATATGACATCACGAATACAAAAGTAGGCGAAACAAAAGTAGAAGGAACGAAAACATGGAAAGACGATAACGCAAAAGATCGTCCAGAAATGATTAAAGTAGACCTACTACAAAATGGTAAAGTAATCGCAACACAAGAAGTAAGCGCAGCAAGCGAATGGAAATATGCGTTTACAGATTTAGCAGCATATGATGAAAATGGTGTAGCTTACAAGTATGAAGTAAAAGAACAAGCAGTAGACGGATACAAATCCGAAGTAAATGGTTATGACATCACGAATACAAAAATCGTAGATCCAAAAGATCCAAACACAGATCCAAAAGATCCAAACACAGATCCAAAAGATCCAAGCACAGATCCAAAAGATCCAAACACAGATCCAAAAGATCCAAGCACAGATCCAAAAGATCCAAACACAGATCCAAAAGATCCAAGCACAGATCCAAAAGATCCAAACACAGATCCGAAAGATCCAAACACAGATCCGAAAGATCCAAACACAAACAACGATTCAAAAGTTCCACCTACTACAGAAAATGATAAGCCGACATTACTTCCTAACACAGGAGGAACATCAGCGGAAATGATTTCAATTGTTGGAGGTATGGTATTGTTCCTTTTAGGTGGAATTCTATTCGCTCGTCAGCGAGTAAAATAATAAAAAAGCTTTAGATTATTGATTACACTGTAATCTAAGTAGCTGACAAATTAAAAAATTACTATTGATATTACTCCCTTTAGGTAGGTATTCAAAAAACTTCACGATAAGGTGAAGGAAAGAATGCCACCTAAAGGGGTTTTTTTTATTGAAAAAAGAGAGCGTTTTTAAAGTGAACTGAATCAGCGGCTCAATAATATGGTCAACTTTCACAGAGATGAATGGTTCTAAATTGATAAAAAAACCATCGTTAAGAAGTGCATTATCCATTGAAGCATAAGCTTAGAATGTGATTTGATACCTCATGTAAGCTTATGATTAATGCCATGTTCCATTAAGTTTTGGATGACTGTATAGCTATTTTTATAAATAATATTTGGTAAAGTTTTGTTTTTGAATGGTTGCAGCGGTAGCTTTTGTTTTTGAAACAAAAGCAGCAACTCCTGTCAGTCCGGCAAAATTTGATACACCTTCAAGAATCGTTTTTTTATAATAAAAATGCCTTCTTATTAGGTAAAATCGTTATTCTTACATTTGGTATTCTACATGATAATACCCTGAAATGAATATGCTATTATGCATATATAACTTGAAGTGAATATGCTATTATGCATATTTATTTTTTCTCAACAAAAAAGCCACCATTTTGGAGTAAGTGGCTTTAGTGATAATTAAGCTGCTTTTTCCTCTGTTTGTACAGCTGGTTTTTGAAGAACATCATAAACACCAGTACCGATGACATCTAACGCCATTTTCATACGTTCTGGTGAAATGTTTTCTCGAATGTTATCTTGTGGTGTGTGGTATACCTTTTCAATATGATAGATAAGTGGATCCCAGCTATCTACTCCCATCCAAATGAATAGGGCTGCAGGAATGCCTGCATAAGTAAATGGAACATGGTCACTAGAGCCGAATTTACCATGAAGAACAAGATCATTATTTAATTGTTTAGCTGCATTTAATGTAGCGTCCGTTACAAGATTCGTAGAACCATCTGGTGTCATTGCATATAAGTTTTTCGCTTTATCATAGTTTGTTGAAACCATATCAGCATTGAACACACCTAAAATACGATCGCGTTCTTTTTGTGATAAGTTATCAACATAGTGCTCAGAGCCAATCAGTCCCATTTCTTCTGATCCAAAAGCAATAAAGCGAATTTCTTTGTCAGTTTCTACATTTTGAAATGCGCGAGCTAATTCTAATACTAACCCCGTTCCAGAGGCGTTATCATTTGCTCCAGGTGCTCCAGCAACGCTGTCATAGTGGGAACTTACGATAACAGCTTTTTCATTTCCAGTGCTGTTTTTCGGTTTCTTTTTCGCAATAACATTTAGTGACTGTAAGTTTGATTCATGTCGTGCTTTTAAAGAAAGGATTGTGTCCCCTTTTTTTGCTAATTCTTCCTTGAAGGCATTTCCTTGTGCATAAGCAAGGCCAAATACAGGGATTGACTGTTTTTTCGTTAATCTTGGATTGAATGTTTGTCCATAGTTACCGCGACCACCAATTAAACTATATAAAAGAACGCCTTTTGCGCCTTTTGCTACCGCATTTTCTACTTGTTTGTTGTAATCTGCTACTGTTGCACCTCGTTCAAATAAGACAATTTTCCCATTAACTTCATTTGGAATTTCGTCTAACTTTGTTCCATTTGGTACAAAAATGAGAGGAGCCGTAACAGCTTCAGCTGAAATAAGGGAATTTGGAGCAGCGCCGGCTTGCCAATTCCGCGATTTGGATAACGGTGATTCAATGAACCCTACATATTGATCGGGTACAGCAAATGGTTGATACTCTACCTCATATCCCATTGATTTTAATTGCATACCAACATAGCGGGAAGCCCATTTTTCTGATTGTGTCCCACCAGGGCGTGGGCCGATGGTTTCTGATAAAAAACGTACATGTTCGATTGCGCGGTTCGCATCAACTTGCTTTGTGATAGGTGGAGTCTCAATCGTTGTTTGCGGGGAATCAGCCTTTACTTGTCCGATTGGAGCTAAGCTGACAGCGAGTGTTGCAGCAAGCAAAGAGCTTACTATTTTTTGTTTCCATGTTTTCTTCATATATTCCTCTCCCATTCTTCTATTCTATCTGACTGACAAAAGAAGACGGATAACGACTATATTCTACCTGTTATTTTTTGTATTTTCAATTAATTTAAGTTGAGAAATAAAAGTAAGAATAATGTATATATGCATATTTACATATTTTTAGAGGAGGTGTATATGCTATTATTTGAAAAGAAGGTTCGCTTTCTTGTTTGAAAGCCCCTAAAATGCATGTCTAGTGTACCCAAACTTTAGATTGTGTAGAGAAACAGAAATTCAGGGTGGGATTTCTGTTTTTCATGCTTGAACCTTTAAACTATGGTAATCATGTTCCCACATTTCATGATTACCATCAGTAAACATGTAAGGCATCCATATGCGAAGAGGAGAAATCAATGCTGATTTCTCTTCTTTTTTTGTATAGAAAAAGGAATGCCATCTGCATTCCTTTTCTTTTTATAGTTCAGTTAAAATAATTGGTTCACCGCGTGTTACGACAACTGTATGTTCACATTGTGCAACAAGGCTTTTATCTGGTGTTACAAATGTCCAGCCATCATCGCCACGTTCGATAATGTGGTCGGCTTTCATAGAAATAAAAGGTTCTACAGCGATAACAAGTCCGTCTTTCAAAAGCGCATTATCCATTGGATCGTAGTAGCTTAAAATATGGTTTGGTGCTTCGTGTAGGCTAAGACCAATACCGTGTCCTGTTAAGTTTTGAATAACAGAATAGCCGTTTTTATGTGCAAAGTTAGAAACCGCGCGACCGATTTGGTTTTGTTTTGAACCAGCTTTTACTTTTTTCATTGCTGCCCAAAATGCGTCTACTGCAGCTTGGCAAAGTTTTTCTTTTTCTTCATCTTGCCCAAGAACAAAAGAAATACCTGTATCTGCATAATAACCGTCAAGTGCTGCAGATACATCAACATTTACTAAGTCGCCTTCTTTTAATACTTGATCTTTTGGAATACCGTGAGCAACTTCTTCATTTACACTAATACAAGTGAAGCCCGGGAAATCATATTCTTTTTCAGGTGCAGAAATAGCACCGTGCTCATCTAATATTTTCTTACCGATTAAATCAAGCTCTTTCGTTGTCATACCTGGCTTTGCTTGTTTTTTCATTTCTTCACGTGCAAGCGCAACAACGCGGCCGATTTTTCGTAAACCTTCCAAGTCTTGTTCATTACGAATAATCATAAAAAACCACTGTCCTTCCTCGATTGTAAATCTTATACGATTGTATCATGTTTATTTTTGTCCTGCTACTTGCGTGAGGTCAGGGCTTTTTTTTGAACGCCTTGACGGGTCTCATAGGAACTTTATGACAATTGTCATATGCATATCATGACGTATCTTACTGTTTTCCATCTCTTCCAATTTATACAATGTAAATATAAGGAACAGCGGAGGTGGAGAGATGGAAAAGATTATTGAAGTAAATGGTGTTTCAAAAACATTTAAACATAAAAGGGCTGTAAATAACGTTTCATTTCATGTGGAGAAGGGGCAAATTGTTGCAATTCTTGGGCCAAATGGCGCAGGGAAAACAACAGCAATTTCAATGATGCTTGGGTTAAGGGATCCATCAGAAGGAAGTGTTTCTATATTTGGGAAGAGTCCAAAGCATCGGGATGTTCGCAATCGCCTTGGTGCAATGCTGCAAGAGGTAAGTGTGATTGATAGTATATCAGTTGGCGAGGCGATTGATTTGTTTCGTAGTTATTATACAAATCCGGTTGCAAAAGAAACATTGCTTCAGTTATCAAACTTAGAGTCTGAAGTAAAGCAACGATGTGAAAAATTATCAGGTGGTCAGAAACGACGTTTAAATTTTGCACTCGCACTTGCTGGAAACCCGGATTTATTATTTTTAGATGAACCGACTGTCGGGATGGATATTACGTCTAGAAAGACTTTTTGGGAAACGATTCGAAAGCTAGCAAACGAAGGGAAAACAATCCTTTTAACAACGCATTATTTAGAAGAAGCTGATGCACTAGCAGATCGGATTTTATTATTTGCGAATGGGAAAATCATTGCAGATGGGACTCCAGAAGAAATGAAAGCAACAATCTCTCGAAAAACGATTTCATTTTATACAAAAGAAAAAATTCCTACAGGTTTGTTGAAGAGCTTACCACATGTAACGACAGTACAGTTTCATGAACAGCGCGTTATTCTCACGACAGATGACACGGATGCTACGTTACAAGCAATTTATCAAAAGGGCTTGCCTGTTACAGATATTTCGGTTGAACGTGGAAGTCTGGATGAAGCATTTGAACAGTTTGTCGCAAATCAGAAGGAGGTTATCGCATGAAAGCATTATGGATGCAATGCAAAATAGAGATTTTGCGTACGTTTCGCAATAAGTTATTTATCTTTTTCTCATTATTAATGCCAGTTTTGTTTTACTATATTTTTACAAACGTAATTCAAGTACCGCAAAATGGTGCAGCATGGCAAGCACATTATTTAATTTCGATGGCAACTTTCAGTATTGTTGGAACAGCACTTTTTAGTTTTGGTGTCAGAATTTCACAAGAAAAAGGGCAAGGATGGACACATCTTTTGAAAATTACCCCACTTCCAGAGGGTGCATATATAACGGCTAAAATTATTTCGCAAACGGTAGTAAATGCTTTTTCAATACTTGTGATCTTTATCGCAGGGATATTAATTAATGACGTATCGTTAACGGTTGGACAATGGATTGGTGCAGGAGTGTGGCTATTACTAGGTGTTACACCATTTTTAGCATTAGGAACGGTTATTGGTTCCATTAAGAAAGCAGATGCAGCTGCGGGGCTTGCTAACATTTTAAATATGAGTTTAGCAGTGTTAGGCGGTTTATGGATGCCAATTGAAGTTTTTCCGAAAGTATTAAGAGCAATAGGAGAGTGGACACCGACATATCACTTCGGAAGCGGAGCATGGGATATTGTCGCTGGGAAATCGATAGGATGGGAAAATATCGCGATTTTAGGAGGTTATTTCCTTATATTTGTTATAATATCAATATATATAAGAAAGCGACAGGAAGCGGTATAAATGACAGAAAAGAAGCAGTTTGAATTTTTCCCAAAACATATGGGGTTCTTCCCGTATATGTGGTTTGTGTATTTACTATTTCCGATTTACAATTTAACGCAAGTATCAGGATGGAAGCTTTTAATGGGGATTGGTATGCTGATTATTTTTGTTATCACATACCGTCAACTTTATTTTGTGAAGAAGACGTTTATTTTATGGGCATGTATTCAAATGGTGCTGATATTCTTATTTTCCTTACTTTATAATCCTTTTATGATCTTTTTTGGCTTTTTTACAGCAAGCGCAATGGGATTCGCACCAAGTAAAAAAGTATTTCGAGTATTATTTTTTCTTTTAATTGTAATGCTTGTAGGCTTTATATTTGTATATTTTGAACAATTAACAACTACAAGTTTAGTTAATATTGTTCCAATGTTTATTTTAATGATTCTTACACCGTTTGGTATGCGTAATTTCAATCAAAAAAAGATGTTAAAGAACCAACTACATCAAGCAAATGAACAAATTAAAGATTTAGTAAAACGTGAAGAACGTCAGCGGATTGCAAGAGATTTACATGATACGTTAGGGCATACATTATCTCTTATTACTTTAAAAAGTCAGCTCGTTGAGAAATTGATTGTGAAAAACCCAGAGCGGGCAAGTGTAGAAGCGAAGGAAATTACGCAAACATCGCGCACAGCTTTAAAGCAGCTGAGAGAATTAATTTCGGATATGCGGATGATTACTGTAGAAGAAGAACTGGAACAAATAAAAGCTATTTTGCAAGCAGCTAATATTTCACTAAAGATAGAGCAGAGGGCAAGTTCTAATGCGTTATCACCACTTGAGCAAAATATTTTAGGGATGTGTTTGCGAGAAGCGGTAACAAATGTCGTTAAGCATAGTAAGGCAGTGATGTGTACAGTTTCTTTATTTGAAACACAGGGAGAACTTATTTTGCAGGTTAAAGATAATGGAGTAGGATTACAAAAGCAAAGTCATGATGGGAATGGCATATTAGGTATGAAAGAACGGCTCGCACTGATTGATGGAGCACTTGAACTAGAAGAACTGCATCCAGGGATGTTGTTAATCGTGAAGGTGCCAATTGTAATTAGAACGGGAAAAGATGAGGTGAGAGCATGATTCGAATTATTATTGCAGAGGATCAACGAATGCTTCGTGGGGCATTAGGAGCGCTTCTTGATTTAGAAGACGATATTGAAGTGGTTGGGCAAGCGGAAAATGGAGAGGAAGCTTTAAAATTAATTGAAAAGTTGCAGCCAGATGTCAGCATTATGGATATTGAAATGCCGATTCAAAGTGGATTAGATGTTGCAGAGATACTGCAGAAGAAAAAATCACCATGCAAGATAATGATGTTAACAACATTTGCACGTCCGGGTTATTTTGAAAGAGCGATGAAGGCTGGTGTTCATGGATATTTATTAAAGGATAGCCCAAGTGAAGATCTAGCGGCGGCGATTCGCAATGTGATGAAAGGGAAAAGGGAGATTTCTCCTGAATTAATGTTTGGATTATGGCAAGAACAAAATCCGCTATCAGACCGTGAGAAAGAAGTACTTTTGTTAGCGAAAGAAGGAAAAACAGCAAGTGAAATCGCTAAGGCACTTTATCTTTCTCCGGGTACGGTGCGAAATTACATTTCAGAAGTATTAACAAAGTTAGATGCTAAAAATAGAATTGAAGCCATCACAATTGCAGAAGAAAAAGGATGGATATAAAAAAGATGTTTACCGTTTATAGTGGTAAACATCTTTTTCTATTATTCTCCTTTTTATTTACTGCTGCTAAGAGGGTATATCCGTGGGTTTGAGAATTGAAACGCATTGTTTAATGCAGATTTTACTTCATTTTTCGACAAAAAATTTGGTATAGTAAGACTAGGTTGCTGTTCTAAACTTTGGGCAACTTTACCACTAACAGTCGTAATTACCCCATTTTTTATCTACTTTAACAATGATGCCTTGCCCGTATACTTTGTAAATTTTACATGTTTTGGAGAGACGTACTTCGGTTTGATTTTCTTTTGTTTCTTTGTTTATAGGTTGAGAATCAACATCTTTTTCAAGGATAACTTGTTCTTGTTGTCCTTTGGTATCACGTACTTTACTAAGTATTTTTTAAGCAATATTTTCTTTTGTACCGTTTTGTGGTTCAGCGAATTTACCAATTGTTAAATTAGGATGGACACTTTTAACTTTTACTGCATTTTTAGCAATTTCTTTGGCAGTAATCACTTCCGTTGATAAAGGAAAGAGTAGAACAAAAGCAAGGGATGCAATACAACTTTTTTATAATTTATCTCTAACGTTTTTAATTTTGTATTTGTATGAAATGAATTGTAAGAAAAGTTTGCCGAATTTTATGTACATATTATGCAATATTTCATATCAAAAAATGTCGAAAAACAATTATTGTAGTGGTATGACAACTTGAAAAGTTAGATTTCTGTAATGGGATGGTGAACAATTATGCACGCAGAAAAGCTAGGAGCAGAAATAAAGAAAATTAGAATGTTAAGAGGTTTAACACAAAAACAGTTATCTGATAATATATGTCATCAATCAGAAGTGAGCAGAATTGAATCAGGTTCAGTATATCCAAGTATGGATATACTCCAAGGAATTGCAGCAAAGCTAAGAGTTCCCATCATTCATTTTTATGAAGTGCTCATTTATTCTGATATTGAAAGAAAGAAACAGTTTAAGGATCAGATTCAAATGTTGGGTAAGAAGAAGCAGTATGGTCAAATTTATAAAATTGTTTCAGAGGAACTTAAGAAAGAAGAGGGGCATCCTGAATTTAAACAATTTCTTCTATGGCACTATCATGTCTCCTCTTATGCTTTAAAGAAAGTTAATTTTGAATACTGCATTTCAGAGCTAAAAAATATAATTCATCAGCAATATGGTGGGGTGGATGTGTTTCAAAATTTATATATTGAAAATTCGATTGCTAGTATTTATGCAGAAAATAATCATTTAGAAAAAGCTATTACATTATTTCAAAATATTTTAAATCAGCTTGAGTCGTTACAGAGTGATCCAGATTTCATTGTTAAGATTCGATATAATTATGCAAAAGCCTTATATTTAAGCGATGAATATGAGAAAGCGCTTCATCAAGTAGAGAAGGCTATTGAAACATCGCGTTCTATAGGAAGTATGAAGCTTCTTGGACAACTGTACTATCAAAAGGGAGAGTGTTTAGAAAAATTAAGTTATCCGCCAAGTGAAATTGCATGTGTTTATGAAAAAGCTTTATTATTTTTTGATCTACTAGATTTACATTCTTATAAAGAAACACTGTTAAAAAAAAGGACTTATCTGGGTGGAACGAACGGATAGTGTTTTCCCGCTAATTTTTAACTAATGCGATTATACGGAAATATGCATAATTGCATTTTTAAAAGAAATTATTTCATGATATATTTAAAGAAAATAGAACATAGGGTGATAAGTGATGAAAAAGTTTCTTGCATGCAGTTTAATGGCGATAGCAATGCTAGCTGGCGTGGCGTTCGGAGTAAGTCAGGATCACACATTAACAAATCAACAGGAACAAGTACAATTAGCTTCAGATTTACCATTTGAACATTAAGATAAAAAAGAACCCAAGTGAGGGTTCTTTATTTTTTGTTAGGGATAAAAGTGCTGGATAGTTCAAAGTTCTTGAATGTAGTCAAAGGTTTAGGTATGTAAGAATGACTATTATTCCTTTCTCTTAACACCTTCGGCAATCACACCAAAGAGAAGAGAATCGTGAAACAGCGTTACAATTACCACTGTAGCGTTGCACCGCTTATTCGTCTCACCCCCCTTATAGAAGCGAGTTCATCTACTAATTGAAAAAGTGCTAAATCTTTTTGTTTGCTTTCAAGCATGATATCAAAATCCTGATTTATTTCTTTTACGATGTATAAAAAAGGTTTTATAAATGTAGTGTTAATATAGTCAGCGTGAGCTCTGAATTCTTTTTCTGATCTTGGTGAAGAGATATGAACTTTAGGAACTATACTTGTATGATTCCATGTTTTGAAAATCGCTGGCAGTAGCTCAGTTAACGGTTCATCACAAAGATTTGCCATGTGATGATGATAATCAAAGACGAAAGGGATTTTTTCCTTTTGACAAATAGCTAATGTTTCAGAGGCTGTATAGGTTTTATCATCATTTTCAAGTGTCATTTGTTGTTTTATATGGGAAGGGAGCGCTTTTATATTCTCATGAAAGCGCCGAACTGCTTTTTCTTTATTGCCATATGCACCCCCTACATGAATGTTAATATAAGAAGAATCGGCTAATCCCATTGCGTCTAATACGTTATAGTGATATGTCATATCTAGAACAGCATTTTCGGTAATGTGAGGTTTGTCACTTGTAAATAATGTGAACTGATTTGGGTGAAAGCTAACCCGTAAGTTATGACTTCGAATTAATTCACCCATCTGACGCCAAAATGGTGTAAATATATCGATATAATCAAAATCAACTTCAGGATGGGTTGCGAGTGGGACGATAGAAGAAGATAATCGATATAACGGAATTTCATGTGCGATATTGTAATGAAGAATACGTAATGTATGCATAAGATTTTGCATTGTAATAGTATATAATTTCTCTTCTCGTTCCTGTTTGCCAAGCTTTTTCCACGTTGTAAATGTCACTGTTTTAGCAGGGGAACAGTCCCACAAAGCGACTGCATGTGAGACATACCCAAAGCGCATAATCATCTGCCCTACCCCCGTTATTTATTATTTCATTATAAAAGTTTCATTTCATAAGAAAAACGCTAGTAACGTCCCAATCCATTCTTTTCCTTTATCGATAAGGGAGAGAGAGGAAACATCTTTCCAAGTAAGCAATGAAGACACTTCAATATCTTTGTTAATTTGAACCTTAATTTCTTGTATAAAAGCTGGGTCATAAAGGAGACAATTTATTTCATGATTGATATATAAACTTCTCATATCGAAATTAGCTGTTCCAATATCACAAATGTGATTATCTACCATAATAATTTTGGCATGAAAAAAACCTTGTTGAAATTCATAAATATTACAACCTGCTTGTATCAATTTTCGGCAGTATGGTAATTTCGCTTCGCGAACGAGCGGATGATCTGCCTTTTTTGGAACGAGAATTGTAACGCGAACACCTCGTTTTTTTGCTTGTAATAATGCGTTCATCACTATTTTTCCCGGAATAAAATAGGGCGTCCCAATGTATAATTCTTCTTTTGCACTTTCAATAAGTGATACGAATGTTTCCTGTAAATAGGCACCGTCTGTTGGAATAAAACGGTGCGCTATAGGGCCTGGTAGCTGTTTTGGAAAAAATGATGTTTCTTCTAACAAATCTTCATTGGTATCATCGCGCCAATCGTGCAAAAACTGTTTTTGTAAATCTTGTACGCCTTCTCCATTCAGGCGTAAATGATAATCACGCCAAAGACCGATTTCTGGATCATGCCCTAAATATTCCTCTCCGATGTTGAATCCCCCAATATAGCCAATTTTTCCATCGATAATCGTAATTTTTCTATGATTTCTTTGGTTTGCAGAAAAAAAGAGAAAAGGGAGCTTGATTTTATGACAATAGGAAAAAGATACACCGTGTTGCTTAAGTGAGCGAATGGCTTCATCTGATAAATGATGACTTCCTATACGATCGAGAAGGAGACGTACTTCTATACCTTGTTTTGCTTTTTCAGCGAGAAGTTGTAAAAAGGTTTGACTAATTTCATCATCTTTGACAATGAAAAATAAAATATGTATATGATGCTTCGCCTCCTGTATATCTAGAAGTAAATCATTGTATAAATTTGTGCCCCATGTATATAATTTAAAATCGCTGCGTCGCAAAGGAAAAGGGCGGGATTTTATTTTTTTTAAATGATGTTTTCTTCCGAGTAAAAGGTCGAGTAAAATCCATATGACTAAGCCTGTTAGTAAGAGAGATAAAAAGACCATTATCAAATTACCTCCTGAGAATTCATTCTTATAGTTTCACCTAAATAAACAGCTTTATGAAAAAATGTGTTGTTGTATAACAAAAAACTGTTGACTGAATGCTCACTCATTATATAATGGGAATAGGGGATATAATTCAGAAAATTATTTATTTTCGAAGATTCTAAAAGAAAGAGGGCTTACAAAGAGAGGGGTAGCATAAAAATGAATAGCTTACTGATTATTAATTGGCTGGCTTCCATTGCTGTTATTGTTTATGCGGGATATTTGTTTGTATATCTTATACGAACGAGGATGGCCTACATACAATTAGGAAAAAAAGTAGAATTTGATCGCCGCTTTAAAGAACGATGGGACCTTCTAAAGGTCAACGTTTTCGGCCAAAAAAAATTGCTGAAAGATAAAAAAAGCGGTATTATGCATGTTATGTTTTTTTACGGATTTATTCTTGTCCAATTTGGAGCAATAGACTTCATTTGGAAAGGACTCGCACCAGGATCACATCTTCCACTTGGGCCACTATACCCTGCATTTACATTCTTCCAGGAAATTGTCACACTAATGATTTTAATCGCAGTTTTTTGGGCTTTTCATAGAAGGTACGTTGAAAAGCTTGTTCGTCTAAAACGTAATTTTAAATCGGGCCTTGTTCTTATCTTTATTGGCGGCTTGATGCTTTCTGTACTACTCGGTAACGGTATGGGCATTATATGGCACGGAGAGGAACTTTCATGGAGCGAACCAATTGCTTCTGGAATCGCTTACGTTTTTTCGGGGATAAATGAAACCGTAGCCATTTCGGTGTTCTATTTCTCTTGGTGGGTGCATCTACTTATTTTGTTAACATTTTTAGTTTATGTACCACAATCGAAACACGCACATTTAATTGCTGGACCGGCCAATGTATTTTTTAGCCGTCTTTCTAATCCAGGAAAGCTTGAAAAAATTGATTTTGAAGATGAGACACAAGAAACATTTGGTGTTGGAAAAATTGAAGACTTTAGACAGAATCAGCTCATTGATTTATACGCTTGCGTAGAGTGTGGGCGCTGTACAAATATGTGTCCGGCAACAGGGACAGGAAAAATATTGTCGCCAATGGATTTAATTGTAAAACTTCGTGACCATCTGACAGATAAGGGGGCAGCGGTAACCTCAAAGGTACCGTGGGTTCCGGCAGTTGCGTTTAACAAGACACAAGGAAATCAGTTAGCGATGGCGGCTGGACAAGGACAACAAGAATCAGCAGCGGCACTTGCCTATGATCCAAGCTTAATTGGGGACGTCATTACAGAAGAAGAAATTTGGGCATGTACAACATGCCGTAACTGTGAAGATCAGTGTCCAGTTATGAATGAGCATGTTGACAAAATTATTGATTTACGTCGTTATCTTGTTTTAACAGAAGGAAAGATGGATGCGGAAGCACAGCGTGCAATGACAAATATTGAGCGCCAAGGAAATCCGTGGGGGCTGAATCGTAAAGAGCGTGAAACATGGCGCCAAGGTGATGATGAAGTAACAGTTCCGACTGTGAAAGAGAAAACAAAAGCTGGCGAAGAGTTTGAATACTTATTCTGGGTTGGTTCTATGGGATCGTATGATAACCGCAGTCAGAAAATTGCGATATCATTCGCGAAGCTAATGAATAAAGCAGGCATATCATTTGTGATTCTTGGTAACAAAGAAAAGAACTCTGGAGATACACCGCGCCGCCTCGGAAATGAATTCGTATTCCAGGAGATGGCAACTAAAAATATTGAGGAGTTTGAAAAAGCAGGTGTGAAGAAAATCGTTACGATTGATCCGCATGCCTATAACACATTTAAAAATGAGTATCCAGACTTTGGCTTACAAGCAGAAGTCTATCACCATACAGAATTATTAGCACAGTGGGTGAAAGAAGGGCGATTAGAGCCAGTTCACCGTATTGAAGAAACGGTTACTTATCATGATTCCTGTTATTTAGGAAGATACAACGAAGTATATGAAGCACCGCGCAATATTTTAAAAGCAATTCCAGGTGTAAATGTTGTTGAGATGGAGCGTAATCGTGAAACAGGTATGTGCTGCGGCGCAGGTGGCGGGCTTATGTGGATGGAAGAAACGACGGGCTCACGCATTAACGTTGCGCGTACAGAGCAAGCACTTGCAACGTCACCGTCAATCATTGGTACGGGGTGTCCGTATTGTTTAACGATGATTAGTGATGGTACGAAAGCAAAAGAAGTAGAGGAACAAGTTCAAACGCTTGATATAACAGAGATTTTAGAACGCTCTGTAATTGGGCCTAAGAAAGAAGTTATCTAATACGTAAGAATCCATACAACTTTAGAAAGAGGTGCAAGATTTGCACCTCTTCTCAGCGTAAGAGTACCGAGCGGGCGCTCAGCGCCGAAAAAAAGAAATGGGGGAAATAAAAGTGGTAAGAACAGTTATTTTAAGTGCTACAAGAACACCGGTTGGAAAGTTTGGAGGATCTTTAAAGGATGTAAAAGCAACGAAACTTGGAGGAATCGCGATAAAAGCCGCGCTTGAGAGAGCGGACGTTTCTGCAAATGATGTTGAAGAAGTTATATTTGGAGCGGTAATTCAAGGAGGACAGGGGCAAATTCCTTCTCGTCAAGCAGCGAGGGAAGCAGGGCTTCCTTGGGAAACGCGTACGGAAACGGTGAATAAAGTTTGTGCATCTGGCCTTCGCTCTGTAACGTTAGCGGACCAAATTATTCGCACTGGAGATCAAACGCTTATTGTAGCAGGCGGAATGGAATCCATGAGCAATAGTCCTTATATTTTACAAGACGCACGCTGGGGATACCGGATGGGACATAATCAAGTTGCTGATTTAAATGTAGTAGATGGCTTAACATGTGCATTTTCTGGTATACATATGGGCGTGTATGGCGGGGAAGTTGCGAAGGAGGACGGAATCCCTCGCGAAGCGCAAGATGAATGGGCATATCGTAGCCATCAGCGCGCAGTTGCGGCGCAAAAAGAAGGAAGATTTGAAGAAGAAATCGTTCCTGTTTTAGTACCGCAGCGAAAGGGAGATCCGATTGTTGTGACAAAAGATGAAGCACCACGTGAAGATACAACGGTTGAAAAGTTAGCAAAATTAAAACCTGTATTTGATCCGTCGGCGGCAGTAACAGCTGGGAATGCACCGGGGTTAAACGATGGCGGGGCAGCGCTCGTATTAATGAGCGAGGACAGAGCGCAGCAAGAAGGAAGAAAGCCATTAGCAACAATTTTAGCGCATACAGCAATTGCGGTGGAATCGAAAGATTTTCCAAGAACGCCAGGTTATGCGATTAATGAGCTTTTGAAGAAAACAGGTAAGACGGTGGATGAGATTGATTTATTCGAAATCAATGAAGCGTTCGCAGCAGTTGCGATTGCAAGTGCTAATATTGCAGGAATTGATCCAGAAAAAATTAACGTAAACGGCGGAGCAGTTGCGATGGGGCATCCAATTGGAGCAAGCGGGGCGCGTATTATTGTAACGCTTATTCATGCACTGAAGAAGCGCGGCGGTGGAATTGGAATCGCATCGATTTGTAGCGGTGGTGGCCAAGGCGACGCGATTATGATTGAAGTTCATTAATAAAAAGGGGGAGAAAAAATGAGTGTACAAAAAATAGTTGTAATTGGTGCGGGGCAAATGGGTTCGGGTATTGCGCAGGTGTGTGCGATGGCAGGATATAACGTGTATATGCAAGACTTAAAACAAGAGCAATTAGATCGAGGATTAGCTATTATTACAAAGAATTTAGCTAGACAAGTAGAAAAAGGGCGCATGGATGAAGAAGTTAAAGAATCGACTTTAAATCGCCTTACAGCAACGCTTGAATTAGATTGTGTAAAGGAAGCAGATCTTGTCATTGAAGCAGCTGTTGAAAAAATGGATATTAAAAAGAAAATTTTCGCGAATTTAGATGAAATTGCACCAGAACATGCGATTTTAGCGACGAATACATCTTCTTTACCAATTACGGAAATTGCAGCGGTCACAAAACGTCCAGAGAAAGTAATTGGGATGCACTTTATGAATCCAGTTCCGGTTATGAAGCTTGTAGAAATCATCCGCGGACTTGCAACAGATGATGTGGTATACGAAACGATTGAAGATATTACAAAGAAAATTGGAAAAGTACCTGTTGAAGTGAATGACTTCCCTGGATTTGTTTCTAACCGTATTTTATTGCCAATGATCAATGAAGCGATTTATACGTTATATGAAGGAGTAGCAACGAAAGAAGCAATCGATGAAGTGATGAAACTTGGAATGAATCATCCAATGGGGCCATTAACGTTAGCAGATTTTATCGGTTTAGATACATGTTTATACATTATGGAAGTTCTGCATGAAGGATTAGGAGATAGTAAGTATCGCCCATGTCCATTATTACGTAAGTATGTAAATGCTGGCTGGCTAGGAAGGAAAACAGGCCGCGGTTTCTATGTGTACGAGTAGAAAGCAAGGATAGGTAGGTCTCCCTCTTTGTATAAAGTAGTGGTCTTACCAGAAATTCGAAAGAAGAAATATAGCAAAATGGAGGCGGGGCATATGAATTTTCATTTTACAGAAGAGCAGCAGATGATGAGGAAAATGGTTCGAGATTTTGCACAGAAGGAAATTGCTCCCTTTGTTCCAGAGATGGAACAAGGGGTGTTTCCTAGAGAGATTTTGACGAAGATGGGTGAACTTGGACTTATGGGTATTCCAGCACCAGCGAAATATGGCGGTGCGGAAATGGATTTTATTTCTTACATTTTAGCTATTGAAGAATTATCAAAGGTGAGTGCGACAATTGGTGTTATTTTGGCGGTGCATACATCGGTTGGAACAAACCCTATCTTATATTTTGGAACAGAAGAACAAAAGCAAAAATATGTTTCCAAACTAGCAACGGGTGAATATTTAGGAGCGTTTGCTTTAACAGAGCCGAATGCTGGGTCAGATGCGGGTAGCCTAAAATCAAGGGCCGTCAAGCAAGGTGACCATTATGTCATTAACGGATCAAAAGTATTTATTACAAATGGTGGTGAGGCGGATACATATATTGTATTTGCTTCTACGAATCCAGATGCAGGGAAAAGCGGGATTTCCGCGTTTATTGTAGAGAAGGATACGCCAGGTTTAATCGTTGGCAAAGATGAACATAAGATGGGATTGCTTGGCTCTCGTACAGTACAACTAACATTTGAAGATATGAAAGTGCCGGCAGAGAATTTACTTGGTGAAGAAGGACAAGGTTTTAAAGTAGCGATGGCGAATCTAGATGTTGGCCGCATTGGTATTGGGGCGCAGTCACTTGGAATCGCTGAGGCGGCGCTAGCGTGTGCAGTGGATTATGCGAAGGAGCGTCAGCAATTTGGGAAGCCAATTGCGGCGCAGCAAGGTCTTGGCTTTAAATTAGCGGATATGGCTACCAGCGTAGAAGCTGCAAGACTACTTGTATATAGAGCGGCATCACTTAGAGCGCAAGGGCTTCCGTGCGGGAAAGAGGCATCTATTGCCAAGCTATTTGCTTCGAAAACAGCGGTAGATGTTGCAATTGAAGCGGTGCAAGTATTTGGTGGTTACGGTTATACAAAAGATTATCCAGTTGAGCGATTTTTCCGTGATGCGAAAATTTGTGAAATTTATGAAGGAACGAGTGAAATACAAAGACTTGTTATTAGCCGGGCACTATAAGAGGACGAGAGCGGGGAGGAAGAAATATGCATTTTAAATTATCAGAAGAACATGAAATGATAAGAAAAATGGTTCGAGATTTTGCGAGAAATGAAGTGGCGCCAACAGCTGCGGAGCGCGATGAAGAAGAAAGATTTGACCGCGCCTTATTTGATCAAATGGCAGACCTTGGTTTAACAGGAATCCCGTGGCCTGAAGAATATGGCGGAATTGGAAGCGATTACTTAGCGTATGTGATTGCTGTAGAAGAGTTATCCCGTGTTTGCGCTTCTACAGGTGTTACGTTATCGGCACATACGTCGCTTGCTGGCTGGCCTATTTTTAAATTTGGAACAGAAGAGCAAAAACAAAAGTTTTTACGTCCGATGGCAGAAGGAAAGAAAATCGGTGCATACGGCTTAACAGAACCAGGATCTGGTTCAGATGCGGGCGGAATGAAAACAACGGCAAAGCGTGATGGAGATCATTACATTTTAAATGGTTCCAAGATTTTTATTACAAACGGTGGTATAGCGGATATTTATGTTGTCTTTGCATTGACTGATCCAGAATCAAAGCAGCGAGGTACAAGTGCATTTATCGTAGAAAGTGATGCAACGGGATTTTCAGTTGGTAAGAAAGAGAGCAAGCTTGGGATTCGCTCTTCGCCAACAACAGAAATCATGTTTGAAGACTGTCGCATCCCTGCTGAAAATTTACTTGGCGAAGAAGGACAAGGATTCAAAATTGCGATGCAGACATTGGACGGTGGACGTAATGGCATTGCAGCGCAAGCTGTTGGTATTGCGCAAGGAGCTTTAGATGCTTCCGTGGAGTATGCGAGAGAACGACATCAGTTTGGGAAGCCGATTGCCGCGCAGCAAGGAATTGGCTTTAAATTAGCGGATATGGCAACAAATGTAGAGGCTGCACGCCTATTAACATATCAAGCTGCTTGGTTAGAATCAGAAGGACTTCCGTATGGAAAAGAGTCAGCGATGTCGAAAGTGTTTGCTGGGGATACAGCGATGAAAGTAACGACGGAAGCAGTGCAAGTATTTGGTGGTTATGGTTATACGAAAGATTACCCAGTAGAACGATTCATGCGTGATGCAAAGATTACACAAATTTATGAGGGAACACAAGAGATTCAAAGACTTGTAATTTCTCGTATGTTAACGAAATAAGAGAAAAAGCGTAGGGATTTTCCTACGCTTTTTCCTTCCAAATAGTAGAGAGAGGTGAAGGGGATGGTTAAGCACAATGTGCATGCATCTGTAAAAGATGAGAAACTAGTCGCACTAAGACGTGAGCAAATGATTAAAGGAGCTGTACAACTTTTTAAGCAAAAGGGATTTCCTCGTACAACGACGAGGGAAATTGCAAAGGCGGCCGGCTTTAGTATTGGGACACTTTATGAATATATTCGCACGAAGGATGATGTGTTGTATTTAGTGTGTGATAGTATTTATGAACATGTAAAAGAGCGATTAGAAGAAGTAGTCTGCACAGAAAAGGGAAGTATTGAAAGTTTAAGAATAGCTATTACGAATTATTTTAAAGTAATGGATGAGTTGCAAGAAGAAGTGTTAATTATGTATCAAGAAGTGCGCTTTTTACCGAAAGAGTCTCTGCCGTATGTGCTAGAAAAAGAGTTTCAAATGGTGGGGATGTTTGAAAACATTTTAGAACAGTGCACGGAAAATGGTACATTTACATTAACGAAAAAGGAAATACAATTGCTGGCTCATAACATTTTCATTCAAGGACAAATGTGGGGATTTAGACGCTGGGCATTGCAAAAGCTTTATACCTTAGAGGAATATACAGAGATGCAGATTAGGTATGTATTGAATGGAGCGCATATGGTTCCAAAAATATAAAAACGACCTTTTTTAGATGGAAGAGAGCATCCGGCCATGGATAGAAGCGGTCAGAGCCTTTTTTGTCCCCATGCCGAGTGAAACCAGAAGGAGAAGATGAGAGGAAAGCTGCTTTTGTATCCAGAGCCGCGATTTATCCCGCTATTTTAGGACAGTAACACTCCCACTTCAAAATTTAGCGAAAGCAATGCCCAACTCTAGCGGCTAGAATCTCCGGTCGTTTCGCCCCCTCAGACGAGGAAAAAAGCGCCTCTCTGCCTAGGGTTCCAACGTCCTGCGATTCTGATCGAGCCGCTTCCGCTTTTCTAAAGAAGTTAGGTGGGAGATGAACTGTCTGTAAAAGCCTGATTGGTGAGGGCTGATAATCAGTAGGGATCGGGAAAACCTCCACTGATTAAAGTTTCACTTTATATAGTCCCTACAGGTTAATCTCGTAAATAATAGTCTGGAATCACTTTTATTGATTCCTCGTAAAAGTTTCCCGTTTTTTTTGTAGCATATTTGTTGGAGTTTTGTTTATAATGAATAGTATGGATTTTTTTAGACAGGCCGTTATATATAGGATTATATTTTAAGAAAGGAAGTGCCGCATAAGTGGATTTTAAGCAATATTCACCAGAAGAGCTAAAAGAATTTTCCATGATTGAAGTTGTACATAGTGTTTTAGAGGATAAAAGACAAGCAACATCATTCCAGGATTTAGTTCAAGAAATCGCTCAAGTGCTGGGACTATCTCAAGAGCAAGTTGCTGCGAAAATCGCACAATTTTATACAGATTTAAATATCGATGGACGCTTCATCAATTTAGGAGAAAATCGTTGGGGACTACGCAGCTGGTACCCATACGAGCAAATTGATGAAGAAATCTTACCTCAACCAAAGGCTAAGAAAAAGCGTAAAGTTGAGGACGAAGAAGACTTTGATGACTACACTGAAGAAGACGAAGAAGACTTTGACGATGATAGTGACGAAGACGACGATGATGTAGAAGATTTGGACGAGGTTCTCGATGAAGACGATGATCTTGATGATTTAGATGATGAAGATGAAGATGAATTCGCTGAAGAAGAACTCGAGTATGATGAAACAGAAGAAGAAGAGGAAGAACTGTAGTTCTTGACTTTTCATTATCGTCCATGTAGAATCATTTTTGGGCTCTTTAAAACAGGACGATAATACTTTTTAAGTGTAAATATAAAAGAAAATTGCTCCCTACTTATTACTTTTCGTGATGAGGGGAGCAATTTTCTTTTTTGTTTTTTGTTTAGAAAATAAAAAGAGTCTAACAATAAGATAGATACGGTGTTATCTACATACGTTGCGCTTTGCAACGGTGATTATATAACAACAAAGTAGAAGGGAGTACTTTCATGACTAAGTATATTTTCGTAACAGGCGGTGTAGTATCTTCTTTAGGGAAAGGGATTACAGCAGCATCTCTTGGAAGACTTTTAAAAAATCGTGGTTTAAACGTAACAATCCAAAAGTTTGACCCATACATTAACGTAGACCCAGGGACAATGAGCCCATACCAACACGGTGAGGTATTCGTAACAGATGATGGCGCAGAAACAGACTTAGACCTTGGTCACTATGAGCGTTTCATTGATATTAACTTAAACAAATACAGCAACGTAACAACAGGTAAAATTTACTCTTCTGTTCTTCAAAAAGAGCGTCGCGGTGAATATTTAGGAGGAACAGTTCAAGTTATTCCTCACATTACAAATGAGATTAAAGAGCGTGTATATCGTTCAGGCCGTGAAACAAATGCGGACGTTGTTATTACAGAAATCGGGGGAACTGTTGGTGACATTGAGTCTCTACCATTCCTAGAAGCAATTCGCCAAATTAAGAGCGATATTGGTCGTGACAACGTAATGTACATTCACTGTACATTAATCCCATACTTAAAAGCAGCGGGTGAAATGAAAACAAAACCAACGCAACATAGCGTTAAAGAACTTCGTAGCTTAGGTATTCAGCCAAATATTATCGTTGTTCGTACAGAAATGCCTGTTTCTCAAGATATGAAAGACAAGCTTGCGTTATTCTGTGACATTGATACAAAAGCAGTTATTGAAGCGCGCGATGCAGATACATTATATGCAGTTCCATTATCTCTTCAAGAGCAAAATATGGACCAAATCGTTTGCGATCACTTAAAACTAGACAACCCAGCTGCAGATATGACAGAGTGGACTGCGTTAGTTGAAAAAGTACGTAATCTTTCTAAGAAAACAAAAATCGCTCTTGTTGGTAAATACGTAGAGCTTCAAGATGCATACATCTCTGTTGTAGAAGCACTTCGTCATGCAGGTTACTCATTCGATACAGATGTAGAAGTGAAATGGGTAAACGCTGAGCACGTAACAGCAGAAAATGTAAAAGAATTAGTGGGCGACACAGACGGTATCCTTGTACCAGGTGGCTTCGGCGATCGCGGTGTAGAAGGAAAAATCGCTGCAATTCAATACGCACGTGAAAATAAAGTTCCATTCTTAGGAATTTGCTTAGGTATGCAGCTTGCATCAATCGAATTTGCACGTAACGTATTAGGATTAGAAGGCGCTAACTCTTCTGAAATTAATCCTGACACGCCTTACGCAATTATCGATCTATTACCAGAACAAAAAGATGTAGAAGATTTAGGTGGTACACTTCGTCTTGGTCTATACCCATGTAAGCTTACTCCAGAAACAAATGCTTACAATGCATATAACGAACCGGTTGTATACGAGCGTCATCGTCATCGTTATGAGTTCAACAATGAATTCCGTAAAGACATGGAAGGCGCTGGATTCATCTTCTCTGGTACAAGCCCAGACGGTCGTTTAGTAGAAATCATTGAATTACAAGATCATCCTTGGTTCGTGGCAGCACAGTTCCACCCAGAACTTGTATCTCGTCCAAATCGTCCGCAACCATTGTTCCATGATTTCGTAAGAGCTTCTATTACGAATAAAGAGAGCAAGTAATAAAAAAAAGCGCCTGAAATAGGGCGCTTTTTTTAATATTCGTTTAACATTTCATCAATTGTAAATTTTAATCCGTGATAAGCAAATAGGGCTAAGATTAAACTTGGGAAACCATAACGGTTACCTTCATCATCAGGGATTAATCCTTTTAGCAATTTTATATCAATATGTACATCTGTGAATTGCTCTAGTGAAACTTCGCCATTTTGGATGGCTGAAATACCAACAATGGAGTGTCCTTCTTCTTGCAGCCCTTTCGCCAATGAAATGATATTTTCATCTGTTGAAAAACGACTGATAAGAAGTACGCGGTCTGCGGATGTAACCTCTGCTTGGTTACCATTTTCTATTAAGCGCTTGGTTTGTTTTAGTGGCTCCGCACCGTGCAATGCTTCTGAAACTACGCCTTCCATTTCTTGTGTACCGTGTAAATAGACGATGCCATCACCAACTAACGCTTGGGCAAGTAGACGGGCACTATCTTCTATGTTCATCTCTTCTTTTTGAGAAATTCTTGTAAAATAGCTACTCAGTTGAGTAGAAAAAATTTTTAACATCGTGATACTCCTTTCTAACGTGTTAGGGCGGCTTTTATTATAGCCTATTTTTTCAGAAAGGCGAAGTAATAGGGTGGCATAACCAAATCGAAGGCGGTAAAATAAGAAAGAAATAGGAAGGAATTTGGTAATCGATAGCGAAAATAAAATCGATATAGATATAAGAAGCGTTTAATCTTGTATTTACTACAGAAAGGTTGGGGATTATGGAAGGGAAAATTTTAATCGTTGATGATCAATATGGCATTCGTGTGTTACTGCATGAAGTGTTCCAAAAAGAAGGTTATCAAACGTTCCAAGCAGCAAATGGATTTCAAGCTTTAGATATTGTGAAAAAGGATAATCCAGATTTAGTTATTTTAGATATGAAAATTCCAGGTATGGATGGTATAGAGATTTTAAAACATGTAAAAAAAATTAATGAAGATATTAAAGTTATTTTAATGACTGCTTATGGGGAGCTTGATATGATTCAAGAAGCAAAGGATTTAGGAGCTTTAATGCATTTTGCGAAGCCGTTTGATATTGATGAAATTCGTCAAGCGGTACGAAATGAAATTACTGTAGAGGCTTAAAAAATGAATTTTTTATAAAAAATATGGAAAAAAGCGTTTACATGGGCTGATGAGCAGGTGAATACAGTTGAGTTTTTGAGTACAAGTTGTTATCCTATTGAGTGTAGAAAAAAGTCCGGTATGTAAATATACATGTTTTACCTTATTCTGGTCATACTACCAGCGATAAGAACTTATCGGATACAAAAAACGTTTTTTAGGAGGATTCACCATGCCTTTAGTTTCCATGAAAGAAATGCTAAACGAAGCACTAGAAGGAAAATACGCAGTTGGTCAATTCAACATGAACAACTTAGAGTGGACTCAAGCTATCTTAGCTGCTGCGGAAGAAGAAAAGTCTCCTGTAATCCTAGGTGTATCTGAGGGTGCAGCTCGTCATATGACTGGTTTCAAAACAGTTGTAGCTATGGTTAAAGCTTTAATCGAAGAAATGAACATCACTGTTCCTGTAGCGATTCACCTTGACCATGGTTCAAGTTTCGAAAAATGTAAAGAAGCAATCGATGCAGGTTTCACGTCTGTAATGATCGACGCTTCTCACCACCCATTCGAAGAAAACGTAGAAACTACTAAAAAGGTAGTAGAATACGCACACGCTCGTAACGTATCTGTAGAAGCTGAGCTTGGTACAGTTGGCGGACAAGAAGACGATGTAATCGCTGAAGGCGTTATCTACGCTGATCCTGAAGAGTGTAAACACCTTGTTGAAGCAACAGGCATCGATTGCCTAGCTCCGGCTTTAGGTTCTGTACACGGTCCTTACAAAGGTGAGCCTAACTTAGGATTTAAAGAAATGGAACAAGTTCGTGACTTCACTGGTGTACCTTTAGTACTTCACGGTGGTACTGGTATCCCAACTGCTGATATCGTAAAAGCTATTTCTTTAGGTACTTCAAAAATCAACGTAAACACTGAAAACCAAATTGAGTTTACAAAAGCTGTTCGTGAAGTATTAAATAAAGACCAAGAAGTTTACGATCCTCGTAAATTTATCGGACCTGGCCGCGAAGCTATCAAAGCAACTGTTATTGGTAAAATTCGTGAATTCGGTTCTAACGGTAAAGCGTAAGAATAAAATTCCGTTTTGGAAACCGTCTACTCTTTTAGACGGTTTCCTTTCGTTGTATAATGAAAGCGTGAACATGTCTTAAGATTAATTAAATTTCTACATTTCTTCGTATTATCTATGTGTGAAGGGAGTTTTCTTCTCCTTTTCAATATAAAAATGGAACATAATGTGCATAGTCCTATTAATAAATGTAATAACGTATCTAGAGCAATCGATAAACAAATCTTGACAAGCAGTTAGTCTTCATCTGCTCACTTAAGGTATAGCTATTTTTAGGTGGGGTCCTACTGCTTGTTAAGTTTAGGCCAGGGAAGAGAGAATACAATATTTTGTTTAATAGTTTGCTGAACGAATGAGATTCTTAAGGAAAGGTTTTCTGTTTTCTTTATGAAAAGGGGAAACTGAAAGTAAATACATTCACAAGAAGGGAGCTCAACATGGAAAAGTTGCTGATTGAAGGTGGACGACCTTTAAACGGATCAATTCGCGTGAGCGGTGCGAAGAATAGTGCTGTTGCTTTAATTCCAGCGACCATTTTAGCTGATACTCCAGTGACCATCGGTGGTGTACCTAATATTTCAGATGTGAAGATGTTAGGAGACCTATTAGAGGAAATTGGAGGGGTTGTAACGTATGGTCAGGAGGAAGAGATGACAGTTGATCCTTCCAAAATGGTTGCTATGCCCTTGCCAAATGGGAAAGTAAAAAAATTACGTGCTTCTTATTACTTGATGGGCGCTATGCTTGGCCGTTTTAAAAAAGCTGTAATTGGGCTTCCTGGTGGATGTCACTTAGGACCAAGACCAATCGATCAGCACATCAAAGGTTTTGAAGCATTAGGTGCACATGTCACAAATGAGCAAGGTGCAATCTATTTAAGAGCAGATGAATTACGAGGAGCTCGTATTTATTTAGATGTTGTTAGTGTAGGAGCAACAATTAATATTATGCTAGCAGCTGTGCGTGCAAAAGGTAGAACAGTGATTGAAAATGCTGCGAAAGAACCAGAAATTATTGATGTAGCGACATTATTAACAAGTATGGGAGCGCGAATTAAAGGTGCTGGTACAGATGTGATTCGTATTGATGGGGTGGACTCCCTGCACGGATGTCACCACTCTATTATTCCAGACCGAATTGAAGCGGGTACGTACATGATTTTAGGTGCAGCGTCTGGTGGGGAAGTAACAGTTGATAATGTAATCCCGCAACATTTAGAGTCAGTCACTGCAAAGTTAAGAGAAGCTGGTGTACAAGTGGAGACGAACGATGATCAAATTATAATAAATGGGAATCGTAAGTTAAAGACAGTTGATATAAAGACCCTTGTGTATCCAGGTTTCCCGACAGACCTGCAGCAACCTTTTACAACCCTTTTAACAAAGGCATATGGAACAGGAGTTGTAACAGATACGATTTACGGTGCTCGTTTTAAACATATTGATGAATTGCGCCGGATGAATGCGCAAATTAAAGTAGAGGGTCGTTCTGCGATTGTAACAGGACCTGTTTCATTGCAGGGAGCAAAGGTAAAAGCGAGTGACTTACGAGCAGGTGCTGCACTTGTAATTGCAGGATTAATGGCCGAAGGAATTACAGAAGTAACAGGGCTTGAACATATTGATCGAGGCTATGAAAATATAGTAGACAAGCTTAAAGGTCTTGGTGCAAATATTTGGCGAGAACAAATGACGCAGCAAGAGATTGAAGAAATGAAAAATGCATAATATTGTATGTTTTACTAGTTGGTAAAGCGTGCGAATAAAGTGGTGATGCTTCCGTTAATGGGGGACGAAGAATCACCATCACTGACGGAAGTTTCACTTTATAGAAAGAAAACAGTTCACAAAATATGGCATAAATATAAGGCTTAAAGGAGAGGGATTATTGTGGAAAGAAGTTTATCTATGGAGTTAGTACGTGTAACAGAGGCTGCAGCATTATCATCAGCGCGTTGGATGGGACGCGGGAAAAAAGATGAAGCAGACGGTGCAGCAACATCAGCAATGCGCGATGTGTTCGATACAATTCCGATGAAAGGAACAGTTGTAATTGGCGAAGGAGAAATGGATGAAGCGCCAATGCTATACATCGGGGAAAAATTGGGTACAGGTTATGGACCACGTGTCGATGTTGCAGTTGATCCGTTAGAAGGAACAAATATTGTGGCAGCTGGGGGCTGGAATGCACTTGCTGTTATTGCGATTGCGGATCATGGTAATTTGTTACATGCTCCTGACATGTACATGGATAAAATTGCGGTTGGACCAGAAGCGGTTGGTGCAGTTGATATTGACGCACCTATTATCGATAACTTACGTGCTGTTGCAAAGGCAAAAAATAAAGATATTGAAGATGTTGTGGCAACAGTTCTAAACCGTCCACGTCACCAAGCAATTATTGAAGAAATTCGTAAAGCTGGCGCTCGTATTAAATTAATTAATGATGGCGATGTAGCTGGAGCAATTAATACAGCATTTGATCGTACAGGTGTTGATATTTTATTCGGTTCTGGTGGCGCACCGGAAGGCGTTCTTGCAGCAGTTGCATTAAAATGTTTAGGTGGAGAAATTCACGGAAAGCTTCTTCCTCAAAATGAAGCAGAATTAGCGCGTTGCAAGAAGATGGGTATTGAAGATCCTAATCGTATTCTTCGTATGGAAGACTTAGTAAAAGGTGACGATGCAATCTTTGCAGCAACAGGTGTAACAGATGGAGAATTACTACGCGGCGTTCAATTTAAAGGAAGCGTCGGTACAACACAATCCCTTGTTATGCGTGCGAAATCCGGAACAGTTCGTTTCGTTGATGGACGTCACAGCCTAAACAAAAAACCAAATTTGGTTATTAAATAAAAAGTGGAAATGGCTCGATCAGCTCTGACTGGCTAAGGTTCTTTCGTACACAAGGAGATTTTTGCCTTTTGTGCGGAAGGTTCTTAGACACGAAGAGCTCGCCATTGGAACTGGATTACAATAAAAAGCGGAAGTAGCTCGCTTAGAATGGGAGGGGGATGGAGCTTCTGACGAAGAGGCGAAGCCACCGACTATTCTAGCTGCTGATCTAGCCCTATCCAAATGCTATAAATAGAGAAAAACGGAAGCGGTATAAAAGCGGAGACAATTTTTCTTGTCTTCGCTTCTTGTATTTGTGTTACAACGTATTGATTAAAACTAGACAAAAGGGTTACAATAGTGAATATTACCCTACTTGAACTTATTGCCTTTCATTATTATGTATTTGCCTTCCGTATATTTTCCCTTTACCCATTTGAAAAGAGAATAATGTTAAAGTGTGGTGTCTGAATGAATTTGTCAATTGCAGCATTAGAAAACATGAAATTAAAAGAGTTATATGAGCTTGCGAAAGAATTTAAGATTTCGTATTACAGCAAATTAACAAAGAAAGAGTTAATTTTTGCTATATTAAAAGCTCGTGCAGAAAAAGAAGGTTTCTTCTTTATGGAAGGTGTACTCGAAATTATTCAATCAGAAGGTTTTGGGTTCCTACGTCCAATCAACTATTCTCCAAGCTCAGAAGATATTTATATTTCAGCTTCGCAAATTCGTCGCTTTGATTTGCGTAATGGAGATAAGGTTTCTGGTAAAGTACGCCCGCCGAAAGAGAATGAACGCTATTTTGGATTGCTACAGGTTGAAGCAGTAAATGGGGATGACCCAGAATCTGCAAAAGAGCGTGTACATTTTCCTGCATTAACGCCATTATATCCAGATCGTCAAATGAAATTGGAGACGGAGCCGAAGAAGCTGTCAACACGCATCATGGATTTAATTGCACCAGTTGGATTTGGACAACGTGGTTTAATTGTTGCGCCTCCAAAGGCTGGTAAAACGATACTATTAAAAGAAATTGCTCATAGTGTCACAACGAACCATCCAGAAGCAGAATTAATCGTACTTTTAATCGACGAACGTCCAGAGGAAGTAACGGATATCGAGCGCTCTGTTAAAGGTGATGTTGTAAGTTCTACTTTCGATGAAGTGCCAGAAAATCATATTAAAGTAGCTGAACTTGTATTGGAACGTGCGATGCGTCTTGTAGAACATAAAAAAGACGTTATCATTTTAATGGATAGTATTACCCGTTTAGCACGTGCTTACAACCTTGTTATTCCACCAAGTGGGCGTACATTGTCAGGTGGTATTGATCCGGCTGCATTCCATAGACCAAAACGATTCTTTGGAGCAGCTCGTAATATCGAAGAGGGCGGTAGCTTAACAATTTTAGCGACGGCACTTGTTGATACAGGATCTCGTATGGACGATGTCATTTACGAAGAATTTAAAGGAACAGGAAATATGGAGCTTCATTTAGATCGCTCGTTAGCTGAGCGTCGTATCTTCCCAGCGATTGATATTCGCCGTTCTGGTACGCGTAAAGAAGATCTATTAATTCCAAAAGAACATTTAGACAAGCTATGGGGTATTCGCAAAACAATGCGTGATACACCAGACTTTGTTGAAAGTTTCTTACGTAAACTTCGTCAAACGAAAACAAATGAAGAATTTTTACAAAACATTGTTGCAGATTCCAAAAGATATGTAACAACAAAGTAAAGGGAAACGGTGAAAACTCGCTTATTTTTATGCTAAGCGAGTTTTTTTCATGTCTTTTTGTGAGAGAACCTTAGCCGGTCAGAGCTAAGCGAGCCACCTCCACTTTTAAAGATATCTAGTTCCAGCGGCAAGAATGGTCGGTGGTCCTGCGAGGCAAAAAGCGCCTCTACGTCAGAAGCTCCATCCCCCTCCCATTCTGAGCGAGCCGCTTCCACTTTTATTTTATATCCAGTTCCGACGGCAAGAATCTCCGGCCATTTCGCTTCCTCGGTCGAAGCAACAAAGCGCTTCTCGGTCGGGAGCTCCAATGACCTGCGATTCTGAGCGAACCGTCTCCACTTTTATTTTATATCCAGTTCCGACGGCAAGAATCTCCGGCCATTTCGCTTCCTCGGTCGAAGCAACAAAGCGCTTCTCGGTCGGGAGCTCCAATGACCTGCGATTCTGAGCGAGCCGTCTCCACTTTTATTTTATATCCAGTTCCGACGGCAAGAATCTCCGGCCATTTCGCTTCCTCGGTCGAAGCAGCAAAGCGCTTCTCGGTCGGGAGCTCCAATGACCTGCGATTCTGAGCGAGCCGTCTCCACTTTTATTTTTATAATGCTAAAAACAGGTAGTTGCAAAATGAAGTTAGCCTTGTTATAATTTCATCATATGTGTTTCATCAATATAGTTGTGATTGCAGCTAAAGATGAAAAACTCTGTTTCGAAAATGATTCAGGGCGGAAGGAGATGAAAAGAATGAAAGCAGGAATTCATCCGGATTACAAGAAAGTTGTATTCATGGACACAAACACAGGCTTCAAATTCTTAAGCGGATCTACTAAAGGATCTAGCGAAACGGTTGAGTGGGAAGATGGAAACACTTATCCATTACTAAAAGTTGAGATCAGTTCTGATTCTCACCCATTCTACACTGGACGTCAGAAGTTTGCTACTGCAGACGGACGTGTTGACCGCTTCAACAAGAAATACGGTCTTAAGTAATAAAAACATAAAACAGGCAAGTGTATCTATTCGCTTGTCTGTTTTTTTTGCGAAAATATTAAACCTTTACCTACTTTGGATAAAAAAAGTAGATGAAAGGAGAGCTCAATGTACTTAATAAATCAAAACGGTTGGATTGAAGTGATTTGCGGGAGTATGTTTTCTGGAAAATCAGAAGAGCTCATCCGCCGCATACGCCGTACACAATTTGCAAAGCAAAATGCAATTGTATTTAAACCATGTATTGATAACCGTTATAGTGAAGAAGATGTTGTATCACATAATGGATTAAAGGTAAAAGCAGTTCCTGTTTCAGCTTCAAAAGATATATTTGATCATATAACAGAGAAAATGGACGTTATTGCAATTGATGAGGTGCAATTCTTTGATGGGGACATTGTGGAAGTGGTGCAAGTATTGGCAAATCGTGGCTATCGTGTCATTGTAGCCGGTTTAGACCAAGATTTCCGTGGTCTACCATTTGGACAAGTTCCTCAGCTGATGGCGATTGCCGAGCATGTAACGAAGCTGCAAGCAGTTTGCTCTGTATGTGGATCTCCAGCAAGTCGTACACAGCGTTTAATTAATGATGAGCCAGCTTCTTTTGATGATCCAATTATTTTAGTTGGAGCTTCAGAGTCATATGAACCGCGCTGTCGTCATTGTCATGCTGTACCTACAAAACAAAGATAAGTAAAACTCGCTACATAGAGCGGGTTTTTTTCGAAAATAGATGAAGGTGAGCCGCTTGCGCTTTTAAGTGGTATCTAGCTTCAGCGGCAAGCTCTTCGCATCTAAGAACCTTCCGCACAAAAGGCAAAGAGCGCTTGTGTGCGAAAGAACCTTAGCTGGTCAGAGCTGAACGAGCCGCCTACGCTTTTAAATATAATTTGCGTTTTTTTGATTAAGTACCATATACTATTTGTATTAGATACTAGGATGTTGAGGTGAATGATGTGTTAGATCGTTTGCAAGCTGTAGAAGATCGTTATGAGAAGTTAAACGAATTGTTAAGTGATCCAGAAGTTATTAGTGATTCGAATAAGCTTCGTGAATATTCAAAAGAACAATCTGATATACAAGAAACGGTAGAGGTGTACCGTGAGTATAAAGATGTTCGTGAGCAATTACGAGATGCAAAGGCAATGTTAGAAGATAAGTTAGATGCTGACATGCGTGAGATGGTAAAGGAAGAAGTTTCTGAATTAGAAGGACAAGAGAAGGAATTATCAGAGCGTCTGAAAATTTTACTTGTTCCAAAAGACCCGAACGATGATAAAAACGTTATCGTGGAGGTACGTGGTGCTGCTGGTGGCGATGAAGCTGCTTTATTTGCTGGTGATTTATATCGTATGTATAGCCGTTATGCTGAGGTGCAAGGTTGGAAAACTGAAATTATCGAAGCAAGCTATACAGAATTAGGTGGATATAAAGAAATTATCTTTATGATTAACGGGAAAGGCGCTTTCGCAAAATTGAAATTTGAAAATGGTGCACACCGTGTGCAACGTGTTCCAGAAACAGAATCTGGAGGACGTATCCATACTTCTACAGCAACTGTAGCTGTATTACCGGAAGCAGAAGAAGTAGAAATCGAGATTCATGAAAAAGATGTTCGTGTTGATACATTTGCTTCTAGTGGTCCTGGTGGACAAAGTGTTAATACAACGATGTCAGCGGTACGTTTAACGCATTTACCGACTGGTGTAGTTGTTTCATGTCAGGATGAAAAGTCGCAAATTAAGAACAAAGAAAAAGCAATGAAAGTATTACGTGCGCGTGTTTATGATAAGTTCCAACAAGAAGCTCAGGCTGAGTACGATCAAAACCGTAAGCAAGCTGTTGGTACGGGAGACCGTTCAGAGCGTATCCGTACGTATAACTTCCCGCAAAACCGTGTTACAGACCATCGAATCGGTTTAACGATTCAGAAGCTAGATCAAATCTTACAAGGTAAGTTAGATGATTTCATCAACGCCTTAGTGATGGAAGATCAAGCGCAAAAGATGGAGGCAGCTGAGTAATGCGTGTCTATGAAGCCCTGAAATGGGCTTCTTCTTTTTTACAGGAAAATGGCCGAGATGAAAATGCGGGAGAAATCGTCCTTTGTCATGTATTAAAGACGAACCGAACAGGTTTAATGATGAATATGCGTGAAGAAATATCTGAGGAACAAGAGAAGAATTTTACGGAATTTATCCACAAACACGTTGATGGAATTCCTGTTCAATATATGATGGGATATGAAATGTTTTATGGTCGTTCTTTTTTTGTAAATGAAGAAGTGCTAATACCAAGGCCAGAAACAGAAGAGCTTATCGTAGGTGTCCTAGATAGAATTCAGCGTATGTTTGGGAAGCAGGAACTTCATGTAGCTGATATTGGCACAGGAAGTGGGGCTATTTCAATTACACTTGCTTTAGAAAATCAAAATCTTCATGTGTATACAGTAGATATTGCACAAGAATCGATTGAAGTTGCGAAAGAAAATGCGAATGCACTAGGTGCGAATGTAACGTTTTATCATGGCGATTTATTGTCACCATTTTATGAAACGGGACAAAAGTTAGATGTTGTTGTTTCCAATCCGCCGTATATCCCAGAGGAAGACTGGAGAGGGCTTTCTCCAGTTGTAAAAGAGCATGAACCAAAGCGTGCCCTTGTTGGCGGAGAAGATGGCCTTGATTTTTATCGCCGTTTTATGGAAGAATTGCCAAACGTCTTGCAAAGAAAAGCGATTGTTGCTTTTGAAGTAGGTATAGGGCAAGGGGAAGATGTGAAAGGATTATTGCAGCAAACATTTCCACATGCGCATGTAGAAGTTGTTTTTGATATTAACGGAAAAGATCGTATGGTCTTTGCGGAGATGGAGTAAGGGAGAACTTTACTCCTTTTTTTGAGGTTATTGAGAAAGAGGATATTGCAAAACTACAAGAAGAAATATGGTGAAATGCTGAGATTTGGGTAGTGGGGAAGTAGTGAATGAAATTTTATCGGCGCAAATTCAAATATATTAGCGATTCGACAAAGGATATCGACCAACCGACGAATAACGAAAAAAACAAGAGCATGCTCGGTCCTGTTTTTACATGGAATGGGGTAGAAAAAGGATCTGACCGCATCTACGCATGGCTAGCTGCTCTCTCCCACACGAAAAGAAAGGCTTTAAATATTTTTTTCTATAGATTTAGAATTTAATAGTTTAGAAAGAGACAAGTATGTCTACACTGTTTACCAGAAGGGACGGTGCAAAGACATGAAAAAACAAGCGATTGCCTATTTTCTTTTATTATTAATTGGTGCACAGCTACTTGTGCAGTTTGGATATATGAAAGCTGATGCAAAGGGGCCTACAGTGATTCCAAAAGAAGCTGTTCGATTACGTATTTTAGCAAATAGTGATTCAGATAAAGATCAAGCGTTAAAGCGTAAAGTGCGCGATGAAGTAAAGGCGCAAATCGATGGTTGGGTAGCAGATTTGAAATCGTTTGAAGATGCACGTCGTGTCATTCAAAGTCACATCCCGGAAATCGAAAAAACGGTTGCGAAAACATTACAACGAGAAGGAAGTAAGGAATCGTTTCAAGTTACATTTGGTAAAAACATTAAATTTCCTACAAAGGTCTATGGGAATTTTATTTATCCCGCAGGGGAATATGAAGCAGTACTTATTTCAATTGGTAAAGGTGAAGGCGCAAATTGGTGGTGCGTGCTATTCCCGCCGATGTGTTTTCTAGATTTCTCGAGTGGATCAGCTGTCAAAAAGGAGGAGCATGTTGTAAAGGCGGAATCAATTGATGAGGAAGAACAGCTAGTAGAAGAAACAGAGGAAGAAAAAGAAGAGGTATCGAAGAAACAAGATAAAGAAGTTGTAGAGAAACAAAAATCAGAACAAGAGTCATCGAAAAAAGAAGTCGCTTCAAAAGTAGAGACTACTGTGAAAAAAACGAACGAAAAAGTTGTACAAGAAAAAAGCGTAAAACAAGAGGAAAAACAACTTGTGGATAAAACAGAACAACCCGTGGAAGAGAAGCAAAAGATTGAAACAGTAGAAGTAGAAGAAGAGCAGGAGGAACCAGAAGTTAAATTGTTTATTGTAGAAGCCTTCTCTTCGTTATTTTCTAAATAAGTACTAATTTTAAATCCCTTCTCATATATAGAAATGAGGAGGGATTTGCTGTGAAAAAGACTTATTTTGCTACAAAAGGTGATGTTGAGAGGTTGCATTCTTTTTTCGGACAAGCTAATAAGAAAGATGATAAAATAAATGAGTTATATGAACAATTTATGATTTTGGAAGATAACGGAGAAATCCAAGCTGTGATTGGTTATGAACAAAAAGGAGAGGATGCACTCATTCGTTCTTGTTTGTTCACACCCGCTGTGGATAACAGGACTTTCTTATATTTTTTTGAAATGTTTTTGCAGTATATGAAAGAGAAGAGTATCTTGCAAGTATATTTACTCACAAATCATCCACAATCTGTGACGATATTTCAGTTTTTTCACTTTACAGCTGTGGAAAAAGATCAAGTTCCAGATGATATTCAGCAACTAGAACATTTTTGTGAAAATATAAAACAGCAGAATGTAATAATACTAAATTGTCAGCTATTAACAAAGTTATCCACTGATTAATCAGGTTTATCCACATTTTGTGGATAAACCTTGTTTGTCTTTTAGATAAATGTCATAGTAAACTAACAATAGACAAGTATTTCATGGAAGAAAAGGACGTGTAAAAAAATGCATACAAATATGTGGGTTGTGGATAATGTTGTGGAAATAAAAAAAGATTATCCACAATTACAAGAAGCAGCAAGATTATTAAGAGAAAATGAAGCGATTGCCTTTCCAACTGAAACGGTGTATGGACTAGGCGCAAATGCGATGAATGATGAAGCGATTGCGAAAATTTTTGAAGCAAAAGGTAGACCGAGTGATAATCCACTTATTGTCCACATTGGTGCAAAATCACAATTAGGGGAAATTGTTAGAGAGATTACGCCAGTTGCAGAAGTATTAATGAAGCATTTTTGGCCGGGACCATTAACGATTATTTTGCCTAAAAAAAATGGGATTTCAGAGAAGGTTACAGCAGGATTAGATACGGTTGGAGTGAGAATGCCTGATCATCCAGTAGCGCTTGCTCTTATTGAAGCAGCGAATGTACCAGTTGCAGCACCAAGTGCCAATCGTTCTGGACGTCCAAGTCCGACACTTGCGCATCACGTATATGAGGATTTAAATGGGAAAATTGCTGGTATTGTTGATGGCGGTGCAACTGGTGTTGGTGTTGAATCAACCGTAGTAGATTGCACAAGTGAAGTGCCAACGATTTTACGTCCAGGCGGTATTACAAAGGAACAATTAGAAGAGGTAATCGGAACCGTTTCTTTAGATCCTGCACTAAAAGATGAAAAAGAGAAACCGAAGGCGCCAGGAATGAAATATACGCATTATGCACCGAAAGCACCACTTAGTATCGTTGAAGGATCTCGTGAGTTCATTCAACAACTTGTGGATAAAAAGAAAGAAGAAGGATATACGGTGGGTGTATTAACAACAGAAGAGTATCAACATGTGTATAAAGCGGATGTTGTGCTATCTTGTGGTGTGCGAAGTGATTTAGCAAGTGTTGCGACGAAATTATATGATGTGTTGCGTACGTTTGATGCAAGTAAAGTAGATGTAATTTTTAGTGAGTCATTTCCGAATGAAGGAATTGGAAATGCAATTATGAACCGTTTAACGAAAGCGGCAGGGCATCATATTATTATTGAAGAGTAGGCGAGTAAAAAATTAAAATCTATTTTTTAGGGTGGAAGAGAGGACATAGCCATGGATAGAAGCGGTCATTGTCTTTTTCTTCGCCCTCTTCAGTTAGAACAGAATGAGGAAATGAGCGCGGGGTTACTTTTTATTTTCATAGCCTGTAATTTGAAGGAGAATTTTCACTTTATCCCGCTATTTTAGGACAGTAACACTCCCACCTCAAAGTTCAGCGAAAGTAAAGAAGTTAGGCGAGAGATGAACGGCCTGTAAAAGACCAATTGGTGAGGGGTGATGAAAGTTTCACTTTATAGAGACGACTTGCATAGATTCTATTTTTCCTCGGATGAGCATATTGTGAAGTAGCACGTCCGAGGAGGGACAAAATGACGGTTGAACAGCTAGTACCTTTAATTATAATGGCAGTTGCCTTAGGAATGGATGCATTTTCTGTAAGCCTCGGCATGGGGATGGTAACGTTAAGAATGCGACAAATCATTTATATCGGTATGACAATAGGGCTGTTCCATATTGTTATGCCGTTTCTTGGTATGATACTAGGTCGTTTTTTATCAGAGAAGTTTGGTCATATTGCGACTGTTGCTGGGGCTATTTTGTTAATTGGATTAGGTTTTTATATTGTGTACTCAGCAATTTTAGAAGGGGAAGAGACAAGATCTGCTCCTGTAGGAATAAGTTTATTGGTATTTGCATTTGGTGTGAGTATTGATAGTTTTTCAGTTGGGCTCAGCCTAGGGATTTACGGAGCGCAAATGATTGTAACAATCTTATTATTTGGGTTGGTTAGTATGGTACTAGCATGGGGTGGTTTACTAATTGGAAGACATGCAAAGCGTTTGCTTGGTATGTATGGTGAGGTGCTTGGTGGTCTCATTCTTGTTGGTTTTGGACTTACCCTTCTTTTTCCAATGTAATCTTGTTACCAATAACCAATGATAGTGAGAGAGGTCGATGACCATTTTAGACTCTTTTATCTTCTTCTATGAATCCCCTACTTATACTGGTGGAGGATTTTTTATAAGACGAAAAATCCCCTCCAAGTAATAGTGTAACACCCATGTATGTACATGGTCTTTTTACACTGTCTACTTAAAGGGGATAATACCATAAGCTGGTCTTTTCTTTGTTACGAAAGGATGGAGCTGCCTCTATCAGAAGCTCCATCCCCCTCCCATTCTGAACGAGCCACTTCCGCTTTTAGAGATATCCAGCTCCGACGGCTAGAATCTCCGGTCATTTCGCCCCCTCGGTCGAAGCCAAAAGCGCTTCTCAGTCGGGAGCTCCAATGCCCTGCGATTCTGAGCAAGCCGTCTCCGCCTTTAAATAGGCCTTACAAGCTCGAATTGTTCTCCTAGTTTTGCGTAGTTGTGTCCTGCGAGTCTGCTTACTGGTTTTAGTCCTTCTGCATGAATTCGGCCGTTTTCATATAAATGTTCTGCGACGTGGAAGCGGACGACGCGGCCGATTAGTAGGTCGCATGCTGGAGAGTCTTCTGTTCCACCTAGTGGGATGGCGCGTTCTAATATACATTCCATTCGAATGTTTGCCTCTTTTACGCCCGGTACCGAGATGACATCGCTTTCGATAGGGGTTAGTTTCGCTAACTCAATTTCACTTTGATTTGGAGGAAGGTTTGCAGCAGTTTCATTGATGGCCTCCACATAAGATTCATCGGAAATATGTACAACAAATTCACCTTTTTCAATGGCGTTTCGAGAAGTATCTTTGCGTTCTCCTCCTTTACGTTGCACTGAAACAGAGATGAGCGGTGGATTAGCAGCGACGATATTAAAATAGCTATATGGAGCCCCGTTTAAAACACCATCTTTTGTTACAGAAGTCACGAATGCTACAGGGCGCGGAATAATACTCCCTGTTAATAATTTGTAATTATCTTTTTCTGTTTGTTCATTTGGATTAATCGAAAGCATATTTGTAATCTCCCTTCCTCGATATGAATACTCTTTGTTTGTTTACAAGATGAGGAGGGAAAATTCCTGCTAAAAAATATTTTTTGGCGGTTTTTGTAAAATTCACGAAGAAAACTTTACACTTCGGTAAACAAGCTTCAATAACAAGACCATAATGTGCATGTTCCACGTTTTGTCAGCGATACTCTTCAAAGAAAATAACTATTCTCTTTGTTCTTTCTTTCTTTTTCTCCTAACTATACTGACTATTAACATGATTAAAGGTAAAAAAAGCCCAACTGACAACGAATAGGCTATAGTTGCTGTAGCGTCGAAGTTTTGTTGTTTTACGACGTCTTCATACATAATGATAGAAAGAACACCTACAATCATCGCTAAAGGTAATACTAATGAGCGATAATATTTCAGATTCAAAATTTGTGTAATACCTAAAACAGAAGCGTAAAAATAAAGAGCCATCTTAAAATAGATCGTAATAAACCACATGATCGCTATTGTTCCTTCGATACGTTGGATAAAATCACCTACGTTTATTTTTCTTGCTAGTATAAAGCTTGGATAATTGTGTCTTGCAGTAGTTTCGGCACCTAAAACCAAAATGCTTAAAATTGTGATGATAATAATGACAACTCCCCCAATTATATTTCCAATATAAAACGATTTTCTGGCTTCTTTCGGTTGATTAACTAAGGCAGGAAAAATCATTAATAAAATCACAGAGTTTACAGAAGATGTAGTAATCAAGTGTAAGGATGCTCGTAATATCGTTTTTGTCTCTACCTCAAATACAGGTTGAATATTTTCAAACTTGATTTGTGGAATAAGAAAGACGACTAAAATGATAAAAAGGATAAAGAAAATAGGCATGAATATTTCTGCGGAGCGAGCGATTGTTTCGAGTCCAAGACGTACTCCCATTACCAAAATGAGTATCATCAATAGGTTAAGGGCCAGGGCGGGTGTATTAGGCATCATATGTGTGTTTAAAAAGCTACCATTATAAATCAAAAGAATAGAAGTATAAAGTAATGGCATAGAAACAAAGAAAAGAGACACTGTTTTCCCTAACCATTTTCCAAACAATTGTTCATTGATTTGTACAATAGTCATGTTAGGAAAATTACGAACTAAAGTGTTAAATATCCATATTACAAAAACTCCTATCCCTGTACCCACTAGAGATACAATCCAAGCGTCTTGCTTTGCTTCGGCCGCTAATCCTCCTGGAATAATTAAGATAGTCGTACCAATTGTAAATAAAGTTACTAAAGTTAAAAATTGATGTGAATTGATCTTTTCATTTTTTACAATAGGAACCTACCCCATTTTCTCATTAGTTTATACCTACCCAATAGAATTCTTAAAAAGAAAATCTTTTTTAAATAATCCTGAGTAAAAGTTTCACTTTACATTATCTGGTGAGGTTTTGTTATTTCATAAGTATGGTCAGGTTTTAACAGTTCCATAACAATTTCCGTATCCAGTAGAAGATATTCGAGGGGGGAATTATTTTGTTGGATTTTGGTAATGGGAATGCTATACCGTACTTATTGGAGGTTCAAGTATAATTCAAGTTTAATTGGTAAAAATGAACCTGAAAGAACAAGGTCGAGTAATAGTTATGCGAAAAATCACCGTGAATCAAGAGATTGTTTTCGTAGGTATTCACTAACGTGTTTTTAAATCCTTCGATTACAAATAACGGCTATGAAGTGAAATAGATTTCAAAATTTATATAAGCAATGAATCAACATTATGAGAGAGGATAAATTGTATGCGTTTTTTTAAGAAACAAAGAAAAAACAGTGTAATATACTCCTCATTCGAGCAAGAAGATGAAAATAAGGAAGATAAAAAAGTCCTATTAAAAACGAGCCTCGAAGGAAATATTCAATATGTAAAGAAAATGCTTGGGAATAGTAGCGATATAGTGATTAGAGAAATACAAATTGGTAAAGAGGGATTTATTAAAGCGGGCATTCTCTATACGGATGGATTGGTAGATACGAATTCCATTCAGAACTTTATTTTGGAATCGCTCATGTTAGATATTCCTATCGAACAGAATCAAACCATATCACCTCAACAGAACGTTTTACAAATATTGAAAGATCGTATTCTTACGGTTGGAGATATAAAAGATGTTACTGAATTCAGTTCTTTATTCAATTCTTTGTTATCAGGGGATGTTATCTTCTTATTGGATGGGCATGAACAAGGTTTCATGATCTGTATGCGCGGTTGGAGAGACCGTGGTGTAATGGAATCTAGTACGGAAACCGTCGTTCGAGGGCCTAAAGAAAGTTTTACGGAGAGCTTGCGTACCAATACGGCACTAATTCGCCGAAAAATAAAAGCCCCCAATCTTTGGGTTGAATCGAAAAAGATTGGAATAATAACCCAAACAGATGTGGCGATCGTGTATATTGATGGGATTGCGAATGATAGAGTTGTCGAAGAAGTGCATAGGCGTCTAAATAAAATTGATATCGATGGGGTTCTAGAGAGTGGTTATATTGAGGCATTGATTGAAGATGAACCGTTCAGTCCTTTTCCGACTGTATTTCATTCGGAACGACCTGATGTGATTGCTGCAGAGCTTTTAGAAGGAAGAATTGCTATCGTAGTGGATGGAACGCCGATTGTTCTAGTTGTCCCGGCACTGTTCGTTTCTTTCATACAGGCTGCGGAAGATTATTATCAACGTGCAGACATTAGTACTCTTATTCGTTTGCTTCGTTTTTTAAGTGTTTTTACCGCTCTACTAGGACCATCCCTATATATTGCCATCACTACGTTTCATCAAGAAATGTTACCAACTCCTCTGTTAATCGGTTTAGCTGCTCAACGGGAAGGAGTTCCCTTTCCTGCATTCATTGAAGCTCTCATGATGGAAGTGGCATTTGAAATTTTGCGAGAAGCCGGTTTACGAATGCCAAAGGCTATTGGACAAGCGATATCTATTGTAGGAACATTAGTGATTGGTACTGCAGCAGTTGATGCGGGGATTGTATCGGTTGCTATGGTAATCGTTGTTGCAGTGACGGCGATTTCAAGTTTTGTGCTCCCTGCATCTACCTTTTCTATGTCTATTAGGATACTCCGTTTCCCAATGATGGTGCTTGCCGCCTCTTTTGGCTTATTCGGGATATTCATTGGGTTTATTGCACTTATTCTTCACTTGTGCAGCTTGCGTTCTTTTGGGATTCCTTATATGAGCCCTTTTGGTCCTTTTATCCGTGAGGACATTAAAGATACGTTTATTCGGGTCCCTCTATGGCGGATGTTCTCTCGCCCGCGTTTAATTAGTCAAAAAAATGTTAGACGTGAACAAAATTCAGCTCCGAAACCGCCTCGAGATAAAGTTTAAATGAGCATAAAAGCTATCAATTCTAAAAATGAAAAACCTGTCTAGTTGGAATTGATAACGTCAGTAGTGATACCAATTTCAAGCTTGCAAAAAGGGATAAGTATAGATAGGTATAAAGACTTGACGACTAGATGCCTCTATATCCCTATTCTCTAATAAATCAAAGGAAGAAAGGAGTACACAAAAGTGATGGCTGTTGCTGGAATCTTTGTCATTGTCACTGCCATTATTGCGATCGATGTTCCTTTTCTGTTAAAAGAAAAATTAAAAGGAGAGTTATGGGTATTTTCTATTCTTCTATTCTTCGGTACTTCGTTAAGCGTTGCTACCGCCTTGAAAATTAATATTCCAAATCCGCTAGATTGGATTACGGCTATTTATAAGCCGCTGTATTACGTTATTGAGGGATTATTAAGGTGAAAATGATTTTACATAGTTGCAATTTTTGGGAACTGCCGATCCAATACAGAATAAATGAAACTTTCCTCTTAGATATAAGCATGTATAAATAAATTCGAAAGGTGTTTAATCTATGAAACGCTACTTTACAATGCTTATCATACTGCTTGTATTTCTATTATTTACTACAGGCTGCTGGAATCGTCGTGAATTAAATGAATTGGCTATCACATTAGCCTTAGGAATAGATCGTACAATGGATGGACAATATCTTGTAACCGCCCAGGTGGTAAATCCAGGAGAAGTAGCTATTACAAAAGGCGGTGGCAGTGGTGGCCGTTCACCGGTAGTTATCTATCAGGCGAAAGGGCAAACCATATTTGAGGCGATCCGAAAAATGACAAAGGACTCCCCGCGGAAAATTTATCCTTCACACCTTCGGATGCTCGTAATTGGTGAGTCATTAGCGAAAAAAGGAATTGGCAAATCGTTAGATCTTCTCTCGAGGGACTGGGAACTACGATCAGATTTTTATATCGCTGTAGCTAAGGGAATGAACGCAGAAGATGTTTTGAAGGTGCGTACACCTGTAGAAAAAATACCTGCTAATAAATTGTTTAATACCCTTAAGGCCTCATCAGAAGCATGGTCAGCGACAAGTTTCGTTACATTAGACAAGCTAATTGCAGATATGGTAAGTGATGGGAAACAACCAGTGTTAACAGGAATCTCCTTACATGTAAAAGATGATGAAGAAGCAGCTCTAAGTAAACAGAATATAGAAGTGATTGATACTCCTGCTCGAATACTTTTTCAAAAATTAGCAGTATTTAAAAAAGATAAATTAGTTGGTTGGTTAAATGAGAAACAAAGCAAGACGTATAATGTCATTACGAACAATGAGTCAAGTACAGTTGTGAATGTATCGTGTCCAAAAGGGGGGAAATTTGTTTATCAAGTGATGAACTCAAACACAGAAATGAAGGGTAAGATAAAGAATGGAAAGCCGGAGATAGATCTAAATATTCGTGTGAAAGGTAATGTCGGTGAATTAGCATGCGATATCGATTTAAAAAAAACGGGATCGATTGAAAAATTAGAGGAGATTTATGAAAAAGAATCGGTGGAATTCTTTAAAACAGCAATAAAAGAAGTACAGGAAAAATATAAAATAGATATATTTGGATTTGGAGAAGCGATTCATCGAGCTGATCCTAAAACTTGGAAAAAACTCAAAAAAGATTGGAATGAAAATTTCGAGAACTTGCCCGTAAATCTACATATACAAGGAGAAATCGAACAGGTAGGAACAGTAACTAATTCTTTTTTTGAAAAAATAAAGTAACTTGTTTAGTTTATACAAGGACTAGAGATTCGAAAATAGCGGTCAAAAATCTATTCAAAATTATGCATGTTTAGCGTGAAATTTAATTTTAAGCAAGTGTTACATAGATCAAAGCTATAAGAACACTAAAAGACCATCAAGCAAAAACTTGATGGTCTTTTAGGTATTTGAGTTTTAGAAATAAAACACTTCATTATTTGTGGTTCAATAACTATCTTGAAATTGAGATAAATAATTAAAGTAAAACGTAAGCGCCAGGGCCAGTTAATGCAACACCAACTGCAACTGCGATTAAGATCATGTTATATTCAAATCCATTTTGTGTTACCCAGTAGCCATTTTTGCCATGGACTGTAAAGATTGCAACTAGCATTGTACCTACGATAAATAATGCGCCAACCCAAGTGAAGATACCTGCTGCGAATAAGAATCCACCTAACAGTTCAGTTGCACCAGCCATAAATGCCATAAATACGCCAGGGCGTAAGCCGATTGATTCCATCCATCCGCCTGTTCCTTTTAGGCCGTGACCACCAAACCAACCGAATAATTTTTGAGCACCATGACCCATGAATGTAATTCCGATAATAAGACGAATAATAATAAGACCGATGTCCATCATTTATAAAACCTCCAAAAAGTTATTTACTTACATTACGTAAGTAAATAATAAATAAGTTACTTATTTTAGTCAAGTTATTTTCGTAGAAAATATGAAGAAAATTTTACAAATCGACAATAAAAAACAAATACGTCGTAAAGACCTCTAGATAAGCGAGTGGAAAAAAGAGAAAATATAAGAAAGAAGTTAATTCTGATAATTGTTATTCAGACAATCTGAATTGACTGGAATTTTGCAAAGCGATACAATAAGAGTCTATGGGTAATAACGTGATTCTTTTCGAAAGCGTTTTTACAATATAATATTTGAAGTATGAAGTCTTACATGTATCTCAATTATTACTAGGGATTGCCCTATACATTTTCAACCTAATTATAAGGAGGACTATCCTATGTTTAAAAAATTATTTGGTCTTGGTTCAAAAACAAATGCAGAAACAATTGTAGCTCCATTAACTGGAGAAGTGAAAAATATTGAGGAAGTACCAGATCCAGTATTCGCTGGTCGTATGATGGGTGACGGTGTTGCAATCGTTCCAACTGAAGGTGTAGTTGTATCACCAGTAGACGGTGAAATCGTACAATTATTCCATACAAAACATGCTGTTGGAATTAAAGCGAAAAACGGTACAGAAATCTTAATCCATGTTGGTTTAGAAACTGTAAAAATGGAAGGCGAAGGTTTCGAAGCTCACGTGTCGGAAGGACAAGCTGTGAAAGCTGGCGACAAATTAATTTCTTTCGATTTAGAATTAATTCGCGAAAAAGCAAAAAGCACAATTACGCCAATCGTTATTACAAATACAGATGCAGCTGAATCTATTAATACAACTGTAGGTGTTTCAGCTACAAAAGGTTCAACAGAAGTAATGAAAGTTACAATGAAGTAATAATTTTTTGTAAGGAATCCACTTTATATGAAATGGATTCCTTATTTTATTTTATGGTGGGACTTTTCCAGTGGATGTTTCCGTCAAGTATGTTATTATATTTAAGGCACTTGAAACTAGGGTTTCACATATATGTGGATAAGGCGCATTTCTCTTAGAAAAAATAAAGGAGAAATGCGCCTTTTGTATGTTCACATTTCTTTTGTTCCATTGTTAAGTACGTTATGATAAATGTAGAACATTCACTATAAGGAGTGAGCTTGGATGAAGCGAGTGTTATTTGTTTGCACTGGAAATACATGTCGTAGCCCAATGGCAGAGGCGTTGCTTCGTCACTATGGGAAAGGGAATTTTGAGGCGAAGTCTGCTGGTGTTTTTGCCAATCCTGGAAGTGATGCATCTTTGCATGCAAAAGATGCATTAGCCGAAAAGGGAATTAAGGCAGCACATGCTTCGCAGCAAATTACAGAAGAATTACTTGAGTGGGCTGATATGATACTTACGATGACAGAAAGCCATAAACAACTTGTGCTCGGGCACTATCCGAGTGCTGGGAAAAAGGTGTATACATTTTATGAATTTGTAGAGGGTACAAGTAAGGATATTTCAGATCCGTTTGGCGGTTCTCTCTCTATTTATAAATCGACATTAGTAGAGATGGAAAAACTTGTACAAACTTTATTGAAAAGACATTCAGAAGGTTAATGTTTCGTGTATAATACGATATTGGAGATGATCTTGCTCGGAATGAGCAAGTAAGGATAAGTACTTTACAATCATTTATCAGTGGGCTAAAGAACCCTACTCGATAGAAGTTTCACTAAAATTTTGGAGGGGTAAATAATGAAAGTAGTAGTAGCATCTGATCACGGTGGAATGAATATCCGCAAAGAAATCGTAAGTTTATTAGAAGAACTAAATATTGAATATGTTGATTTAGGGTGTGAATGTGAAGCGGGTTCTGTTGATTATCCTGATTTTGCATTTCCAGCGGCAGAAATGGTTGCAAACGGTGAAGTAGACCGTGGTATTTTAATTTGTGGGACAGGTATTGGGATGTCAATTGCAGCAAATAAAGTACACGGTATTCGTTGTGCGTTAGTTCACGATACATTTAGTGCAAGAGCAACAAGAGAACATAATGATACAAATATGTTAGCGATGGGTGAGCGCGTAATTGGTGCTGGTTTAGCACGTGATATCGCAAAAATTTGGCTAACAACTGATTATGAAGGTGGACGTCACGAAAACCGCGTAGGGAAAATTAAAACATACGAAACGAAGTAATTTTCTATTGGGCATACTAATTTGTTGAACCAATCTGTGAAAGGAAGAGGCGTCATGACGGAAATAGTAAAAGTGAAAGAGCAAATGCAAACATCGCTTTCTGATTTTCAAAAGCAAGCTTCACTGCAAAGCGGTCAAATTTTTGTAGTGGGCTGTAGTACGAGCGAAGTGCTAGGAGAGAGGATTGGGACATCGGGAACGATGGAAGTAGCAGAAGTGATTTTTTCTGAGCTAAAACAATTTCAAGCGCAAACGGGTATAGAATTGGCATTCCAATGTTGTGAACATTTAAATCGTGCTTTAGTAGTTGAGGGAGAAGTGGCAATGAAGTATCAACTTGAAATTGTAACCGTTACGCCCGTTAGATCAGCCGGTGGTGCATTAGCAACATATGCCTATCACTATCTAAAGGATCCTGTAGTAGTGGAGTTTATAAAAGCAGATGCAGGTATGGATATCGGTGATACCTTTATTGGTATGCATCTAAAACATGTTGCAGTTCCAATTCGCACAAGTGTAAAAGAGATTGGAAGTGCACACGTAACGATGGCCAAAACACGTGCGAAACTTATTGGTGGTGCGCGTGCTGTGTATGCGGCAGTAGAAGAAACAGTTACTTGTAGCTAAAGATAAAGTGAAACTTTCGTCAGTGAGGACATCCCCTACTGATGAAAGACCTTCACGAATTGTGCATCGATAGGCGGTTATTTGTTATCTACCATTTGCACCTTAAGGTAGAGCGCTTACAGCTTGTGAATAGTGGGATGAAAAAGAAACAGAAATGTAGTATCTCATATAAAGAGGTATGTAGTCTGACTTTATCAAAGATAAAAAGAAAAGACCAAACTCGGTCTTTTTTTTCTTTTATGATATAGAAAGTCATGTTAGAATGTAGTTGAAAACATGAAGGTTCTAAAGAATTACAACTTGAATTTTCGTTTTTTTCTCAATAAATTAAGAAAAAACTATCGGGAATCAGTGTAATTCGTTCAGAAAAGGGGGATTTTGGTGGATCATTTAAAACGTCAAGATGAAAAGGTATTTGCTGCAATTGAAGCAGAACTAGGAAGACAACGTTCGAAAATTGAATTAATCGCTTCGGAAAACTTCGTAAGTGAAGCTGTAATGGAAGCACAAGGTTCTGTTTTAACAAACAAGTATGCAGAAGGGTATCCTGGTAAACGTTACTATGGAGGTTGTGAGCATGTAGACGTAGTAGAGGATATTGCACGTGATCGCGTAAAAGAAATCTTTGGCGCAGAGCATGTGAACGTTCAACCACACTCTGGTGCACAAGCGAATATGGCTGTATACTTCACGATTTTAGAGCAAGGCGATACAGTACTTGGTATGAATTTATCCCACGGTGGTCACTTAACACACGGAAGCCCTGTTAACTTCAGTGGGGTACAATATAATTTCGTAGAATATGGCGTAGATGCTGAATCACATCGCATCAATTATGATGATGTGTTAGCAAAAGCGAAAGAACATAAACCAAAACTAATCGTTGCAGGTGCAAGTGCGTACCCTCGTGTTATCGATTTCAAGAGATTCCGTGAAATCGCGGATGAAGTTGGTGCATACTTAATGGTAGATATGGCACATATTGCAGGTTTAGTTGCAGCAGGCTTACATCCAAACCCAGTGCCACATGCACATTTCGTTACAACAACAACACATAAAACATTACGTGGCCCACGTGGCGGTATGATTTTATGTGAAGAAAAATTTGCAAAGCAAATTGATAAATCAATCTTCCCTGGTATTCAAGGTGGACCACTTATGCACGTAATTGCTGCGAAAGCTGTTGCATTCGGTGAGGCACTTCAAGATGACTTTAAAATATATGCACAAAACATCATTAATAATGCAAATCGCTTAGCGGAAGGTCTTCAAAAAGAAGGACTTACACTTGTTTCTGGTGGAACAGACAACCATCTTATCTTAATTGATGTTCGTAACTTAGATATTACAGGTAAAGTAGCAGAGCATGTATTAGATGAGGTTGGTATTACAGTGAACAAGAACACAATTCCATTTGAAACAGCAAGCCCATTTGTAACAAGTGGCGTACGTATCGGTACAGCAGCAGTAACATCTCGTGGCTTCGGATTAGAAGAAATGGATGAAATTGCATCAATCATTGCTCATACATTAAAAAATCATGAGAATGAAGCTGCACTAGAAGAAGCAAGGAAGCGTGTAGAAGCATTAACAAATAAATTCCCAATGTATACAGATCTATAATAGATGAGATGAAGACTGCTGAAGCATATATTGTTTCAGCAGTCTCTTTTTTATTTGAAACACAAATTCTTAATAGATAGTTTTTTAGAATATCGTTTATTCAACATTTTCTTTATATACAGGAAAAATAATGTAATATTATTCGTGGAAAACATATACATTTGCGCACGTAATGAATGGATGATGGTGGTCAGTCTTATCAAATTGCTATGTTGAAATCAGCTGGAGAAAATGTATTTGAAAAAGATACAATTCAGTTCTGGGGTGTTCCAGTTGGTCCGTCATCTTTTGAAAATGTTTCTGGTGGAACAACAAATGTACAGTTCTTTGTTGGTTCTCATGTAGAAAAGTTATAATTTCATATTTTAAATAGTAGAGAAAGAAAGCAGCCTAAATAAAAAAATAACGGCTGCTTTTTTATAAAAAATAATAATAGGTTAGAAGGGCATATATTGTCTCTCAAGTATGTATACAAACGGTGAAGAAATTTTGGATATATAATGAAGGATAGGACTTCCATAATTGGTAAAGATACTGGGTAGGTTCATGATGAATTTGATATTTTTCCAAATTTGCCCTTGAATATTAGTAGCGTTTTCTTTACAATCGTAAATAGTGCAAAACGGCGTGTACACACGCATGAATATCATCTGAAGGAGAGATTCACATGGGAAAACTGTATGTATTTGATCACCCGTTAATTCAACATAAGATTACATATATTCGCGATAAAAATACAGGTACAAAAGAATTTCGTGAATTAGTGGATGAAGTAGCAAGCTTAATGGCATTTGAAATTACACGCGACCTTCCACTTGAAGAAATCGAAATTGAAACACCTGTAAGCAAAGCGAAAACAAAAGTAATCGCTGGTAAAAAGTTGGGTCTAATTCCAATTTTACGTGCAGGCTTAGGAATGGTAGATGGAATTCTGAAATTAATTCCAGCAGCAAAAGTAGGACACGTTGGTTTATACCGTGATCCAAAAACATTGCAACCGGTAGAATACTATGTGAAACTTCCAACGGATGTAGAAGAACGTGACTTTATCGTACTTGATCCGATGTTAGCAACAGGTGGTTCTGCGGCTGAAGCAATTAACTCTCTGAAAAAGCGCGGTGCGAAGCAAATTAAATTAATGTGTATCGTAGCTGCCCCAGAAGGAGTAAAAGTAGTACAAGAAGAACATCCTGATGTTGATATTTATGTAGCGGCATTAGATGAGAAATTAAATGACCATGGTTATGTTGTTCCAGGTCTTGGCGATGCTGGTGACCGTTTATTTGGAACGAAGTAAGACAACAGACGAGAGGGGATTCCCTGCTCGTCTTTTTTATATGTAAATAAGGGGAGTAGGGGAGGGGACCTGAATCTATATGTGTATGGGATTTTTTGTATATACAACATAACTTGCATATATATCACATATAATATAGAAGTCTAACTTCTATGGAACACTATACTATAGAAGAAAAACGTTATATCGTAAAAATGTAATCGTGACAAACTTGTGAACTTTTTCTTCTATTATAAGAGAAAAACTTCTAGAAATTGCATATCTTTCACCAGTATTTAGAAGGGGAACGTTTTCATTTTTGGCAAGAAATTACTGATACTCAAATTTTTTGATTTTTTACGATTTCTCGTTGACAGTGCTAATACCCTATTGTATGCTAACAACGGGGATAGATGGTAGGGCTTTCAGTGACAAATTTGCATCTATTCCGTGACGAAAAAGTAAACTTTTTATTTTGTATAGAATTTATACAAAAAAATGAGTTATTATTAACACATCGTGAATGAGGGTTACATATTGGAGGGATGAATCCTTGCAAAAAAACGATCGCAACCCGGTAAAAGCTTATGCTTTAATGTCAGGTATTCTTGCTCAGCTAGTCGGTTCCATTCTTGTTGGGATTTTTGGTGGGCAATGGATTGATAGCAAGGTTGGAACGTTTCCGTTGTTTCTCATTATAGGCTTATTGCTAGGGTTAGGAACAGGGATTTACGCAATGATTCGACTCATTCGACATTACTATTCGGGAGAGCAATGATGATAGACGTACATGGACTTGTCCAAAGACAAAAGAAATATATGTACTACTTGCTTGCGCTTCTAGTGCTAGGATGGGGATTTACCTCTTACAAGGATGTATTTCTTGGGCTGATTATCGGAACGATTTTCAGTTTTCTTAGTTTGCGCATCATTGCACGTAGAACAGACAAGCTATTAGATCGCGTTACCAATGGAGAAAACGTGAAATTTAAAGCGACGGCTGTTAGTACATATTCGAGGTTTGCCACGATTGGGTTATTAATTTTATTTGCAGCGAAATATCAGCATTTAATTGCGATGTGGAGCTTAGGTGTAGGATTGCTGACAGGATACCTTGTCATGATCATAGATTTTCTTTATTTAGAGTATAAGAGCAGGGAAGAGAGGTGAATTACTAGTGGAACACGGTAAATTAGTTGAATTTCTAGGTTTAACGTTCGATTTATCCTCAGTCATGATGGTTACTGTTGCAGCACTTATTGTTTTCATAATCGCTGTTATCGGGACTCGTAGCTTAGCTCTTCGTCCAACAGGAATGCAAAACTTCTTTGAATGGATTTTAGACTTCGTGAAAGGGATCATTAACAGTACGATGGACTGGAAAACAGGTGGACGCTTCTTAACACTCGGCGTTACGCTTATGATGTTTATTTTCGTATCAAACATGCTCGGTCTACCATTCATGTACTCAACAACTGAGGCTGGCGAACACATTGCATGGTGGAGATCGCCAACGTCTGACCCAGCAGTTACATTAACATTAGCCGTGATGGTAGTTACCCTCACCCATTATTATGGAATTAAGATGAAGGGTACGAAAGAATACTTAAAAGGTTATTTCCAACCTATGAAATTCTTATTCCCATTAAAGGTTATTGAAGAATTTGCTAACACATTGACGTTAGGTCTTCGTCTATTCGGTAACATCTATGCAGGTGAGATTTTATTAGGATTACTTGCTAAATTAGGTGGAGCTACAGTACTTGGAGCATTGGGTGCTATTGTGCCAATGTTAGCGTGGATGGGATTCAGTGTATTCGTTGGTTCAATCCAAGCGTTTATCTTTACAATGTTAACAATGGTTTATATGGCTCATAAAGTAAGTCATGACCATTAATATACTTTAATAAGTAAGTAAAAAAATCTATTTTTTTATAATACAAAGGAGGACAAATTAAATGAGTTTAGGTGTAATCGCAGCTGCAATTGCAATTGGTTTATCAGCATTAGGTGCAGGTATTGGTAACGGTCTTATCGTATCACGTACAATCGAGGGTGTTGCTCGTCAACCAGAATTAAAAGGCGCACTTCAAACAATTATGTTCATCGGGGTTGCATTAGTTGAGGCACTTCCAATCATCGGTGTAGTTATTGCATTCATCGTAATGAACAAATAAGGGAGACTCCCCTTACATAGATGGCGAAGAGTGTTTTTAGACTTTCTTCGCCATTGCTTTATGAACGAAATGTATGTCTTTTTTTTTCATATGGTCAAATTAGATATCTCGAAGGGAGTGAATCCTTGTGCCAACTTTAATTTTAGGAGCTGCCATTCCATTTGGAACAATCGCTTATACATTGCTAGTTTTCCTAATTTTATTAGTAATGCTACGTAAATTTGCTTGGGGTCCTTTAATGGGAATTATGAAGGAACGTGAAGAGCATGTTGCTAATGAAATCGACGCTGCAGAACAAAACAATGCAGAGGCGAAGAAGTTAGTAGAAGAACAACGTGAAATGTTAAAACAATCACGTGTTGAAGCACAAGAGTTAATCGAAAGAGCGAAAAAGCAAGCTGAAGATCAAAAAGATGGTATTGTTGCTGCTGCTAAAGAAGAAGCAGAATCAATTAAAGCATCTGCAGTACAAGAAATTCAACGCGAAAAAGAGCAAGCAATTGCTGCTCTGCAAGAACAAGTCGCTTCTTTATCTATTCAAATTGCTTCTAAAGTAATTGAAAAAGAACTAAAAGAAGAAGATCAAGTGAAGTTAATTCGCGATTATATTAAAGAAGTAGGAGAAGCGCGATGAGCAATGAGATTGTAGCAAAACGTTATGCTGTCGCTCTTTTTCAAATTGCAAAAGAAAAACACGTATTAGAAATGTTTGAAGAAGAATTACGCCTTGTACAAAACGTTTTTGTAAAAAACGGAGAACTACATAGCTTTTTAACACAACCAAACATTTCAAAGGAGCAGAAAAAAACGTTCCTTTCTAACGTATTCTCTTCTGTTTCTGAATCAATTTTAAATACGTTATATATTTTAATTGATAACAAACGCATTGAAATTCTACCTGAAATTGCAAATGAATATGTCGTTCTTGCTAATGAAGAACGTAACGTAGCAGATGCAACTGTATACTCAGTTCGTCTTCTATCAGAAGAGGAAAAGCTTAACATTGCAGAATCATTTGCAAAGAGAACAGGAAAAGATGCAATTCGTATTAAAAATGTTGTAGATGAAGATTTACTAGGCGGCATTAAAGTACGCATCGGAAATCGCATTTATGATGGTAGTTTACAAGGAAAGTTAGCACGTATTCAGCGTGAACTTATGAAGAATAGATAGGGGTGAAGCACATGAGCATCAGAGCTGAAGAAATTAGCGCACTGATAAAGCAACAAATCGAGAACTATCAGTCTGAAATCGAAGTTAGTGATGTTGGTACAGTTATCCAAGTTGGTGATGGTATCGCACGTGCTCATGGTCTTGATAACGTTATGGCTGGTGAACTTGTAGAGTTCTCTAACGGCGTTATGGGACTAGCACAAAACTTAGAGGAAAACAACGTAGGTATTATTATTTTAGGACCTTACACAGAAATCCGTGAAGGTGACGAAGTTCGTCGTACTGGTCGCATCATGCAAGTGCCAGTAGGGGAAGAACTAATTGGTCGTGTTGTAAACCCATTAGGTCAACCAGTAGATGGTTTAGGCCCAATCAATACAACAAAAACTCGTCCAATCGAAAGTCCAGCACCAGGTGTAATGGATCGTAAATCTGTTCATGAGCCACTTCAAACAGGTATTAAAGCGATCGATGCTCTTGTACCAATTGGTCGTGGTCAACGTGAGTTAATCATCGGTGACCGTCAAACAGGTAAAACGGCAGTTGCACTTGATACAATCATTAATCAAAAGGATGAAGATATGATTTGTATCTACGTTGCAATTGGCCAAAAAGAATCTACAGTACGTAACGTAGTAGAAACACTGCGTAAGTACGGTGCATTAGAGTACACAATCGTTGTAACTGCATCAGCTTCTCAACCAGCTCCATTATTATACTTAGCTCCTTATGCTGGTGTAACAATGGGTGAAGAGTTCATGTACAACGGAAAACACGTATTAGTAGTATATGATGACTTATCAAAACAAGCAGCTGCTTACCGTGAGCTGTCATTACTATTACGTCGTCCTCCAGGTCGTGAAGCATATCCAGGGGATGTATTCTACTTACACTCTCGTTTACTAGAACGTGCAGCAAAATTAAGCGATGCAAAAGGCGGCGGTTCTTTAACGGCTCTACCTTTCATCGAAACACAAGCAGGGGACGTATCAGCTTACATCCCAACAAACGTAATCTCTATCACAGATGGACAAATCTTCTTACAATCTGACTTATTCTTCTCTGGCGTACGTCCAGCAATCGATGCAGGTACTTCAGTATCTCGTGTTGGTGGATCTGCTCAGATTAAAGCGATGAGTAAAGTATCAGGTACACTTCGTCTTGACCTTGCATCTTACCGTGAGTTAGAAGCGTTCGCTCAGTTCGGTTCTGACCTTGATAAAGCAACACAAGCGAAATTAAACCGTGGTGCTCGCACAGTTGAAGTATTAAAACAAGGATTACACAAACCACTGCGAGTAGAGAAACAAGTTATCATTCTTTACGCTCTAACACGTGGATTCCTAGATGATATCCCAGTAGTAGATATCACTCGTTTTGAAGAAGAATTCCATGCTTGGTTAGATTCAAATGCAGCTGATTTATTAAGTGAAATTCGCACAACGAAAAAACTTGCGGATGACGACAAATTTGCAGCAGCAATTAACGGATTTAAGAAAGTATTCGTAGCTTCTGAATAATGATAAAAAGCGGAGGTGGCTTGTCCAGAAGGGGAGGGCATTGGAACTCCTGACAAAGAGGCGCTTTTTGCCTCGCAGGAAGGGGTGAAATGACCGACCCTTCTAGCCACCGCAGCTAGATTGAATAAAAAAGCGGAAGCGGCTCGTGCCGCTGAAACTAGATGATATAAATAGGCAACTCCTACAGGGATTGCTGACGGTTATGTAAAGGAAAAGAGTAGGTGCACCTATTCTTTTCCTTCAATCATGAGCAAGAAGATCTTGCAACGTAGATTAGAAAGATGAACGAAAGGGATTCTTACTAATCGTGCCAACTTCCGGAAAAAAGGTGGTGAAAACCTGTGGCATCTTTACGCGATATAAAAGCGAAAATTAACTCGACTAAGAAAACGAGTCAAATTACGAAAGCGATGGAGATGGTATCTGCATCGAAATTAAACCGTGCAGAACAAAATGCTAAATCTTTCGTTCCGTATATGGAAAAGATTCAAGAAGTAGTAGCGAGTATTGCGCAAGGTAGCAAAGGAATTAATCATCCAATGCTAACAGCACGCCCTGTAAAACGTACAGGATACATCGTTATTACATCTGATCGTGGACTAGCAGGTGGTTATAACAGTAACGTATTACGTACGGTAAGTAACGTAATTCGTGAACGTCATAATATGGATTCAAACCAATATTCAATTATTGTGCTTGGACGACTAGGACGTGATTATTTAAAACGTCGTGGCTTTAACATCATTGATGAAGTAGTTGGATTATCCGATCACCCATCATTTACAGATATTAAAGACCTTGCTTCTCGAGCAATTGCGATGTTCGCAGATGGTGCTTATGATGAACTGTATATTTACTACAACCATTTTGTAAGTAAAATTTCACAAGAAGTAACGGAAAATAAAATTTTACCGCTTACGGACGTGACGTCTGACAAACCGACGACAGCTTATGAATTCGAACCTTCTGAAGAAGATATCTTAAAAGTATTATTGCCACAATACGCAGAAAGCTTAGTGTACGGTGCATTACTAGATGGTAAAGCAAGTGAACACGCAGCGCGTATGACAGCAATGAAGAGTGCTACAGACAACGCAATGGAAGTTATCGATTCACTTACACTTTCATTCAACCGTGCTCGACAAGCAGCGATTACGCAAGAAATTACAGAAATCGTTGGTGGAGCGGCAGCGTTAGAATAGTAATAAAAAGCGAAAGCGGTTCGTTCAGAACAGGAGGACGTTGGAGCTCCTGACGAAGAGGCGTTCTGTGCCTCACAGGAAGGCGCGAAACGACCGACTGTTCTAGCCGCTGGAGCTAGATTCATAAAAAGCGAAAGCGGTTCGTTCAGAAGAGCCGCCTCAGTTAAACTAATAAAAAAATGAAAGCCGACTCTCATAGAAAGCTGGCTAATTTAAAGAAAGCTAGGAGGGAACCCGATGAATAAAGGGCGCGTTACGCAAATCATGGGTCCGGTTGTAGACGTTAAGTTTGACGGCGGAAAGCTACCTGAAATCTACAATGCCCTTAGAATTAAACAAGACGCAGTTAACTTAACTTTAGAAGTGGCGCTTCACTTAGGTGATGACACAGTTCGTACGGTTGCGATGTCTTCTACAGATGGACTTGTTCGTGGTACAGAAGTAGAAGATACTGGTAAACCAATTTCTGTTCCAGTTGGTGATGCAACACTTGGTCGTGTATTTAACGTATTAGGTGATGCAATTGACTTAGATGGTGAAGTTCCTGCGGATGTACGCCGTGATCCAATTCACCGTCAAGCACCTGCGTTCGAAGAGTTATCTACGAAAGTAGAAATTCTTGAAACTGGTATTAAAGTAGTAGACTTACTTGCTCCTTACATTAAAGGTGGTAAAATCGGTCTATTCGGTGGTGCCGGTGTAGGTAAAACAGTATTAATCCAGGAGTTAATTAATAACATCGCACAAGAGCACGGTGGTATTTCTGTATTCGCTGGTGTAGGTGAGCGTACTCGTGAAGGTAACGACTTATACCACGAAATGAGCGATTCTGGCGTAATCAAGAAAACAGCGATGGTATTCGGACAAATGAACGAGCCACCTGGTGCACGTCAACGTGTTGCATTAACAGGATTAACAATGGCTGAACATTTCCGTGATGAGCAAGGACAAGACGTACTATTGTTCATCGATAACATCTTCCGTTTCACGCAAGCGGGTTCTGAAGTATCTGCCCTTCTTGGTCGTATGCCATCTGCGGTAGGTTACCAACCAACACTTGCAACAGAAATGGGTCAATTACAAGAACGTATTACATCTACAAATAAAGGGTCTATCACGTCTATCCAAGCGGTATATGTACCAGCCGATGACTACACTGACCCAGCACCAGCTACAACGTTCGCTCACTTAGATGCAACAACAAACTTAGAGCGTCGTTTAACACAAATGGGTATTTACCCAGCGGTAGATCCATTAGCATCTACATCTCGTGCGCTTTCTCCAGAAATCGTAGGAGACGAGCATTACGAAGTAGCGCGTCAAGTGCAGCAAACACTTCAACGCTATAAAGAACTTCAAGATATCATCGCTATCTTAGGTATGGATGAGTTATCTGAAGAAGATAAGTTAGTTGTACATCGCGCTCGTCGCATTCAATTCTTCTTATCACAAAACTTCCACGTAGCGGAGCAGTTTACAGGTCAAAAAGGTTCTTATGTACCTGTAAAAGAAACAGTTCGTGGTTTCAAAGAAATTCTAGAAGGTAAATACGATGACCTTCCAGAAGATGCATTCCGTCTTGTTGGTAGCATTGAAGAAGTTATTGAAAACGCGAAGAAAATGATGGCGTAAGGCCTTAGGAGGGACGAATTATGAAGACATTTCCAGTCAGTATTGTAACTCCTGATGGACCGGTTTACGAAAAAGAAGTAGAAATGGTAAGTGTAAAAGCAGAGAGTGGGGAAATGGGGATCTTACCAGGTCACATTCCAACTGTTGCACCATTAAAAATTAGTGCAGTTCGCCTGAAAAATGGTGGACACACTGATTATGTAGCAGTAAGCGGTGGCTTTATCGAAGTTCGTCCAGATAAAGTAACTGTATTAGCACCATCTGCTGAGGAAGCAAACCATATCGATATCCATCGTGCAAATGAAGCGAAGCGTCGCGCTGAGCAACGTATGCAAGATAAACAAGCACATGTTGACTTTAGACGTGCAGAAATGGCACTACAACGTGCTGTGAACCGTTTGAACGTTTCCGATATGAAATAAAAAAATCCGTAAAGGTTCATTCCTTTACGGATTTTTTTGTTTTTCCGTTTTATCTCTAATATATATCATAAAAACTTCCCAAAAATGGTATAATTATTATATTTCTACCTGAAGTAGAGTATGCAAGGCACTGTAATTTGACAGCTTTGAGGAAAGAGGAGATAAGAAAGTGATTAGTGAAATGAAACGAGAAGCGTTACAATCGTTAAAAGGAAAATGGGGGCTTGGTGTTGGTTCTACTATTTTATATGTTATTTTAAGTTATGTTATATCAACAATTGCAACATTTATTGTCATCATTCCTGCTGTTATTTTATTTTTATCAGTTGGTGATTCTATCAACTTTTTTGAGAGAGAAACAGCGACAGCAGGCTTTATTGTTACGTTGATTATTCTTTATGCTCTTATGGCAATTGTGAGCCTTGGTTCATATGGCATTACATCATATGGTTACACGAATGTATCGCTAAATATTAGTAGAAGACAAGGTGCTACAATAGATGCTTTATTTGAAGGATTTCGTGGTTTCAAAAGAATGATGAATACTGTAAAAGCGATGATTTTAATCTGTTTATATTCTGGAATTTGGATTCCTATGGTGCTACTGGTTATCGTTGGCTTGTTAGGGGAAGAGGGGAAAGGCGCTGATGAAGGATCGGCTATTGCCTTTTTTGTATTATTATTTATTTCATTTATTGTCATTATTATTTCATATTTTTCGTATGCAATGACATATTACGTGATGATTGATCATCCGGAATATGGGGCTTTACAAGCGATGAAAGTAAGTAAAGAAATCATGAAAGGGCATAAAATGGATTTATTCCTTTTATGGCTTAGCTTTATCGGTTGGGCGATACTAGCGCTCATTCCTTTTGGGCTTGGATTTTTTTGGCTTTCTCCATACTTGAGTACAACAACAGCACATTTTTATCAAAATATATCAAAAGAAAGATAGTATGCACCTAAATTTAGGGATATAATGAAACGAATGGTATATCGATATAATAATATCGTTTGTAGGTTTTCTTATTCTATGACGTATTTTATTTTAAATGATCACCCAGAGTATACAGCGAATCAAGCAATTACGGAAAGTCGTCGTATGATGGATGGACATAAAATGGACTATTTCTTATTATGTTTAAGTTTTCTAGGTTGGTTTATATTAAGTATCTTTACTTTAGGAATTGGATTCTTATGATCACCCCCATACTTCTACACAACATCGGCAGCATTTTATGAGGAAATCTCAAAAGAATATTATAAAAATGAAGGTACTACTTTCTAATAAAACACCCAGTATGAATCAATTGTTCATACTGGGTGTTTTTTGTAAAAATTTCATGAATTGTTTCCCGCTTAGTGGCTTGCTAAAGTAATAGCCTTGCATATATTTACAACCATTGTTTTGCAAGAATTGGAGTTGTTCTTTTGTTTCAATTCCTTCTGCAACAACAGAGAACTTTAATGTATTGGCAAGTGAAAGAATCGTTGATACAATCGCTTTTTCTTCTTCACGATGTTCAGCCATTTGTGTAAATTTTCTTGGTACTTTTAATGTATCAATTGGGTAAAGAGATAGATAGGCAAGTGATGAATAGCCTGTGCCAAAGTCATCGATTGATGTTTGAATTCCGTATTCTTTTAATTGTCTTAGCTTTAATAAAGTTTCTTCTTCATCTATCATTGCAATTCGTTCCGTTAATTCGAGTGTTAAGAATTTGGGCTCTAATTTTGTTTCTTGCAGTATATTTAGAATTACAGCAATTAAGTTATCCTGCTGAAATTCTTTTGCTGATAAATTAACACTCATGTTTAAATCGCAATAACCGAATCTATGCCACGCTTGTAGTTGTTGACAAGCTTGTTTTAACATCCAGTGACTGAGTGGGATCATTTGTATCGTTTCTTCCGCTATTGGAATGAACTCGCACGGAGAGATCATTCCTAGTTCCGGATGTTGCCAACGAATTAACGCCTCTGCACCAATTATCTTTTTTGTGACGACATCAATTTGTGGTTGGTAGACGATAAAGAATTCATGATTTGCTAAAGCAAGCGGTAAGTCTTTTTCAATTCTAGCTCTTCGCTCCATCTTCTCATATAGTTCTTTCGTATAAAAAGAGCTACCATTTTTTCCTTTATGTTTTGTTTCATACATCGCCATATCAGCGTGCTGCAAAATAGACATTGCATCTTCACCATCTTCTGGATAGATAGCGATACCGATACTTGGTGAAATTTGCAGTAGATGATTTTCAATTTCAAATGGTTCATTTATCGACGATAAAATGTTATCTGCAATTCTTTGTACTTCATAGTCTTCTTCATAGTCTTCTATGAGAAGTGTAAACTCATCTCCAGCAAGCCGTGCGATCTTCATATTTGGTTTCGAAATTTGTTGCAATCGTTTTGCAACAGCAATTAAGAGAAGGTCTCCTACCCGATGTCCAAGGGTATCATTTATAATTTTAAAGCGATCTAAGTCAAGAAACATAACTGCAAAGGAACCTTTTTCTTTTTTTGCTCTTATAATGGCAGATTCAAGGTATTCCTGGAAAGCACGGCGATTTGCTAGTTCAGTTAATGTATCATGATATGCTAGGAAGTTAATTTTCTGTTGTTGTTGTTTACTTTCTGTAATGTCTTTAATCATTAAATAAATCCCTGTAATATCCTCTTTAAAAACAATAGGAACAGCTGTAACGTGTAAATAATAAATGTCTCTGTTTTTATGGTATGCTCGTATATCTAAAGAAATAGAATATCCTTGTTTTACATGACGAAAAGCATCAATTAATTTTTGGGAGTCCTTTTCATAAAAAAGAGAATGGCACGGCTTTAGTAATAGCTCATTTGTTTGATAGCCAAGCAATGTAGTTCCGGCATTATTGACATTTAAAAAATTTCCGTATAAATCTAATGTGAAAATCGGATCTGGATGATGTTCATATAAAGATTTAAACATTTGCTTGCTTTGAAACAATTTATTTTTTTGGTCTACTAAATCTTCTGTACGCAATTCGATTTGTTTTTCTAGTTCTAAATTAAAATGCATCTGTTTTAGTAATAGTACTTTATTTTGTCTTCGTACTAACATATGACGAATCAATAAGAAGAAAAATGTGAGAATAAATCCGGTTACTAAAACGGGTGCAAAAACGTGCTCTACCAATATAAAAATACTAAGTACAATTACAGATATATATGGTAATGATAAACGGATTGCTTCACCAGCTTGTGGTGTTAAAAGTACTTGCTCATGTTTCTTAGTCTTTTTTGTGTGAAGTACGCATGCAATCGTAATCATCATGCGTACAACTTGATAAATTGGTGCGACCGTAAACATAGAATATTCTGGTACTGAGTATTTGATGTACATATAAATAAAATCTGTACCTGCATATAAAATAAGAGAGATTCCAAGTAGCGTGGCAACCTGTTTTGAAATGAGTGATAGCGGCCGAAATAATAAGTGAATTCCTATTAATGCAAATAGTAAATTTGCCATCGGATACATAAGTTGAACAACCATATTGATGAGAGATAAGGTGAATATATGGATAGCTTGTTCAATGAGAAGGTAATAACTTAAAGTGAATTGTGCAGTCACAATGATACAAATGTCACATAGCGTGAAAAGCTTCTCCCATATATTTTTGTTGTGAATCATTTCGTATAAAAAGGCAGATACAAAGCTTATTACAAATAGTAAATAGAAAATATCAGATGGATCAACAAATGTGTAATAATCATTTAGAATAAGTCGTTCATAAAAAACGATTATATCACCGATGCTATAAAGTATTGTACCGATTGTTAATAACATCCAAAATGTATGAGCTTGTTTATCTGTATTTAATGAAAAGTAAAACAAATAACTACTCATCATCATGTTGAGAAAAATAGTAGTAATACCCGTTATGATTTGGAACGGAACTGAGTATCCGGAAAAAAAGAGTAAAGCTATATAGTGAATTATAAAATATAATAATAAAGAGCTTATAAGGATAGTTACATGTGTTTGTTTCTTTGTTTTCACTAAATTCACCCGCGATATAGACGAGTATAAATCGTCCTTTTCTATTTTCTTGAAGGAATTGCTTGATACGCATATGCAGTTTCCGTATTTTATTTTACACATTTATGACAGATTGTAAAAATGAAGAGGAATATAACTAGTTCAAATTACTGTATACCAAGTAATGTAAGAGGAGATCTGATCCTATGTTACTTGGTTTTTCTTTTTCCCAATATATCGACATAGGAATTTGAAGTTTGCTATAATGGGATTAATAGTCGCATTATTTAGAAAAATTTAAAAATAATAAATGATGCAGCTTAGTCATATTGTTTACTAAGTGAATTTGTTCTTAATTTAGGGGGGAGGGTTTCAGGGTGGCGAACGTATATGAAAATAGTTATATGATTGTTGGGATCTTTTTACTATTGGGCATATTGCTGCCGATAGTGGCTCTTACGTTAGGAAAGTTGCTGCGCCCACATAAACCAAGTGCAGCGAAGGCAACGACGTACGAAAGCGGAATTGAACCTTATCATGATGCAAATGTCCGTTTTCATGCTCGTTATTATATTTTTGCATTATTGTTTGTCATTTTTGATGTGGAAACTGTATTTTTATATCCGTGGGCCGTTGCGTATGACAAGCTTGGTTTGTTCGCGCTTGTTGAAATGTTAATCTTTGTCATTATGTTGCTTGTTGGTTTGGCGTATGCTTGGAAAAAGAAGGTGTTACAATGGCTATAAATTTCGAAGAGTTACATCCACAGGAACGGGCGGAATTAGAGAGGAACATCTTTTTTACAACATTAGAGCAGGTGAAGGGATGGGCGCGTAGTAATTCTTTATGGCCAATGACATTTGGACTGGCATGTTGTGCGATTGAAATGATGGGAGTTGGTTCATCCCATTATGATTTAGATCGGTTTGGATCATTTTTTCGGACATCACCGAGGCAATCAGATGTCATGATTGTTTCAGGAACAGTGACAAAGAAAATGGCACCAATTGTACGTCGTTTATACGATCAAATGCCAGAACCGAAATGGGTTATTGCGATGGGGTCCTGTGCAACGGCAGGTGGTCCATATGTGAACTCGTACGCTGTTGTGAAAGGGGTGGACCAAATCGTACCGGTAGATGTGTACATTCCAGGGTGTCCCCCGAACCCGGCTGCTTTAATTTATGGGATTAATAAATTAAAAGAGAAGATTCGTTACGAAGCAAAGACTGGAAAGCAGGTGACGAATAGATGAGTGATCCGAATAAAGAGATAGAAGATATGAAAAAAGCGGCCGCAAGACATGCGAAAGAAGAAGCACGGAAACGGTTAGCTGCTAAACATGAGGGGGAAATGTCTGAAACTGGGGTACAAGAAGAAGAAAAAGAGAAAGCGCTACCAAAAGAGGGTGAGATTAGTATAGAGGAAGCAAAACGCCGCGCCGCAGAGGCAGCCAAAGCAAAAGCAGCAGCGTTAGCGAAGCAGAAAGCATCAGAGGGCGTGACGGTATCGGAAGAGGACAAAGCGAAAGCGAAGGCAAAAGCCGTTGCAGCGGCAAAAGCGGCGGCGGCAGCGTTAGCAAAACAGAAAGCAAAAGCAGGCGGAGCACCAGCTGACGATGAAAAGGCGAAGGCAATCGCAGCGGCGAAAGCAAAGGCAGCAGCTGCTGCCAAGGCAAAAATTGCTGTAGACAAGAAAGAAGAAGAGCCGAAGCAAGAGGAACCATCACCGAATCAGCCATATTTGGATGCTTATGTAGAGATTATTAAGGAGAAAATGGGTGAACATTCATTAGAAGATTATTATATTAATAAACTTTCAAAGGATGTGCCAACGCTTGTTGTTAAGCTGGAAAGCTACTATGAAGTAATGGAATTATTGCGAGGTCATGAAGGACTTGCCTTTGATTATATGTCGGAGCTGCATGCGACGGACTTTGTTACACATATGGAAGTGTATGTTCACTTATTTTCATATGGTAAGAAGCAGTCTGTCGCAGTGAAGGTGAATATGGATAGGGAGGCGCCGCGGGTAGCATCGATTGCACCGTTATGGCGCGGTGCGGACTGGCCGGAGCGAGAAGCGTATGATCTGCTTGGTGTTATTTTTGAAGGCCATCCAAATTTAACACGTATTTTAATGCCAGATGATTGGGTTGGTCATCCACTTCGTAAAGATTATGAGCCGCTGGATGAAGGGGTGTGAGAATATGATCCGTACAGAAGAAATGCTTTTAAATGTAGGACCGCAACACCCGAGTACGCATGGTGTATTTCGTCTTGTGATTAAAATCGATGGAGAGATTATTAAGGAGGCTACACCTGTCATTGGTTATTTGCATCGCGGAACAGAGAAAATTGCTGAGAGTTTGCAGTATACACAAATTATCCCTTATACAGATCGAATGGACTATTTATCAGCTATGACAAATAACTATGTCATCTGCCATGCTGTTGAGACAATGATGAACTTAGAGGTTCCAGAGCGAGCTGAATATTTACGAGTACTTGCGATGGAGCTTGGCCGCGTTGCAAGTCACCTCGTTTGGTGGGGGACAAATCTTCTTGATATTGGGGCGGTTAGTCCATTTTTATATGCATTCCGGGAGCGAGAAATGATTATTAATCTTTTAAATGAACTTTGTGGTGCACGGCTAACGTTTAACTACATGCGAGTAGGTGGTGTAAAGTGGGATGCTCCAGATGGTTGGATTGAGAAAGTTCGTGAATTTGTTCCGTATATGAGAGAGCAATTGAAAGGTTATCACGATCTTGTGAGTGGAAATGAAATTTTCTTAAATCGTGTGAAAGGTGTTGGCATATATAGCGCGGAAGATGCACTTTCTTATTCACTAAGCGGAGCAAATTTACGCTGCACAGGCGTGAAGTGGGATCTTCGTAAGGATGAACCATATTCTATTTATGATCGCTTTGATTTTGATGTTCCGGTAGGAAGTGTGGGGGATGCTTGGGACCGTTACGTTTGCCGGATGGAGGAAATTGAGGAATCCCTCAAAATTATTGAGCAGGCGGCCGAGCAATTCCCATCAGAAGGGCCAGTATTGGCGAAAGTACCGAAGATTATTAAAGCACCAAAGGGCGAGGCATTTGTCCGCATTGAGTCGCCGCGCGGAGAGATTGGATGTTATATCGCGAGTGAAGGGAAGAAAGAGCCGTATCGCCTAAAGTTCCGCAGACCATCTTTTTATAACCTTCAAATTTTACCAAAGCTTTTGAAGGGGGAAAATATCGCGAACTTAATTACGATTTTAGGTGGCGTTGATATTGTACTTGGGGAGGTTGATGGGTGATGATAGAGCGCCTCTTAGAGTCAGCGGCAAGTTGGACGAATTTTTTCATTTTTTTCGGGCTAGCAGTGCTTCTTTTATTTGCCGTCCTTGGATTTGTTACATATGGGATTTTAGCAGAGCGAAAAGTGATGGGATTTATGCAAGGGCGAATTGGTCCCAACCAGGTCGGCGGCAGATTCGGTTTACTGCAAACAGTTGCTGATGTTTTAAAGCTTTTATTAAAAGAAGATAGCATTCCGAAGGCTGCAGATAAGCCACTGTTTATATTGGCACCTATCATTGCATTTGCACCGGCTTTTATGGTACTCGCGGTCATTCCGTTTACGGATAAATTTCAGTTTGCGGATATTGGAGTAGGACTTCTTTACTATATTGCGGTATCAGGGATTACAACGATTGGTGTTGTGACCGGGGGATGGGCATCAAACAATAAATATTCACTTTTAGGCGGGATGCGTGCGGCGGCGCAAATGATTTCCTATGAAATTCCGCTTGTGATGAGCGTGATTGGCGTTGTTTTATTAGCTGGCAGTCTGAATTTAAATGAGATCGTAGCGGCGCAAGAGAAGGTTTGGTACATTTTCGCGCAGCCAATCGGTTTTGTTATTTTCTTAATCGCAGCAGTTGCCGAGCTCAACCGGACACCGTTTGATTTACCGGAAGCAGAATCAGAACTCGTCTCCGGATATCATACGGAATATTCAGGGTTTCGCTGGGCGTTCTTTATGCTTTCTGAATACGTGTACTTCTTTGGAATGGCTTCGCTCATTACGGTGCTCTTCCTAGGAGGATGGAATCCAGTTATATTCCTTGGTTTTATTCCTGGCGCTGTATGGTTTGCCTTAAAATTTAGTGCGGTAGTCTTTCTCTTAATTTGGTTCCGCGTTACATTCCCACGTATCAGGGGCGACCAACTGATGGAGTTTGGCTGGAAGGTATTATTGCCAATCGCACTTGCGAACATTTTCTTAACGGCATTGATTAAGGAGTTATTCTTCTAATCTATGAGAGGGGTGCCCGTAAGATATGAAAGGACTATTTAAAGGATTAAAGTATACACTTAGCAACTTAAGTAAGAAAAAAGTAACGTACGATTATCCGAATCAACCATTACCACTCCCAGATCGCTTCCGAGGAATTCAAAAATTTTATCCAGAAAAATGTATTGTTTGTAACCAATGCGCTAACATTTGCCCCACTGACTGTATTCAATTAACTGGGAAGAAGCATCCAGACCCTACGAAAAAAGGAAAAATCATTGATACGTACGATATTAACTTTGAAATTTGTATTCTTTGCGATTTATGTACAGAGGTTTGTCCAACTGAGGCAATCGTTATGACAAATAATTTTGAGTTAGCGGAGTATACGCGTGATGATTTGTTTAAAAATTTGCAGTGGCTCGATGAAAATGATGAGAACGTCAGAAAGGAGAATAAAGCATGAATGGTGAGTTGATTGCATTTTTTATATTGTCCTTAACCGCAATTATCGGCGGTATTCTGATGCTAAACTTAACGAAAGTCATGCACATGATGCTCGCTCTTGTGTTTACGTTTCTTAGCATAGCGGGATTGTACTTTCTATTATCGGCAGAGTTTGTTGGGGTCGCGCAAATTTTAATTTATTCCGGAGCCATTACGATTATTATGATTTTTGGCATTATGTTAACGAAACATGATGCTGAAAATGAATCTAGTTTTAGTTTTCGGAAATGGATTATCTTTCTCGCAGTAGTCGCGTTTGGCGCAGTGATGTACTTTGCTGTTAATAATATAGATTTTACAAATCGAAATGTGCAAGGAAGTTTACCACTTCATGAGCAAAATACACTTCAAATTGGTACACTCTTGTATTCGAAATATGTTATTCCATTTGAATTAACGTCGGTTATTTTACTTGTTGCGCTTGTTGGGGCGATTGTACTTGCGAAGAAAGATGAGAAAGAGGGGGATTCCAATGAATAGTGTCCCAGCTTCCGCCTACTTAGCTCTTGCCATTATTCTGTTTTGCATCGGTTTATTTGGGGCTTTGACAAAGCGGAATACGGTCATTGTCCTAGTTTGTATAGAACTGATGTTAAATGCGGCGAACTTAAATTTAGTCGCTTTTAGTAAATTAGGCTTTTTTCCGAATTTAACAGGACAAATCTTTTCACTGTTTACGATGTCCGTTGCGGCAGCTGAAGCGGCAGTTGGACTTGCAATCTTAATTGCATTATATCGCAAGCGTGCAACAGTTAACGTAGATGAAATGGATTCGCTGAAAGGTTAATTGTGACCGAAAAGGGGGAAGGAAACAATGATCGATTATGCATGGCTCATACCGCTTTTCCCACTTGCCTCGTTTTTTTTGCTCATTATGTTTGGAGGAAAGTTGAGGGGAGGAAGTAGCTTACTTGGGATCTTCCTTACATTTCTCTCCTTTGTGGGTGCCGCGGTAGTATTAATAGAACGATTTTCATCAGAAACCGTAAAGCATCAGTGGTTATGGCTAAGGGTTGGAGATATAGATCTTTCGTTTGGTTTTGAGATTAACGCATTAAATGCTTTAATGCTTTTTATTGTGACACTCGTTAGTTTCCTTGTGCACGTGTATTCAAAAGGGTATATGCATGGTGATGAGAGATTGCCCACCTTTTATGCATATTTAGGGCTCTTTACATTTGCGATGCTAGGGCTTGTCATCTCAACGAATTTATTACAGCTCTATATATTTTGGGAATTAGTTGGACTTGGCTCATTTTTACTAATTGGGTTTTATTTCTTTAAAGCAGAAGCGAAGGCTGCTGCGAAAAAGGCGTTTATTATGACGCGTATTGGAGATGTAGGTTTATTTATCGGGATGATCTTACTCTTCTGGCAGGCTGGTAGTTTTGAGTATAGTGCTATTTTTAAGGCAATGCACACAGGAGATATATCCCCTGGCATGATTACACTCACGGCAATTTTAATCTTTATTGGTGCGATGGGGAAATCAGGTCAGTTTCCGCTTCATACATGGTTACCAGATGCGATGGAAGGACCAACGCCTGTGTCGGCACTTATTCACGCAGCGACAATGGTTGCAGCAGGCGTGTACTTAGTGGCAACGATGTTTCCTCTATTTTCAGCAAGTCCTGTGGCGATGCAAACAGTGGCGGTTATCGGTGCCTTTACTGCAATCTTTGCCGCGTCCATTGGGCTCGTACAAACGGATATCAAAAGAGTTCTTGCCTATTCAACAGTCAGTCAGCTCGGTTATATGATGCTCGCGCTTGGTTCGGCAGGGTACGTGGCTGGCGTCTTTCATTTAACGACACATGCTTTCTTTAAAGCATTGCTTTTCTTAGCAGCAGGAAGCGTCATTCATGCAGTGCATACGCAAAACATTAATGAAATGGGCGGATTGCAGAAGAAAATGAAAGTGACGGGGCTACTCTTCTTAATCGGCACGCTAGCGATTAGTGGTGTTCCGCTTTTTTCAGGGTTTTTTAGTAAGGATGAAATTTTGGCGGCGGCGTGGATGCACGGCAATTATGTGTTGTTTGTCCTTGCGGTTCTTGCGGCATTCCTAACGGCGTTCTACATGTTCCGGTTATACTTTCTCGTTTTTACAGGAGAAGCGAAGAAAGAAGAGGATATGCATGAATCTCCTCGCGTCATGACATTTCCAATGATTGTCCTGGGTGTTTTCGCGGTTTTGGCGGGCTACATCAATACGCCGTGGTTTGGAACATTTCTTGGGGACTGGCTTACAAAGGATGTCCCGTTTCAAGTAGAGCAAAGTCATGGTCCGGTGTGGATTATGATTGTTGCGACACTCGTTTCCTTTGCAGGCATTTTCTTAGCATATCTCATCTATGGGAAACGCTCTATCTCTAGAGACTGGGCTGGCGGAAGAGAAACAGTCTTATATAGCCTCTTAAAGGAAAAATATTATGTAGATGAAATATATAATGTGACTGTGCTCCCGCTCGTAAAAGGAATCGCTTATGTGCTTCGTTTATGTGAAGTATATATTGTGGAAGGAATTGCCCAGTTAATCGCAGGTATTGTGAGGGGAGCAAGTGCTGCTGGTTCTAAACTTCAAAACGGAAACGTACAAGTATACGGAACTGCGGTGGCTGTTTCTTTGGCAGCATTAGTTGTCATTCTGTTATATACAGGGGGGTATTGGCAATGAATGCATTCTTATTATCGTTCTTCATTTTCTCCCCGCTTCTCGGGATTCTCTTACTTATGTTCACACCGAAAACGGAAGTGCGTGCAGTGCGGGGCCTCGGTTTGTTCGGAACAATTCTGCCGCTTGGCATCGCGATTGTTTTAGCTGGTACATATGCTTCCGGAAAGAGCTTAACAATCTTTGCTGAAAAGGTGAAATGGATTCAATTTGGAAGTTTTTTGAACGTAGATGAAAAGTTGTTTTCTATTTATTACGAGCTTGGCATCGATGGTTTCTCCCTTGTCATGATGATACTGACGGCACTTTTAGCAACACTTGCGGCGATTGCTGCCTTCTCCATTCAAAAGAATATAAAAGGTTTTTACATGCTTTTATTAACACTTGAGATTGGGATGCTCGGTGTCTTTGCAGCAGAAAATTTACTTCTATTCTTTGTCTTCTTTGAAATTACATTACCACCGATGTTCTTGCTGATCGGAAAGTGGGGGAAATTGAACAGTGAAAAAGCTTCCTATAGTTATTTGATTTATAACGGAATTGGATCGGCGATTTTACTTATCGTTTTCTCTATCCTCTTTGCAAAAACAGGTACAACAAATATTACAGCGTTAAAAGATATTTTGACTGGGGCGGAAACATCGCTCCTAGGCGATATTTCAAATTCATTGCAAATTGGATTATTCATTGCCCTTATGATTGCCTTTGCTATAAAGCTACCGGTATTCCCTTTGCATCGCTGGATGGTAAATGTGCATGTTGAGGCCCATCCTGCGGTGGTAATGCTCCATGCAGGTGTTCTGCTCAAAATCGGGGCATACGGCATCGTCCGCTTTGGAAAAGGGCTATTCCCGGAGCAGTTTCACGACTTTGCAACGTTTATGGCAATTTTAGGAGTAATCAATTTACTGTACGGTGCTTTCCTAGCGATGATTCAAACGGATTTCCGAAAGGTACTTGCTTACTCAAGTATTTCGCATATGGGAATCGTGCTAATGGGACTTGCAGCACTTAACGCTCCCGGCATAAAGGGAGCACTATTTCAAGTCGTATCCCACGGCCTAATTGCGGCGTTACTCTTCTTCCTGCTCGGTATGATTGAGCGGCGCTTCGACACTTCTGATATTACGAAGCTCGGTGGCCTCGCCAAACAAGTTCCGGTGTTAAGCGGCTTCTTATTAGCGGGAGGTATGGCTTCACTTGGCCTCCCAGGAATGTCTGGGTTTGTTAGTGAATTTCTTGCCTTCCTTGGACTATTTCAACGGGAGCCGATCATCGCAGTAGTTGGTGCACTCGGTATCATTTTAACCGCGGTATATGTCTTAAGAGCAACGCTTCAAGTGACATTTGGAAAGAAGGAATTGGAAACAAAGCCGGATGTCCGCGGCTGGGAATACGTTCCGGTCATACTCTTACTAACGTGTATTATCGCAATCGGTGTTATGCCAGAACTCTTAGGAGCGCCACTACAATACACAGTGAAAATACTGGGGGTGAGATAGGATGGATATGAATACATTACTTAGCTTATCTTGGCATCTTATGGTACCGGAGTTTATCATTCTTGGGGCGGCCATCCTTCTCTCGCTTCTGGATTTATTTCTGAAGTTTGATCGTAAGTATTTAGGGATTGGTGCGATTGGTAGTACGGTGCTATCACTTATCGCGTTAATTACACTATATAGTGAACCAGCTGGTGATATTTTAAGCGGTTCGTTTGTATTAGACGGATTTTCAAAAGGATTTAAAACGTTGCTATTAATTGGAGCTGTTCTCGTTTTATGTATGGCGATGAGCGATGATAAAAAAGAGCCGATTCAAGATAAAGGAGAGTACTATTACTTATTTTTAATGGCAGTTCTCGGGGCGATGTTCATGGCGTCTAGCGTCGATTTTATTACGCTCTTTATTGGCTTAGAGTTGTTATCACTGTCTTCGTACATTTTAGTAGGGATTCGAAAGAAAAATCGTGCTTCGAATGAAGCGGCGATGAAATATGTCATTAATGGCGGAATTGGAACGGCCATTACGCTTTTTGGAATGAGCTATTTATATGGGATTACGGGTACGACTAATATAATTACGATGCAGGAAGTTTTGATGCAAGGTGTAGATGGAAGCATCGGGCTTTTAGTATCACTTGCTTTCTTGCTTCTGTTTGTTGGTTTATCCTTTAAAATTGCGACAGTTCCGTTTCATATGTGGGCGCCAGATGTATATGAGGGTGCCGCGACACCTGTCACGGCTTTCCTCGGGACAATCTCTAAAATCGCTGGATTTATTATGATGATAAGATTGTTCCTTATGGTATTCGGTGGTATACCGATTCATGGAAGTGAGCAATCCGTATTTAGTAATATGAGCGTATATATTGCGATTTTAGCTGGAATTACAATGATTATCGGTAATGTTGTGGCGTTAAAGCAACACAGTGTGAAGCGTTTGTTTGCCTATTCTGGCATAGCGCATGCTGGATATTTACTCGTTCCACTTGTAGCGTTATCGCCATTTACGATGGATAGTATGTGGTTTTATATGTTGGCATACGTGCTGATGAATATAGGAGCTTTTGCAGTTATCCACGGATTAATCTTACAAAGTGGAAAGGAAAATATAACAATTTTCTCTGGTTTATACAAACGCTCTCCGTTCGTCTCGGCGGCGATGACCATTTTTATTCTATCTCTAGCGGGAATTCCAGGGACCGCTGGTTTTATCGGAAAGGTTAACATTTTTTTAAGTGCCTTTACAGCTAGTCCAGCTCATTACGTGCTAGCATCAATCATGATGGGCACAACCGTTATCTCATTTGTATATTATTTCCGTATTTTGCAGCAAATGTTCTTTCGAAAGAGCAGTGAAGAAGATCAGGTATACGTACCAATGAATTTGAAAGTTGTTATTAGTTTTTGTGCAATTGCAATCGTATTACTCGGGATTTTGCCGGCGATCGGCTACAATTTCTTTTATGAATATTTTCCACTCATGAAAGATTTCTTCTTTACGGGGAACGTGGTACAATAGTGAAAATAAAAAGTGTAGGGTCACTGCTCTACGCTTTTTATTGTGGAGCAGATCTAGTAAGACAGAGATGTTTCCGCGGTAGTGCCCCCTTCTTCAGCTTCTTTCGAAGGGAGAACTTTATACCGCCTATTTTAGGCGTGGAAAAGTGTGGTTTCCATTTATATGGGATCGTTTTGCATCCTAAGTGATGGTAAGCCAAACAAAAGGAGTCGATTTTTTTGGCGCAACTTTTAGGGCAACAAGCACTGATTGCGATTGTCTCGCATTTATTGTTTATTACCATTACGTGGTGGGCCTTACAAGGTATCCATATCGAACGCCTGATGAAATCTGGGAAGGTATTGCAGACGAGAATTTTGCTCATTCTGGTTACGATTGCAATCGGGACATCTGTCAGCAACTTTTTCCTTGATTATTTAGGGTATTCGAAGAGTTTAACGTATTTAGTAAAGTAAGTGTATAGAACCTCATATCTCCGTTAACAATGGGGATAGGAGGGGATGAAACTTGAAAAGTTTGAAAACAATTCTTATTGTTGTCGTAAGTATTGTCGTATTCTTGGTCGGGTATAAACAGATAAAGCCCGTAAGTGACGAAGAGAAGATGGAGAGTATGATCGCGGCTCTTGAAAAAAATGGAACAGAGATAGAGCGGTGGTCATGGTTAGCACGAGAAACCAAAACCATTCCTACTATACATACGTTTCAAAAATTGCTAAATGAAGTGAAAGAAAAAGCGAATGTTCAGAAATGGGAATTAGAACAATCTCATGACGGATATAAAGCAACAGCATACAAAAAATTTTCTTCCCATGAAGAACGAATAGTAGTAACTTGGAGTAAGAAAAATACTAAAGAAAACACTTTTATTATCTTTGAAGTAAGTGGGTCAAAATGGGACCCTAAAAATATTCAAAAAATGGATAAAATTTTTAGTACAAAACCTAAAATTTACACTTGTGTTCAAGGTGTACTGAATGATAAGATTGAAGGTGTTTTGCAAAATAAAACCAATCAGGTTTTGAAAGATCTTTCAGCAAGAGCGATCGAAGAGATAGAAGAAAGAGCATTTGTGTCAGTCTCGGCATATAATAAAAAGTGGAATGACGCTCTTTCAACAAATAGAGAGAAAATCAATGTGCAAATAGCAATACGTTCTACAGACAACAAAGATACAATTGTGGTTGGCACACCGATCATAACTTCTGAGTATTGAATAGATATTGAAAAAAGGACACGGAGGGGAATAAATTGGAAAAAATCATCGTCCGTGGCGGAAAGCGGTTGAACGGCACAGTGCGTGTTGAGGGCGCGAAAAATGCTGTATTACCAATAATCGCTGCAGCCCTATTAGCGAGTGATGGAAAGAATGTACTATCTGAAGTACCAGTTTTGTCTGATGTATACACAATTAATGAGGTATTACGTCATTTAAATGCTGAAGTCGTATTTGAAAATAACCAAGTAACAATCGATGCTTCAAAGGATTTAAATATTGAAGCACCATTTGAATATGTACGAAAAATGCGTGCGTCCGTTCAAGTAATGGGACCACTATTAGCACGTAATGGCCGTGCTCGTATTGCACTTCCTGGTGGATGTGCAATTGGTTCACGTCCAATTGACCAACATTTAAAAGGCTTTGAAGCAATGGGAGCGAAAGTAAAAGTTGGTAATGGATTTGTTGAAGCTTATGTAGATGGACAATTGCAAGGCGCGAAAATTTACTTAGACTTCCCAAGCGTAGGTGCAACAGAAAACATTATGTCTGCTGCTACATTAGCAAAAGGGACAACAATCCTTGAAAACGCAGCGAAAGAGCCAGAAATCGTTGACTTAGCTAACTTCTTAAATGCAATGGGAGCAAAAGTACGCGGAGCTGGAACTGGAACGATTCGTATTGAAGGCGTTGATAAATTATATGGTGCACACCATTCTATTATTCCTGACCGTATTGAAGCAGGAACATTTATGGTTGCAGCAGCAATTACTGGTGGAGACATCTTAATTGAAAATGCTGTACCAGAACATTTACGCTCTATTACAGCGAAGATGGAGGAAATGGGTGTTAAGGTTATCGAGGAAAATGAAGGTGTACGTGTTATCGGCCCAAGTAAACTAAAAGCCGTTGATATTAAAACAATGCCTCATCCTGGTTTCCCAACAGACATGCAATCACAAATGATGGCATTGTTATTACATGCTGATGGAACGAGCATGATTACAGAAACGGTATTTGAAAACCGCTTCATGCATGTTGAAGAATTCCGTCGTATGAACGCAGACATCAAAATTGAAGGCCGTTCTGTTATTATGAATGGACCTAATAACTTACAAGGTGCAGAAGTAGCAGCGACTGACTTACGTGCTGCAGCAGCATTAATTCTAGCTGGTTTAGTATCAGACGGTTACACACGTGTAACAGAATTAAAACACCTTGATCGTGGATATGTAAACTTCCATGAGAAACTAGCTGCATTAGGTGCAACAATTGAACGTGTAAACGAAAAAGTAGAAGAAGTGAAAGAACAACAAATTTCTGATCTTCACGCTTAATTGAAATCGTCTCTATGTCTTTGGACATAGGGGCGATTTTTTTTCTATTACTGTTATAGTCAAAAAATTCGTGACTTATGCCTATTTCTTCAAAAATATTTGGAAAATTCATTTGTTTGAGAAGAGGTCCCCGTGTTTGTTCTAAAAGCTCCCTATTCTCCATAAGAATGAAATGAGTCTAATTTCATATCGGGGGAAAAAGATGAAAATATCAAAGCCACTTTTCATTACAATGGCGCTCTTAGTGGCGCTCGTCATTATTGTACCGACCGTACTTGTTATTCCGTATGCGAAAGAGAAGGTCGGTCAGCCGCCCAAAAATCCTCCAGCCGTGCAAAATGTGCCAGCTCCTAAAAAGGTACATACCGCTGTGCAAGTTGCTGTATATCGTAGTCAGCAAAAGAAGATAGAAACAATGCCGATGGAAGAGTATGTTACAGGTGTAGTAGCCTCTGAGATGAATGCGAGCTTTGAAGTAGAAGCATTAAAGGCGCAGGCATTGGCGGCGAGGACATTTATTGTGCAGCGTATGTTAAGCGGAAGTAAGAAAAATAATGCAGATGTGACAGATACGGTTCGTGATCAAGTGTATAAAAGTAAAGAAGAGTTGAAGAAGACATGGGGCAAGGGTTATGAGAAGAATTTGAAGAAGATTGAAGAGGCTGTGTCTAAAACAGCCGGACAAGTTTTAACGTACGAAGGGAATCCAATTACGGCGCAGTTCTTCTCAACAAGCAATGGTTATACGGAAAACGCTGCAGACTACTGGGGAAAGGACTTACCATATTTGAAAAGTGTAGACAGTCCTTGGGATCAAGCTTCTCCGAAATTTGCGAGTGAGCAAACTTTTACTGTAGCTGATTTTCAAAAGCGTCTTGGCGTAAAGGTGCTGGAAAACGGAAAAGTCGGTAACATTAAAGAACGTACAGAAGGAAAACGGGTGAAGGATGTAGAGTTTCAAGGAAAAACGTTAACAGGAAAAGAAGTGCGGGAAAAATTAGATTTACGTTCTTCAGACTTTACGTGGAAACAACAAGGGCAGAATATTGTTGTTACAACGAAAGGTTTCGGTCATGGCGTTGGCATGAGTCAGTATGGTGCCAATGGAATGGCGAAAGAGGGGAAAGGGTATACAGATATTGTTGCTCATTACTATAAAGGTATCGAAATTAAGACGCTAAACGACTATGAAGGAAAGTTAATGGCGAGGAACTAAAATAAGACGTAGTACCAAGTCCATCATACTAGATGGACTTTTTTCTTTACTGAATTTTGTTCATACAAATAACCTGCATATCAAAAATACTTTGATATGCAGATTATTTGTATGATAAATATTAAAATAATTGCAGGGTCATTAAACTACATTAGTGCTTTTAAAAGTTCTTGTACTAATGGGATTACGCCACCGATAAATTTTAATACAGCCATTGCGATTTCCATACGATTACCTCCTGTTTGTTGGAATATTAAAATATCTAAAATCTTGATACTTTGATTATAGTAAGCGCTTTCGATTTTATCAATGTGTTTTAAAATGCAATTTTGCATAATGAATTATAAATTAAGTAATAAATAATTCATGTGGTAAAATATTGCTTGTGGATGCGTTCTATAAAGCAGAATGGATTTTAAAACTTAGCTTCAGTTTCACTTTATAGGATGTGTTTACGTATAGTAGAGGAGATTAGGATTTTAATACACAATTATTAAGGTAGTTCAAGTCGAAAGAGGGAGATATCCAAAAGTAGCTATTCAGCTACTTTTGGATATCTCCTTGTTTTTTGAAGGGAAGAAAGTTAGATAATAAGATGTCATTTTTTGTAGAAAACAAAAGAAATGTTACCGGCTTTTGTCTAGTTGTGCCTACGCGGACCATGGATTGCTGGTAGTTATTATAAAGACGAACGTACAGAAGAATCGATGAAAGACGGTTGGCTCCATACTGGAGATATTGTCACGGTCGATCCTGAAGGGTTTATTAAAATTGCTGACCGGACGAAAGACTTAATTAAAAGCGGCGGCGAATGGATTTCCTCCGTTGATTTAGAAAATGCTTTAATGGCACATGATAAAGTACTAGAAGCAGCTGTCGTTGCCATTCCACATGAAAAATGGCAAGAACGCCCTGTTGCTTGCGTTGTTTTAAAAGAAGGACAAACAGTAGAACAAGAAGAGCTCTATGCATTATTAGAAGGTCAGTTCCCGAAATGGTGGATGCCGGATGACATCTTATTTGTCGAAGAAATCCCGAAAACATCTGTTGGGAAATTCTTAAAAAGAGCGCTTCGTGATCAGCTGAAGAGTTATTTGGTGAAGCAGAAGTAATAGTTGTATGCTGCTCGTTTAGGGCAATATATCGACGCTTCGATAAAATACATCATACAAATCAATCAAAAAGGGGCTAAATTAGCTCCTTTTTATTTTCGGAAAAAATATCATAATTTTCCATTAATCGTTTGATATAATAAGATAAAAACAATTCGGGGGAGAAAACATGGCGTTACTGGAGCTAAAACAATTGGGTAAAACGAATCAGTTGCAGGCGATTCAGCTTGAAATTGAAAAAGGGCAATGTGTTGTGCTGCAATGTAACAATCATACGGCGAAAATTTTGCACCGCATTATAATCGGTGAAGAAGAGGCGTCGACAGGAAGCGTCTTATTTGATGGGGAGCCGATTCAAAAGCAAGTTTACTCGCGTATTGGTTTTTGCTTTTTAAAAGATGAAGCGTACAATCGCTTGAAAGTGAAAGAATATTTCGCTTTTTTATCCGGATTGTATGACTCGAATATTAGCATAGAAGAAATTGTCCAGTATGTTGGTTTACTAGATAAAATGAGCGTTAAAATCGAAAAGCTATCCTTTTCTGAAAAACGCCGTCTTCATATTGGTCGGGTCATGATTCATAATCCAGATTTAATTATTTTGGAAGAGCCAGAACAAAATGTAGATATAGAGAGCACGATTATCATTCGAAAAGCAATTATGAAAATGAAAGAACACGGAAAGGCCATCTTTATTACATCATCCTTTTTATCAGATGCACTTTCTTTAACGGAAGATGTGTATATATTAAATCCAGATGGCGTTAAAAAAGTAGAAATCGAGCAGGAAGAAGAGGAAGAGATAGATTCAGAAAACGTCGTTCAAATGATTCCGCAAATGAAGCTTGAAAGAATTCCGGCGAAAGTGAACGATAAAATCATTTTGCTTGATCCAATGGAAATTCATTTTATTGAAACGCAAAATGGGACGACGCATATTCATGTTCGCGAAGGAGACTTTGTATGCGCGTTAACATTAAGTGAGTTAGAAGAAAGGTTAAAAGGATTCGGATTCTTCAGATGTCATCGTTCTTACCTTGTTAACTTACAGCGAGTACGAGAAGTAATCACCTGGACTCGTAATAGCTTTAGCTTAATTTTGGATGATGAACGAAAAAGTTCCATTCCACTTTCGAAAGGTCGAATGGATGAATTAAAAGGTGTGATTGGGCTATAAATGATACTCCACCCAGCTGAAAATAAGATTCATTCACCGGTAATAATACTCCTTTTACCGGTATTTTACTGCGTAACTTCTTTGTTTTTCATATGATTAGGTCAAGAAAAGCGAACATAACAAGCGGAGCCGGCAAATGAGCTGCTGAAGCGAAATGATCTATAAAAGAAAAACAAAGGGGATGGCGAAATGACATTGGCAATTGAAATGAAGGATGTAATGAAAACCTTTCATGAAAAAACAGCGCTTCGAAATGTAAATATTGAAGTGAAGCAAGGAGAGATCTTCGGGTTTCTTGGTCCAAGTGGATCAGGAAAAACAACAACAGTGAAAATTTTAACTTCCCAATTGCTTCATAGTGTGGGAAGAGTAAGGGTACTAGGAAAAGATATTATAGGACCAGGCAGCATTGATTATAAACGAATCGGTATTTTAACAGATAACAGCGGCTTATATGAAAGGCTTAGCATTTATGATAACTTACTATTATTTTGCGATTTATACGATTGTCCAAAAGAACGAATTGATGAAGTGCTATCGCAAGTGAATTTATTAGAGGATAAAAAAACACCAGTTAAGAAATTATCAAAAGGGATGAAGCAGCGCGTTACACTAGCACGAGCAATTCTGCATAAACCAGATATCCTCTTCTTAGATGAACCAACATCAGCGCTTGATCCAGTAAACGTCCAAAACATTCATAACATCTTAAAAGACTTAAATAGAGAAGGAACAACTATTTTCTTAACGACGCACAACATGGATGAAGCAGAGACGCTTTGTGACCGTATTGCTTTCTTATGCGGCGGAGAAATTGTGGCGCTTGATACACCGGAGAACTTAAGACTTCAATATGCGAAAGACAAAATTGAAGTAGTTTTAACAAATAAGAAAAAAGAAACAGTGCAAAAAGATGAGTTAGGAGCAAAACGGATTTCAGAATGGATGAGAAAAGGTGAGCTTTTATCCATTCATTCGCATGAGCCAACTTTAGGGGATATCTTTATTGAAGTAACTGGGAGGGGATTATAATGACATTTTCAATGAGACGTGTATCGGCGATTTTACGGAAAGAGATACAGGATTTGAAGAATAACGCACAAATATTATTAATGGCGATTTTACCACTTGGATTGGCGTTGTTTTATAAGCAAATGGGACAAGGGAAGGAGTTTATGGGAGGCTTTGTAATCGTCATGATATTATGTATGGTTACAACAATCTCACAGGCAACTCTTATTGCGGAAGAGAAGGAGAAACATACGTTACGAGTGCTTATGCTATCTCCTGCCTCTCCATTTGAAATCATTATTGGAAAAGCACTACCAATCATTGTTTTAACGTTTGCTATAAGTTTTCTTAATTTATTTATATTAGATGTTTTACAAGGGAATATGTTGTTCATGTTTCTGTTAATGTTATTAGGAACATTAGTGTTTATCATATTTGGGACAATTATTGCTCTTTTAGCTAAAAATTTAGTGCAAGTTTCTGTTATTGCATCACCGGTTGCAATGGTTTTGCTCATGACTCCAGTTTTAAGTAATGTTATAAAAAATGACATTTTGAAAAACATACTATCGTATTTACCGACTAATCATATTTTTGAAGCGTTCGTAAGTATTGTAGAGGGGAAAGGCTTCTCTGCAATTGCGGCAGATCTAATCAATGTCTCTATTTGGTTAGTCATTTCAATTATTGTTTGCCTCTTCGTCTACAAAAAGAAACAACTAGACTAAAAAACTGAGCCAATCCGCTCAGTTTTTTCTTTTTTCTATCATTTCCTCGGAAATTTTTAAAATCCTATACATATTTTTACAGATTTTGTCGAAAAGTAATTAGTTACAGGTTGTATAGGATGAATGAATATTGTTCAAAATGATTGCTGAGGTGATGATAGAATGCGAGGAAGGAATAATAAAAAGTCGCGGAAGGTAGTTCATTTATTTCAAAAACGGTGGGTATTTCCTGCACTATATATTGCATGTGCAGCAGTAATCTTGTCAGTTGCTCTATGGTTCCAGGCAGCGAATCCAAAGAAAGCGCCTAATAAAGAGCAAGCAACGCCGTACGGTCAAACGGACAATCCAGCAGTACCTGTAACAAAATCTTCAGAAGTTGTGAAAATGCCAGTTGCAAAGAATGTAGATGTTGTTGTGAATAAGAAGTTTTATGAGGATGCAGCAACAGAGGAGGAGCAAGAACAAGCACTTGTCTTTTATAACAACACATATTCTCCTAACAAAGGAATTGATATTGCTGCGAAAAACGGGAAGGAATTCGATGTTACAGCTGCTTTAAGCGGTACAGTAACAAAAGCGGAAAAAGATTCGCTTCTCGGTTATGTTATAACAGTTGATAACGGAAATGGTCTTGCAACAACTTATCAAAGCTTAGGCAGTGTAAAAGTAGAAAAAGGTGCAAAGGTTGCACAAGGTGAAGTATTAGGAAAATCCGGTTTAAGCGCAATGAATAAGGAAGCAGGTTCCCATGTACACTTTGAAGTACGTAAAGATAATGTAGCTGTTAATCCAGAGCGTTACCTTAACAAACTTGCAACAGATGTAAAAGCAGAGGCAGGAGCAGCGAAAGCGACAAATGGCTCTGTTGATGAAAAAGCAACAAATGGTAAAACGGAAGAAAAATCAACTTCAGCTGACGAAAAAGGACAAAAAGAAGAGAAGTCAACAAGTGGTTCAGCTGATGAAAAGCAGCAAAAAGAAGAGAAGTCAACAAATAGCTCAGCTGATGACAAACAGCAAAAAGAAGAAAAGTCAACAAATAGCTCAGCTGACGAAAAAGGGAAAAAAGAAGAGAAATCAACAAATGGTTCTACGGAATCATCTAGCAACTCTTCTTCTACACAAGAATAATAAAATGAAAAAATCAGTTCTCACTAGGGAACTGATTTTTTTATTATTATATAAAAATGATTCATTTTTCGAGGAAATATAGCAATAACAAGGAAATTGGACAGAATTCTCGAATATATATTAATAAAAGGAGGGGATTCTATGTCGTTTTTATTTGTTCTGTCGATTGCTCTTATTTTGTTGTTCATTTTATTTACTTTATATTATTACATCGCTAGTAAGAAAGAAGTTCCCCACCATCAATTGTTAGAAGAAGAATGTGATCAAGAAGAATGACGCCTTTGACATGGGGCGTCATTCTTTCGTTTTGCAAGAGGGTTCATTAAATAAAAATTGTCATTGTTAACGTATTTCTCACACAAAATTGTAATTTTTCTTAACTTAGTCCGCAAAAATACCGAACTTATAGCATATATCAGTAATGTGGGCAATACAATGGTATAAACCAATGCAAAGAGAGTGTTTGAGGTGAGAAATCGTGAATCATTTCATTATAAATTCCAGAATGTTTAACGCTTACAAACAGCACTCGAATTTACTTCTTAGTCATATGCAGCGAGTCTCATTTCACACTTCTCACATCCAAATTAGGGAGGCGAGTGGTGTGCACGATTACATCAAAGAGAGAACTATCAAGATTGGCAAGTATATCGTGGAGACAAGAAAAACAGTTCGTGTGATTGCGAAAGAGTTTGGTGTATCAAAGAGTACAGTTCATAAAGATTTGACAGAACGTTTACCAGAAATTAATGCAGAGCTCGCAAATGAAGTGAAAGAAATTCTTGATTATCATAAGTCGATTCGCCACCTAAGGGGCGGGGAAGCGACGAAGCAAAAGTATCGAAAAGAAGATATAGAAAAAATCGTGCGGCAATAATTCAGTATACGGCAAACATTCCTTGATCATTACGGAACATTTTTCAGAAGAATTATTTTTTCAAATATTACGTTTCCGTTAAAATTATGATAAAATCAGGAATTAGGTGTAAAAGAATTCGGGTACAACCTGATTTTGAATATCAAGGAGGAAAAAGCAGGAATGTTTGCGAGAGATATCGGAATTGACCTAGGCACGGCTAACGTATTAATTCATGTAAAGGGTAAAGGGATCGTTTTAAACGAACCGTCTGTTGTAGCAATTGATCGCAATACTGGAAAAGTATTAGCGGTAGGTGAAGAAGCAAGAAGTATGGTAGGACGTACACCTGGTAATATTGTAGCGATTCGTCCGCTTAAAGATGGTGTAATTGCAGATTTCGAAATTACAGAAGCAATGTTAAAGTATTTCATTAACAAACTGGACGTGAAGAGCTTCTTTTCAAAACCTCGCATTTTAATTTGTTGTCCAACAAACATCACATCTGTCGAACAAAAAGCAATTCGTGAAGCCGCTGAACGTTCAGGTGGTAAAACAGTATTCTTAGAAGAAGAACCAAAAGTAGCTGCTGTTGGTGCTGGTATGGAAATCTTCCAACCAAGCGGAAATATGGTTGTTGATATTGGCGGAGGTACAACAGATATTGCCGTACTTTCAATGGGTGATATTGTTACCTCCTCCTCTATCAAAATGGCCGGTGACAAGTTTGATATGGAAATCTTAAACTATATTAAACGCAAGTACAAGCTATTAATCGGGGAACGTACATCAGAAGACATTAAAATTAAAGTCGGTACAGTATTCCCAGGTGCACGTAGTGAAGAACTTGAAATTCGTGGACGTGACATGGTAACGGGCTTACCACGTACAATCACAGTATGTTCAGAAGAAATTACAGAAGCATTAAAAGAAAATGCTTCTATCATTGTACAAGCTGCAAAAGGTGTATTAGAACGTACGCCACCAGAACTATCTGCAGACATCATTGACCGCGGCGTTATCCTAACAGGCGGCGGCGCATTACTACACGGTATCGACATGCTTCTAGCAGAAGAATTAAAAGTACCAGTACTAATCGCTGAAAATCCAATGCACTGTGTTGCTGTTGGTACAGGCATTATGTTAGAGAATATTGATAAATTGCCGAAGCGTTTGTTGAAATAGTTATAGAAAACTATTTGAAGAGGTTATCCAGAAGTAATATATTTTGGAGGCCTCTTTATTTTATTTGGAAAATATTTCTGTTGCGGGTGAAATACCCCTAGAAATACAATTTTTTGTTATGATTATTTTTGAATAGCAATTAAACTTAAATGTGAAAATAATGGATCCAATTAGTCGATACGTTTCGACATTATGATTCATTATTTTTTTGTTTTAGTATGCAGGAATGTAGAAAATAGATTATTTAAGTCGAAAAATAGTAGATTTATTAGACGTAATGGTTCAAATTTGTCAGATTTAATGATACTCTAGTATTTGTAAATTTCGAATTAATTTTGTAAATTTCAAGTTAAGTTTGTGAATTTGATTCAAATTATTTTTGGTATATAATTAACAAAATTAACAAATTTATCTAATAAGTAATAGAGTATATAGTTGGTGCGGGGAGAAAAGGGGGAAAAGATGAAGAAAGTTTTGATAGTGGCACAAAATTTCTATCCAGAAATTGGGAGCGCTGCGAATCGTATTAAAAATATATATTCAGAACTAACTGAAGAAGGATATGATGTCACAATTCTTACAACGGATCCTCGATATCCAAACCAAAATTTATATAAGAACCAGGAGTTTTGGGATGAGGAGTTCTTAGACAATGAAAAAATAATTCGTGTTAAGCCGAAAACACGAAAGTATACGAATAACATGGTTAGAAGACTACTTTTATATTTAGAAATTACTTTTCGGTTTATTATGGCTATCTTTGGAATGAAAGAAAAATATGATTATGTATTTGTTTCAACACCCCCTATTTTTATAGGCTTAGCAGGTATATTTGCGAAAAAGAGGTTAAAGGCTAATCTCATTTTAGATGTTCGAGATTTATGGCCGGAATCTTTGTTGGGGGTTGGAGTTTTTTCAAATCGGTTTGTGTTATCTATTGCTTACGGTTTAGAGAAGTTTTTATATCGTTCAGCGGATCAAATTATTGTAAATAGTGAAGGATTTATTCCATATATCGAGTTGAAAGGAATTCCAAGGGGTATTATATCTTTTATGCCCAATTCACTAACAGAGAAAGAATTAAAGATGGTAACACATCAGCTGGCAATGGACGATAAGAAGCAAGAGGACATTACAGTGATTTATACGGGGAACATTGGCTTAGCGCAAGATATTAGAAAATTAATTGACGTTGCAGAGCATTTGAAGAATTACGAGCATATTAAATTCAAAATTATTGGTTATGGATTTAAAAGCTATGAAGTAGCAGAAGTTATTAAGAGAAAAAGTCTTTCTAACATAGAAATTGTTAAGGCAAAAAGTCGTAGTGCTACTTTGAAAGAAGTTGCGAAGGCGCATATTGCGTATGTTAGCTTAGTAGATGCAAAAGTATTTCAAACAGTATTACCAGGAAAAATAATTGACTATATGTGTATGCAGAAACCTATTGTTGGAGACGTGTCTGGCTATGCAAAGAAAGTTATTACAGAAGCAGAGTGTGGCATTATTTCACATGATCGTACAGTTGAAGAGTTAGGAAAACATATTTTAACTTTAGCTGAAAACGAAGTGGTGAGAAGAAGGAAAGGAAAGAATGGACATGGTTATGCTTTTCAACATTTAAGGTGGAAAAACAACATCAAAGTACTAACTAGCTTAATGGAGGAACAGGATGTCACAGCAGAAAGTTTGTATGTTCGTATGGAACCACTTCACAAATGATGCACGTGTTTTAAGAGAATGTACTGCATTAGCTGAAGCTGGATATGAAGTAGATTTAATATGTATTCATGATTGGAAACAACGTGACCTGCCGAAGTGGGAAATGCGAAAAGAAGGATTTACAGTTACACGTGTAAATAATCGCCTGCTGCCTTTACAGAAAGTGTTTGGGGCAGTCAATCGTGTGAAGCAGTTTGCTATGAAAAATGTGATTACAAAGTTACTATTTGCTGCAGGTGCTGCTTTTGCATTATGGAAGTTTCCGATAGTTACATCAGTTTTATTGTTATTTGCTATTTTATTTTCCACAAAAAAAATAAGAACTTTAATTATTCGTTCATATATTTTGAGTCAAATGGTAAAAAAAGGTTTGGGAAAGAAGTATGATCTATATCATTCCAATGACCTAAATACGTTACCACAAGGATGGTTATGCGCTAAAGTATTTAGAAAGAAAAAACTAATTTATGATTCACATGAAGTGCAGACAAGTCGTACAGGGTATAACAGTAAAATTTATGGGATTATGGAAAAATTCTATTTAAAATATGCAGATGTAATGATTATGGAAAATCATACGCGTGCAAAATACGCAGAAGATTTGTATGGATTCTATCCAAAAGTCATCCATAATTATCCTTTTGTTACGCAACCTGAACAAAGTGATTCGGTTGATTTGCATAAGATGCTAAATCTTCCAATAGAAGAACCAATACTTTTATATCAAGGTGGTATTCAAACGGGAAGAGGATTAGATAAATTAATACAGGCAGTGCCAATGTTTAATAGTGGAACAGTTGTGTTTATTGGTGATGGACGTATTAAACCTGACTTACAAAAAATGGTCATGGAATTAGGGTTAGAAAACAAGGTAAAATTTATGCCAAAGGTACCTGTCAACGAATTGCTACACTATACTAAAAATGCTTATCTAGGTTTTCAGGTGTTAAATAATGTTTGTTTCAATCATTATTCAGCCTCATCTAATAAATTATTTGAGTACATGATGAGTGGGGTACCTGTTATTGCTTGTAGTTTTCCTGAAATTCAAAGGGTTGTAGAAAAAGAATATACAGGCATTTGTGTAGATTCGCATGATCCAGCTTCTATTGCTGAAGGTGTGAACCATTTACTTAATCATCCAGAAGAGCGTGAAAAAATGAGACGAAATTGTTTTACCGCACGTGAAAATTATAATTGGGAAAATGAAAAAAGAATATTTGTAGATATATATAAGAGTTTACAATAATACGAAGAATAGGGACGATTTCCCATTCTTCGTATTATTGTATGGTTTAGAAAACGGGGATGATGGTTGTTGGTAAAGGTGAAATTAAGCGTTGTCATTACAAATTATAATAAAGAACAATATTTAGAACAGTGCCTCAAATCTGTTATTGATCAAACATTGAATAATGTCGAAGTTATTGTTATAGATGACGGATCAACAGATAGTAGTATGAAAATTTTGCAACAGTACGAAAAACAACATAAGAATTTAATTGTCTATGAGCAGAAGAATGCAGGGGTAAGTGCTGCGCGTAATGTTGGGCTTCAACATGCGAAAGGGGAATATGTTACATTTTTAGATGCAGATGATTATGTAAATCAAACGGCGTATGAACAGTTGTATAAGCTCGCAAATCAGGAAGATGCGGATATCGCTATTGCAAATATTACTTGTTTTAATGAATATAGACATTGGCCGCTTTCGTATATGAAAAAAATATTTAATAAGAAGCTTCCACTTATTAGGAATATTACAACACATTCCGAATTACACGCTACCCCATCTGCTAGTAATAAGATTTTTAAAAAGGAGTTGTGTAGACAACATGACATCTATTTTGATGAAGAATTATGGTTAGGAGAAGATTTATTATTTACACAAAGTTGTTTACTTGTGTCCGAACGTATTGCAGTACGAGATATTCCACTTCTGAATTATAGAGTGCTAGATAACAGTGGGAATCTATCTAAAAAAACGAGCATTTCATTTTTCCAGCAGTTAGTTATATTACAAAAAAAGTTAACAGATTTGTATATGGAACTTCAAAAAACCTCATCTATTCATTTTATCGAGAGAAGACAATGGAAATTCTTTGTTGATTCTATTATTTTAAAAGGTTCGAGCTTTACAAAAGAAAAGCTCTCTCAAGTTATTCAACTGGGAAATGAATTTTTATCAAACGTATGCGTTTCAAATATTACAGAGAATTTAAATATACGTGATCAATTAGTGACAGAAATGATTAAACAGAATGACTGTGTATCATTAGAACAGTTACTAGTTATTATTCAAGATGAATCGATTTCTAAAGAACATGTTTATGAAAATGAGCAATATTATCATTATTTTTACCGATTCTTTCCTCAATATAAGGCGTTGTTGCGAGTCAGTAAGTTCATATTGAATCATCGAATCGAAGGTATAAAACTTCGTCAAGAGATTCTAACACTTAGTGGGTATGCCTTTATTGAAAATATGTCGACAAAGAGAATAAAAAAAGAATTGGTATTTCGTAAAAAAGGAACTACTAAAATAATTCAACTAAAAAGCTCCTTACGTACTGATATAACATATCTATTTTCTAACAATACCATTGACTATAATGATGCGGGGTTTGAAACAATAGAAGTTAATGTGAAAGATTTGTTAGAAGAGGGAGAATGGAAAATATCTATACGCCTCAGCATAGGGAATACTGTTGTTGAAGAACCGATGAAGGTTCTATTAGCACAGTTACGCAATAATACAAAGTATCAAAATATAAATCCATTAGAAATTAGAATGACATATAAAAATAGTGAAGCTACAATTCGTATTCGTAAATGTAACTATATACAGCGAACAATGAATAGATATCATGAAATAAAACGAGCGATGCGCTACGACATAGGTCTCTTTAAGAGGAAAAAGTATGCGGCATTTTTTGCAATAGTTGCATATAAGTTATTTGGCTCATATTTTCGTAGAAAGAAGATATGGTTAATTGGAGAAAGACCAGACACAGCGCAAGATAATTCCTATCATTTGTTTACTTATATTCGCAAAGAACATCCTGAGATTCCAATCTTTTATATTATTGATAAGGAATGTAATGATTATAAGAATATTGAAAATCTGGGTAATATCATTCAATTCGGAAGTTTTAAGCATACATTCTATTTGTTGATTTGTAATAAGACAATTAACAGTTACTCAGAAACAGCAAATATGTACACAGAAGAGTATAAACATATTTTAAAGTACTATCCAGAATGGCAACAAAATAAGAAAATTTTTATTCAACATGGAGTAATAGGCGTAAGCCGAGTAAATCATGTCTTAAATAAAAATCGGATGGGGTATTCTTTATTTGTTGTATCTTCCCAATTTGAAAAAGATCATATTGTAAAAGAATTTGGTTATGCAGAAGACGAAGTGATTGTAACTGGACTTGCACGCTGGGATGCATTGCAGGATGAGAGTAAAGGAAATGAAATTTTACTTATGCCAACTTGGAGAAGTTGGATTAAAACGAAAGAACAATTAATGGAATCTAAGTATTGGAAAACATATATGTCATTTTTAAAAAGTAAAAAACTTCATCAAATTTTAGAAGAACAAGATTTGACATTGACATTTTTTCCGCATTACCAGACTCAAAAATTCGGTGCAGAAATGCCTGTATTTCATGAAAGAATTAAAGTTGTTAAGCAAGGGGAAGAAACAGTACAAAGCCTATTAAAAAGACATCGATTATTAATTACAGATTATTCTACTGTTTCGTTTGATTTTGCTTATATGGATAAACCCGTCATTTTCTATCAATTTGATTATGATGACTTTTATTCTAGGCATTATAATGAAGGGCCGATTGATCATAAGCAAAGCCTGTTTGGGCCTGTTGTTAATCGTCTTGAAGATATATTAAATATTATTTCTCAAAAAGCAAATTTCTATAGTGATGAAATAGAATTTAAAAAACAGCGTTCTGTATATATAGAGAAAAAAACTAATAAACATTGTCAAATGGTATTTGAATTTATAAATAAAGAATAGGGGATTTGCAGAGTGAAAATTACAACGATTGGTGCTGCAAGTAGATTGTTTTTCGATGCAGTTTCAACTCAAAAAATTGAGTTAGTAACAGATATTCATCAAGTAAATTTAGTAACTTTAATGTCAAAACAAATTGAAAAAAGTAATAGTGCCTTTAAGTCATCTCAAATACAATATGAAAGTTATTCTAAGTTTTGTAATCTAGCTAAGTATGCGAATTCCTCTGATTACATCATTATTGATTTATTAGATGAAGCATATGATGTTTTAAGTTATGAGGATAACAAGTTTACTTTAACATATGACCTACAGCAAGAATTAGAAGAAGCGGATTTAAAGAGAGAATACAGTAAATATGCAAATGCATTTGATACGAAATGGAAAGAGATTTGTTTAGCTTTTATAGAAACACTAAGAAAAGTAGTATCTAGCGATCAAATTATTCTCCATGAAGTGTATTTTACAGAGGAATATTTGAAAGAAAATAAAGCGGTAAAGTTAGAAAATTATAAAGAAGTAGCTCAAGTGAATGAAAAATTACAAAAAATGTATGATTTCTTCAAAAAGAATTTTGAAGGCATCGGTACGATAAAAATGGATGAGAACTACGCAGAATCTATTTTCACACCGGTTTTAAAATTTAATCTTCCAGGAAGTCAATATTTTAAGAAGTATTATACAGATTTGTACAATACATTTGATAATACACAAGAGTACTATAAAATTCCTTTTACTACACATATGTATTTACTACCACATGCAAATATAGATTTTAAATTTTGTGTAGGTGGCGAAGCAGAAATACAAATGTCTGTAGAAAATGAAGAAAAAACTGTAGGGTTTTGGACGAATTTTTATGACAATCTCCTGAAAGTGAATAGAACTTTACTTCCAGTTTTGAAAGAAGAAGCGGAATATTTATTAGAAATAGATACGAGACAAAATGACCTAGACATAGGTGTAGTCATCAATTTTTTTAATGACGAGGGACAGGTGTTTTATTCACAAAAATGTACAGAACGTAATGGAATTATTAAAACACCAACTAAATTTAATTTTTACCGTATCTACCTGAAAGTTAAGGGAAAGGGTAAAGCTCATATTAATTATTTAAAAATACGTCGTCATCGTAAACAAGGGTATGTAACAGCTTTTGATAAAGTGTGTCATTGTCCTGATAGTGAAAATATTAAATACTTATTAAAGAAAAAGGCAAGTGAGTATTTAGTGGTAGTTTTTCATGGTTTTAATCCATATGTAACTAAGTATGAGTTTTTAGGGGTTCTCAAGGATATGCCTGTAAACACGTTATATTTATTAGATGATTACGGATTGAACGGAAGATTTTATCAAGATACAGACAGAAAAGATAATTTGCAGAGAAATATTATAGAGTTAATAGAAAGTATTGCGCAGCAATGTAATGTTGCTAAACAGAACATTATTATGCTTGGTGGGTCTAAGGGTGGCGGTTCCGCCTTATATTATGGATTGAGAATGAATGTTGGACATGTAGTTGCTGGAGGGCCTCCGATTTATTGGGGGATATTTAATAGTAGTTATTATCACCAAAGTAGTTTAGTTAAAAATGTTTCAGGCGGTGTATCTGAAGAAGATACCAAATATATGGATAGCATCTTACCATCTTTACTACATGAAGACATACAGACAAAGATAGAGTTTTTAAGTATTACTAACGATATTTATTATGAAGGTTATTTTGAGAAGTTCGCAAAACTTTTAGGTGAAAATAAGATTGAGTATCATAACCTTTTAAAAGATGGAAAGGGTCATGGAGATTTACCAAAACATCTTGGAAGTTGGGCCAAACAAACTGTAACCAATATTATTAGTTAGTATAAATTTTACCGAGATTTAATTTTAAAAATGTGCAAGAAAAAGTAAAGGTTGGGATAACTATTGAACATTGTAACTTTAGGGAATGAAACAGGAGCTATATTACGTCTTTCAACAGAGCATAGTATGTATATAGATACAGATTATTCACTTCATTCTATGATGAGTATGATGTCTTCATCTTTTAATTATGATTCAAGCAATATAACGCCTCATAGTTATGCTAAAGAAAGAGTTTTGGGCAATGAGCTAAATAAAGTCTTTGTAAATAATATTGAGCAAATTTCAAAACAAAATGATTATATTGTTATTGATTTATTAGATGAAAGATATGATCTTTTGAAAAAAGAAGATTCTTTAGTTCTAAACAGTTGGATCCTTAGAGATAGTAATGTATACAAAGAAACAAAGTTTGATGTGATAAAAAGGAATAGTATAGATTTTCAAACTTGGAAAATCTATTGTGATCAATTTATAGAAGTTATAAATGAACATTTTACTAAGCGAGTTATTATTCATGAGATGTATTTATCTGAAGAATACTGGAAAGATGGAGCGTTTCATGAGTTTAAAAATATAGAATATATCCGCTCAATAAACGAACGTCTAAATATATACTATAACTATTTAAAGAAGCACCTTGTAGGTGCAAAAGTAATTAAAGTTCAAGAAAATAATTATACGGATGTAAATTTATTAAACGTTTTAAATCCTGCTAAGAAGAACGAAAAATATATTCAAGATTTGTTAAATCAAGTACAAAATATTGAAAAACAGCCCTCTCAATATAAAGTAGCTGTTGTTATTGCGAGTTATAATGTTGAAGATTATATCGAAGAAGCGGTTATGTCTGTTTTAAATCAAACATTATCAGATGTTCAAGTAATTGTTGTAGATGACGGTTCTACTGATAATACAACAAAAAAAGTAATGGAATTGGCTGAACGAGAGGAACGAGTTAGTTATAGGTTTTTAGAAAATACGGGTAGTCCATCGGAACCACGGAATGTCGGAAAGAAAATTGCTGATGCCGAATATGTAATGTTTTTAGATGGAGATGATTACCTAGATTCTAATGCGTGTGAGAAAATGTACAACTATGCAAAAAATCAAGAAGCAGATTTAGTAGTTGGAAGAATGATGTCATTCATTGGTGAAAGACGTTTCGAAACATTTGAAGGTGTTCCACGTTTTAGACAACGAATGGAATTTTTGAAAGGTATTAAGGAATTTGAAGCAGTAAGTATTACTGAAAACCCAGTTTTATATTTATTCCCTAGTTGTTGTGCAAAATTATATAAAAAAGAACTGATTAAAAATATAGACTTTAATAAAAATATTAAGTATGCGGAAGATTTGTTATTCTCTAATACAGTATTTTTCCAATCTAAAAAGACTTTAGTTCTTGAAGACTTTGTTTATTATTACAGAGGTAGGGGAGAGACATCTAATAGCTCTATTACTCAACAAAAAAGTATTCAAAATCTACAAGACTTATCTATTTCGGTAAATACTATCAATAGTATTATAGAGAAAAATAAGTTTAGTATAAAAAATAAAGTAAGATTTAATAATTTAATTCAATTTTATAGAATGTTAGAAGCCAGTCAACATGTAGGTAGTATTATTCAATATCCACAAGAAGAACAAATAAAAGTTTTAAAATTAGTAAGGGAAACTTTATTTAATGACAGTTTTAATAAAGATAAAATTAAAGTATTTTCATTTTATAATTTCATAAAAATGACCTTACTATTAGAAAATAAATATGAAGAATTAGTTCTTTTAAGTCAAATGTTAAAGAAAATTACTATGTATGATTATGTGAATAAATTTCCATTTAAAACTGTAAAACGTAATAGGAAATTTTATTTTATCTTTAAATATAAAGGGAAAAACGTTTCGATAGACATTACACATTATGTTACTTCTAATAAGTTGATTAATCGTTTAGTAGACATTAAATTTGTAGAAAATCAATTAATCTTAAAAGGATTGGCTTATATTAATAATATATCTATTACAAATAGAAGTGATATTCAACATACTATAATTATGGTAAATCGAAAAACGAAAAAGGAATATAAATTTAATTCTTCTTATGCATATAATAATAAGTTCTCTACCTCCCACTTTAAATATGGACACGGCGGATACGAAGTAAGAATTCCGTTTAATGAGTCGATGCAACTAGGAGGATATGATTTCTATATTGAAACAGAATTCTTAGGAGTTAAAAAACAAGTGCCTCTAGGAGGAATGAATAATAACTTTGTATATAAGGCAAATAACCATTTCATGAAGATGGGAAATACGCATTATGAAGTAGTGCCTATTGTTAAAAGCAGAAGTAAGTTAGCCATTAATTACAAAGTGTTTCCTAATAAGTGGAGTTATATGAAAAGAAGATTAATTGCTAACGTTAGGGGGAAACAATTTTCAATAGCCCAGATTAAAAATAATACAGGTCTAAGCGTAAATAAAAAGTTGAAATTGCTATTTGGAGTAATCACAGAAGACATTTCGAATCTGATTCTTCGAAAGAAAGATATATGGTTGGTAGGAGAAAAAGTAGGAGCTTCTGCAAATGATACTGGATATTGGTTCTTTAAACATTGTCGAGAAAAATATCCAAATAAGAACGTATATTATTTGATTGATAAAAAGTCTCCAGACTATTCCAAAGTCAAGGCCATGGGGAATACCATTCCATTTTATAGCTTGAAGCACATTATTTACTCTATGAATGCAAAATATACGTTTAGTAGTGATAATGTAAATGTATTACTACCATCAAATATAAAGCATTTACGAAAATCGTCCCGTGTATTTATTCAACACGGTATTATTCTTCCTGGTAGGGTGGAAAATATATATCATGCTAACAGAGATTTAGCAGACTATATTTTGACAAGTAGTAATTTAGAAGCTCAGATTATTAAAAATCATTTTGGCTATAATCCTGAAGAAATTTGGGATTGTGGACTCCCTCGATTTGATACGTTACAAAATAAAGAGAAAGAAAAACGTATCATGATGACATTTACTTGGCGTAAAAACATACAAAATCTAGAGCAATTAATGGAAAGTAAGTATTTTACAGCGATTCAATCATTATTGCATAATAGTAAGTTTCTAAAAACGTTAGAAAGAAATAATATTATACTAGATGTATGTTTACATCCAAGGACGTGTCAACTTCTAGAAGAGGATAATTCAGGTATCTTAAATAGCTTGAAAACATCACCGAATATTGAAATTCATGATTTCAATAAAGCAAATGTAAGGGAACTAATTGAAAGAAGCTCTATGATGTTGACGGACTATTCAAGTATTTCTTTTGATTTTGTATACCTTGAGAAACCAATTATTAATTACTTGTTCCAAAATAATACGCCAATTTCTGAAGAAAATATTAAAAATGTATTACCAGGATATGTGTCTTATTCAGAAGATGATGTAATTCATGCTGTAGAATCATATTTAGTAAAACAAAGACGACTTAAGAAAATTAATAAGAAGCATTATATTAAATATGATGATGGACGCAACTGTGAGAGACTTGTGAAATTTGCTAGTGGGAGTCGATGATTTGTGAAAATCTGCGTAATAGGCCTAGGTTATATCGGTCTCCCTACTTCCGCCATGTTTGCAAAACATGGCGCTGAAGTAGTGGGGGTTGATATTAATCCAGGTGTTGTAGACAAATTAAACCGAGGAGAAATTCATATTGAAGAGCCGGGACTTGGAGAGGCTGTGAAAGAAGCAGTAAATAAAGGGATGTTACGTGCTTCGCTTACACCAGAAGCGGCAGATGTTTTTATTGTTTCTGTTCCAACTCCAAATTACGAAGATCAGTATAAGTCATGTGATTTGACTGGTGTATTGATGGCAGTAAAGAAAATTCTTCCTCACGTTAAAACAGGGAACGTATTAATAGTAGAATCAACAATTGCTCCACGAAGTATGGATGATTATGTAAAGCCTTTAGTTGAAGAGGCTGGTTTTACAGTTGGGAAAGATATATATTTAGTGCATTGTCCAGAAAGAGTACTCCCAGGGAAAATTATGGAGGAAATTGTTTTTAATAATAGAATTGTAGGTGGAATAACGCCCAATTGTGCCCGAATGGGTGCAAAGGTATATGAAACGTTTGTACAAGGTGAAATAGTTGAGACAGATGCAAAAACAGCAGAGATGTCTAAGTTAATGGAAAATACGTTTCGAGATGTTAATATTGCATTGTCAAATGAATTAGCAAAGGTATGTAATAAACTCGAAATCAATGTATTGGATGTTATTGAAATGGCAAACAAACATCCCCGTGTAAACCTACATCAGCCAGGCCCAGGTGTAGGAGGTCATTGCTTAGCTGTTGATCCATATTTTATTGTGGCAAAGGCGCCAGAACTGACAAATATTATTCAAATGTCCCGAGATACAAACATTTCTATGCCCTCCTATGTTGTAGAGAATGTTAGAAAATTACTTAAAGGAATTGAGAAACCAAAAGTTGCTGTGTTTGGCGTGACTTATAAAGGAAACACAGATGATATGAGGGAAAGTCCAGCCCTAGAAATTCTAGATCTACTGCATGAACAAGGATACACGGTTGCAATTCATGATCCATACATTCAAGCGAATTTCTTTAAAACATTACCAGCAGAAGAAGCGGTGGAAGCAGCCGATTTACTTCTTGTATTAGCAGATCATAGTGAGTTTAGCGGTATGGATTATAACAAATTAGCTTCTAAAATGAGACAGCCATTTCTTTTTGATACTCGTAATTGTATAAAAGAAAATCCGAAAAGTAGTATGAAGATTATTCATTTTGGGAATCTATACAAGGTGTTACAGGAAAATGAGGTTACCGTATGAAAGCAATAAAGAGCGTTTTTCGTGAACAATTAGATAATCTATATTTAATGGGAAGACTTTCTTCGTATGAGATTAAGCAACAATATGCATCAAGTACGTTAGGGGTTATATGGGTATTTTTAAATCCATTAACACAAATCTTAGTTTACTGGTTAGTATTTGGTCTAGGTATTCGAGGTGGAGCACCTGTAGAGGGGGTGCCTTTCTTTGTTTGGATGATATGTGGTATTATCCCATGGTTTTTTATTAACGGTTCAATTATACAGGGGTCAAATTCTATTTATGCTAAGCTTAGCACGGTTTCTAAGATGAATTTCCCATTAAGTGTAATTCCAACGTATGTTATATTATCGCAATTATATACACATATAATTTTACTTGCCGTGTTAATAATTATTATATTATTTATTAAAGGGCTAAGTTTTCTTAGTATAGTTGGATTGATATATTGTATAGTTTCTACTTTTTGTTTCTTAATTGCATTGGCTTTTATTACTTCTACAATCTCTACTATTTCAAGAGATATACATTTATTTATTCAATCCATTACAAGGATGTTATTTTATTTAACACCAGTATTGTGGAAACCAAGTGAGCATATGAGTGGTATTTTTGCATTCTTAATGAAGGTAAACCCATTTTACTATGTGGTAGAAGGGTATAGGCTTTCCTTATTGCACGGCGATATTAGCTTTATATGGTCACCATATACATTATACTTCTGGGGAATCGCGATTATCTTGTTTGTGATTGGATCAATGTTTCATATAAGGTTCCGCAAGCAGTTTGTTGACTACTTATAAAAGGTGAATGATTCAATGAATTATAAAGTGAAGTTCGAGCATGTTACAAAAAAATATAAGATGTACAACAAGCCTTCTGATAAATTAAAGGATTTATTTTTTAAGAGTGAAGATGGTGAGTACCATTATGCTTTAAACAATATATCATTTGAAGTGCCAGAAGGAGAAATTGTTGGAATTGTAGGTTTAAATGGTTCGGGAAAGAGTACGTTATCCAATTTAATTGCAGGTGTAACAATTCCTAATAAAGGGAAAGTGAATGTTAAAGGTTCTGCAGCATTAATTGCGATTTCTTCAGGGCTAAATAACCAATTAACAGGAATTGAAAATATCGAGCTAAAAGGTTTAATGATGGGGCTTACGAAAGAACAGATTCAGGAAATTACGCCTAAGGTTATTGAATTTGCTGATATTGGAAAGTTTATGTATCAGCCTGTTAAAACATATTCAAGCGGAATGAAATCAAGAATTGGATTTGCAATTTCAGTTCATATTGACCCAGACATTTTGGTGATCGATGAAGCACTTTCTGTTGGTGATCAAACTTTTACAAAAAAATGCTTAGATAAAATGAATGAATTTAAAGAAAAAGGAAAAACAATTTTCTTTATTAGTCATTCTTTGTCTCAAGTACAAAGTTTTTGTACAAAGGCCCTTTGGTTACACTATGGTCAAGTGAAAGAATATGGAGATATAAAAGAAGTAGTTACACATTATGGTGATTTCTTAAAACAGTATAATCAAATGACTGCTGAAGAGAGAAAGCAGCTGCGTGAAGAACAAACTTCACAGTTTCAACATGGTTTATTGCAAGAGCAACCAACAAAAATTCAAAAGAACCATTCTGAGTTCAAAACACACCGTCGCAAGTTCAAAAAGAAAAGCGGTGTAATCATGGGAATTTGCTTAGCTCTTATGGCTGGGATAATCACAACAGGATTTTATTATAAAGACTTGCTTCCGATGAAAAAAGGAAATGATACTATAGAAAAGTCTGTTCAAAGTAAAGGTAATACTGAGAGTAAGCAAGCTAAAGAAGATTCTTCTAAGGATAAGAAATATATAGTAAATAGTAATAGTATTAGCATTCGGAAAGAACCAAGTACAAGCAGTGAGCGTCTAGCGGTAGCTAACTTTGGAGAAATCTTTACTGCATCTAATAGTAAAAAGAATACTGAGACTGGTAGCGAGTGGGTACAAGTCGCATTACCAACAGGTGAAACTGGCTGGATGAGTACACAGTATGTCGTACCATTTACACCGAGCAATGATGCAATAGTGGATGCAAAATTAGATGATGTAACAGCTTTATTAAAGCGAGTATACGGATTAGAATTTGTAAAAGCTCCTACATACTTTGGAAAGACGTTAAATGAACTCAAGGCAGAATACCCTCGGTCATTGACTTCATCACAAAGTATAGGGGAGAAAACAACTTATAAGGATGGGAATATTAAATTTGTTATTTCTCAAGACAAAGTAGTAGAAGTTGTGTTTGAAGATATTTCAATGTCTATTGCTAAGCTACATGAATTACTTGGTAAAGAAAATATAAGTAATGATTTAGAGAAAAACTACTTCTATGAATCAAAAAGTTATTATATTGCAGCACGTTCTGATCAAACACATGCAGAAATTCAATCCTTATCGATTGTGAAGAAAAAATAAAAGGTATATATTTTTAAAGATTTTCCTCTTTATTAAAGTTTATCTTGTAGAAAGAAGCTTTTCTTTTAGAATTCCATATTTGTGTGTGCTGTTAATTTTAATTTCTAAATATAACATTTAAGATAATGTAAGCTAAAAAGAGAAATTGATAGTAATTATGAAGAATAACGAGAAAAAAGGGAAAATATTAGGTTTTTCTTTCTTATTTCTCTCCTTTATAATAAGTCGTGAATACGACACTTAAGGCAAACAATGTTTTATACTAATTGCCTTTCCCTAACTTGGGTATACACTCTTTTCAACCTCCGTGTCAGCAATAATAATATTTTATTATGCCGAAAAGAGTGTATACATTTTTTAAAAACGTTCCGAAGCAGAAATAATGCTTCGTTTTTTTATAATGACAAATAATAGACAAAATGGGATAATAAAATCATGAACCTAAGTGGTATGACCAATTTAGCGTGTAAGGAGAGAATAGTATGTTAGATATACAACAAATAAAAGAAATTATTCCGCATCGTTATCCATTTTTACTTGTTGATCAAATTCTAGAGGTAGAAGAAGGAAAACGTGCAATTGGAATTAAAAATGTAACGGCAAACGAAGAGTACTTCAACGGGCATTTTCCTGATTATCCTGTAATGCCAGGTGTTTTAATTGTAGAAGCATTAGCACAGGTTGGTGCTGTTGCAGTACTTAAGAAAGAGGAAAATCGTGGTCGCCTTGCATTCTTTGCTGGTATTGACAATTGCCGTTTCAAACGTCAAGTTCGTCCAGGTGATCAGCTTCGCCTAGAAGTGGAAATGACACGTGTACGTGGACCAATCGGAAAAGGAAAAGCAGTTGCAACTGTAAACGGTGAAATTGCATGTGAAGCTGAAATTACATTTGCACTGGGGGATAAGAAAGAATAAGCAGTATTTAATAAAAGGATGTTACTTCCAGAGGACAAATGGCAAGGATTATTTTTAATCCTTACTATTTGTCTCTTTTTATTAACAATAAGCTTAAGGGGATAACTAGTAAAAATCAAAATATATCGTATAATGGTTTTGGGCCAATAAAAGGTGGGAAAATGCATAGAGTGTTTCTTTTCACAATAAAAGCGCTCGTGTAATAAATAGAAAGAGGGTTGAAGAGATGAAAAAGAAGATCCTACTTTGGATTTTAGGAATTGTAGGTGTACTTATAATTGGCACAGGTATTTATGCATATAGTGTTTATTCATCTGTCTCAAGTACATTAGATAAAGTTCATAAGCCATTAGATCGTGACCATTCGAAGAAACGTACAGAAGAAGTAAAAGTAGCAGATTCAAAACCGGTATCCATCCTATTAATGGGTGCAGATGAGCGTGCAGGTGACCAAGGGCGTTCTGACTCGCTAATGGTAATTACTTTAAATCCGAAACAACAATCAATGAAACTGTTAAGCATTCCTCGCGATACATATACAGAGATCGTTGGTAAAGGGAAAAAAGATAAGATTAACCATGCGTATGCATTTGGTGGTATTAATATGTCTGTTGATACTGTAGAAAACTTCTTGGATACGCCAATTGATTATTATATTGAAGTAAATATGGAAGGCTTCAAAGATATTGTTGATGCAGTTGGTGGTGTAGATGTAAACAATGATTTAGAATTCACACAAGATCGTACACATTTTGCGAAAGGTAATATCCATTTAACAGGTGAAGATGCACTAAAATATACACGTATGAGAAAGCAAGATCCACGTGGAGATTTTGGTCGTCAAATGCGTCAACGCCAAGTACTACAAGCTGTTATTATTAAAGGAGCAAATGTTTCTTCTCTTGCAAACTATGGTGATGTGTTAAAAGCAGTTGAGAAAAACGTAAAAACAAACTTAACACAAGATCAAATGTTTGATATGCAAAAGAATTATAAAGAAGCAATGAAAAATAAAGAAGAAATTCAAATTAAAGGTGATGGACATAAAGCGGAAGATGGTGTTTGGTATTATTTTGTGTCTGAACAAGATCGTAAAGACTTATCGAATAAGCTAAGAGAACACCTTGAATTAAAAGGAAATTAATATTTCAAAGAGAAGCCAGCTGTTGATAAAACAGTTGGTTTCTTTTTTAAAAGAATGGTAGAAAGGAAGTGAACGGCATTTGGATAGTATTTATAAAACAATTAATTGAAACTTTGCTGTTATGTTGTTAAAAAGGTAAAGTTGTTATCGTCTGTATAATTAGAAGTGAATGTGTCGATAAATGTATTCTCTTTTTTTAAACAAACGTTTGTTTAAAAAATATAGGAGATTTTCGAAAAAAAATTTATCAATTAAAGTCTGAAAAATATGGCTGGAAATTAAGGGGAAAGTAAAATTAAGGTTTATTGTGGGAAAAAATCTTAAACGAGATATGATGGAGTCATAGACCAAACCATGATATTTCTCCTAATAATATTAACTACACCTACATATTGTAAATATATAGAAAATGTAAACCTATACATAACTGATCAAGAGCAAGCTCAAATTAATGCAAATGCAGCACGAGTGAGTGAGCTTCTTTCAAGTGCAGATAATGTAATGAACTTAAAAATGGAGCAAAAAGTAGAAATGCTTCGTCTCTTCCTTGATAGTGCAAAGCTTGCCCATTTACAAGTAGAACTTGTAGATCAGAGCGGGAAATCTTTAGATCTTTTAAACTACTCAATCTGTCCTGATAGTAATTTGTTAGTTCAATTAAAAGATCTAGATGGCAAACTGCTTGCAACAATCAATCCAACTCAAGAAATGGTACAAGCAGCTAACTTCAAAAGCATGGTAAATGCTTTAAAAGTTGCGATGGAAGCGAAGCGTGAGCTAAATGCAACTGGTAAGTTCGTTCCAATGACAAATGCTGAAATGCCAAATACAGCACCTCATGAACAAACGTATATGTTAATTGGTGGCTTAATTGTACTTCTAGGTGCAGCTGCGCTAGTTCCAGCAGTACGATTAGCTCGTAAAGTAGAACAAGCGTAAGTACTTACTATGGAAAAGAGAAAGAAAGTACATAAGCGTAAGTCAAAATGGAGATGGGGGATCATTGGGATTCCCGTTTCCATTATTTTGTTTGGCCTTGGGATTGTTGCTTTTTTCTGTTGGGAACTGACGAAGCAAACGACATTATTAGCTCATACAGTCATTACACCTTATAAGCCTGCGGAACAAGAGAAAGAGTTTAAACAAGTTTGGTCTAAGTTTCCTGACCCAGGAGAGAAGCTTGGTGAGTTGAAGTTCCCTTCTATTTCGTATGAAGTTCCTGTTGTAGAAGGGACTCATCCGAAAGAACTGAAATCAGGAGTTGGGCATTTCGCTGGGAGTATGTTGCCTGGTCAAGGTGGAAATGTTGTGCTAAGCGGACACCGGAATACGAGTTTTCGTAAGCTGGAAGATGTGAAGAAGGGCGATCAAATCAAGTTTGAAACGCCGTATGGTGAGTTCGTGTATGAAATAACGGACTTTAAAATTACGGATGCGAAGGATGAGAGTATTATTGTTCCAACGGATTATGAGACGTTAACGTTAACAACATGTTATCCGTTTGATTATATTGGTGATGCGCCAGATCGTTTTATTGTGTATACGAAGCTTGTGTCTAAGCCAGATTTAGAGAAACAATCATAGTTTGAAGGATAAAACCCCACTGCTTATTTAAGCAATGGGGTTTATTTGTGCTGGAGAGTAAAAGAACTTCCCCGCCTTATCTAGTGTTATGGATAAGGCGGGGAAGTTCTTTTTGTATAGATAAGAGGTTATATGAGGAAATATATAAGTTAAGTGTTAGATATGAAGCGCAGTATAGTTTGATGAGTCAATTCAATTCCATGTATAATGTAAATTGGTACTTTATTCCTCAAAAACCTATAAAGTCGATTCAAGAAAGAAGGTTACATAATGAAGAAATTTCTATTTTGGATACTTGGTATTATTGTTGTTCTTCTAATCGCGGGAGGCGGTTATGCGTATTATATGTACTCATCTGTTACGGGAACACTCGATAAAGTGTATAAGCCGCTTGAACGAGATCATTCTACGAAACGATCTACTGATGTGAAGTTAGGAAATAAGGAGCCAGTGTCTATTTTATTATTAGGTGCAGATGAGCGCGGGGCAGATAAGGGGCGTTCGGATTCGATTATGTTGTTGACATTAAATCCGAAAGATAGTTCGATGAAAATCGTAAGTATTCCTCGTGATACATATACGGAGATTGTTGGGAAAGGGAAGAAGGATAAAATCAACCATGCGTATGCATTTGGCGGCATTGATATGTCTGTGAAGACGGTTGAGAATTTCTTAGATGTGCCGGTTGATTATTATATTGAAGTCAATATGGAAGGTTTTAAGGATATTGTTGACGCTGTTGGTGGAATCGATGTGTATAATGATATAGCATTTACCCTTGAGGGGATGTCATTTGAGAAAGGGAATATCCATTTAAATGGCGAGCAGGCACTGAAGTATACGCGTATGCGTAAGGAAGATCCGCGCGGCGATTTCGGTCGTCAAATGCGCCAGCGTCAAGTGTTAGAAGCGGTTATTAGTAAAGGCGCGAATATATCGTCCGTTACAAAGCTTGGCACGATGTTAGGAGCAGTTGAGCAAAACGTAAAGACAAATTTAAATCAGGATCAAATGTGGGATCTTCAAAGCAATTATAAAGCTGCGATGAATAAGAAAGAAGAGATTCAAATTCCTGGTGATGGTCGTAAGCAAGGTGGCGTTTGGTACTACTTTGTATCAGATAAAGATCGTCAAGACTTGTCTAATAAGTTAAAAGCTCATTTAGAGTTAACAAAATAGCAGTTAGTATAATAAGAAGCCTAATGACCCTGTTTTGGGAAATTAGGCTTCTTTGATGCTATTCAGCATATAAGCTGAGGCTATGGCTAAAAAAGTGACCTGCACTCATTTTCTTCGTCTGTTTTCACTTGGCGTGGACCGTTTCTATGCATGGCTGGATGCGCTCTCCCCTCTAAAAGAAAGGGTTTAATTAGGTTTTGAATTCATATTTACAAACTTCATACTAAATTTACAAAATATTTACGTTCCTACCCAAAAGTGCTATGATAATGACATGTTCAAAAAATGAACGGATGAATTGGGTTATGGAGGGGAACACTATGCAACAAGTTTTAAATGTGTTAGAGGTTATTAATCAAAACCCACAGATGAATCAAAAAAAGATCGCAGAGAAGTGCAATATATCTGTTGGTAAAGTGAATTATATTATGAATGATTTAACGAAGAATCAATATATCTATAGTGAAAAATCAGGGAAATACATGAATTATTATTTGTATAAAAAAGGCTTCGAATACATGCGCCAGGAACTAGCGGCTTATCAAGGGAAGAAGCTTCGCATTCATCGTAAAGAGAGCCAGAAAGTTACGCAAGCTGTTGTTCTTGCGGCTGGGAAGCGTCAAGAGTTTGGAAAGCCATCTGGTTTGTTGACAGTTGGGGAAAAGCTTTTGTTAGATCGTAGTTTAGAAATCCTTAAAAATAATGGGATTGAGAAGATCGTTGTGGTTGTTGGTTATAAGAAGGAGCAGTTTGAGGGCTGGACAGGCCGTCATAATGTGCACTTTGTGGAAAATCCGAAATATAAGTGGACGGGCTCGATGGCATCACTTGCAGCGGCTGGGGAGTTTATTACAGATGATTTCTTATTAATTGAAGATGATATTTTAATTGAAGAGAAAGCTCTTATTAAAGTATTAAACCATCCGGAACCAGATTGTGTACTTGTTACGAGTGAGAGTGGATCTGGTGATGAGGCGTTTGTTGAGATTCGGGACGGTTATCTTCATAACATTTCAAAGGATATTCATCAGTTAAACCGCATTGATGGCGAGATGGTTGGGGTTTCTAAAATTTCGTATGATGTGTTTATGAATATGTTAGAGACATACCGTCATAATCAAAATCCATATGTGAATTATGAATATTTACTTCTTGATGCGGCAAGGTTGTATGATGTTGGCTATGCGAAGTTATCAGATGTTGTATGGGCAGAGATTGATACAACGAAGCAATATGAAGTGGTGAAAAATAAAATTTACCCTCGTTTAGTGAAAAAAGAGGCGGAGTTTAAAGAGAGACAAATTAAAAGATATGTTTCAGAAGCACTTTCTATTTCAAAAGATGAAATTACAGATATTCAATCATTCGGTGGTATGACAAATACGAATTTTAAAGTCATTGCAGCCGGAGAGGAATATGTACTGCGTATTCCAGGAAGCGGTACGGAAGAGATGATTAGTCGCCGCGATGAAATGATGAATTCGAATTTAGCGAGTGATCTAGGAATTGATGCGAAGCTGTTATACTTTAATGCAGAAACTGGTGTGAAATTAGCGAAGTTAATTCCAAACGCTGAAACGTTAAATCCGAAAACGGCAAAACGTAATGACAATATGAAGTTAACAGCAACAATCTTAAACAAATTACACAGTTCAAATATCGTGATGGATAATACGTTTAATGTATTTGAAAAAATTGAGCATTATGAAGGGTTATTAAATAAAGTAAATGGTTCTAACTTCGATGATTATGAAGAAGTAAAGCGCCAAGTGATGCGATTAAAAGATATGTATGTAGCGATGGATGTTATGCTTACGCCTTGTCATAATGACACTGTTCCTGAAAACTTTGTGAAGAGCGGCGAAGACAAAGTGTACTTAATTGATTGGGAATATGGCGGCATGAACGATCCGATGTGGGATATCGCTGCGCATAGTTTAGAATGTGGATTTTCTTCAGAAGATGATGAGCTATTTTTAGATTACTATTTTAATGGACAAGTAGATGAGTCTTATAAAGAAAGAATATTGATGAATAAGATTTTCCAAGATTTCTTATGGAGTATTTGGACAAAGATTAAAGAAGCAACAGGAAGCGACTTTGGGACATATGGAATAGATCGTTATAATCGTGCGAAGGAAAATTTACAACTCTTCGTAGAGCTTGAGTGTGAGGTATTACAATGAGAAAAGTACAAAGTAAAGGCATATTTTATGGGATCTTTTCTGGTTTTGCGTGGGCTGTAGATACTGTATTGATTGGAATTATCTTATCTTCACAGCTGATGTTAGCGACAGAACAAGTTGTGTTTCTGGCGCCGCTTGTAAGTACGTTTTTACACGACTTTATGTCAACGTTATGGATGATGCTTTATATGGGGATCAAAGGGCAGTTGAAAACGGCTCTTTCTAAGTTGAAGACAAGAAGTGGACGGTTCGTTATGTTAGGAGCACTGATGGGTGGACCGATTGGGATGACGTTTTATGTATTAGCTGTAAAATATATCGGAGCTTCTTATACAGCAGCGATTTCCGCTGTCTATCCAGCGGTTGGTGCATTTTTTGCATTTGTATTTTTGAAAGATCGTCTTCGTTCGTGGAATTGGATTGGACTTGTCATTAGTATTACATTCATTATTATACTTGGATTTACAGGTGATGGCTTTGCAACTGAAAACTATATGTTAGGATTTATTTTCGTCCTTATTTGTATCGTTGGCTGGGGCTTAGAATGTGTAATCTGTGCGTACGGTATGAAAGATGAAGAAGTATCTCCAGAAGAAGCACTGCAAATTCGTCAGCTTGTTTCAGCAACAACATACGGACTTGTTATTTTACCTTCAGTTGGAGGACATTTCTTAACGAAACAAGTTGTGATGAGCAGCGAGTTTATGTTAATTATTGTGATTGCGTTAGTTGGAACAGCTTCTTATGTGTTCTACTATAAGGCAATTCATGAAATTGGACCGACAAAAGCGATGGCGCTTAACATTACGTATTCAGCATGGGCGGTTGTCATTTCTATGTTAGCATTAGGAGCACCTTTCTCATGGAAGTTAATTATTTGTTGTATTGCCATCCTTGTAGGGGCTGTATTAACAGTTGCAGATATAACTGAGTTTATGAAAGCGAAAAAATATAGAGGTGAAGTAACGTGAGAGCGATTTTATTAGCAGCAGGTATGGGAACTCGTTTACGTCCATTAACGTTAACGACTCCGAAATCATTAGTAGAGGTAAACGGCAAGCCGATGCTAGAGCGTCAAATTGAATATTTACAAGAAATCGGCGTGGAAGAAATTATTGTTGTAACAGGCTACTTAGCAGAGAAATTCGATTATCTTATTGATAAGTATAACGTGAAGCTGGTGCACAATGACAAATATAATGTGTATAACAATATTTATACAATGTATTTAGTTCGTGAATACTTGCAAGATGCATATGTAATGGATGCGGATGTTTATTTACACCGTAATATCTTTATCGAGAATCCAGAGTCATCTTTATACTTTAGTGCGAAGAAAGAAGATTTCCGTAATGAATGGATCATTAAGCATGACGAAAATCGTAAAGTATATGATATTGAAATCGGTGACGGTGATGATGACTACATCTTATGTGGTATTTCGTATTGGTCGAAAGAAGATGGCGTCCATATTGTGAAAAAACTAGAAGAAGTAGTAGATCAAGAAGATTTCACTGAACTATACTGGGACAATATCGTAAAAGATAACATTCAAGATTTAAATGTCCATCTGTACAAAATCGATAGCAATGATAGTTTTGAAATTGATTCTGTAGAAGATTTGCAGAAGGTAGAAGAAAAACTAGCAGTGTTAGCATAATAACAATTGTTGATGGTTTTATGAAAAAATTGGAATTTTTCTTGCCATATAAAATAAAACTAGCTAAGCTATATTTATAGGTTAAAAAAATGAAAAGTTGGGTGGAAAATATGGGTTCTATTTTAGTTTGTGGCGGAGCTGGTTATATTGGTTCTCACGCTGTGAAAAAGTTAGTGGATGAAGGACAATCTGTCATCGTAGTAGACAACCTACAAACAGGTCATGAAGATGCAATTGCAGAAGGCGTGAAATTTTATAAAGGCGATCTTCGTGATAAAGGTTTCTTAAGAGACGTGTTCCAGCAAGAAACAATTGACGCGGTGATGCATTTTGCAGCGGATTCTTTAGTTGGCGTGAGCATGGAAAAACCGCTTCAATACTATAATAACAACGTATATGGTGCACTATGTTTACTAGAGGTAATGGATGAGTTCAAGATTGATAAATTTATCTTCTCATCAACTGCGGCAACATATGGAGATGTAGATGTTGCGTTAATTTCAGAAGAAACACCAACAAATCCTACGAACACATATGGTGAAACAAAATTAGCGATTGAAAAAATGTTGCATTGGTATAGCCAAGCTTCTCATTTAAAATATAAGATTTTTAGATACTTTAACGTAGCTGGTGCAACGCCAAGCGGTATTATCGGTGAAGATCATCGTCCGGAGACACATTTAATTCCGCTTGTGCTGCAAGTTGCTTTAGGACAACGTGAAAAGATCATGATGTTTGGTGATGATTATAATACACCAGATGGTACATGTATTCGTGACTATATCCACGTTGATGATTTAGTAGCGGCTCACTTCCTTGGACTGAAAGATTTACAAAGTGGCGGGGACAGTGACTTTTATAACTTAGGAAACGGTAACGGATTTAGTGTGAAAGAAATTGTTGAAGCAGTTCGTGAAGTAACAAATCATGAAATTCCAGCAGAAGTTGCGCCAAGAAGAGCGGGAGATCCAGCGCGCCTTGTTGCATCTTCTCAAAAAGCAAAAGAAAAGCTAGGCTGGAATCCGCAATATACAGATGTAAAAACAATTATTGAACATGCGTGGAATTGGCATCAAAGCAAGCCACAAGGATATGAGAAGTAAAAATGATGTATAGAAGAGAGTGTATCGTCGTTCAACATATGTTCGACAATACACTCTCTTTTTGTATAAGATATTTGCTATACTAAAATGTACTGCGAAAGGAGGGTATATATGAAGATACTTGTTGTTGATGATGAATCGAGCATTCGAAATTTGATTCGTATGCAGCTGGAGATGGAAGGATATGAAGTACTTACTGCAGCTGATGGGAATGAAGCTTTGCAAAGGTGGGCCGAGGAGCCGGATGTATTGATTTTAGATGTGATGCTTCCGGATACGGATGGTTATGAATTACTTCGCGTATTCAGGGAGAAGGACCGAGATATTCCTGTACTTATGTTAACAGCGAAGAGTCAAATGAATGATAAGTTGCTTGGCCTTCAGCTTGGTGCGGATGATTATGTAACGAAGCCGTTCAATCATGCAGAGCTGATTCTTCGGGTGAAGAATATGGCACGGCGCGTAATAAAGCAGGGGATGCCTAAGGATGATAAGATCATTCGGGCTGGTGAACTCGTCATTTATCCGAATGAGCGGAAAGTGCATGTGAATGGAGAAGAAATTGATTTAACGTATCGTGAGTTTAATTTATGCCAGTTGTTTGCTTCACATCCGCAGCGTGTGTTTATGCGTGATGAGCTATTAGAGAAAGTGTGGGGTTTTGCGTACACGGGAAATACGAGAGCGGTGGATATTATGGTGCAGCGCCTTCGGAAGAAGCTTGGGGCAAGTGGTGAAAGTATTAAGACGATATATGGCGTTGGATATAAGTTAGAGTGTTAAAAGGTGATAAGATGTCGTTAAAACGAAATATGGTATTTGGTATAGTAGGGTTATTGATCCCGATTTTGTTTCTTCTTTATACGGTAATTTACATTACACTAGAAAAAAATATGTATCATAATGCGGCAGGTTCTTTAGAGAAGTTAAGCGTAGAAGCGCAAATTTATACGATGAACTATTTAGAGAAGGAAGCGGATATGGAGACACTCGGACCGAACTCACTGCTCATTGCTTCTTATTTAGCAAAGCGGATGGACGTTCGTGTGCAGATGATTGGGAAGAATGGGGATGTCGTTGCTGATACAGAAAAAGGAGCCTTGCTTCATAAGAATGTAGATATTGACCAGTCGTTACGTGGAAAGAAGGCATATGTGATTGAAAATGGTGATCCAGCGCCACTTCTTTTATTTTCGAGCCCGGTTTATTATGGAAGCGATGTCATCGGAGCCATTCGCTTTATTCATGAATTGCAAGATGAGAAAGAAGTTTTAATGAATGTGAGCTGGACATTTCTCATAACATCGATTTGTTTAGCAGCGGGGGGAATTTTCTTTGCAATCCGTTTAGCGAAGTCGCTTCATAAGCCAATTGATCAGTTAAGACAAATGGCAAAAAGGCTCGCAAATGGGGATTATAAAAGTAAAATTGAGCTAAATGAGTATGTCGAAATTGCCCAATTATCAGCGTCTTTCAATGCGATGGCTGATGCGATTGAACTGCATATAACGCAGTTAAAGGAAGAGAAAGAGAAACAAAAGGATTTCTTAGACCGAATTACGCATGAGCTGAAAACACCGCTTACTGCGATTATTGGATATGTAGATTTAATTCCGAAACTGGAGTCTTCGCGGGATGTAGAGGAAAGTCTTCATTATGTTTCAATTGAAAGTCATCGTCTATTATCACTCGTTGAGGAATTGTTACAATCTTCGAAGTACGGAACGAGTACGTTTGAAGTCTCTCCGACGATTGTAGATATAAAGCAAATTGCGGAAGAAGCAATTTCTATTGTGAAGCCTCGTCTAGAGCAATATGAGATAGAAGTTATGAATGAATTAACAGAGACACATGTTGTTGCTGATTTTGATAAGACGAAGCAGATTTTCTTAAATGTGTTTGATAATACGATTAAATATAGTGATGCGACGCAAATGAGGATGGATGTTGTTGTAAATGAAGAGGAAGCAAAAGTTCTCATCCATGATGATGGGATTGGTATGGATGAAGCGATACTTGCAGAATGGAATCGTTCTCCGAAGGGGAAAGTACTCTCTTCTAGTTATGGAAATGGATACGGTTTGTTTATTTGTCAGGAGATTATGAACAAGCAAGGCGGAAGCATGCGAATTGAAAGTAGTGAAGAAATGGGAACGATGATTGCTATTACATTTTTGCTGCCAAGACGCATGGAAGATATAAAAAACTTGAAAGCGGTTAAATGATACATTTATGAAACAATTATGCGGTATTTTCGAAACAACGTTTTCTTATTGTGGAGGTAGGCAGAAATGAAAAGGCTATCATTTCAAATTCTCTTGTTTGTCTTTTGTATGGTTGCTGCTCTTATTTTGTTTTATGTAATAGAGAAGCAATTGTATAACCGCGTTACAATTCTGGATGACAAGCAGGTTGTTTTAGAAAGAGCAAGTGAATCTCTTCCTACTGAAGTGAGAGTAAGACATGAGAAGTGGGGAGAAGTAGTTGTAACAGATGAAGTTCGTCTACATGCGATTGTTTCATTCTTTGACAAGATTCGAATAGAGCGAACAGAAGCGCAGATCCACGAACAAGTATTTACTGGAGAAGTAACGTACTTGAATGGGCATAGGCGTACTTTTGCAGTAGGTGACTTGTTCCAGTACGGGACAAACGTATACGGAAAGCCAGGTATGGATCCAATGATTTCCGCATTTCAAACGTATTTGCTGGGCCTATATTATACGCCAGAGCGTATTAGCGATTTCTTTGCATCAGCAAAGGAAGTTGTCTTGCGAGAAGGCGATGTAGTGCGTACCACGAATCTTGCGCCAATACTTGATTCGATTCGGCAAGCAAAGCAAATTACGGACTATGGAGAAATTCAGAAATTGCTGCAATCACAGAAGAATCCAATCGCTTATATTACTGCTTATCAAAATGGTAAACATGTAAAGAATGAACGCGAGGATATTTTAACGATTTCTGTATATCCTTCTTACTTTGTCGTTCAATATCTTGGCGATAATAATGGGAATGTGATGTATATGAAAGGCTCCCTAGCAACGTTATTTGTAAAGGAGAATGTTTCATGAGAAAGATAGCCTGTTTCTTCTTTTTGCTACTAATTGGAGGAGCGATGTCTAGTTGCTCTCGAGATACTACCTCTATTCAATATAATAAAAATGGTCTTCCAAATTTAAAAGATCGTCATCTTGTTGCGTACGTAGCAGCACGTGAAGAAGTCGGCGAAGCGCTTTTATCATCGTTTTGTAAATCACGAGGGTGCACGTATGAATTCATTCGTCTTTCTACAGAAGAAATTCTGAGGAGAGTAGAAGCGGAAGCGGGAAACCCGAAGGCGGATATCATCATTGGCGGCACAGTAGATGCACATCAAATGATGAAGCAAAAGGACTTATCGATTCCTGTTACAAGTAAGCATGCAACTAGCATTTCAAAAACTGTTAAAGATAGGGATAGTTTTTGGTATGGCTATGAAGTAGAGCAGCTTGCCATCGCCATAAATAAAGAGCGGTGGAAGCAGGAGATAGAGCCGCTTGGTCTTTCTTATCCATCAGAGTGGAAAGACTTATTACACCCTGCGTATGCTGGAAAGATTGTCATGCCCGACCCGAATATATCAGGAACAGCATATACATTTTTCGGTTCACTTATTGATATGTTCGGCGAAGAAGAGGCGAAAGGTTATGTAAAGAGCCTTGCTGGGCAAGTGGCAGAAGTAACGATGAATGGTTACATGCCGGTAGAGTATGTTGCAAGCGGTGAATATATGATTGGTATTAATTTTATGGGAGATCAACGGATGCTTCAAAAACAAGGCTTTCCGATTGTAAGCAAAGTTCCAGCGCAGACAGGGTTATCTGTCAATGCGATTTCGAAACTGAAACATGCACCGAGTGGTATTATAGCGGATTTATTTATTAATTATTGTTTATCAGAAGAAGCTGGGCATATTTTAGAAAAGGTTTCGTTTGGCGTACCAACGATGCTTGCGAAGAACGAGAAAGAAATAGAAGGTCAGCCTGTTAGAAGAACAAACAAGGATATATCAAATAGTGGGGTCATCGAGATATGGAATAGACAACGTCTCTCTCAGAAATGAGAAAAGGAGAAGAGATGGTATGTTTAATTGGTTGAAACCAGCACCAATGGTAGAAAGATTACCAGCGAATATGATTGATAAAGTATACAGACTACTGCGTCTTCGTGTGTTAATCGGTATTTCGGTTGGATATGCAGCGTATTATTTAGTTCGTAGTAACTTTACTTTATCAAGTACGTATTTAATGAAAGAATACGGTTTTAGTGCTTCTCAAATTGGATTACTAGGATCGGTAATGGCAATTGTTTATGGATTTAGTAAATTCTTTATGGGGAATTTATCGGATAAAGCGTTCGCCCAGCGTTTTATAGCGGTCGGTTTATTCTTATCAGGGCTTGTAAACTTATGCTTTGGTTTTGCTCATTCATTTGGAATGATTATCACATTACTTGTACTGAACGGTATTGTACAAGGTATGGGGGCACCACCTTGTAGTATTGTTATGACAAAGTGGTTCTCGAAGAAAGAACGCGGTACAAAAACAGGTATTTGGAATATTTCACATAATGTCGGCGGAATGCTTGTACCACCTCTTGTTGGTATCGGTGTAGGTATTTTCGGTGAAAGCCATTGGCAAGGCGGCGTATTTATCTTCCCGGCGATTATTGCGATGGTCATTGCTGTTCTTGTTTGGATTAATGCGAAGGATACACCAGAATCAGCTGGTCTTCCTCCAATCGACGAATATCGTAATGACTATGAAAATCTTGAAAAAGCAGATAATGCTAACAAGATGTCACCAAAAGAGATTTTGATGAAATATGTAGTAAAAAACAAATTTGTTTGGTACTTATGTATTGCGAATGCATTTGTTTACTTAATTCGTTTCGGTGTTATTAACTGGGTACCGATTTACTTAACAACAGTTAAAGGGTTTACGCAAGCACAGTCACATGCAGCGTACTCTATTTTTGAAGGAATGGCGATTCCAAGTTCATTAATCGTTGGTTTCTTAAGTGATAAGTTATTTAAAGGGAAACGTATGCCACTATGTGTTATTAGTATGGTAGGTGTTGTTATTGGAACGTTTGTATATTGGCAAGCATCTAGCGTACTTGTTGTGAGTATTGCGGTTTCTATCATCGGTTGTTTAATTTACGTACCACAGTTCTTAATTGGTTTAAGTGCAATGGAATTAGTGCCGAAATTTGCAGTAGGTACAACAGTTGGTATGTGCGGTCTATTCGCTTATGTAGGTGGAAGCCTTACAGCAAACCTAGTTATTGGATTTATTGTTGATAGCTCTGGTTGGGACGGGTGCTTCATCTTACTATTAGCAGGCGGTATTTTATCAACATTATTCCTATTAATTGTTCAACGTGGACATGAGAGAAAAGGTCCTGAAGGTAAAATTGCATAATCGTTTATGGAAGGAGAATCTATCAATTGATAGGTTCTCTTTTTTAATCAAACGTTTGTTTAAAATTTTAGTAGTCAATCACTCCATAATATAAGATGAAATTCGAATTTGTTTTCCCTCTCCATTCGTGCTAATTCTGATGCGATTTTTTGCTTCATAAGCATCCCTATCAGTTTTATCCCGCATTAACGGGCAGTAATACTCCCACCTCAAAATTCGGCGAGAGCAAAGAAGTTAGGTGGGAGATAAACTGCCCGTAAAAGCCCGATTGGTTCAACTAATAATCAGTGGGGGATGAAGAAAATCCCCACTGATTAAAGTTTCACTTTATATAATAACATTTTTAATATTTTATAAAAGAAAATTCTGTTAATTCTAAAATTTTATCTTGTTCTAATAATTTAATACTGCTATAATGACCATTAAATTCATTTTTAGGATTCATTATTTTAAGAAAGGGGGGTTATTACATTGAGAAAGTTCGCAATTTTCATTCTTTTTTTGATTCCTTTTCTACAATTGGTATTATTACCTTTCGCTAATCGAATTGGGCCATTTATAATTGGCTTGCCTTTTTTGCACTTTTGGTTATTTTTATGGATTGTGTTAACACCATTATGTACATTTGGTATTTATTCTCTACATAAGTCACAAGGAGGTTCTCTGTAATGAAAGGAAACATAACAGCATTAAGTATCACTGCTTTCATTGTACTAACTGTCGTTCTAATTGGATTTCTAGCAGGGCGGAATAAATCCGCACGAAGTTCTGTAGAAGAATGGTCTGTGGGAGGCAGACGATTTGGCGGACTGCTTGTCTGGTTTTTAGTTGGTGCAGATTTATATACCGCTTATACATTTTTAGGATTAACGAGTACTGCATATAAAGGTGGCAGTATCGCTTTCTTTGCGATTCCTTATTCTGTTTTAGCCTATTTTATCGCTTATTTTTTCCTTCCAAAGCTCTGGAAAGTTGCAAGTGTACATAAATTAACGACTCTTGCAGATTATGCGAGAGAACGCTTTAATAGTAAGTTTCTCTCTTCACTCATTGCCATTATCGGTGTATGTATGCTAATTCCTTATATTGATTTACAATTAAGCGGCATTCAAGATACGCTTCAAGTAGCTGGTGCAGGTTATATTAATGTAAAGGTAGTCGTCATTATTTCTTTTCTTCTTGTTGCCCTTTATACATTCTTTAGTGGTATTAAAGGACCGGCATATACTGCAATTATTAAAGATATTCTCGTTTGGGCCATTATGTTATTTATGGTTGTTTCACTTCCTATTATCCATTTTGGTGGTTGGAATCCTATGATACATACACTTGCCACTGAGGCACCACAACTGTTAACGATTCCAGATGCAGGACCAAAAGGGATTGTATGGTTTATAACAGCATCTCTCGTATCAGCTCTTGCATTATTTATGTGGGCACATGCAGCAACAGGTGTATTTACCGCTAAAAGTGCTGATGCTATTCGAAAAAATTCGATGTATCTACCTTTATACAATATCGTATTAATACTCGTTATTTTTCTTGGTTTTATTGCATTTCTTGTACTGCCAGAAGATACAAACCCACGCTTTGCTTTATTACATCTCATTCAAACTTCTTATGGTGGGGTAGCGCAAGGGTTGGCATATTCGACAATTGCTTTAGCTTCTTTAATTCCTTGTTCCATCATGGCAATTGGCGCTTCCAATTTGTTTGCAAATAACATTTATCGTGATCTCATGAATCCGAAGGTAGATGGTAGTCGTTTAACACTTGTGAACCGGATGATGGTGTTTGTTGTCATCGGACTTGCTTTGCTATTTGGATTATTGTTCCCAACTGCCCTTGTATCACTGCAGCTTTTAGGCGTATCTGGTATGGTACAAATCTTTCCAGCCATTGTTATTAGTTTGTTTTGGAGAAACCAATCAAAAGAAGCAACTATTATCGGGCTCATCATCGGTTTAGTTACTACTTTTACCGTATATGCAACGGGGTATTCTTTCGGAGTCTATGAAGGTTTTTGGGGATTAACTGCAAACGTTCTATCTCTTATTATTCTCAATCCTTTATTCGTAAAGAAAACAGCAAACAAATCAAACCTAGTGATTCAGCATCTATTTGACGAAAAAGAAACTGCACATCTACATGCAGAAAAAGGAGCATAATACGCATCTTCTATGAAAATTTTGGAGTGATCTAATAAAGTGAAACAATATACTGCATTTTGAATGTTTACTTTTGTTGGTAGTAGAGGAATTGGTGCAGGTAAATCCATTTTTTAAATTTTAAGCATATAAACGAAAAGACCTTTTAATGAAAATAAAAGGTCTTTTCTACCACTATATATGTATCACTTAAGATTTATACTTTTTTACTGTATAAGGGATAGTTACAATGTATAAATCGACAGCATAGATTGTAACCCAAATTCCTTTCCCTTCAGCTGCTAATTTTTTATTTAATTGAGATAAGTGTTCTGAAACTTTTCTCTTCCCCCATCTCCTAGGAAACCATTGAAAGACTTTCGGAACATTATGTTTCTTGTTATACCATACCTTTAATCTCCAAAAAACAAAAAAGAATAAAAAAATGATTATGAAGTTAAAGATGTCAAAATGTGAAATTCCTAAAATCATATGTACTCTACCTTTTTATTAAAATTTTGATAGTTTATCTCTTAATTCTAATTCCCCCTCTGTTTCAAAACCCTTAAATAATAAATGAGCAATTTGGTTATGATTAAAAAATACATTATATTCTTTTGATAAATTACCATGCTTAATTGATTTTTTAGTCCAAGTTTAGCTTCAACTTTAAGTAATATTAAAATCAGCATCTACAAATACACCCACTGCAGAGGTTGTTGCTTCTCATGATGAAGAATTATCACGTCACTTTGGTTTTGGATAAGGAACGTTCTATTCTCTATAAAAAGCGTTTTAAATTGGCTATGCAATTTATGTTGTATGGCCAATTTTATGATATTTATATGATTCTATACTTGAAATAACAGTTTTTTATGTTTTTATTTTTTTCCACAACTGTTTGCTAAGTGAACATGTTCATTAAAAATTTTGTTGTTAATTTGTTTTTCATATTTTTTTTATGTTTCATTTATTTCACTACCAGTTTTACTTTCGAAACTTTTCTCTAGTTCTGTTGCTATATCTCTTATACTTGTTTGTAAATCGTGAAATACCCCTATGTTTTTTTGAAGAGCATATGTATCTTCTTTTATAATATCATTTGATTTAAATGTTATTTCTGTCTTTAAAAGCATACGTTGCATTTCTCTTTCGACTTGTTTTTTAGCTGCTTGTAATTCATCAACAACCTGCTCTGCTAAATCCCCTGCAGCATTTTCAATTTGTTTTTCTATCTTTTTAATTTCTCCCATAAAATCCATCATATAATTATCCCCTTATTAATCCTTGAAAATTCTTTGCTAATTGATTGTCTTTATCTCTTAATGAACTTGCTGCATAACTAATATCTTCTCCAAATAGGCTTAAGCTCTTTTGTTCTTTTCTTAAAAGATGGATTAATTCTTCAGCTTTATTTGCATCATGAAAATAGTCATTTCCATCTTTTCTTGTTTTAGCAATTTGTGAGATGGCTTCATCTACTTCGTGCTCTTCTAATAAATGATATTTTCCACCTGGCCCTGTTTCATGCTTTAATTGATTTTTTAACTTTTGAATTGCTTCGGCTTCTTTTCTTTGAAGCTCTTCTATATTCTTTGCGATATCTGATAATTGATTGCTAAGCGTTTGAATTTTTTTTGCTTGTCCTATAATATCTTCAGGTTCTAATTTTAATACGGGACTTCCATTTGAATGAAAGGATCCTCTAAATGTATCTCTGCCGTGTCCTTCCATAGTTGCACGTGTGAAAAATCCTTCTTTTGTTCCGTTTTGTTTTACTGTAAATTGTTTACCAATTAAAGGAGATCCAAATTGAGTGTGGTTTCCAATTGGGTCGTTTTTATGTGTATAATCGGTTGCTTTATTATCCATTTCCCCCGTATCTACTCGTTTTTTTGCTTTGTCACTGAGTAATCGATAAGCATTAGGCGCGGCATAGGTAGTTGCATAACAATCTAGTTCTGCAGATACATATTGCGCTTCGGCACCACCTTTACTATGGCCAGTAGTATGAAGGGATGTAGGTTGATATTTATCTACTATATCTTTTTTGTCCATTCTAATGCTCTTTCAAATGACGTCGGTAAATATTGGAATTCACCTCCTATTGCTCCAAAATTTTTTTTGATTCCTAATGTAACTTGAAATGTATCTGCAGATAAATCTCCATCCCATTTACTAAATTCAGTTCCACGAAATGCGAGAACTATCTCTTCATAATGTGTTTTATTTTCTTCATATTTTTCTGCTGGTACTACTGCGATAGCTTGTAATCCATTTTTTACTTTTTCGCAATCTGCATCTATTGATTCTATAACCCTCCATGCTTTCCCATCACTACCTGCTATTTTTTCCCCTTTATGTAAATATGTATCTTTATAAACTTTATCTGATAACTCGAAATAATCTTCATCTGTCGCAATTGTATTCTTTTTAAATTCACTCATATGTTTCAACTCATTTCATGGTATATTTTAACTATATTCAAGAACAAGGGGATTTTAAATGAAAAAGAAATTGGTAGTTATTTTATCCATTATTTGTATTATAGCAGGAGGGTATTTTACTATGGAATACTTAAAACAAAAAGAAAAAGAAGAAAAGTTTTGGAAAGTGCAAGAAGCAAGAGTAGAGAAGTATATACATTATAATGTTAAAGATGTAAAATTTATTACATTTACAAAACAGGATGTAAGTTCAATGGGAGTTCCTTCTGTAGAAGGATACATAAATGATGATAAAGAATTGTGGTTTGATGCTAGTATAAGTACTACAGAGAATTTTGAGGATAAATTCGGTTGTTCAGGAAAATTATATGATAATTATGTGAAAAAACCTGAAAAATCAGTATCCGAAATTGAAAAAGAAGAAAAAGAAAAAAACAAGAGTAGTCTTTGAACTACTCTTGTCTTCTGTATCCCATTTTAAGAAGAATGCAATGAAAAGTTTTTTATAAGGTGATTTTCTATGAAGAAAATAATGATTTGGGTTGTATCTGTTATGGTGCTTATAGCAGGAGGGTATTTTACTATGAAATACTTTAAACAAAAAGAAAAAGAAGAAAATTTTTGGAAAGCACAAGAAGCACGAGTAGAAAAGTATATTCATTATAATATTAAAGATGTGAAATCTATTACGTTTACAAAACATGAGGTGAATCCGATGGGAATCCCTACTATAAAAGGATATATAAATGGTGATCAAGAATTATGGTTCGTTGCTAGTATCAGTACAACGAAAGACTTTGAAGATGATTTTGGACGTTCTGGAGAACTGGGGAAACTTATAAAAGATCCTGAAAAATCTGTATCCGAAATTGAAAAAGAAGAGAAGGAAAAGAAACAAGAGTAGTTCTTGCACTACTCTTATCTTCTGTATCCCATTTTAAGAAGAATACATAGGTAAGTTTTTATAAGGTGATTTCCTATGAAGAAAGTAATGATTTTGGTTGTATCTGCTATGGTGCTCATAGCAGGAGGGTATTTTACTATGAAATACTTTAAACAAAAAGAAATTGAAGAAAAGTTTTGGAAAGCACAAGAAGCACGAGTAGAAAAGTATATTCGTTATAATATTAAAAATGTAAAATCCATTACATTTACAGAACATAAAGTAAACCCAATGGGAGTTCCATCTGTAAGTGGATATATAAATAATGATAAAAAATTAGATTTTTTAGCTAGTATAACTACTACGAAGGGTTTTGAAGGTGATTTCACACGTTCTAGAGAACTTGGAAAACTTATAAAAAACCCTGGAAAATCCGTATCCGAAATTGAAAAAGAAGAAAAAAAGTCTTCAAAAATTTCTAGCAATACTCTATACTAAATTAGTAAAATTAACCATAAAATAGATTTTACTAATTTATTATTAAAGGGGAGATTGAAATGGCTGGACAAATTCGTATGAGCCCTGAGGAGCTAAAATCAAAGGCTGCTTTATATGGACAAAGTTCTCAACAAATTGATGATATTCTTCGTAAATTACAAGGATTGCAAAATGAATTACGTGGTGAATGGGAAGGTCGTGCTTTCGAAGGTTTTGATCGACAATTTAACGAATTAAGACCAAAAGTAGAAAACTTCTCACAATTATTACATGAGATTAATGTTCAACTTTCTAAAACTGCAGAAGCTGTTGCTTCTCATGATGAAGAATTGTCACGTAATTTTGGTTTGAAATAAGAAACGTTTTCTCTACATAAAAAGAGTTTTAAGTGAGCCATGCAGCTTTGTTGTATGGCTCATTTATTTTTTGAGATTGAATATTGAAATATGTAATAAATCAAGTATTCATATGAAGAGAATTCATATTATTCCATTTATAAAAATATATAAAATTTATTATTTTATTATATATAGAAATTTAACATTTGTTTTACAATATCTTCAAAAACAAATGTTAAAATTTAGTAGAAATGAGCAAGGCAAATTAATATGTATAAAGGAGATGCTGGAAAGTGGGAATTTTTGTATCAGAAGTAGAAACGTTTTTATTCTGTTCCGCAACAGTCACACAGCAAGATTGTACATTTGATTTTGTCGTTCGTAGTACGCCGATCGGACTTTCGATTTGTTTAGTAGAAGATTATGAAGTAGAGTGGCTTCCGATGAGAGTGGAGACATATTTGAAAGTGAATAGAAGCATGTTTCCAGATGAAGAGGAAAAAGAGGAATTTCGTAAGCAGTTAAATAGTGAAACGGGCTGGATGTTAGATAAGCAAGGTGATAACCAAGAAGGCATTGTTCAAAGAGCAATGCGAATGGATGAATATGAGGCGTTTCAAATGGTAGAAAAGAATATTCCGCGTGAGATGAGAAAAGACGTGACAACTTTTCCGTTAGAGTATGATTTGGGAGAAACGAAATCGAGCACTTGGAAGAAACACTGAAGCCGCCTTATGTAGAGCGGTTTTTTATATTTCTTAAAACTTGCTTAAAAGATATGTTGTTATATTTCTAAACATTGGTATTTTTGTTACAATATAAGTGATGGTGTAAAACTTTGTAAAGAAAGCGTAATAATGTAAAAATATATAAATCCATTTTGATTTTTCCACATATTAGCTGCGGCTATGAAAACAAAAAAGGAACTGACCACTTCTATGCATGGCCGGATGCTCTCTCCCGCCTAAAAAAGGGTTTATGTCGGTTTTTAATTTGGATCTATATAGTTATCGTTTTCTGAAAGTTTTATATAATTCAAGAACTACTATATAAAGATATAAAAGGAGAGAGAATATGTTACCAAATACCGTTCGTACTCCAAACAAAAAGAAGAAATGGATCATCATTGGGGTTATTGCATTAATTGTCATTATTGCGGCCGTCAATATCTTTTTAGTGCAAGGGAAGAAACAGGGCGCGGCAAAAGGAGACGCTGTTAGTTTTGAAAAAGTAACAGAACGTACACTCAATAATACGAAGTTGATTTCCGGACAAGTAAAACCTGGAAATATTGAGAGCTTCTACGCAGATCCGACTAAAGGAAAAGTGAAGGATATTGCGGTAAAAGAAGGGCAAGAGGTAGAAAAAGGAACGAAATTATTCTCTTATGATAATGAAGAAATTAACTTACAGCTGAAGCAAGCTGAGCTTGATCAAAAAATGGCAACTATGCGCTATGATCAAGGGAAAAAGAAAATAGATTCATTAAAGAAAGAGATTAAGAAAGCAAAAGATAGTGGTGCTGGCAAAGAAGTAACAGATCCTATGGAAGAGCAAGTAAGTGAATTAGAAATGGGACAAAAAACAATTGATCTTGAGAAAGAAAAAGGACAATTACAATCCCAAGAGTTACAGAAAAAACAAGGTGAACTCACAATTTATAGTAATTTCGCTGGTGTTGTACAAAAGCTAGATAAAGATGCAGCACAAAGTTCAGCGCAAGCAATGGGTGGACAAGGAAAATCATTTTTACAAATCGCATCTAAAGATCCGTTCCAAATTCAAGGGACATTAACAGAACTTCAAAAATCACAAATTCAAAAGGGTCAAACATTTACTGCAACAGCAAAAGCAAATAGTAAGAAGAAATGGACAGGGAAAATTACAGAAATAAGTGAATTCCCGACAAGTGCAGAGATGGCGCAAGGAGCTGGTGCGGGTGAGGGAACACAAAACATGTCTCAGTATACATATAAAGCAAGCCTTGATGGGCAGGAAGGTTTATCACCAGGCTATCATGTATCACTGCAAGTAAACTTAGAAAATAAGAAGATGATTGCTGTTCCTAGTAAGAGCATTGTAGAAAAAGATGGCGAACCATTTGTTTATGTAGAAGAAAAAGGAAAACTGCGTAAACAAAACGTGAAAAAAGGTTCTACTGATGGAGACTGGACAGAAGTTCTTGAAGGCGTAACAGTGGGGCAAAAGGTGGTTAAAAATCCTTCCGACAATGTATATGACGGAATGGAAGTGAAAGAAAAATGATTACGTTAAACAATATTCATAAAACATATTATCAAGGGAAACTCGCGGTACCGATTTTACATGGTATTAGTTTAACGATTCAAAGCGGTGAGTTTGTTTCCATTATGGGACCATCTGGTTCGGGGAAATCAACGCTTATGAATATTATCGGTTGTTTAGATCGTCCGACAGAAGGCGAATATATGTTAAATGACGTGAATATCTTAACAGCAGACGAGGCAAAACTAGCTCTTATTCGTAATGAATATATCGGCTTTGTATTCCAGCACTTTAATTTACTACCGCGTCTATCAGCGGTGGAAAACGTTGAACTTCCGCTTATTTATGGCGGTGTGAAGAAAGCAGAGCGCCGACAAAGAGCTCTTGAGGCACTTGGGAAGGTTGGATTATCTGACCGCGTGCATCATTTGCCAAGTGAACTTTCAGGTGGGCAAAAGCAGCGTGTGGCGATCGCTCGCTCTATCGCGAATGATCCGACGTTTATTATGGCCGATGAGCCAACTGGTGCCCTTGATACGAAGTCTGGACAGCAAGTTATGGACATTTTCACAAAGTTAAATGAAGAAGGTACGACGATTGTTATGGTTACGCATGAAGAGGAAGTTGCTGCGTATTCTTCGCGCCGAATCGTGCTAAGAGACGGGAAAATTACAGAAGATAGAAGGTGTGCGGTATGAGTTTACTAGATAGTATCAAAATTGCCCTATCTTCTATTCTAGCTCATAAACTGCGCTCAGCGCTTACGATGCTCGGAATTATTATCGGCGTTGGTTCCATTATTACTGTTGTTGCGATTGGGCAAGGCGGGGAAGCGGCGCTGAAGTCTCAGTTCGTTGGATCTGGTAATAACGTAATCCCAATTCATTATAGTGCGGATATAAATGATCCATTTGGTATGGAAATGATGGAGCAACCAAAGTTAACTGAGGAAGATATTTTTGAAATAAAAAAACTTCCAGAGATTGCGCATGTTCTTACAACGAATTCAAGCATGGAGCCACTCGATATTGAAGATAAAAAAGAGATGGTGAGTATTACAGGATTAGATAGTGAGTACTTCTCGGTAAATAAAGTAAAGGTATTAAAAGGTCGCTCTTTACAAGAATCAGATATTGCACAAGGTAATAACGTCGTGATGATCAGTAAGAGTATGGAAGAAAAGGTCTTCAAAAAGGAAAATCCAGTGGGCAAAATTATTGAGATGAAAGGCCAACCGATGCAAATTATCGGTGTCTATAAATCAGATAATGAGTTCATGGGAATGGGGCCATCGGAAGCGTTAATTCCAATTACATTATGGCCAACATTATATGGAAAAGACGAAATTCAAAGTATTTCGGTTCAAGCGAAAAATGTAGATGATTTAGAAAAAGCGGGTAAAAAAGCCGCTGATGTATTAAATAGTCGTAAGCCAAGTGATGCATCAGGTAAATACGAAGTGATGAATTTAAAAGAAATTCAAGAAGGTATTTCAAAAATGACTGGTATCATGACGATGATTATCGGCGGTATCGCAGGTATTTCATTAGTCGTTGGTGGTATTGGTGTTATGAACATTATGCTTGTGTCTGTAACGGAGCGTACGCGTGAAATTGGTGTACGTAAAGCACTTGGAGCAACGCGCAGTAAAATCTTGCTGCAATTCTTAATTGAAGCGGTTATGTTAACGCTTCTTGGTGGATTAATCGGAATTGGTCTTGGGTATGGCGGCGCATATATTGTATCCACATTTGCGAAGTGGCCACCGCTTGTTTCATGGGAAGTTGTCGTTGGTGGCGTGTTATTCTCGATGACGCTTGGTATTATCTTCGGATTAATTCCAGCGAACAAAGCAGCAAAATTAGATCCAATTGAAGCACTTCGTTACGAATAGATTGCTAGTGTAGTAGAGGGGGTATTCCTCTACTACACATACATATTGTTCTGACAGGCGGTTCGCCGCCTCTAGTAAAGAGGGTGCGAACCGCCCGTCAGAACGGGTTATATAAATACAAGGAGGTTGTTAGAATGGAACCGAATGTTAATTCGCAAAAGGTTGGCGGGGAAAAACCATCGTTACTAGGAATGATTACATCCCCAGGTTTGCAGTTTGAAAGAATGAAGAATAGTAATGCAGTATGGGGTGCGTTTTGGTTAATGACCTTATTAGGCGGTATTATGGGGGCTCTTGCGGCGTACTTATATTCCCAAGATCCTGCGTCTATGGCTGCAAATAAAGAGCTTGGTATTGAAGTGCCATTGGCATTTACTTTAGGCGGTGGCTTTCTCTTTTCAGCTCTTGTTATTATACTTACATTCTTTATTGGTGCAGTTGTGTATAAAGTGTTAATGATGTTTATGAGCAATGATACCCCTTATAAAAAGTTATTAGCGATTACAGTGTATTCTAGTATTATTAGTATTTTAGGTGTAATTATAAATATGATCTTGGCGTTTATTCTTGGTGGAAATGGGCAAGAAATGTATACAGGTTTAGGACCGCTATTTGCTTCTACTGGTGGCGTTGTATATGGCGTCTTAAAACAATTTGAGATATTTGCAATCTGGGCATTAGTCGTAACTGGATTAGGATTACACATTACGGCTGGTGTAAGTAAGAAACAAGCAACGATTCTTGTTGTTGTGTTCTTTATTTTAACATTGGGATTCGGTGCAATCGGCGGTATGTTCCCGAAAGCATAATATAAGATATATTCATGAAAACGGCTCATATGGAGCCGTTTTTTTATTTTTGCATGTACTTCAAATACTAGTTTTAGAATTTCAAATTTCTCCTAGCCATATTTCAAATTTCCCTATATCGAATTTTAAATAACCTCCCCTGAAATTGCCTGTATCTTCTTATATTGTAAAGGTACCGCGGAATAACAAAGAGGTATACCTTTTGGAAAAAGGTACGATATGAAACCGGCTACTTTTACAGAGGCAGTTACGTTGTATGAAAAGATGATTAAAAATCAGATGAAAAAGCTTTGTCTATACCGGGATTATGAAGAATATTATCAATGCGGGTTAATTGGACTTTGGAAGGCGTATGAAAAATATGAGGAGGAGAAAGGTACTTTTTCAGCGTATGCATTTGTAACAGTGCGCGGCTATTTATTAGAGAAATTAAAGAAAGAAAATAGATTTCAAAAGCGGCATACATGCGTCGAACAGGAAAATTTGCAAAATGTAGGTGGTGCAGAAGTGTCGTCAGAAATTCAAGATTATATGAGTTTGTTAGACGAGGAAGAGAAACATATTATCTTCGAACGTTTTTATGCAGGGAAGAAGATACATGAAGTTGCAGAAGAGGCGGGCATGACGTATCATCAGGTAAGATGGATCTATCGGCAGGCAATAAAAAAGATGCGAGCTGAGATATAGGAAATATAGAATGGAGGCAAGGGAATACCTTGTCTCCATTCTATCATGTATACTAAAAATCATGATGAAAATCATCGAGCATCATCTGAGCGATTAGATTACCAGCTTTTCTCCATTGCTGCTTCATTTTGTAGCAGGATATGGGAAGAGTCATTGTTTCTCCATTACAAAGATGTAGTATAGCTTGACTATCTTTGCCTTTTGTGATGGTTTTAATACTTTTATAGAAGACCCAGATACAATCCCAAGCGGCAGGTGATTTTGTCGGAATGGCACAAATAAAACGACGATGATTAATAGGAATAGGTGTATTTTGTCGCAAATCCCATTTTTCAATAATGGCTTTTCGTCGACCTTCGTATGTGGAATAATTGTGTGAGATGATTAGTTCTTTTATTATTTCCAATGGTGTTTTTGGCGAGTAGAGAATTCCCTTGGTGGTATGAATTTGAGTACGGTAAAAAGGATCTTTGTAAGGCAACAGCATCATTAAAGTACTAGAAATAGCATGCAGATTGGCTGGAGCATCCAACTTAAAAGCCTCCTTTAAAAGTAATGGTTTACATATTTTAGTATATAGATGAAATATAAAAATAACTTTAAAACATTGTAAATATTTGTAAAAATTCGTAGAGGATTTTCATTTTTTATAACTAGCAAGTTTTCTAATTTGCATCGCTTGTACATATATATGAAAATAGAAACAGTTAGGCGGTGATAGAGTATGAAACGGAAGTATATTATTATGGCACTTGTTGTCCTTCTTTTCGTATATTTAGCAAACAGCAACCCGAGTAAAGGGGAATATACCGAATGGGCAGCGAAGCAATTTATGAATCGCAATGATATTAGTAAAAAGTTAACAGAGGTTGAAAAAGATGATCCAGATGGGCTTGTTGGCGAACTTGCAACAATTGGTAAGAAGTTAGCGAAGAAATATGTAGAGCCACAAGTTGATGTGTTGATTAACCATTATACAAAGCGAAACGATTATATTTTCTTCTCGACATATACGACAGAATTTACACTAGGGAAAGAAAACTACAAATATGTTTCAGTTGGATTCTCTCATATTTTTATTCCGATTGAGATGCCGAAGAAAAAAGACGAAGCTGCAAAGTGATGCAGCTTCGTCTTTTTGGTTTAAGGAGCAAGTGTTACTTCTGATACTTTCTTTTCAACAAGGCGTGCTCCTTTTTTACGAGTGTTCCCGCTAAGTGATAAGAAAATTTCAGAGGAGAGAATTGTGTCCATCACTTGGCTAATGGTTTGTTCATTCACAGGTGTGATCGGATTGTCGATAGAAAAGACGACGGTTTTTCCATCTTCTTTTAAGAAAATCAGTTCGAGTGCTGTCATTGTCGGTTACCTCCTTTTCATTAAAATTTACGGATTCGAAATATCAGATGTGCTTAAAAGCTGAACAGCATGCAGTTTTAATCCTTGTAATGAAGAAAGAGCAACTCCCACTTCATGGACTTTTGTTGCATCAGCGTTCGGTTTTACTCGTTTAAACTGTTTGTTTTTCAAAATTGCTTTCCCGTTATTGTCTGTGCCGCCGTTTAGGACAAGGCGCAAGCTTAAATCAGTTACAATTGTTTCGATTGCCATGTTTTTCACCCCCTTTTCGTCTTATATATAGGGGACAACGGTCATATTTTGGCGTGAAATTTTTTCTTTTTTTTGGTACTCTTAGAAGAATAAGAGAGGAGTTTCTAAAGATGAATCGTAAATGGTTAGTTTGGATTCCCGTTTTACTATGGATGGGGATCATTTTTTATTCTTCAGCACAACCTTACAAGAAGCAGGATATGCGATCAGATGTTGAAAAGTATGTTCCGTCTCAATTTGTGGAAGAGAAATTCTCTGGTGTATCGATTGATTATGGCGGAGGAACACCGGTTAGTATTGAAAATAAAGGTGTTGGCGGTTTTGTTGAGTTTTTCATCCGAAAAGGGGCTCATTTCACAGTATTCATGATTCTTGGTCTGCTTTCGTATTATGCATTGCATCGTTCTGGTTGTTCAAGAATGCGTTCCTTTATATTCGCATTTCTTATTGTTGCTGGATATGCAACATTCGATGAAATTCACCAAGGGTTTACAGGTGACCGTACACCGATGTGGCAAGATTCTGTTTTAGATACGTCGGGCGGATTGACAGGAATTATAATAAGCAATTGGTTTTGGCATAGAAAAAGGAGCTAACCTTTAGGGATAGCTCCTTTTTTTATATATTTTCAGTATGTTGCTTCGGATATCGGCGATTTTTGGGATATATCAGCGATTTGGCATAAGATATCGACCATTCGGCAATATGCGACATTTCTTGTTATACGCCAAGTAATTCTTTCAATTCGTCTGTTGATAGTTCCGTCATCCAGTTATCACTTGTAATGATAGCGCTACTTAGCGACTGTTTCCGGTCCAGCATTGCATCGATTTTTTCTTCAAGTGTGCCTGTTGTAATGAGTTTATGAACGTGTACAAATCGTTTTTGACCGATGCGATAAGCCCGGTCTGTAGCTTGATTTTCTACAGCTGGATTCCACCAACGATCATAGTGAATGACATGGTTGGCGGCAGTTAAATTTAGACCGGTTCCACCAGCTTTTAATGAGAGGATGAAGATGTCATATGTCCCGTTTTGGAATTGTTCGATCATCTTATCCCGTTCTGCCTTCGGTACACTACCGTTTAGGAAGAGAACACGCTGACCGAATTTCTCTTCTAATATTTTCTGTAGCATATTTCCCATTCCGATATATTGCGTAAAAATTAAGCAGCTTTCATTTTGATCTTTTATATTTTCAATGAGATCCATTAATGTTTGGGTCTTCATAGAACGCTGCACAATATCGTTTGGTTCTTCCTCTTTTAAATAAAGAGCAGGATGATTACAAATTTGCTTTAGTTTACTGAGCATCATTAAAATAAAGCCGCGTCTTTCAATACCTGTTAAGCCTTCAACATTTTGCAATGTATCTTGTACGAGCTGTTCATATAGTGACGCTTGCTCACCTGTTAGCGGGCAGTATACTTTCTGTTCTTGTTTGTCTGGTAAGTTTAATGCGACTGTTTGGTCTTGCTTTGTTCGGCGCAGTAAAAACGGTGAGATGAACCTTTGTACTTGCTGGATTTTTGCTTCATCACGGTCTTTTTCAATCGGTGTTATGAAGCGGCGCTGAAATTGTCCTAGGCTACCGAGGTATCCGTGATTCAAGAAGTCAAAAATAGACCATAGCTCTGCCAATCGGTTTTCTACAGGTGTACCTGTTAAAGCGATTTTGTGATTCGCTTGTAAATTACGAACTGCTCTCGATTGTTTCGTTTGCGGGTTCTTAATGTTCTGCGCCTCATCTAAGATGATTGCATCCCAGCACTGCGCGTTTAATTCTTCTTCATCAAGTTGTGCTAATGCATAAGAAGTTAATACAACGTCTGCATTTTGAAGAAAGTCTTTAAAGGAATCGCCTTTTGAACGGTTGCTTCCATAATGCAGTTGAACCTGTAAATTCGGTGCAAAGCGTTCAAATTCTTTCTGCCAATTTCCAAGAACAGACGTCGGTGCGATGATTAACGCCGGGCCTGTTTGGAGGCGATTTTCTTTTACATATAATAAGTAAGTAATTGTTTGGATACTCTTCCCAAGTCCCATATCATCCGCTAGTAACGCTCCAAACCCAAGCTCTCGTAAATATAAGAGCCATGCCGCACCGTGCTCTTGGTATGGACGAAGTGTGGCCTGTAAGGAAGATGGTATTGAAACTTTTGGAATGTCTCCGATATGGAGTAACTTTTGGATGAGTTCCTCGTAATAGCCATCTAACTCGATTTCAATATCCGCAAATGGATTGTCTTCTTCTACGACTTCTACTTCGGCAGAGTTTGATAAATGTTGCTGCAAGACATCTTTCATTTCAAGTCCGTATTTATCTGCACGTTTCATTAGTTTTTTCACTTCTTCAATAAAGGCAGGATCCAGTCTCATCCATTGTCCATTTAAATTGAAAAGTCGTTTATTTTGTTCGACAAGGTCAAAAAATTCACTTTCTGACAGATCAATCCCATCTGTAGAAACGCGCCAGTCGAAATCAACGAGAGTGTTCATGCCGAAGAAGGACTGCGCTTGATTTGTACTTTGCTTCAACTGAACGCGTAACCTCGGTTTCGTTGCTTTTAAATTTTGCCACCAAGACGGTAGTAAAATATCAACGCCGGCTGCTAATAATTCGTTGCTCGCTTCCGTTAAGAAATTCCATGCTTCTGTTTCATAGAGCTCCGTTCGAAAGTGATCATCTTCACGAAGCCATGGAACTAGCTTGCCGAATCCCTCCTGCGTTTCTTGAATACGTTCTTCATAGCTATGCCATCTTTTTGGTAGTGAATCGATGTCAGTATATACATATATTCGGTGTGTTCCGCGCTTGGTCGTAATAATTGTTTCAAGCTTCCACATTTCAAAATCATCATGTGGTTCTTGGAGGCGAAGGCCGATTGTAAATGGAAGGTCGTCTTCAATGTAACCAATCTTTCGGAACCAATCTTCTTCGTGAAGCGCTGTTTCTAATTGTCTTTTCGTAAAGTCGTAATGTTCATATAACCGTTTTGCATTTTCCCACCCTTCGCTAGAGCGTGCGTCTTGCCGAATTGTTTCATTAATCGCATGTGAGAACAGTGATGCGAGCGTTTCATCTTGGATTGGAACATCGATGGCTTTCCATGATGGATAATTACCCCAACGCTTCATATCTGGTACAAAGTTTCCGGTTGTAAAGTGATCCCATAGATCTTTAGCACCAGGCATGAGCGCAGTCACGGGACCGTTTATTTGTAATCCAGCAAAGGAGTTCATCGGTTTTTTCGCAATGTATTCTAGCGTTTGGACGTTTGTTAGCATGAAGCCGCTTCGTCCTTCATGTGAAGCTTCTTTTAAAAAGGTGCCGAAGAAGGACGTCGTGTGCCATGTGAAAGCATTTTGTTTCCAATCTGTTATAGGTAAGAGATTGCCGGTTTCATCTTCTCCCCAAAGGAACCACCTTTGACTTACGTGCTGGAGTCGAATTGTTACTTCAGTTTGTGTGATCATCGATTAACTTTCCTTTCCGCAGTTCTTCCTGAAGTGCTCTTAGGCGTGAATGTAAGTTAGCGATTTGGACAATGAAAATGTGCCACTCATCTGTTCGTTTGAGCCGTTTATAGAGCGTACGTAATTTCTTTAAGTAGCGGACTGCGCGGCGATACGACTTCCGATTTCGTTCTTCAATTGCTTGCACTGCTGCAAGGTGATAGAGCGGAAGAGCTGCTTCTGGTGCTTCTTTTTCGATATCTTTTAGTGGTTCTTTTAACAATTCAATTGCCTCAAATCCGTATAAAAGATGAAGTTCTGTCCATGCATAATATTGTTTTTTTGCTAGTACGTGTTGCTCGTAGTTTTGGAAGCTGAATGGCAATAACTCTTGCAAAATCATCTCAAGACCTGCTTGTTCATTTGTATGCGTCGCATATGTTTCGTACATCATGATGAACAAACGAACGATATCTTTTACAAAAAGAGGATCGGCCTGATCATTTATTGTTTTCTTCAATTGTTTATATGTGAAAGACAGCCAATTTTTGGCGCGCTCCCATTGCATGGTACTTAGTAATTCTTCGAGCCAGTCGAAATAAAGGCCAACCACTTGCGGTGGTTGTGTTTCGAGCAATTCCATAGCAACATCATCTTCTTGCTTTAAAAAGAATAGGTGAGAGGAGGCGAGTGCTTTCGAAATTGGATTCATCTTCGCATCAATTCGTGTTGCTTCTTCTTGGATCCAAGGTTCTTCTGCTAGCAACTCTCCCCATATATGCCGGTAAATAAAGAATCTCTCCTGTGTATAGGAGTCGGTAGAGAAGAAAATGCTATGCACTTGGTGAGCTGTTTCTTGCAAAATCGGTTCACATTCAGCGGGAAGCGATTCTGATTTCAAGTCACGTACAATGGATTCCACTTTATCGACAAATAGACGAACAACGTTAATCGGCTGATGATAGGAATACGTTTTGTTTGTCTCAAAGTCTGTAATTTCTTCTAATAACTTTTGAAAGCTAAACAGTGCGCCGTGTAATTTGAACAATTCATGTATGGCAACGACGCGCGGCGCTTTTCGTTCTAATTTCATGTAAAAGTCCGTAAAGATACTCATAAGAAAATACATTTGTTTATATGAGAGCCGTGCTTGTTCTTTTTTAAATGCGCTATATTCAGATTCGAAATATGCATGCCAACTTTTAAAGTCCGTTTCTTCAAACGCAGACGATTGTAATACTTGCCGCGCTGTTCGGATCGGAGGGAGTGATGGTTTCGTTTTATTTTTAAACAATGTTAATACTTCTCCCACTTGTCCGAAGCTAGAAGCAGCTGATAGTAAAACGGCGAGCATGTGCTCACACTGCGTTGGTGCAAAGCAATCACAATAGCTTTCTGCGATATTACGAATCGGAATATGAACGCTATACACATTTCCTTCAGCATCTACCGTACCTGATAACGTATAACCGTCAAAATCAACGTTGTAAACAAAACCGCTACGATATAAATGGCGAGCAGTGGCAACATGCTCTTGATCGGCTGCTTGCTGCGGATCGAGCCCTTGAACAAACTCATTCGCGATCATCATAATTTCATCTTTCGTAATTGAATGTTGCAGCATAAGTTTTCCTCCGTACAAAGATTTCTTTCCTCTACCATTATAAACAAAAAGAAGTGAAAACAGAAAAAATGAATTTCTTGGTACATAATTAGAAAAACATGAAAATATATATTGGGTAAAATATATTAGTTTTTTCGTTTGGGAGGGAATTGATTTGTCAGATTTGCAGACGAAATTAGGAAGCGGTATGAATAAGCTGCAAGAAGGTATTGAGCAGGGAAAGATGAAGCTGCAGATTGCACAGGAAATTGCACAATTGAAAAAGGAAATACAAGTGCAGCTCCATAAGAAAACAGAAGTTTTATTAGAACTTGGCCAGAGGGTGTATGTTCAGCTTCGAGATACTGGAGTGAAGGAAGAACCATTAAAGGAATTAGTCGCTCCAATTCAAGATTTCGATGTTGTGATTTATAAGGCGAGAAAACGAATTGTTGAACTGCAGAAACAGCAAGGAGAGAAAGCAACATGTGAATGTGGTGGTTCTCTATCTGTTAGTGATAAATTTTGCGGTATGTGTGGAAAACCCAATCCGATGCTAGCAGTAGAGAGTAGTGTGGAAAAGGTAGCATGTATGTCATGCAACGAGTACATAGCAAAAGACTCCATCTTTTGTCTTGTTTGTGGAATGAAGCTGGGTGGGGAGTGATTAAGATGTACTGTCGCATGTGTGGGAATCAACATGGTGAAGAAGTGAATTACTGTCCGAGTGAAGGAAGTATGATGGTGGAAGCTTCAGATGCAGCTGTTCTTGAGCAGGCTAAAGCCAAATATTGCCGTGGTTGTGGGAATGAAAATGTCCAGCATAATCTGTACTGTCAACAATGTGGTCACTCTTTATTTACCGTATCGAAAAAGGAACATATCGCCAAGTTACCTAGTGTGGAAAAAGGTTCTAAGATGGAATTATCTATACATACAGGTGGCTTAAGAACAAGTATAATCGGCGGAGCTATTGCGAGCATTCTGATGTTATTTATAGGGTGGATTGGCAGTTTATTATTTTCAGAAATGATGGAGAAGATAGTCCATGAGTTTGCTAAGGATTTACAAATGTTACCGGATTTTTATACTAGCACAACTTCTACACTACTAAGCTATCATTTACTTGGTTTTTCAGCAGGAGATGAGAGTAGAATCCTTCTTTCTTTATCTTGGGATACCCCTTTCTTTTTACTACTAATTATTCCATTTATTATTTTATGTGGAGTTGGAATTTGGATAGGTAAACAACAAGTTGCAAAGACAATTGGAGAACAGATTGTATTAGCGGTAATAGTCGGTATTATTTATGGATTATTTCTGTTTATTGTTAGCTTTGTTGCGTCAAAATCAATCACTGTTCCAGAGGTAGGAACTGTCACGGTTGGCTATTCTTCTTTTAAAAGTTTATTAAGTGGCTTTATATATGGAACGCTATTTAGCTTATTCGGATTGATTGCACATATAAGTCGAAACAATATAGCAGGTGCGTTCCAGGAGTTATTACCATATGGTGCACCCCTATATTACGGAGTGACAGCAATGGTAAAGGGACTTTTAGTAAGTGCAGTTATTTTATGTATTACTGCACTTGTTGCACTATCAGATGGTGCAAAACCTTTAGATAATTTAGCGTCTACAACCTCTCAGCGTGCGCTGATAGCACTGCAATTAACACCAAACGTATGGAGCATGACTCATCTTGCACCAGTAGAAATAAAGATTCCGGAGTTACAGGAGGAATTGTCCAAGGTAAGTACAACAAGTGATAAAAGTGTAATGGGGCTTTCATTTGTATCAGGTATGTCTGTTGGTGGAGTTGGGATAAAAGATATTTTGATTGCAGAAGGTGCTCCACCATCAGTTATGGAAATTTTTGACGAGATAAATAGTAAATTTCACTTTGGCTTATTACTTCTTATTATCCCGTTCTTCTTTATGTTTAGGGCGGGGCAGAAGTTAGCGAAGATGCCGTCATCAAATATGTATGTAACGTTAGCTGTATGTAGCGGTGCGTACACAATTATGATGGTTATGATGAATATTCTTTCCAAAATTCAAATAGATATTGAAGGGAATGTAACAAAGTTGTTTGGGGTAAGTGGAACAATGATCTCCATGCAAAACAGCTTTCTGTATTTAATAATTGGCAGTTTTGTTCTGACATATGCAGCTGCTTTTGTTGGAATGAAATTGACAAAAAAGTAGGAGGTTACAACCGTTCTTCGAAAAATGTAACAAAGAAGGAGGTGGAACCTGGTTTAAAAATCAGCAAAATCAAAACAGAAATCTTTCATGAAGAACAAGAGTTTGTATAAAGGGAAGAAATGGTCGTTCGTAACTTGCGGATTATTTTATACATATAGACATATGACGAAGTGTTTCTTCCCTGCATGAGCTGTGATATTCATCATGGAAGTAGAGTTTTATCCTGTTTTCTCTGCGTTATCTTACGTTTTGGTGTATTTTGGTATGATTTTTTAAACCAGGAAAGCATTGTGAAGTTTTGTGGAAACTGTAAAAAACAGGTCGCAGATCACTTGAATTTTTGTTCTGAATGCGGAAATAAGGTAGAAGTAATCGAAGAAAATGTAGCTGTTTCGCGAGCGGAAGTAAAACAGGAAGTACAGCCGCAGAAGAAAAAGAAAAACATTGTGCTCTTGCTTGTATTTGCCTTCTTTGTTGCTGTATTGTTTGGTACTTATAAATTTGGTGCCTATAAATTTTCAAAAGAAAGGCAAATCAATGCATTAATAGAAGCGTTTAATAAAAAAGATGTAGATGCAATTGATTCTTTTATAAAACCGGATGACCCAGGTTTGAAAATTAAAACAGAAGATATTAAATCCTATTTACGATATCTACAGGATAATCCTTCTTACAATAAAAAATTATTGTCTTACTTACAAAAGCAAACGGTGGATGCAAAGCTTGTTGATAAAGAAAGCTTTGTGGATGGGCAAATTGTAGAAGATGGGAAAGAATGGTTCTTATATCCGAAATATAAGTTCAGCATTAAGTCGTATTTCATGACAGTCAGCACAACTGTAAAAACTGCGGAAATATATGTAAATGATAAAAAAACGACTGATATTTCTAGCGAAAAATCCTCTAAAGAAATCGGACCTTACTTCCCTGGGATGTATGTAGTAAAAGCAAAAGCGAAAACTGATTTTACTGAACTGGAAACGGAAAAGAAAGTTGAATTGGCTGGAGAAAAAGAAGGGAAAGTGGATGTGAAATTACCGCTTAAAGGAAACTATGTTACCATTTCCTCTGATGAAAATACTGCCGATGTTTTCGTAAATGGTAAAAAACATGGAAAGCTAGATTATGGTAGTTATAAGCTTGGGCCTGTACCGACAGATGAAACTGTTGAAGTACATTTAGAGAAACAAACAGATTTTGGGGTCATAAAAAGCGAAAGTATAAAGGTTGGAGAGCAAAGCTCATACGATTTAAAATTCCCAAAACAGATATCTGATACTGCAGTTGGTGATTTTGTTCGAAATCACATTTATAACAGTGTGCGCGCCATTTCTTTAAATGACTTTAGCTTAATTGAAAATGATTATGATAAGAGCGGAGAATCATATAAACAAGATCGTGATTACTTGCAATATTTAAAGAAAAAAGGAATTACTGAGGACTTATTAATATTCGAAGTGCGTAACGTTGAACGTCAGAGCTCTACGAAATATAAAGTAACGACATATGAAGAATACAATATCCGCTATGGTGATGGATCTGTGAAGTTTAAAAGCTTTAATAATGAGCATATTATTACAGTGAATACAGACGGAAAATTATTGTATCATTCTTTAGCAGCAAACAATACATTGAAATCAGAAGAAATATCTGGCCCAACGCAGTAGTGGACGAAAATACTATCTCTTTATAAAGAGGTAGTATTTTTTTCGTTATTTGTGGGTAGTAAGACCCCCAACTCAAAATTCAGCAAAAGTAAAGAAGTTAGGTGGGAGGTGGGCTGCCCGTAAAAGCCCAATTGGTGAGGGCTAATAATCAGTGGGGGATGAAGAAAACCCTCACTGATTAAAATTTCACTTTATGATATATTGAGTACTTGTATGGATATATCGGCGCTTCTACAAAGTGCGAAAAGCTCGTACGTATGGATCTTGTAGAATTCTTTCTACTAACAGGAGCATTTCTTCTTGGAGTGGTATATCAATTGGAAATGGTTTTTGTGATCCTGGTTTTATGCCGTATTGTACGAATTTATACTGAACAGATTGATCGTGTTTGAGCACAATCAATTTATAGCGATTGTCATCATGTTCAAGTGAAAAATCAATTGCGGTCGCATTATATGTTACATCGTCTTTGTAGATGTATGGCTTAGGTGTACCGATCCAGTCTACTTTTGCATTTGGATTCATGTTGTAACCTCCTTGTCGTCATTATATATATATTCGTTTGGATTTTCCAACAGATAAGCCGCTCTTAGGAAGAACAAAAGGAGATTTTTTCATTTGTGTTTATAAAAAAGTAAAAGCCAGCTCTCAATATATGAGAACTGGCTGAATTTTTAGCAGTCATTGGTTATTTTAAAATTTTCACTTTAACAGTTTTACGTCCCCATTTGTTAGCAATTGCGTCAGAGCCAACTAGAACGTCGATACGGTTACCTTTAATTGCACCGCCAGTGTCACCAGCGATTGCTTCTCCATATCCTTCTACCCATACTTTTGATCCTAATGGAATCACTTTCGGATCAACAGCAATCATCTTCATGTTTGGATTCGCTGTTAGGTCATGACCCATTGCAGTTAATACACGACCACCATATGTGCCGCCATTTTCGCTCGGATGAGCTGTATATGCTGTTGCTTCAACTGTTAGCTCACGGCCACCTGCAGGAGCGTTTGTAGTTGCTGCTTTAACAGCAGGCTTAGCAGCTGGTTTCTCTTGTGCTACTGGAGTTTCTGCTTTTGCAGGTGCTTCAGCTTTAGCAGGAGCAGGCGTTTCTTGTTTTTCAATAACAGGTGCTGTACCAGTTAAGTAAGGAACATGAACGTAAGCCGTTTTCCCGTTATATTCGAATTGTAACCACTCGTTTTGTACTTGGTGCGTTGTTTCAATCATTTCGTCTTTCTTAAGCGTACCAAGAATTTCTGAGTTTGTGTTCGCTTCAGCACGTACGTTTAATACGTTTGCTGTTACGTAATAGATGCTTTTTGTAAATTCTGCGCTAACGAATACGTCTTTACCATTTAATTTGATTTGTGACCATCCGTTTGTTGTATTTGTAACATCTAATTTATGACCATTTAATAATTTTCCTACAACTTTTGATTCAGTAGTTGGGTTCTCTCGTACATTTAATACGTCTGTTGTTACAACAGTTTCTGCTTGTGCAGAAGTAGTGAAAATCCCAAGACCAAAAACTGCTGCTGTTGCTATACCAATTAATTTTTTCATGATAGCCTCCATTGCGTTTGTTTTCGTGTCCTCATTATAGCAACTGTTTTTTTCGGAATTTGGGAAAACACACAATTACAAACCATTCGTAATAAATCATTAACACGCTGTAATATAGAAAGGAATTATAGAAATCGTTTTTCAATCCGTGCTTTTAGAAGGTTTATGTCATATATCTATTTTTTTATTACAACAGATGTTTTTCGATAAAGATAAAAGTGTTACAGTGGTATTACAAAAAGTTTACTAAGGTGTTACATTCCTTGAGAATTTTACCGAATTATGCCTAAAATAGTTATATAAATATAAACATTTTGTTTGTGCATTTATAAATACGTACAATATCCTGACAAAACAACCGCATAATTGTTACAAAAAGAAAGAGCGGCAATCGATATATTTGCCCTGTTTTACAACTGTAACGCACCATTTTTTGGGAAAACACACTCCCATCCACATCTATCTCGCACGATTTGGCGGTATCATCTTCATTTTATAATCCGAACGTTTATATGGAGGGTGAACTGTCCATAAGAATTCTAATTAGTGAAGGTTGATTTTAGAGAGAATGAAGAAAATCACCACAAGAAATATTTCACTTTATCCGATTTAACATATCGGAATTAGATTCATTTTACAAAAAAACCTACAAAAGGGGGATTTTATGAGGAAACTGACAAAAACATTTATTGTCTCATTAATATTATGTATCGCATTTACAATTTGGGGGATTATTCCTGAATCTATAATTGGAAAAGGTAGCTTAGGAAATGTGACTACTGCAATTCAAACTGCATTGGTTAGTAAATTTGGGTGGTTCTATATCATTTCTGTTTCTGTTTTCTTAGGTTTAGCCATCTTTTTCATCTTTTCAAAGTACGGTTCTATTCGTTTAGGTAAAGATGATGATGAACCTGATTATAGTTATATGACATGGTTCGCTATGCTTTTTAGTGCTGGTATGGGAATCGGTTTGATTTTCTGGGGAGTTGCGGAACCATTAAATCATTTATATGCACCGCCATTTGGAGAAAGTGCTACAGAAGAGAGTGCACGTCTTGCACTTCGTTTTTCATTCTTCCATTGGGGATTGCATCCGTGGGGCTTGTATGCACTTGTAGCATTATGCATCGCTTATTTCACATTCCGAAAAGGGAAGCCAAGTACAATTAGTGCAACAGTTGGTCCTTTATTTAAGAGCGGTGAGCATGGCCGTATTGCGCATATATTTGATGTGTTAGCTGTATTTGCGACAGTGTTTGGTGTAGCAACTTCATTAGGGCTTGGAGCGAAACAAATTGCAGGTGGTGTTAGCTACTTAACATCTATTCCTAATTCATTAACAACCCAGTTAGTTATTATTGGGATCGTAACGGTTTTGTATATGTTATCTGCACAAACAGGATTAGACAAAGGTATTAAGTACTTAAGTAATACGAATATTATTTTAGCCTTTGCACTTATGGCAATTTTATTATTCGCAGGCCCAACGAACTTTATTATGAATTACTTTACATCAACAATTGGTTCTTACATTCAAAACTTACCAAGCATGAGTTTCCGTTTAAGTCCATTAGATGAGAGTGGAAACCAATGGATTCAATCGTGGACGATTTTCTATTGGGCATGGTGGATAGCATGGTCACCATTCGTTGGTACATTTATTGCCCGTGTGTCACGTGGACGTACAATTCGTGAGTTTGTGATTGGTGTGTTGCTCGTTCCAACAATTATTGGTGCACTTTGGTTCGCGGTATTTGGAGGAACAGTCATTCATATGGAGTTGTTTGATGGAGCGAACATTTATGGACAAATTAAGGAGATGGGTACAGAGGTAGGATTATTCGCTGTACTAGATCATATGGGTAGTATGGGACCAGCTTTATCGGTTCTTGCGATTCTATTGATTTCAACATTCTTTATTACATCAGCAGATTCTGCGACATTTGTTCTTGGGATGTTAACGACACACGGTAGCTTAAACCCGCCAAATCGAATTAAATTAGTTTGGGGTCTTGTACAGGCAGCGTTAGCAGCAATCTTACTATATGTAGGTGGATTAGAGGCTTTACAAACAGCTTCGATTATCGCAGCATTCCCGTTTGTATTTGTTATCTTCTTTATGGCTGCTTCCTTATTTAAAGAATTACAAAAGGAAGTTCGTCATCACCATCACCATAAATAGTATAATAGAAGGAAAGAGCTGATTTTGAATCAGCTCTTTTTTGCGAGGTGTGCGAGTTTCTAGTGGTTGTCTGTTGTCGCAAGGTGTCGAACTGTCCATATATTGTCAAAGGTCATCCGAATTTTTGTCAAAAATTTGTCGGAAATGTGTTGTCACTTTTCCGTATATGTGCTATATTATTTCCTGTAAGCGATTTCAAAAAAGTTTTTAAGCGTATTCAAGGGGGACAACTAGAATAATGAAGCGTTACGAAAGAAAGTGGAAGCATATTTGTTTGAAACGTGTGGCACATCGTAATGTGCAAGAAAACACGGAACCAAAGACTGAAGTATCTAAAGAACAACAAGAGAAGCAATTGGTTTTACAAAAATAGCAGTCACTTTTTCGTATATAAAAGAAAGTAGATCGTTCGTTGGGGGATGGACGTGAAAATTGCTTTCGACTAAGGGGTATTGTCCGATATATAGATTTATAGTAAAGATAAGCACAGAGCATACGGCGCTCTGTGCTTATTTTTTTATAAACATTTGTTTCATTCTGAACAAGCCGCTTGCGCCTTTATTTTTTATACCTGACTGTCTTGTCCCATCCGATGATTTGTTTTTTACTTTTCGCGCGTAAGTATAGGATGAGACTTCGGATAAATAGGTACGTAAAGAGCTGGGCGTATGTGAAATACATAATGATGCTGATAAATATGTTCGTTGGCGTGAATGTATTTTCGACGCTTTGTGCACTAAAGAGTTGCGATGTGTATGTGATATAAGCGACGTACCACATAAATAGTAATGGGATGGTATAGCTGATTTGAAAGAGACCGAGTAAGCCAATAATGAACCATACATTTGAGATGATTAAGAACAGCCAAAAGACAACGTATACTAGTACTTGCTGCAAGGAATGAACGAGTAATTTTCCTTTAAAGAAACTGAAGGAGGAAAACATCTTTTCTAAAATATATAAGTTACCCTGAAGCCAGCGTGTTCGTTGTTTAATAAGAATTTTCAAATGCTCTGGTTCTTGTTCCCATGTAATGGATTCAGGTACGATTGGTAATAGGTAGCCTTTTTGTGTAATTCGTAATGTGAGCTCTGCATCTTCGGCAATGGCATAAGGGTCGTAGCCACCGAGTTCTTCAAGTGCGGAGCGGCGCAGGAGCATATTCGTTCCTGTTAATGAACCAGTTTGGAATAAAAGCCAACGGCCAGACTGCATGAGTAACTGGAAGATTTGAAACTCAAGAGAAATCATCCTAGTAAGCCAGTTTCGTTTTTCATTGACAGTGCGGACATGACCGACAGCACCGACAGCATCTTTTGTCGTTTCTGCGTATTCAACAAGCATGCGCAGGGCATGTGGTTCTGGTTGGTTATCAGCATCATACACACAAAAATACTCTCCATTTGATATGCTGAGCCCATAGTTTAATACACGTGATTTTCCTTTCGGCTCTCCAGGTGGTACGCGGATATGTCTTATATGAGCATAGGCCTCATCGTATTCATCACCAATTTCTCCAGTTTCATCTTGGGAATTATCATTTAATAAATAAATGGCAAGTTTTCCGGGATATTCGATATTTGCCATCGCAGCTAACGTATCCATAATAACGACGCCTTCATTATGTGCAGGAATCAGTATATCTACGCTCGGGTAATGTTCTAATGTCCGATTCTTTAGCTTACGATTTCGATGAACAAGTCCAGCAAGCGTTAGTAAGGAGTAGTAGACGAGCAAGCCGGAAAATAAGAAGGCTGTAAAGATAAGCACATATTTAATAGAAAAAATGAAGCTAATCCAAAAAACAAGTAGGCAAAATAGAAGAAATAGCAGGAGAAGAATAAGTGTCATCATGTTGTTAACACCTGCTCTCCAAGTTTTTCTTGTTTGATTATAATTTTTGAAAGAGCATCCTCTGTTAACCATTCTTCCCACTTATTTTCAAGGCGCATCAAAACAATATTTGCACCAGCTTCATTTGTATTTTGGAGTAAAATGACCAATGTATTTTCATCATATTTTCCAACTAAATCAAAATCACTCCGCACTGTATCAAGGAGGAGGGAGGCAACGCGATCCATGACACTTCGCTTCGTATAGCTACTAAAAGAGGTGAATGAAAAATAGACAAGCATGCCTGTTTCACTCCGCCTTTTCATAGCAGCTTCGAGCAATACACCACGCCTTTCAAATTCCTGTCTTGTTAATAACTTTGTTTCTCCAATATATTGTTCAAGTGTATGGACTTGTTGTTGCAAGCGTCTATTTTCATGCAAGAGTTTTTTTAACATATAAGTCGATATATAGATAAGAAAGAAATTCACAATTGCTAGGAAATGAACGATGATGTAGGTAAGTTGTGTAGAAGTACTCGATAAATATAACCATGCTTCATAAAATAAATAGAAGACGGAGAGGAGAGTTCCGGCAATAAATAAGGTGAAAGCAAATTTATTTGAAATGAATAGAAATAATAAGTTGATGAGTACATAAAGGATCGTAAAGAAAAAAGCATAAGGAAATGAGCTTATATGAACTGTGGTGAAATAGAATAAAATTTGTGCAATCCATAATATCATAATTTGATTGGGCATTTGCTTCATCACGGGCCTCCTAGTACATAGGTTGTTATATGTAATATGTGCTAGAAGGGGGGATATGCATTCATAAAAAAAGCTGACCCGAAAATTCGGATCAGCTTGATTTTATAAGAACATCATACCTGCAACTGCTGCATTTAAGAAGTTCGCTAGCGTACCAGCGATTACTGCTTTAATCCCTAACTGTGCAATTTGTTTACGGCGAGAAGGAGCAAGTGTTCCTGTTACACCTAATTGAATTGCGATAGAAGAGAAGTTTGCAAAGCCGCAAATTGCAAATGTTAAGATCATATTTGTTTTATCAGAGAACTCTGCCATATGTGATCCTAAGTTTGCGTAAGCAACGAATTCGTTGATTGCAAGCTTTTGACCGATGAAACTAGCTGCTTGTACAGCTTCGTTTGGTGAAACACCGATTAAAATAGCGAATGGAGATAAAAGATATCCAAAGATTAAATCAAGGCTTAGCTTAATATCAAACCAAGAACCAATCCATCCTAATAGACCATTTAATACAGCAATTAATGCGATGAATGCCATTAGCATTGCTGCTACGTTAATAACAAGTTGCATCCCTTCAGATGCACCGCGTGCTGCTGCATCGATAACGTTCGCATCTTCACGCTCTGTTGAAAGTTGTACATTGTTATCTGGTGTTTCAGTTTCCGGCATAATTAGCTTTGCAATTAATAAGCTTGATGGTGCTGCCATAATGGCTGCTGCTAATAAGTGCTCTAGCGGAATTCCCATTGCTGCATAACCGACAAGAACTGATCCGGCAACAGCCGTCATACCGCTTACCATAACTGCGAAGAACTCACTGTTTGTTAAACGTGTTAAGTACGGTTTAATTAAAATTGGTGCTTCTGTTTGTCCTAAGAAAACAGTTGTTACTGCATTTAAGCTCTCTGCTTTAGAAGTTCCAAGCAGTTTACTTAATGCACCACCAACGATACTAACGAACCATTGCATAATACCTAAATAATATAATATTGCTACTAATGAACTAATAAATACAATTGGAAGTAGTGCTTGAATTACGAAGATGAATCCCCAAGGACCATCTTTATCTAATAAGTTACCAGAGACAAATTTAATTCCTTCATAAGAAAAGTTGATTAAGCCTTGAACCCCATCAGAGGCAACCTTTAAGCCAGCTTTTCCAGCATCCCATCGTAATACGATGAAAGAAAACGTAATTTGTAATGCTAGCGCGATTAAAATTGTGCGCCAATTCACAGCTTTGCGGTTGGAAGATAGTAAAAATGCAACTGCTAAAATTCCAATCACGCCGCCAATTCCCCATAAAACATTCATGCAGTGTAAATCTCCTCTCTCATAGTAAAAAAGTAGAATTAATAGATGTATATACTTCTATGAAAATAGCATCTTAAGTAACGTATCACACCGGACATCAGAGGTCAAACGTCTGTTGAAAAGTTTAAATAGAAAGAAAATTTACTAAGAAAACACATATCAATCTTATGGGGACAAAATAGGTTATGTTTTTTAGCGAGAATATATTTATTATTGTAACGTTATGAACTGTTTTTAGGGAATATGGTGTATGAAATAAGAGGATAGAAAACATATTTGTAGAAATACGGGTAGAAACATGATAAAAACCTCTCTTTTAGGTGGGAAGAGAGGATCCGGCCATGGATAGAAGCGGTCAGGTCCTTTTTTAGTTCCATGCCGAGTTTAAAAACAAAGGGAGAAAAGAGAGTAGATTACCTTTTACTTTCATGGCATGAATGTATGTCAATTTATAAAAAAGAGCCCTCTAGTAATCTAGAAGGCTTTGAAACTATGACTTAAGGTGCTTTTGTATATCCTAAGAAGTGCTTACTCCAATAAGAGTTGTTTAATGATGCAACTGCTACACCTTTATCTCCAGCTTGAATGAATGATCCGCCACCAAGGTAGATACCCATGTGAGAAGGACCTGGCTTATAAGTGTTTTGGAAATAGATTAAGTCACCTGGTTGTGGATTTGAAGTTTTTGATAGGCTGCTCCAATATCCAGCAACACTTTGACGGCTAATGTTGTGACCAAATTTGTTAAATACGTGGAAAATGTAACCACTGCAGTCAACGCCATTAGCAGAAGTGCCGCCCCATACATATGGTACACCTGCCATTGATTTTGCATATGCAAGAATAGATGATGTATCGCCACTTGTGTTACCTGTATTGTTATTATTATTGTTGTTATTGTTATTGTTGTCTACAGCACCACCAACTGGTGTTTTAGATAGGAAACGAGTTCCTACATAGCCAGTGCGACCGTTGTAGTTAATTTTGCTCCATCCATAATGTTCAGAAATAACTTGTACTTTTTGACCTTGTGGAAGAGCACCGATTACGCTGTAATTTGTACCTTCGCCGCTACGTACATTTAATGCAGACACATTAATATAGTATTCGCCAGCAGTTGTTTGTGGTTGCTCAGGTTTTTCAGGTGTCGTTGTACCACCTTTAACGAATTTCACAAATTCACTGCTTACATAACCAGTTTTACCATGGTGATTAATTTTGTACCAACCATTTTCTACACCAACTACGTTTAATGTTTGACCATTTAATACGCCACCAAGTACACCGTGGTATGTAGCTGGGCCTGTACGAACACGTAATGATGTTGCATTAACAACATAAGTACCGCCAGTTTGAACAGTTGTATTGTTATTTCCTTGTTGATTGTTACCTTGGTTAGTATTGTTACTAGAACCACCTTTTGTTACGTAGTCTTTGCTAATGTAAGCTGTTTGTCCTGCATAGTTAATTTTGAACCAATCTTGAACTTCACCAATAACTTGTACAACTTGTCCTTTATGAACAGAGCCTAAAGTTGTATGGGAAGTGCTAGGACCTGTACGAATGCGAAGAGAAGATACATTGACTGTATAGTTTCCGCTTGCTTCTTGAACATTTGGGTTGTTATTAGAAGAACCAGCATTTGCAGAAACGCCAGATACGAACTGTCCACTAACGTAACCAGTTTTGCCGTTATGGTTAATTTTAACCCATCCGTTTTCTTCGCTAATAACTTGCAATGTTTGTCCTTCATATACACGGCCCATAATAGAACTAGAAGTATTTGGGCTTGTACGAACACGTAATACGTCAGCAGTAACTTTGTTCTTGCCACCTGTACTTACGCTTGTTTTCGCACCATTTTTTGATACGAATTGTCCACTAACGTAACCAGTTTTCCCATTATGGTTAATTTTGAACCATCCGTTTTCTTCGGTGACTACGTTTAATTTTTGGCCTTCATATACGCGAGAGATGATGTCGTGAGAAGTACTAGCTCCTGAGCGAACGTGTAATACGTCAGCAGTAACTGTGTAATTTGAGTTGTTTTGTGGTGCAGCTTGAACAGCGTGTGCAGCAGGTTTTTGTGTATTTTCAGGGGCAGCTTGAACGCTATCTAATGTCGGGGCTGCTCCTCCTGCTACAGACACTGCCGCAAGACCGGCAAGATATTTTTTCATGTTTTGTCGATTCCTTTCTGTCTGTAATGTAGTGATGAAATATTTACCAACTGTTAAAAATTCTAAAAGGCATGTCGATTACTGTCAAGGCTTATGCGGGAATCTGAATATGTCAAGAATATTACAAAAAAAAATCAAGGTGCATGTTCCACCTTGATTTTAAATGAAAATACGTATATTAAGAGGTTTTTAAGAAGAAAATGTTTGTGTTTAAGGTAATGGGATATTAGAAGTTGAAAAGCTTTGGACAAATGTTTTTTGTAGTAATTTGGTGATTTTCCCAACTTGACCATTTTGGATGGCGGTGCCATCAAGATGTGTCATCGGAAGTACTTCTACTGTTGTTCCTGTAAAAAAACATTCATCAGCATGATAAACATCACGAATGCCGAATAATTCTTCTTGAACAGGAATCTGTAGTTTATGGGCTAAAGAAAGAATATATTGGCGGATAATCCCGTTTAGGATTAGATGATTAGCGGGATGAGTATACAGAGTCCCGTTTTTTACAAGAAAAAAGTTGGAGTGACTTCCTTCCGTAACGATCCCATTACGAACGAGAAGTGCTTCTTTACAACCTTTTCGTTCCGCTTTTGTACGAGCTAATACGTTTGGCATTAAATTAAGAGACTTAATATCACAGCGGAGCCAACGCACATCAGGCTCTGATATGGCACGTATACCGTACTCAATCCATAAAGCGGGGCGTTCTTTTTTTGAGATATAAGCATAGATTGTTGGGATTACATTAAAAGAGAATGCGTGTGTACGATGCTGTACTCCTCGAGAAACTTGTAGGTAGATGGTACCATCTTCTTGAAATTTATTATTTTCAAGTAATTTATAAAGTAGTGTAATGAGTTCTGCTTTAGAGAAAGGTAGTGTTAATTCTATTTCATCCATGGAACGATATAACCGAGTTAAATGTGGATCTAATAAGTGGATGGTTCCTTTATAAATACGAATGACTTCGTAGACACCATCTCCAAACTGCAAGCCACGTTCTTCTAATTGTATGTACGGCTGTTTTTTATTTGTATCAATAATTTTATCATTCCATAATACGAACCTTTCGTATGACATTTTACTTCCCATCCTTTCTTAATTGTTTGCATGATGAGCGTTGGTCGCCTCTATAAAAACTCCAATTTATCGTATTTCGCATATACAAATTCGCAAATGGGAAATGATAATCCTGCTTTTTAGAAATAAAAAAAGCAACATTCATATAGAACGTTGCTTGCAACAATGTTGCATAAGGAGGGTAGCTTGTTTCATAGGGATATTGTCCTGGTATAGTCTAGAAAGGTGACCAGTAAAAAGGTCGGCTTTACTAAGACAATGGATGTTACTTCTCAGTAATATCAAAGGCATTGTTACACAAATGATTCTGATATTCCCCATGGGGACCTAACGCAAAGTTGTAACATGATAGGTGGGGAACGAACAGAATATTGTTTACAAATTCTATTATAGATATGTTTCATGAATTTCATGTAAATATTTGGTGAAGATTGTGTAATTTTATCATATTATTGGCGAGCAGTATGAACCCTGACTGTAACTAAAAAAAAGACGCTGATATTACTCAGCGCCTTTTTTTTCTTCTTTAATCGTTGTTTTTACTTCGCCTGTTTTAATTTTGTTGCTTTCAGAGAAGCGAAGTAAGTCTCCTTCAATGAGCTTATCAGACATGCGCAGTTCATTTTGAGCACGATCGATCATTGCTTGAGCTTCTTCTTTTGGTACCTCTACGACTTCGCCAGTTGCACGGTCATAGAATGTACTGTTTGTATACATATACTTGTCTGTAACAAAACTACCGTCACGAAGAACAACGAATCCTTTATTATCTGGTGAGAATACGTCATGACCAAAACGAACGTCATTGCTTGAATCCACACCAAGTAAGTTTAGAATTGTTGGTTTAATATCAATTTCACCAGTTGGTTTTGAAATTGTTTTACCTTCTTTTTGACCTGGAACGTGAATGAACATAGGTGTTTTTTGTAAGTTCATATGATCAAATGCTGTAATTTCTTCTTTACCTAAGAACTGTGCCATCGCGCGGTTATGGTTTTCAGAAATACCGTAGTGATCACCATAGAATACGATAACAGAATTGTCATAAAGTCCTTCTGCTTTTAGACGTTCAATAAAGTTTTTCATTGCTTCGTCTAAGTAACGAGCTGTTACCATGTAACGGTCAAATACACCATCACCAGAGTTATAAGGTTCAATCAATTTTGTGTCATCGTCGTACGTAAATGGATAGTGATTGGTTAAAGTAAGGAAACGAGTATAGAATGGTTGTTTCACTTCTTTTAACATGTCAATTGATTGATTAAAGTACTCGATATCTTTTAATCCCCAGTTTAATTTTGTTTCTGGAGTAATTTTATAGTCAAGCTCATTGTAGTAACGATCGTAACCAAGTGCTGGATACATAATGTTACGGTTCCAGAATGTTGCGTTGTTTGCATGGAATACAGCTGTGTAATATCCTTGCTGACGCAGAATTTCTGGAGTCGCAGTATATTCGTTATTACCGTGTGTAAAGAATACAGCACCACGGTCTAATGGATATAATGATGTATCTACTAAGAATTCAGCATCAGATGTTTTTCCTTGCCCAGTTTGGTGGAAGAAGTTATCGAAGTAATAACTTTCTTTTGCAAATTGGTTTAAGAATGGTGTAACTTCTTGATCGCCTACTTTTGCACCAATTAAGAATGTTTGTAGGGATTCAAGAGAAACGACAATTACGTTTTTCCCTTTTGCCGTGCCAAACATATTTGGATCTGGTTTACTTTGCGTTGTTTTTACGTAGTTTTCTGTTTCTTGTAATTTACTGCCGTCAGCGAATGCTTTTTGTGAACTAGATTTTGCTTGCAAGCCAAGATCATATACTTGGTGTGTATATAAACCTAAGTTTTTCACGAGCATAACACGGTCAAATGAACGTGTTAATAATTCTGGCCGCTCAGTTTCTGCAAGTCCTAAGTTTACAAAGAAAATAGCAACCGTTGATACGAAGTATAAAGAGCGCATTGGACGTGATACGCGTTCAGTTTTTGCAAAGCTTTTCTTTTTCTTTAATAGTACAAAGAAAAGGATAATATCAGCAAATGCAACGATGATTTTGTAGTTAAGCAATTCTTTTACACTGGATCCTAGTTGTCCAAAGTTTGATGTTTGCCCAAGTACTGGTAAAGTAACGAAGTCATTGTAGAATCCGTAGAACATTACGTTACCAACAAGAATGATTGTTAAAACAAAGTCAATTCCAAGTGCTATATAGTTTCGTTTCTTTCCTTTTGCAAATAATGCAAGACCCACAAACAGTAATGATGTTGCTAATGGGCTAATGAATAAGATAAATTCTTGCATGAAAGATTCAAGTTTTAAATCAAAACTCGTACGCGTTATGATGTAAGTTTTTAGCCATACGGCCAAAGCAACGAACAAAGTAAAACGTACATTTAGAAATTGCGATTTTAAAGATTCCTTCATTCATTCCACCCTTTCTCTATCAGGCTTGGTCGATTTTGGAGCGAAAAAAGCTAAAATAAAAAACACATAGTTTTCTTGGCCATGAGTAGAGGTTTCTATATCCCTCATATACGACTTTAACTATGCATACCCTTTTGGTTTCCTGTTATTTCTTTTGTTGATTCATAAGCATAACGTCATTTCTGTATTATACAACAAAATTCAATTCTTAGAAACACTATAACATTTTACAGTTTTTGTATTTTTTATTGTTGCTGCCAGAGAAAACTTTAACATTGGTTTATATGCTCGTCAACTAGAAAATATAACAAAGATAATAAAGAATAGTAAGAGAAATAGAACATTTTATGTTGAGAAATATTGATAGGAAATATATAAATCCTCTCTTTTTAGAGGGAAGAGAGCGTCGGCTGAAGCGTAGAAGCGGTCAGTGCCTTTTTTGAATGTATAGCCGTGATTTATATAGTGGGAAAACAACAACGAACACTTGTTCTTTTATCTGTTGTCTGTTACAATAAAATTTGTGTATATTTGATGAACGTTTTATTAACTAATGGAGCTAGTTCCTTATTTTTGAAGACGCATCTACTTTTTTCGTATAATGAAAAAAACAAAACATGGGGGCTCTTTATATGGAACGAAAATTTTCAGTCGAAGCGTTTTGGAATAAGGTGAAACATGTAGCGAAACAAGCGGGACAATCGGTTATTTATGCGAGTTTGTTGCTGTTTTACGTTATGCAAAGACCGGATGTTCCAAAGCGAGTAAAAGCAACTATTATTGGAGCACTTGCCTACTTTATTGCTCCAATTGATGCGATTCCGGATTTTTTAGCTGGAATAGGTTATACGGATGATTTAGGTGCATTAACTGCTGCACTTGTACAAGCGTCTATGTATGTAAACGAAGATGTAAAAGAAAAAGCACAGATGAAATTAGCGGATTGGTTTGGTTCGGATATAGACACATCATTTATCGATCAAAAATTAGATCAATAGGTGAGAACTGTCAGAAATGGCAGGGCAAACATTAGCGGGGAAGTGTACTATGCCATCAGGAAAAACACATACGAAAATAAACTTACTCTCTCTTCCGGTTGTTTTGTTTATGCTTGTTTCGTATGGACTAACAAATTTTGATTTTTTACTCACTTTTGCGATAGGGTTTTTAATCGGCACGTTTTTCTTAACACCAGATTTGGATACTCATAGTAACGCCTATAACAAATGGGGCTTGCTTCGTATTTTTTGGTATCCATATCAATGTGTGATGCCACATCGTTCTTTCTTAACGCATACGATTATAATTGGTGATCTCATTCGTATATTGTATATGCTTCTCGTCTTCTCTCCATTCCTATACATATTAAATAAAACGGTACTAGACGGAAGATTGCTTGGGATTGCAAGGGAACATGATGTTGCTTTAACAACATTCGTAATTGGAGTTATTGCTGCGAGTGCACTCCATATTATAGCGGATCGATTGAACACGCGCCGAAAAAAGCTTATGAGACGAAAGAAAAAAAGAAGAAAAAGGTAAAGCACTTGCGAATTGCAAGTGCTTTTTCTTTTTGTGGTGAACGTTCATAAGGCTTTTAATCAAACGTTTGTTTAAAGTGAAATACGCCAGAGTGACAAGCTTTTCAGTCGTTAATCAAACGTTTGTTTAAACTAATGAGGGAGGGATGAAATCGACTTTTTTCCTATTTATATGACTTATTCGAAAGTGTGATTTAACGAAAAAATTAGAAAATTAACGCAAAAAATCTTTTTAAATCAAAAATGATATGGTAAAGTAGAAATACAATCATTGAAAACGTTTTCCTAAAACGTTTTTTATTTTAGACTTAAAGGTATGATGACCGGATAGTCTATTGATAGGGTTATAGGGATTTTAAAACAGGGGATTACAGAAAGGGAGAGGACAATGGGGACATGGACACAAGTTTACGATCCGTTTGGTAACATTTGGATTTCTGCGGCGGTAGCACTTATTCCAATTATCTTTTTTTTCTTGGCGTTAGCAGTGTTTCGTATGAAGGGGTATGTGGCAGGCTTTATTACAGTTGTATTAACAATTTTAGTTGCGTTATTTGCGTATAAAATGCCGTTTACAATGGCGATGGCCGCAACTGGATATGGCTTCCTATACGGGTTATGGCCAATTGCATGGATTATTGTGATGTCGGTATTTTTATATAAAATTTCTGTCAAAACAGGACAGTTTGATGTGATTCGTGCATCGGTACTATCGATTACGAATGACCATCGTTTACTCGTTATTTTAATTGGTTTTTCATTTGGCGCATTTTTGGAAGGGGCAGCTGGATTTGGTGCACCGGTAGCAATTACGGCAGCGCTTCTTGCTGGTCTTGGCTTAAATCCGTTATACGCAGCTGGACTTTGCTTAATTGCAAATACAGCACCGGTAGCGTTCGGAGCGATGGGGATTCCGATTACAGTTGCGGGGCAAGTAACGGGTATTGATGCTCATAAAATCGGACAAATGGCAGGGCATCAATTACCATTCTTATCATTATTTGTTCCGTTCTTTATCGTATTTTTAATGGATGGCTTCAAAGGGGTTAAACAAACATGGCCTGCATTATTTGTAGCAGGTAGTTCATTTGCAATTACACAGTTTATTACAGCTACATTTTTAGGGCCAGAACTTCCGGATATTACATCAGCACTTGTCAGCTTAGTGTGTTTAGCATTATTCCTAAAAGTATGGCAACCGAAAGAAATTTATCAATCTAATCAAGCGAACGCCGAAGTGGCAGCGACAACAACTGCGGCATCTATGCCAAAATTAACGGCAGGAAAAGTTGTAAAGGCTTGGTCACCATTTATTATTTTGACAGTTATGGTTGTGATTTGGAGTCAAGGGTTCTTCAAAGCGTTATTTGCTCCAGGCGGGGCGTTAGAAAGTCTTGTCTTTAAGTTTCAAATTCCAGGTCTGCACAATTTAGTAATGAAGGCAGAACCAATTGTAAACAAACCAACGCCTTACGATGCGGTATTAAAGTTTGATGTTCTATCAGCAACAGGAACAGCGATTTTAATTGCGTGTATTATTTCAATCCTTGTACTTAAAATGAGCGCAAAACAAGCAGTTGAAACGTTTAAAGAAACATTACAAGAATTAAAAATGCCAATTCTATCTATCGGTTTCGTATTAGGATTCGCATTTATCGCAAACTATTCTGGGTTATCGTCAACACTTGCGTTAGCATTAGCAGGAACAGGTGGATTATTCCCGTTCTTCTCACCATTCCTTGGCTGGATCGGTGTATTTTTAACGGGATCAGATACATCAGCAAACGCACTATTCTCTAACTTGCAAGCTATTACGGCGCAGCAAGTTGGCGTATCAGAGGTATTACTTGTTGCGGCAAACACAACAGGTGGTGTAACGGGTAAAATGATTTCTCCGCAATCGATTGCTATCGCATGTGCAGCAGTAGGACTCGCTGGAAAAGAATCTGATTTATTCCGTTTTACCGTAAAACATAGTTTATTCTTTGTAATCATTGTTGGGATTATGACATATGTACAAGCTTACTATTTAACGTGGATGATACCGTAAATAAGAAAAAGATGCCCGGGCGCGTGTGTGCGGGCATCTTTTTTTGAGATATCGGCGATTTTTAAAATATATCGAACGTTTTTCCAAATATATCGGCGGAAACTACTAACATATCGACTGTTCGACAAAGGATATCGACCAACAGACAAAAAACGACACATAAAAATTAAGATTTATTCGTTTGCATTTTTCTGATTATCGTGTATGATAAGAAAGTATTGAAAATTAAATCAGTGATAAACTAGGGGTGCCCGACAAAGCGTGGGCTGAGAGAGAAGCGCGATAACTTCTTAACCCTTTGGACCTGATCTGGCTCGTACCAGCGTAGGGAAGTTAACGGCTTTACATAACGATGTCTTTATGAGCCAGGTCCTTGTTTTACTATGGACCTGGCTCTTTTTATTTTGGCATGCGCTGGCCACTAGTTTTTGTCCTTATCACGCTAGAATCGAATTGTTTGGAATTTGGTTGGAGGTTCTAAACGAGGTAGGTTCACCTGAAATGATAAAGGGGAGGAAACACAAATTATGAAGCAATCTGTTTCAGCTGAGCAAATTGAATTGAAGTCGAGTTTACCAGGGAGTAAGAAAGTCTATGTTGATGGTCCATGTGAAGGTATGAAAGTACCGATGCGTGAGATTGAGCAAAGTGATACAAACGGTTTGCCAAATCCACCAATTCGTGTCTATGATACAAGTGGTCCATACACAGACCCGGAGTACAAAGTAGAGCTGGAAAAAGGGATTCCGACGCCACGCCGTAGTTGGATTGTTGAGCGCGGAGATGTAGAAGAGTATGAAGGGCGCGAAATGAAACCGGAAGATGATGGTGTGAAAGCTGCATCCAATCATACACCTGTATTTCCGCAAATGGATCGTAAGCCGCTTCGTGCAAAAAAAGGCGCGAATGTAACGCAAATGCATTATGCGCGCCAAGGCATCATTACATCTGAAATGGAATATGTTGCGATTCGTGAAGGGGTAGAGCCAGAGTTTGTTCGTAAAGAGATTGCTGAAGGACGTGCAATTCTGCCAGCAAACATTAACCACCCGGAAGCAGAACCGATGATTATCGGCCGCAACTTCCATGTGAAAGTAAATGCGAATATTGGGAACTCAGCAGTTTCTTCTTCTATCGCGGAAGAAGTTGAGAAGATGACATGGGCAACGCGCTGGGGTGCAGATACAATTATGGATCTATCAACAGGAAAAAATATTCATACAACTCGTGAATGGATCATTCGTAATGCTCCTGTACCAGTTGGAACAGTCCCGATTTATCAAGCTTTAGAAAAAGTAAATGGGATTGCTGAAGATTTAACGTGGGAAGTATATCGTGACACGTTAATTGAACAAGCAGAGCAAGGCGTTGACTACTTTACAATTCATGCGGGTGTACTACTTCGTTACATTCCAATTACGGCAAAGCGTACAACAGGTATTGTTTCACGCGGTGGTTCGATTATGGCGCAGTGGTGTTTATTCCATCATAAAGAAAACTTCCTATATACTCACTTTGAAGAGATTTGTGAAATTATGAAACAATACGATGTTTCCTTCTCTTTAGGAGATGGATTACGTCCAGGTTCGATTGCGGATGCGAACGATGAAGCGCAATTCTCTGAGCTTGAAACGCTTGGTGAATTAACGAAGATTGCTTGGAAGCATGATGTTCAAGTAATGATTGAAGGGCCAGGACATGTACCAATGCATTTAATTAAAGAAAATATGGATAAAGAGCTTGAAATTTGCCAAGGTGCACCGTTCTATACGCTCGGACCTTTAACAACCGATATCGCGCCAGGTTATGACCATATTACATCGGCAATTGGTGCGGCGATGATTGGGTGGTTTGGTACAGCAATGCTTTGCTATGTAACACCGAAAGAGCATTTAGGCTTGCCAAACAAAGATGACGTTCGTGAAGGGGTTATTACGTATAAAATTGCGGCGCATGCGGCCGATCTTGCGAAAGGACATAAAACAGCGCAACAGCGTGATGATGCACTTTCAAAAGCTCGTTTTGAATTCCGCTGGCGCGATCAATTTAACTTATCTTTAGATCCTGAACGCGCAATGGATTTCCACGATGAAACATTACCGGCAGAAGGAGCAAAAACAGCTCATTTCTGTTCCATGTGTGGTCCGAAGTTCTGTAGTATGAGAATTTCACATGACATTCGTGAATATGCAAAAGAAAATGATTTAGAAACAACAGAAGCAATTGAAAAAGGTATGAAAGAGAAAGCAGAAGAATTTAAAGAAACTGGTAGTCATTTATATCAGTAATTCAATGTAAGATTTTTCAGGGTGTTTGCCCCCTCGTTCAATTAAGGAGGGAGTGCAAATGCCCGCAAATAGCGGGAGATATGTATTGCTCCTAAACACCTCTTTACTTGATTGATCACGTGTATCTAACTTAAATATAGAAGAAGCCCCCTTTGCTAAGACGGTAGCAAAGGGGGCTATTATTATTTTTCCTTGAGGAACGTTCGATCCTTTAAGAATAAATTCCAGAAGAAGATAAAGCCTGGAAGTAAGATGGCGATGCCGATTGCATAGAGGATGAGCAACGCATAGAATGTTTCTTTCGTTGTAAAGCTTGTAAATACAGTAACGTCCGGGTAAATGATATACGGTAAATGCGCGACGCCATAAGCGTAGCTTGCAAATGCATATTGTGCAACCACTGCTAAAACAGCGATGCGTGGCCAACCAAGTGAATCGTATTTATTATTTGTCCACCAAAGAGAAGAATACCCGATTACAAATAAAATAATGGAGACTGTGAACCAAGGAAACTGTTTAATTAATCCTTGCATGAGCCAATGTGTTTCTGGATCCATTACAACAAGAGCGATGATGGCCGTAACGAGCGTTGCGGGACCAAGTATGATGGCGTTGCGTCTGTAAAGACGATACGAATCCTCTGATCCTTGTTCTCTCGCAAAGTCAGCTAGAAATAGAGAAGATAAAAACAATTCAGAAGTTAATCCGAATAGCATATAGCAGTATATAACAGGACTGGACAAAAGCTTTCCGTATAGGAGAACTTCTTTGCCACCAGTAGTTGTAATATAAGCGCCTTCTGTTACAGGTAAAACGGTGATTAATAAAGCTGGAATTAAGAGTCCGGTAATACCTGAAATAAGACGAAGCAGATGTTCATATTTCGGGACAGAATAGGCGAATACCATAAATGTACTACGAATGGCAACAAGCACTAAAATTAACATAACTGGTACGAACATAACTGTTGCAAGGGTGAAGGCCGCTTTTGGAAAGAAACCGAGAAAAGCGACAACAACAAAGACAAGAAATGTATTTGTTACTTCCCAAGTTGGTGATAAGTACCGATTGGCAAGCTTAGCAGCAAGTGTTGGATGTTTCGCATACACCATGCCCCAAAAGCCAGCCCCGAAATCAATGGACCCTAAAATGCTATACACGAAAATAAGAGCCCATAAAATGATAATCGCAATACTTTCCTCATGCACGAGAATCTCCTCCTTGCGGCCCTAGATCATTTTTCAATGGATGTCTTCTAAAGAACGTCCGTAGTACGAATATTGTTAAAACACCAAGACCGATATATAAAATGATGAATAAAATAAATAAAGGTCCGACGAAATCAGCACGCGTAGCAGCATCCATTGTGCGCTGCATTCCATAAATAGTCCATGGCTGGCGACCGCTACAACTGAAAATCCATCCAAATTCAATACCAAGCATCATAATTGGACCGCATGCAGCTGTGGCCCATAGAAGCCATTTTGGTAATTCTGCCCCTTTTTTTCGATAAATAAAGTACCAATATAAAAGAGCGATTGCTGCGACAGCAAAAGTGAATACAGCCGTACCAACCATTAAGTTAAACAATGTATGTGTATAAAATGGTGGCCACGTTTCCCTTGGGAATTCATTGAGTCCTTTTACAACGGTATTAGGATCTAAACCAACGAGTAAGCTAAGCATGTTTGGAATTTCAAGTGCATAGTTTAACTCAAGCGTTGCAGGGTCAACGACTCCGCCAATGGATAAGGGAGCATGTGATGTCGTATCGAATAATGCTTCTGCTGATGCTAATTTTTCTGGAGAATGTTCGTGCAAGGCAATAGCTGATTCATGTCCAGATAGCCACATAGTTGCGCCTGTAATAAAAGTAACAACAAGACCTAAAAATAGTCCTTTTTTATGATAAGTAATCTCCCGTGCGCTCACATTTCGTTTTAATAATTTAAATCCAGCGATAGAAGCAATGACGGCTGCTCCTGTTGCATAAGCTGTAATGACAACGTGAAAAGAGCTTGTGAAAAAGCTTGGATTAAAGAATGCTTTCCACGGGTCAACGTTAAAAACAGAGCCATCAGGATTCATAGAAAAACCTGCTGGTGTATTCATCCATGTATTTGCTGAAGTAATTAACACGGCGGATGCAGTCGCACCAAGCATGACAAAAAAAAGTGAGATTAATCTCATAAATGGTGGCAATTTATCTGCTGCGTATACGTAAATAGACATAAACAAAGCTTCTAAGAAGAATGCGAAAATCTCAATCTGAAACGGAACAGAAATCACTTGTCCGACAATTTTAGCGAATCCGGGCCAAAGAAGTGAAATTTGTACACCGACGATTGTTCCAGTAGGAATTGCCACACCAAGAAGGATGGCAAAAGCCTTTGTCCACCTTTTTGCCATAACAGCGTAATCTGAATCCTTCTTCCAGTGATATAATACTTCGCTTATAAAAATCATCAAAGATAGTCCGATTCCAAGGGTTGCAAAAATGATGTGGAATGCTAGTGATGACCCAAAGAAAGCCCGTGACAATGTAACAGTATCCATAACTCTACTCCTCTTCATTTTTGCCATTATTTTCTGATTAGACTGGAAAAATTATTCAAAAAAATGCCAAATATATATGTGTATTTTAAAAACTTAATATGATATTATGATTTTGAAATCTTCAGAAAAAAACACAAAAAAAGGTGGAAATATTTCATTTGTGTTTTAGAACAAAATCTTTTATAATGCTTATACGAACGTTAGTTCTATCAAGGGAATTTCATTTGTAGAGGGACAAGCTGGAAGTCCACGTGAAACGGAGAGGATGTTTGTATGTATCCTGAAGTCATTAGAAAAATGGCGTTTTCGAAAGAGCATAAAGATTTGTTATTAAAGTTATACAATAAAGAGATTACACGGCGTGAATATGATCATCTTGTGCAATCACTGTACCGCCCCACAAAAGAGGATAATTAACGTGTGCAAAGGATAGAAAATGAGGGACAATCTAAAGGATTGTCTTTTTTAATGTTTTTGTATGTTCTATCTAGATTACGGTTAGTCTTATTATAGAGGTGAGGAAATGTGCGGAAACGTTTGTATATAGGGATTGCATGTACTTTATTTATCGTTTTAGGTGGAATTGTTTTTTGGACTGCACTACAAGGAAATCGGACAGAATATTTTATTATGAGACATATGATGAACGAGAATGAGACGCTTGCAACATATCGAATAGCTGATTCAAAGGTAGGAACGAATGAGGCGACCGGCCGTGAAGCATTGTCAGAATCAGCAGGGTTGTGGTTACAATATACGCTGGATATGGAAGATCAAGCATTGTTTGATGAACAAGTAAAGGTTATCCAAAATTATTTTATCCACCCAACTCATATTGTGTTATGGAAGATTTCTGAGACAGGAGATAGGCAGAGCGGAACGAATGCCCTCGTTGATGATCTTCGTATTATCGAACAGCTTTATCGTGCCTATGATATGTATAAAGAAGAACGGTATAAATATCTTGCCGATCAATTGAGTGATGCTGTACTTCGTTATAATAAAAAAGGGAAAAACTATGTTGATTATTATGACGCAGATAAAGGGATGCAAAACAACATATTAACGACATCTTACATAAATCCAAGGGCATTCTCTTATATGAAAAAGTATGGGGGAATTTCAGAAACGCAGTATCAAGAAGTGATTCAATTTTTAGCGGATTATCCAAGAAAGGGCTGGGCATTTCCGAAAGAATATAAAGAAGATGGCACATTCACATATGAAAAACAGGTGAATATGATTGATCAATCGTATGTTGCGTATCATCGTAGTTTAGGCGGAATTTCTTCAGAAGCATATTTAGATTTTATTAAAAAGTCATTCCAAAAAGATGGAAAGCTATATGGCCGCTATAATTTAGAAACAGGGAAACCAGTGGTAGATTTTGAATCACCGTCAGCCTATGGGATAACGATTCTATATGTATTACAAGCAGGAGATGTGAAGTTTGCTCAAGCATTGTATGAACGTATGAGTGAATTTCGGAATGACAATGTATTTAGCAGGTTTTATGGGGGATATGTAGCTGGGAAAGAGAAAGACACGCATATTTTTGATAATGTATTGCCGCTTTTAGCTGAGACGAAATTGAAAATGGATAATTGATCAAAATGTAGCGGGAAGACCCCCATCTTAAGATTCGGAGAGAAACGAGGAAGATAGGTGGGGGTAGTTCAATGTAGTAGGATTTTTGGGAATGGGTGGAGCAGCATTTGTGCTTTTCAGAAAGAAACCAGTAAAAAACTAAGGTTATAGAGAAATATAGTGATATAATGTGAAAAGAGGAAGAGCAAACGGCTTCCTCTTTTCGACATTTATTTTTTACTTCTTAATAATGGTAACAAGGGGATAAGCGTTGGCCATTTTAAGGTAGGTGTAGGAGAAGGGCCTGTAATCCATGTGTGGAATGGAATCGTGCTGCATATAACCATTATGATGATAGAGAATATTGCCGTTAGAAGAAATAGCAATAGACTATATAGAATTGTATTAGCTTGTACTGTAAATAGAGATAATAATTTCGTAATGAATTGTAAAAAGAAAAAATGTGCTAAATAGGCTCCGTACGTATAGCTTCCGATAAAACGTAATGTTTTATATAACGCTCCTCGTCGTTGAACAATCATGATTGATAGTGCGTATAGTATTAAAATTTCACATACAATGTACAAAAACATAGATGGCTTTAAATAGGTAGATACAGTAAGGTGAATAGAATCTACACCATAAAAGCTAAATAGTTCATAGTTGATGAATAGGAAGAGAATAAAAAATAAGATTGTTATAAGTGGCATATGCTTCATGACAAATAAACGCCAAGCCGGCAATGCTACCGCTGCAATTCCTCCCATGACAAAGTAGAATGAATAGAAGAAAAAGGATCGATCCGTATATTGTAAGATTGCTGAGCTTGTTAGTTTTTCTCCATTAAAAATATAGTGAGAAGAATACCACATTAACAGAAAATATATGATGGAAAAAGCAGTCATATATTTGTAAATGTCATGCTGATTATGTGTTCGTTTTTGAAACCAATAAAATAAAGTACATAGCAAGGGGAACAGCAAGTGAATTTGAAACATCATGGTGACATACCAAAGGTGAGGTGCAGCTGTTCCAAGAAATAGGCTTTTTATTCCGCTTTGCATGGTAACGGACTCCGTTGTTGTAAATAAGTAAATGATAGACCAGAATAAGTAAGGTGTAAGTAGATGTGCCGTTTTTTCGTATATGTATTCTTTATATACTAGTTGTTTTGTATACTGCCGAATTAAATGAAATCCAACAATAAAGATGAATGCTGGTGCTGAAAATTTTGCGAGGTTGAATAGCATTCCAATAATGAGAGATTGTTCTAGTAGAATATTTCCTTGGTTCATTGTATATAGTAAAGAACTTTGTAAAACAACAGCAAGAAACGCGATGCTTTGCAAAATTTTAAATTCTGGGGCATTTTGTGTCATGATCTCCATCTCCTTTTCCATACATGATTATAGTACGAAGGAGGGGGAAGGATTGTAGAAAATTTGTGAAATTTATAACAAATTTGTGGCGGAGGATGTTGAAGGAGACTGATTCGTGAAAGAGTTGGTTGATGAGGGAATAGTAAATGAAATGATATCGGCGCAAATTAGAATATATCGGCGTTTCGACAAAGGATATCGACATTCTAACAAACAACGACAAAAAACAGGGGCCTGCCTGAAAACTGCCTCTGTTTTTTCTTACTTTATATTATGCAAATTTACTTTTAACCCAGTTCTTACCTTCAACAAGGCGCGCTGTCATCACGGCACAAGCGTTATCTGCTGTTACGTTTAACATCGTTGCTGGTGGATCAATGATTGTACTAATAGCTGCGATAATTGGTAATGCTTCTGGTGGGAAGCCATATAGAGAAACGATTAACATTTCACCAATCATTCCGCCGCCAGGAATTGCGCCCATCACCGTTCCAACTAATAGAGAAACAACAAGAGCGATTGCTAATGTTTTTGGACCGGAGAAATCCATATTGAAAATCCCAAATAAGAAAGCAATTTTTAAAACGCCACCTAAAACAGATCCATCTTTATGAAGTGTAGAACCAAGAAGGACAACTGTTTCACGAACGTCAGAAGAGATACCCATTTTTTTCGTTGCTTCTAAGTTTGCTGGAATACTTGCGGCACTACTGCAAGTTGCAAGTGATGTAACTGTAGGAGAAACCATGTTTTTCCAAAAGATTTGTACACCTTGCTTGCGTCCGGCAAGGTAAGCATAAAATGTGAAAAAGACAAAGAAGTATATGATAGAAGCAGGATAGTATACCATTGCTGCTCGGAAATATGTTCCAAGAAGCTGCGGTCCAAATTCTCCTACTAAAGCTGCGAAATAAGCAGCAAGTCCAATTGGAGCATAGTACATAATGAAAGAAACAACTTTCATTGAAATTTCTGCACCAGATTGTAAAAATGCAGCGAATGGTTTTCCTTTTTCGCCAACTGCTGAAGTTGCAATTCCCATTAAAATAGAGAAGAAAATAAGAGCTAGCATATTTTCACGAGATAGTAACTTCGAGAAATCTGATACTGTAAGGATGCCAACAATTTGATCAGCAACGCTAATGCTTTTTTCAGCTGTATCAGGTTGTGTTAATTCTAATACAACACCTTGTGCGGGCGGGAATACTTTCACAACAATAATCATAAAAATTGCAGCGATAATACTTGTAAATAAGAAAGTTCCTGCCATACTAGACATAATTTTTCCGAAGCGTTTTAATCCATCCATATTGGCAATAGAGGAAGCAATGCTAAAGAACACAAGAGGTACAACAATCGTAAACATTAAGTTTAAGAAAATGTCACCAAGCGGCTTTAAAGCAACTGCATCGGTACCCATGAAATAACCAATGAAACCACCAATTAGGATGGAAGATAATAAAATAATTGGAAAGCGATAAGCCTTCATCATATATCTCCTCCTATCTAATGTAAAAAATCATACTGAATTATTATAGCGATTTGTGAGGCAGTTTACTAGGAAAATACGGATAGATGGAATAGCGTGAAAACGGAGAAATTTTTGTTTTTATGCGTGGTATACGGTATGAAATCTAGACATATGTATTTGTAATCTAGTAGCTACCTAGGTTCATTCAATAAGGGAGGGAAGTAAAATGAATATTTTTCTTTGCTGCGTGGCAGAGGCATTTACAAGCGATTCGTGATGGAATTATTTTAACGATGCCATTTTTAATTATTGGTTCTTTTTTTCTTATTATTAGTGCTTTACCAATACCCGGATACAATGAGTTTATGGAAAGTTTACTTGGTGGGAATTGGTAGAAGACGTTAGGGTATCCAGTTAGTGCAACATTTAATATAATGTCTTTAATAGCTACTTTTGGAATCGCTTACAGATTAGGAGAACAATATAAAGTAGACGCATTAGCAGCGGTTATTATTGTCCATGTACTTTGGGCATGCGGAATTCAAGGGGCCGCAATTGTAGGCGGTGTTATGAGCCCGATTTGGTTATCATTAATGGATCAAAACCGTATTGCTTTTCAGGCGGGGCAAGATGTCCCAAACACAATAACAGCACAATTCTTTGATTTGTGGATCTATACAGGTGGCTCTGGCGCTACGCTTGCACTTGTTGTAGCAATGTTACTATTCGCAAGAAGTCAGCAATTAAAAAGTTTAAGCCGGTTATCAATTGCGCCAGGTATTTTTAATATTAATGAAATGGTCACGTTTGGAATGCCGATTGTACTGAATCCACTTTTGCTCATTCCATTTATACTTGTTCCAGTCGTTATGACATTTGTTTCTTATTTCGCAATGGAATGGGGGCTTGTTGCTCGGCCAAGCGGTGCGGCAGTACCGTGGACTACACCAATTCTTTTTAGTGGATATTTAGGGTCAGGTGGGAAAATTTCAGGTGTTGTCTTGCAAATTGTTAACTTTATACTCGCATTCTTGATTTATTTACCGTTCTTGAAAATGTGGGATAAACAAAAAGTAGCCGAAGAAAAAGGGGGAGTAGGGAAGTAAGATGGATACATTAGAGACGCAAGCTTTTCATTTAATTTTACACGGGGGAAATGCAAGAAGTTGTGCGATGGAGGCCATTGATTATGCAAAGCGCGGAGAGTTTCAAGAAGCGGAGGCAAAATTACAAGAGGCCTTACAAGAACTGCAAGAAGCACATCGCTTGCAAACAGAGTTGATACAAAAAGAAGCTGGCGGGGACAAAACAGAGATTACACTGCTCATGGTTCATGCACAAGATCATTTAATGAATGCGATCACGGTGAAGGAATTAGCGAGTGAATTTGTAGCGTTATATAAAAAAATGTCAACGAAAGAATGAGGCTTAGTGGAGCGTATGCAGGGTGTTTTTCAAAATGGCGGAAACTAAATCAAACAGAGGCTTGCTTTTTGTCATTATTTGTTGAATGGCCGATATCCTTTGTCGAATCGCCGATATATTGTGAGAAACGGTCGATATATTTGAAAAAGCGTCGATAAAATTTTATTCACCAATTTACAGGAACATTCTTTCATACGATATTTCATAAAGTTTCCTTATAATAGTTCCCTTTTTTCAACACCTTGCGTATGCAAGGTGTTTTTATGTTTGAAAAAGAGTCCGTTATGACAAAAACAATACCACTTATGTACCAATCTATTTATTTTTTTGAAATATATGTAAAAATAAAGGTGTAAGGGAGGTGGGAGGCAGTGAAAATTCACCTTGAATTAAATCCATCACAAAATGAAATAGAGATTATTGTCAAAGCAAAAGAAGTGACAGATGAAGTTCAGCATCTTTTAAAAAGAATAGAAGGAGGGAATGTGAAGCAGCAATATTATTTGTTAGAACTAAAAGATATTTATTGGTTTTATGTAGAGGATCGAAAGGTAATGGCGCAAACGACGAAAGGAAGTCTTGAGGTGAAGTCACGTTTGTATGAGCTAGAAACAAAATTACAGGGTGATCGCTTTGTACGATTTTCAAAGTCGACACTTGCTAATTTGCAGCATGTAACAAGCTTTGAAATGTCTTTTAGCGGTAGTATGTGTGCACATTTTTCAAATGGAATGAAAGAATACGTTTCAAGAAAATATGTACCGCTTATTAAAGAAGCTTTAAATATAGGAGGAGGTTAAGGACATGGTTACATTGTTTGATAGAATAGGCGCCAAAGTGATTGCAGGAATGGCGATGGCGATGATGTATAGTTTATTGTTTTTAGGAATTGGTTATGCAAATGGAATGGATGTATTACAGACAAAGACATTGCTTACTCACCTTGTAATAGCAAATATTGTAGGGTTAATCTTCTCGTTTGCTTCTTTTGTATTTGAGAGAGAAGAATGGGGCATTTTAAAGCAAACAATTATTCACTTTATCATCTTACTAGGAACATTCTTACCGATTGCAATTTGGATTGGATGGGTTCCAAATCATCTCGTTCCGATTCTTATTTGCACAGGTAGCTTTATCGTTATTTACTTCATTATATGGTTTGCGATGACAATATATTGGAAGAAAAAAATTGAGGGATTGAATAAGCAGTTGAAATAGAGGGGTCGAAGCGAAGTGAGCAGTTTAGTGAAAAAAGAGAGAGCAGGAACGTCTTTATGTATGGGTGCCTACCATCAGTGTTACTTCACTGATGGTATTATTATGATTTAAAGAAATTCCTCTTCATCGTTCATTCCGATTAGCTATTTCCCTTATATCACGAACAAATTTGTTTTTTATGGATTTTTCATGTGGAAAAATAAAGGTTTTTTTCTTTTTTCGATAAAAAATAAAATTTATTTATAAAAATATTTTATTTTTTGTTTTTACACACAAATAGACAACTAAACACTAACCTGTTTTTATACAAATATGTGTTGAAAGTGTGTTGTTTTATAACACACTACCGATATTTCCGATAACACACTTTTTGAAAGCGATAACACACAAGAAAAACAGTTGATAAAATGTTATTTTTCAGCGATTTTTAAAAGTTGGCACGGTACTTGCATTAATAAATAGCGTAAAGAAAAATAAAAAAACATAAATTTTTTATATCACATAAGGGGGACTTATTAATGAATATTTTACTTTGTTGTTCAGCAGGGATGTCTACAAGTTTACTAGTTACAAAAATGGAAGCAGCTGCAAAGGCTCGCGGGTTAGAAGGAAAGATTTGGGCTGTATCTGGGGATGCAGTGAAAAACAACATTGATGAAGCAGATGTATTATTACTAGGACCACAAGTTCGTTATATGCTGTCTTCTATGAAAGCGCTTGCTGATGAGAAGAACGTTGGGATTGATGTTATTAATCCAATGCACTACGGCATGATGAATGGAGAGGCAGTTTTAGATCACGCATTAACACTTAAAAAATAATTAGGGGGGAAGAAACAATGCAAAAGTTTATTGCATTTATGGAAAGATATATTGTTCCAGTCGCTGGTAAAATCGGGTCACAACGTCATTTAGCTGCGATCCGTGATGGCTTTATTGCAGTTATGCCACTTATTTTAGTTGGTGCCTTTGCATCACTGATTAATGGTTTTCCATCTGAAGCTTTCCAAAACTTCATGAAAGGTACATTCGGAGAAGTTTGGAAAGACGTCGGCGGCGGGATGTGGACAGGTTCTTTCGCAATTTTAGCATTAATCATCGCATTTACAACAAGTTATAACTTAGCAAAATCTTACGGTGTTGATGGATTGTCAGCGGGTATTATTTCATTTGGTGCGTTAATTATTCTTACACCAACAACACCAAAAGAGGGCGGATTAAACTTAGCTTGGACAGGAGCACAAGGCTTATTCGTAGCAATCATTGTGGCACTTCTTGTTACTGAAGCATTCCGTTTCTTTGTACAAAGAGAAATTACTTTCAAAATGCCAGACGGAGTACCACCAGCAGTTTTAAGATCATTTGCGGCATTAGTTCCAGCATTTGTTATTTTAACAGTAGTTGCAGGTCTTCAATTAGCAGTGAAATTAGCAGGTACAAGCGTTCATGAATTTATCTTTAATACAATTCAATTACCATTACAAGGTTTAGCAGGTACATTACCAAGTGCAATTGTCATTGTCATTCTTGTTCATGTCCTTTGGTTCTTTGGTTTACACGGTCCAAACATTGTTGGTGGGATTATTGAGCCATTATACTTACCAGCATTAGAAAAAAATATCAAGATGTTCCAAGATGGTGTGTCTTCATTTGATGTGCCAAACATTATTACAAAACCATTCTTTGATACTTTCGTATATCTTGGTGGTTCTGGTGCAACATTAGCATTCTTAGTCGTTGTATTAATTGTAGCAAGAAGTGCTCAATTGCGCGGGGTATCCCGATTATCAATTGGACCGGGTGCATTTAACATTAACGAACCAGTAATCTTTGGTACACCGATTATTTTAAACCCAATTTTATTCGTTCCGTTTATTGTGGTACCAGTTGTACTAGTAATTACTTCTTATACAGCTATATCTCTTGGATTTGTGCCAAAAACAGTTGCGATGATTCCATGGGCAACACCACCGATCATTAGTGGTTACCTTGTAACGGGCGGACACATTTCTGGTGCAATTCTACAGTTATTAAACTTTGTAATTGCAATGGTAATTTACTATCCATTCGTTGTGTTATGTGACCGTTCTATCGTTAAAACTGAAAAAGCAGCAGCACAAGGAAATAATCAATCCGTACCTATGTAATATATGATTGTTCTCGCAGGTGAAACGAGCCTGTGAGAACAATCAATTTTATATCTTGTTCAGAAAGATGGCATACATCTAGAAGAACACCAAAATAAAATTAAGAAAATAATATTTTAATAGACACGTTCAAACTGAAGGGGTATTTCAGGTCGGTTGAACTATATAGAGAGGGCGGTATTTATGATGACTACAGCAGAACAAATTCCATTTCAATTAATTTTACACAGCGGTAACGCAAGAAGCTATGCGATGGAAGCTTTGCAATATGCAAAACAGGGAAATTTAGAAGAAGCAGATGAAGCGATGACAAAAGCGAAAGAAGCGATTAATGAAGCACATCATTTCCAAACAGAGCTCATACAATCAGAAGCAAGAGGCGAAAAAACAGAAATTAGTGTTCTTTTAATTCATGCACAAGACCATTTAATGAATTCAATGACTGTGAAAGAATTAGCAGCGGAATTTATCGATCTTTATAAAAAACTTGATGCGAAAGGGGAATAAGGTATGAGCGGAATTAAAATTGCTACAATCGGCGGTGGATCTAGTTATACACCAGAGTTAATTGAAGGATTTATTAAGCGCTATGATGAACTGCCAGTTCGTGAAATTTGGTTAGTAGATATTGAAGCGGGAAAAGAAAAGTTAGAAATTGTTGGTAACTTGGCGAAACGTATGGTGAAAAAAGCTGGTTTACCAATTGATATTCATTTAACGCTTGATCGTCGCGTTGCACTTAAGGATGCTGACTTTGTAACAACACAGCTTCGCGTTGGTTTATTAGAGGCACGCGCGAAAGATGAAGCAATTCCATTAAAATATGATGTAATCGGTCAGGAAACGAATGGTCCTGGTGGTTTATTCAAAGCATTGAGAACGATTCCTGTTATTTTGGATATTTGTAAAGACATGGAGGAGCTTTGTCCGAACGCTTGGCTGATTAACTTTGCAAATCCAGCTGGTATGGTAACAGAGGCTGTACTTCGTTATACAAGTATCAAAAAAGTAGTGGGATTATGTAACGTTCCAATTGGTATTCGTATGGGACTTGCAAAGCTACTTGAAGTAGATGCAAGTCGTGTACATGTTGACTTTGCTGGTTTAAATCATATGGTCTACGGATTAAATGTATATTTAGATGGAGTAAGTGTGATGGACCGTGTGCTAGAACTTGTAACAGATCCAGAAAAGCAAATCACGATGGAAAACATCGCTGCGCTTGATTGGGAGCCAGATTTCATTCGCGGACTTCGTGCAATTCCATGTCCATACCATCGCTACTACTATAAAACACGTGAAATGGTGGAAGAAGAAAAACAAGCTTCTATTGAAAAAGGCACACGTGCAGAAGTGGTGAAACAATTAGAAGATGACTTATTTGAATTATATAAAGATCCGAATTTAGATATTAAGCCACCGCAATTAGAAAAACGCGGAGGAGCGTACTACAGTGATGCAGCATGTAGTTTAATTACGTCTATTTATAATAATAAGGGTGATATTCAACCTGTTAATACGAGAAACAACGGTACAATTGCAAGCTTGCCACACGATTCTGCTGTTGAAGTAAACTGTATCATTACGAAGGATGGTCCAAAGCCGATTGCGGTAGGTGATTTACCGGTTCCTGTTCGCGGTTTGGTTCAGCAAATTAAATCATTTGAGCGCACGTCAATTGAAGCTGCTGTTACAGGTGATTATCATAAAGCGCTGCTTGCTATGACAATTAATCCACTTGTACCATCAGATAAAGTAGCAAAACAAATTTTAGATGAAATGTTGGAAGCACATAAAGAATATCTTCCGCAGTTCTTCAAAAAGGTAGAGAAATAAAAAGCGGCGCTTATAAAGCCCGCGTTTTTCAATTTATATAAATATAAATTGAAAAACGAACATAAAACCTTTCTTTTTAGGTGGAGAGAGGGGATCCGATCATGCATAGAAGCGGTCAGAGCCTTTTTAGCCCTATGCCAGGTTAAAACAAAAAGAGAAAATGAGTGTAGGTCATATTTTGATTTTTATAGCAGCGGATTATATGTTAGTAAATCAAGGTGGATATATATATTAGGAGGGAAAATCATGATTCGATTAATTGTAAATGCAGATGATTTTGGTCTTACAGAAGGTACAAATTACGGCATTATTGAAGGACATGTAAACGGAATTGTGAATTCTACGACGATGATGATGAACATGCCAGGGACGGAGCATGCAGTACGCTTAGCGAAAGAATATAAGACATTAGGAGTAGGGGTGCATCTCGTTCTAACTGCAGGAAAACCTCTTCTTACAAATATTCCGTCTCTTGTAAGTGAGGATGGATTGTTTCATAAGCAAAGTGTTGTAAGAGAAGAAAATATAAATCCTGAAGAGGTTGAAAGAGAGTGGACTGCCCAAATTGAGAAGTTTTTATCTTATGGATTAACCCCAACGCATTTGGATAGTCATCATCATGTACATGGATTACCGATTTTGCAGGATGTTTTGGAGCGATTGGCAGAAAAATATAATGTACCAATCCGCCGCTGCGCTGAAGAGAGAGCAGTGCGTCCATTTTCTGATGTGTTTTATAGTGATTTCTATAGTGATGGTGTGCAGGAAGATTACTTTGTTAAATTAAAAAAGCGTGTGCAGGATGGAAAAACAGTAGAGGTAATGGCGCACCCTGCTTACATTGATCCAGAGCTTGTGAAGCGTTCTTCCTATGTAATGGATCGTGTGAAGGAACTACAGATTTTAACGGAAAGTGTTTTACCAGAAGGGATAGAGCTTGTGAGGTTTTGATATAGGAAAACCTAAAACCTTTCTTTTGGGGGAGGAAGAGAGGATCCGCCCATGTGTAGAAGCGGTCAGTGCCCTTTTTGGTCCCATGCCAAGTTAAAAAAGAGGGAGCAAGTGAGA
>NZ_JABUAE010000005.1 GCF_013314535.1 Bacillus sp. Xin1 | reverse complement strand
GCGGAAGTCTTATCTCTTTTTTTATGTTTAAAACTGATGTTTTTTTGCCATCGGTTCAATGCATTTATTTAATATCCAACTTAATACTTTCCATACTTTTTGTTGATTAGGTGGCAAATGAGCATTATATATATAGCTGTATTCAATCTGCTGTTTTGCACCGCGATTTCGTTTGAACTCTCCAGCCCCAGCACTACAATGACAAATTAAATTTTTTTCAATAGAATCTATTGTAATAAGGAGGGAAAGAATGCGATATAAGCCTTGTTGCTGATCAGAGTTTGTATCGTAGCCAAGTATAGGAGTTGTCATAACTCCATCTCTAATAAAATAAGCAATGACACCATCAATCGTGCCCTCTTTTTTAATAACTTTCATTTCCAATAAATGATGCTGAAGCGCATTCCATAAATAAGCTGGTGTAAACATTGGATTATGATCGGAATATTTCTCAATGTATAGTTGATTGTATAACTCGGAAATCTGTAAAATATCCTCTTTTGTTAATTGTTCATTCGTCATTACTTCATAATTGCTTTTCTTTAATAATCTTTTATCATTTAATAAGTCTTTTCGTTCTTTTCGATTCATTTCTTTATAGTGTTTTGGATCAAATAAGTATACGGAACGAGACATAATTTTATTGTAACCTACTGTAGATAATGCTTGTGTAATTGCAGGATATAATTCGCTATTTAAAGAACGAAATAAAATCGTATGCTCTGGAAATTTTTCAACAAGTAAATTCGTAATCCGTTCGATTTGTTGTTGATTTATAGAATGATAAAGATTTGTTGAAAGCATCCAATTATTTACTACAATTACTTTATTAATATTTGTTCGTCGTAGCCAGCTTCCAATAAGATGAATCGGGTAGGTTAGTAACTTCTCTAACCAAGGTTTCTTTAATTCCCATAACTCTTCTAGTGCATAGGATATGTAATGTGTATAGGGAGAACATACATATGAGTTTTCAAACTCTTTGTTATTCACAGTGACTGGCAAGATAAGGTCATCAATTTCTAATAGAAATAGCTGCGTGTTAACATTTTCAATAAATGCTGTAATGCCATTTTGTAAGAGCGGAAGGAAGCTATCTCTTACATATGTTCCATCTCGTTTTGTAGTCCAGTCGATGTTGTGCAGGGAATGAATATCATGTAACGTAATCATACATTTTCACCATGCTTTATAAGGCTTTCTATTCTTTTTAACTTTTTATCATATAATTGAATATCATAATGTGAAAAGAAAAAATGTGGCACAACACATTTTTTAGTAGACCATAGTGTATGTAATTCCTGTATTAAGCTAGATTTACATGATTTGAAATGTTCAGGTAGTACTTTAAGTTTAATCTCAATTTTGTCTGTGCTGTGCTGAATCACTTTAAATTCTTGAATTTCATTAGATGTAAACATAATTGCTCTTCGAATGAAATCAGGGAAAATAGATATTTCGCTTTTATCCAATTCACTTATCCCGATAAATATATCATCGCATCGACCATCAATTCGTTCTAAGGCTAAGAAGGGAGAACCGCAGGCGCACGCTGTTTTTTTCTCAATTAATATGTCATTGAGACGGTAGCGGATTATAGGCTGTGTCTTCCTCATGAAATCAGTAATAATGGGAACGAATATCCCTCTTTCTTGATCTAAGTATTCTTTTTCAATATGAACAAGGTCTTCATTGATATGTAATGTACCATGTTTACATGTTGTAGCAAGAAAGCCTTCTGTACATTGGTAAACTTGGTGTACTGTCTGTTGAAAAATTGTACTGATAAACTCCCTATCAATATCTTCAAGTACTTCTGCTACAGAGATAATTTTTTTGGGACAAATCATAATAAGTCCTTCTTGTTGCCAATGAGCGATTTTTCGCAACATAGAAGGAGGTGCAATTAAAATAGATGGATTTATTTCATTTAGTCCAGCGATATGTTGATGAAACGAATCTAGTAAATCAAAAAAATGAAACGAAATTCGCTTGTTTTTGGTCGCCTCATATAAATTGCTGTTCGCTCGTAAGAAAAAAGCGATCGTATGTTTATGTAGAATGCTAGAAGGAAGCACTTTACCGATAATAGAACCGGCCCACATCGTTTGTTCTTCCTGAGAAACGAGAAAAACTCCGCGATTTCCACTAGTGCCTGATGATAGCCCAACAGTTATATTACGAATAGTTGGAGAAAAATTTCGGGTTTTTTCCGCTTCAAATGCTACATGAAAGGCTTCCTTTTTTGAAATAGAAGCTGTATTTAATGTATCAAAGTTCTCCATCATTACTTCTTTATTAATGATAGGGAGTGAAGCCCAGTCCCCGTTTTCGATTTCTTTTAAAAAAGGTGTGTATAATTGACGATAGAAAGGTGACTGATCTATAGCAAACAAAAGATGTTTTGTTATTTGTTGCTTATGAAATTGTTCTAATTGCTCACGAGTTGAAAATCGTAAGCGATATTTTGTTTTTAAATATTGCTGGAGAATCCGAAACTTATTCATAGTATACCCCTGCTTTAATTTGATTCCATGTGCGTTCGCAATGAGTTGGAAGAATTTCAATTTTTGGTGATATTTGCGATAAATGATGTAACTTTTCAATGTTGTGGCGATAAGATTTTGCATCCCCGGTTAAAAGGCTGACGATCTTACTTGGAAAGACAAGGTTTTCATACGTTTTACTGAGCCACACTGCGTCTGCACAAAGAAAAACAATTTTATCACTATGTAAATGGACGAATAGGCCAAATTGTCCAATTGCATGCCCCGTTAAATCAACAGCGAGTAATGAACCATCACCAAATACATCATATCCCTCTTCAAATTTTCCATATGTAGGAGATAAACTAAGCGATGGAGTTTGATCAATAAATGTCATCCGTTGTTCTAAATCAATTGGTAATGTATCTTTTAAGCAACCTTTTAATAGGGCACCAAATTTACTTCTCTTTTTAATATCTTCATAAGCTTTCGAGAAGGTTAATACTTTTGCTTTTGGAAAGTCGGGCAGTCCTGCTGTATGGTCACCATGAAAATGAGAAAGAATAATATACTTAATCTTTTCTGGTTGAATACCATCAAGAAGTAGTTGCTGTTTAATAGATTGCTCTTCTGTAAAGTGAACAGGAGTAAGTTTAGCATATACAGAGTAAGGAAATTTTCTTGTCGCTTCTATAAAGTGCCGGGCATATCCGGTATCAAATAAAATATAGCCTAGGATTGGATGTTGAAGTAATCCCACTGTAGCTGGAAAGGAAATTTGTTTCCAACTGCCTTTGGAATATGCAATTTTTTCAGGATGTGTGCAATATCCTGTATCGTAAAGCTTTAAAGATTTAATTTTCATTGTGTTTCCCACCATTCCACAAATTTTGTGATTCCTTCTTCTATGCTAATATTTGGAATATAGCCTAGTTCTCTTTGAGCTTTATCAATACTTAAAGTCTGGCTTTTTGAAAGTACACTAACAGTATATTTTGTGAGAATAGGTTCTTTTCCAAATAAGATAGTTTTTGAAATCCCCTCTAGTATCGCGGCAATTGTAAAAGCAGTTTTGTAGGAAGTTTTTTTATATTGTACCTCCTTGCCAAGGCATTTCATTACATTTTCAATGACTTCATATAAATTTACACGTTCCCCATTTGTTATATTGTATTTTTGGCCTAATGTATGTTTAGGTGAATGCATACAAAGAAGCAGGGCATCTACAACATTCTCGACATATGTAATATCGATAAGTACATCTTTTGTACCGATTCTTGGTAGGGCGCCTTTTTCACATACTTTAATAAGGCGTGGAAGAATAGCGTTATCTCCTGGACCAAATAAAGCACGTGGACGTATCGTGATAACTGGTAAACCATGATTGAACGCTTGATCAATAGCTTGTTCCGCCATATATTTTGTTTTTGCATAATGGTTTACAAATGTATCAGGAAGTTTTGCGTTTTCGACTACATCTTGTCGCTCATCATAATAGAAATAAATACTCGGTGTCGATACATGGATAAGGCGTTTTATGCCAGACTTTTGACTTCCTTCAATAATATGCCTTGTTCCTAACACATTCGCGTTGTAAAAATCTTTGTATTTGCCCCAAGGAGAAGAAAGGGCGCCGCTATGAAAGATATAATCTTTATCTTTACAAACTTGTAGAACACGATGTCTATCTTCAAGAGGACAATGTACAAATTCAATGCCATTTTGTTCTAATAATTTGCCAGTTGTTTTATTTCTCCCGGTTGCTGTTACTTCATAGCCTATACTCGCTAATCGAAAAGCAAGTTTTTGTCCTAGAAAACCAGTTCCACCAGTTACTAGCATTCTCATCAATTTTCACCGTCCCATGATATGTCATATGTTGTTTGCTCCAAAATAGTCCGTTCATTTTTATCACTTTCACGCCATAATTTATACATGCTATAAAACTGATAAAAAAATGGTTTCCAATCAGAGTGACTATAAATGATATCTGGATAGGAACATAGAACTTTCAGCCATTGCTTACGTGTTTGTTTGCTTTTTAAATAAGGAGGTCCATATAAAAGCATTGCTAATCGAATTGCACACTCCGAATTTGGTTTGGGAATTAGCGTATGGTTCACCTTTGTATCAAAAAAAGCTGATAATATTTCCTCATCGAATAAATGTAACCCACTTGTAGTACGTGGATTACATTCAATCGGAATAGCATCTCCGTCCTCTGTAATGATAAAATCAAAGGCAATTTGCCCAGAGAAATTTAGCTCCTTTACGATATGCCCAACAAACTCGTCAATTTTTGGGAGATTAATATGCTCAAACGCAATGGTAGCGCCTAAACCCGCCGTGAATTCTGTTTTATAGACAGAGTGAGCTAACACTTTTCCAGATTGTACAATACTGTAGGAGCAATGCTGTGTTCCTTGTATAAACTCTTGGATGATATAATTTGGCTTGTCCACCATGATGCCCTTTTCAACATCTTCTTTTGTAATAAACGCCACTTTGTCAGAAAAACGAGAGAAAATTGGCTTTAGTACAAAAGGAGTAGTGGCCGATGTTTGGTGAATCATTGCCTGTATGGCTTGTTCGTTATTTGTTTTATACGTTGCAGGAACTTGCCAGCCTAAATTCGTTACGAACTGAATAAATTCCCACTTATTATGAAGTAATGAAAGTTTATGAAATTCGTCTACTAATACATGGCAAAATCGGCTTAATTTTTCTTTATACCTAGATATATAAAATACTTCTTCACAAGTAGGGATAAGTAAATCGACATCATGTTTTTGAATAATTGATTGTAGTGCATCAATACTCTCATTTGTGTTCCATTTTGGAGAAGGAATTTCATAAAAATAATCAATGTTCGTTGAAGCTTTACTTAATGGATAGGAAATACTATCTGCAATAATGACGGTATGTCCGCTTTTCTTGAACAATCTGCATAAATGTAATGCTGCTGGTGCGCGTGCCCCTGTAATTAATACTGTTTTCTTAGTACTCAAGAAGAATGCCTCCAATAGAAAGCCCTGCAGACGTACCCAGTAACAATATTTTATCTCCGCGCTGCACTTTGTTTTGTTTAATTGCTTCGAAAAGAGCGACCGGAATAGATGCAGAAATCATATTCCCGTAGTCTTCAAAAATAGTCATAAAGCGATCCTCATCGACCCCTAATTTTTTACGAATCAGCTTCATAGCTGGTCCACTTGCTTGATGAGGAATAATTAAATCAATATCATCTAGGGAATAACCAGTATGTATAAGTAGTTTCTCGATAAAATTTAACATATATTTAGAAGACAATTTGAAAATAGCTCTGCCATTCATATCGAACAAGAAGTCTTCTTTTCGTTCTTCACTATATTCTCTAGGATGAATCATTGTTCCACCGCCGCGAATTTCTGATAGATGCGCACCAGAGCTATACGTTTCCATATGGGAAGCAATAATAGAAGAAGTGTGATCACTTTTTGTTACCACAACAGCTGCTGCACCATCGCCGAATAAAATACTACTTTCATTTTGTCCCCAATTTAATCCTACAGAAGAAATTTCAGAAGAAATGATGACAACATTTTTGTATCTCCCGCATTCAACTGCGTAAGAAATTGTATCAAGTGCTGTTACGAAGCTTAAGCATGTTGAGTTGATATCAAAACATGGAATACCAGAATGCTGTAGTCCAAGTTGTTCTTGAATAAGTGATGCAGTAGAAGGGATTGCCTGCTGGATTGTTCCACTTCCGCAGATGATACAATCGATATCGTCCCATGTTAGATTAGCATCTGCTATAGCTTTTTTAGCAGCTTCAGCTCCCATATAAGAAGATGTTTCATCATCAACAAAGTATCGTGTTTTCACTCCAGCTTTTTTTAATGTCCAGCCTTCTTGGGCACCTAACATACGATCTATTTCAAAAGAATCTACTTTTCGTTTTGGAACATATACACCAATACCTTTTATTTTAATATATCTTTTCATCCCATATCGCCTCTTAATCTTATTATAAATTTATAAAATTCTATCATATATATATTATTATTATAGAAAAAATAGGGAAAAAAGTTTTTTGTGAAATTTAGTATTTTTATAAATTATCTTCATATTAATTTATGGGGTTGTAAGAAAAGATAGTACGGAATTTATCCTTAAGAGATGTATCGAAAATTTATCCCGCACTAACGGTCAGTAATACTCCCACCTCAAAATTCGGTGGGAGATAAACTGCCCGTAAAGGCCCGATTGGTTCAACTAATAATTAGTGGGGGATGAGGAAAACCCCCACTGATTAAAGTTTCACTTTATGAAGATTCAAAGGAAATAGCAGTTGGAAATGTTTCGGTGCAGATTCAAAAGGGTGAATTTTACTCTAGAAAGAAGGGGAATATATGAAACGAATTCTTGTGATAAGTGATATTCATGGAGAAATGGAGAAGTTTGAAAAGCTGTTAGTAGAGGCAAAATACAATGCGAAAGAGGATCAATTAATTTTAATGGGGGATTATGTAGATCGTGGGTCGAGTGCAAAGGCTGTAATTGAAAAAGTGATGCAATTAAAAGAAGAAGGTGCTTTTGTTTTAAAAGGGAATCATGAAGATATGATGATTAAAGCATTAACGACTAATGAAGAAAGATCGTGGAATCATTGGGTGAAGAGAAATGGCGGGAATAAAACGTTATATAGCTATGGTTTTTCAGAGAGCGATATTGCTATAAATAAAGAAGTATTTAAAAAACCAGTTTTAAAGTCTGATATATTAGAAAAACATTTAAAGTTTATACAAGAACTAGATCATTATATTGAAACAGACGATTACATATTTGTTCATGCAGGTGTAGAACCAACAAAACCAGTTGCTGAATCTGAGCCATACACGTTAATGTGGATACGGAATGAGTTTCATCATGGATACAATGGTGAAAAAACTGTTGTATTTGGGCATACAGAAACCAAAACACTCCATGGCGACGAGGAGAATTGTAATGTGTATTTTGGAAGTAATCGAATTATCGGAATCGATGGGGGAGCTGTATATGGTGGCCAGTTAAACTGTTTAGAATTACCAAGTCAAAATGTATATGTAGTGAAAGAATAATATAAAAAGAGATAAGGGATCAAAACAAAGATCAAACCTTATCTCTTTTATTTGTTTACATAATTTGTGAAATCATTACTGCGATTCATTATCGATTTAACTCCATTGCAACTTGTTTCCCATTTACGAAAACCTCTATCACCGCTACTACAACTTCAATCATTTTTTTCATCTCTTATCTCTCCTTTGTTTATTGTCTCATTTCTTACTTTAAGTATAACGAGCAGCAAGTATTGTAACTATCGAATTAGATGACATGAGGATTACAGTGTTGTAAGAATACAATTTGTATGTTTTTAATGCTTTTTTATTAAGGGGAAGTTAAGAAATAAATTTCATAATAAAGCCCATATGCAGAACGATAAATAGTGAAATTATTAAGGGAATGAAGAATCTAGATAGAAAAAGATATATAAGTCGAATGGATTCGTACACAAGACGGACAAGTATGTCGAGTGCTCTTTTTTTGTTATTATGAAAATGAATATAGGTGAATAGAAAAGATTTTTATGTTGGATGAAAGGTGGGAAAGTGATATGCGCTTATTAGTTGTAGAAGATAATGCACCTTTATTAGAATCAATTACACAAATTTTACTTGATGAGTTTGAAATTGATACAGCGATGAATGGAGAAGACGGATTATTTTTGGCACTGCAAAATATTTATGATGCGATTCTTCTTGATGTAATGTTGCCAGGGATGGATGGGTTTGAAGTAATTCAAAGAATACGGAACGAAAAAATTGAAACACCTGTTTTATTTTTGACTGCTAAAGATTCTTTGGAGGACCGTGTGAAAGGATTAGATTTTGGTGGAGATGATTATTTAATAAAACCATTTCAAGCACCTGAGTTAAAAGCAAGAATTCGTGCCTTATTACGAAGAAGTGGTAGTTTAACAACAAAACAGACGATTCAGTATCGCGGGATTGAATTGTTTGGAAAAGACAAAGACATTCAAGTAGATGGAGAAGCAATGAAATTAACATTAAAGCAATATGAACTTTTAGAATATCTTATTCAAAACAGTGGGAAAATTTTAATGCGTGAGCAAATTTTTGATCGTATATGGGGATTTGATTCGGATACAACGGTAGCTATTGTTGAAGTGTATGTTCATCATTTACGAAAAAAATTAGAGCCATTTGGCTATCAAAAAGATATTCAAACCGTTCGCGGAATTGGATATATATTAAAAGAACAATGAAGAGGGGAAGTATGTTTCAAAAAACACGCATTCGTCTTACAATTTTAAATTCATTAGTGTTTATTATATTAATTGGAGTTCTAGGGAGCATTATCTATGGCTATACATATAATCGCATTTATAGTGGAGTAGATAATTCGCTAGAGATGTTTAAAGCAAAAGAGAAGAAACATTCTAAGTCTAATCCAAAAGGATCCGTTAAGGATATCCGTATTGGAGATCCGAGGATTACTGTACTGTTATGGCATGGAAAAAAAGTAGCCTTAATAGATAAGAATCCTAAATTTATTGATCCTGTTTTTGAAGAAAATCCATTAGCGTTTTTTCCAGAACAATTAGAAGGTTTTCAGAATATTGAAATTAAAGGGAAGAGTTTTCGAGCGTTGGCTTTTCAGCGTAATACTGAATTTGGACAAATGACAGTTCAATTTGTACGCGATACAACGGCAGAAAGGGATATGTTGCATACGTTATTGCTAATTCTTATAGTGGGGTGTAGTGTAGGAAGTTTATGCGCAATTGGGATGGGATTTTTCTTAGCTGGAAGAGCTCTTGTACCAATTCACAATTCTTGGGAAAAGCAGCAACAGTTTGTTTCCGATGCATCCCATGAATTACGAACGCCACTAGCGGTTATTCAATCGAAAACAGATGTACTATTTCAGTCTCCTTCCGCCACGATAGAGGAAAAGGCAATTGATATTTCTACAATTTCCAAGGAGTGTAGAAGGTTATCAAAGCTCGTTGCTAATTTATTATTATTAGCTCGTTCGGATTCGAATCAAATTGAAATGGATAAAAAGGAATTTGCATTAGATGAATTATTAACGGAAGTAGTAGAGCCGTATGCAGAAATTGCTGCATATCAAGAGAAAAAGATGACACTAGAAATCGAGTCTCAAGTATCTTTTATTGGTGATCGGGAGCGAATTCATCAAATGATTGTGATTTTGTTAGACAATGCGATGAAATACACTGACGTTGGTGGAATAATCCAAGTAGCATGTATGCAAACAAATAGTTCAATTATGATTCAAGTAAAGGATAATGGAATTGGAATAAAAGAGGAAAATATTCCAAAGTTGTTTGACCGTTTTTATCAAGGAGATAAAGCAAGAGCGAAATCAGAAGGTGCTGGATTAGGGCTTTCAATTGCGAATTGGATTGCAGAAAAGCATTATGGGAGAATAAAAGTAGAGAGCAAAATAAATGAAGGTGCTTCTTTTGAAGTGACTTTACCTAAAAATCAAAGAGTATAAAGAATTTAGAGACGATCTTGTTTTTACAAGGTCGTCTTTTTTAAGGGAAAGTTAAGAAATGTTTTTCATAATAGAGTTTACACAGAATAAGAAGGGCAAAAGAGAGAAAAGGAAATCACTGTGCATTCTTGTTAAGAATAGCTAGATAGTTGTATTCACAGATGACTCTAATAAGAAATGAATTGAGCATATCTTCTACGATAATGTGGGGGAAATAGAAGAGAAAACAAGTGAAGGCAATTACAATGTCCAAAATGTAAAGGGGAGATGAAATTTGGAAAAGAAAAAGATAGCATCATTATTTGTTATTGGAATGGTGAGCTTAAGTATAATGAGAGGGGCATCCCCTTCTACAATGTCAAAAGGAAAAACTGATTTTGCTCAGTGCAGTAAAGAACAACTTAATGATGGGAAAATGCATGCGGCACAGACAGAGAAAAAAGCAAAGAAACTAGGAATTGCAACAGATGGTAAAGAGCAAATTACGTTAGAAAAAGAAATTCATGAAACAGAAGTTGATCAAGAGGCGAAGCAGCTAGGGATTTCTACTGAGGGAAAAGATGTAGGGACTCTTTCAGAAGAAATCTATGAAACAAAAGTAAAACAAGAAGCAGTGAATCTAGGAATAAAAATAGATCATGCATCTATTGTGGATTTAATAAAGCAAATTAATAAAATTAAAATCAATGATGAAGCAGATAAACTAGGGGTTTCAACAGAAGGAAAAGAAATAGATGAGATTGCGACCGAGATTTATGGAACGAAAGTAAAGGAGGAAGCGGAAAAGCTAGGTATTTCTCAAAAAGGGAAAGATATAGAAAATTTGGCGCAAGAGGTATATGAAGGGAAAATTCAAGATGAAGCAAAAAAACTGCATATTGATTTATATGGTAAAGATATTTACCAAGTGCTAAAAGAAATAAATGAACAGAAAGTCATACAAATTGCAGACGAGCTTGGTATAGATAGTGCAAATTTAAATATTCAACAATTGAAAGAGAAAATAAAAAAGGAACAGCCTAAAAAGGAAAAGGAACTTGTCTTTTTACCTATGGTTCAAACAGATGCGGATGCATTTTATTCGTATTTAACGAAGTAAAAAGGGCGCAGAAACTTTGAACCAGGCATGGGTGCAGTTGGGGAGTCAAGCAATTAGTTATGTACAAAATTCAAATTGAACTAGGAATGAAACTACATATATTTTATATATCGAGTAACAAAATAAGAGAGATAAGGGATCAAAACAATGATGAAACCTTATCTCTTTTTATTGTCTTTTACGGTTTATCATGAATTTTTTTTGTTTCATTATTTGTTTAACTCCATTGCTATTTGTTTTCCATTTACAAAAACTTCTGCTACTGCTACAACTACTTCCATCACTTTTTTCATCTCTTATCTCTCCTTGTTTTTTGTTTCATTCCTTACTTTTAGTATAAGGGAGAGAGGGAGTGGCAACTATCGAAGTAGATGACATGAGAATTACATTGTTGTAAGAATAAAAAATGGATAGAAAATTTTGTGAAAGAATGAATTAAGATAGATGTACTTATTTTGTGAAATGGTTGTATTCCTAAAAAAGAATAAGTAAGATAGATTTCGCGTGTAGTAAAGAGGAAATAAGGGAGACAATAAAGGGATGAGAAAAAGAAAAAAATTGTTAAGTTTATGGAAAACGATTACATTGCTGGTGTGTACTGTTATTGTACTTTCTTTAGTTGTAACAGATATATTAATTAGTCATAATGTCGAACGCACGACCGAAGAAAGCCAAGCTGAAAAAGCAAAAACAATTGCGAGTATTGTAGCGAATTCACCACTTGTCATTGATGCTTTAGCAGGAAGAAAAGATATATCTGAAATTCAAACATATACAAATCGATTGTTAAAAAATACAGATGTACAATTTATTGTAGTCATGGATATGAATGGTATTCGAAAATCTCACCCTGATCCTACAAAAATCGGTCATCATTTTGTAGGAGGAGATGAAGGAATAGCTTTGAAAGGGAAAGAACATGTATCGATGGCAGAAGGGACATTGGGAATCTCTATGCGAGTGTTTGTACCTATTTTTTCTGAAACGAGAGAACAAATGGGAGTTGTGGCTGTCGGTATTTCAGCTGATAATGTGTATGAGAGGGTAAAAGAGAGTAGGCACATTATTTATATTGGTATCGGTGTTGGAATCTTAGTTGGAATTATAGGTGCTATTTTATTAGCTAGACATATTAAGAAAATTTTATTTAATCTTGAACCTAGCGAAATTGCAAAAATTTTAGAAGAACGGAATACGATGTTACAATCTGTTAAAGAAGGAATCATTGCTGTTGATAAAAACGCGAGAGTTACTTTAATCAATAACGAAGCAAAACGGTTGTTTAAGAAAAGTGGTCTCGAAGAAGATTTTATTGGCAAAGATGTTGAGAAGTATATGCCTAACTCATGTATAAAAGAAGTGTTACAAACGGGGGAAGCTCAATTGTATGAGGAACAAAATCTTTATGGAATTACCATTGTTACAAACAGAGTTCCTTTATATGTTAAAGGAGAAATTGTTGGTGCAATTGCAACATTTCGTGATAAAACAGAGATTAGGCAATTAGCAGAACAATTAACGGATATTCGACTTTATGCAGAAGCGCTTAGAGCACAATCTCATGAGTTTATGAATAAGATGCACGTTGTATTAGGGCTTACACATATGAAGCATTATGAACAATTAGAGACATATATTAGTAACATGGTTTCGGAGCATCAATATGAAATTGGTGGTGTGATGCGAAAAATAAAAAATCCTGTATTTGCAGGGTTTATGCTTGGTAAACTTAGTTACGCAAGGGAAAAGAATATACAACTTATTGTAAGCGAGAATTCTTACTTACCAGAGCCATATGACGAACGTATTATTCATGAACTCATTACAATTGTGGGAAATTTAATCGACAATGCATTAGATGCGGTTATGAATTGTGAATATAAGCGAGTAGATATTTCTATTCAATATCAGGATACGTTAATTATCACAGTTAAAGATACAGGAATTGGAATCCAGCAAGAAGAAATTGACAAAGTATTTGTCAAAGGGTATTCCACAAAGGGAGAGAATCGAGGATATGGCTTATATCTTGTAAAGGATAGTTTAAAGCAAATAAATGGGAACATGCAAGTTGATTCATTGTTAGGGAAGGGAACGACCATAACCATTGAAATACCATACAAAAGTAGGGATGAGATAGGGACATGATCAAAGTTTTGATTGTAGAAGATGATCCAATGGTAGCGATGTTAAATAAGCATTATTTAGAGCAAGTAGGAGGGTTTGAACTTGTTCATATAGCAAATTCTGTGGGCGAAGCAGTAGAGATATTAAAGGAATCGTCTATAGATTTCATATTACTTGATATCTTTATGCCTGGTGATACAGGTTTTGACTTGTTAATGCATATTCGGAATCAAGAAAAAGAAATTGATGTTATCATGATTTCAGCTGTGCATGATATGGGGAGTATAAAAAAGGCGCTGCAATATGGAGTCGTTGATTATTTAATTAAACCATTTACATTTGAACGGTTTAAGGAAGCATTAACGGCATATCGCGAGAAATTTATGTTCATGAAAGAACAACAAAATATTAGTCAATCTGAATTAGATACGTTGATTTTACAAAAAGAAAAAGTAGAAACTCATATAAATAAAGAACTGCCCAAAGGGCTAACAAAGCAAACATTACAGTTAATTTGGAAACAAATAGAATCACTTCATGGACAAGTGTTTACAACAGATGAAATGGCGCAATTAGTTGGAATTTCAAGGGTTTCTATTCGAAAGTATGTCATGTTTTTAACTGAAATAGGAGTTTTAGAAAATGAAATGGTCTATCAACATGTGGGGAGACCAGTAAGTAAATTACGATGCATCGATGAAAGGAAAATACGTTTTTATGTATAAGCGGCTTATGTAAGCCGCTTATACTTTTTTTAATTACAAAATCAGTTACAAAACTTACAAAAACTATTTTTAATGTTGAAAGCGTTTTAATATTAAAAACAAGAATATAAGGGGGTGCCTATATGGGGATTCGAAATAATGTGGAAGCGGTATCAATTGCGGAAACAGCAGAGTTAGAACAAAAATCTTTTGTTTCAAAAATCATGAATATTAAAATTGGTGTTATACCTTTACCGTTATATATCGTATTAGCAGCTATTATTTATGGAGCATCTGTATATAACAAGTTACCAGCTGATATGATTGGCGGATTTGCAGTCATTATGATTATGGGGATTTTCTTAGGGGATATTGGGATGCGGATCCCGATTTTAAAAAATATTGGTGGACCAGCAATTCTCTCATTATTTATTCCATCATTACTTGTATTTTTTAATTGGATGAACCCTGCTTCAATGGAAGCTGCTACTGCATTAATGAAAAAGTCGAATTTTTTATATTTATATATTTCTTGTTTAGTAGTCGGAAGTGTTTTAGGAATGAACCGTAAAGTGTTAGTACAAGGGTTTGTTCGCATGTTTATCCCGTTAGTTGTAGGGACATTAGCATCAGTAGTAGTCGGCTTGTTAGTTGGCTCATTATTTGGATTTGAAATGAAGCAAACATTCTTCTTTATCATTGTACCAATTGTGAGCGGTGGTATAGGAGAAGGGATTTTACCACTTTCTTTAGCCTACAGTGACATTCTAAATGAATCTTCTGCGACATTTGTATCACAGCTCATTCCAGCAGCTATTATTGGAAATATGTTTGCGATTGTAAGCGCAGGATATATGAAACGTCTAGGTGAGAAAAGACCCGAGCTTAGTGGTAATGGCGTATTAGTAAAAACAGATAATCAAGCAGAGTTATTAAAAGAACAAAATACAGAAAAACCAATTGATTTCTCATTAATGGGAGCAGGTTTATTAATTGCATGTACATTCTTTATCTTTGGCGGATTTGCTTCTAAATTTATTGGTATCCCAGGAGCAATCATTATGATCTTCTCTGCAGCAATCGTGAAGTACTTTAAACTAATGCCAGCAAAAATGGAGCAAGGAGCATATCATTTATACAAATTTATTTCGAAAAACTTAACATGGCCATTAATGGTTGGATTAGGATTGTTATATATTCCGTTAAAAGATGTAGCAGCTGTTCTTTCAGTTGGATATGTTGTGGTCTGTGCGTCAGTAGTATTAACAATGATAGCGACTGGTTTTCTTGTTGGGAAAGTTATGAAAATGTACCCAGTTGAATCTGCGATTGTAACAGGATGTCATAGTGGATTAGGTGGAACTGGTGACGTTGCGATTTTATCAGCTTCAAACCGAATGGAATTGATGCCATTTGCGCAAATTTCCACGCGTTTGGGCGGTGCCGCAATGGTCGTAACAGCAACGATTTTATTAAAAATGTTTTCTTAAATTACTTACTATCAAACAAGCTAGCTATATAAAGATGTAGCTAGCTTGTCAAATTAAAGGGAGATTGTAACTATGTTAGAAAGTCAAATTAATGAGCGTTCATTACTACTTCACAAAGAATTGGTTGGAAAAATTGAAATTACAAGTAAGGTAGAAGTTAATTCAGCAGATGATTTAAGTTTGACATATACACCTGGAGTAGCTGAGTCTTGTAAAGCGATTGCAGCAGATGAAGAAACAGCTTATGACTATACAGCACGTGGTAATATGGTTGCAGTTGTTTCGGATGGAACAGCCGTACTTGGGTTAGGTGATATTGGTCCGAAAGCAGCTATGCCGGTTATGGAAGGGAAAAGTATTTTATTTAAAAAGTTTGCGAATGTAGATGCATTTCCGCTTTGTCTTGGAACGACTGATGTAGATGAAATCGTAACCATTGTTAAAAATTTAGAACCTACATTTGCAGGTATTAATTTAGAAGATATTGCCGCGCCGCGCTGTTTTGAAATTGAAAAGCGTTTAAAAGAAGAAACAAATATTCCAGTGTTCCATGATGATCAGCACGGAACAGCAATTGTTGTTTTAGCTGCAGTTATTAATGCTTTAAAAGTTGTAAGCAAACAGATGGATGAAGTGAAGATTGTCATTAATGGTGCCGGTTCTGCAGGGATTGCAATTGGTAAATTGTTATTAAAAGCAGGAGCACAGCATATGACGTTAGTAAGTTTAGAAGGCATCGTTTGTGAAGGAGAATCATGGATGAACCCGGCACAAATCGAGATTGCGAAAGAAACAAATCGTGAATTTGTACGTGGAACATTAAAAGAAGCGATTGACGGTGCAGATATTTTTATCGGTGTATCTGCTCCTAACGTACTAACAAAAGAACTTGTGAAGACAATGAATGAAAAACCAATTGTGTTTGCAATGGCCAATCCAATTCCGGAAATATTCCCAGAAGATGCACTACAGGCCGGGGCAGCTGTTGTTGGAACAGGACGTTCTGATTTTCCAAACCAGGTAAATAATGTGTTAGCGTTCCCTGGAATATTCCGCGGTGCATTGGATGTACGTGCAACTGATGTCACAGAAGAAATGAAGTTAGCTGCAGCATATGGAATCGCTAACATCATTACTGATGAAGAACGGAATGAGAACTATGTCATTCCAAATCCGCTAGATAAAAGGGTTGTTCCAAGTGTTGCTGCTGCAGTAGCGAAGGCAGCAATTGAATCAGGTGTGGCACAAGTGAAAAAGGCGCCAAGTTATTTAAAATAGTAAAAAAACAGTACCTTTTCAAAAAAAGATACTGTCTCTCTGAGGAGATAAGGGATCAAAACAGTAATGAAACCTTATCTCTTTTTATGTGATTAGACAATTCATAATAAATATTCCTCGTTTCATTATTTGTTTAACTCCACTGCTACTTGTTTCCCATTTACAAAAACCTCTGCTACTGCTACAACTACTTCCATCACTTTTTTCATCTCTCATCTCTCCTTGTTGTTTTGTTTCATTTCTTACTTTTAGTATAAGGGAGAGAGGGAATTGCAACTATCGAAGTAGATGACATGAGAATTACATTGTTGTAAGGAAGAAGTTAAGCCTTGTCACTTTTTTCTACATGAATAACAATTTGCTCATAATATTTCTCATCAATATATATATTGAATACCCATAATCCAGGAGAAGGCAGTGACATAAGAAAAGGGAGCTCTTTTGTGCTTGCATGAATGGAAGTAGGAGCAGTCCAAGTTTGTTCGGAAGTTTCATCTTGGAAGAGTACGGGAGTGGGTGTTGTAGATCCTTGTTTTAGAGCAATAATAGATAGTTTTCCAGATGGTATTTGTGGATCGAGGAAGAACCACATCTGTTTATTTTTCTCACCAGCAATGAAAGTACCATCTGCAATTGCAATTTTCCCTTCAATGCCTCTTAACGGTGTTTTTCCATCAACAAAGAGAGGACTTTCTTCCCAGTTAACATCTTTTAAGACGCTTAAATGAAAAAATGAGGGTACATTTGTTTGAGGATTTGAAGCCTCTATTATTTCTGTTCTTGGTGCTTTGGAATCTTGCCCGATTGAGGTACATCCAGTGATGAGACAGGAGAAAAGTAGCGCAGTTCCAATTTTTTTCATCTTGCCACACTCCTATTTTTCATTGTTAGTGTAATTGTATTTGCTAGAAGAGCGGACAATTCCTTTTCATTCATAAAAAAGAGGTCATAAGTTTAGTATGACCTCTTTTGACATTTTGTACTATATTTGTTCAGTGGTGAGTGTGGGCTCTGCTTCTTTTTCTGGCATTGTTAAGAAAATAACAGCAACGACGATACATACACCACCTAGTAATTGGTATGCTCCGAAAGATTCTTTTAGCCAAGCGATAGAAACAACAGCTGCTACAAGCGGTTCAATACTAGATAAAATACTGGTCTCTGTTGCTGATAAATATTTTAGGCTGCCAATGTAAAGAAGAAAAGAAAGTGTTCCACTTATAATAATTAAAATTAGCATAGAGAATGTTTGTAACGTAAAGGTTTGCGAAAGTTGTTTCCATTCAAAAGAGCGATTATAAATGAATAGTGCAATACCTCCGATTAGCATCCCCCAACCAATAATAAGAGTCGTCCCCCATTGTTTAATAAGGGAAGCTGGATGAAGTGTGTAAAAGGCAAAACCAATTGCTGTTAATAGGCCAAATAAAATCGCTTCTTTTGATAAAACAATATTTTGTACGGATCCATTTGTAATGATAAAGTATGTGCCTGTCAGGGCAGCGACAATTGCTAATACTTGCATAGTGGAAGGAAGTTGTTTATGCTGCACTGCAACATAAATAGTAATGAGAACCGGCCCTAAAAATTGGAATAGAGTAGCCGTAACAGCGTTGCTAATATGCACTGTTTCGATAAAAGCATACTGTGCGCCAAGCATTCCAAGGATAGAGAAAATAATCAGTTGCAAAAGATGACGCGGTTGTTGCCAAATACGAAATATATTTTGTCTTTTTATTAGTAAGAAAGATAAAATAAAGACCCCAGCAAGCAATAGACGAATGACTAAAAAGTCGATAGATGATACTTTCGTATGTTGAAAAAGCCACTGAATCATTGGACCTGATAATCCCCATAGAGTAGCTCCTGTAATAATCATTATGAGGCCGAGTCGTCTGTTATTGTTCATCATGATGCTCCTTTCTAGGATTGATTTTTTAAGATTTACATGATAAAAGGAATTATATATAACTTCTGGTACTGTAAAAAGTATCAATAATGTATTTTGTAAAGGGGTCAGATTTTATGTTAGAGTTAACACCAAATTTGAATATGGAGGGAAAAATCCCACTGTATGTACAGTTATACGAGTATATAAAATCAGAAATAAGAAGTGGAAAAATCCCTCCTTTTACGAAGCTCCCAGCAAAAAGAAAGTTAGCGACATATTTAGAAGTGAGTAAAAACACAGTGGAATCGGCATATGAACAGCTTCTCGCAGAGGGATACATTGAATCAGTGTCACGCACAGGTTATTTTGTATGTGAAATAGAACAAATGACACATACAGTGAAAAGAAGAGAAATCGTGAAGGAAGTATTGTACAGGGAAGAAAAATATAAATATGATTTCACTCAAACAGGTGTAGATGCAAATGCATTTCCATTCTCTATATATCGAAAGATTTCAAACGAGGTATGGCAACTAGAAAATAAGGATTTATTATTTCTTGGTCATCCTCAAGGAGAAGCGTGTTTACGTGAAGAGATTGCGAAATATTTATATGAATCAAGAGGTGTGGGATGTTCAGCAAGTCAAATTGTAATCGGAGCTGGGACACAGTTTTTAATAAGGATGTTGTTTCAGTTGTTAAAAGGAAGTTATTTTGCAGTTGAAAATCCAGGTTATCACCGGAAAATGGTTGCTTTTGAGAAAGGGGAAGAAAATGTTCAGATGCTCTCGCTTGATGAGGATGGGATTTGTATTTCAGATTTAGAAGATAGTCATGCAAATGTTGTGTTCGTTACCCCGTCTCATCAATTTCCGTGTGGAATGATTATGCCAATTAAAAGAAGGATGCAACTATTACAATGGGCACAAGGAGAGAGTGGGCGTTATATTATTGAAGATGATTATGATAGTGAGTTTCGTTACTCTGGAAAGCCGATTCCAGCACTGCAGGGTCTTGATACAGAAGGAAAGGTAATTTATATGGGAACACTTTCAAAAGCTTTGCTTCCATCATTACGGATGAGCTACATGGTACTGCCAAAACAGCTAATTGAGTTGTATCAAACGCAATATTTATTTTATACACAAAGTGTTTCAAGAATCGACCAAGAAATCATTAGAAGATTTTTAAACGAGGGTCATTGGGAAAAGCATATTCATAAGATGCGAGTTGTTTATCGAAAAAAAAGAGATGCTCTTGTCTCAGCGGTAGAAAGGTACTTTTCTAATAAGGCGGAGGTAATTGGAGAAGATTCTGGCTTACATATTTTATTAAAAGTTCACAATGGAATGTTAGAAGAAGCATTAATAAAGAGGGCAGCTGAAAACGGTATAAAAGTATATCCGGTTTCTACGTATTATAAAGAAGGGACTGCTTCAAAAAATACAGTTTTGCTTGGGTTTGCTATTTTATCTGAGGAAGAGATTAAAGAAGCGGTTCAATTGTTATATCAGGCATGGTTTTTGAAGTAGTTTGTTTCGCATGTACATATTTTGTTGGGCAACGAATAGATTTTTAACATGTAATTTGTCGAACGATCGATATATTTGCAGAATCGCCGATAAAATTTTATTTACCGTTTTAAACGAAGACCCTATTTTGCGATGCTTCGCACAATTTTCTTATCATGATTCTTTTCTCTACAAAATGAAAAACATCCTCATGCATGTGAGGATGTTTTAATTATTTCTCTTCATCTAAGAATAAAACCATATGTTCTTCATCCCAGTACTGACCGTTATACTTTAAAGAACGCTCTTGTACACCAAATGTTTTAAATCCTAATGATTCATAAAGTTTTTTTGCACCATCATTTCCGACCACAACATCAAGCATAACTTGTTCTACTTCTAATGTTTTTGCAAGTTCAATACACTCTTTAATAAGAGATTTTCCTGCTCCAAGTCCACGTGCTTTTGGCGATACATATACTGAACCAATCTTTGCTTTATGTTCTTGTTTTACGTATGGTTTCGTTTCCAGGGTTGCAACCCCAATTAATGTACCGTCTTTAAATGCACCTAGTGTATAGTTTTCATCTTGTGCTAGCTTTTGTGCTTTATACTCAATCGGGCATTCTTTATTAATAATATCTTCATAAGAAGAACTGAAAGCCTCAGGATTTTGCTTTAATCCTTCTACGCGAAGTTCTAGATAAATTTCTGCTTCATCCTTTGTTAATACATGGATATCCAATTATATCACCCTCCAAATCTTTGACAGATGTATTTATATTTTATATTGAAATAAGAATAATTTCAAAAAGCTAGCTTTTGTTAGTAGCATGTTACTCCGTTTGCAAATAAAATTTCAATAAATAATAGCTCTTAACACAATATCACCAGCAGCTTCTTCATAAAGATACTACTGGTGATAGACGAACAATTATATTATTCGATTGGTAATTCAATAATAAATTCAGTTCCAATTCCGAGCTTGCTTTTCACTTGTATGGAACCGCTATGTAACTCAACGATTTCTTTTACAACAGCTAGACCGATTCCTTTACCACCCGTAGCTCGAGCTCTTGATTTATCAACACGATAAAAACGATCAAAAATATGTGGAATATCTTCTTGCGGAATCCCTTCTCCTTCATCTTGCACACTTATAGAAAAAGTATTCCCATTTTGATAGGCGCGTACAGTAATAATTGACTGTTCATAAGAATGCTGATAGGCGTTGTGTAATAAGTTGAGCATTACTTGTTCCATTCGGCGTTCATCTATACAGACATTAGGGTTATCTGTGCAGTAAAATTTAATTTTCATTAGTTTTTTAGCAAGTGCTGGTTTAGTTTTTTCAATCATGCGTTCTAGAAAAGGCTGTAAAGGAATCTTTTGTTTTTTAATAATAAATTGATGCTGTTCAAGTTGCGCTAGATCAAATAAGTCTTGAACGAGTTCGGTTACACTATCTGTCTCATCTTCAATAATTTGTAAATATTCTTCACGCTCTTCTTTAGAGAGAGAATCTCTTTTAGCAACTTTTGCATAACCTTTCATATAGGTAAGTGGTGTGAGCAGTTCGTGGGCTACACTTGCAAGAAATTCATTTCTTTCTTTTTTCATGTAGGTTAATTCACTAGATAATTCTTCAATGGTTTTGGCCAAACTACCGAGTTCATCATTGCGCTTAATTCCTAATTTAATTGGTTTATTTAGTTTTAACATTTTTTCTGTTGCACGTTTCATTTTAATAAGAGGATCGGTAATGACACGAGAAAAGATAAATACAGAAATTGTTGTTAAAACAAGAGTTAATACACCAATAATAATAAATTGATGTGCTAAGCGAAGAAGCATTTTTTCTAAAAATGCTGTATCTAAAAACATATGTACATACCCAGTGATTTGTTTATGAATGATAATGGGCGTTGCTGTTGAAATATATTTCGATGTTTTCCAATTTTTCTCAACCATAGTTCCATCTATTGAAGTACAACGTATTTTGTTAGCAAGTTGCTTTTTCATTTCCGGTGTTACTGGATCAGAAGAAGAAAGGATTTGCCCATTGGTGTCTGTTATGACTAACTTTGTATCTGAAATAGAATGTGATTCCATTGCTGTAGCATGTTCGAAAGCTCGTGGACCATAACGTCTTGAAATAAATTTACTATAGCGCTTCCCTTTTTCTAAAAGAGCAGATTTTTCTTCCTCGATACGCATGTTCGACAAACTTGTATAAAAAGATACAAAAGCAATTGTTTCAATACATAGAGCTAATATTAAAAAGTATGTACCGACCTTGAGAGAAAGTTTATTCATTTTTTACCACACCTTTATTTCACATTAATAGCTAGAGGGAGGTATCTCACCACTTATCAAATCTTGTCCCCTATTCTCGGGCGGTAAGCCTCCTACCTTAAAGTACAGCGAATAGGGGGATAAAAAATGTTTGCTAATCAAAGTTTCACTATACTATTTGCTTTTATTCACTTTTCCACTTATATCCCACTTTATAGATGGTTTCTAAGTATCTTTCAACAGGAAAGTCTTTTTTTCGTAATTTATCACGGATATTGCGGATATGTGAGTCGACAGTACGGTATTCAATATCGGTTTGATATCCCCATATTTTTTCGATTAAATCATCACGGCTATATGCTCGATTTGTATTTTGTAAAAACAGTCCTAGTAACGAAAACTCGATAGGTGTAAGTGGAATTTTTTCGTCGTAAACAGTGACAGTATGTTTGGTTTTATCCCATTCAATACCATTGAAGCTGATAAAACCGTCCTTTTTTGTTCGGCGCAGTACAGCTTCAATTCGTGCAACTAGTATTTGTTCGTCAAAAGGTTTTGTAATATAGTCATCGGCCCCCATTGTGAGTCCTTTAACCATATCGTAGTTTTGATTACGAGCTGTTAACATTATGATTGGAATATTGCTGATTTGGCGGATTTGGTAACATGTATCCCATCCATCCATATTTGGCATCATGACATCTAACAAAATAATATCGAAGTTTTTTTGCTGAATTAGTTCAAGAGCTTCTATGCCAGACGTAGCTTTCATACAAAAATAACCACGTGGGCTTAAAAATAAGTCTAATAATCGTAACATGCGTTCTTCATTGTCTACTAATAAGATTTTTATCATAGTCTTGTACACCTCAAAACATTCATTTCTACTTTGTATAGTTTACATGAAAATAATAAAAAACTCTGTTTATGTGATTGAATTGTAGTGTATTTTTTCTACTAAAGCAATTGACATAAAAAATGCACTACTTTTGCACAACTCTTTTTTATAATAAAAGGCGTAGCGACACAAATACCCTATGTTGCGACATAACGTCATGTCATTTTATTTATAAAATGACAATTCCATTCTATTGTGTATGTGAGATAGTGAGAAATTTCGTATTCACCTCGCATCGGATAAGGAAAATTTCCTATCTCACACTTTTTTTATAAAGGGGACTATACACATGAGTAAAAAAGAAGAACGTTTTCAAAAGGATAAACAAGATCGCAATGCTGTTGTAATGTGTGTTGCTGTATCTATGCTAATCATTGTGAAGTGTGCGAATAAATTTTTCGGAATTCTATAATAGATGTATGAGCTCGTTGTTTCGTTTGGAGAAACAATGAGCTTTTTTATTTGTATGTAAAAATCCCGCGTATGCTATGTACGGGGGAGTTTTGTCTAGGAAGGCGAAAGAATTAAAAAATGATAGAAGTGTTATACAATAAACCAAGGAAGAATTGCCAGTCCTGAAGTGACAATTATTGTACCGCAAATTAAAAAAATAGGATGTTTGTGCTGTTTCATATTTGTTGTTCCTCCAATTACCGATTTTATGCTATTACTTCTATTGTTTCTTTAGCGCTCATTTCTTTTAATTGTGATTTCGTACTTTTAGTATAGTAAAGAGGAGGGGAGAGAACCATTTAATTAGATGACATAAATATTACATTGTTGTAAGAAAAAAGCACCTTTGTATCAAAAGGTACTTTTGTGAAAAGCTATAATTAATTATTCAAAAATAAAACCATATGTTCCTCATCCCAATACTGTCCATTATGCTTTAAGGCACGCTCTTGTACACCATATGTCTGAAAGCCAAGTGAATCATACAATTTTTTTGCAGCTACATTTCCGACAACAACATCAAGCATGAGTTGTTCTACATGTAGTTTATGTGCATTTTCAATAATGGCTTTGATCAACGCACGTCCAGCACCGAGACCACGTGCTTTTGGAGAGATATAAACAGAGCCGATTTTTGCTTTATGTTCTTGTTTTATAAATGGCTTAGTTTCTAAAGTAGCAATTCCGATTAAACCGTTATCTTTAAAGACACCGAGTGTATATTTATCTGGATTAGCTAAACGCTTTGCCATTGCAGCCACAGGATCCTCATGTTTTAGTACATCTTCATAAGAAGAACTAAAGGCTTCGGGATTTTGTGTTAATCCTTCCATACAAACTTTTAAGTAAATTTCTGCATCTTCTTTTGTTAATAAACGAATTTCCATATCGAGAACCTCCTTAGTTTATCTCACTCTATAGGAAAATGGGGGATCCGTAAGAGTATGATGATTATATTAATAGAACATCTACTGTGTATTCATAAACATATTCTTTACGTGCTCGTTCTTAATTTGTAAAAGAATAAGTAGATATATGCGAGAAAAACATGTGTCTTCTTTTGTTTTTATTACTTTATGTAATGAAATTATATATTAACTTTATTAACTATTCAACAATTAAATATATTACATTTTTATAACTAAAAAATGATTCCTTTGCTAGGAATCATTTTTTTCTGTTATATATCCTTCAATTCGTTCTGGGTGAGTATAAATATTACAAGAATCATTACGAATAAACCCGACTACTGTAATGCCTAAATCATGAGCAAGCTGCAAAGCTAATTTTGTTGGCGCTGATTTAGAAAGAACAATTTCACAGCCGATTTTAGAAACTTTTAACAAAATTTCAGATGAAACTCGACCACTGAATACAATGATTTTTCCTTTGATTGGGATATGATTGCGTAAACAATAGCCATATATTTTATCTAATGCATTATGCCTTCCGATGTCCATTCTTGATATGAGAACGTTGTTTCGATCACAAAGAGCGGTATTATGAACGCCACCAGTTTGCTGAAATGTAGTAGAAGATTGCTGTAAGGTATTCATTAAATTAAAACATTCTTTCGGAGTAACTGTTACATGTATATCATGTAAAGTTTTTGCTTTTGCTGCATCATTTACAAAAACAAAACCTTGTCTACTTTTTCCGCAGCAAGAAGTGACATATCGTTTGTTATATAGTGTTTGATAGAGAGGATTGATTTGTGATGTTTTTACATGGACAACCCCTTTGTCTTTCTGTATCCATAGCTCATCAATCCCTTCATAAGAAGCAATAATTCCTTCAGAAATTAAAAAACCTATTACCATATCTTCAATATAATTTGGAGTACATACAACTGTTACATATTCCTCCCCATTTAATTTAATTGTTACAGGATATTCTGTGACAATTTCATCTTTTTGTTCAGAAAAAACGCCGCCTTGATAACGTATCATTTTATAGGTTTCTTGGACATGCCCCATACTATTTTCCCCTTTGTATGTATTTGTCTTTCTATTTATCATAAAACATTGAAAATATAAAAGCATCTGTTAGCTATGATATAGAAGATTATTTGGTTATCATTGTATATGTGAGATATAATAGAGTAGTAGAATAGTGTCATTTTTTATACCTTATAGCATCAAGAATCGACTTCTAAGATAAGATTTCAACAGAGCGTTTCAAAAAATGTACAACAATATAATTTTGAAAACGGATTCAAAATTATATTGTACAGTTAGTTATAAGGAGAGGGGAACTATGGCAGAGCAAACGGTTCGTGTAACCGTAGATGGAAAGGAATTTCTTTCATCTGGTGAAAAGACGATACTGCAATTATTTAACGAAAGTAATGTAGAGCATCCACAAATTTGTCATGTACCGGAAGTAGATCCAATTCAAACTTGTGATACATGTATTGTAGAGGTAGATGGAAAATTACTGCGTGCTTGTTCAACGAAATTAGAAAATGGTATGCATATCGAAAGACAATCAGCGCGCGCAAAAGAAGCACAAACGGAAGCGATGGATCGAATATTAGAGAATCACTTATTGTATTGTACAGTATGTGATAATAATAACGGGAACTGTAAAGTTCATAATACGGTACATATGATGGGAATTGAAGAGCAAAAATACCCATATGAACCGAAAGTTAGTTCAAAAGAAGTAGACATGACTCATCCATTTTATCGTTACGATCCGAATCAATGTATTGCTTGTGGGCAATGTGTAGAAGTGTGTCAGAATTTACAGGTAAACGAAACATTATCAATTGATTGGAATTTAGATCGTCCTCGTGTAATTTGGGATAGCGGCGTAAGTATTAATGATTCATCTTGCGTTAGTTGCGGGCAATGTGTAACGGTGTGTCCTTGTAACGCATTAATGGAAAAATCAATGCTTGGAGAAGCAGGGTTCATGACCGGACTAAAACAAGATGTGTTAGACCCAATGATTGATTTTGTAAAAGATGTAGAGCCTGGATATAGTAGTATTTTAGCAGTTTCAGAAGTGGAATCTGCGATGCGAAAAACGAAGATTAACAAGACGAAAACAGTTTGTACATTTTGCGGTGTAGGTTGTTCGTTCGAGGTGTGGACGAAAGACCGTCAAATTTTAAAAGTACAACCTGTATCAGACGCGCCAGTAAACGGAATTTCTACATGTGTAAAAGGAAAGTTCGGTTGGGACTTTGTAAATAGCGAGGACCGTATTACAAAACCGTTGATTCGTCAGGGAGATATGTTCGTTGAAGCGTCATGGGAAGAAGCTTTAGAAGTTGTGGCATCCAATATGCAGCATATTAAATCTGAATATGGTAGCGATGCATTTGGATTTATTTCTTCTTCAAAAGTAACAAATGAAGAAAACTATTTAATGCAAAAGTTAGCTCGTCAAATATATGGAACAAATAATGTAGATAACTGTTCCCGTTATTGTCAATCCCCAGCAAGTGATGGTTTAACAAAAACCGTCGGTATAGGTGGAGACGCAGGGACAGTGAAAGATATTGCGGAAGCTGGCCTTGTTATTATTGTGGGAGCGAATCCAACGGAAGGACACCCTGTACTTGCTACTCGTGTGAAACGTGCCCATAAATTACATGAGCAAAAACTGATTGTATCAGACCTTCGTAAACATGAAATGGCAGAGCGTGCTGACCTATTTGTTCATCCGCGTCAAGGAACGGATTACGTATGGCTTGCTGGAATAACAAAATATATTATTGATCAAGGTTGGCATGATAAGAAATTCTTAGATGAAAATGTGAAGAACTTTGATGAATATAGCAAAATGTTAGAGAAATACACACTTGATTATACAGAAAATATTACAGGTATTTCTAAAGATACATTAAAAGAAATGGCTCGCATGGTATACGAAGCAGATGGTACTTGTGTACTTTGGGGTATGGGCGTTACGCAAAATACAGGAGGAAGTACGACGTCTGCAGCGATTTCTAACTTACTTCTTATAACTGGTAACTACCGTCGCCCTGGTGCAGGTGCATATCCACTCCGTGGGCATAATAATGTGCAAGGTGCTTGTGATATGGCGACATTACCGAACTGGCTTCCAGGCTACCAAGCAGTGTCGGATGATACACTTCGTGCGAAATTTGAAAAAGCATATGGTACTAAAATTCCGAAAGAGCCAGGGCTGAATAACATTGCAATGCTTGCGGCTGCAGAGGAAGGGAAACTACGTGGTATGTATGTAATGGGAGAAGAAATGGCGTTAGTCGATTCCAATGCGAATCATGTGCAACACATTTTAAGTAATCTCGACTTCCTTGTAGTTCAAGACATATTCTTATCAAAAACAGCTCGTTTTGCTGATGTTATTTTACCGGCAGCACCAAGTCTAGAAAAAGAAGGAACATTTACGAATACAGAGCGTCGTATTCAGCGTTTATATGAAGTTATGAAACCGCTCGGTGATTCGAAACCAGATTGGTGGATCCTGCAAAAAGTAGCTCGTGCCCTTGGTGGTGATTGGAATTATGAAAGCCCAAGTGAAATTATGGATGAAATCGCATCACTCGCGCCGTATTATTCACAAGCGACATATGATCGTTTAGAAGGATGGAATAGTTTATGTTGGGGTAGCCGCGATGGTAGTGACACACCATTATTATATGTGGATGGCTTTAATTTCCCTGACAAAAAAGCTCGTCTATCACTAGATGAATGGATTCCGCCAGTTGAAGCGCCAGAAGACTATGATCTATTACTAAATAACGGTCGTTTGCTCGAACATTTCCATGAAGGGAATATGACAAATAAATCAGTTGGGATTTTATCCAAAATTTCTGAAGTGTTTGTTGAGATTTCGCCTGAGCTTGCCACTGAACGAAATGTGAAAGATGGCGGACTTGTAGAGCTAGCATCACCGTTTGGTAAAATTAAGGTGCAGGCACTTATTACAGATCGTGTGACTGGAAACGAGCTATATTTACCGATGCACGCGACAGTCAATGAAGAAGCGGTTAATATTTTAACAGGAACAGCGACAGACCTTTATACTTGTACACCTGCTTATAAACAAACGATGGTAAAAATGCGTGTATTACGTGAAAAAGGTAATCGTCCGCTTCCTGCTTCAAACCCGAGAGATAAAAAACGTCATCCGCAAAATGGTGTTGAAATTCAGCAGAAATGGCAGCGAAAACAATACGTATCACTTGTGGATCAAAACTAGGGGGCGAAGAAAGTGGCAAAAGAGATTACTTTGATTCAGAAAAAGGTAGTTACAGAAGAAGAAAAGAAACAACAGTTATCAGATGAACTGTTAACACAATTAGCAGAGAATCGTGAGGCGGTAGAAGAGACGATGCAGTTGTTAGCAGGATTGCAGCAAGCGGGTATTTTAGATGCAGCAATCAGTCTACTTGCTGCGAAAGAAGATGTTTCTAAAATCGCTGTCGAGCAATTAAACCGTGAACCAGTAAAAAATGCATTAAATAATATGATGGGGGCAGGAGAGGCTTTGTCTTCAGTCGACCCAGAAATGACAAAACAGATTACATCTAGTTTAGTTACAGGATTACAGTTTGCAACAGATGAATTGAACAAAGGAAAGAAAACAAAAGTAATGGACTTTTTTAAAGTACTGAAAGACCCGGATATTAACAGAGCCATTACTTTTGGATTTAGCTTTTTAAAAGCGTTTGGACAAGGATTAGAGAAAAAATAAAGAACGAAAGAGTGATGGGGAAGTACCCATCACTCTTTTTTGTGCACGTATAAGAGTGTTCATGTTAAGCGGAATATATTATTATAAAAAGATGACTGTGAAATGGAATCCATTTCAAATCTAGTTTTGGAATTTGGAGGAATTTATGCTACACCGTAAAAGACTATCTATACCAGGGGTCATGAAACAGTCTTTCCAAACGGTACAATTTGCTTTTTGGAATGTGTTGGCGTTTCAACTCTTTTATAAACTATTAGCGGCTATTGTATTTATTCCGCTATTCGGTATGATCTTTAATAAGTTGTTGTACTGGGGTGGTTATGCAAATGCGACAAATGATGAATTACTTGCTTTTTTGAAAACTCCATATGGCATCGCAGCTATATTAATTTTATCGCTATTGGCACTTTTTCTTATTTTTACGGAGTTCGCGGTGCTTATTATTATTTCGTACTTTGCACATAAAAGGCAAAAAGTAAAGTTACGCCCAATTTTGTATAAGACGGTAACGTATTTACCTTCTCTTTTTACATATTGTTTGCCAGGGTTTATCTTGTATGCCGTTGTATTGTTACCTCTGTTAAATTTGGGATATAAATCTGCGCTAATCCCAGAAATTCAAATTCCAAATTTTATTACAGGTGAATTGTTTAAAACAACAATGGGACAAGTAGGTTATTACACGTTCTTTGCTGTGGTTGCATACTTGAATCTTCGATGGATCTTCGTTTTACCTATCATTGTTTTAGAAGAAAAACCATTCCGCATAGCTGCACGTAAAAGTGCAAATTTAGTAAAAGAAAGCTTTTTTAAAGTTTTGTTCTTTTTAATTGGATTTTTTATCTCAATCGGGATTGTTTTTGTTTTATTAATGGGAATGTACTTATTGGTTCTATGGGGTGTATATGAATTTACGAATCCAGAAGGGACATTCGCGCTATTAGCAGAATCTACTCTATCGGTATTTTTGACGAGTACATTGTATTTATTTAGCTTTATTATGACTCCATTTTATATTATGGCATTAACAAGACTTTACTTACAAAAGGTTTCGGTTGAAGATGTTTTATTAGAAGAGGGCTTAGATTATTCAAAAACAAAAGCCGATAAATGCTTCTTTAAAAAGCATCGCTTGAAATTTATAGGTGTATATGTTGTCGGTGTCATAACAGTAGGTATGGTAGTTGCATTTATTGTGACGTTTATTACGAATTCATATAAAGAGCCCGTTATTATGGCGCATCGTGGATATGTTTCTAAAGGAGTAGAAAATACGAAAGAGGCCTTGCAAGGTGCGATTGATGCAAAAGCGGATTATGCTGAAATTGATGTATTACAAACAAAAGATGGTGAATTGGCAGTGATACACGATTTAAAGCTGAAGCGTCTTGCAAATGCGAATGTACAAGTGTCAGATTTAACAATGGAAGAATTGAGAAAGCTTACTCTACAACAAGATGGACATACCGGACAAATTAGTACATTGGATGAGATGATCAAGCTTGCCAAAAATAAGATCAAGCTCAATATCGAAGTGAAATTACACGGAAATGAAAAGGATTTTGTAAAGAAAGTATTAAAAACAATAAAGGATAATGATTTTGAAAAACAATGTGTGATTCAAACGTTGCATTATCCGCTTATTAAAGAGTTTAAGCGTGCAAATCCGGATATAAAAGTAGGATATATATTATATGCCAGCAGGGCCAATTTAAAATATGTGCAGGCCGATTTCTATGTTGCAGAAGAATATATGTTAAATAAAGCTTTAGTAAAATCAGCAAGAAAATTAAATAAACCAATCTATGTATGGACTGTAAATGATATGGAGAATTTAAGGAAGTATTATAAACTCAATGTAGATGGAATTATTACAGACTACCCTGTGGATGCAAAAGAAACGATCAAGATGATGCAAGAGCAAGAAGAAAGTGAAACAGATGTGTTTGATAAGATTACAGAAACGACGGAAGATTTGTTTTCAAAGTTATTTATAAGTTATCCAGCTGCCGGTTAAATATCGGCGGCTGTTTTTTTCTATATAATTTGCCTTTTAGATGAAATTATTGATTAGTTACACTATACTTTAAGAGAAGCAGAATAGAAAAAAATGGTTTCATACTGCTAGAAATGGTGTCTTTTAAAGGTGTTTTTCTAGTCTTTATAAGGATTTTTAAGAGTTGTATATTTTGTGTAATACGAAGAGGTGTTAATGAAATGAAATCCTATACACAATTTGAACGAAGAAAATACATATTGGGTGAGTTAGAAAAATACAATCGAGTGATGGTAAATGATTTAGCTAAGGTGTTAAATGTTACGACAGAAACAATTCGAAGAGATTTAGATATGATGCACAAGGAAGGTAAGCTTACGAAAATACATGGTGGTGCGATTAAGAAAAAAGATCATACTATTGAATTTTATTTTGATAAACGTCGATCTGAGAATATTGAAGAAAAACGAAACATTGCAATGGAAGCAAGTAAATTGGTAGAAGATAATGATATTATCGCAATTGAAATTGGGACGACTACGATGCAAGTTTTGGATTTTATACATGATAAAAAGAATTTGACGATCCTAACGAATTCGATACCAGCTGTTAATAAAATTATTGAGCTTAAAGAACAGTATGATTCATTTGATTGTAAATTAATAGTCTTTGGTGGAATGCTAAATTCTAATTCATTAGCACTGTCTGGAGACATGATGCTAAACTATCTTGACCACTTCACTGTCAATAAATTATTTGCTTCGTGTGATGGAATTTCTTTAGAAAAAGAACTGACATGTTCATATATGGAAGACGCGCAAGTTTTTCAGCAGTTAAAGAAAAATGCAAAACAAGTTGTGATGATGGTAGATGAGTCGAAATTTAATTTAACAAAGTTTTATAAAAGCGGAGATTTTGATGATATAGATGCATTATATACAAATGCTAAACTCGATGAAGTATGGCAAAATGTCCTAATAAGTAAAGGGATTGAAGTGATAATAGTATAGAAAGAAAATATTAAAGTAGACTATTTCTTAGTGAGATGAGAAAGGGTCTTTTTTTTATTGTTTTTTTGTTTATATGTTGTTTTTTGTTGTTAATATGTTGAATTTACAATTCATTAACATAATAACAACATTGTGTTAATAATGTGCTCGTACAATATGAATTAGGAGGTGACAAGAATGCAAATAAAATTATCAAAAGCTGTGTTCTTTTTATTACCGGTTGGAATACCTCTAATATTATTTTGGATCATTCCGAATTTATTTAGTTTAGGTATTAGTTTTACAGACTGGGATTTCATGACTAGTGACTTTAATTTTGTTGGTTTAGATAACTATATTAATTTGTTTACACAGGATTCTTTTATACAGGCATTGTTAAATACTCTTTATTTCGGAATTGGGACAGTCGTTCCAACGATTGCGTTAGGTTTGGGTTTTGCGTTGTTCTTCCGAAACAAATTCAGAGGCTCTGCAATTTATCAATTATTGATTTTTTCACCTTGGGTAACGCCAACGGTAGCTGTATCGATTGTATGGTCACTTCTATATGAACCTCAATATGGAGCAATCAATAAGATGCTAGAATTTTTCGGGATTCCGGGTTTGGACTGGCTGAAGAGTAGTGATACAGCGATGCTAGCGGTCATCATTGTAACGGTATGGAAACTAGTTGGATGGACGATGCTTTTCTATATCGGTGCACTAGAGAAAGTACCAGATAGCTTGTATGAAGCTGCTAGTATTGATGGAGCAAGTTCATGGCAGAAATTTCGAAATGTAACATTACCGATGGTTTCACCAACAACTTTCTTTTTAGTTGTTGTCAATATAATTACTTCAGTGCAGGCTTATGATCAAATTAAAATTTTAACACAAGGTGGACCGAGTGGTTCGACACGAACGTTACTTTATTTATTCTTCCAACAAGCGTTTGAACAGTTTGATATGGGATCTGCAACGGCAATCGCATTTATTATATTAATCATTACAATCCTACTATCCGTTATAAACAAGATAATAGGTGACAAGTGGGTGAACTATTAAGATGAATGATAAGAAAAAGACACCATTAATTCTAAAGCATATCTTTTTGGCTTTATCAAGTATCTTGTTTGTCTTTCCGTTCATATGGATGGTACTTGGTTCGTTTAAAACATCCAGTGAAGTATTACAAGGAGGTTTTTGGCCTACACAATTTCACTGGGAGAATTATCGTCAAGTATTAGACACTCTTCCGTTTGGCACGTATATATTTAATAGTTTTTATACCTCTTTCCTTATCACTATATATGTACTTGTTTCATCTGCGCTCTTTGCTTATATGTTGGCATTTTATAAGTTCAAAGGGAAGAATTTCACATTTAGTATTGTCATGGCAACGTACATGATTCCTGGAGCTGTATCGTATGTTCCGGTATATGTGATGTTAGGGAAAATGGGCTTACTTAATTCGCATTTTGGATACGTTATTACTATGGCTGTTAGTGTATTCGGTATTTTCTACTTAAAACAGTCATTCCACAAGGTTGGTTATGAAACCGTAGAAGCAGCCAAAATTGATGGAGCAAGTGATTGGCGTATTCTTTGGAAGATTATTTTTCCAATGACGAAATCATCATTTGTAACACTAGGTTTAGTTACATTTATTGGGGATTATAATAATTATATTTGGCCAGCTCTTATATTGAATGATGGCAGCCAAAAATTAATTACGAACGGAATTGCTGATTATTTCATTAATAGTTCCTTAGGCCGAGATTGGTCGCACATTATGGTTGCAAGTACAATCGCTACAGTGCCGCTCTTAATCGTATTTTTAGTTTTACAAAAATGGCTCCTTTCAGGTGTTACTGATTCAGGAATAAAAGGCTAACTAAATATAAAGGGGAAATTCGGGATGAGAAAATTATTAATGCTTTTAACGATTTTGTCATTATTTGTTGGTGCGCTTGCAGGCTGTTCAGGCGGAAAAGGAAATACTGTCAAAGCAAGTAAAGAAGGGGATAAGATTGTTGTTCCGTTTATTAATGGCGTAGGTGGTTCACTTGCAGACCAAGTAGATAAGATTGTAGAGGAATACAATAAAAGTCAAGACAAGTATGTAGTGAAGACAACAAAAGCAGGTAACTACGATGAGTCTTATCAAAAGCTTCAAAGTGGATTTGCAGCGAATAACCAAGAGGCAGTTGCATTGTTAGGTTCAGACGTCATTCAAGAATATGCGAAGAAAAAATTAATTGTACCTATGGATGAGTATGTTAAAAACGATAATAATTTTAAAAAAAAAGAGTATGGAAAAGGTTTTATGGATCAAGCAACCATTGACGGAAAATTATATGGTATTCCTTTTTACGGTACCACTCAAGTCTTTTATTACAATAAAAAAGTGTTAGCGGAAAATGGCTTTACACCTGACGATTTAAAGACATGGGAAGGTGTAGAAAAAGTAGCGGAAAAATTAGCAAAACGTGACGCAAATGGAAATGTCACATATGCAGGTTGGATGCCAATGTGGGGTACGTCAAACTTAATTGACGCAGTTCGCAGTGCTGGTGGAAGTGTTTTAAGTGAAGATGGAACAAAAGTATTAATCAATGATGATACTTGGGTTACAGTATGGGAAAAATTCCGTACATGGCTTAATGAAGATAAAATTATGAAGATTCATTCAGGTGGAACTGGATGGGAATATTGGGATAAAACAATCATTGATTTAGTTGAAGGTAGAACGTTAGGATATACGGGCTCATCTGGTGACCAAGGATTTGTTTTTAAATCGTTAGGTAAAGGAATGACTGAGCAAGAACGCCTTGACACATTTGGAGCGGCACCACAACCAGCTTGGGGTAATAATAAACCAGCACCAAAATTAGAAAGTTATTTATTCACATTAACGAGAAATGTTGATCCAGAAGTAGCAAAAGGTGCATATGAATTTATGAAATTTGCTACAAGCACTGAGAAAACGGCTGAATGGTCAATGGGAACAGGATATATCCCTGTTCGTAACAATGTAACAGAGTATGGCCCTTATGCTGAATTTGTGAAAAAACAACCGCAAGCATTAGTTCCATTAGAGCAAGCGAATAAATATGGAGTTGCACCATTTACGGATCCAACAGGCGGTAAAATCAATGACGCGTTAAATGTAGCGAAGGATAAAGTAGAAATCGAAGGGGTTTCTGCTAAAAAAGCGCTAGATGAAGCAGCTAAAATTGCACAAGAAGAATTAGATAAAGTGTTGAAAAAGAAGAAATAAACCTGTTCATGTATTATTTTGAAGAGAAACGAGAGGTGCTTTTGAACGAAAGAAGTACCTCTAAGATTCTATCATTAAAATATAAAAAAGGTGTGAGAATCATGATTGAAATGAAAGGTACCTTGACTCTTTCTCCATTTGTAAAAAATAAACACTCTTTTCTAATGGATTCAGTTGATATTTTTAATTGTACATTAACTATCGATCAAGGAGTCGGTCGGAAAATCCCGCTCTTACTAATCTTACGAGACTCTAAAGGGTATGTACGTATACAGTATCAAACACCAATTGTTGACGAAAAACTAGTTGTTGCCAAAGATCAAAAGTTTTGTTCAGCTGGCTGCGTTGGAGGGGAAATAACGCCTGGTGAGTGGGAATTAGAAGTCGTATATATTCCTCATTGTGCAGATAAAGCAGTAAAATTTACTGGAAGAAAAGTTGATTACACATTAAATATATCAGTGAATGACGAGTTAGAACGAGAGTATAATCGAGAGCATTTTTGTAAAGAAAATGTCTTTATTCATGAAAACAATTTTGAAAAAGTAGTGAATGAAGAGCATCGTTGGTATAAAGGAGATTTTCATGTTCATACAGATTTAACAGACGGCGAGATCGATGACGAACTGGCAATGAGCGTATGTGAAAAACAAGAGTTAGATTTTTTATACGCAACAGAACACAACATTGTCATGCCATCTTATCAAAAAGGAAGCACATTAATCATACCATCTATGGAACTTACAACACCGTATGGTCATTACAATATATTTGGTATGAAGGAATACGTTGATTTTACAGATTGTCTCGGTGAATCGTTTCACGCTAAAAGCATGAATGACTTATTTGCTCTTATGAATGAAAAAGGCTACTTAATTAGCGTGAATCATCCGTTCATGAAGCCTTGGGCGAACCAAATTGATATTAACTTAGAAAATGTTCATACAATGGAAATTATGTGTGATCCGACTTATAAAAAAAGCAAACCTTCTACTTTAGAAGCTTTACAGTTCTTCGATCAAATGTGGCTAAATGGTCTGAAAGTATGGGGGATAGGGGGAAGTGATTCGCACTTACATCCATCTAAAACGTTCCCAGGATCTAAAGACCCGTCGATTTATGGTGACCCTGGCACATATGTATTATGTAATGGGTTATCTATTCAAAATTTAAAGAGTGCTATCGAAAGAGGCCGCATTTATTTCTCACGCTTTAGAAAACTAGAGATTGATATTCAAAATGAAGGGAAACCGATTTATGTTGGCGATGAGGCTAAAGGAAGTGTTCATTACAACATTCATACAGATAAATCTTGCGAGTGGAGATTGATTGTGAATGGAAAAATTGTTGAAAAAGACTTTGGCAGCCACGTAACCTTCGATTTTTATTTAAATGAAGGAGCATATGCAAGAGTTGAGGGTTGGGAAGATGATGAATTAGTAGCGTTTATAAATCCGATTCATAATAACGTTACGCATAAGAATATTAAAACATGGTATGAAGTTTTAGGGGGACTAGAAGATGAATAAAGGAATTATTTTTGATAAAGATGGAACACTAATACAGCTAGACTCTGTTTGGTACAAAATTGTTCATTGTGTGCTAGATGATATATTTCAAATGTATCCAGATGAAACAAGTAAACGAAATGAATACCTAAAGATTATTGGTATGGGTGATAACGATTTTGAGAGTACCAGTTTACTAGCTTGTCAAACCAATTACTTTATCGCAGCTGCATGGTTTTCGTTATTAGAAAATCACAATGTGAATAAAGAGAACTTTATTCATGATGTATGTGCATTATTTAAAAAACATTCTACAGCAGATGATCTCGTATTTACAGAAGTGGAAGGTGCAAAGGAAACATTAAAATATTTAAAAGACCATGAATACGTAATTGGAGTTGTTACAGCGGATGACGTTGATGCAGCTATTCATTCACTTAAAATGACAGGATTATATGATTATGTTGATTTTTTAGGTGCAGATGATGGGGTCAATAAAACAAAACCTGAGAGTGATTTTTATCATATGTTCAAAGAAAAATTTTCACTGGCTGAAGAAGATGTGTTCATGGTAGGTGATACATTAACAGACGTTAAATTTGCAAGAAATAGTAACATTAAAGTAGTGGGTGTCCTGTCAGGTGCGAGTAAGAAGGAAGATTTAGAAGGAGAAGCAGATTATATTTTAGACAGTATGAAGGATATTGCTCAAATTTTATAAAACAATTGTGTGATTCAAATTGTCGATAACAGTATCTTTAAAAATAGCTAAAATTATAGGAGGCAATTATGGCTCAGCTATCATTCAAAAATATTTATAAGAAATATGATCATGATATGACAATCGTAAAAGATTTTAATCTAGAAGTGAATGATGGAGAATTTATCGTTTTGGTTGGACCTTCAGGATGTGGAAAGTCGACGACATTACGTATGATTGCAGGACTTGAGGAGATTTCTGAGGGAGACTTTTATATTGATGGAAAGCGTGTGAATGATGTTACACCGAAAGATCGAGATATAGCAATGGTTTTTCAAAACTACGCTCTTTATCCACATATGAGTGTTTATGATAATATGGCGTTCGGTTTAAAACTACGAAAATATAGTAAAGCGGAAATTGATCAACGTGTGAAACATGCAGCACAAATCCTTGGTCTTGAGAAATATTTAGATCGAAAGCCAAAAGCACTTTCAGGTGGACAGCGTCAGCGTGTTGCTTTAGGGCGAGCGATTGTTCGGAATGCGAAAGTGTTCTTAATGGACGAGCCGTTGTCAAACTTAGATGCAAAACTACGCGTTCAAATGCGTGCTGAGATTACAAAATTACATCAGCAGTTGCAAACAACAACTGTATATGTCACGCATGATCAAATAGAAGCGATGACGATGGCGACACGCTTAGTTGTGTTAAAGGATGGTATCATCCAACAAGTTGGTACACCTAAAGAAGTCTATGATAAACCAGAGAATGTATTTGTCGGAGGGTTTATTGGATCTCCTGGAATGAACTTTTTTAAAGGAACAGTAACAGAAAGTGCTGTTATGATTGATAAATGGAGCATTGAAGTTCCGGAAGAGAAGATGAAAAGCTTACGAGACAAAGGGTATATTAATAAAGAAATCATCATAGGAATACGCCCAGAAGACTTTTATTATGGAAAAGCAATTTCATCCTTACCTTATGATGCAAAAGTAACGGTAACGATTGATGTAGCAGAATTAATGGGATCAGAAACCTATCTTTATTCTAATATCAATGGTCAATCCTTTGTTGCGCGTGTTAACTCCTCAGTTGATGTGCATAGTCAACATGAGATGGATCTAGCTTTAAATATGGACAAAGTTCATTATTTTGATTCTGAAACTGAAAAACGAATTGTTCTATAGACTATTCGATTATTAAGTCAGCGATACTTTGATGGAATGAATTTCATTGGGCTTATCCAAAACAGGGATAGGCCTTTTTTGTTGGACTTTTTCACCAGGTTTGTTTTATCCCGCTATTTGCTGGCAGTAAGACCTCCACTGATTTTATATAAATACAAGTTGAAAAAATGACATGAAATCCATTTCTGTTAGGTGGATGAGAGCATCTAACATGCCTAGAAACGGACAGAGCCTTTTCCTGCATCATGCCATGTTAAAACAGAGAGAGAAAACGAGTGCAGGCCACGTTCTCTTCGTTGTGATAGTGTCTTATATACTTGGAAAACAAAATGGATGTATATAAAAAGAATATATTTCTAAAATATTACAGGGGATAAAAGATGTATATGTATACGCTCTTTGTTAATTTCTCGCATTGTTATATTATTGTCAAATAATAAATGATGAATGTGTAGTTTCCATGGTTATAATAAGAATAGATAGTAAAAAATATAAAACAACCTTGTGAAGTAAAGTTCTCTATTTTTACACTATTCTAAATATAAAAACTTTTAAAATTTGGTATGTTAGCGTTTTCATAATTTAGAAATTATGCTAGAATAAGGACATAAGTTATTAATTATTATAAAAAGAAAAAAGAATTCCTTTTTTCTGTTAATTATAAGGGGGCATTTCATTATGCGTATTGGGGTACCAACAGAAATCAAAAACAACGAAAACCGTGTGGCAATGACACCAGCTGGTGTTGTGCATTTAGTTCGTAACAATCATGAAGTATTCATTCAAAAGGGTGCGGGTTTAGGATCTGGCTTTACAGATGCTGAGTATATTGAAGCAGGTGCGAAAATCGTTGAAACAGCTGAAGAAGCTTGGAACATGGATATGGTAATGAAAGTTAAGGAACCAATTGAAAGCGAATACAAGCACTTCAGCGAAGGTTTAATCTTATTCACATACTTACACTTAGCTCCAGAACCAGAATTAACAAAAGCTTTAATTGAAAAGAAAGTTGTAGCTATCGCTTACGAAACCGTACAATTAGAAAATCGTTCTTTACCATTACTTGCACCTATGAGTGAAGTAGCTGGTCGTATGGCAGCACAAATTGGTGCGCAATTCCTTGAGAAAAACAAAGGCGGTAAAGGTATCTTACTTGCAGGTGTTCCAGGGGTGAAACGCGGTAAAGTAACAATCATCGGTGGTGGACAAGCTGGTACAAATGCTGCTAAAATTGCAGTTGGACTAGGTGCGGATGTTACAATCATCGACTTAAGTGCAGAACGTCTTCGTCAATTAGATGACATTTTCGGTAACCAAGTGAAAACTTTAATGTCTAATCCATACAATATTGCAGAAGCTGTAAAAGAGTCTGATCTTGTAATCGGTGCGGTATTAATTCCAGGTGCAAAAGCGCCAAAACTTGTAACAGAAGAAATGATTCAATCAATGGAACCAGGTTCTGTTGTAGTAGATATCGCAATTGACCAAGGTGGTATTTTCGAAACAACTGACCGCATTACAACTCATGATAACCCAACTTACGAAAAACACGGTGTTGTTCATTATGCAGTTGCAAACATGCCAGGTGCGGTTCCACGTACATCAACTCTTGCATTAACAAACGTAACAGTGCCATATGCAGTACAAATTGCAAACAAAGGCTACAAAGAAGCTTGCCTAAGCAACTCTGCATTATTAAAAGGTATTAATACATTAGATGGCTATGTAACATTCGAAGCAGTTGCAGAAGCTCACGGTGTAGAATACAAAGGTGCAAAAGAATTATTAGAAGCAGAAACTGTATCTTGCTAATTGAAGCATAATACAAACTAAAAATCGAACAATATCTAATACAACATGATAAGAGCTAAGAGAGAAGACCTCTTAGCTCTTCTTAGTAAAAGGGGGCATACATCGTGGCCAACCTATTTAAAAAGAAATCCGTTACGCAATTGTTAGGGGAAAGTAAAAGTAAGACTTTGTCTAAAACTTTAGGGGCATTCGACCTAACAATGCTAGGAATTGGTGCGATAATCGGTACAGGAGTTCTAGTATTAACTGGATTAGTAGCAGCGAGAGATGCTGGTCCAGCAGTTATTTTTTCATTTATGATTGCAGCAATTGTTTGTGGATTTGCAGCATTATGTTATGCCGAAGTTGCTTCTACACTTCCTGTTTCAGGTAGTGTATACACATACTCTTATGCAACAATCGGTGAGTTTGTAGCCCATTTAATGGGATGGACATTATTATCAGTATACGTTGTAACAACAGCAGCAGTAGCTGGTGGATGGACAGGTTATTTCAATAACTTGGTAAGTGGATTTGGATTAGAAATTCCAAAAGAGTTGTTAACGATTCCATCTCAAGGTGGTATTGTGAATTTACCAGCAGTAATTATCACGCTCGTATTAACATGGTTGTTATCACGTGGTACAAAAGAGAGTAAGCGTGTCAATAACGCAATGGTATTAATTAAAATTGTTATTGTTGTCTTATTTATTGCAGTTGGTGTATTCTACGTAAAACCAGAAAACTGGGTGCCGTTCGCACCGTACGGTTTAAGTGGAGTCTTTGCTGGAGGAGCAGCAGTATTCTTTGCTTTCCTAGGTTTTGATGCATTAGCAACTTCAGCAGAAGAAGTAAAAAACCCACAGCGTGATCTTCCGATTGGTATCATTGCTTCGTTAGTTATTTGTACGATCATTTACGTTGCAGTTTGTCTTGTTATGACTGGTATGGTTTCTTATAAAGAATTAGATGTACCAGAAGCGATGGCTTATGTACTAGAAGTTGTCGGACAAGATAAAGTAGCTGGTGTAATTGCTATTGGAGCTGTAATTGGTATTATGGCTGTAATTTTTGCTTATATTTACGCAACAACACGTGTATTCTTTGCAATGAGTCGTGACGGTTTATTGCCAAAATCTTTTGCGAAAATTAATCAAAAGACAGAAGCACCAACATTTTCAACTTGGTTAACAGGGATTGGTAGTGCTTTAATTGCCGGATTTATCGATTTAAAAGAATTGTCAAATTTAGCGAATATTGGAGCGTTATTAACATTTGCAATGGTTGGTGTAACTGTTATCATTCTTCGTAAAACACATCCGAAGTTACAGCGTGGATTTATGGTACCACTTGTACCAACTTTACCGATTATTTCAATCGTATGCTGTCTATTCTTAATGGTAAACTTACCACTAACGACATGGATATACTTCGGTGCTTGGTTAGCAATTGGAGTAGTCGTATACTTTGTTTATTCGAAAAAGCATAGTCATCTAAAAGAAGATGAAAGTTCGCAAGATAGCTTAGAAGAAGCTAATTAAAGGGATATAATAAATTGTAAGCCTTGTGCGTTTAGGGAGCGCGCAAGGCTTTTTCTTTTGATAAAAGGATGTACGAAAGGATGGAAACTTTCGTACATCCTTTTTGTATGAAGAAGATAGCGGATGCAGAGAATAAGTGATGTGTTTTGAAATGTGAACGAAATGTTCGGAAAATTCATTGCGGATTTTATTGACACATATGAATAGACGCTCATATAATAAAGGTATAAGATATATGAATGATTGTTCATATGTTCAAATAAAGAGGTGAGCTATAATGGCTGAAAATAAAGTGGAAGCATGTCAAGAATCATGTTCTCAAACAATTATCCATGAAGAAGTTGTGGATCAAGTAAAACAAACAATTCCAAATGATGAAAGTTTAAGTAAAGTAGCGGAGTTATTTAAGGTATTAGGTGATCGGACGCGTACACGTATTTTACACGCTCTATTCGAAGCGGAAATGTGCGTATGCGATTTAGCTTATTTACTCGGTATGACACAATCCTCTATTTCTCATCAACTTCGTGTATTAAAGCAAGCGAAACTTGTGAAAAACCGTAAAGAGGGAAAAGTCGTTTATTATTCATTGGCGGACCATCACGTAATCGGTATTTTTGAGCAAGCATTCGAACACGTAAACGAGGAAGAATAGAAAAGCACAAGGAGGGAGAAAGATGGCGGAAGCACTAGTGAAACGAAAACTTGTGTTAGAAGGATTGGATTGTGCGAATTGTGCGATGAAAATTGAAAGAGGCGTTAGCGGGTTAGAAGGTGTGTCCTCTTGTTCTGTGAACTTTGCAACAAAGACAATGGTTTTAGAAACAGAGAAAAATCGAGAAAATAAAGTTGTTACTGAAGTGAAACAACTTGTCACAAAACTAGAACCGCATATTAAAGTACAGGAAGAACAAAAAACAAAAACTGCAAAAGAAGTATTTCTATTAGAAGGATTAGATTGCGCAAATTGTGCAATGAAGATTGAAACAAAGGTAAAGGAATTTCCTTCTGTCTCAAACGCGACTGTTGATTTTGTATCGAAGAAATTAAAAATAGAAGTGGCAAATAAAAAAGAGCTTGAAACGACGGTGCAAGATATAAAAAATATTGTTCAAAAGTTAGAACCAGATGTAAAAGTTGTCCGTGAAGAAAAAGCGGGACATGATCATGGCCATAGCCGCGATTATGGTGAAGGAAATGTGAAGAAAATGATATGGCGCTTAGCGATTGGCGGTGTCTTAACGGGAATTGCTGCACTTGCAGGATTACCACAAATGATGACTATTTCACTTTTCGTTATCGCATATTTACTAATTGGTGGAGAAATTGTTTGGCGAGCTGTGAGAAATATAACACGCGGCCAAGTATTTGATGAAAACTTTTTAATGGCGATTGCTACACTTGGAGCATTTGCAATCGGACAATATTCAGAAGCGGTTGCTGTTATGCTCTTTTACCAAGTAGGTGAGTTATTCCAAAGTATCGCTGTAAATCGTTCTCGAAAATCAATTACCTCGTTAATGGATATCCGTCCTGATTATGCGAACGTGAAAGTTGGAAACGAAACAAAACAAGTTTCACCAGAAGAAGTAAAAATCGGTGATTATATTATTGTGAAACCGGGTGAGAAAGTACCATTAGATGGGAAAATAATTGAAGGAACGTCAATGGTAGACACGTCAGCATTAACGGGTGAATCTGTACCTCGTGAAGTAGAAGTTGGGAATGATGTATTAAGTGGTTTTGTGAACCAAAATGGTGTGTTAACAATTGAAGTAACGAAAGAGTTTGGTGAATCAACTGTATCTAAAATTTTAGATTTAGTCCAAAATGCAAGTAGCCGAAAAGCGCCAACAGAAAACTTTATTACAAAATTTGCTCGTTACTACACTCCGGTTGTTGTTATTACAGCGGCAGTATTAGCGTTTATTCCACCTCTTATTCTAGAAGGTGCTACATTCTCAGAGTGGATTTATCGAGCTTTAGTATTCCTTGTTATTTCTTGTCCTTGTGCATTAGTCGTATCCATTCCGCTTGGATTTTTTGGTGGTATAGGTGGAGCATCTAAGAGTGGTATCTTGATCAAAGGAAGTAATTATTTAGAAGCGCTAAATGATGTGAAACATATCGTCTTTGATAAAACAGGAACATTAACAAAAGGTGTCTTCAAAGTAACAAAGATGGAGCCAAATGGAACAACGACAAAAGAAGAGCTTCTAGAGTATGCAGCATTTGCAGAAGTATATTCAAATCATCCAATCGCACAATCTATCCGAAGCGCATATGGAAAAGCAATTGATGAAAATATCATTGAAGATTACAGTGAAATTTCTGGTCATGGTACAGTTGTAAAAGTACAAGGGAAAGAAATTTTCGCAGGTAATGCAAAATTAATGAAAAAAGAAAATATTGCATTCCAGCAGCCGCAAACAGTAGGGACACTTGTTCATGTTGCTGTAGATGGTGCGTATGCAGGATATATCGTTATTTCAGATGAAGTGAAAGAGGATTCAAAACAAGCGATTCAAAAATTAAAAGAACTTGGTATTAAGAAAACAGTTATGCTAACAGGTGATGCAAAGTTAGTTGGAGAAGCTGTTGGTAAAGAGCTTGGTTTAGATGAAGTTCATGCTGAATTATTGCCACAGCAAAAAGTAGAAGAAATCGAAAAAATTGATGCTGCAAAACAAGCAAAAGAAAAAGTTGCATTCGTTGGTGATGGTATTAATGATACACCGGTATTAGCAAGAGCAGATGTTGGGATTGCGATGGGCGGTTTAGGGTCTGATGCAGCGATTGAAGCAGCAGATATCGTAATCATGACAGATGAACCTTCTAAAATTGCAACGGCTGTTAAAATTGCCAAACGTACACGCAATATTGTATGGCAGAATATTATCTTTGCACTTGGTGTAAAAGGACTTGTCTTATTACTTGGTGCATTTGGAATTGCAACAATGTGGGAAGCGGTGTTCTCAGATGTAGGTGTTACATTAATCGCGGTATTGAATGCAATGCGTGTATTACGAGTGAAAGACTTGTAAAAAAACTATACTAAGCCTTTTTATCAGAAAAATAAACGCGTTATCTTATGATTAATAAAGCTTTGGAAACTTGTTTTATCCCGCATGACTTTCTCGTAACAGCCCGATTGGTGAGAGTTAATGATCAGTGGGGGATGAAGAAAACCCTCACTGATTAAAGTTTCGCTTTATTGGAAGTTCATGCGACATGTCCAAACCATATGGTTTTGTTTAGCATATGCTATATGAGATATATATGTATAGTTTGCCTTATACGTACAAACATTTCCACTCTACATGGTATCAATATTCGAACAAGCTTCCAATCTTGGGGGCATTAGAACCTTTCTCATTTACGAGAAAGGTTTTTTTACTTGGTATAAAAATCAACACGACTCGAACTGTACTACTAATAAAAGACTCTAACATATTAGTCATATATAATATGTTAGAGTCTTTTATTTTTTTACATTTTTAAAATTAGATCTTGATAACAATTGTTTTTCTTTTTATTTTTGAATATTATTTGAAACTTGATTCCGCACAGTTTGAATATAATTCATTTTATGATCCCAGCATTCTTGGCTTAAATCGACTGGGTATTCTTCAGGATTAAGAGTTCGTTTATATTCTTCCCAGAATACATTTAAACTATCATGTGCATACCGCTGGATATTTTGTATTTCAGGCAGTTTATATGTACGTTTACCTTTTACAAAAATATTATGATGTAGTTCTTTTGCTTCAAAATTTGTGACAAATTTACTGATGTATGTATGGACAGGATGGAACATTTTCAAACGTTCCTCTTGCTCTGGCACTTCAGTTTCTAGCGCAATATAATCCCCTTCGGAGTGTCCGTTGACGCGATTAATAATGCGATATACGCGTTTTAACCCAGGTGTTGTAATCTTTTCAGGATTGGAAGAAATTTTGATTGTATCGTTTAGCGTCTCATTCTCATCTTCAATCGCAACTAATTTATAAACAGCACCTAATGCAGGTTGTTCAAAGGAAGTGATGAGCTTTGTTCCAACGCCCCATACATCAATTTTTGCTCCTTGGGATTTTAAATGCATAATTGTATATTCATCTAAATCGCTAGAAGCGATAATTTTTGTATTGGTAAATCCAGCTGCGTCAAGTAGTTTTCGTGCCTCTTTTGATAAATAAGCCATATCACCGCTATCAAGACGAATACCATAAAAATCAATGCGGTCGCCGAATTCTTTAGCAACGCGAATCGCATTTGGTACACCGGATTTTAACGTATCATATGTATCAACGAGAAAAACACATTTCTTATGCGTTTCGGCGTATTTTTTAAATGCAACATATTCATCACGATAAGCTTGGACAAAGGAATGAGCATGCGTCCCAGCAACAGGAATACCAAATCGTTTTCCAGCACGGACGTTGCTAGTAGAAGAAAAACCACCAATAAAGGCTGCGCGTGTACCCCAAAGGGCAGCGTCGAATTCGTGAGCACGACGAGTGCCAAATTCTAATAGTTCATCATTGTCTGCTGCATGTTTCATACGAGCGGCTTTTGTAGCGATTAATGTTTGGTAATTCACAATGTTTAACAAAGCAGTTTCGATAATTTGAGCTTCACCAAGAGGGGCGTCAACACGCAATAATGGTTCGTTATTAAAAACAACCTCTCCTTCTTGCATACTGCGAATTGTTCCCGTAAACTTCATGCTTTGCAAATAATGCAGAAATTCCTCCTCAAACCCCAGTTCTTTTAAATAAGCGATATCACTATCAGTAAAACGAAAATCCTCTATATATTCAATGATTTTCTCAAGGCCAGCAAAAATGGCATAACCATTTTTAAAAGGGAGCTTCCGGAAGTATAAATCAAAAACAGAGCGGCGCTTATGAATACCGTCTTTCCAATATGTATAAGCCATGTTGATTTGATATAAATCTGTATGTAAGGCGTAACTATCGTCTTTATAATGATTCATTGCGAAAACACCTCCGTAATTTTGTTATAGTATAACGATTTTTACTAGTTTATGCCAAATGAGAAGATCTTAATAAAAAGAAAGTGTTCTCTCATTTGTTATATTAGAAAGATAAATAATGATTACTGAACGGATAAAATTTAAAGATAAAGTAGTTCAAAAGTCTTTTCTAACATAAAAATTAACTGTTGAAAGCAGGATGAAAATAGTAAATGGAAAATTCTTTAGAAAATTTACATTTATTAATTTATATTTTCCTGATTTTTATGTATTATTAAAGTAGTGAGGGTAAATGAGAATGGAGGAGGGCAATGCAACAAACACTAGAGAAAATTGGCAAACAAGTTTTTTATAAGCGATTACAGCAAAAAATGACACAAGAAGAATTATGTCAGGGCATTTGTTCCGTCTCATATTTAAGTAAGATTGAAAATGGAAAGATAGAAGCATCGGAAGAAATTTTGCAGTTGCTCTGTGCGAGGCTAGAGATTGCTGTTTCAGATTTGAGAGATGTAGAAGAAGAAGTGAAAGCGAAGTTAGATGAATGGTTAAATGCGTTGGTTCATTTGGACAAGCAACAGGTAGAACGTATATACAATGAGTTGCAAGCTGAAATGAAGCATGTTTTAGATTTTGAAATTATAAATTATTATAATCTGCTATACACGCGTTATTTAATTATGAAAAGAGATCTTCCTGCGCTTGAAGAAGAACTAGAGAAATTAAAGAAGATGTATAAGAAGTATTCTCCGTTTCAGAAGTTGCTGTATACGTATAGTAGGGCGTTAATGTATTTCATGAAGCATAGATATAAGGATTCGCTTGAATATTTAACCCAAACAGAGTTAATGGCAAAAGAACAAGGATATTATGAGACTGGAATTTATTATAATTTAGCACTTGTATATCGTCATTTAGAAATTGAACATATGGCATTATATTTTGCTAATGTGGCATTAGAAGGATTTCGTAATGAATATAAATTCCGAAACGTAATAAATTGTCAGCTTCTCATTGCTTTTAGCTATATACGTAAAAAACAGTATAGTGAAGCTATGAAGATTTATAATAATATTTTAAGAGAAGCAAATTCTTTTGCTGATAAAGAGACAATTATAGCAATTGTTTTAAATAATATAGGACTTCTGCATTATTGCCAACATAATTACGCTGTGGCAAAAGAATATTATTTAAAAGGTTTACAGTACAAAAAGGAAGAAGATTTAAATTATATTGACGCTATATATGAGATTTCTCTACAGTGTGTTCAATTGGAAGAGTTTGAAGAAGCGAGAGATTGGATTGAAAAAGGCATTAGAGTTGCAATAAAAGATGAAAAATATAAAAGTAAGTTGCACTTATTATTGATTCTTAAATATAAATACTTTGAAAAAAAAGATGCATATAAGAGGTTTTTAGAGACGGAAGCGGTACCGTTCTTTAAGACTGAAGAAAATGTAAAACATTTGAAAAAGGTCTACTTAGAACTAGCAGAATACTTTGAAGGATTATTAGAATTTCAAGAGAGCAATCGTTATTATAAATTAGCGCTTGCTCTATCAGAAGAAGGAGGATATTAATATGAAAAAACTAATTATTAGTGCATTTGCAGTTACGGGAATTTTGGCGGCGGTATTCGGGCCTCAATATGGTTCAGTACCAGATATGTATGGTCAAGAAAAGAACACGGCAGAAACAGTAAACGTATAAGAAATACCAAGAAAGGCCCTTTCCAAAACGGAAAGGGCCTTTCTCAATATTTGTTCGCCAAAATTCTACAAAACTTGAGAAAGTAATTATTTGAATTTTTAGTATATTAATAGTGGAAATCTAATGCTAATATAAAACTACTCTTTTTCAAAAAAAATTTTATTAGGGGGAAGGTTATATGAAAAAGAAGAGTTTAGCATTTGTATTAGCGGCAGGAATGGCAGTTACAACGTTTGGAGGGACAAGCTCTGCATTTGCAGATTCTAAGAATGTGCTCTCTACGAAAAAGTACAACGAAGCAGTACAGTCACCTGAATTTATATCTGGTGATTTAACGGGAGCAACTGGAAAGAAAGCAGAATCTGTTGTATTTGATTATTTAAATGCAGCAAAAGGAGAGTATAAGTTAGGGGAAAAGAGTGCAGAAGATTCATTCAAAGTGAAACAAGTGAAAAAAGATTCTGTAACGAATGCAACAGTGGTACGTATGCAACAAATGTATGAAGGTACACCGGTATGGGGGTCTACTCAACTAGCTCATGTTAGTAAAGACGGTTCACTGAAAGTATTATCTGGAACGGTTGTACCTGATTTAGATAAAAAGGAAAAATTAAAAAATAAAAATAAGATTGAAGGTAAAAAAGCAATTGAAATTGCACAGCAAGATCTAGGATTAACACCAAAGTATGAGGTAGAGCCATCAGCAGATTTATATGTATATCAAAACGGTGATGACGCAACTTATGCATATGTTGTGAAATTAAACTTTTTAGAGCCAAAACCAGGAAACTATTATTACTTCATTGAAGCAGATAGCGGTAAAGTGCTAAATAAATACAACACAATTGACCATGTAACAGGTGAGGATAAAGCACCTCTTAATAAAGAAGCTGTAAAACAAGAAGGGAAAGCGGTTATAAAACCTGTTACAGGAACAAACAAAGTTGGGACAGGTAAAGGGGTATTAGGAGATACAAAATCTATTAATACGACGTTATCTGGATCTTCTTATTATTTACAAGATAATACGCGTGGAGCGCAGATTTTCACATATGATGCGAAGAACCGGACTACATTACCAGGCACATTATGGGCAGATACAGATAACGTTTTCAATGCAAGCCGTGATGCAGCAGCAGTAGATGCTCATTATTATGCAGGAGTAACATATGATTATTATAAAAAGACGTTTAATCGCAATTCATTTAATGACGCTGGAGCGCCGCTAAAATCAACAGTTCATTACAGTAGTGGATATAATAATGCATTCTGGAATGGCTCACAAATGGTATATGGAGACGGAGATGGATATACATTTACCGCCTTATCCGGTGCGTTAGACGTAATTGGGCATGAATTAACACATGCTGTTACAGAATATAGTTCGAACCTTATTTATCAATATGAATCAGGTGCATTAAATGAAGCGATTTCTGATATTTTTGGTACGTTAGTAGAATACCATGATAATCGTAATCCAGATTGGGAAGTAGGAGAAGATATTTATACGCCTGGTCAAGCAGGGGATGCCCTTCGTTCTATGAGTAATCCGGCGAAATATGGTGATCCAGATCACTATTCTAAACGTTATACTGGTTCAAGTGATAACGGCGGTGTTCATACGAACAGTGGAATTATTAATAAAGCAGCTTATTTACTAGCAAATGGTGGTACACATTATGGTGTAACAGTAAACGGTATTGGTAAAGATAAGGTAGGGGCAATCTATTATCGTGCAAATACACAGTACTTCACTGAATCTACTACATTTAGTCAAGCTCGTGCTGGTTTAGTACAAGCAGCAGCGGATTTATATGGTGCAAGTTCTGCTGAGGTTACAGCGGTGAAACAATCGTATGATGCGGTTGGTGTAAAATAAGATTTCTTCATTAATATAAAAAATAAAACAGGGAGCGAATGCTCCCTGTTTTATTTTTTCTTCCACTTTCTCCATAGGTACAATAACCCGATACAACCTGCGATTGTTATAATCCACTTTGCTTCACTTGTTCCATTCATAACGTGATATGCCGAGTACACTTCAATAAGTAACGATGGGATTTTTCCTAGTGTACTGGCAATACTGAAAGAGAGTAGGGACATTTTCCCTAAAGCTGCGAATAAAGTAACAATACTTGATGGGATAAAGGGAATGAAACGGAATGATAAAACGAGTAAAAAAGCTTCTTTTCCTTGAACATAAAGGAGCCGTTCGACCTTTGGATAATGATTTATCTTGTTTTGTGCGAATTTCTGAAGACCTAATCGATAGAAATAAAAAGAAATAATGGCCCCTAATGCCTCGCCTGTGATCGAAATGACTGTTCCATCTGTTAAACCGAAAAGTTGTATGTTGATAGCTGTTAAAAAGATGCTTGGAATAAATCCTGCCAAGCTGATGATGATATTAAATAAAATACTGAGTGGAATCGCTAGCGTGTAATGTTCTGTGAGTACATCACGAATCAGTTCTTGCATATCGTTATAGTCCTTTGTCTTTTTTAGCATTACACCATATTTAATTAATATAGGCAAGCGTAGATTTTAGCTTAAAATGAATGCTTTTATCCCGCATTAACGGGCAGTAAGACCCCCACCTCAAGATTCAGAGAGAAACGAGGAAGATAGGTGGGGATCAACTGCCCGTAAAAGCCCGATTGGTTCAACTAATAATCAGTGGGGGATGAAGAAAACCCCCACTGATTAAAGTGTCACTTTATCTCGCTATTTTAGGACAGTAACATGCTAGCTTCAAAGTGCAGTAAAAATGAAGACATGTAAAAGTTTAATCCGTGGAGAACGGAGAAAATATGGATTTAATTTACATCTATTGATGAAAATGTACCTTTATACCCTTTGTGGGTATGCGGTATATGAAAATAGGGGTATATTTACAACGAATAAATGTTATTAAAATAAGGTTTTTGTTCAATTTATTAAATATACCCCTTTTAATAAAAGGTTTATTGCATAGATTATGGTTCTCAGTCAGAGAAAATGGTTCTGTGATCGGATTGCAATACGAAAAAAATAAGAAAAAGTATGTAGAATTTTAGAATGCTACACGCTTTTTCTTATCTAAAATTGACTTTTGATGAAGTTCCTATAATAATCATGAAAGAGGTGATATGATGAAACGATTATGGAGTATTTTCTTGAGCAGCTTACTTGCGATGATTCTTGTTTTAAGTGGGTGTGCAGAACAAGAGCAGAAAAAAGAAAGTTCGAAAGAAAGCAATTCAACATCAGTAGAAAAAATTAGCGATAACATTTTAGACGAAATGGAAGGGCCACCGAAAAATGGTCATACGATAGAACGCCATGTTGGGAAAAAAGAAGAGGATTTGAAGAAGCGATTGCAGACAGATAAAGTATCAGCAGCAAGTACATACTACGATAAAGAAGTGGCAACTACAGCTGTTAAAGATAGCTTAAAGCAACATGAGAAGGAAATTGAAAATTGGTTAAAGAATTCTAAAGAGAATCGTCTCGTGTTAAATACGAAACATTCATTTCCTGTTGGGAAAACAGTATTAAAGAAAGATATGAGTGTAAAAGATAAGCTGATGAATACAGTCACTGTTTTAGCACGAGATAAGTCAGGAGAATTAGGATTTAAAATCATTACTTCCTATCCATCTGATAAATAAGAAAGGGGGAGTAGCATGTATCCGACATTTCAATATTTCCTAAAAGCATATTGTACGTTAAGTGTACATGAGGAAGAGATTATAGATGTAATGACGGAGTTTTTAGAGCAAGAGGACCAAGAAACGATTGCAAAATTGCAACATGAGTTATTACATATACAGAAAGAAAATTCTTGGGAAGACGGTTGTTTATTGGCAGCCCAACAAGGCAGTCGTATATGGTCGTTAGAAGAGACAAGAGAACATATAGAGGCATTTATACGTTTGCTTCAAAACAAAAAGGCGTGAATGATCACGCCTTTTTGTATACACTTTTTGAAATTTGGCCATTTGAGATGACTTGACCGTTTTGTGTTACTTTTTTATATGTGACAGCTGTAATTTTAGTTTCAGTATTGCTAATTACTTTTGATGAAACTTCTACATTCTTGCCAGTAGGTGTACCGAAAATACGTGTAGTTATACTACTACCATTAGAAAATGCTTGAATGTAAATATGTTTGCCAGTATTATTCTTGAATTTTAAATCGGGACCATAATCTGCTACAGCAGCATCTTGACCCAGTGGTAAATAGTTAACAGGCATAGAATGGTTACTACGAGCAACAACTCCTAAGTCAGCGCGTAATGCTGCTCCATATAGAGTACTACTCACTTGGCAAACGCCGCCCCCAGCACTTTGGATCACTTTACCTTGTGAAAATACAGCAGCAGATTTATAACCATGGGCTGCATCGGTAATACCGACGCGTCCATTAAAGCTAAATGTTTCATCGGGTGCCACGATTGCACCACTTAAAGTATTTGCAGACTTGTTTACATTAAAGGATTGGTTGCCATTTCGACCAGCCATAGGAGTAGAATATTCAGCAATAACCTCTGTAATTCCCATGTTTTGAATATCTTCTGTAGAGCGTTCTGGCTTTATGGAGACAATCGGGAGCTGAATGTCTTGTGTACCAGTAGTAATTGCTTTTGCTGTTAATTCTTTTAATTTTTCTTTATCAACTTTTTCTCCATTTTGGCTTTGACTAATATTTACTGTTGTTCCTGAAACACTTAATTCAGCATTTACAGATTCTTTTAAAGTTGCGTTATATTTTTCTTTTATAAAGGCTTCATAAGCTGTTGTATTTAACTGTGGTGTTAATTTATATTCACGTTTCAGCTCACCATTTTCAGCTTGTTTTCGCATTTTATAGCGATCAATCGGGTTTCCTTTTTGTTCTTTAAAGATTTTTTTGATAATGTCTTGTTCTTTATATTCAATGCCTAAATCTTTCCACGTATAAGTTTGTGTCTTACCTTGGAATGCATAGTTAAGAGATTTTTTATTGGCCTCATCAATTTTTTGTTGAAGAATTTTTTGGACATCTTTTTTACTTTTACCATCAAGAGAAGTGCCTTCAAATGTAGTATACGGTAATACATTTGTATCGAGCTGTTTATTTAATTTAGAAACGTATTGATAACCACCAATCCCACCTGCACATAGTAATATTCCACCAGTGACAGCAGAACCAATAAGTAATTTACGTAGCTTCATTTACTTCCCCCCAAAAAGTTAATGTATAAGGTCATATGTATTCGTTTTTTATGTATGAATGATAAAAATAGTATTATGTATGTACTAGTATACTATTATTTTCCTTATCGGCGTAATATTTTTATAAAAAACGTTACAATTTTGTAACAATTGTCTCTTTTTGTCATTATTTGCGTAAGAAAATGGAAGTATTTTGTTGAAAAATATAATAAAAAGGCTGCTCAGAAAATCCTAGCAGCCTTTTTATTATAATTTTTTATGTTCTGTTTTATTCGTGACACCGAGATGTTGTTGTAATGTTGTAGTGATGTCTTGTACATTCTTTTCATCAGGAATGTAGTAGTAGATGCCATCAATATATTCATCGGTACCTTTTACTTGAAGTTTATCCATCTTTAAGTCGGAGCCCATTGTGTTCTTCGAAATTGTCATCATGTCATCAAATGTTAAGTTTGTTTTTAAATCATTCTCAACAGCATCTAATAAGCTACCAATTTTATTAATGGAATTTATAGATAACGCTTTTTGAGCAATTGCTTCTAAAACAAGCTGTTGACGCTGACCGCGCATATAATCGCTATCGATATGACGAGTTCTTGCTAAAGCAAGTGCTTCTTCACCATTTAAATGCTGACGCCCTTTTTTTAGATGGATTGCGCCTGCTTCATCTTTACTATTTTGCTCTGTAAATTCAACAGGGACGTCTACATCGATACCACCAAGAGAATCGACAATTTTTATAAAGGATTTAAAGTTAAATTTCACATAGTAGTCAACAGGGACATCTAAAAAATTCTCAACTGTATCAATTGTACTATCCACGCCTCCAAATACATGGGCATGTGTAATTTTATCTTGTTTATCGCGTGATTTTATATAAACACGGGAGTCACGTGGAATGCTAACAAGCTTTACTGATTTATCATTTTTATTGATTGTGGCAAGTAATAATGCATCTGTACGTGTTGCTTTACCGTAAGATTTTTCGCGAAGATCACTTTCGTCCACACCCATAATAAGGACAGAAACATTATCAGTCATTGGCTTAACAGCTTTTTCTCGTTTATCGGATTTATCGCCTCTATCTAGTTTAGCATAGGCATTATTTAAAATTGATTTTGCTTTACTATATATGTGGAAAGAGTAGCCCCCACCTCCAAGTGTTACAATGAGCAGTGGAATGAGAATAAACCATAGTAGGCGTCTTTTCTTAAATCGCCTCTTTGAGGTTCTGTTATTGTTTTCTACATCTGAGTTCATTATTTAGTTCTCCTTTAAATCATTCAATTTGTATATTGCTCTATAATGTGTAAATGAGACACATAAGAGATATTGTACGTTACATATACATTGTTGTACATGTATAAAAAATAGATGTCTCAATTATTTATGAGACATCTATTCGTATTGTATATAAAAAGGATGAATAAGAAAAGGATTAAATTTTACCTTCTTATAGCATAATACTTACAATAATTGAGGATAAAATGCTGGCGAGTGTCGCGCCGTACAACAGCTTTAAACCGAAACGAGCAACGACATTTCCTTGTTCTTCATTTAATCCTTTAACAGCACCAGAAATAATTCCGATAGAAGAGAAGTTTGCAAAGGATACAAGAAAAATTGAAATAATGCCTACTGTACGAGGAGCGAGGCTGTTTGCAAGCTTGCTGAGATCCATCATGGCAACGAATTCATTCGTTACAAGCTTTGTAGCCATAATACCTCCAGCTGTGACAATTTCGTTACTTGGCACACCAATAAGAAAAGCGATAGGTGAGAAAACATAACCAAGTAACTGCTGAAATGTAATTCCAAAAATAAGATGGAATAAATCATTAATACAGCTAATTAAGGCGACAAAGCCAATCAACATGGCACCGACTACAATAGCAATACGAAATCCATCTAGAATATATTCTCCAAGCATTTCAAAGAAGGTTTGTTTTTCGCCTTTAATTTCTAGAATGTCTTCTTCTTCTTTAACATCATATGGATTAATAATGAGTACGATAATAAAGCCGCTAAATAAATTTAAGACAAGAGCGGTTACTACATATTTAGGCTCAATCATTGTCATATAAGCACCGACGATTGACATTGATACGGTCGACATGGCGGAGGCGCACATTGTATAGAGACGATGTTTTGGAATTTGGGCAAGCTGTTTTTTTACGGTGATAAATACTTCGGATTGTCCCACAATGGCAGAAGCAACAGCGTTATAAGATTCTAGCTTACCAAGTCCATTTATTTTGCTGAGAAAAAAACCAATCCAGCGAATACAAAACGGGAGTATCTTGAAATGCTGTAAGATACCAATTAAGACGGAAATGAAGACAATTGGTAAAAGTACATTGATGAAAAACGGCATTGCTCCTTCGTTTGTAATCCCGCCAAATACAAAGTTTACTCCAGATGCAGCGTAGTCCAATAATTTCGTAAACAAATTAGAAATCATGGTTACAAGTACGAGGCCAATTTCCGTATTTAATAGTAAGTAAGTTAAAATTAACTGTATAATAAGCATTATGAAAATCGGTTTGAATTTAATATGCTTTTTATTGTTACTTGCAATGAAGGCAAGAAAGAAAACGACAGCAAGACCGAGAAAAAAAGTAACAAATTTCATAATAAGCCTCCTTATGAGATGTTCTGTTACATAGGTTTTTCATTTCAAGAGAGAATATACATGTTTGGTAAAGAGAGGAATGAAATAGAACGTGATTATATCTAAAGTGCATCATATTGCAATTATTTGTTCTAAATATAAAATATCTAAAGAATTTTATACGAAGATTTTAGGATTTGAAGTAGTAAATGAGCTATACAGGAAAGAAAGAAATTCTTATAAATTAGATTTGCGTGTAGGGAAACAATATCAGATTGAGTTATTTTCATTTCCAAATCCACCAAAGCGCCAAAGTTTCCCTGAAGCAGCTGGTCTGAGACATTTAGCATTTGCTGTTACGGATATACAAGAGGCAGTTAGACATTTAAATCAATGTGGAGTAGATACGGAACCAATACGTGTTGATGAAATAACAGGAAGACGATTTGTGTTTTTCCAAGATCCGGATTGTTTACCATTAGAATTATATGAGGATTGAAAATTGGGGAATTTTATATAGGTTTGCTTTTTGACAAATGAAGAAAATAAGAACAAAGTGAAGCTTCCATCCGTTTTCCATTCAATCAGCTACTTTGAGGGAGAGAAAACTTCTTTTAAAAAGGAGGTGTAACTTTAGCTAAGAAAAAGCTAAAGGTGTTCTTTGGAAATTGCTAAATTAATCATGGTTGTTATTCTCATTGCATTAACTGGTTTTTTTGTGGCAGTTGAATTTGCGATTATAAAAGTCCGTAGTAGTCGTATTGATCAGCTTGTAGGAGAAAAAAAACGAGGGGCACTAGCAGCTAAGAAAGTGATTTCCAATTTAGACGAATATTTATCAGCATGTCAGCTTGGAATTACAATTACAGCGCTAGGACTAGGGTGGTTAGGTGAACCAACGATAAAGCATTTATTGGAACCGTTATTTTTAAAGTTTGAAATTTCACCGGTAATTGCAAGCACTATATCGTTTATTATTGCATTTGCCGTGATTACATTTTTGCATGTTGTAATCGGAGAGTTAGCGCCAAAAACATTTGCCATTCAAAAAGCAGAGCAAGTAAGCTTGTTATTAGCTCAGCCGCTCATTTATTTTTATCGTATTATGTATCCGTTTATTTGGGCCCTAAATGGATCAGCTCGTCTTGTGACTGGCCTATTTGGATTACATCCGGCTTCTGAGCATGAAGTTGCACATTCAGAAGAGGAATTAAGACTTATTTTATCAGAGAGTTATGAAAGCGGAGAAATTAATCAGGCTGAGTTTAAATATGTAAATAATATTTTTGAATTCGATAACCGAATAGCAAAAGAAATTATGGTCCCGCGTACTGAAATTGTTGGTTTATATGAAGATGAACCGTTTGAGACACATATTAAAGTGATTGGTCAAGAAAAGTATACAAGATATCCTGTATTTGGAGAAGATAAAGATGAAATTATTGGGATGGTTAATGTAAAGGATTTATTTATTCGTTATATGGACGGTGGTCGAAATGAAGAATGCTCCATTGTTCCTTATACAAGACCTGTTATTGAAGTGTTGGAAAATATCCCAATTCATGATTTGTTATTGCAAATGCAAAAAAGACGTATTCCGCTTGCAATTTTATATGATGAATATGGAGGAACGGCAGGAATTGTTACACTTGAAGATATTTTAGAGGAGATTGTTGGTGAAATCCGCGATGAGTATGATGAAGATGAACATCCGCCTATCGAGCATAGAAGTGACACATATAAAATTGTAGACGGAAAAGTACTCATTAGTGAAGTAAATGACTTGCTCGGTTTACATTTAATTGCTGATGATGTAGACACAATCGGTGGTTGGATTATGATGCAAAAACAAATCATTACTGAGGGAGATATTATTGAGACAAATGGTTGGATATTCAAAGTTCTCGAAAAAGATATGCATCAAATTAAACGGGTGGAAATAAAGAAAGTTGAAGCAGAAGATACAGCAATTGCCTAACTTTTATAAATCAGTGGGAAGGGGGAACTCCCACCGGTTAAAATTTTAATAGGTGATTTTGTAGAAACGTAATAATGTTTGCGCTTTCAAGAGAGGTACACTATAGTGAAGAAAGATATGAAAATATATATCTTACAAAAATCATATTTTCATAGAAAAGGTTTTTAGGTCATCGATTAGAATGAAAAGTATAGGTGATGAAAAATGATAGCAACGAAAAACGTACGTATAGAAAAAGATTTTTTAGGTGAAAAAGAAGTGCCTAATGCAGCTTATTATGGTGTTCAAACATTACGTGCTGTAGAGAACTTTCCGATTACAGGATATCGTATTCATGGGTCATTAATTCAAGCAATGGCAATGGTTAAAAAAGCTGCGGCACTTGCAAATATGGAGACAGGTTATTTGCAAGAGAATATTGGGAAAGAAATTGTAGAAGCAGCTCAGGAAATTATTGACGGAAAGTTTTATGAGCAGTTTATTGTAGATCCGATTCAAGGCGGTGCAGGAACTTCCATTAATATGAATACAAATGAAGTTATTGCAAACCGTGCATTAGAACGATTAGGTTATGAAAAGGGAAATTATGCAATAATTAGTCCAAATACACATGTGAACATGGCACAATCAACAAATGATGCTTTTCCGACAGGAATTCATATTGCGACGCTTATCATGTTAGAAGAGCTTCTTATTACAATGGATGCACTTCATCATGCGTTTGCTGATAAAGCAAAAGAATTTGATCATGTAATTAAAATGGGACGTACACATTTGCAAGATGCAGTTCCAATTCGCCTTGGTCAAGAGTTTGAAGCCTATAGTCGTGTGCTTGAACGTGATCTAAAACGAATAAAACAATCTCGTCAGCACTTATATGAAGTAAATATGGGAGCGACAGCTGTTGGAACAGGTTTAAATGCAAATCCAACTTATATTAAGCAGGTTGTAAAACATTTATGCAGCATTAGTGGATTTCCGCTTGTTGGCGCCGAACATTTAGTGGATGCAACGCAAAATACAGATGCGTATACAGAAGTATCTGCATCGCTCAAAGTATGTATGATGAATATGTCTAAAATTGCAAATGACTTGCGTATTATGGCATCTGGTCCACGCGTTGGATTAGCTGAAATTCAATTACCAGCTCGTCAACCAGGATCATCTATTATGCCGGGGAAAGTAAATCCGGTGATGGCAGAAGTGATTAACCAAGTTGCCTTCCAAGTCATTGGAAATGATCATACAATATGTTTAGCATCAGAAGCAGGGCAATTAGAATTAAATGTAATGGAGCCAGTATTAGTATTTAATTTAATTCAATCTATTAGTATTATGAATAACGCATTCCGCGTATTCCGTGAGTACTGTATTAAAGGGATTACTGCAAATGAAGAGTTGTTAAAACAATATGTTGAGAAAAGCGTTGGAATTATTACGGCAGTGAACCCTCATATTGGATATGAAGCAGCTTCTAGTATTGCACGTGAGGCAATTAAAACAGGCAAATCAGTCCGTGAACTTTGCTTAGAACATGGTGTGTTAACAGCAGAAGAATTGGATATTATTTTAGATCCATATGAAATGACGCATCCTGAGATTGCAGGAGCGTCGCTATTAAAGAATAAAAAATCCTGATACTCTGTGTATCGGGATTTTTTCATACAAAAGTATGATGTATTCTCATCCTTATTCATGATGGTTAAAAGTGAGAAGCTTTTTATAATGAAGGAAAGCCTTCATTATAAAAGGGGGAGAAAAATGATTCAATCTATTTATGAAACGCATGTGCAGGTTAAGCAGTTAGAAAAATCAATTGAATTTTATGAAGGATTAGGAATTGTTCTTGCACATAAAATAGAAGAAAGAAGATGTGCATTTTTCTATGTGGGAGAAGAGAAACAAATGTTAGGAGTATGGGAAGTTGCAGAGGGAGAAAAGATAAGAACAAATCATTTTGCTTTTGGAGTAACGTTAGAAGATTTAAAAAGGGCAAATGAGTGGTTACAAGAAAGAGGGATAAAACTAAGAAAAAGCTTTAAAAAAGAACCAATTGAGCCAATTGTACATGATTGGATGCCATCGGCGGCTGTTTATTTTTATGATTTAGATGGAAATAGTTTAGAGTTTAACGCAAGGTTAGATGAAGAATCAATTGGAACTAGTGAAGTACTATATCTGAGTGAATGGTTAAAGAGAAAAAAGAAATAAAGGCTGATGAACGAGTCATCAGCCTTTATATTTTAAAAGATATTAAACACAGCGTTAAGTTGAAGTAAGCTAATGATTGCTAAGAAGATTAAGCTATATTTCATTGCTGTTTTAAATAGAGCAGATTCTTTACCAACTAGTCCAACTGCTGCACACGCAACTGCTACGGATTGTGGTGAAACCATTTTTGCCATTGTACCGCCGACTACGTTTAATGCAACAAGTGTAGATGGCACGATGTCTAATTGGTCGGCTGTTACTGCTTGAAGTGGTGCGAATAATGAACCGCTTGATACTACTGAGCCAGTTAAGAATACGCCGATCCAACCTAAGATTGGAGATAAGACTGGGAAAGCATCACCTGTAGATGATAAAGCTAGTCCAAGAGTAGAAGACATACCAGAATAGTTTGTTACATATGCTAATGCAATTACACTACAAATTGTATAAATTGGAGTTTTTAGTTCTTTTAATGTTTCAATAGTTAATTCTTTAATCATTTGACCTTTTGCACGATATACAAGTAGGGATACGATAATTGCTAATACAATTGCAGTAGTTGTAGATGAAAATACATCTAGTTTGAAGATTGCTGCAAATGGTGTATCTGCATTTACAATTGGTGTTGTTTTAATAACATGGTTGTGTAAACCAGGAACTTGAATATTCCATACTAAGCTTCCTAATGCACCATCTGGAGCGAATAAACCTTTAATTGCTTTTAGATTGAAAATTGTTACGAATGCAGTTAAGAAAGCAAATGGTGACCAAGCATATAAAATTTGTTTCATTGTGTAACTATGTTTTTCAACTTTTCCAGAGCTAGATTGATCTGAAGATTTTGGTTGCCATACACGTAAGAATAAAGCTAATGCAACCATGCTGACAACAGCTGCGAAAATATCAGTTAATTCAGCACCAAGGAAATATGTTACAACAAATTGTGTAATGGCAAATGAACCACCACTTACAAGGATACCTTGCCAAGTCTCTTTAATACCTTTAAGACCATCTACCATTGCAACAAGTAAGAATGGTAATACAAAACTAATGAAAGGTAATAATGTTACAGTCTGACGACCAACAGTTAATGCATCCATTTGTGTTAATTGAGCAGGTACTGTAACAGGAATACCCATTGCCCCCATTGCACCACCAGCAATATTTGCAACTAAACAAATACCTGCTGCTTTTAATGGATCAAATCCCATACCTACAAGTAATGCGGCTGTAATTGCAACTGGTACACCAAAACCAGCTGCACCTTCTAAGAAAGCACCGAATGAATAAGCAATTAATAAGACTTGAAGACGACGGTCGCTTGTAATACTGGAAATGCTGTCACGAATAACGTTAAATTGCTCAGTTTTTACTGTTAATTTGTAAAGAAAAATGGCTGCAATAACGATTGTACAAATTGGATAAAAACCAGCTGCTACTCCAAATGCAGCGGATGATACTGCCATAGTTGCAGGCATTTTGTAAACAAATATGGAAAGAATGATTGCTAAAATTACGCTGTAAAGCCCTGATAAATATCCTTTGATCTTAAATACTGTTAAACAAAGGACAAAGAATAAGATTGGAAGAGCAGCGACAAGTGCTGATAACCAAATGTTGTTTAACGGATCATAAATTTGTGTCCAATTACCCATAATAATGACAACTCCTATCTATAATATGTGAAGATATTCACATTATTTGTGAAATTATTCACAATTAACTTACATTGCTAAGTATATCCCTGCTCAACACTATTGTCAACGTAAAAAAGTATAATTATTCCATAATAGTGTTAACTGTAAAAATTCCGCTACATTTTGTTCATAAACTGGACAAAAAGAAGAATCGTGTATAGAAAGTACACGATTCCTATATAAGAAACAAACTCATTCTATTTAGGTGGGAGAGAGGATCCGGCTAGAACATTTTCCCGTCACTGCCAAGTTAAAATAGAGAAAGAAAAATGTAGGTTCTCGTTGTCTTCATAGCAGCGATTTATAAACTGTCCATATACTTGACCATATTTTCATATGTCATTGGTCCTACATGTTTAAAGTGAATGATGCCTTTTTCATCAAGAATGAAGGAGGTAGGGATGCTCATGATTTGATATGTTGCGTTTGCTTGTCCTTGTATATCGAATAGAACGGGAAAAGTATATTTGTTTTCTTGGAGAAATTGTTTTACATGATCTGGACTTTTTTCACTAGCAGTTGCATTTATAGCGATAACCTCAATACCTTTTCCCTTCATATCTATATAGAATTTTTCCATGTCCGGCATTTCTATTTTACACGGACCGCACCAACTGGCCCAAAAATTTAATAATATTTTTTTTCCTTTATAATCTGTGAGATGTACTTCTTTTCCATCGACTGTTTGTAAGAGGAAATTAGGAGCGACATTACCAAGCTCTGTTCCAATTGTGATATTTTCTGTTTGGGATTTTTGTTCTTCTTTATCTTTTAATAGAAAGTTTTGGATAATTGTATAACCAAGTGCAATACTAATGAAGCATATTATTAGCCATTTTTTAATAATAATTCCTCCCTTTACCAAAATTTCACTCCTCTCATCGTAACAAAGTGATTTTTATAGGTCAAATCATTAAAAAAGATTACAGTGATATATCATGTAAGAACAATATCTTACAATATTATTACGAGAGGATTATGGGGGGGCGAAATATAACAAAAAGGTTGATAAATCAACATTTAGAAGCAAAGTATTCCTATCTGTATGTTTTGCTTTTTTACTAAACGGTGTAGTATAATATTCAAAATCAACAGGTATTTTTGCCCTTAATTGTATGTTGATAAAAGGAGGAAATAATTTTTTTATTTTAGGTTGATAAAGTTGTGTCGTAACAGGAAATATAAAAACAAATATATAAAGATAAATAAAGAGAAAATAAAAATGAAAAAATGAGGGGAACTTTATGAATCAAAATCAATTTGATTGTCGTATTTCAGAAGAGGATGTACAAATGCTACGAGCGTTAGCTCACCCACTTCGTCTTCGCCTAGTAATGGAGTTGATGGAGCGTGGAACTTGTAACGTAACACAATTGCAGGAAGTATTAGAAATTCCGCAATCAACTGTTTCACAGCATTTAACGAAATTAAAGCAAAATAAAGTTGTTCGTTTTGAAAGACGTGGCTTAGAAGTATATTATCAAGTGCATAATGAGAAAGTAAGTGAAGTTGTAAAAACATTATTTTCGTAAAATTTGAATATTATGGAAAAATCCGTGTAGAAATACACGGATTTTTTAATGGAATAGAGTTTTGAAAATATGGAAAGCTAGGAAGTGTAATGAATAGAAGGAGGAATAAATAATGGATGTAAAGCGTGTAAAACAAATTTTGTCGTCTTCAAGCAGAATTGATGTTACGTATCAAGGTGTACCAGTATGGATTGAAAGCTGTGATGAGGGAAGTGGAGTTGCGAATGTACATGATGTGAAAACACCACATGAAACAGTGCAAGTGGATGTTACAGCGTTAGAAGAGAAATAAAAGAGAGTCTCTCACATACGAGAGACTCTCTTTTTATTGATTTAATTATTCCATCATACGTGCAATTTTCTTAGAGAACATAAGGAGTACTAGACCAAGTACAATTACGATAATACCAATACTTGCGAATACTTCCAGATATCCTAAAGATTGTGTGAAAGCAGCTAGTGCACCAGCTAAATAGTTCGCCATACCAGAACCTGCTAACCATACTCCCATTAATAGAGATGCTAATTTTACAGGAGCAATTGCACTTACCATTGATAGACCGATTGGTGATAAGAATAATTCACCAATTGTATGGAACATGTATGTGAAGACGATGAATAATAAGTTTGCTTTCGTAGCAATATTTGCTTCGTCGCTACCAGTTTTCAGAACAGCTAAGGTTAAAACAAGATAGCCAATTCCTAGTAAAATCATACCAAGTGCCATTTTTGTTGGAACTTTTAAGTCACCATTTTTTGTTTTAGATAGTTTTATCCATAACATAGATACAAATGGTGCGAATAGTACGATAAACGCTGGGTTAACAGATTGGAACCAAGATGTTGGAACTTCCCATCCGAAAATTGTGCGATCAACAAAAGTGTTTGTATATAGTGTTAAGGAACTACCGGCTTGTTCAAAACCTGCCCAGAAGAAAACTACGAAGCAAGTTAAAATAACGATTGCCCAAGTACGGTTCTTTTCTTGTTTTGTTAAAGGTTTTTTCTCAATTACTGTTGCGTTTTTGTCTTTTGATTTTTTACCTACAACTGTTGTTCCTGCTTTACCAAGGTAACGAGGAGCTAATAGGTTAAAGAAAATCTGTCCGATAATCATACCGATACAAGCTGCAAGGAACCCGTATTTATAACCCATAACCATAACGCCATCAACGCTTGTTTTAAAGAAATCTTCTGCTAGGAAACCACAAATAAGTGGTGCAAAGAAAGCTCCTACGTTGATACCCATGTAAAAGATTGTGAAAGCACTGTCACGACGTGAATCATTTTCGCCATACAGTTCACCTAAAAGTGTAGAAATATTTGGTTTAAAGAATCCATTACCAATAACTAAGAGTGTTAATCCTAAAAAGAGTCCAGTTTTTGTATTCATTGAAAATAGTACAAAGTTACCAAGTGCCATGATAATACCGCCAAGAGTAATTGCATGACGTCTTGTAATAAAGTGGTCAGTTAACCATCCACCAATAATCGGTGTGAAATATACTAAAGCTGTGAAAATTCCGTATAATTGCACTGCGAAAGCCTTATCAAATCCAAGTCCTCCACTTACAACAGTTGTTGTTAAATAAAGAACTAAAAGACCACGCATTCCGTAATAACTAAATCTTTCCCACATTTCTGTTAAGAACAACAAATATAATCCAGGTGGATGTTTTTTTGGTGATTGTTGCCCTCCAGCTTTTTCTACTTTTAAAGCTGCATCCATATTGTTTCCCCCTAATCCTGTATAACGGATATTTATGTAATCATTTTAATTTACAAAATATTTAGAAGTCAATAGAATTATATGGGAATAGCAAGAAAATTTCTTAAATAATCTATTGAGTGTTTATCTGTTACTGTATTTTACCCTGAAAAATTAATAATAAGCGTTTTCAAATGTAGTATTTGAAGTTCAAAAAGAAACTAAAATAATGATAAATCAGAAAATTTAGATTATAAAAATTTTTCTGGTATATAGAAAATACATTTTATTTACTTTTATAATATAACATATAGGGAATAAAAATACAAAATGAAATAATGTGACACTTTCGTAAAGGTGAAATAAAAACAGCTTCCGAAAGGGAAGCTGTTTTAGAAAAGTATTATTTTGTAAAACGTTTTTCAATGTCATCTAGCATTAAGTTTGCAGCCATTACACCACCAGCTGTATTCCAGATTACATCGTCAACTTGATATACTTTACCGTTTTTGGAAGCATTTAAGTTTTTGAATAGAGGATCATTGATATATTCTTTCTCTAATTCAGAACCCTTTTTCTCATTTCCTTGATTGTAAGTGAAGTAGAAGATGATATCGCCATCCATTGCAGGGATACGCTCTTTAGATACGTTACGCTCTGCAAAGTCATTTTTGTTTTGATCACCAGGACGTTTGAAACCAAGTTCTTTTAAAATAACCCCAGAGAATGTATCTCCATGATAAATACGAACATCACCAGGCATAAAGCGTACCATAGAAATTTCTTGATTTACTTTATCTCCAAGTTTTCCTTTTAAGTCTTTGATACGTTTGTCGTAATCAGCTAATACTTTTTGACCTTCTTTATCTTTATTCAATGCTTTTGCATAAAATTTAAAGTTATCTTTCCATTCACCACGTAATGTTTCTGCAAAGACAGTAGGAGCGATACCATTTAGCTGCTCGTACACTTTTTCTTGACGCATTTTATTACCGATAATTAAATCAGGTTTTAAAGCAGCAATTGCTTCGACGTTGACTTGACTTTCGTTACCGACAGATTTTACATCCTTCATTTTATCTTTCATATGTGGATACCATGAGTCGCTAGTAGGTGGATTTACAGCACCAACTGGTGTAACACCAAGAGTAAGTAAAGCTTCTGCTCCTTCATTTGTTAAAATAACAACACGCTTTGGATTTGCAGGAACTTCCGTTTTACCCATTGCATGTTCTACAGTAACCATTTCTTTCTTTTCTTCTTTTTTAGGCTCCTCAGCCTTGTTATCAGATTTACCACATGCCCCTAAAAGAAGTGAAAATGATAACACAAATACAAATAATACAAATGATTTTTGTTTGATGAAATTCATTATGTATCCCCCTATATATTGAGAATAATTTTCAATGTCGAAATTGATAATACGGTTTTAAAAATGTAATGTCAATAGTAATAATTGACATTAATAATTATTATCATTGACAACGTAAATTAAGTTGCAATACACTAACAACGTATCATTATACATTGAAGGAGAAACGCTGCATGTTATTAAAAACAAATCAGGCAAGATGGGTTGGATTATTTGTTGGAATCATTGCAGTTATTGCTTGTATTTGGGGAAGTATTATTTTTGGATATACAAATACAAGTGGGAAATTAGCGTTGGATGCTTTTTTCCATTTTGATGGTTCGAATGAACATATTATTATTCAAAATGTACGTTTACCACGTGCACTTATTGCTGCTAGTGTCGGTGCTAGTTTAGCCATCGCTGGTTGCTTTATGCAAACTTTAACAAAAAATCCGCTTGCTGCCCCAGATTTTATCGGATTAAACTCAGGTGCTGCCTTTTTCATTGTTGTAGCCATTGTTGTTTTTTCGATTTCATCTTTATCAGCGTTTACGTGGATCGCTTTTTTAGGCGCAGCAGTTGCTGCAGCACTTGTATTTGCTTCTAGCTCTTTAGGAAAAGAAGGGACAACTCCTCTCAAATTAACCTTGGCAGGGGTAGCAATTAGTGCTTTATTCTCATCCTTAACACAAGGTCTGCTCATATTAAACGAGCAAGCATTAGAAGAAGTACTATTTTGGTTAGCAGGTTCTGTTCAAGGAAGAAAGTTAGAAATACTGCAATCTGTATTCCCCTACTTATTAATAGGATGGATTGCGTCTCTTTTAATGGCAGGGAAAGTAAATACATTAATGATGGGAGAAGACGTTGCAAAAGGATTAGGGCAAAGAACCGTTTTGATGAAATCACTAGTGTTACTCATTATTGTATTACTGTCAGGTGGCTCGGTTGCGGTTGCTGGTCCAATTGGATTTGTGGGGATTATTATACCTCATTTTGCAAGAGCACTTGTTGGTGTAGATCATCGCTGGAGGGTACCGTATAGTGGGTTGTTAGGTGCTATATTATTACTTCTTGCAGATATTGGAGCGAGATACGTGATCATGCCACAAGAAGTACCAGTAGGGGTTATGACAGCATTTATTGGTGCACCATTCTTTATCTATATCGCACGTAAGAGAGGGCTCAGCAAATGAAGAAGTATATTCCGTTTCGTATGGGAAAAGACGGCCTCTCGTTTTTAATGTATAAACGAGCTTGTCTCGTCTTGTTAGGGTTATTCATTGTTTTAATTGGATTATTTTTTGCAAGCGCAGGTATGGGGGAGATGAAGATTGCCCCATATGATGTGTGGCAAGCAATTACTGGAAACGGTGATGCGATGTCTAATATGGTTGTAAATAAGTTCCGTATGCCGCGTATTTTAATTGCAATTCTTGTCGGAATAGCTCTTGCTGTAGCTGGATGTATTTTACAAGGGCTCGTTCGCAATCCGCTTGCTTCTCCTGATATTATTGGGATTACAGGTGGTGCAAGTGTTGCAGTTGTACTATTTCTAGCTATATTTAGTGATAAAAACAATGCATTAACAGTAAGCATTCATTATATGCCGTTGGCGGCCTTTATTGGGGCAACCATCGTTGCCTTTTTTGTTTATTTATTTGCATGGAGAAATGATGGATTATCGGCGATTAGTCTTGTTCTAATTGGTGTTGGGTTTTGGGCACTAACGAAAGCTGCGACAACATTATTTATGTTGTTAGCACCAATCTATCAAGCGAGTCAAGCAAATGTGTGGATTACTGGTACTGTTTATGGGTCTTCTTGGCAAAACGTAGGAGTGTTAGCACCTTGGGTCCTTATTCTAACAGTGGTTGCATTTATAGCAGCGAGACATTTAAATGCCCAAGAACTTGGTGATGATATTGCTGTAGGACTTGGTATTGGTTTAACGAAATCAAGATTTTTCCTCTTGCTTCTTAGTACAGCATTAATTGGTGGAGCGGTTGCTTTTGCAGGTGGAATTGGATTTGTTGGTTTAATGGCACCGCATATTTCAAGCAGGTTAGTTGGTTCTTTATATGGTGCATTACTTCCAGTTGCCGCTGTTGTTGGGGCAATTTTAGTACTTGCTGCTGATTTGATTGGACGCACAGTCTTTGCTCCGCTTGAAGTTCCAGCAGGTGTATTTACATCAGCAATCGGTGCTCCGTATTTTATTTATTTACTTTATAAAAGTCGAAATTCATAAAGGTAAAGAAGTACATAGACGATTCCTTGTCTACTAAGAAAACGGAGTAAAGGGAGATGAACATGCAAAAAGCATTAGAGACTAAAACGTTAACATTGTCTTATGGTGAAACAATTATTATTAATGAGTTAAATCTAGAGATTCCAAAAGGAAAAATTTCGATTTTTATCGGCTCTAACGGCTGCGGAAAATCAACTTTATTACGTTCGCTTGCTCGTTTACTAAAACCAACATCAGGTGATATTTTACTAGAGGATAAAGCAATTCAAAATATGCAAACGAAGCAAATCGCTCGGCAAATGGCAATTTTACCGCAAGGTCCTCAAGCTCCAGAAGGGCTAACTGTGCTTCAGCTTGTAAAACAAGGGCGTTATCCATATCAAACATGGCTTAAACAATGGTCAGAAAAAGATGAGGAAATGGTACAAAAGGCGCTTGCAGCAACAGGTATGACTGAATTTGCTGAGCGTGATGTTCACGCACTTTCAGGTGGACAACGTCAGCGTGCTTGGATTGCGATGACGCTTGCACAAGATACGGATATTATTTTGTTAGATGAGCCAACAACATATTTAGATATGACACATCAAATTGAAGTACTTGATTTGTTATTCGAATTAAATGAAACTGAACAAAGAACAATCGTTATGGTACTGCATGATTTAAACTTAGCTTGCCGCTATGCAGACAATATTGTAGCCATTCAAGATAAACAAATTTATGCGCAAGGTAAGCCAGAAGAAATTATTGACTGCAAGCTAGTTCGTGACGTATTCCGCATGGAGTGTCAAATTACGACAGATCCGTTATTTGGAACACCGCTATGCATTCCGCAGGGAAGAGGAAGATGTTTACTTCCGCAAGTAGCGCAAGTAGTGAAATGAAAAAAGCGATGAAATTTCATCGCTTTTTTATTTTTTACAAGAAAATAAGAGAAAGAGGGGAATACGCAATCTCCTCGTATATTCTTCTTCATTTTGGAAATGTCGCCGCTTTGGTGTTGCTTCTCGTAAGTCTGTAATTGTAAAACCAGCTTGTTGTAAGAGAATGAAGTATTGTTCAGTAGTACGATGATATTTGATTACTTCTTGATCGATCCACGGTTCTACACGTTTCCCGCTTTTAAAATAATCGTCAATGAGCCAATTTGTACGTGTACTACCAGATTGTAAGCTCTCAAAAGAAGAAGTAATAACGGGATGTTGCACACTAAAGGTGAAAGTGCCATCTGTTTTTAAGGTTTGATAGATGTTTTGAAAAATAATATCGAGATCATCAATATAGTGAAGAGCGAGTCTAGATGTAACGAGATCAAAAGTAGAAGAAGGGTACGTATAGTCTTTGAGGTTCATGAAATGGACAGTGCCATTTACGTTTTTTAGTTGTTGTACAGCTTCTGTATACATAAGGTGAGAGCCTTCAATACCTGTGTAAGAAAGACATCCTTTTTGCAATAATTCCACACCAAATTTAGCATCACCGCATCCTAAGTCAAGAATGTTCTTCCCTTTCATATCCCCGATGAGCTGCAATAAGGTAGGTTTTTCAATTGCTTCATTTGGATTATCATTTCGATATATGCGCTTCATATACTGTTCAAAAAAAGAATCATTATTATACACTTCAGATTCTGTAAATGCCATTTTCTCAGCTCCAAAAAATATTTTCTCTATTCTATCAAAGTTTAAAAGCAAAGGATAGCTTTCTGTCGTTTTATCATATATAATTTAGAGTTGTAAGCGTTTTCTTCGAACTATTTTTCTATAATAAATTTCGAAAACGTGTTAAGCTAGTAGAGGGATTATTAGCATTATTAAGACAATAATTCGCTTACATGAACGATAGGGAGGCTTCACGATGTCTAGTAAAACACTTGCAAACTTTTTAGAAGAAAATTTAGAGGATTTAAAAGCAAAGGGGCTTTATAACGTAATCGATCCGCTAGAAAGTCCAAATGGACCAATCATTACAATTGGCGGAAAAGAATATATTAACTTATCTTCAAATAACTATCTTGGTTTAGCAACAGACAATCGCCTGCAAGAAGCAGCAATTGAGGCAATTCATAAGTATGGCGTTGGTGCAGGAGCGGTTCGTACAATTAACGGTACTCTTGATTTGCATATCAAATTAGAAGAAACAATTGCAAAGTTCAAACATACAGAAGCAGCGATTGCATATCAATCAGGATTTAACTGTAATATGGCAGCGATTTCAGCTGTTATGGATAAAAATGATGCAATTCTTTCTGATGAATTAAACCATGCGTCTATTATTGACGGTAGTCGTTTATCAAAAGCAAAAATTATTGTGTATAAACATTCTGATATGGAAGACTTGCGCAAAAAAGCAACAGAGGCCAAGGAATCAGGTCTTTACAATAAATTGATGGTTATTACAGATGGCGTCTTCTCAATGGATGGTGATGTTGCGAAACTACCAGAAATTGTTGAAATTGCAGAAGAGTTAGATTTAATGACATATGTAGATGATGCACATGGTTCAGGTGTACTTGGAAAAGGTGCAGGTACTGTAAAACATTTCGGTCTTTCTGATAAAGTAGATTTCCAAATTGGTACATTATCAAAAGCGATTGGGGTAGTTGGCGGATATGTAGCAGGAAAACAAAACTTAATTGATTGGTTAAAAGTTCGTTCACGTCCATTCTTATTCTCCACAGCGCTAACACCGGCAGATGCAGCAGCTTGTATGAGATCGATTGAAATTTTAATGGAAAGCACGGAATTACATGATCGCTTATGGGAAAATGGTCGCTATTTAAAACAAGGTTTAAAAGAGCTTGGCTTTAACATTGGAGAAAGTGAAACACCAATTACACCTTGTATTATTGGTGATGAAGTATTAACACAAGAGTTCAGTAAACGTCTAAATGAAGAAGGCGTTTATGCGAAATCAATTGTATTCCCGACTGTAGCAAAAGGAACAGGTCGTGTTCGTAATATGCCAACAGCAGCTCATACGAAAGAAATGCTGGATGAAGCGATTCGTACGTATGAAAAAGTGGGCAAAGAAATGGGAATCATTTAACACAATTACATCTTTTGAAAGCTTGCAAATGAGGAGTGGGAAAAATGAAAAAAATTCTAGTAACCGGTTCTTTAGGGCAAATTGGTTCTGAACTTGTAATGAAACTTCGTGATGTATACGGCGCATCAAACGTTATTGCAACAGATATTCGTGAGACGGATAGTGATGTCGTAAAATCTGGTCCATTTGAAACGTTAGATGTAACTGATGGTCAGAAACTACACGATATTGCAAAACGTAATGAAGTAGATACAATTATTCATTTAGCAGCTTTACTTTCAGCGACTGCAGAAAAGAATCCGTTATTTGCGTGGAATTTAAATATGGGCGGACTTGTAAATGCGTTAGAAGCAGCACGTGAGCTGGAATGTAAATTTTTCACACCAAGTTCTATCGGTGCATTTGGTCCAACAACGCCAAAAGATAATACACCGCAAGATACAATTCAGCGTCCTACTACAATGTATGGGGTAAACAAAGTAGCAGGAGAATTATTATGCGATTATTATCATCAAAAATTTGGCGTTGATACGCGCGGTGTACGTTTCCCAGGTTTAATTTCTTACGTAGCTCCTCCAGGAGGCGGCACAACTGATTATGCAGTTGAAATTTATTATGAAGCAATTAAAAAAGGTACCTACACCTCTTACATTGCGGAAGGCACATACATGGATATGATGTATATGCCAGATGCACTGCAAGCAATTGTTTCTTTAATGGAAGCAGATCCAAGTAAGTTAATACATCGTAACGCTTTTAATATTACTGCAATGAGTTTCGAACCGGAACAAATTGCAGCAGCAATCCGTAAGCACATTCCGACGTTTACAATGGATTACGCTGTAGATCCAGCTCGTCAAACAATTGCTGATAGTTGGCCAAACTCAATCGATGCGACAGCAGCGAAAGAAGAGTGGGGCTTTAAAGCGGATTACGACTTAGATAAAATGACAGCTGATATGCTGGCAAAGTTAAAAAAAAAGTTAACAGCTGAGTTAGTGCTTAGCTAATGAAAAAGAACCGCTTCAATTCTTTGAAGCGGTTCTTTTTGTGAAACTTAGTTTAGGAAAGAAATACATTTTCTCGTTATATAGATTTTACCTTATTCGTATCTACGCTTCTTGTTTCGGTGCTAGCTTCAGGATATTGCTGCTCTGTTTCTTCGTATTGTTTTTCATATTCGTAACTAAATGCTTTATGTGTTTTTTGATCTTTCTCCCAAGGAGTCGATTTTCCTAAATTTCTGTTAGTGGAAGAACCGTAAGGCCCCTCAGGAAACTCTTCGGGAATGATATATTCATGTCTTGCTTCAGCAGCTGTAACATCCGTATATTGTTCATCCTTTTTTGGGGACAAATGAAACATCCTTTCTAATATATTTAGTAGTAGACGCCTTCCTTAATATACCCAAAAAGGTTTTTATGAATTTTTCATTTCCTTTTCTTCTTAATAGAATTATTTATATATCTTCATAATTAGTAGTGCGAGCGAGTAGAATTGTATAGAAAATTGAACCAAATTTAGATACGTAAAAATACAAATAGGAGGAAATATATATGAAAAGAGTCGATGTTGTCTATTCATTAATTTATAATCAAGAAAAGAATCAAATATTAATGGTACATAATGTAGAACAAAATGCTTGGTCATTACCAGGTGGCGCAGTGGAAAAAGGAGAAACATTAGAAGCTGCAGCTGTAAGAGAGGCAAAAGAAGAAACAGGATTAATAGTAGAGATACAGGGGGTTGCTGCAATAAACGAAAAGTTTTTTACTGAGGTAAGTAACCATGCATTGTTGATTACTTTTCACGCCGATGTGATAGATGGGGATATTGCTGTGCAAGATGCAGATGAGATTTCGGTAATAGAATGGATCGATGTGAAAACAGCAAACACGCGCTTTCCATATTATGATGGGGGAATTGAATCGTTATTAAAAACATCTATTCCATATAAATTTCAAAAGGAAACAAAATAGTACATGAAATTTTATCGGCGCTTTTTCAAAGATATCGACTGTTTCTTACGTATATCGGCGCAAATTAAAATATATCAGCGATTCGACATAGGATATCGATCACTCGACAAATAACGATTAAAAAACAGGAGCCAAATGGGCTCCTGCTTGTTATTCAATCGTCTTCAGCAATAATTTCTTCAATAACGGCTTAATCTTTAAGCGTAAATCTTCAGCGTGGTTTGCAACTAAGAAATGATGATTATAAATATTTTTCATCAATTGATATGTTGCTTCTTTTGCTTCGCCTTCTTCGATGAAAATCCCGATGACTTCCATACCGCTTTTACGAGCAAGTTTAACCGCCTCGTGTGTATCTAAAATACCATCTTGTTGGTAGTCTAAAGCAGATGGTTCACCGTCTGTAAATACGAGTAGGAATTTGTGCTTCTCTGGTCGTTTTGCTAGTTTTTCTGAAACGATGCGGATAATGTAACCGTCGCGATTGTCTTCTTCTTCGCGAAGTTGCATTATTTCTGGACCAACGTTTGGAAGCGTTGAGTTTTTGTATGTTACCACTTCATGAATTACGTTTGGTTTATCTTCTGGTGTCGCACTAGAAGCATCTTCCCAGAATCCACTAATTGCATGTGGAATTTTTAATGATTTTAATGCTTCATGGAATAGAACAACACTCTTTTTCGTTTCTTCCATTTTGTTATACATAGAACCAGAGCAGTCGACTAATAGTTGAAAAGCAACGTCAAGCTCTTGCGATTCTTGTCCCTTTTTATAAAACATACGCGGCTGTTTTTCTGTATAAATACGAAGGAATTTCTTACGAAGTCTTCCGTAATATTTATCACTATTTGCGTTTGTTTTGTTTTCGATCGTCTTCTCAATGATTTTCTTTAACTCTTTTACATCTTTATTAATGACTGATTTGATCGCTTGATAATCTTTTTTATCATCAGGATTTGGCTTGCGTGCTTCTTTAAATGTATGAGAAGCACCAACGTTATATTTACCGTATATGCCTTCATTTTGACTAGATGCATGGGAAGCTCTTGCTTCTTCTGCATCAGCCCCATCAAAGTTAGATTGCGTACTTTTTTGCGAAGTCCCTTGTACAGAACCAAGCGCTTGATCGCCATCTTCTGATTCACGAGCGGTATCACCCATCATATTTGTTTTTGTTCCGCTTTCTAATTCAAAGCGTAAAAAGTTCTCGTTTTCGTTATTTTTATTTTCACGATGCCATGTTGAGAAGCTTTCATTAATTTTATTTTTATTCTCATCATCTACGATTTGAGTATCATCATTTGCTAATTCTTCGACGCGACAGTTCTTTTCATCTGCAATGACAGATAAGTAGAGTGGGGCGTGTCCGAAGTAGTTATTGATCATATCATTTTCCAGAAGACCTTCTAGACGATAGCGAATTTTTTCAACGACGTACATAATATCTTCCGTATTACGTGCTTGGAATGTTTCGTGTAAAATCGTTTCAATTTGCTCGAAATATTCATTGTTAAACATTTCATATTTATCGCTCGTTAATGAAAGATAACATAAACAAAATAGACGATCGCCGTGATAATTACGAACGCGGTTTATTTCATTTTGTGAGCCGAAGTAATTACGATACATTTCTTTTCGGCGCTTAAAAATATGTTTTGTGCCAGGACGTAAGCTTTTCACGATTTCCTCAACCCGTAAATCTTCTAATAAAACAAATAATTGTGTTAAAAACTTTTTAAGAGGAGATTCTTGTAATTCAATTGCATAAGAGCGAATTAAAGTCATGTCCGAGTAATGTTTATTACCAAGTGCTTTTAAAAACACTTCGCTTTTTAGTCCGATTACGGTATCTTCTTCTTTTCGATCATCCCAAAAGTGACTAATGACAACCTTTTTTTCTATTTCGTCGTAGTATGCTTTATAGCCGTACTCAAGGTAGGCATCTTCTTCTTTTAGAAGGGCATACATTAAATTTTCCATTTGAAGAAACAGCGACGCATCAATTTTTTTGTCACTAAAAATTTGTCTCATGAATTATCCCTCAAAAAAGTAGCTTTCTGCTAATTCACGGACAGTCATTTGTTCTGTTTCATCATTTAATTTTGCGATGATGCTGCGCTCAATCGCACGCATAACAGGGATATATACACCTAAATCACATGCGTCGATAATTCCGCGAATACTTGCTGCTTCTTCACTGACGCGTCCATCACGAGCAAGTGGCATGAGGTCACTTGCGAATGCTACAAATTTTCCAATCGTTGCAACATCTTTTAATTTTGATTCAGACAGTAATAATTCTTTTAATGTATCACCTTGAATGTAAGGAACTTCAATGATGACGAAGCGGTTTTTTAATGCTTCGTTTAGTTCGCTCGTTCCAACGTAACCTTCGTTAATTGCCGCAATAACGCGGTACTCCTCATCACCATATACAACTTGTTGTGTAAATGGGTTTGTGATCATTTTACGGTAATCTAACGCACCGTGAAGAAGAGGAAGTGTTTCAGGTTTTGCCATATTGATTTCATCGATATATAAGAAATGGCCGTTTTTCATTGCTTTCATAAGAGGACCGTCAACGAAGGAAACTTCAGATGCTCCATCTTTTGTTTTTAAAGTATTGTATCCTAAAATACCTTCAACATCTAAATCGACAGAACAGTTAATACTGTGCATTGGTTTTTGGAATAAAGAAGATAGTGTTTCTGCAAGTACAGTTTTACCGCTTCCTGTCGGGCCTTTTAATAAAATGTTTTTGCCAAGTAAAAGTGCTGTAATGGCATCTTCAATAATGCTGCTATCTGATGCTTTATACATTTTTGTTCCAATTAAATGTGCATTTTCACCAGCTGCTTGCTTATTTTTGTCGTGAATTGTTGCTAATTGCTGTTTTAAATCAGCATGTATATGAAATTGTTCTAACATGTATTTCCCACCTAACATTATTTTCATAAAGTAAACAATACATCTTATGATAACTTGTTTTAATATGGTATGCAAAGAAAAGGAGAGGGAGGGGAATGTATCATTATAAAAGAAAAAAGTAATCAAATGTATTTTGATTACTTTTTAAAGTAAGGGTGAAATTAGACGCATTAGGGATTCCAGTATGCGTTTTCGAATACTACGCTTTTGAAATGATTCCCATCTGATTTCTATAGAATTGTTAAAGTCCTCTTCAAAATCCTGTTTAATATCGAGAACTGTTTTGGATTCGTATAACATTGCAATAATCTCATAATTAAGCTCAAAGCTACGAATATCCATATTTGCTGTACCAATTGATGCAATCTCATCATCAACAAGTACAATTTTCGCATGCATAAATGCATCTTTATAGCGATAAATAGAGACTCCAGCTTTTAAGAGTGGTGTAAAGTAGGATTGGGACGCTTGATCACTAATGATACTATCGTTTTTGCCTGGATATAGAACGCGGACATCAATTCCAGCAGTGGCGCTTAAACGCAATAATGTTAATGTTTCTTGATCTGGAATAAAGTAGGGCGTTGCGATCCAAATGGATTTTTTCGCCGAGCCCATAGCGGCTAACAAAGCATTGCGAATGCTCTTATCATCGGAACTTGGACCACTTGCGATAATCTGAACGGCACCTTCTGCTTGAGGAATACCTTGTCCAGGAAAGTATTCTCTATTCATAAATGAATCCCAAGAATAGGTATTTAAACCGCTAGAAGCATATAGCCAATCCTCTAGAAAAACAGCTTGTAGTTTATACAATGCTTTTCCTTCTATTTTTAAATGGCTATCGCGCCAAATTGGAAACTTTTTCGAGCGGCCAAGATATTCATCACCAACGTTAAGTCCACCAGTAAAACCAATGACTCCATCTACAATAACAATTTTACGATGGTTCCGATAATTGACTGTTTCCAGTAGCCACGGTGAAAGAATGGGGTCAAATTCAACGATTTCAATTCCGGCTTCTTTCATCGGTTGTAAGAAGCGATTTCGCAGTGTATTACTTCCAAGTCCATCGTAAAGAAAACGCACGATGACGCCCGATTTTGCTTTTTCTATTAATGCATCCCGAATTCTTGTGCCGATTTCATCTGAACGATAAATATAGTATTGAATATGAATGTGATGCTGTGCATTTTCGATGGCCTGTATGATCTCGGTAAATGTTTCTTCTCCGTTTGTTAATAGCTTTGTTGTTGTTTCATCTGCGACAGGACCACCGCCAAATTTTTGGACAACTTTAGTTAAATGGGTAGACCGTTCATTTAATGAGGAAGGAAGTGCTACATCTAAACGCTTGCCTTCTAAAATCTGCCGGAATACATTTCGCTGTTCTTCTGCACGATGCAAATGTTTTGTTCTTCTCCAGCGACTTCGTCCAAAAAGTGCATACAATAGTACACCAACAACAGGAAGAAGCGCTAATACTAAAAACCATGCAAGTGTACTTTGTGGAGAGCGATTTTCGATAAAAATAATGAAGGAAATTCCTATAATCGTAATCGACCATAGTACACCAACAAATTTATATAAAGATATGACCTCTTTATTTAAGAGCATAAGTACAATTGCTACAAGTGTAAATACAAATAGTAATTGAACGACACGGTTTTTCATATGTATATATTTCACCTATTCTTTCTTATGTATTACTTTATAGAAATTTAGTATAGCACCCTTATTATAAAACGTTTTGTTTTATCTGTACAAATCTAGATAAAATGCCCAAGCCTTCCGCATTTGTCCTGCATAGGGTGATAAGACGATTCGGGAAAAAATAACAAGGAGATTTTATTTGTAATCGTACACAATAGGAAAGAGGCATTTTAATATGAAATGGAGTTAGAGTTATATATATGCAAAAATATGTGCAATTGTATAAGCTACTTTTTGTTTTTACAGTATTATTTGGAAGTTGTTCTCCAGTGAATAAGAAGCCTTCTCCATCAGTAAAAATGGATGGGAAAGCAAATCAATATAAGATTCAACAAGTGAAACAAGAAACAGCAAAACCTTTACCAGAGAAAATTGTTTTATCACATGTTCCGTTTATAAGACAGCTTCCTGAATTAAAAAGAGGTTGTGAAGTAACGAGTTTGGCGATGCTACTTCAGTCAGCAAATATTCAAGTAGATAAAATGAGGTTAGCCAAGGAAATACATAAAGTTCCGTTTTGGATTGGAAATAAACATGGGCATCCAAACGAGGGGTTTGTTGGGAATATTTACACGTATTCTTATCCTGGATATGGAGCATATCATAAGCCAATTTATAAATTGGCACAGCAATATTTAGGGGAACGAGCAATTGATTTAACGGGAAAAGATATAGAGAGTATTTATACACAAATTCGTTCGGGGATACCAGTTTTAGTCATTACAAATTCTACTTTTCGGCGTCTTTCCGATGGTCATTTTCGTAATTGGGAAACGCCGCAAGGAATGGTTCGTATTACGTACTATGAGCATAGTGTGCTCGTAACCGGATATGATAAAGAAAAAGTATATGTTCATAATCCTCTTGGAGCAGAACCACATATCGCTGTTTCCAAAAATGAATTTCAAGCAGCTTGGGAGCAAATGGGGAAGCAAGCGATTAGCTATAAAAAAGAGCTTAAGTAATCATATTTACTATGTAGATTCAAGTGCCGCTGGTTTATTTAACCGCTAAAAGTACAATTGATAAAGGGGAATCAAAGTTTCACTTTATTAGCATAGAAAGAGTTTCATGTGAAACAATATATAATGAAACTTTAATTAGTGGCGGTTTTCTTCATCCTCCACTGATTATTAGTTGAACGTTTCTTAGGAATACAAAAAGCTGTGGGAAACACTCCAGTATATTTGGAATGTAGCTCACAGCTTCTGTTGTATTAGCTAGCTTTATTATTAGGCTGTTCTGAAGCAGAAGTAGATGAATTTTTCATAAGAATCGGGTAAAGAACGAGACCTAATACAAACAATCCAATTCCTAAGAAAAATGTTTTTAAATCAGCTGTTCCCGTTTTAATTACCCAAATGGAGTATAGGAGTGCAAGTACGGTAATGATTCCATCCTTTACTCGAGAGCCTGGTGTTATATCGTATGTCTCTCCTGTAACAACAAGCTTTAATTGGTATAGGGTAGAAACAAGGTATGGAATTAAATAAGCTAAAGTCGCAACAGCAATGGCAAAATTATAAGCTTCTGAAACAGTGCCAGATATTGTTGAGAACAAGAAAATTTGCGTCATAATATTTGTAATAAACAGTGATTTTGAAGGACTTCCTTTTTTATTCGTTTTTCCAAAAAATTTCGGGAAAATTCCGTTCTTTGCTGCTTGATAAGGTACTTCCGAGCTAACAACAATCCAGCCAACAGTAGATCCAAATAATGATACAAGTGCAAGTAGTGCCATGATATAAGCACCCTTATTACCGATGGCTAGGTTTAAAGCATCTACTAAAGGTTTTTGTGACTCTTTTAAAGCATCTTGTGGAAGAGCACCCATTGTCAGTAGTGTAATTGCCATGTAAATAAGAAGAGCAATAATTAAACCGAAAATTGTTGCCTTTTTTACATCGCGCTGTGATTTTGCGCGATTCGATAGCATAACTGCTGACTCAATTCCTATAAATGCCCAAAGAGTTGCAATTGCAGCGGAATTTATTTGTCCGCCTAATGGAATCGATTTCCCAGCTTCATTCATAAATGTTTGACCATCGCCAAAATTAGAAACATTAAAAATAAATAATGTAATGACGATAAACATTGTAAATCCAATGATTTTTGCAATGGTTGCAAGCAGATTCATGTTACCAGCACTATCAATATTTTGAGAAAGAATATATTGAATGCCCCATAGCATTATGCTACATACAGCAAATGTTAAACCTTTTCCAAGTTCTAATGAAAATCCGTTTAGTGAAAAAAGAACTTGCTTACTTTGTAAAACTGGGAAGAATGTAGATAGGTATCCTGCAAATGAAATAATAACAGAAGCAGTTGCCGCCCAGTTTGCCGCCCAGTATCCCCATGCCATACTATATCCAGCAACTTTACCTGCCTTTTGAGAAGTAAACATTGCTTGTGCGTAACTTTGTGGCCCAGCCTTTAAATTTGGTTTACGTACGGCCAGGTTTCCAAATACAAGAGCAATCATAAATACACCAAGTCCTGTAATACTCCATGCAAGTGTAGAACCCATTGGTCCTGATACTTGTGCTAAATTTGCTGGAAGCATAAATACGCCGCCACCAACCATATTTCCAACAACAAATGCTGTTAAAATCCATAAACCCCATTTTTTCGTTTCCATGTTTGTTTATCTCCTTTGTAGTAGTTTTGCTTATTCATCATCTTTTTACTAGCGTTTTTGAGAACAAAAAAAGAGCCATGTAGATAAAAAATACCTACATGGCTCTTTGCCTAACGTAGGTACAACGGGAATAACCCTTGTACCTACGCGTGAATTTTTCCGCTAGGTTTCAAGGGTTAAGTATGATGATGATGTTTTTGTGCAAATGTAACTATAGTCGTATTGGTAAGCATAGTTCTTTGCTCCCTTTCTCCTCTGATTTTGAAGTTAGTATACTACATGTTTTTTAGAATGAAAAGAGAAATGTGAAAAAATTTATAAAAATTCGTATTGATGACTAAATATTTATATAGATATTTCTTGTATTGGAAAATAATTGAGAGATTGGAATAGATTTTTGACATGCTATAATACAAATAGAATTAGAAGGTGACAAGGGGATATTCAAAATGATAAGTAAGTATGAACAAATTTATACGGAGATAAGTAATTCAATTGATAGTCGCACATTACAAGAGGGGTGTAAAATTCCTTCTGAAACAGAGTTAATGAAGCAGTATGAAGCGAGTCGTGGAACAGTAAGAAAAGCGGTGGACTTATTACAGGAACGTGGATATGTACAGAAAATACATGGTAAGGGTGTTTTTGTTTTAAAACGAAAAAATATTGAATTCAACTTTGGTGGAATTGTGAGTTTTCAAGAAGAAAATGAAAGGTTGGGCCGCCATTGTATAACAAATGTTGTAGAGATGAAGGAGCTCGAAGCAACAAAAGATATAGCAAAATTATTAAACGTAAAGGCAAAAGCGAAGATAGATCATATTAAACGTGTTCGAAATATTGATGGAGAAAACGTGATTCTAGATGTAAACTATTTTGTATCTGAATATATTCCAGGATTATCAAAGGAAATTGCCGAGAAATCGATTTATAAATACATCGAGAAAGAATTAGGATTACATATTAGTTATTCACAACGTATTATCGAAGTGCAGCCTTGTACAGAAGATGATCGTAAGTATTTAGATTTGAATGGAACAGATTATGTAGTCGTTGTAAAAAACTTTACGCACCTTTATGATGGAAGTCAGTTTGAATATACGGAGTCACGTCACCGACTTGATATTTTTCATTTTTCGGATGTGGCACGGAGAAAATAAAGAGATGAAACGATAGATGTTTCATCTCTTTTTGTGTATTTCGATAAAAAATAATGTGAACTCGTATATACGAGTGTTGACTAACTTATATATACGAGTTAATATGTAATTGTAAACGGTATCAAAAAAGAAAAGAGGGACGGGATATGGGGAAAGATTATCGTAAAACAGCAGAAGAAGTGCTGAAATATATTGGTGGTAAAGAAAATATTGAACAAGCAGCTCACTGTGTAACAAGACTTCGTATCGCTTTAAAGGATGAAAGTAAAATAGATAGCGATAAACTGCAAGAAGTTTCCTTAGTAAAAGGAGCGTTTCATAACGCTGGCATATTTCAAATTGTTATTGGTCCAGGAGATGTAGACCGAGTATATGCAGAATTGATAACGCTTGCAGGTATGAAGGAATCGACAGTTGCGGATGTGAAGGATTCGGGAAATCAAAAATTAAATCCGATGCAAAAATTTGTAAAGATATTTTCTGATGTATTTATGCCGATTTTGCCAGCAATTGTTACAGCTGGTTTACTTATGGGGATTAATAATTTACTAGGTGCTAAAGACTTATTTTTTGAAGGGAAAAATTTATTAGAAGTATATCCAAACTTAGGCGGGCTATGGGATTTAATTAATATGATGGCAAATACCGCATTTGTATTCTTACCAGCACTTGTTGGTTGGTCTGCGACAAAACGTTTCGGCGGCAGTCCAATACTCGGGATTGTAATGGGGTTAATGCTTGTACATCCTGATTTATTAAATGCATGGAATTATGGAAAAGCATCGGCAGGACTAGATGGACAAAAAATTGAGTACTTTAATATTTTAGGATTGTTCCAAATTGAAAAAGTAGGGTATCAAGGACAAATTTTACCGATTTTAGCAGCAGCATTTGTGCTAAGTAAAGTTGAGATTTTCCTGAAAAAACGTGTACCAAATGCGATACAACTATTAGTTGTACCGATTACAACAATCGTTGTGACTGGTGTATTAGCATTAGGAGTTATTGGTCCAGTTACACGTCATATTGGTGATTTATTAACAGCTGGTTTAGTTGGTGTATATGAAACAGTTCCTGCAATCGGTGCAGTGCTATTTGGAGCACTATATGCACCATTAGTTATTACAGGTATGCACCATATGTTTATTGCAATTGATTTACAGTTGATTTCACAAAATGGTGGTACATTTATTTGGCCAATGATTGCCCTTTCTAATATTGCACAAGGTAGTGCGGCACTTGCAATGTTTTGGATTTCAAAAAATCAAAATGATAAAAGTATGGCATCAACATCAGCTATTTCAGCGTACTTCGGTATTACAGAACCAGCAATGTTTGGTGTGAATTTAAGAAATAAATTTCCGTTTTATGCAGCAATTACGGGATCAGCGCTTGCTGCAGTATTTATCACGCTAAATGGTGTATTAGCACCAGCGATTGGAATTGGTGGTTTACCAGCATTTATTTCTATCATTCCGAAATCAATTCCAATGTTTGTGGTTGGCATGATAATCGCAGTGGTCGTTCCATTTGTTTTAACGTGGTTATTTGCAAAGCGAGTAAAACAGAAGTAGGAGGCAGTTTAGCATGAAAGATTGGCATAAAAGTGTTGTTTATCAAATTTATCCGAAAAGCTTTAATAGCTATTACAATACAGAGACAGGCGATATAAAAGGTGTAACAGAGAAATTAGATTATCTACAAAAACTAGGTGTTGATTATATTTGGCTTACGCCCATTTATCGTTCACCGCAAAATGATAATGGCTATGATGTGAGTGATTATTATTCAATAGATCCATCTTATGGAACGATGGAAGAATTTGAAGAACTTTTATCAGAAGCGCAGAAACGTGAAATTGATATTATGCTTGATATCGTTGTGAACCATAGTTCGACGGAGCATAAGTGGTTTCAAGAAGCGCGCCATGATAAAAATAGCCCGTACCGTGATTTTTATATATGGCGTGATGAAAAGAACAATTGGCAGTCTAAGTTTGGTGGTTCCGCTTGGGAATATGATGAGAAAACAGGGCAATATTATTTGCATTTGTTTGATAAAACGCAAGCTGATTTAAATTGGGAAAATGAAAAGCTTCGGGAAGGAGTGTACGAAATGATGCGCTTTTGGCTTGAAAAAGGGGTCAAAGGATTCCGGCTTGATGTCATTAACTTAATTTCAAAAGATCAACGTTTTTTAGATGATGAAGGAACAACTGCTACTAGTGATGGACGGAAATACTACACAGATGGACCTCGTGTTCATGAATATTTACAAGAAATGAATCATGAAGTATTTGAGGGGAAAGACGTAATCACAGTTGGAGAAATGTCATCTACAACAATTGATAATTGTATTAAGTATTCAAATCCAGAGCGGAAGGAATTAAGTATGACTTTCAGCTTTCACCATTTAAAAGTAGATTATCCAAATGGAGATAAATGGACAAAAGCTGACTTTGATTTCAGGCAGTTGAAAGAAATAATGTCAAAGTGGCAAATTGAAATGCAAGAAGGTGGGGGCTGGAATGCTCTGTTCTGGTGTAACCATGATCAACCGCGCATTGTATCTCGTTTTGGTGAAGATAAGCGGTACCGAAATGAATCGGCAAAAATGTTAGCAACTGCGATGCATATGTTGCAAGGCACACCTTATATTTATCAAGGTGAAGAAATTGGCATGACGAATCCAGGGTTTGATCATATCGATTTGTATCGTGATGTAGAATCTTTAAATATTTATAAAATGAAACAAGCAGAGGGCATGTCAAAAAAAGAAATCATTGAAATCTTACAACAAAAATCTCGAGATAATTCACGTACACCTATGCAGTGGAATGAAGAAAAAAATGCTGGTTTTACAACAAGTACACCTTGGATTTCGGTTGCAGAGAATTACAAAAAGATTAATGTGGAAAACGCCTTACAAGATAGAGAATCTGTTTTTTATCACTATAAAAAATTAATTGCCCTTAGGAAAAAATATGACGTAATTACAGATGGTAAATATGAAATTATAGATATGAATCATCCGAATGTTTGGGTATATACTCGCGAGTTAAATGATGAAATGCTACTTGCAATCAATAATTTCTATGGAGAAACAATAACATATTCTGTGCCAAAAGAGATTAAAGTAAGTGGGATGAAGCAAGAAATATTAATATCAAATTATGAGGATTCAGGTGAGGAGATTAGAAAGCTTATCCTTAGACCGTATGAATCCATCGTGTATCGATTTACTAAATAATTGAAATAAGAGGGTGGATGCCCATAGCATTCAACCTCTTATTAATTTAAAACGCCGCTATATAACATTTTCACTTCTACTTCAGGAGTAAATTTCACCTTTGGGTAATCTTCTTTCCAGTTCTTTTTCTTCCACAAATCTGGATGATAAGCAATAAGCTGTCTGCCGATACCGAAGGCATCACAATGAGCTTTTTGGAGAGTTTTAATAATTTTTTTAGATTCGTTTGTAAGCTGTTTGGATAATTGCTTATTCAAATTCTCTCTTTCTTTTGTTTTATGCAATTGGCCTTTCGGATATTCAAGGACAATGATTTGCAAGTGAAGTTTAATATTTACATGAACGTTATCATTTTTGTCTGTTGTCACTTTCAATTTTCTTTTTACTCTCCCTTTACTTACTTCAAACGTCACATAATCAGATAGATTGGATGAGTCTTTACTCGATAATCTCTGCGTCATACGAGCAGTTTTCCCCATTTTCTCCGATAATAATACAAAGAGTACTCATTGTTCAGTAGGGAGAAGACCTGTTAATTGATCGTTGTGAAATAATGCTAGACCATTTGTTACAATTTCTTTTCCTTTTTCATATTTAAGGTAGAAAGAACTTTATCGAGTGGTAATTCAGTTTGTGTTAATAAAGGTTCGATAGCTAATTGATGAATTAAATTAGAATCTGCTAAAGATTCAATATACAATAGAGTTCCTTTTCCATTTTGAAAAGGAAGATCGAGTTTTTTTAAATCATCAGAATGAAATAGTTTGTTTTCAATATAATTGATATTTTCTTGAAGTGATGGGAATATAGGTTGTGTTTTATTTGCGGATTTAATATTGTTTTGCTTTGTATGTACCACATTAGCCATCCCTTTCACATTGAATAAAAAATTATGATGTTAATTTGGGCTTTTTAGGAAAAAATTATGCTTTAATCTATGTAAAATAAGAAGAATTATGAGAAGGGAAAATCATCCAAAGATGATTTTTATTTTGAAGGGGATTTCATATAGTGTGGAAGTTTTAAAGGAGAATGTTCTCATGACTAAATCAAGTCTCAGAAACAAGCAAAGAGGCTAAATAGAAGATAAATGTTTGAGTGGTAAGGGCAAGTTATCGTCGGGGATTTGATTGTGTATGAAGCTAAGGTTTAGAGATGATCAAATGTACGGATGTGATGAACTATTTGTAGAAAGTAGAGCAGAAAGGCGTTTGAATCGAATCAAAAATTTTTTTATTTGATCAAAGATAGTTTTGATCAAACATCATATTCATACTACAAACACATACATCTTTTGTACTATAAAGATTACGTCCAATGGTATGCACAATTACATCATTTGATGAATAGGAAATAGATGAAAAGCAATTTATACTAATATTGTGTCTTGCCTGTTTAGGTGTAGTACACAGCCGGTGATTGGCTAGTGGAAGTTCTTCCATTTTGCCAGTGCCGGTTTTTTGTTGGATAATAGAGAAAATGTATTCTTATAAAGAAAGAAGGGGCTGTTTTGAAAGATGTAGATTCTATTTCTATGAGAGAAAAAGTTGCTAGTTATTATCTTTATTTCATTTCTTTTCTTGGTTTGATTACTATAACTATATCTTTACTTGAAATTAAAATCCCTTCTCATCCAACAATACTGATATTGTTATTGATATTTATGGGGATTGCAGAGTATTTTCCTGTACGATTTTGGAGAGGAACTAGCTCGCTTACCTTTCCGATTATTTACGCTATGAGTTGGCAGTTTGGAATACATATAACTATTATTGCAATTGTATTTGTTACGCTAATTATTCATCTGCATCGTCGTTCGCCAGTGCAAAGAATGCTATTTAATAGTACCCAGCATGCTCTTAGTTTGATCTTGGCAGAATGGTTTTCCAATGAATGTCTGTCTTTATTGATTAGCAGCATGGATATGTCATTCCTGTATGAGCAATTAATATATTTGTTATTGTTTTGCGTGTTTTTTTGTTTTTTCAACAACCGTTTTTACGATTTGTTAATGGTACTCCTTCCTCAGCCGTATTCAATACATCAATGGTATAAAAAAACCACAACGGTATTTCTTTGTGAAACTTTTGGTTTATGTTACGCTGCTCTGATGCATTTCTTAGTTAGTGCATATAGTGTGGAGATAAACGAGATTACAGTATTGTTTTTCTTTTTTCCACTTGTAGCAATTTCAGTTATCAGCTCTTTTTCTGTGCGAATAAGGATAGAGAAGGAACGATTATACGAATTGTTTCTTATTACAACAGAAATAAGTCGTGGACTAACCGGAGGGAACTTGAAGCATATCAAACAAGCACTTAAAGGTTTTTTTGGAATACAAGCATATGTAATATGGACAAAAGATGATGGAAATTGGAATCTTTTATTAAAAGATGGGGAAGTGCATCCTGATTTTTCTGATCATTCTGATATACATAGGGAGTTTGAAGAAATCTCCAAAAATCTTGTTTTTAATGATTGGAAAACTGGTATGGCTCCTGGAGATGATGTATTTGATGATGTCATACGCTCGCTTGTATATTTCCCTCTTATTGTAAATGATGAATTAGTTGGAATGTTTGTTGCAGGAAAAAGTAGAAATGCGGGTTTTTTTCCAGAGGATGTACAGTCTTTAGCTACGTTTTCTAACCAATTAGCTAACGTAGTTAAAACAAGGATATTGATTTCTGAACAGGAAAAAAGAATGATTTTAGAAGAAAGAAATCGAATTGCACGCGAAATTCACGATGGTATCGCACAAGCGTTAGCTGGGGTAATATTCCAACTAGAATCCGCCCAGAAAAAATATCGTGATAAACCAATTGAGATGCAGGAAGTAGTGGAGAAAAGTATAAAAAAATTAAGGGGAAGCTTAGGAGAAGTTCGTTATTCTATTTATGCTTTAAAGCCGTATCCAACGCAACAATTAGGACTTAAGCAAGCGATAGCAAGTAAAATAAAATCTGTAAAACAAGAATATGAAATAGACATTACATACCATGAAAGAGGTCATTCTCGCACAATCAGTTTTTCTAAAGAAAGAGTTCTTTTTGATACATTTCAAGAGAGTTTGCAGAACATTGTTAAACATGCACAGGCAGAAAAAGTTGATGTGCTGTTAAGCTATCAGCGTGAACACGTACTTTTAAAGGTGAAGGATAATGGAATTGGTTTTTCACTATTTGAGTCTATGGTTAAAACGAAGTGTGAGCCGCATTATGGTATATTACATATGAATGAACAAGCTGAACAGCTAGGGGCTACTTTACAGATTGATAGTTCTGTAGGGAAGGGGACAGAAATTACATTGTTAATTCCAGATTCACAAACAAGGGGTGCGTAAAATGATTAAAATATTAGTAGTGGATGATCATGCTTTTTTACGAGACGCAATTCGTAGCATACTAGAGGTTGAATCTGATATAAGAGTAGTTGGGGAAGCGATCTCTGGGGATGAGGTATTAGAGAAAGTTGAAGAATGCAGCCCAGATTGTATTTTAATGGATATTAATCTTCCTGGGAAAAATGGAATTGAAGCTACGGCGTTAGTGAAAAAACAGTATCCGGCTTGCCGAGTGCTTGCTTTTACTATGTATGAACATGATGAATATTTAATGGATGCGCTTCAGGCGGGTGCTGATGGCTATTTATTGAAAGATTCATCATCAGAGCAAGTAGTAGCAGCAATTCGAATGTTATATCAAGGTGATTCAGTTATTCATCCGCGCATGACGAAAAAATTAATTACGTATCATCAGCAACAAATGAAAGTAGAACCAAACGAAAATGAACTGACAGAGCGTGAAAAAGAAATTCTCTTTGAATTGGTCAAGGGACTTAGTAATAAAGAAATTGCTGAAGCTCTATATATTAGTGACAAGACCGTTAAAATTCACATCAATAAAATCTTTAAAAAGCTCAATGTAAAGAGTCGTTCGCAAGCGGTTATTTATGCTGTCCGAAATCAGCTGGTTCCGCTCGACTAAATAAGAGATGTCTAAAAGAACTATCATGTTTCTTTATTCTATATTCCAAAGAATAAAGAGCAAGATAGTTCTTTTGTACTATTTAGGTGTAGAATCATTAGAACAAAAATTACTCCTTTTGTTCAATATTCAGAAAAATCAAAATGTGAAATAATAAAAATAGAATTACAGTTTCATTCTATTAATAATTCATTTTGTGAAAATTTGTTATTAGAAATAAAATGTGGGGGGCTTTTATAGAAAAAATTAAAATGAGCGGTCAGCTAGATGAAATGTGGGGATGGTAGCAGTGCTGGTTATTCTTAATTATACGAAATAAAGGTTCAAGATTGATAGAATTACCAATACTGAACAAGGTTTTGAGAATCAATTCGTTTCGAAAAAATAACTTTGTAATTATAAGGGGATGCCATATGAAGAAAAGAAAATTTGGAAAGATTCTTATTGGAACGTTGACTGTTGGTATGTTATTGTCTCAAGGAATTCCATATAACGTATTGGCAGAAGAGGTAAATACATCTACTTTAACTGGTATTGATGATGCAAATTCTGTATTGAAAGGACTTACAAAGGAACAACGTAATGCTTTAAAAACATTAGATACAAAACCAGGTTTTGTTATTTCACCAGGTATCAATACAGCAAGTCCTGATAATGTGAATGTAATTGTAGAGTTCAAGCAAGCTCCTGCTAAAATTGAGGTGCTAAAACAAGCAGCTAAAGGGAAAAAATTAGCTCTTTCTAATGCAGAACAAAAGGTGGAAGCATCTCATAAAGGATTTAAATCTGAGCTCGAACAGCTTCGAAAAAAGAAAGATAAAGGAGAAAACTTTAAGTCTGCCAAAATAACAAGAGAATATAAGAATGCTTTTAATGGTGTGGCAATGTCGTTACCTGGGAATATGATTGAAGACTTAGTTCGCACTGGTATCGTTAAGCGCGTATGGGAAGATCAGGAGGTCAAAATTGATCTGCCGAAAGAAACAGCTAAGACTGCTGTGCAGCCGAAAATGGCAGATAGTGTACCACAAATCGGTGTGGACAAGCTTCATGATGAAAAAATAACAGGTAAAGGAATTAAGGTGGGGGTACTGGATACAGGTATCGATTATAACCACCCTGATTTAAAAGATGCATATAAAGGATATCGTGCAACACAAGGGGAAGATCCAACAAAAGTAGATCCGAATTCTATAAAAGGATGGGACTTTGTTAATAACGATGCTGATCCGATGGAAACAACATATAAAGATTGGCAAAACTCAGGAGGATATCCTGAGATTTATAATGGAAGTGCATATTATACATCTCACGGTACACATGTAGCAGGAACAATTGCTGCGGATAAAAAGAATAACGTAGATCATGCGGTTAAGGGAGTTGCTCCTGATGTAGATTTATATTCATATCGTGTATTAGGACCATACGGAAGCGGACAAGTAAATGGTATTCTTGCTGCAATTGATAAAGCAGTGAAAGATGATATGGATGTTATTAATTTATCACTAGGTGCCTCTATTAATGATCCTTTATACCCTACTTCTGTGGCAGTAAACAATGCTATGTTAGCTGGTGTTGTCACAGTTGTAGCGGCAGGAAATAGTGGGCCAGAGGAAGGAACTCTTGGATCACCTAGTGCGGCGGCACTTCCGATTACAGTTGGAGCGAGTGACGCTGCGATGACTATTCCGACGTTTTCCGCTACTGCAGGTGATTTACATGTGGATAAGATGATGCTACTTGGAAAAAGCTTTGCTGATAAGCTTGAGGACTTAAAAGGACAATCCTTATCTGTTGTATATACAGGCCTTGGAAAATCAGATGATTTTTCGGGGAAAGATGTAAAAGGAAAGCTAGCGCTCATCGGGCGTGGTGAGATTACATTTGATGAAAAAATTAAAAATGCGAAGGAAGCAGGCGCGAAAGCTGTCATTGTGTACAACAATGTGGATGGTGAAATTACAAGTTATCTTGGAGAAAGTACTTCATCTATTCCATCTTTCCGCTTAACAAAAGCAGATGGTGAGAAATTACAAGCAAAAGCTGCCCAAGGGGATGTGTCCTTAGCATTTGGAGAACTGAGTAACACAAAAACAGAGGGAGATCACTTAGCTGATTTCAGTTCACGAGGTCCTGCAAGTAAAACAGATGATATTAAACCGGATATTGTAGCGCCAGGTGTGTCTATTTTCTCTACTGTTCCTGAATATATTAATGATCCAAAGGATGGCGAAAATTATCCAGTAGCGTATGGACGTATGTCGGGTACATCTATGGCAACTCCTCATACTGCGGGGGTAGCAGCATTAATTTTACAAGAACATCCAAACTATAGTCCATTTGAAGTAAAAGAGGCGCTTATGAATACAGCGGTAGATTTAAAAGAAGAGCGCTCCGTATTTGAGGTGGGATCAGGACGAATTGATGCGTATCGTGCAGTTCATACAGATACAGCGATTGAGGTTATCGATAAAACGACAAACGTGGTAAATGATGAAGAAGTAGAAATTGAAGAAAAAACTGGTTCTATTGCATTCGGTTATAAAACGCAATTAGCAAATGGGCCAATTAAAGATAAGCGAAAAGTTCTGATTAAAAACAACAATAAAACAGAAGAAAAAGAGTTCAAATTAGAAGTAGAGTTTTCACCAACGAGTGTAGGTGTGCAAGATGCAGCGAAGAATGGTGTGAAGTTGAATGTACAAGATTCTATTAAAGTAGTTCCTGGTACATCTGGGGAAATTAGTCCTGAAATTATCATTCCAGAAAACGCGGAATTCGGTAGATATGAAGGATATATTCATATTTCAAATAAAAACAATGAAAAAGAAACATATCAAGTGCCATTTGCAGTGAAATTCACAGAAAAAGGGATTGCATCTGTAGATTTGCTTAGAGATGCAATGGCGACAGATACATCTAACTTCCATCCATTTATGGGAAGACCGAGTTCACCGTTGACATTTAAATTAAATAGTCCACTTGAAACCATTGATGCGGTTGTGAAGGATCGAAAAACAGGAAAGGCATTAGGAATTGTTGGCACACTTAATGCTAGTAGTCTAACACCGAATACTGAATATATTATGTTCGATGGTATGGGAGGATACGTGTTCCCGTTTACAGGAGATCCGAATCATCCAATTGGAGATAAACGAGTTACGCTGCCTGATGGAGATTACCAACTGGATTTCATTGGATATGATAAAGAAGGAAAACCTTATACAAAAGGAGATAGCGTAATTATTGATAATGTCAGACCTGAAGTGAAATTTGCTGATGTACAACCTGGTGTTCATGAGGTAAATGAATCTATGTTCACAGAAGAAGATGGTCAAAGGGCATTGTGGGTCCATGGTAATATTTATGATTCTACGATAGATGCATTAAAGGCAAAAGGCCTTCAGTATGACCAAAAGGCTAATGAAATTGTATATTACCAAAACTCTGCCTTTCCATCAGGTTGGTTGAACACAATTCAAGCCAATGGTGATTTTAAACTTGGCGTACTTCCAGAGGAAATAAATGAACCGCTTAATTTAAGATTATTTGGATATGACCTTGCAACTGCAGCGAATATGGCGAATGGGTTTAAAGATTACGTCTTTGTTAAAGAAGGAACAGAATACGCTATTCCAAGTTATGACAAAGACAAAATAAAATTAGGAGACAAAATTACGTTAACTTTAAATCTCAATAATGTAAAACAACTTATGTCAGGTACATTTGAGATTCCTTATAGTAAACAGTTATTTAAATTTACAGATGTGAAACCAAATCCAGCACTTACGGAATATGCGAAACAACATGGATTAAATATCAAGTTAGAAGATCCGGTGATAAATGAAGAAGGCACTTGGGAAAATAAAGTGAAAGTTGGCGCATCTGTAGAAGGAGCAGAATTTAAGGGATTAGATGGAGACACACCATTTTTAGATGTTACATTCGAGATGACGAGCGATGAATATTTTAATAGTTTGGCTGTATTTGGAGTAGATAAATTCTCTTATACAAAAGCTGGTGCATCAGAAGGTGCTGAGATTCCTGTGTTTAAAGATAAATCCTTTTCTATTGTTTCAAAACATTCAATGGTTACAGGATATATTGGACCAGAAGCATTCTTGACTGAAGAGGGGTATGTAGGTAAGAACGACTACACAAAACTGGGAGCAAAAGTGTACGTGGTTGGCAAGGATGGAAAGAAATACACAGGAAAAATTGATAATAACGGCCAATTTGAAATTCACAATGTTCCTGTGAGCGATAAAGAATACGATATTTTTGTAGAAATGCCGGGTCATTTAAATAGTAAATTAACAACAAAAATAGGGAAAATGCAGGACGGGGAATTAGTAGGTCAATATTTTAGAGCTGATATGGAGGATAACCTTGCTGGTGATGTAAACGGCGATAAAATGGTGGATATTCAAGATGCTAGAATAGCAGCTCTATCATATGAAAAAGGAAAAGTGGCTGTCAAAGATGGTGATGTGAATCAAGACGGTGTTGTAAACGAAACAGATATTCGTTTTATCGAGAAGAACTTCTTGAAAAAGGGTCCAGATGCTAAAGAAAATCAAAAACCAAAAGAAAATGTGGGACCAGTGACGTTAGAGAAAATCTTGCGCTCGATTGGATTGGAACCGAAAAAATAAGTAAGTACAAACTTGGAATACAGTATGCCATTAAATAACTACTATAAAACGAATTAGGGATGTGCTTCCATGATTAATGAGGACCGGTAATGCTTCATTGTAACGTTACCGGTTTTTCTTAAAGTAGTTTTATAGTGAAATGTATTTTGGTACTTGAATTTTCACATTGAGTAATTAAAATTGGTTAGTTTTTAATGTGGAATAGTTTACTAGCTTGTTTATTATTTTTCGTGCAATTGATACATGATCTATAACTTGAACTTTTAAAATAGGGGGATTATTGAAATGGGTCTTAAGAAAAAGCTTGGTATGGGTGCTATGACTGCGGTTCTTGGTTTATCTTTAATTGGGGGAGGAACGTATGCGTATTTCAGTGATAAAGAAGTGTCAAATAACACGTTTGCAGCTGGTACTTTAGACTTGAGTGTTGATCCTAAAGTCGTTATTGATGTAGATAATCTTAAACCAGGTGACGAAATGGAGCGTGGGTTTCAACTAGTTAACAAAGGTACATTAGCGATCGGAGATGTGAAGCTTCTTACTGATTACACTGTAATTGATGCTAAAGGAGATAATGGAAATACTGATTTTGGGGATCATATCCGCGTTGATTTCTTGTGGAACTTGGACAAAAATACAGTACCTGTATGGTCTACTACATTATCTGAATTGAAGGAAGCTACACAAAATGGAAATATTCCTGATCTTGTGCAAAAAGGTATTGTAGATCGAGAAGAAAACGGACTTGCTTCAGGTGATGATGATACTTTCTATGTAATGTTCACATTTGTAGATAACGGGGAAGATCAAAATGTGTTCCAAGGAGATGCATTGAATTTGAATTGGACTTTCAACTCAATGCAAACAGAAGGTGAAGAAAAGTAAAGGTAAAGATTACTGTTCTTATACGAGAATAAGTTGGTAGAGTTATATCTTTAGTTGTGATATAAATACTTTTTGCATAATTTCTTCTAAATATTGTACAGATTGATTTGATAAATCAATCTGTTTTTTTGGTTATTGGATAGGATTTATCCCGCATTAACGGATAGTAACACTCCCATCTCAAAATTCAGCGAAAGCAAAGAAGTTAGGTGGGAGATGAACTGTCCGTAAAAGTCCGATTGGTAAGGGCTAATAATCAGTGGAGATGGGGAAAACCCCTACTGATTAAATTTTCACTTTATAAAATTTAAGCTCTTTCATTCTATTCATAGCAGTACTTTTCGCGTTCATGGCGAATTAAATAAGGGATACATAAAGGAGGAGCTAAAAATGGAAGTAGCTGTAGAGAAAGTTTTCACCAATGGAATTTTGGAAAAAGCGGCAAACTTATTTAACGTTATAGTGGAGAAAAATCCGCTTGGAGATTTTGAAAACTATATTTTTCATGCAAAGGATGAAAAAGGCGCATCTTACGTATTAAGATTAACGCACTCTTCTCATCGATTTGAAAAACAAGTAGAAGCAGAATTAGATTTTTTACAGTATCTAGGGGAGCATGGAGCTAAGATTGCTAGACCATATTATTCAAAATCTAGAAAACTTGTAGAAGGGATACAAGCAGTAGATGGAACTTTCTTTTACGCTTCTTTATTTGCGTATGCCAAAGGAGAGAGAGTAAAAGATTCAACATCTATTTATTGGGGAGATGATCTTTTTGCAGCATGGGGAAAAGCGATTGGTCAACTTCATCGTCTTACAATAAGTTATCCTAATACAGGATATCGTGATACATGGGAGATAGAAGAGAAAGCGATTATTGATCAGTTAGAGGATGAACAAGTAAAAAAGATTGCATATGTATTAATTGATAAAATAAAGATGCTTCCAATAGAAAAGAGAACTTTTGGTCTTATGCATGGTGATATTCATCAAGGGAATTTCCATTATGATGGGAAAGAATTGACGATTTTTGATTTTGATGATGCAACGTATAATTATTTTATTCATGATTTAGCAATGGTTATTTATTATTCCGTTCTTTCGAATGTATGGAAGACTGAACAAGAAAAAACATTGTTTGCACGTGAACAATTACAAGTGTTACGAAAAGGTTATGAGTTAGAACATCAATTAGAAGAAAATTGGTATGAATCCCTACCATTATTTTTACGCCTTCGTGATATTGGTTTATATGGTACGATTCAGAAGAAGTTCAAGGGTAAGGAAATGCCAGTATATTTTCAAAAACTAGCAGATGAACTGTATGTAAGGATTATAAAACAGGAAGCCATTGTGAATATATAATACAGATGTAATGTAACAAAGTATATATATCGAATATATACTTTGTTTTTTTATACAAAAATATGTTTGTTTTATCAAAATAATATTGTCATAGACTATATATACATTTATAATTTTTATATATTCTGAATATTCTTTATAAAAAAAGGAGGGGAAATGGATTGGAAGCTTTCGTTACTTGGCTAAATAATATTGTATGGAGTCCCGCACTTGTTTATTTATGCTTAGGAGTAGGTCTATATTTTTCAATACGAACGAGATTTTTACAAGTTAGGCATGTAGGGGAAATGGTGAGGCTTACATTTAAAGGAGAAAAGTCAGAAGCAGGTGTTTCTTCTTTCCAAGCGTTAGCGCTTTCTCTATCAGGGCGCGTTGGAACAGGGAACATCGCCGGCGTTGCAACAGCAGTTGCATTTGGTGGACCAGGAGCAGTCTTTTGGATGTGGGCTGTGGCATTTTTAGGAGCAGGATCTGCTTATGTAGAATCAACACTTGCCCAAATATATAAAACGAAGCATCAAGGACAATTTCGTGGTGGCCCAGCGTATTACATTGAAAAAGGATTAGGGATAAAGTGGTATGCACTTGTGTTTGTCGCTGCTACAATCCTTGCAACAGGCATGTTGCTTCCAGGTGTTCAAGCAAATAGTATTGCCTTAAGCTTGGAAACAGCTTTTGGTATTGATACATCTGTCTCAGGAGCAGTATTAGTTGTTGTATTAGCACTTATTATTTTTGGTGGGGTTAAGCGTATTGTTAACGTAGCGCAAGTTGTTGTGCCATTTATGGCGGTTGGGTATATACTTGTTGCTTGTGTAATTGTGTTTATGAATATTGAAAAGTTGCCTGAAGCATTTATGTTAATTATAAAAAGTGCATTTGCATTAGAAGCCGCTTTTGGAGGGATTATCGGTTTAGCAATTTCTTGGGGAGTAAAACGTGGTATTTATTCAAATGAAGCAGGTCAAGGAACAGGGCCACATGCTGCGGCAGCAGCGGAAGTATCACATCCAGCAAAGCAAGGACTTGTGCAAGCATTTTCCGTTTACATTGATACATTATTCGTTTGTTCAGCAACAGCGTTTATGATGATTATTACAGGAATGTATAACGTATTTGATGCAAGCGGAAAAAACTTCATTGTAAACAAATTAAATGGTGCAGAACCGGGTCCTGGATATACACAAGCTGCAGTAGAATCTGTATTCCCTGGATTTGGAAACGGTTTCGTTGCCATTTCTCTATTATTCTTTGCATTTACAACAATTATGGCGTATTACTACATTGCAGAAACGAATATTGCCTATTTAAATCGTGATAAAGATCGTCCATGGATGTCACTTGTTTTAAAAATTGTTTTCTTAGGTGTTGTATTCTACGGCTGTGTAAAAACAGCAGCAACCGCTTGGGCTCTTGGTGATATCGGCGTAGGAATTATGGCATGGGTGAATATCATTGCAATTTTATTCCTACAAAAACCAGCACTCCTGGCATTGAAAGACTATGAAAAACAGAAGAAAGAAGGAAAAGATCCTGTATTCGATCCTCGCGAACTAGGAATTAAAAACGCTGATTTCTGGGAGCATGAATACGGAAAAGATAAGAAAGAAGAAGTTTCATAATAGAGTATTTGTAAAATAATAACGGACAGTATCTCTGTCCGTTATTGTTCAAATAATGGGTATTTCTATTTGCGTGGCCGAATAAAATTTGAATCAGGTAAGCTTGACTTTATTAATAATTGGGCCAAGTTAAAATACGATGAAATTAGGGTGGAAAGGGGGAAAAAGATTGATTGCTTTTCGTGATGTAAATAAATTTTATGGTAACTTTCAAGTTTTGAAAAATATTAATTTACAAGTTCAAAAAGGAGAAGTAGTTGTAATCGTCGGACCATCTGGATCTGGAAAAAGTACATTACTTCGCTGCATTAACCAATTGGAAACTATTACAGAAGGAGAATTAGTAGTACAAGATGTTGAAGTACATAATCCGAAAACAGATATGAATGAGTTACGCCGGAATATTGGAATGGTATTTCAACATTTTTATTTATATCCACATAAAACAGTACTTCAAAATATTACACTTGCACCAATAAAAGTAAATAATGTAACAAAAGAAGAAGCGGAAGAAACAGCAAAGTACTATTTAGAGAAAGTAGGAATTCCAGAGAAAGCGAATGTGTATCCGCAGCAATTATCTGGGGGGCAACAACAACGGGTAGCGATTGCAAGGGGATTAGCAATGAAGCCAGAAATTATGCTATTTGATGAGCCAACTTCAGCACTTGATCCAGAGATGATCGGAGAAGTGCTTGATGTAATGAAAACTTTAGCAAAAGAAGGGATGACGATGGTTGTCGTGACTCATGAGATGGGATTTGCGCGTGAAGTAGCAGACCGCATCATATTCATGGATGAAGGACAAATCATTGAAGATACAAAGCCAGTAGACTTCTTTGCAAATCCAAAGCAAGAAAGAGCACGATTGTTTTTAAGCAGGGTGTTAAATCATTAGAGGAGGGATTTCATGTTAAAAGCGAAAAAACTGTTTGTTTTAATTGTATTTTCATGTTTATTTACTCTTATCATAGCGGGTTGCGGAGGTAAGAAAGAGACGTCTAAAGAAGTGTCTAAAGAATCTTCTGGCGGGAATATAGTAGACCAAATTAAAAAACGCGGAAAACTAGTGGTTGGAGTTAAAAATGATACAAACTTATTTGGATTGAAAGATCCTGCAACAGGGAAGGTAGAAGGGTTTGATGTAGATGTAGCAAAAGCGCTTGCGAAAAAAATTCTAGGAGATGAAAGTAAATTAGAATTAAAAGAGGTAACTTCCAAAACGCGTATTCCAATGTTAAAAAACGGTGATATTGATGCGATTATCGCAACGATGACAATTACAGAAGAGCGTAAAAAAGAAGTTGATTTTTCAGATGTATATTTTAAAGCGGGACAGTCGTTACTTGTGAAAAAAGGAAGCAAGATTAAGAGTATCGATGATGTGAAAAGTGGCGTGAAGGTATTGGCGGTAAAAGGGTCAACCTCTACACAAAATGTTCGTAAAAAATCACCAGAAGCAACGGTGCTAGAATTTGAAAATTATAGCGAAGCATTTACAGCGTTAAAAGCAGGAAAAGGTGATGTACTTACAACAGATAATGCCATTTTATATGGTATGGCAAAACAAGATGCAAATTATCAAGTTGTTGGAAAAATCTTTACAGATGAGCCGTATGGAATCGCTGTGAAAAAAGGAGCAACAGATTTAACAAAGGCAATTAATGATTTGTTAAAAGAAATGAAAGCAAATGGAGAATACGATAAATTATATGAAAAATGGATTGGTGAAAAGCCAGAGAAGTAAAGTATAGAAAGAGTAAGAGGATGAGAGATACTCATCCTCTTCTTGTAAAGAAAGAGGGGGGAGCATTTGCCTGATTTTTCTATTCTTACAAACAATCTTGATTTGTATCTAGAAGGGTTTAAATATACAGTGATGTCTAGTGTTGTTGCACTCATTGGGAGTTTTATTCTTGGCATTATTATGGCAGTGATGCGAATTGCACCCATTCGAGTTTTGAATTGGTTTGGCGCGACTTATGTAGAATTCATTCGGAATATTCCACTCGTTTTAATTGCATTTGTGTTTTACTTTGCTTTTCCAGTAATGGGTGTTACATTAAACGGATTTGTTGCTGGGACGGCAGCACTTACAGTTTATACAGCAGCATTTATTGCAGAAGCGATTCGAGCTGGAATCTTGTCAGTTCCGAAAGGGCAGATGGAAGCGGCACGTTCTTCAGGCTTAACATACGTGCAAGCTATGTATTATGTCGTTTTACCACAAGCTATTAAAATAGTAATTCCACCATTAGGAAATCAGTTTCTCAATTTAGTAAAGAATTCCTCTATACTTGGCATTATTGCTGGGGCAGATTTGATGTATCAAGGGGATTTAATCTCAACAAGAACATTTGTTACATTTGATGTATATATATTTGTTGGAATGTTTTATTTACTTTTAACTGTACCGCTTAGTATGCTTGTGCGTTACTTTGAGAAACGCTTAGCGAAAGGAGCGGTGTAAATGGACTTTCGAGGTGCTTATACAGGCGATCATATTTTATTTTTATTAAAAGGGCTACTTGTTACGTTAGAAATAGCTGTTATAGCAATTTTGCTTAGTTTTATTATTGGTAGTGTGGTTGGGACGTTGCGATATACAAAGATACCAGTCGTATCACAGTTACTAGGTTTTATCGTTGAAATCATTCGTAATTTACCACTGCTTTTAATTATTTTCTTTACGTATTTTGCACTTCCGGAAGCTGGACTGAAATTAGAGATTACAACAGCAGCTATTGTTGCTTTAACGATATTTGAAGCAGCGATGATATCAGAAATTGTGCGAAGTGGCTTATTATCGATTGAAAAAGGACAAATTGAAGCAGCACGTGCCTCTGGATTATCATATGTACAAACACTGTGGCATATTATTTTGCCACAAGCATTGAGACGCATGGTACCACCACTTGTTAGTCAATTTATCTCTTTATTAAAAGATACGTCACTAGCAGTTGTTATCTCTTTGCCAGAACTCATGCATAACGCTCAAATTATTAATGGGCAAAACGTAAACTATATGATTCCTACGTTATTACTTGTTGCTTGTATGTATTTTGTTGTTAACTACAGTTTATCGCTTGTGTCTAGAAAATTGGAGAGCCGTTAACTCTTACATGAAATAGGATGTAAGAGTTTTTTTGTTTTTTACATATGTGAATATAAGTTGAAAAATCGACATAAAACCTTTCTTTTTGGGTGGGAGAGAGGATCCGTCCATGGATAGAAGCGGTCAGGGCCTTTTTCTGCCCCGTGCCAAGTTAAAACAACGAGAGAAAATGAGTGCAGGTCCTCTTTTGTTTTCATAGCAGTGATTTATCCCGCATTAACTGCCCGTAAAAGCCTGATTGGTGAGGGATGATTAAAGTTTCACTTTATATCTTGGAAAAACAAAATGGATTTATATAGTACGGAAAATATAATTTGGAATATATTAACTTTTTAGTAGTGTAATTGTAAGAGGGATTAAAAAATATGATGTTTTATCAGAAAAGTTTTAATTTTATATAGAAATTGTAACCGCTTTCGTGTATATTTTTATTATCAGAAAATTTTAAAAAGAGATAGAGGGTTTTTATAGGGGAGGATTACGATGCAGCAAACAACGAACGAGAAATTACATCGTACGATGAAGAGTAGACATTTATTTATGATTGCACTTGGAGGTGTAATCGGAACAGGATTTTTTCTAGGATCAGGATATACCATTAACCAAGCGGGACCAGGGGGAGCGATTCTTTCTTATTTAGTGGGCGGATTTATTATGTATTTAACAATGCTTTGCCTTGGTGAACTAACAGTAGCGATGCCAGTTTCTGGTTCTTTCCAAAAATATGCGACGAAGTTTATAGGTCCTGGAACAGGGTTTATGATCGGCTGGCTGTATTGGCTTGGCTGGGCAGTTACAGTTGGTTTAGAGTTAACATCTATCGGTTTAATGATGAAAAGATGGTTTCCACATGTCGATGTTTGGGTATGGTGTCTTGTATTTGGAGTTATTTTATATATGTCAAATGCTATTTCAGCAAAGAGTTATGCGGAATTAGAATTTTGGTTCTCAAGTATTAAAGTTATTACGATTATCGCATTTGTTGTTCTTGGTGGTAGTGCGTTATTAGGATTTTTACCATATGACGGAAAAGAATCAGCACCTCTTTTTTCTAATTTTGTAAGCGATGGAGGTTTGTTCCCGAATGGACTTGCTGCGGTACTTCTCACAATGATTACAGTTAACTTTTCGTTCCAAGGTACAGAGTTAATTGGGATTGCAGCGGGGGAGAGCCAAGAGCCGGAAAAAACAATTCCACGTGCAATTCGTAATACAGTATGGCGCATTATGTTGTTCTTTATTTTAACAATGACGATTTTAGTAGGTTTAATTTCTTGGAAAGACGCAGGAGTTATTGAAAGTCCATTCGTTGTTGTATTTGATAAAATCGGTATTCCATATGCAGCAGATATTATGAATTTCGTTATTATCACTGCGTTATTATCTGTAGCGAACTCAGGATTATATGCAGCGACACGTATACTATGGTCACTTGCAAATGAAGGAATGGCACCGGCTTCTTTCAAAAAGGTAAATAAGCGTGGGATTCCGATTACAGCATTAGTAGTTACAATTGCAGTAGCAGCATTATCTTTACTAACAAGCTTTTTAGCGGAAGATACAGTATATATGTACTTATTATCTATCGCTGGCTTATCAGCTGTCTCAAGTTGGATTATCATTGCCTTGTCACAACTTCGCTTTAGAAGCCAGTATATAAAGGGTGGCGGGAAATTAGAAGACTTAAAATATAAAACACCACTATATCCAATTGTTCCAATTTTAGCGTTAATTACAAATAGTATTGTTGTAATTAGTTTAGCGTTCATTCCAGAACAGCGTATGGCACTATATTGCGGCATTCCATTTATCATTTTCTGCTATGTGTATTATTATATAAATAAGAAACGGCAGCAAATTACGAAAGTGGAGATGGGAACAACATATGAAACTAACAATCAAGCATGATGATATTGAAGCAGAATTTTCAAATGGTCGATTGTCTATTGGAAAAGAAAGTGGACATACGCCGTTAGAATTATTGGTTTCTTCTATTGCAGGATGCAGTGCAATTGTATTTCGGACAATTTTAGAAAAGAAGCGTATTATATATGATATGTTTACAATTGAAACTGAAATTGGTAGAAGTGAAGCTTTACCGAGGCCGGTAGAAAGTCTTCATTTGCACTATAAAATAAAAGCAGAAGGAATTACACAAGTACAGTTAGAAAAAGCGTTAGAACTTGCTGTGAAGAATTGTACGATTGTTCAATCTGTGAAGGATAGTATAAAGGTTACAGAAACAGTTGAGTTAATAAAGTGAAACATAAAGACGTGAGAATAAGGCACTCACGTTTTTTTGTTTTAGAAAGAGGAGGAAGTGTAATGGACTGCTTAGGTTGTAAATTAGCACACGAAGAAGAAAAAATATATAAAGTATATGAAGATGATTATGTAACGTGTTTTTTAGATCATGCACCTTTTTATCCAGGGCATACTTTAATTGTGCCAAAGCAGCACGTTTTAGAGGTGGATGAATTAGATGATGTTGTAGCCAAATCAATTATGGATGCGTCTAAGGTTATTACAAAAGCGATCAAGTTATTATATAAACCGGACGGAATTACAATTTGTCAAAATGGTGGAATCTTCAACGAATTAACACACTATCATATGCATGTTGTACCAAGATATAAAGAGCGCTCGTTTGCTGAGTTTTATACGGTACAACCTGGAGAAAAGCAGAATCATAATTTTGAAGAAACAAAGAAATTGTTAATAGAAGCAATAGAGCAAATACTGCACATTGAAAAGGCGTAAGAGGATTCTTCTTACGTCTTTTTAATCTTTATATATATTTAAAACTTCTTTCGCATGTGTACGTAAACCATCTATCAATTCTTTCGGTTCTAAAACTTTTGCATCTTTTCCAAGTCTATGAAATAAAGGGGTAATAAAATTGATTTCACCTTTATCAACGGTTGAATTTATATATCCCGTACCATCTTCGTTAATTACAACGAATTCCTCAAGGTAAGGAACACTTTTGCATTGGCGTACACCTTCTGTCGTTAGTAAAACATGTAACTGAGTAGGAACGTTTACTACGTTAGAGTTAGAGGAAAACCATTCTTCTAAATTCATGAACGTATTTTCATTTTCTTCCGTTGATAATATAGAAAGAATACGATCGACACGATACAATAATATTTTTTTTCGACTAAAGTCATAGGATGGCAAATACCATAAACCATCGTGAGCATATACACCGATAGGGTGAACATGTTTTGTTTTTATCCCCGATTTAGATTCGTATTGAAAGTGTAAATTTTTCTTTTCAATAGCCGCGGTTAATACTTCGTTTAAAAAAGGTGTATCAATTGTTCTCTTTGGGTTCCAAAAAGCGATATAAGAACGTATTTTATCAACTTTAGCTTTCGCATCATTTTGTAGAGAGCTATACAGTTTATGAGTAACAGAATTGATTTCTGTATTAAAAGGCAAATCTCGGTAGTAGCTTAAAGATTGAAGAGCAAAGAAGATGGAGACCGCTTCTTCTTCGGTAAATAAAATGGGGGGAAGCATGCTGCTTGTTAACACTTTATATCCTCCATTGCGACCTTGTTCAGCGTAAATGGGTAATCCCATATCACTTAAATCTAAAATATATCTATGAACCGTACGAACGGAAATATTAAATGCATCAGCTATTTCTTGTGCTGTAAATGTTTTTTTCGCAGAAGCAAATATAAGAATATCTAGTAAACGTTTTGCTTTTGACAAATATATCACCTTTTTCTTTTCTAACATGACACAAATTGTCATGTTTTACGGTTAGTATAGTGCATACATCATAATTTTATCAAGATGAGACGCAAGGAGGAAAAGATATGCCACGTGAAATTGTTTTATTTATTGCAGCGAGCTTAGATGGATTTATTGCGAAAGAAGATGATGATTTACAATGGTTAATGGAAACGGAAGGAGAGGGGGACAACGGTTATACAGAAATGTACGAAACAATTGATACAATAATCATGGGAAAGAGAACGTACGATTATGTGGTAGAGCATACGGAAACATTCCCATACCTAGATAAAAAATGTTATGTTTTTTCTAATTCAGAAAAAGGTTCAAATGGACATGTAGAGTTTGTAAATGAAGATGTAGTGGAGTTTACAAAAAGGTTGAAAGAGCAGGAAGGATCTAAAATATGGATGGTCGGTGGAGGGAGTCTACTGAGAGAATTTTTTAAGAGTAATCTAATTGATGAATATATTGTTACGATTACACCTCATATATTAGGTTCTGGTATTCCGTTATTTAAAGAAAAGAATCCACAAATTGATTTAACTTTAACGGATACAAAACGTTTTGGTCAATTTGTAAATCTATATTATAAAGTAAAATCTTAAATGATAAACAAACACGACTATTGATGATAGTCGTGTTTCTATATAGATGGCAATGAAATTGTAAAGCAAGATCCATGATCAACCTCACTCGTTACAGTAATATTCCCGCCATGTAGTTCAACTATTTCTTTCACAATCGCAAGTCCTAATCCAGTTCCGCCAGTAGAACGAGATCTTGCTTTATCAACGCGATAAAACCGTTCGAAAATATGTGGGATATCTTCTTCTGGAATTCCTTCCCCTGTATCTTGGATGGAAATTTTGATATGCGTTTGATGTACTGTGACAAAAATAAAAATTTGAGAATGTTCTGCTGAATGTACATATGCATTATTCAAAATGTTGATGATAACTTGTTCAAAGCGTTGCTCATCTAGAACTATAGAAAGTGAAGAGGGACATGTTAAAGAGACATGAATATGTTTTATTTCGTACATAACGTTCACTTTTGTAACAATACGAGAAAGAAAGTCTTCTACATGTACTTTCGTTGTTTCAATGGAAAAGTTGTGCTGCTCCATTTGTGCAAGTAAAAATAAGTCTTGTACTAAATTTGTAATAGAATCTGCTTCATCTTTTATAATTGATAAATACCTTTGGCGCTGCTTAGGAGATGTATGGTCTTTCAGTGCGATGTCTGCATACCCTCGTACATAGGTTAATGGTGTTCGTAGTTCATGAGCTACACTTGCTAGAAATTCACTACGTTCTTTTTTCATATAATGTAAATCATTTGCAAGCGTTTGGATAGATTCTGCAAGTTCACCAATTTCATCATTTCGAGTACTTGTTAAAGAGACAGATAAATCACCACGACTCATTTTTTCAGTAGCATGCTTCATACGAAGGAGTGGTTTCGTTAACAGACGTGAAAGAAGAAATATTGTAATGACTGTTAAAATAAATGTAACGACACCAGCAACAAGAAATTGTTTTGTAAGACCTGAAATCATTTGTTTAATAGAACTTGTACCGAGAAACATATAAACATAACCTTGTATTTTTCCTTCTATTAATATTGGACTAACTGTGCATATATAATTAGATGTTTTCCAGTGGTTTTCTATGATTGTTCCGTTATGATCTGCACTTTTTATCATTTCGACAATGTGCCTTTTTATAGTGGAATCTATATCATTAGATTTTGCTAATATTTCTTTATGAGCGTTTGTAATAACAACCTTTGTTTCAGCTTCTGATTCCATTAAAGCGACATGAGAGATTGTTTGAGAATCGAAATGTTTTTCAAGTACATCCCGATGGCTATTTCCCCGCTTTAATAATGCTGTCATTTCTTCATTTACTCTCGTATTGACAAGGCTGTAATAGAGTAATGCAAACAGGACGGTTTCGATTAAAAGCGTAACAATTAAAAAATAAAATCCGAGTTGAACAGAAATTCGTTTCATCGCGTAACTCCTTGATTTTCAGTGTCAATCCATCGATAGCCAACACCATACACGGTTTTTAAATGTTCATCAATTGGAAAATTAGCCTTTCGTAATTTATCACGTAAATTACGAATATGGGAGTCCACTGTGCGATCCTCTGTATTTGTATCTAGCCCCCAAATTCGCTCAATAAGCTGATCGCGGCTGAGTACATAATTTAAGTGATGCAAAAATAATCCAAGTAAAGAGAATTCAATTGGTGTAAGCAAAACCTCTTGTCCATGAACGGAAATAAAGTGCTTTGCTTCATCCCACAAAATCCCTCTATATTTTAGTTGTTCATGCTGATTGCTACGTCGCAATACAGCTTCAATTCGTGCTAATAGTTCATCTTCATGAAACGGTTTTGTTATATAATCATCAGCTCCGATTTTTAATCCTTGAACAACATCTAGCGTTTGATCACGAGCGGTTACCATAATGATAGGAACGTTACTAAATGAACGAATCTTTTTACATGTTTCCCACCCATCCATTTTTGGCATCATAATATCGAGAAGAATGAACTTAAAACGTTGGTTTTCTATATAGGAAATGGCTTCTTGGCCTGAAGTCGCATAAATGCAATTATATCCTCTAGGAGTAAGATAAAGTGCTAATAACTCCAGCATACGTGGTTCATCATCTACGAGTAGTATATTCATCATATAATATCCTCCGTATTTGTATTCATTATTAAAAGTGTAATGCAAAATCATCAAGAAATGTTGCAGATTATAATGCATCTGCATAATTTCTTCAGAATTGCTTGTTATCGTATAGTTGAAAATTACATTCTAGATAAAACATAGGCTCAAACATGATGGATACGGAGGCGATATAGTGAAAAAGGTAACTCAAATTTTGAGTGTGACAATAGTTGCTACATTTGGACTTACAGCGTGTGGTCAAACGAACACGGAAACAAAGAAAAGTGAAGAAGTAAAAGAAAAAAAGAATGAGAATCAAAAAGATATGAAGATGAATGATGCAGCGATGGCGCCAAAAGAAATGAATGATGGAGCATCTAATGATGTATTAACAACTAGTTTAAAAAATGTAACACGATTAAATACAAATGATCCTGTTCAAATGGCAGTATTAACATCACAAATGATATGGCCAGCAACTCATAAAGAGAATCAGCCAGGAGCAGTGATTTTGGTGTCAGCTAATCAGTGGCAACTTGGAATTGCTAGTGCCGATCTCATTCATCATCCAAACAATGGACCTATTTTATTTACGAATAAAGAAAGTATTCCAGAGGCGACGTTAAAAGAAATTAAACGATTAAATCCACTTGGAACAAAAGATGGAACGCAAATTATGGTGATGGGGGATGTAGAATCTTCTATATTAGACCAATTAAAAGAATATAAAGTAAAACAAATAAAAGAAACGGATCCAGCTGCATTTGCGAAAGATGTTGATAAAGAATATGCAGACATAACAGGGAAGTATCCGGAAAGCGTGATTATAGGTTCTTCTGAAGAAGAAGGGCGATTGTATACAACACCTGCTGTGAACTGGATTTCTCATATGCCTGAACCTCTTTTATATGTAGGAAGAGATAAAGTATCCGAAGCTACAATTGAGGCGTTAAAAGCAAGAAAAGGAAAAGCAAATATATATATATTAGGTCCAGAAAAAGTTATTTCAAAAGAGGTAGAAAAACAGTTAAGTGAGCATGGTAAAGTAACGCGTATTAGTGGAGAAAGTCCGACAGAAAACTCTATCGCCTTTACTAAGTTTAAAGATGAAAAAACGAAATTTGGTTGGGGATTCAAAAAACCGGGACATGGCGTATCATTTGTTTCAACAGAAACGCCTGATTTAGCAATTGCTGGTGCACCGTTTTCTCATATGGGGAAACATGCACCTGTTCTATTATTAGATAAAGGGCAGGTTTCACAACCAGTTTATGATTTATTGGCAACGATCCAGCCGAAGTTTAAGGATGATCCAACCTTAGGACCATATAATCATGGCTTTTTATTAGGGAATACGGAGAATATTTCATTTGAAACGCAAGGGATATTAGATGAAAGATTAGAGATTGTTCAGGAAAATGGCGGAGGTCATGGTGGACATTAAGTAGAAAAGACGCTGCATAAGCAAGCGTCTTTTTATTTTGGGAAACTTTTTCATAGCAAAAAATCTGACATTTATTATATAATAGCTCTCGTGCAGCCGGATCGATTTTCTTATGGAGGAAATCAAAAATAGAAAAATAGAGGAGTGTTATTTTGTTTCAAATTATAAAAACAGAATGGTTTTCCAATGTGAAAGGAGATGTGTTATCAGGCATTGTTGTTGCACTAGCATTAATTCCTGAAGCGATTGCCTTCTCCGTTATTGCAGGTGTAGATCCGATGGTTGGATTATACGCTGCGTTTTGTATTGCTGTAACAATTTCGTTTGTAGGCGGAAGACCGGGAATGATTTCTGCGGCAACAGGTGCGATGGCATTGTTAATGGTGACACTTGTGAAAGATCATGGATTGTCGTATTTATTTGCCGCAACCATTTTAACAGGTGTTGTACAAATTATTTTTGGAGTACTGAAATTAAGTTCGCTAATGAAATTTGTTCCACGTTCCGTAATGAGTGGTTTTGTAAATGCACTTGGAATTTTAATTTTCACAGCGCAATTGCCACATTTTCAAGGTGTAAATTGGAAAATGTATGCACTTGTAGCATTAGGACTTGCAATTATTTATCTATTTCCACGTATTACGACGGCTGTGCCGTCTACACTTGTTTCTATTGTTATTGTGACAAGTATTGCACTACTTAGTGGATTTGAATTACGAACTGTTGGTGATATGGGGAATTTACCAAAAGAATTGCCGTTCTTTAGTATTCCGGATGTACCATTTACATTAGAAACGTTAGCGATTATTTTACCGTATTCTGTTATGTTAGCTGTCATTGGATTATTAGAATCGTTATTAACAGCGTCTCTTTTAGATGATATGACAGATACATCAAGTAATAAACATAAAGAGGCACGTGGACAAGGTATCGCTAACATTATTGCTGGTTTCTTTGGGGGAATGGCAGGATGTGCAATGATTGGACAATCCGTTATTAACATTAAATCAGGTGGGCGTGGTCGATTATCAACATTCGTTGCTGGTGGATTTTTAATTGTGCTCCTGTTTGTTCTTGGTGACTATGTTGTCCATATTCCGATGGCGGCATTAGTTGCGGTTATGATTATGGTGTCTATTGGAACATTCGATTGGAATTCTGTGTTTACCCTTCATAAAGTTCCAAAAGGTGATGCGTTCGTTATGATCGTAACGGTCGCAATTGTTCTTGTAACACACAATTTAGGACTCGGTGTGATTATCGGTACGGTAATAAGTGCCGTATTATTTGCAGCAAATATGGCAAAGATTCACGTGAAACATTTTTATATTGGTAAGAAAAAGGTATACGCTGTTCACGGACAACTGTTCTTTGCATCTACTACAGCATTCATAAATGCGTTTCAGCTTAAAGAAGATGTAAAAGAAGTAGAGATTGATTTTACAAATGCTCATGTATGGGATGATTCAGCTGTAGCAGCAGTGGATAAAATTCTGATGAAGTATGAGCAAAATGGTGTAAAAATAAGTATAACAGGATTAAATGAGCGTAGTTCGCAGCTGATTAAAAAATTGGCTACTTATAATAAAAATAGAGAACAAGCTGTTAGTTAAATAGGAAGAACCTTTTCGGGAGGCCGAAAGGGTTCTTTTTGTATTATAATACGAGTATGATGATGAAAGGGGCTTCAGCATATGTACAAGCAAATTATACTAGCATGTGATGGGTCAGAACACGCAATACGCGCAGCAAAGCATGCCGCACACATTGCTACATTAAGTAAGGAAGCAAACATTGAAATTGTATACGTAGTAGATAATAGAACAGCAAAATCAGATATTATACAGGGACAAACAAATATAGAAACAATCTCAGCTAGTCGAAAAGATAGATTAAAAGAAATTGAAGCTTTATTACAGCGAGAAAGAATTTCTTATAAAATCACTATCTTACATGGCGATCCAGGAAATACGCTTGTACAGTATGTAAATACAGGAGACATTGATCTCGTAATAGTAGGGAGTAGGGGATTAAATGCATTGCAAGAAATGGTACTTGGTAGTGTAAGTCATAAAATAGCAAAACGAGTGAAATGTCCAGTGATGATTGTGAAGTAACAGACAGCAGAAATGTTGTCTGTTTTTTATGGGGATAAATCTTACAAAATTGTAAGACTGCTGTTAGCAAAATCGATGTTATAAAATTCCTTCCATTGATATGATGAAAGCATCAAAGAGAGCGAATGGAGGATGGAAGAAATGAAAGCATTTCAAAGTTTATCGTATAGTCAGGGAGTGAGTCTTATTTGTTTAGGGGGATTTACTACTTCGGTGGTGTTGGCTATTGTTGAGAAAATGTTTCAACAGATGTTCTTATAAAAGTAGCATTGTAAATAGAAGGGGAATGATTGTTATAGTTGGCAAGACAATATCATTAGACATAAATAAAAAATAGCTCTTAGCGTGTATCTTAATGCTAAGAGCTATTTTGTTTTTTTACTTCAGTTGTTTTTTTACTGAGTAAAGTTTCACTTTATGCTTGCTGCGATTTTGATGATCCTGTGTTTAAAGTAAGAGCAAGGAAGAAAATCGCAAGCACACAAGATGCTAGTAATAGAATAAAACCGCCGTCCCATCCGAAAGTATCTACAATAAAGCCCATTGCAGCACTAGCAAATGCAGCACCGCCCAGGTAACCGAAGAAACCTGTTAAACCAGCAGCTGTTCCAGCAGCTTTTTTTGGTACTAAGTCAAGAGCATGTAACCCAATTAGCATAACTGGTCCATAAATTAAAAATCCAATTGAAACAAGTGCGATACTATCGATGATTGGGTGACCAGCTGGATTTAACCAATAAACAAGAACAGCAATGAATACACCAACCATGAATAAAATACCAGCAGGTGCACGGCGTCCTTTAAAGAGCTTATCACTCATCCACCCACAAAGAAGTGTCCCTGGAATCCCAGCCCATTCATATAGAGCGTAAGCTGTACGAGAGCTATTATGAGTAAAGCTTTTTTCCTCTACTAAATAAGTAGGTGCCCAGTCGACAACACCATAGCGTACAAAATATACGAATACGTTAGCGATAGCAATGTACCATAAAAACTTATTGTTCAGTACATATTTGAATAAAATTTCCTTTGCCGAAAGCTCACGCTCACGATCTTCTATTTTTTCACTAGTTGGATATTCTCCTGTATGCTCCTCAATTGATGGTAATCCGCAAGATTGAGGTGTATCACGCATTGTAATTAATACATAAATCCCAACTAAAATTGAAAAAATACCAGGGACGTAAAATACACTTTTCCAATCATCAGCGAATAAATACATTCCCAATGTAACAAGGGCTGGCATAATTGCTCCGCCGACGTTATGAGCAGTATTCCAAATGGACATTTTTGTACCACGCTCGCTAATAGAGAACCAGTGAACCATCGTACGACCACATGGAGGCCATCCCATACCTTGTACCCATCCGTTTAAGAATTGCAGAACAAACATGAGTAAAATACTTGTTGTAATAAAAGAAACCGAACCGAAAATAATATTAATGATACCGGATAAAAATAGTCCTGTTGCTAAGAAGTAGCGGGGGTTACAACGGTCGGATACAATCCCCATTACAAACTTGCTTAAGCCATATGCAATGGATACGGCAGAAAGGATAATACCAAGTTCGCCTTTACTAAATCCTTGTTCAACAAGATATGGCATTGCCAGTGAAAAGTTTTTGCGAACAAAGTAGTAACCTGCATAACCAATGAAAATGCCTAAAAATACTTGCAAGCGTAGCTTGCGGTATTCGCTATCTATGCGATCAGCAGGCAAGCGATCTGTATGCGGCGCAGGTTTAAATAAATTAGTTAGAAACATCGCTTAAAATCCTCCTCTATTATTGAAAATGTTTTATGACATAGAAAATAAAAAAGACCATGAAATATAGAAAGGGTCTCCTTTCTATGCTCCATAGCCTTATACTCTCATTCTCCATGACTGTCAATATTAACTTCGTCACAAAGTATACAACTTTGTGACAAATTTGTAAACGTTTTTATGAAATAAAATGATTGACGGCATTTATTTAGTAGTTTAATATTTAAATACGTTAAATATTTTATTGTTTAAATAAGAGGTGGATAACATGCAAAATGATATGACTCATATTGATAAAATTCAGGCTCTAGCATTTTCGATAGGAAAGAAAATGCAAACGGAGTTACTAGAACAAATGCAAGCATCAGGACTGACGCCACCGCAATTTTATATTTTAAAAATTTTAGATCATTACGGTGCAGCAAGAGCTACAGAGTTGGCGAAGAAAATGTACGTGAAACCAAGTGCGATTACAGTGATGATTGATCGTTTAATTGATCAAGAATTGGTGTTACGTTATCACGATAAAAATGATCGCCGTGTTGTTATCATTGAGCTAACGAAGAAGGGGAAAGATGTATTAGAAGAAGCAATGACTGCTCGAAACGAACATATTGCGAAATACTTCTCACAATTAGAATTACAAGAAAGAGAAGATTTACTACGCTTATTTGAAAAATTGGAGACAATTATTTGTGGAGCATCTGAGAAAAAAGAAACAAACTAAAGGAATTGAGGAGATTACATGGAGCAACAAGAAAATCAAAATCAAAATCGAAAGTTGTTGTTAATTGGTCTAGTTATTGCGATGTTATTTGCTGCGTTAGATGGAACAATTGTTGGTACAGCGATGCCGCGTATCGTTGGTGAACTAGGTGGATTAAGTTTAATGACATGGTTAACAACAGCGTATATGTTAACATCAACGACAGTTGTACCAATTGCAGGGAAGTTAGCTGACTTATTAGGACGCCGTAACGTATATATAACAGGGTTAGTTATTTTCATGGTTGGTTCAGCCCTTTGTGGTATGGCAAACGGCATGACGGAGTTAATCATTTTCCGCGGTATTCAAGGCCTAGGTGGCGGTATTATGATGCCAATGGCGATGATTATTATCGGGGATATGTTTACAGGAAAAGAACGTGCGAAATGGCAAGGGATTTTCGGAGCATTATATGGTCTTGCATCTGTAATTGGACCGCAAGTAGGTGGTTGGATTGTAGATGCTGTCAACTGGAGATGGGTATTCTATATTAATTTACCAGTTGGTGTTTTAGCAACAATTTTCATTGCAATGGGGTTAAAATCACATAAACAAACAGGTCCGATTAAAATTGACATTGCTGGTATTTTCACAATGATTCTTGGTGTTGTAAGTTTATTACTTGCATTAACATTCGGCGGGAAAGACTATGCGTGGGATTCTTGGCAAATTATTGGGCTATTTGCACTTGCAATCATTGGTATCGTAAGCTTTGTAATTGTTGAACTAAAGGCAGAAGAGCCAATTTTACCGATGCATTTCTTTAAGAACCGTACATTTACACTACTAAATGCAATTGGTTTCTTTATGAGCATTGGAATGTTTGGGGCAATTATGTTTGTGCCATTCTTTATGCAAGGAATTGTTGGAGTAAGTGCGGCTGAATCTGGAACAATCATGACACCAATGATGATTACGATGATTGTGATGAGTATTATCGGGGGTCAGCTCGTATTAAAAGTTGGAGTGAAACCACAAATTATTACAGGAATGCTCATCATGGCCGGCGGATTTTGGCTGTTAACGACAATGGATATGCATACAAGTAAGCTTGTTGCAACTTCTTATATGAGCATTATCGGTTTAGGAATGGGTCTTGTAATGCCGACATTAACATTAGCATTGCAGGAAAGTTTCCCGAAAAAAGATCTTGGGGTTGTTACATCTTCTAGTCAATTCTTCCGTCAAATCGGGGGAACATTTGGGATTACAATTTTAGGTTCTATTATGAATAATACTTCAGGTACAACTTTAACAAATAAATTAGTGCCTGTCTTAAATACATTCCCAGCAGAAGCAGGGCAGATGGTAACGAAGTTTAAAGATATGATTCATACAGATCCACAAGGATTATATTCTATGTTATTTAGTCCGGAAGCATTAAAACAAATGCCAGAAGCATTTGCTAATAGTATCGTGCCTATTTTAAAAACATCTTTAGTAGATTCACTTCATAGTGTATTTCTAACAGGTTTAGTCTTTATCGTAGTTGGTGCTGTATTTACGATTTTCTTGCAGAAAATCAAGCTTTCTAATCGTAAAAAAGGTGCAGAAGAGTCTGCTGCGGTAGAAGAAAAAGAAACGAATGTATCTTACTCATAATGAGAAAAAAGCATCGCCTTAGGGTGATGCTTTTTTAGTTAGAAGTGATTGACGTATTTTTAGAAATGAGTTATATTATTTCGTGTAAACGGTTACATGTAATGAGGAGGGAAGAGAATGAGTACCATAAAAGATGTTGCAAAATTAGCGGGAGTATCTGTTGCGACCGTTTCCAGAGTGTTAAATAAGAACGGATATGTTCACGAAGATACGTTAAAAAAAGTAGAACGAGCAATTGAAATGCTGGATTATAAACCGAGCACAGTAGCACGTTCTCTGTATAATAAAAAGTCTCGTTTAATTGGTTTAGTCGTTCCGAACATTGTGAATCCATTCTTTCCAGAAGTTGCACGTGCCGTAGAGGATGTAGCGCATAAACAAGGTTACACAGTCGTACTTTGTAATTCCGATGAGAGTTTAGAAAAAGAGAAACAATATATTGATGTATTGAAACAAAATAACGTAGATGGATTTATTGTAGCGACAAATCCACAAAATAGTATGAATTACATAAATCTATCTGTACCAGTTGTGGCAATCGATCGCATGTTCAATGAACGGATTCCAACCGTATATGCAGATAACTATGCGGGGATTCAAGAAGCGACCAAGTTGCTATTAGAAAAAGGGTGTAAACACATCGCGCATATTCGTGGTCCCCGTGACGTAAGCACAGCAAATGAGCGTTTTGAAGGATTTGTGGATATGATTACACAATATAGGCTTTCTTATATGATTGCAGAAAGTACATTTGATCCAGCAGATAGTGAACGTGTGGCAACGGAGCTGTTAGAAGAGTACCCGCATATTGACGGTATTGTAGCTGGAAATGATTTAATTGCAATTGGTGTAGTAAAAGCAGCATTGCAAAAGGGAATCTCAATTCCAGACGATTTGCAAATTATTGGATTTGATGGTATTTCATTAACGGAAATGATGTACCCATCCATTACAACGGTTGCACAGCCTATTTATGAGATGGGGCGCATTGCAACTGAATTATTGTTAGAACAAATGGAAGGAAAACCATTAGAAATTGAACATTATCGTTTACCGATTAAAATTATAGAACGAAATACAACGAAGTAAGGAGATGAGATATATGCCAAACATTGCAGTAGTCGGCAGTATTTCAATGGATTTAGTCGCCGTTTCAAAAAAGCGACCGAAAGCAGGAGAGACGGTAATTGGTGAAGCGTTTCATACAGTGCCAGGAGGAAAAGGTGCCAACCAGGCAGTTGCTGCAGTTCGATTAGGTGCGAATGTAGCGATGATTGGAGCAGTAGGAGATGACGCTTATGGTAAAATTGTTAGAAATAACTTAGAGAATGAACGTATTTTTATCGATTGTGTGGTACCGGTTACAGGTGAAACGACAGGAATCGCTCATATCGTTTTGGCGGAAGAAGATAACAGTATTGTTGTTGTACAAGGTGCAAATCGGCTTGTGAATGAGCAAATTGTAGATTGTGCAAAAGATCTTCTCGTAAAAGCGGATATGGTTGTACTGCAGTTGGAAATACCACTGGAAACAGTGGAATATGTTCTTAATATTTGCGAAGAGCATAAAATTCCAGTGATGTTAAATCCAGCACCGGCACAATTTTTATCAGCAGATATTTTGGAAAAGGCAACATATATTACACCAAATGAGCATGAGTGCCGCATCGTATTAGATGATTTTACGTCACCAATTGAAGAGTTACTTGCGAAATACCCAAATAAGTTATTGATGACAGAAGGTAGTAAAGGCGTTCGTTTCCATAATGGTACAGAAGTTGTTCATGTTCCAAGCATTTCTGTAGAAGTAGTAGATACGACAGGAGCTGGCGATACTTTTAACGGTGCATTAGCGGTTGCACTTGCGGAAGGTGAGCTACTGGAAAAAGCAATTCGATTTGCAAATATTGCTGGTGGTCTTTCTGTAACAAAGCTCGGAGCACAAGGCGGTATGCCAACACGGGAGAGACTCCGAGAAGTGCAGGTGATTGTCGGATGAAAAAGCATGGAGTATTAAATAGTGAAATCGCTGCTGTGCTTGCTTCACTTGGGCATACAGATACAATTGTGATTGCGGATTGTGGCTTACCAATTCCTGACGGTGTGAAACGGATTGATTTAGCTGTTGAACTTGGAAAACCATCTTTTCTAGATGTATTACAAGTTGTAGCAGATGATATGGCAGTTGAAAAACTAACATTAGCAGAAGAAATTACTACGTATAATGCAGAGGTAAACCAAGAAGTTGAAGAACGCTTGAAAGAGGCTGCTGTTGAATATGTAGCTCATGAACAGTTTAAAGAACGTACAAAACAGGCGAAGGCAATTATTCGTACAGGAGAAGCAACACCATATGCGAACGTTATTTTACACGCAGGCGTGATTTTTTAATAAAGGGATGTGATGAGAATGCGAATTGAAATGAAAAATATTTCAAAAGCGTTCAATGGCAATCCTGTTTTGAAAAATGCACAGTTTAGCATTGAAACAGGAGAAGTCCATGCACTGATGGGGGAAAATGGAGCAGGTAAATCAACGCTCATGAAAATTTTAACAGGTGTATATACAAGAGATGGTGGTCAGGTCACGATTGATGGACAAGAACGAACTTTTAAAAACGCGAAAGAAGCAGAAGAGTACGGAATTGCTTTTATTCATCAAGAACTAAACATATTGCCGAATTTAACAGTAGCTGAAAATATGTTTCTTGGAAAAGAGCTTATGTACGGAAAAACAGGTATTCTGCGTACGCGTCAAATGAATGCTATTGCGCAAGAGCAATTAGCAAGTCTTGGGCTACATGTAAAAGGGGCTATGCTCGCTGGGGAATTATCTGTTGGGCAACAGCAAATTATTGAAATTGGTAAGGCATTAATGACAAATGCAAGCGTTATTATTATGGACGAGCCTACCGCGGCTTTAACAGATCGTGAAATTGAAACACTCTTTACGGTTATTAATAAATTACGCACAGAAGGTGTATCGTTCGTTTATATTTCACATCGTATGGAAGAAATTTTTTCAATCTGTGACGCTATTACTATTTTACGTGATGGAGAATATGTGGGAACACGGTTAATTCCTGAAACGTCATTTGATGAAGTGGTAAGCATGATGGTTGGCCGTAGTATTGGTGAACGTTATCCAGAGCGAAATGCTAAGATTGGCGAAGTTATTTTTGAAATGCGTAACGGCACGAAAAAAGGAAAGTTTGAAAATATTTCGTTTCAAGTGAGAAAAGGAGAAATTCTCGGTGTCGCTGGATTAATGGGAGCTGGTCGCACAGATATTATGAAAGCGATTTTTGGCTATGAACCATTAGATTCAGGGCAAATATTAATCAATGGACGAGAGGTGAAAATTGACAGTCCAATTGATGCGATAAGGCAACGGATTGCTTTTATTACTGAAGATAGAAAATCCGAAGGGCTTGTATTAGACTTTTCTATTCGTGAAAATTTAGCATTACCTAATTTAGAAAGTCTTTCAAAAGGTAGTGTGATGGATAAAGGAACGGAAGAGCAGTTTACAAGGGATATGATGAAGCTTCTGAATGTAAAGGCGGCAAATGGGGAACAGCCTGTCAAATCACTTTCTGGTGGCAATCAACAAAAGGTCGTTATTGCAAAGTGGCTAGGAATACAGCCGCAGTTGTTAATTCTAGATGAACCAACGCGCGGCGTCGATGTTGGAGCGAAAAAAGAAATTTACTCAATTATGAATAAGATTACTCATCAAGGCGATGCCGTTATTATGGTTTCATCCGAATTACCTGAAGTATTAGGAATGAGCGATCGTGTTCTTGTTATTCATGAAGGAAAAGTAGGCGGCATTTTAGAGAAAGATAAAGCAACACAAGAGTCCATTATGGCATTAGCTACAGGGGGAGAATAAGTTATGGCTAAAAAGGGGAATGTTCTGCAACAACTCGGTTCTTTAATTGGATTAGCACTTATTATCGTAGTTATTACGGCATTAAATCCAGCATTTATTGAAATTCCAAACTTATTTAATATTTTAAGGCAAGTATCGATAAATGCACTCATTGCATTTGGAATGACCTTCGTTATTTTAACAGGAGGTATTGACTTATCGGTGGGTTCTATTTTAGCATTATCAAGTGCACTTGTTGCTGGAATGATGGCAAGTGGCATGGATCCGTTCCTGGCAATGGCAGTTGGACTATTGGCTGGTCTTGTAATGGGGATTGTAAACGGTATCATCATTGCGAAAGGAAAAGTGGCACCATTTATTGCGACTTTAGCAACAATGACCATTTTTCGTGGGCTCACACTTGTTTACATGGACGGACGTCCGATCACTGGCCTTGGTGATCATTTAATGTTCCAAATGTTTGGTCGTGGCTATTTCCTTGGTATTCCGGTGCCAGCTGTAACGATGATGATTGCTTTCGCAGTTCTGTACTTCATTTTAAAGAAAACGACATTTGGTCGCCGTACTTTTGCAATTGGTGGGAATGAAGAAGCAGCGGCATTATCAGGTATTAATGTAGCGAGAATAAAAGTAATGATTTACGGTCTTTCTGGAATTTTGGCAGCGCTTGCGGGTATTGTCTTAACATCACGATTAGATTCTGCACAGCCAACTGCTGGTACTTCTTATGAATTAGACGCAATTGCTGCAGTTGTATTAGGAGGAACAAGTCTTTCGGGCGGAAGGGGTTGGATTGTCGGCACCTTCATTGGTGTACTGATTATCGGTGTATTAAATAACGGTCTAAATTTATTAGGCGTATCTTCCTTTTTCCAACAAGTTGTCAAAGGACTTGTTATCTTACTTGCTGTATTAATTGATCGTCGAAAAGAAGCGTAATGGAGGGACAATTTATGAAAAAATGGTTACTTGTACTCGTTGCACTTATCATGGTAATCACTGCTGGTTGTTCAATGGAACCGCCAGAATGGGCGAAGGATTCTAGCGATAAAGGTCGAAATAAAACTATTAAAGTTGGATTTTCTGTTTCCACTTTAAATAATCCATTTTTCGTTACGTTGAAAAAAGGTGCAGAAAAGAAAGCGAAAGATAGTGGCATTGAGTTGATTGCTGTTGATGCGCAAAATGATGCAGCGAAGCAAACGAATGATGTCGAAGATTTAATTCAAAAAGGCGTTGATGTCGTTGTGATTAATCCAACTGATTCAGATGCGGTTGCTTCAGCTGTAAGTGCAGCGAATGCGGCAAATATCCCTGTTATTACAGTGGACCGCGTTGCAAACTCAGGAAAAGTTGTTTCACACATTGCATCAAATAATGTAGAAGGTGGCAAAATGGCTGGTGACTACATTCGTGAACTTGTTGGTGAAGGAGCAAATGTCGCTGAGTTAGAAGGGATTCCTGGATCTTCTGCTGCTCGTGAGCGCGGGAAAGGATTCCATAACGTAGCTGACAAAGGATTAAAAGTTGTTGCAAAACAAGCTGCCGATTTTGATCGTGCCAAAGGATTATCAGTTATGGAAAACATATTACAAGCAAATAATGATATTAAGGCAGTATTTGCTCATAATGATGAAATGGCATTAGGGGCGCTTGAGGCATTAAAATCTGCTGGGAAAGCAGATGTCGTGGTTGTTGGATTTGATGCAACTGACGATGCTGTGAAGGCAGTTAATGATGGGCGTATGGCAGCAACTGTTGCGCAAAAACCAGGGTTAATCGGAGAGAAGGCGATGGAAACAGCAAAACAAGTGAGCCAAGGTAAAAAAGTGGAAAAATTCATTCCGATTGAATTAGAGCTTATTAAGAAAAAATGAAATATAAACTTACATTTAGGAAGGAAGAAATACAAATGAAATTTTTTATTGATACAGCAAACATTGATGAAATTAAAGAGGCAAATGATTTAGGCGTATTAGCAGGTGTAACAACAAATCCATCACTTGTAGCAAAAGAAGGCGTAGATTTCCATGAACGTATTCGTGAAATTTGCAGCGTTGTAGAAGGACCTGTAAGTGCAGAAGTAATTAGCTTAGAAGCAGATAAAATGATTGAAGAAGGAAAAGAATTAGCAAAAATTGCTCCAAACGTTGTTGTTAAAGTACCAATGACAAAAGAAGGCTTAAAAGCAGTAAAAGCATTCTCTGATCTAGGAATCCGTACAAACGTTACGTTAGTGTTCTCAGCAGTACAAGCATTGCTTGCAGCGCGCGCTGGTGCAACATACGTATCTCCATTCTTAGGACGCTTAGATGATATTGGTCATAACGGTATGGACTTAATTCGCCAAATTGCTGATATCTTTGTAATTCACGACATTAAAACAGAAATCATCGCAGCATCTGTACGTCATAGCGTTCACGTAACTGATGCAGCATTAAACGGTGCACATATCGCAACAATTCCAGCGAATGTAATCGGAGCATTAGTAAAACACCCATTAACAGATCAAGGAATTGAGAAGTTCTTAGCTGATTGGGAGAAAACACAAGGGAAATAAGTATGAAAGAAAATCACAACTCATTTGTTTGAGTTGTGATTTTTTGTTATATAGAAAAGCTTAATCAGTTTGTCGTACTGTTAAAAGTCATTCACCTTTTTTCTCACTTTCTGTTTAAGTTTAAAAAATAAGCGATTACTATGTTCTTCATTTTCTACTAAAAGTTTATATGCTTCTAATATTGCTGCTATGCGAATGAAAATGTAGATACCAACAGCAATTAATGCCACACAAATCGGATAATAGGGAACTAAAACTCCTGAAGTTATATTTTTTTTCTCTAACAAAAATGGTATTCCACCTGCTGCTATTGAACAAATTCCAACTACTATTACTGGAGCATATCTCTTTTTAATAGTTGTATATTTTGCTGCTAACTCTTTAAGAAAGTTTTGATCAAACATCAAAGTCTCTTTTTTAAGGGTTTTATATTTATTATCTTCTATAGATATGGCTGTCACAATCGTTCCGATACCGAGGACAGCAATTATAATGATAAGAAATGTATAGATTGCTGGATCCTGTTTAAAAAGCAAATATGGTACGGAAGATAAAATAAGTAGGCTAAACCCTAAAGCAATATATTTAGAAATTTTTTGTTCATACAACAAATACCCTTCTGCCATTTCTCTACTTACATAATATCCTGGTTCATTTTCACTGCTTTGCTTAGCTGTATCCTTTAGTAAATAATCAACAGATACTTCGAAAATATTTCCAATCATTAAAAGTTTTTCAGTTTCAGGAAATCCTTGACCATTTTCCCACTTACTAATCGCTTGCCTTGAGGTGTTTAATTTTTCAGCTAAAGCCTCTTGAGAAAGGCCTTTTTCTTTTCTTAACTTAAAAAGTTTTTCACCAAAAGCCATATGTATAACCCCCTTTGTTTTGATAACTAAATTGTATATAAACATTGCTGTCTGTTCTATCCTATGAGAAATGCACTTTGTCAACTTACGGTTGCAATTATGTTATTATGATGCATTTTTTATATGATTTAACTGTATAACCAATATTTAGAATTTTCAAGCGTTAAAATCGCCGAATGCTATGTTATAACGATTTCAAAAACAAAGGCTTATCAAATACTGTAGGGAAAAGAAATATTTCCAAGGAAATTGTCGAGATATATGCAAGAGTTATCCAATCTCTATTGGAAATGATGAAAGGGAACCTGCAGGGTTTTGGAAGAGATTTTTAGCTTGTATTGTTGATGGGTTATTGATTGTTCCTATGTATATTATGTTTTTAAGTTTAGATGTATCCAAGTCTCATACGGAAATAATCGTAAATATTTTAAACTTGTTATATTTCTTGATTGTACCTGCAATATGGTTAGGGTTTACAATAGGGAAGAGAGTGATAGAAATCCAAGTTATTCGTATAGATGGCGAAAAGATTACATTATGGACTACATGTAAGCGTTATTTGATAGCTATGATTGTATATATACTTACATTAGGAATTGGCTTTATCATTTTAACCGAGAAGCCCCCTTCCTCTAAACGAAGTGAAGGTGGGGGTAGTTCAATGTAAGTGCATTTATGGTAGGGTTACGTGAGGATAAAAGAGCAATTCGTGATCTGATTGCTGGGACACAAGTGATAGAAGTATTAGATGAATAGAAGATAAAGGCGACCCAAGTTATTACATAGATGAGGATACTAGAATAACTCCTGGATCATACAATATAACATTAACTGATATTCAGGATGGACATGTTACAGCATACGTCCTAGATACAAAGTGCTTTCAGTAAAACACTTACTTGAAAATAAAAAGACAATGATGGGACTCTAGCCCATCATTGTCTTTTTCACTTTTCCTCTTACATAAATCATAGAAGCAAATGTGAGTAAGAATGCGGTTCCAATTACAAAGCTTACGCTCGGTGATGCACCGATTATCCCCACTGTAAAAGATCCTGCGACAACGCCTAATGAGAAGAACGCATAAAATAATCCGAATGCCTTCCCGCGTTTATCTTCAGTTGTATTTTCAACGAGTAAAGCATTAATAGATGGGAAGAGGATGGCGAATCCAATTCCATAAATCATCATCACAACAAAGAGCATACCTTTTGTTGTAAAGATGCCAAGTAATGATAAGGCAAATGCCATGACTGCAATACCAATTAGCATCATTTTTGAACGGTCAAAGCGGTCAAAAATACGATTTGTCGGTAGCAAGAAGAAGAGGATAGCGGTAATCCCAAATACACTTAGCATCATGCCTGTTGTTGATGCTTTAAGCGCTAATGCTTCTACTTTTACGGGTAACATATATGTGACGATTCCTTGTGAAAACATCAATGTAAAAGCGCCAATATATGCTTGTAATAATGGTTCGGATTTTAGTAATCCTATCATATCTTCTTTGTTCATCATTTGAGTTCGTGAAGTATCTTTTCTAGTTACATTGTTTGGTAACAAGAAAAGGGAAACGATTGTACCGAGTACCATTAAAATCGAAATCGTAATAAAAACCCATTCAACGCCTGCAGTTGCTTTCATAATTCCACTGAAGGCAGGACCAACGATAGCTGCTGTTCCGACAGCAGCACCGGATAGTGCCATTGCTTTTCCTTGTTTTGTAGATTTCGTTTGCTTAGATAGGAAAGTAAAGGCTGCAGGGATTAAGAAACCATCACTAAATCCGTGTAAAAAGCGAACGACAAGTAATTGTTCGCCGCTCTGAACAACGGTATACAATAATACTATGAAACTCGTAATTCCCATGCTTATATAAAGTACTTTCTTTGCTCCAAACTTATCAACAGATGCACCTGCGATAATATTGCCGATCATATTGGCAAACGAGTACATTCCGACAACAAGACCGATAATAAGGGGAGTTCCACCAAGGCTTTGCGCGTAAGTACTCATAATTGGTAATTGTGAAAATGTATCTAAAAACGCTACGATAACAATAAAATAAATGAAATATTTCAAGTGATGTTCACCTCTCCTCTGCTATTATGGCACAATGCGAAATTCACCTGCAATGAAATTGAATTAACAGATGTGGGAAAAAAGTACAAAGTGACAAAAAAGTGAACTTTTTCTGTTAAAATTTAGTGAAATTTAGATTAGTATTTTGGAATATATGGATAGTAGTACTATAATAAAATTGTAAACTTCACCAGGTTAAGTATATACATAGAGAGGGATGCATAAAATGAAAGCATTACTTTGGCATAATCAACGTGATGTAAGAGTAGAAGAAGTTCCAGAACCAACTGTACGACCAGGAGCAGTAAAAATCAAGGTTAAATGGTGTGGTATTTGCGGAACAGATTTACATGAATATTTAGCAGGACCTATTTTTATTCCAACAGAAGAACACCCACTAACACATGTGAAAGCACCTGTCATTTTAGGTCATGAATTTAGTGGTGAAGTTGTTGAAATCGGTGAAGGCGTTACAACTCATAAAGTAGGGGACCGCGTTGTTGTAGAACCTATTTATTCTTGTGGTAAATGTGAAGCTTGTAAACATGGTCATTATAACGTTTGCGAACAACTTGTTTTCCATGGCCTTGGTGGCGATGGCGGTGGCTTCTCTGAATATACTGTAGTACCGGCAGATATGGTTCACCATATCCCAGATGAAATGACTTATGAACAAGGCGCACTTGTAGAACCAGCAGCAGTTGCAGTTCATGCAGTGCGTCAAAGTAAATTAAAAGAAGGTGAAGCTGTAGCTGTATTTGGCTGTGGCCCAATCGGACTTCTTGTTATTCAAGCTGCTAAAGCGGCAGGTGCAACACCTGTTATTGCAGTTGAGCTTTCGAAAGAACGTCAAGAGTTAGCAAAATTAGCAGGTGCTGATTACGTCTTAAATCCAGCAGAACAAGATGTGCTAGCAGAAATCCGTAACTTAACAAACGGTTTAGGTGTAAATGTTAGCTTCGAAGTAACAGGCGTTGAAGTTGTACTTCGTCAAGCAATTGAAAGTACAAGATTTGAAGGTCAAATAGTTATTGTCAGCGTATGGGAAAAAGACGCAAAAATCACTCCAAACAACTTAGTATTAAAAGAAAAAGAGCTTGTTGGTATTCTTGGATACCGTCACATCTTCCCATCTGTTATTAAATTAATTAGCTCTGGTCAAATTCAAGCAGAGAAATTAATTACGAAAAAAATTACAGTAGATCAAGTTGTAGAAGAAGGATTTGAAGCGCTTGTAAAAGATAAAAATCAAGTGAAAATTCTTGTTTCACCTAAATAACATATAATATAGAAGAAAGTAGTCTTTTTCTAGAAATAGAAGAAGGCTACTTTTTTTATGTATAGAAAGGTGATAGACTTTCCTTTGAAGAATTAGCTTGAGTATGAAGGGAGAGTCGTATGCTTTCATTTTTACTTACTTTGAAACGAATGTTAAAAGCTTGTTTAAGGGCTTGGAAAGATAAAGAATTTCAAGTGTTATTTGTGTTAACCATTCTAACGTTAATATCAGGGACTATTTTTTACAGTACGGTAGAGGGATTGCGCACAATTGATGCATTGTATTTTAGCGTTGTAACGTTAACGACAGTTGGTTATGGTGATTTTAGCCCACAAACAGACTTTGGAAAGATTTTTACGATCTTCTATATTTTCATTGGAATTGGTTTAGTGTTTGGGTTTATTCATAAACTAGCAGTAAATGTTCAATTACCAAATATATTATCAGGTCGAAAAAAAGAGTAGAAGCAATCAGGTGCATATCTTGATTGCTTTATTTTTTTTACAATATTTTAGCTGTTTCTTTGCAGAGGATTAATATTTGTCCACTACAATGAAAATTACAGGATTAATAATGATATGAACATTTGCATCATTTATTTTCTCAATAAAAATCAAGAGAAAGGTAGTGTATTCTAATCATAGGTTAACTATATGCTATTAATTATATATTAAAAGAATGAGTAATGGGGGTTCCGTATGAAAAAGAAAGTATTAGCCTTAGCAACAGCTATTACATTAGTAGCACCATTGCAAAGTGTAGCATTTGCCCATGAAAATGAGGGCGGAAATAAGGTAAGAATCATTCAATATTGGTCTGCTGAAGATAAGCATGCAGAAGGCGTAAATTCCCATTTATGGATTGTCAATCGCGCAATTGATATTATGTCCCGTAATACAACGATTGTACAACAAGATCAAGTGGCACTATTAAAGGAATGGCGTACAGAGTTAGAGAATGGTATTTATGCTGCTGATTATGAAAATCCTTACTATGATAATAGTACATTTGCTTCTCATTTCTATGATCCTGATACAGGGAAGACATATATTCCTTTTGCTAAGCAAGCAAAAGAAACTGGAGCTAAATACTTTAAACTTGCAGGTGAATCGTATCAAAAACAAGATATAAAACAAGCATTCTTTTATTTAGGTTTATCGCTTCATTACTTAGGGGATGTCAATCAACCAATGCATGCAGCAAACTTTACGAATCTTTCTTATCCACAAGGTTTCCACTCCAAATATGAAAATTTTGTAGATACAGTTAAAGATAATTATAAAGTAGTTGATGGGAATGGATATTGGAATTGGAAAGGAACGAATCCTGAAGATTGGATTCATGGAGCAGCTGTAGCTGCTAAGCAAGATTATGCTGGCATTGTAAATGATACTACAAAAGATTGGTTCGTTTGGGCAGCTGTATCGCAAGAATATGCTGATAAATGGCGTGCAGAAGTTACACCAGCAACAGGAAAACGTTTAGTAGAAGCGCAGCGTGTCACAGCTGGATATATTCAGCTTTGGTTTGATACATATGGGAATCGCTAGAAGGTGCGGTACTTCTTAAAAAAACATATAGGTATAATGAATCATAATCCAATGTAAGTAAACATTTCTATGAAATAGTTAAAAAGTTTCTTCGTAAAGAAGAAACTTTTTTATGTTTAGGAACAGGAAAATGGTAGTTTCTTTCCAATATGTATAAGACATATATAGAAGGGGAGAGGAAAGTGTGGAGCGTAACATATTTCAAAAAGTTCCCTTACCATGTGCATTTCTTGATGAAGAAGCGTTAGAAAGAAATATTCAATCCATTGTTCAATTATGTAGAGGGAAAAAAGTCCGTATTGCTAGTAAATCGTTACGATCTGTTCCAGTGATGAAGAGAATTTTTATCTTCTAATAGTTGTTTTCAAGGCATTATGTGTTTTTCACCACGAGAAGTACCATTTCTAATAAAACAAGGATTTAATGATTTGTTGCCTGGATACCCTGTATATGATGAACAAGCACTGCAAGAAATTAGTTTGCTTACAAAAAAAGGATTTATAATTACTTGTATGGTAGATTGCATCGAACATATTAGTTATTTAGAGAAAATTGCAATAGAAACAGGTGGACATTTTCGAGTTTGTATTGATATCGATATGAGCAGCCGTTTTTTTCAATTTCATTTTGGTGTTAGACGTTCTCCTATACGTACTACTACTGAGGTTTTAAAAGTTATTGAAAAAGCAATTCAATCTTCCGTTTTACAAATAGATGGTGTAATGGGCTATGAGGCACAGATTGCAGGAGTTGGAGACAATGCACCAAAACAAGTTTTTAAAAATAAAGTTGTTTCCTATTTGAAAAGAAAAGCAGCAATGGAAGTAGTGAAAAGAAGACAAGATATTGTAAAAACGATACAAGGGGAAGGAATTACAATGCGCCTTGTAAATGGAGGCGGTACAGGAAGTATAAAAACGACAATGCAAGATGAATCTGTCACAGAGATTACAATAGGTTCTGCTTTCTACTCTCCTAAGCTCTTTGATTATTATAAAGATATTCGTTTTGAACCAGCTATTGGCTTTGCGTTATCGATTGTTAGACAGCCAGACTTTCATATATATACTTGCCTAGGTGGTGGATATATTGCTTCAGGATCAGTTGGGAAAGACAAACAACCTGAAATTTGGGAGCCAAGTGGGGCAAAGTTGTTAGCTTTAGAAGGAGCTGGAGAAGTGCAAACACCCGTTTTTTATAATGGTTCAGAATATCTAACTGTTGGAGATGTCATGTTATTTCGACACAGTAAAGCTGGAGAACTATGCGAGCGTTTTTCATCGTTACATCGTATTGTAAGTAACAAGATTATAGGAGAGTATTCCACATATCGGGGGGATGGACAATGCTTTCTATAAAAGGACAGAAATGGAGAAACTGGACGGGAAATGTAGAGGGAAATCCGCAATATATGATGTATCCTAAAAATATAAAAGATGTAATAAAAGTAGTACATTTGGCAAAAGAAATGGGGAAGCGAATTCGCATTGTTGGTTCATGGCACTCGTTTACACCACTTGTTCAAACGGAAGAAATTCTTCTTTCGTTAGATGAGTTACAAGGGATTTTGAGTATAGATTCACAATCATCAATAGTAGAGGTGTGGGCTGGAACAAAGTTGTCGTATTTAGGCAGAATGTTACAAGAAAAAGGCTATGCACAAGAAAATTTAGGAGATATAGATTCACAATCTATTGCAGGGGCTATTAGTACAGGAACGCATGGAACTGGTATTACATTTGGGAGTTTGGCGACACAGGTTGTGGAAATTACCGCTATTCTTGCCACAGGTGAAATTATTGTTTGTTCTGAGAAGGAGCATCCTGAGTTTTGGAAAGCATTTCAGTTATCACTCGGTATGCTGGGGGTTATTGTAAAAGTGAAATTAAAAGTCGTTCCAGCCTATTTGCTTATGTATAAAAGTAAAAAGGAAACATTCCCCACTGTTATGAACAGACTGGAAGAATATAAAAAACATCGTCATTTTGAATTTTTTGTGTTTCCATATTCAGATGATGTTCAAGTGAAAATTACAGATGAAACGACAGTGAAAGGTATGGATTTAAAGTGGCATAAGTTTAAGACAGAACTACTTGAAAATATAGTCTTTTCACTATTGTCTAAAGGATGCAAGCTGATGCCAGTTATAAGTAAAGAGGTTAGTAGGCTGTCTGCAAAGGCGGTACCGAATGCGCAAACAACGGGTCCAAGCTATCAAATATTTGCGACATCGCGTAATGTTCGTTTTTATGAAATGGAGTATAGTATACCTGCTCAATATATGAAAAAAGTAGTACAAGAGATTCATAATCTTATACAAGAAAAGAGGTTTCAAGTACATTTTCCGATTGAATGCCGCTATGTACGAGGAGACGATATATGGCTTAGTCCCGCATATGAAAGAGATTCAGCTTATATTGCTGTGCATATGTATAAAGGTATGAAATATGCTGCGTATTTTACAGCGATAGAGCGTATTTTTCAAAAGTATGAAGGACGTCCACATTGGGGGAAAATGCATACAATGGGATATGAACAATTGCAACTCGTTTATCCTAAGCTAAGTTCTTTCTTGGAAGTTAGAAAAGAGGTAGATTCAATGGGGATGTTTTTAAATCTGTACGTAGCAAAAATGTTTTCTATTCATGAAAAAAGCTGACAATTATTTGTCAGCTTTTTTGAGTGTAATTGCATTTCTGGTATGGCTTATATGCTCATAAAATAATAATTTATCTCGACTAAATACATGTAATAGTACATGTAGAATGAAGAGACCATTAATTGAGAACATAAACAGTAATATAATGAACATAATTAATGGATTAGTCTGATTCAATATGGAACTACTAGAGAGAATATAGTTCATTCCACCTAAAACAAAATAGAACAGACCGTAACGAATCAATAATTCTTTAATGGTAATTCGCCCATTTTTACCTTTTATGTGAATACGAAGCAACGCTTTCCCAATTGTTTTTCCGTTCGTCAAATATGGAATGACGATGAAGTAAATGAAGACGGCACATATGGTGAAAATAAGTTCATATAGATTCGTATAAGACTGGATACTAGAAATAAAAATAGAATTCCCTTTATTTTTTATAACTGGTACAACAATGGATAAGAAAATCCAATCAATTTGCAGTGCGATTAGGCGGCGAATAAATCCAACTGGTTTCGTAGCTAAGTCGATATGTGCATCTAATTCATTTGATTTAGGAAGGAAGTACGTGAATATTGGTGCAATGAAATAACCAACTGCTCCTCCTAGTGTATTTAAAAATAGATCGTCAATATCGAATAAACGATACGCACAATTATATATACCGTACAATCCAGTTACTTGTGTCACTTCAAAAAATAGTGAGAGACAAAGTGAAAAGAAGATTGTTCGTAAAAAACCAAGGCGGAAATAGTAACGTAAATATATGCCGAATGGAATCGTTAACAGTGCATTGAATGCAACTTGTAAAAAGGCAGATTCTTTTAATAAGTAGAAATAGGTAGCAGGCTTTGCTAATATCGCTGCTGTATGGTTGCTAATTTCTTGGATGAAATAAAACGGTACAAGCTGAACGTGTTGTGTATTAGCTGGCTGCAGGCTGCATGTATCGTAAGTTTGCGGCAGCGGTAAGATAACAAGAAAATAAGCGTTTAGCAAGTAAAGCAGCAAAGAATATAAAATAAATGAACGCCATTTATTTAAATAGCCATATTTTCTGTAATTAAATATTAAAAATGGAATCAATAGAATCATTGCTAAAATGGGGAATAGAATAAATGCCGTTTTAATTGGAAATAAATAAGTTGTCAAAATGTGGATCCTTTCAAAAAAATTCGGAATCTATTATAACTTTAATAAAATGTAAAATCAAATTTTATTTTTTAGATGCCGAATTGTTTCAATAGGAAAGAGGGGTGAAGAAGAGCCTTACTGCAATTTTGCAGAAGGCTTTTTTAGTGCGGATATTTAACATGCGTAGCATTGGATTTTGATGAGAGAATATAGCTTTGGAATTGTTCCTTCCATGGCATAGTTGTAGTTTCTTGTTTTTGAGAAATCCACTCATGATAATCTGATTGTGTTTTCCATAATATACGAATCATATATTCGTTACCATGTTCAGTACGCTTCATACGAGAGAATTCTAGATTAATAAACCCGTATGTACCAGAGTTTGGATAGTATTCTTGTAAAGAACGAATAATTTTTTCTTCATAACCGAATTTAATATGAATGAGTTTAGTAACAATAAACATGATTGCACCCCTTTTGTATTAGTAATGAGAAATTAGAGTCAATATCCTGTTTCAGTCATAACATGTGCAATTCCTCCTGTTATTCTTACGAGGCTATGGTATGTTTGAATAGCGATTTATCCCGTTCGTAATGAAAAGTATAATATATCTAATATTATACTTTTCTGAAAATTCTAAGTAAATAAAAGGAAGACGACAAATTTTTTATCCAGCATTACCAGACAGTAAGGCCCCCACCTCAAAATTATGCAAAAACAAAGAAGTTAGGTGGGAGATCAAGAAAACCCGGCTGATTAAAGTTTCAATTTATAAAAATAGAGCTATCCTCCGATGGGACAACTCTTTCATTCTTATAGAAAAATGATAGCGAGTACACCCACAACGATACAATAGAAAGAGAAGTATTTAAAATTCCCTTTAGCTATAATATTCATAAACCATTTCAATGAAATATATGTCATGATAAATGTCGCAATGAAAGCAACGAGGTAAGGTACAAATAATGTATTTAAATTTGGATCTTTTGCAATGTCTGTAATATTTTGTAACAAGCTGTCAAAAGAATAATTTTGAATCAGTAAGGTTCCTGAAGGATTTGACAATGTTTTTAATGTCGTGTAATCTGTTGTTTCTAATATGTGAATCTATTTTTTTGTAAGATTTGTATGAAAAACAGTTATTAAAAGTTAAGAGTTTATTACATTTTATGGTTTGTTTTGCATTTTTTGTTATGAAAAATAAAATGTATTTAATGAGTTTGTAAACAAACTGTAAAATAAATCATGTATAACTGTATGAGAAGGGAGTCGGATTATGAACTATTTTAAGCGAATCAGTAGTCTAGTATTAGCAGGAATTATTGGTCTTTCTAGTACAGTCGCTGTAAAAGCTGAGTCAAACGACGAGAAACTGAACAACATGCAACAGCAATTGCAGCAGAATGACAATGATATTCAGCAAAAAGAACAAGAGAAGCAAGCTGTTAATAAAGAAATACAAGGTATTGAAAGCGAACTACATAATTTAAATAATACAATTACAAAAAACAAAGAGGAACAAGCTGCTATTCAGAGTAAAATCGATGAAACACATAAGCAAATTGAACAGAAAAAGGGAGAAATTATCGTTTTAGAAGATAAAGTACTTGCTCGTAAAGATATTATGAAAAAACGTATGGTTTCTGTTCAAAATAGCTCAAATACGAGTTTAGTAGTCGAAGTTGTAGTAGAATCAAAGAATTTTGCTGATTTCTTACAACGTATGAATGCAGTATCTACAATTCTAGATGCAGATAAAGAGATTTTACGTCTTCAAGAACAAGATCTTCGTCAAATTGAAGAAGATAAAAAAGTAATTGATGAAAAAGAGGCCTCTTTGGAAGGGGATAAACAAAAGTTAGCAAAGGCACAAGCGAATTTACAAGAAAACTTGAAAAAACGTCAAGAAAACTTACAAGCTGTGCAAACAAAATATAATCAAATTGCAGGTCAAATTAATTTAGCTGAACAAGAAAAAGCAAAAATTGAATCTGATATGAAAGCATTACAAGAAACAATTGCTCGTGAGCAAGAAGCTGCAAGATTAGCAGCAGAAGCTCAAGCAAAAGCAGAAGCAGAAGCGAAAGCACAAGCAGAGGCTTTAGCGAAGGCGAAAGAAGAGGAAAAGGTAAGACAAGCAGAAGCGGCTAAGCAAACGACTTCAGCACCTGCACCTGCACCTGCACCTGCATCTCAGCCAGAACCAGCACCTGCTAAAGGCGGTCGTGAAATTTATGTAGAAGCAACTGCTTATACAGCTGATCCAGCTGAGAATGGGTATAAACCAGGTGAAATTGTAAAAACTGCAATGGGTCATAACTTAACTGCAAACCCAGGAATGAAATTAATTGCTGTAGATCCAAGTGTTATTCCATTAGGATCCACTGTATATGTTGAAGGTTATGGAAAAGCAATTGCAGGTGATACTGGTGGCGATATTAAAGGTCATAGAATCGATGTATTGATGCCGGATAAAGCTTCTTCTAGCACGTGGGGGCGTAAAAGAGTTAAAGTTACAATTTTAAGTTAAAATCAAATCCAACTTTACATGAGGTAAAGTTGGATTTTTTTGTGATTTTAATGTTAAGTTGAGTTTACATTTTGTGAAGTCTAGCATACAATAATAGTAAGGGGTGGTAAATTTGTCCATTTGCAATAGGGTAAAGGAGCTAAGAGCTCGTTTTAACTTCACCCAAAGTGTATTAGCTGAAAAAGTTGGTGTGACACGGCAAACGATTGCTGCAATTGAAAAGGGTGATTACGTTCCATCGTTGTTATTAGCACTGACGATTTGTGATGTATTTGATTTAAAGATGGAGGATGTGTTTGTTTTAAATAAGGAGGGAGAAAAAGTTGAATAGAATTATGTTGTCATATGCAGTGAATGTGTTATTTATCGGATTGGCTAGTTGGGCGTTTGTTGAATTTTATTATGCTGTTATAGAGTTGGAAAATATTATTCAAAGTGAGAAAGTACCATTCGAGGTAACAATAAATATCATACCGTTTTTATTGCTATTGATTATGGCTGTTGTATCAACTATTTTTTATAAAGTGCAAAAGAAAAAATATAAGAAATTATCCTTTTGGATGTTTCCTCTTTTATTTCCACAAGATGATGAGCGTGAGGAAGTCATTACCGCAAAAGCATGTCGTACGACTTTTATGGCACTTTGGTTTGTCGTACCGACTGGAGCTGCACTACTTGTGATGCATCCGATTGTTAGTCCGTATATTCCAGCATACCCATTATATGTTGTATTGTTAATCTTTTTTATACAAATGACGATATTTCATATTTCGCTGTACCGAAATAAAATTGCTTAAAGACGTGCCACGTGTGCGTCTTTTTTTATGCTACTTTTACAAAAAGTTAACGCATATTGAAGGGAAGGTTTACAAATATTTCTTATAATAGAAATGGAATTTATCCATCGGCTGGCGCAGCGCCGGAAGGTATTCATAAAATAAACGGTCGAGACCTATTTGTGAGTGCAGATAAGGTTAATGGAGTGTTGAGCTGTAAATAAATTTCTTTTCCTTTTGGTCTCATACTTGTACATGTAGCTATCTTACTTTATCATCTTATATAGAAGTAATTTTTTGTAAAGGGAAGGAATTATGTATGAATAAGCGGAGAATATATAGTATACTATCAATCCTTTTATTTATTGTAGGTGGCATTTTAATTGGTAAGCCATTTTATGATGGGTATATGGCAGAGAAGAAGCAAAAAGAAAATGTACAAGCTGTTCAGAAGATGGAATATCAAAAACAGGATACACAATTTGTAGATGCATCTAAAATTAACCAACCTGATTTATCAGAGGTAGCAAATGCATCATTAGATAAAACACAAGTAATTGGTCGTATTGAGATTCCAAGTATTTCATTGAAACTACCAATTTTAAATGCTTCTACTGAGAAAAACTTATTATCAGGAGCAGCAACTGTAAAAGAGAAGCAAGAGATGGGAAAAGAAAATTATGCATTAGCAGGACATAATATGTCGAAAAAGGGTGTTTTGTTTAGTGATGTATCCTCGTTAAAAAAGGACGATAAAATTTACCTGTATGATAATGAAAATGAGTATGAGTACGCTGTTACGAATGTGTCAGAAGTAACACCTGATAAATGGGAAGTTGTAGAAGATCACGGGAAAACAGAAGTTACACTTATTACATGTGTGTCTGTATCAGATAACTCCAAACGTTTTGTTGTTACAGGGGATTTTGTTCAGACTAAGAAAATAAAAAGCTGAGGGAGCAATCCCTCAGCTTTTTTAGTCCATCCATTTTACTAGTTTTTTAGAAAGTAATAATAAAACACACCCTAAAACAATAGCGACAGCACCTATAACTGTGAATACTTCTGCATATCCAAGTGAAGTTGTAAAACTAGCGAGCTGTCCCCCTAAAATGTTGGCAATCCCTGAACTAGCTAGCCAAACGCCCATTAGTAATGAAGCAAGTTTTACTGGTGCTAAGGAACTAACCATTGATAGTCCAACAGGTGATAAGAACAATTCACCTAATGTATGGAAAAGATAAGTGAAAACAATAAATAATAGGTTTGCTTTCTCTGTAATGTTGTGTTCATCACTACCTGTTTTTAATGTAGCGATAACAAGAACTATATAACCGATTCCAAGTAAAATCATACCGAGTCCCATTTTAGTTGGGATTTTTAAGTCTCCACGTTTGGTTGTAGCAAGCTTAGCCCATAGTGCTGAAATAGCAGGGGCGAGTAAGATGATAAAGAGTGGATTGACTGATTGGAACCAAGATGTTGGGATTTCCCATCCGAATACAGAACGATCAACAAACTTGTTTGTATATAGTGTTAACGAGCTACCGGCTTGTTCAAAACCAGCCCAGAAGAAGACAACGAAGCAAGTTAAAATAACGATAACTGCTGTATGTTGTTTTTCTTTTTTTGTGAGTGGTGTATTACCAGCTGTTTCTTTACCTGATGCTGTTTGTAGATCTCTTGTTGGTTTTTTACCGATATCGCCAAGGAATCGGTTGGATAACGTTGTAAATAATATTTGACCGATAATCATACCAATTGAAGCGGCTAAGAATCCGTAACGGAAGCCGTAATGAACAACGCCATCTACTGTTGTTTTGAATAAATTTTCTGATAAAAACCCGCAAACGAGTGGAGCTAAAAATGAACCGACGTTAATACCCATATAGAAAATTGTAAATGCACTATCACGTTTTGGATCATTTTCTTCATAAAGTTCCCCAACAAGTGTAGAGATATTTGGTTTGAAGAAACCATTACCAATAATAATAAGCGCTAGCCCAATGTATAGCCCGATTTGATTTTGCAAAGCGAATAACGTAAGGTTACCGATTGCCATTGTAACGCCGCCTATTGTGATTGCTAAGCGTCTTCCAAGAAAACGGTCTGTTAAGTATCCACCAATCATTGGAGTAAAATAACAAGCTCCAGTATAAAATCCGTAAATTGAAAGTGCCCAAGCTGGACTAAACCCAAGGCCACCGCTTACTAAAGCTGTTGTTAAATATAGTGTTAATAATCCTCGTAATCCATAGTAACTAAATCGTTCCCACATTTCAGTGAAGAAGAGTAGATATAAACCTGGAGGATGTTTCTTGTTTCTTTGTTGTTTTTTCTCAAGTTGTATCGCTGATTCCATGTAAGTTTCCTCCTGACACAAACGAAAACAAAGTTAATAGTTTTGTATATTTAATAGTTTACTTTATTAACTATTAAAAGTCAATAAAGGTCGATTTTTCAGAAGAAATTGGAAACCTTCAAAGATATAGAATGGGAATTTCTTTTGTGATAGACTATGGACTATGTTTGTTTTAGTGTATAAGTTCAAAAAAATTGAAGAAACATCTAAAACCTTTCTTTTTTTAGATGGAAGAGAGGATCCGGCGATGGCTAGAAGCGGTCAGTGCCTTTTTTAGCCCCATGCCATGGAAAACAAAAGTAGAAAACGAGTGGAGGTCTGCTTTTGTTTGCGTAGCTGTAACTTATAAGTAGTTAAAAAGCTGATATTCCTCAGAGATCAGTCAGAGACCTTTTTAGCTTCATGCGATGGTAAACAAAGGGAGCAAATGAGTGGAGGTCTGCTTTTGTTTACCTAGCCGCAATTTATATGTTGAAAAACAAAAATAGATGTATATAGGATGAGAAGGATTCCATCTTATTTAAAAGTAAAGAAGGAGAAAGAAATGAAATCATTACAGAAAAAAGAAATTTTGCTTATGAGCCTTATGCTATTCTCGATGTTTTTCGGGGCCGGGAATTTAATTTTTCCACCTTTCCTTGGATATGAAGCAGGGGAACAGGTGTGGGTTGCATTGCTTGGCTTTATCATATCAGCAACAGGACTTCCGATATTAGGTGTAATTGCGATTGCGAAAGCAGGGAGTTTTCAAATTTTAGCAAATCGTGTACATTCTTCGTTTGCAATTATTTTTCCTTGTTTAATTTATTTGTTTATCGGTCCGGGGCTAGGGATACCACGCGCTGGGAGTTTAGCTTTTGAAATGGGACTAGGTCAGTTCTTTCCGGAAGCGGGTAGTGTATTACTACTTATTTATACAGTCATCTTTTTTAGTAATGTATATTGGCTAAGTTTATCACCATCGAAATTGATGGGGCTGTTTGGAAAGCTATTAACACCCTTATTATTATGTATGATTGCTCTTATTTTTATAAAAAGTATGATTACACCAGTTGGAGAAGTTCAAGCACCTATAGGGAACTATAAGCCATCTGCGGTATTTCAAGGGTTTTTAGATGGGTATTTAACGATGGACGCTTTAGCGGCGCTAATTTTTGGTATTGTTATAGCCAATGCTTTGCGTGCGAAAGGAGTAAACGACGAAAAAGGTTTAGCAACATGTATGAGTATGGCTGGTATCGGCGCAGGCCTTTTATTATCTCTTATTTATGTTATTCTCGGATATATTGGATCGATAAGTGGCTCACTTGGAAAGTTTGATAATGGTGCACAAGTGTTAGCTCACGTTATGACTGCATTATTTGGACAAAGTGGTACCGTATTATTAGGAATTATTTTTACTGTTGCTTGTTTATGTGTGTCAATTGGACTCGTTACATCATGTAGCCAATTTTTTGCGGAAGTATTTCCTAAAATTTCTTATAAAGTGTGGGCTTTTATTTTAAGTGCTACTAGTATGATCCTTGCGAACTTAGGGTTAACACAAATTTTACAAGTATCAGTTCCAATTCTTGGATTCATTTATCCAATTGCTTTAACACTAATTATTTTAGGACTATGCCATAAGTATATCGGTAAGTATACGTATATATATCCAGTGACCATTGGACTAGTAGCGATTTTCAGTGGAATAGATATTTTAAATCGTAATGTGTTCCTTTCAAAATGGACACCTATGTTAAAAGACATTCCTTTATATACAGAAGGCGTTGGATGGGTTATTCCAGCGATTGTAGGCGGTTGTTTAGGAATGTTTGTAAGTGTTTGTACGAATAAAAAGGATTAGGAGGAGAATGTGTTTTCTATACTGGAAAACGCCTTTTTTGTTTACTCTAATTCGCCTATAAACCACATCTCTTTATCGTTGTAATGAGGATCAGTGAAAATTTCTGTGTACCCTTTTACTTGTAATTCTTTAGGGATATGTAAACCTAGTTCCTTTTTTATATCGCGTTCTTGTGATAAGGAAATCCACTGTGGCTCGTCCATAGGGCTACCTAAAAAACCTTCAAAAAATCGTTCTATGTCTTGTTTACTACATACAATTAAGATATTAGAAGTTTGTAAGCTAGGAAATGAGACACAAAAGTAAATACGATATTCTTTTTCAGCTGTAGTTTTTAAATGGATGAAAAATTCTACTCGGTTAATGATTGTTTGTAAATAAAATTGTTTCACTGATTTTGATTTCAGATGAGAAGGAGGAAACGGAAGATGAATAGACCAACAGCCTAGAGAAGATAGCTCAGTTGTGCTTGGCAAAGAACTTGTATGCGTGGTGGTATATTTTAAAAAATTTCGGCATACTCTCCTTAAACCACGAATTTTCCTTTTTGAACGACGATTCCAAACTGACTTTTTCATAGAAACACCTCATTTTACGAAAAAAGATTTCCATTTACTACTATAATAGCGAAAACAGGAGGTTATTAGGAGGAAATATCTTAAAAAATAGATAGTTAAAGAGTATGATATAAATAACTGGTAATTTATCCAATTGTTATGATGTGCTTTACTGTTTCATCAGCATGATTAGAGGGGGGAGAAAATGAAAAAGGATTTGAGTAAAAGAATAGAAGCGCTAGAAACAACGATTGATACGTTGCAGGAGACGCTTTATGAGTTAAAAGCGCAGCAAAGAGTAATGGAAGAAGAAAAAGTTCAGCAATTCAGGGAACCGATTAAAGAGGAAATAGAAGTTGGTATTCTGAAACCAAATGTAAAAAAAGAAGAAGTTTTTGCTGATCAAGAAAGTGTGAAGGAACCAGAAATAAAGCAGGTAGATATATCTGCGTTTAAGCCAGAGCCATTTGATATTATAAAATTTTGTCAAACATGGCTGCCAAGAATTTTCGTTGCAATTATGTTGCTTGGAGTCATTTGGCTATTTAAGGCAGGAGTAGATGCAGGATTACTTACGCCAGTCATTCGGATTGTATTTGGGGTAGCGTTATCAGTTGGATTGTATTATATAGGGGATATGCAAATCAAACAGGAACGTCAAGCGCTTGGCCTCGTGCTAGCTGGTGGTAGTGTGACAAGTATTGTTTTAACAACATTTGCTGCACATTATTTGTACAACTTTTTTCCGGCCAGCATTGCATTCATCTTAAATATTATTTGGATTATACTCGGTATTTATCTTGCTAAGCGATATCAATCAGAGTATCTTGCTATATTTGTATCGGTAGGAGCATTTTTTGTACCATTTTTATTAAATAGTGCAGCCCCTAATTCCTACATTTTCTTTGGATATGAAACGTTATTAACAGTGAGTTTATTATGGTATGCATATAAAAATCGTTATCAATATTTATATATGGTGTCTTACGCTGTTTCTGTACTTGTAACGTTCATCTTCTTTGTAGTTATGACAGTATTGTTAGGAAATCTACACGTACAATTAACAGTTGTTTATGGACTGATTCATCTTACACTATTTTGGCATATGTTCATTGATCGAACCTTTATTTATCAACCGAGAATGGCAGCATTTAGCGCCAATGCAATCTTCTTTATAATGTCAATTGCGAAGATTCCTGAATTTACAACATGGGGATTATTGATAAGTGCGATTGTACACGTTGTAATGTTTGGAGCTGAATATAGGAAAAATAAAAAATCGTTATTTACGGATCTTTTATTCGGTTTTGCGATGGGGTCGTTTAGTTTAGCGATTTTATATGAATTTAGTTTAGTGAATGGAGCAATTGTATTGATGTTACAAGGATTTTTAGGTGTTATTACTTCTACAAAGATGAAACAAGAAGTGAAATTGTATATAAGTGCTACCATCTATGCAATTGGTATGCTTCAGACGCTTGTTAGTCCGTTTGAGGCATTTATGTCAGCTGCTTTTGTAGCTCATCTCATTTTAGTTGGAACATTCTATTATGGCATGATGAAAGTGAAACCTATGTTACAACATTTTGGAAAATATATATATTCTATTACGATGTATGGATTTATGGTACTGGTATTTATTACGATTACTAGAATAGGAGAAGTGCTTTCAACGGATGGCAGCATTATAAGTGTATATGTGTCACTTTTATGGATGATATATGCTTTAGTATCAGTTTGGTTTGGTCGTAATAGAAGAATGAATGAAATATTATATGCTGGACTTGTTGTATTAGTTGTAACAGTTGGTAAGCTATTTTTCTTAGATTTACCAGAAGTATCGATGATGATTCGCGCAGTGTTATTCTTACTTGTTGGTGGGCTAGGAATTGTTATTTCAAGAATGTTCTTCTCGAAAGAAAAAGATAAGTAGTAAAAAAGCAATCCATTTAGGATTGCTTTTTTACTATTTATCCCGTATTAACGGGCAGTAATACTCCCACCTCAAAATTCTGCGAAAGCAAAGAAGTTAGGTGGGGGATCAACTGCCCGTAAAAGCTCGATTCGTGAGGGCTGATTAAAGTTTCACTTTATTATTAATAGTGACAGCTTCATTATATTTTGTCATTGTATTTTGACGAAGACGCAAAGTGGCTTGTCCAGTTGTATTCGGTGCGAGTTGTACATTTACTATTTTTTCAGCAAAACCTAGGCTATTTGTCGTGAAAGAGAATACACTACTATATCCAAAAGTAGAAGGCCAAGTACCATTTTCATTTTGTACTTTCGCAACTTGTGTTCCTCCAGTTGTAAAAATCCCTAGAGAATAATTATTGTATGTCGCATTAGGTAATAAATTGTTCGCTTGAAGTTTTATTTGAAATACTTCGTTGTTCGGTAGAATACTAGGGTGAATGACTGTATAATCGCTAGTTGTTACAGACCCCTTATATCCATAAGAACCAAGCTTAAATGTATTTGTATTGAACCATTGATATCCTTGATTTGGAGCACTCCAAGGTTCTGGTTGTGGCTCAGTTGATAAATTAGGTTGTTCAAATGTTTGCAAAGGTGTCGGGTTATCAAGTTGTAAGCCATTTATTTGATCTAAACTTGTATAAGGTTCTTGTTTAGATAACCAATTTACAATATTTTCTAACAGAATAGCATCATTTTCTTCTTTATATCCATCATATGTTTTTTTTGTTTGTCCTGTATCTTCACGAACATATTTTGGTGAGGCATCCTCAACAGGAGAAGAATCGCCGATAAATGCTGCTTTTCCAAGACCGACTTTAGCAATAGCAGCGTAAGGACCTTCTGCAATACCGCCACCATTATAAACACCACTATCAACAGCGTTATTCCATTTTGATGGGTTTTCTGGAAGGTACACGATTCCTTTTGCTAATTTAGGGTTTGTAATGGCAAGTGTAGAACCAGCATGCATTGCTACGGATGAAACACCTTTTGTAATACCAAAGGATTGTTCAGGTGATACAATATTTTTGGCAGAAACATCTCCAAGCGCATTATAGCGAAAGCGAATACCAAAGTTTTGAGATAACCAATCGGAGCTTTCTACTCCTTGCATTGCTGGCGAGTTTGCTTCTTCATTAGACATACCTTTTGCAGGGTTGTCCCATGCACCACGTCTGTATCCATTAAATACCTCTGAAGAATCCCAGCGGTTTTTATTTCGGTCAGCATTATAATGATCTGCGATAAAGAAAATACTACCACCATTTTTAACATATTGTAACATTGCATCTTGTTCAGATTTTTTATAAGGAATATTTGCTTCAGGAACGATAAATACATGATAATCTTTTAAATTTTCATATGTAATAGGTGTAGATTGGCGAAGCTCTTTTACAAAATATCCATTTTTAGCAATACCATTTCCAAAATCAGAAAAACCACCATCAATGACCCAATCAGCTGTACCTGCTGTTTGCCCATGTGTATTATCAAATAATACTTTCTTCCCATTGTTTTGATTTACAACTTTTGCAGTAATTTGAGGTGCTGGATCTGTAGCACTTTCAGCGAAAGTAGGTGGAATATAAGCGCTTCCGATACTGAGTGTAATTGCTGTTGCTAAAGAAAGTTTAAGCCATTTTTTGTTCTTCATAGAAGAACCCCCCTAATAATAAATATATGTGCCTTAATAATGTAATGGATTTTTTTATGAAAATAAAGATGGAAAATGTAAAATATACAAAAAAATTGTAAAAATAACATGAATTTTGTTGATAAATATTTGTGTGAAAAATAAGAAAGTCCCTTCCTCGCTATAAGGAAGGGGTAACATATTTAACTAATTTTTGAATTTTGTGCAGCATCTATCCTATGGAACCCTTTTAAATAATATACAGCTGCTAATGAAATTAACCAAATCGGACCAACAATTAATGCAATTCGTGTGTCCTCTGAATAAGCCATAATTCCTAATACTAATGCAAGGAAACCAAGCGAGAAATAAGAGCTTAAAGGATGTAATGGCATCTTGTACGTTAGTTTTTGTACAGATTGTGCTGGTAATCCTTTGCGGAAGCGGATTTGGGCAACTAATATGATCCCCCATGTCCAAATCGCGCCGAACGTTGAAATGCTAGTAAGCCATGTAAATACTTTTGCAGGAACAAGGTAATTTAAAACAACACCAACGAGTAAGACGAAGGAAGTTGCTATAATTCCGTTACTTGGAATGCCATTTTTATTTAAACGGCCGAATTTTTCAGGTGCCTTTTTTTGCTCGGCTAATGTAAATAACATACGTCCCGTACTAAATAAACCACCGTTACAGGATGAAAGAGCTGCTGTTAAGACAACAAAGTTAATAATTCCCGCCGCTTTTGCTATACCAATTTGTTGGAATGTTAATACGAACGGGCTTCCTTTATCGCCAAGTTCATTCCATGGATAAATTGCCATCATAACAAATAAAGCACCAACATAGAACAGTAAAATACGCCAAAATACGTTATCAATTGCTTTCGCGAGTGTTTTCTTCGGGTTTTGTGCTTCACCAGCTGTAACGCCGATAAGTTCGACTCCTAAATAAGCAAATAGAACCATTTGTAAGGAAAGAAGTAACCCAGAAAAACCATTTGGGAACCAGCCGCCATGTGACCAAAGATTTGAAATTCCAGTCGCGATACCATCATTTCCAAATCCAAATAGAATAATGCCTGTCCCAATTACGATCATACAGATAATTGTGATAATTTTAATTAAAGCAAACCAAAATTCAAGTTCCCCGAATACTTTTACAGATAAAAAGTTGAATGCACTCATTAATACGAGAGCCATTAATGCCCAAATCCAGCGCGGGATATCTGGGAACCAAAACTCCATATAGATACCAGCGGCAGTAATTTCCGCCATGCAAGTAATAACCCATAAAAACCAATAGTTCCAACCGGTGATATAGCCTGCTAACGGCCCTAAATAATCATATGCATATTTACTAAAAGAGCCAGCAACTGGTTGTTCAATTGCCATCTCTCCAAGAGCACGCATAATGAAGAAGATAACGAGTCCAGCAATCATGTAGGCTAATAGAATAGAAGGTCCAGCTAATTTTATAGCGGAAGCAGATCCTAAAAATAGTCCTACGCCAATAGCGGATCCGAGAGACATCAATGTGATGTGTCGTTGTTTTAGACCGCGGTTTAAAGTTCCTGATTTGTTTGCTGCATAAAAAGTCCTCCTTATAGGATGAAAAAAATTGAATACGCTTACTTGAAGTGAAACTATTTTAAATTATAAAACATTTCTGTCTGTTATGCTACAAAAACAATTATTGTACGCTGTACTATATAAAACTATTTGGATTTTTTAATATATAATTGAGGATAACTTGTATTTGTGTTTTCTCTTTTTTCTAAACGTAGCATGGGGCTAAAATAGGACCTGACCGCTTCTATGTATGGCCGGACGCTCTTTCCCACCTATAAGAAAGGTTTTTCAATTTGTCAGACCTAAACTTAAAATTCGAACTATTAGTGAATATATTGACTCTTCTTTTTATGGATTGGTATGATTAAGTATTACATTTTCTCAATAATAAGAAAAGAATGTGTGATAATAATTCATTGTGTAGGAAGGGTACCTAAGTATGTTTCAATTACAAAAGTATAACACTTCTGTGAAGCAAGAGATTTTAGCTGGCATCACAACATTTTTTACATTTGCGTACATTCTGGTCATCAATCCGAAAATATTAGCTGATGCAGGTGTACCATTTGATCAAGCATTTACGGCAACCATTATTGCAACAGTTGTTGGAACATTATGTATGGCGTTTTTAGCAAACTATCCGATTGTTATTGCTCCAGCGATGGGGATGAATGCGTATTTTGCTTATTCTGTTGTACAAAAGGCAGAAGGTATTACATATGTTATTGCGTTTTCAGCAGTATTTGTTACAGGTATTATTTTTCTTTTATTGTCTTTCACATCATTTCGTCAAAAGCTTATTGTGGCGATTCCAGACAGTTTAAAACAGGCTATTGCAGGTGGGATTGGGTTATTTATTGCTTTTATTGGTTTTCGTCTATCTGGGATTATTGTTGATCATCCATCTAATTTAGTTACAATCGGGAATTTTCATTCACCATCTGTTATATTAACTTTATTTGGATTAGCGTTGGCAGCTGTATTAATGGCTTTACGTGTGAGTGGATCATTATTTATTAGCATGATTGTAACCGGGATTGTTGCCTTTTTTACAGGACAACTGAAGTTTGAGAATGAAATTGTAGCGATTCCGCATTTGCCGGAAGGGATTATCGTTTCAAATCCAATCAATGCTTTTTCTGATGTAATTGAATATGGATTGTATGGTGTTGTCTTTTCTTTTTTACTCGTTCTTTTATTTGATACAACGGGTGCGTTACTTGGTTTAATTAAACAAGCTGGTTTAAATACAGATAATGCCGAAAAACGTTTCGGTAAAGCATTTATTGCGGATGCAATCGGCGGTACAACGGGAGCCGTGTTTGGGACAAGCCCAACAGCAGCAACGATTGAATCATCAGCTGGAATTGCGGCAGGTGGTAAAACTGGATTAACAGGTATTGTAGTAATTTGCTTAACGATCGTTACTGCATTTTTCAGTCCTGTTATTGCTTCGTTATCTAGTGTAGCAGCAATTACTGCTCCATCACTAATCATTGTAGGAAGTCTAATGGCGCAAAGCATAAGAGATATTAATTGGAGTGAATTTGAAGATGCACTGCCGGCATTTTTAATTTTTATCGGAATTCCGTTAACATCTAGTATTGCAAATGGAATTGCACTTGGATTTTTAATTTATCCGATTTTAAAGATTGTAAAGGGAAAAGGGAAAGAAGTTCATCCGCTACTTTATTTCTTTGCAATTTTATTTGGATGTCATTTGTTCTTATAATCGTGTAGAAAAGGGTGCTTCCATTAGGAAGTGCCTTTTTTTCATGTATAATGAATTGAAAGTTTGATTTGTAGAAGTTTAAAATTGGTTATAAAGAATAAAAAGTGGAATATTTTATGTAATTTATAAATTGAATAATGAAATATATATGTTACAATTAATGGTGAAGGAGGGACATGGATTGGCTGTAAGTAAAATAAAAGTCGCTCGTGTTCAGTTAGATTTAACACAACAACAATTAGCAGAAAAAGTAGGAGTTACAAGGCAAACGATTAGTTTAATTGAAAAGGGGAAATATAACCCTTCTTTAGAGTTATGTTTAAATATTTGTTATGCACTAAATAAAACGTTAAACGATTTATTTTGGGAGGAGAGGGAGTGAAGGGTAACCATGAGGATCGTGAAAGATGAACGGTTAATGGTTCAAGGATTAAAACATATTAGAATGGCATTTATGCTACAGAACTGTATAATATTAAGTATGATTTTTTATCGTTATGTTATAAAGGGAACTGGATATGAAGGGGTTTCTGACTTGCTAATGTTATTTATGCTTGGGATCATATCCGTCAATGTTTTAAATCTAAAGCAATCAGTTGAGGTATATGAAAGCGGAGAGCCGGAAAAACGTAGCTATTTTTTCAAATTGTTACTTATTCCGATTATACTTACGGGTGCTATCATGGGAATTCAAATGATTATAACACCTGATGCTTCTATACTAGATGCAGGGATAATTGGTATTGTTGTATTTCTTTGTTCTTTAGTTCCTTTTTTATATGTCTATTATTATAGAAAATCAATAAGAGATGAAGATGATGAATTATAATATAGCCCTCTCCATATGGAGAGGGCTATATTATGATTATAACGCTTTATACATCAATTTATGAAGTCCAATCGGATGGATATCAAACATTTCGCCGTGTTCATGGAATTCTAATCGTTTGTAGTAATCGGTAACCGTAATTCGGGCATTGCACCACAGCAGCTCTGCTTGGCGTTCCTTTAAGATTATTTCGGCATGATTAATTAATGAGCGACCAGCATGTTGCTTTCGAAAAGCGGGAACTGTAGCCATGCCTCGTAAGCGATAATGGTTATTACCTTGTAAGGAAGGCTCTGCTTCAGATGAGAAAGAAGCGATACTAATGAGTTCATCATGTAAGAAGGCACCGAGATGAAAGGAATTTGTTTCGTAATCAGATGTGTATTTGCAAGCATCTAACTGTTGATTTGGTCGCAAAATACCTTGCCGTAGTTTATATGTTTCAGAGGCATCAATATGTTTGATTGTAATCATATTATTGTCCTTTCTTATGAGGATTTCTCAATAAGTTGCAGAAAAAAATAGGCCGGCGCAACACAAAGACCTAATATGCTACCAGTACCAATGAGAAGGGAAAGAAAGAGACAAAAGTATTTCGTACCATTGGATTTCTTCCATCCATAGCTGCAAATTTCAATGCTAATGCCAATAAGAATAATGGCAACGAGTACTTCTGCTAATAACAAAAGAGCTAAAGTTGAAATAGACATAGTGTGATTCATCCCCATAATATGTGATAGTAATATTTTACCATTAAAAAACGAGAATCTTAAGAAAAATTTTGCGAATGTTATGTACTAAAAAAATCCCCTCTCAATTTTGAAAGGGGACCTGCTGCTATTCTAATATGCTTTTCAGTGTATCGATGTGCTCTTTTGAGCCTGTTACAAGAAGCGTATCGCCATGTTGTAATTTTGTATCACCGTGTGGTACGAGTGCTTGATTACCACGGTAAATTTGAATGATGAGCACGTCACCTAGGAACGGCAGACGACGAAGCGGTAAACCGTTATATTTATTACTACGTAATTCAACTTCACGAACTGTTTCATTTGCTGTCGTAATTAAACGAACGAGACTGGGTCTATCGATGAGTGCGCGTAATAAAATTCGTGTAGAGTTGATGGTGGAGAATACGGCAATATGTTCTTGTGTTGCTTTTTCCTGTAGAAGTGGATCTTCTACACTTGCAATAACATGTTCAACGCCTAATTCTTTCGCATGTTCTGCTAATAATAAGTTTTGTTCATCATCGCTTGTTGCAACTACAACGCGATCTGCATCGAATGCTTTGTGTTCTTCTAATAGTTCTATCGTAATTGTATCTAGTTTTACAATCGGGAAGTCATGGGACTTTGCTTCCTCTGTATTTACTTTATTTTGACGCATCATGTATAGGGTCACATCATAATCTTCACGTTTTAAATCAAGTGATAGTGGAAGAGTGATTCGACTTGCGCCAATAATAGAAACTCTTGGTTTTGGTGTTTCCATTTTTGGAAACATCTTTTTAAAGAATATAGGTGCAAAAATACATGTAATAACTGCACTCAAAATAAGTGAAGCAGATAGACTGGGACTAATGATATTTAGCTTTTCACCAATTTGTGCTGCGGCAATAACTAATGAAAGTGTCGATGTTAATAAAATCGCACTTCCTAATACAATATTACGTGGGTACCATTTTCTTAGTACAAGTGATGGCAGTAGTTTTGAAATAAAGAGTCCCACAATTAAAATCGGAATCATTAGCATACTAGAAGGCTCTTTAAAAATAGACCATACTTCTAAATTAACACCAACCATAACGAAGAAAATTGGGATGAAGAAGCCATATCCGATGGAATCAAGCTTTTCGACCATATCTTCATTTGGTGATAATAGGGATACGAGCACACCTGCTAAAAAGGCCCCTAAAATATTTTCTGCACCAACAGATTCAGATAAACCGACTAAGATTAAAATGAGTGCAAATACGGCACGTGTGTCAATTTGGACACTACCAGCCTTTAAATTTTCTAGGTATGGAATATTTTTAAAGCGTCTTGCCACAAAGTAAATGACAATACCTGCGCCAAATAGAACGAGAAGAAGCCACATGCTTTGACCGCTTTCCGAGTTCAGTCCGACGAATACAGCGAGTAGGATCATCGTAACTAAATCGGCAATAACAGCAACTAATAAAATGATTTGGCCAATTGCTGTTTTCCCTAAGTTATTTTCTTTTAATGTTGGAACAACAACACCTAAAGAAATTGTTGAAATAATTAATGTCATAAATAAGGCACTATCTACAAATTCAAGCCATACGAATATAAGTGATATAGCGTAGGATAAGATGAAAATGAATAAAAAGATAATGCTTGCTACTTGGAACGTGTTTGGTTCGTTCGTCGTATTCTTTTTCCCTTTTTGTTTAAAGATAGAAAAATCGATTTCTAAACCGCTTAAGAACATTAAGAAGATAAATCCTAGTGTTGATAAGACTTGAAGCCACATGTCTGGCTCGATGACATTAAATCCACTTTTTCCTACAAAAATTCCTGCGATAATTTCTGCAACTACGACAGGAAGTGCTTTTAATTTAAAGCGTTGTAACAAAAGGGGAATGAAAAACGCGATTGCGACAACAATCATAAGTGATAGGACTGAGGAATGATGTTCCACTGCGTTCTCTCCCTTCAAATAATATAGTACTTATTTTAGCCATATTATAGGAAGAAAAGCAATGCATGTGAACTCGATTTCATAAAGAAAGAGTTTTCTTAACATTTGTCATAATAAGTATGGTTTACATGATAATGTTGTAATTTCCGTAATATGGATAGAAGAGGAGGGGAATAAAGTGAAACTTTAATCAGTGGGGGTTTTCTTCATCTCCCACTGATTATTAGTTGAACCAATCGGGCTTTTACGGGCAGTTTATCTCCCACCTAACTTCTTTGCTCCCGCCGAATTTTGAGGTGGGGGTATTACTGCCCGTTAATGCGGGATAAATAAAAAGACTGCTGAGATAATCTCAACAGTCCATTTTCTATTCATTACATAGAGAAGAAAATCCATACAGTAAGACCGATTGTTGCGATTGCAACGAAGAAACTGTATATCATTGTAAGAATTTGAATTGTACCTTCTCCTTCTCTTAAGTGCATGAACATAATTAATTGTAATAAAGCTTGCGCAAGTGCCATTACGATAATAGTTGTTAATATCGTTGAAAGTGGCAAGTCTGTGTAAAGCGCAACGTATAAAGCAAGAAACGTTAGTGCAAGCGATAAAATGAACCCGAAAACGTGTGACCATGGAAACCCGCTATGCGAATGTCCATTTGCTTGAGTATTGTTTTGTCCCATTATTACGCCACCATCCCGTTCAAGTAAACTAGTGTGTAAATGAAGATCCAAACAAGGTCAAGGAAATGCCAGTATAAGCTGATAATGAATACTTTACGAGCTGTAACTGGTGTTAAGCCTCTTTTTAAAATTTGGATGATTACACAAGTTGCCCAGATGATACCACCCGTTACGTGGGCACCGTGCGTTCCAAGAAGAACGAAGAATCCAGATAAGAACGCGCTTGTTTGAAGCGTAGCGCCTTCCCCAACATACAGGATGAACTCTTCAATTTCAAAGAATAGGAAGCCTGCACCTAAAAGTAATGTGAGAATGAACCATCCTAACATAGCTTTTTGGTTATGCTTACGCATTTCATGAATTACGATACCGCATGTAAAACTACTTGTTAAAAGTAGGAGTGTTTGAATTAAAAGTGTTTTAACTTCAAACAATTGCGCTGGTGTTGGGCCATCTGCCGTACGACCAGCAAGGACTAAATAAGAGGCGAAAAGTGTTGCGAACAGCATAATTTCAGCCCCTAGGAAAATCCAGAACCCTAGAATATTCAATCTGCTTTGTTCAGATTGATATTCTAAAGGTAAGCTTTTATCTAAAGCCGCCATTTCGTTTCACCTCTCATGCTACATGTTCTGTTTTTTTAATTTCATCAACGCTTACGTAGTAACCATCGTCATAATCAAATGAACGATAGATCATACAAGCTAGCATACCGATACCGCCAATAATTGCTAACCAGAACCAGCTAAATACTAACGCAAAACCAGCAAGACCGATAAAGCTAGACATAATAATTGGCACACCAGAGTTACTTGGCATGTGAATTGGTTTTAATTCATCTGCTTTTGGTGTAATTGTTTCTCCGCGTTGCTTCATGAACCAGAAAGCATCAGCTTCTTTAATTTCAGGAAGTTTAGCGAAGTTGTAATGTTGTACAGGAGATTGAGTTGCCCATTCAAGTGTACGACCATTCCATGGATCTCCAGTAGTGTCACGCTCACCGTGACGTGCACTCCAAACTACGTTGTAGCAAAGGATTAGGAAGCCGATACCCATCATTACCGCACCGACAGATGCGATTTGGTTTAGCCAACCCCATCCTAAATCAGCGGAGTAAGTGTACATACGACGAGTCATACCATCTAAGCCTAAGAAGTACATTGGGAAGAAACAGATGTTAAATCCACTCATAAAGATCCAGAATGTCCATTTACCTAGGCGTTCGTTTAACATATGACCAGTCATTTTTGGATACCAGAACGTAAATCCAGCAAGCATTGCGAATACTGTACCTGCGATTAATACGTAGTGGAAGTGGGCGATTAGGAAGTAGCTGTTATGGTATTGATAGTCAGCTGCTGCCATTCCAAGCATAACCCCTGTAACCCCACCGATTACGAAGTTTGGAATAAATGCCAATGACCAAAGCATTGGAACTGTAAAACGAATACGTCCTTTATACAGTGTAAACAACCAGTTAAAGATCTTAACCCCGGTTGGAATCGAAATCGCCATTGTCGAAATCGAGAAGAATGAGTTAACGGCTGGACCAGATCCCATTGTAAAGAAGTGGTGAAGCCATACAACGAAACTTAGTAAAGAAATTGCAATCATTGAGTACACCATTGCGCTGTATCCGAATAGACGTTTACGTGCGAATGTACTAATGATTTCAGAGAAAATACCGAATGCCGGTAAGATAACAATATATACTTCAGGGTGACCCCATACCCAGAACAGGTTGGCCCAAAGCATTGGCATACCGCCGCTCGCCATCGTAAAGAAGTGAGCATCAAATAGACGGTCAAATGTCATTAATGCAAGAGCAACTGTTAATACTGGGAAAGCGAAAATAATGATAATTGTTGTGATTAAAATTGACCAAGTAAACATTGGCATTTTCATTAATGTCATACCAGGTGTACGCATTTTTAAAATCGTAACAAGGAAGTTAATACCTGTCATTAATGTACCAAGACCTGAAATCTGTAATGCAATTGCGTAGTAGTTATTTCCTACGCCAGGAGTAAATTCGGTACCAGCCATTGGGAAGTATGATGTCCACCCAGCGTCTGGAGAACCTCCGATAACGAAAGCGATGTTGAATAACATTGCTCCGATAAAGAATAACCAAAAACTTAATGCGTTTAAGAATGGATATGCAACGTCACGAGCACCAATTTGTAATGGTACAACAACGTTCATTAATCCCATAACGAATGGCATGGCCATGAAAAGAATCATAACTGTACCATGCGTTGTGAAAATTCCGTTATAGTGTGTAGCGTCTAAATATGTTGTGTCTGGGAAAGTTAATTGAGCACGGATCATTAGACCGTCCATCCCACCACGGAATAACATTAATACTGCCGATATAATATACATTATACCGATTTTTTTATGGTCAACAGTTGTTAACCATTCATCCCAAAGCCATTTCCATTTTTTATACTTTGTCAGTACGAAAATGATTGCTAATGTCACAAGAACAATAGATGCGTCAGCTCCGTAAATAATCGGATCGCCTGTGACAAAAAATTCATCAAGCTTCACTGTGTTCACTCCAATCTGTTGGAATAATATCTGTTACTTTTTGTTTTTGTAGTAGTTGTAATCACAGTATTCAAGTGATTTTGGATCTACATACTTTAAGTGGTGACTAGAGAATGTCATACGCCCTACTACACCAGGTTTAATGATTTCGTTATATTTTTCTTCTGTCAGTGGTTTAGCAGTTTCTTTTACTTCTTTTACCCACTTGTCATAATCTTCTTTTGTTTTTGCTTCAAGCTCAAATTCCATGTGAGTAAATCCTTCACCGGAGAAGTTTGAGCTACGACCAAGGTAAGAACCTGGCTTATCAGCTTGTAGGAATAAATCCATAATCATGCCGTCCATTGTGTATTTCATACCACCAAGTTCTGGAACCCAGAAGGCATTCATTGGACCAACAGATGTTAATTTAAATTGAATTGGTGTACCAGCTGGTACGTTTAAATAGTTAACGGTTTCAATATTTTCCTCTGGATAACTGAATAACCATTTCCAGTTAGCTGATGTAACATAAATTTCAACTGGTTTAATATGTTTAGACTCTTTTGGAACCTCTTCTGATGCATAAGTTGCTTTTACCGTTGGAATTGATAATGCAATAACGATAATAACTGGGAAGAGTGTCCAAATAATTTCTAATAATGTGTTACCGTGTTGATCAGGTGGCTCATAGTCCATGTTTTCTGGTTTTTCACGATAACGAATCAAGATGACTGTAAACAAAATGAATACAATTGCAATAATCAACAACATAAGTACGAATGACCAAACGATCAAATCATACTGTGCTTTTGCAACAGGCCCCTGTGGATTTAATACTGCAAGTTTTTTCTCACAGCCACCGAGGAACAAGAGTAGTGATAAAGGAAGAAGTGAAGCCAACTTCCAAAACGATTTCTTTAGTTGCACGATTGAAAATCTCCTTTCTCCTTGGATTGAAACTATGCCAATAAAACAATATAAACCTATTAATTTATAGAAGGCAATAGTTTTTGTTAGATTGTTAAAAAATAGACACAAATGCACACTTTTTAAGGTGAATATCATTTGTAACTTGATTACATTGTAAACCATTTTTCAGACGAAACTATGATTGTGAGAATTTTAAGATAATTAAAGTTATACCAGCATATCCAAGAAATAGAAAAAAACTATCTTATCATAAGGTAAGATAGTTGAATATTTCATATATTTAGTTTATTTCTTGTGTAATACTTCGTTGCTGTTCAAATGTGACAACTTTTTTATATTTCACTTGATACAAGATATAGCAAATAATCATAAATGGAATCCCGCAGTAAAGTGCAATGCGTTGATCTGGAATGAAAGCTAAACTAACGAATGTAATAAAATTTAAAGAGAAAGCTAAAATTGGAACGATTGGATAAAGTGGTGTGCGATATTTTAAATCGTTTATATTTCCGCCATTTTTTATAAATTCTCTTCGGAAGAAAAATTGTGAAGCTGCAATTGACATCCAGACAACAACTGCTGCCATTGCGGCAATGGATGTTAATACTAAAAAGACGGTATCTGCTGCAAATACGCTTGTTAATAGCGAAAGGCTCGCAAAGATAAGGCTGAAAACTAATACGTTCAGTGGCACACCTTTTTTCGTTAGTTTTGTAAATATAGGGCTTGCCATGCCTTGTTTTGACATCGCCCAAAGCATACGTGAATTCGCATATAGTCCTGAATTAGCTACAGATAATACAGCAGTAATAATAACAAAATTCATAATATCTGCTGCGTATGGAATTCCCACTGTGTCAAAGACGAGTACGAATGGACTTTCTACAAGATTGGCCTCTTGCCATGGAAGTAAGCCAACAACAACTGTAATTGCTAGTACGAAAAAGAATAAAGTTCGCCAAATTGTATTTTTAATTGCTTTTGGAATTGTTTTTTCAGGGTTTTCACTTTCACCTGAAGCGATACCAATTAATTCCGTTCCCTGGAAAGAGAAATTTACTGTAATCATTGTAAATAGAACAGCTAAAACACCGTTAGGGAATAGTCCACCATTTTCTGTGAAATTATGTAGCATTGGTGCTGGTTTTTCATTGAAATCTAGGAATCCAAACATAACGGCGCCTCCAAGTACGATGAAGACGATGATTGTTGCAACCTTGACGCTAGCAAACCAAAATTCTGCTTCTGCATATGCTTTTGCTGATAAAGCGTTTACAACGAAAAGTAATGCTGCAAATATAACGCACCAAATCCATGAAGAAACATCCGGAAACCAGCGCTTCATTAAAATACTAACAGTCGTTAGTTCGACACCAACTGTAACGGCCCAGTTTAACCAATACATCCAGCCAACGACAAATCCAAAACCAGGTGAAATAAATCGGCTTGCATAACTTTGGAATGAGCCTGCTTCTGGCATTGCAACAGATAGTTCACCAAGACAAAGCATTGTTAAATACATAACGAAGCCACCAACTAAAAATGCAAGGATGGCTCCACCAGGTCCGGCGTTATGAACGATTTGTCCTGATCCCATGAATAATCCTGTACCGATAACACCTCCGAGTGCAATCATAAAAAGGTGTCTGCTTTTCATTGTCCGTTGTAAACTTGTTTGTTCTGTATTAGTTTGATTCATATTCTCTTCACCCCGTGTTCTTTTCCTTGTTTGTTTTGCTCGATGAATATCGAGCGTGCTTCATTTCACTAATCATTAGTGGGGGATGAAAAACATACTGATAGTAGTTTTCTGTATATCACTATAGAAATTGATTATGTATATTTTCTGGGTGTAAGAGTGGTGATAAAAACAACTATGATTAGTCTCTCATTTCATGTTTTGTGAATAAAAGAAGGCCCTTTCTAAAACACATAACGCTTTTGATTATAGCGGAATATTCTGAAAAAGTACATGTATTTTTCTTTTAATTACAAAGAATTAGAATTTTAAAACAGTTAGATTGAATAATAATTCATATAATCTTTCTGGCAAACTAGACGGAAGAAAGGTACAATAAAAGATGAAAATGATGATGTAATGGAGTTTTGAACATGTCAAAGAGATTCAAATATATATGTATTATAGGGATTATACTTGTTGCTATTATTTTTATAGGGAAAAATAAAATTCTTCAAAAAGTCCAAGAGTTACGAGTAGATTTTTTGTTTGATATGAAAGAAACAGCTATGATTGAAAGTGTTCCATTCATAAAACAACTTCCAGAACTGCAGCGAGGTTGTGAGGTTACGAGTCTAGCAATGTTATTGCAGTATAAAGGTGTACAAGTAGATAAGATGCAACTTGCAAGTGAAATCAATAAAGTTCCATTTAAAGAAAATAACCTTCGAGGAAACCCTTATGAAGGATTCGTTGGAAATATTTATACGAAGGCTGAGCCTGGATATGGTGTGTATCATGAGCCTATTTTTAAACTTGCCGAAAAGTATATGCCTGAAAAAACCATTGATTTAACAGGAAAAGATATTCAGGATATTTATAAAGTCATAAGTTCAGGTTCACCAGTATGGGTAATTGCGAATACAACGTTTCAACCGCTAGCTGAAGGTAGTTTTGAAACATGGAATACAAATAACGGTGATATAAAAATTACATATTACGAGCATAGCGTAGTAGTTGTTGGATATGATCAAAACTACGTATATATGAACGATCCGTTAGCTAACAATCCGAATAAAAAAGTATCACGTTCTGAATTTGAAAGAGCATGGGAGCAAATGGGAAAACAAGCGATTACTATTCTATAAAAATAAAAAGCTACCTAATTAGGTAGCTTTTTATTTTTTTCGTTATTCAGGATTGAGAACATTTCTACCTAGAAATTCAGAGAAAATAAAGAGGTTAGATGAAGAGTGCAGAAAAAACGATGTTTAAAGATACGCTCCTCATTAAAATAAATAATATTCAGAATATTATTTATTTTAATGAGGATTCAAGTTATAATAACATTTAACTTGGTGAAGAAAGGAAGAGGAGAAATGGATGAAGTAAAAGATATTGTTCTTTCTAAAGAACAATTAATAGAATGGAGAAGGCATTTTCACAGGTATCCGGAGTTATCTTTTCAAGAAGAAAAAACATCTCAGTATATATACGACATACTTCAAACAATTCCTCATCTAGAACTCTCACGACCGACAAAGTATAGCATCATGGCAAGATTAATTGGTAAACACCCTGGGAAAGTGATTGCGATTCGTGCAGATATGGATGCGCTTCCCATCCAAGAAGAAAATCAATTTGAATTTGTTTCTACATATCCAGGAGTGATGCATGCATGTGGGCATGATGGTCACATTGCGATGCTCCTTGGTGCTGTATATACACTAGTGGAGCAAAGAGAAAAAATTAAGGGAGAAATTCGTTTTCTATTTCAACATGCTGAAGAAGACTTTCCAGGTGGTGCTGAGGAAATGGTTGCAGCAGGCGTGATGGAAAATGTGGACTATATTATTGGAGCGCACCTTTGGGCTTCTTTAGAAGTGGGGAAAGTTGGTTTCATTTATGGTCCAGCGATGGCAGCGCCTGATGTGTTTAGAATTACAATAGAAGGAAAGGGCGGACATGCCGGTATTCCGCATGAAACAGTCGATAGCATTGCTATTGGTACACAAGTAGTTACCCAACTTCAACAAATCGTATCGCGCCTTACGAATCCGTTAGATTCTCTCGTTTTATCTGTAACGCAATTTCATGCCGGAACAACACATAATGTAATTCCAGAGCAAGCGAAGATTGAAGGTACGGTAAGAAGTTTAAAGCATGAATTACGAGAACAAACTGCGCAGCGAATTGAAAAACTTGTTAAACATATTACAGAATCTTATGGCGCAAATTATACATTTTCATATGAGTACGGCTATCGTCCGGTTGTAAATGATGAACAAGTTACACAACTTGTCGAAAATGCGGCATTAGAACTTTACGGAAGAGAGCGGATAGTACGGTTACAGCCGACAATGGCGGGAGAAGATTTTTCGGCCTTTTTACAAAAAGCACCAGGTACATTTTTCTTCATTGGTGCTGGAAATAAAGAAAAAGGGATTGTATACCCGCATCATCATCCTCGTTTTACAATTGACGAAGATGCATTGCCAGTTGGGGTGGAAGTTTTTGTTTCATCTGTTTTGAATTTTATGAGAAAAGGAGAATGAGATGAAAAAAATACACGTACTAGCACTTATTCCAGTTCTTTGTTTAGTTGTTGGACCAGTGTTTACAAATTCAGTTACTCCTTATGTATTCGGGATGCCATTTTTATTGTTTTGGATTTTACTCTCTGTATTTATTACATCTTTTTGTATGGGATTTCTATATTGGTTAGACCCTGCTAATAAGGGGGAAGCGGAATGATAGCACTTATTATTATTACTTTGTTTTTGTGTTTGTCTTTATTTTTAGGAATTCGGGCACAGCGCGGGAAAGATATGAACTTAGAACAATGGTCTGTTGGTGGAAGAGGGTTCGGAACGATTTTCGTTTTTCTGCTTATGGCCGGAGAGATTTACACGACGTTTACATTTTTAGGAGGCAGGGGCTGGGCGTATAGTAAAGGTGCTCCTACATTTTATATTTTAGGATATGGGGCACTAGCTTATATTTTATCTTATTTTTTATTACCACCAGTTTGGAAATATGCAAAACAGCATGGACTTATTTCACAACCGGATTTCTTTACAAAAAAATATAATAGTCAGGCACTTGGGATTATCGTATCGATTATCGGTGTTGTTTCGATTATTCCGTATCTTGTACTGCAGCTAAAGGGGCTTGGAATTATTGTTTCTGAAGCTTCGTATGGAAAAGTATCACCGGTTTTTGCAGTGTGGATCGGTGCGATTGCAATTACAATATATGTAATGATTTCTGGTATACACGGCTCTGCTTGGACAGCTGCATTAAAGGACATTATGATTTTATTTATCGTTATGTTTTTAGGAATATATTTACCGTATCATTATTACGGAGGATTTCAGCCGATGTTTGAAGCGGTAGAAGCAGCAAAACCAGGGTTTCTAGCTTTACCTGAGGAAGGGATGAGTATTTCTTGGTTTGTTTCTACTATTATATTAACAGCATTAGGGTTTTATATGTGGCCACATACATTTGCCTCAGCTTTTTCGGCCAAAAGTGAAAAAGTTTTTCGGAAAAATGCGGCGATTATGCCATTATACTCTTTAGTGTTGCTCTTTGTATTTTTTGCTGGCTTCGCTGCTATTTTACAAGTGCCAGGATTACAAGGAGCGGATGCAGATCTATCGTTATTCCGCCTTGCTATTCAAACCTTTGATCCGTGGTTTATTGGCGTTATCGGTAGTGCAGGATTATTAACTGCACTTGTGCCAGGGTCTATGCTTGTTATGGCAGCTTCAACGTTACTTGCAAAAAATATTTATCAGGTTCTAGCGCCGTCTGTATCAGATCAGCAGGTAGCAAGGGCTGCAAAACTATTTGTTCCCGTTGTAACACTTGTTGCTGTGTTCTTTACATTTAAAGGCGGAGAAACAATCGGTGCACTTCTTCTTATGGGATATAGCATTGTTACACAGCTTTTTCCTGCATTAGTTTGTAGTTTGTTTCATCGTCAATTTGTAACAAAGCAAGGTGCCATCGCTGGAATGGGAGTTGGATTATTAGTAGTTGCCTATATTACATTGTCTGGTTCGACTATAGCTAGTATGTTTCCATCTTTTCCGCAATATATTAAGGATCTAAACGTGGGTATTGTGGCGTTAGTGGTAAATATTATTGTCATGTTCGCAGTAAGCATTGTGACTAGAAATATTGAAGTGACGCGCAATTCTACTGTGTTGGAGAAATAGGAATGGTATACAGTAAAAAAGTTATCTTTCTTTAGGGAGATAGCTTTTTTCATTGCATACATTTTCCCTAGATGGAGAAATATAACGGTAATATCTTGAGAGGAAAGTTAGGTGAGGAAGATGACGAGTTTAGAGACAAACGTATCTGCAATTACAAAATCTATTCGAGACACGTTACAGTCTCCAAACGATTTAACAGTACGAGAGTTTGCACTTTCTTCTTCCTCTACGCGATGTGCAGTTATTTTTTTATGTGGGCTTACCGATAAAGATTTAATTTATCGATTTATTATCCGTCCATTGCAACAAGAAGAGATTCCGAATCAAGCTCCAATCATACAAACCTTAGTAGATAAATTTATTTCTATAGGAGAAGTAAATACAGTGAAGATGCTCCCGGATGTTATTAATTCCGTTCTAGTGGGAGATACGGTTGTTTTAATTGACGGAATCCCTCACGCATTAGTAATTAATAGTCGAGCGTGGGAAATGCGAAGTTTAGAGCCACCGATTACAGAAAATATTATTCGGGGTCCGAAAGTAGGATTCACTGAGGATATTGCAATGAATAAAATGTTAGTCAGACGCGAGTTGCGTGATCCAAAACTTCGATTTCAATCCTATATTATGGGGAAGCGGTCCCAGAAAGAAGTTACATTAATTTATATTGAAGACATCATTAATCCGTATATTGTGAAAGAATTAAATCGTCGATTGCAATCAATTGAAACAGATATGATATTAGACTCAGGAAAGATTGAGCAGCTACTTGAGGATAATAACATGTCTCCTTTCCCACAATTTTTAAATACAGAAAGACCAGATAGAGCGATAGCTTCTTTAGCAAAAGGAAAAGCGATCATTTTAGTCGATGGGTCGCCGTTTGCAGTTATTGCACCTATGGTAATTGTCGATATTTTTCAATCGCCAGAAGATCATTACGAAAGATGGATTATTGGCACCTTACTAAGAGGGCTTCGTATCGTAGCTGGACTTATGGCAATCTTACTTCCAGCGGTATATGTTGCGCTTGTTTCCTATCATCAAGGACTTATTCCATCTAATCTTGCATATTCAATCGCTGGAGCAAGAGAAGGGGTGCCATTTCCTGCCTATATTGAAACGATTATTATGACATTAACAATGGAGTTAATTCGAGAAGCGGGGCTTCGTTTACCTAAGCAAATTGGACAAACCGTTGGGATTGTAGGGGGACTTGTTATCGGAGAAGCTGCAGTAAGCGCTGGGATTGTAAATCCTTTCATGGTTATTATTATTGCTGTCACGGCTATCGCTACCTTTTCTTTGCCTGTATATAGTATAACGATTACATTCCGTTTCTTGTTATTTGCGTTTATTCTAGCAGCTACTATGTTAGGATTGTATGGAATTATTTTAGCGCTAATTGCATTAGCGATACATATTACGAATCTAAAAAGTGTTGGAATCCCATATTCTACGCCACTAGCTCCTGCCTTTTATAAAGATTGGAAAGATGAAGTGGCATTGTTGCCTAAGGCAATGTTAAAGACGAGACCAGATTATTTGCAGACACAAGATAAAACATTGCGTTCAAAGGAGAGAAAATAAATTGAAACCGTTTGAATACGGAGATGAAGAAATTGGATCGCGCGAGTTAACATTTGCGGTATCTTCCGTCATTATTGGTACAGGAGCGCTTTCGATGCCCCGTATAATTGCAGAAAAGACGCTTTTTACAGACGGCTGGATCATATTACTTCTTGGCGGAGTGATTTGCGCGCTTTTTGCTTGGATTATTACAAAAATAGCGAATTTATTTCCAAAACAAACGTTTTTTCAATATACAAGTACATACTTATCAAAGCCGATAGCATTCCTTGTTACAAGTATTATGGTGTTAACATTCACTGGAATTACTGCATATCAGGCACGAGCAATTTCAATTATTTCACAAACATATTTATTCGGTAAAACGCCTATTGAACTTCTATCCTTTTTTTACTTACTTGTTGTTATCTATGGAGTAAGTGGTTCTAGAGCAGCGTTACTTCGCCTTAATTTGTTATTTTTGCCAGTTGTAGCGAGTGCCATTTTTGCTTTGTCGTTATTAAATATAAATTTAATGGATACTCATAATTTGTTGCCGCTCTTTCAAACAAAATGGAGCCAGTATGCTCTTGGGATGCAGGAATCGATATTTACATTTATTGGGTTTGAGATTGTTTTATTTTATTCTGCAATTGTAAAGCAAAGAGACAAAGCTCCTTTAGCTGCTGCAAAGGGAGTAATGATTACAAATTTACTATATATCCTTATTTATCTCACTTGTATTACTGTCTTTTCTTATTCTACAACGAGAAGTTTAACGTATCCTGTTATTGAGTTAGGAAAAGAGATTGAAATTGGTGGAGGTTTCTTAGAACGTTTTGATGCTATTTTTTTTACGACTTGGATTATTACCATTTTTAATACAACCGCTATGTATTATGACATTGCCATAATGGGCTTCTGTTCAATGTTTCCTTCTATTAAAAAAAAAGCATTTATTTTTGTAAGTGCACCAATCATTTATTTGTTCAATATGCTGCCTGAAAATGTTACGAAGTTAACTCAGTATGGTACTTACTTAGCTTGGGTAGATATGGCGTGCGTTATCATTGTCCCTATTCTTGTTTTTATTGTTTATAAAATAAAGGGGGGCAAAAGTAGTGAAAGGTCTTCATAAATATATTTGTTGTATTGTTTTGGTTATATGTATGACTGGCTGCTCAGAACGGAAAGAGATTGAAGAGAGAGGTTTTGTTGCAGGAGCAGCTTTTGATGTTGCAAAAGAAGAGGAAGAAAGTGAATCAAAGACACCACCTCGTATGAAAGGAACGTATCAACTTGTCTTACCGAGTGCGTTAGCACAACAGGGAGGAAAAGGTGGAGGCGGGGGTGGAGCTGAGGATAATTATATCAATATTAGTGCAACCGCTGATAGTATTTTTGCGCAAGTTCGCGAGATATCCAAAAAAATTAGTCGGTCTTTATTTTTTCCGCATATCCAAGTTATAGTTTTTTCAAAAGATTTATTAAAGCAACAAAACCTGTTAGAACAAACTTCAGATATCTTTTTTCGTGATCATGAAATGAGGAGGAATATTAGAATTTTCGTCTCTAAAGATCGAGCTGAAAAGATTTTACAGCAAAGATCGAAACCAGAAAATTTACCAGCAAAATATATTGATTTATTAGCAGATCATGCAGATGTTAATGCGTTTATGTTAGAGGCAGTTCGTCTTGGTGATTTACAAGAAATGATGATTGCTAAGAGAAGCTTTGTGCTTCCGGTTTTACAATTAACAAAACAAGGTGTGAAAATGGAAGGGGCTGCCGTATTTAAAGGGCATAATAATAAATTGATTGGCCTGTTAACAGGAAAAGATACGCAAGGATTAAACTATATAATTGGAAAGAAAGCGAGCGGGTTTTTGACCATTCGAAAAAAGGAGAAAGAGATCACGTATGAGATTCATAAAATAAGACGCAAAATACACGCTTCCTTTACAGAACCTCGGCGCCCGAAATTTACAATTGATATTTATCCTGAAGGTGTGCTAGCAGAAGTATATTCAGGAGGAAGCGGAAAGATGTGGAGTGAAAAACAAATGAATGCATACATTTCCAAAGAAATGGAAAGTGTAGCAATGAGAACGATAAAAAAAATGCAAAAAGATTTTAAAACAGATGTTCTTGAATTAGGAGACTATTATAAAAGGCATAATTATAAAGAATGGAAGAAGATAGAAAAAAATTGGGATCATGGAAAGAACTATTTTACTAAGAGTGACATAGTTGTTCGTGTTCATCCGGTGGTAGAACATTCAGGTTCTTTGGTACCAAAAGGTGGTCAGTAATGTGGAGTTGAGTATCTTCTATTGATATTTTCCGTATCTTTACATGTAAATAGGAGCGATAGTAATAATATGAAAATGCCTTCTATGTTTACGATTATAAATACGATTTTGATGGGGATTATCCCATATGCTGTTTATTTTTTGAATAAGAAAATAAAAAAATATGGTGCACAGCCGTGGGAAAATCCAAATGAAGATGAAAAAGGAAACCCGTAGATAGGTTTCCTTTTTATTCATCCCGCTATTTTCGGGTATTGATGGAAGTCTCACTTTATACAAGCCCTAACCAATGTACCAGTTGCGTAGAGAGGAATGTAACAACAATGGCGATAACGGTAGGGATTGCAAATGCTAGAAATGTCCATTTCGGACTTTTTGTTTCTTTATATATGTTAACTAGTGTGGTTCCGCATGGGAAATGAAGAAGGGAGAACAACATTGTGTTTAATGCAGTTAACCAAGTCCAGCCATGCTCTAAGAACAAGTTTTTAATTTGGTTTAAATCATCTATTTCTGTTAAAGCGCCGGTTGATAAATAAGACATTAATAAAATTGGAACGACAATTTCATTGGCTGGTAACCCAAGAATAAATGCAGCTAGAATAAATCCGTCAAGACCGAGCATTTTAGCAAATGGGTCTAAGAAATTTACAAAATACATAAGTATGCTTGTATCACCAATATAAATATTTGCTAATACCCAAGTCAATACAGCCGCAGGAGCAGCGACGATAACTGCACGTTTTAAAACATATAATGATTTATCGAGTGTGGAACGTACAATTGTGTTCCAAATTTTCGGCTTACGGTATGGTGGTAATTCTAACGTATAGTGAGTTGGGACACCTTTTAAAGCGGTTTTTGATAATACCCAAGATACGGTTAGTGTTACAATAACTCCAATTACAACCATTCCAACTACAACACCAGCCGTAACAAGTGTTTGCATGCTACCAGTATAGCCAGCTGCCATAAATAATGATGCCATTAATATTAATGTAGGCCAACGTCCATTACATGGAACGAAGTTGTTTGTTAAAATCGCTAACATACGCTCGCGTGGTGATTCAATAATACGAGTTGACATGATGGCAGCGGCATTACAACCAAATCCCATTGCCATTGTTAACGATTGCTTCCCGTGTGCACCGCTCCGTTTGAATAAGCGGTCCATGTTAAATGCAACACGTGGTAAATACCCGTAGTTTTCTAATAAAGCAAACATAGGGAAGAAAATAGCCATAGGTGGTAACATTACACTAATAACAGCTCCAGTACCACGGAATAGGCCAAGAATTAAGATGCCGTGTAACCATTCTGGTGCATTCATTGCTTGGAACCAAGCAGTTAAATGACCTTCTGCCCACCCGAAAAATTCAGCAATCATATCAGAAGGGACATTAGCTCCGGCAATTGTAAGATAAAAAATAATCGATAAAATTCCGAGCATGATTGGGAATCCGAATATAGGAGAAGTGAAAATTTTATCTAGCTTCTCTGAACGGTATAACTTATCAGTATTTGTGTATTGAACAGCTTCCTTACATATAATTGCGGAAGTTTGATAAATATCACCTACAATATCATCGCGGATATCTTCTTTTGTAAGGGTTTGTGCATGCTGAACAATATAATCTAATGGAAGAGCCTTATTGGCTGAGTGAGATTCCATTTATGACGACCTCCCTTACAAGCGGTTCCTTATGATGTTTTTGGAGTGCTGCTAGAAAATTTTTATCTCCATCTAATATGCGGAGTGCCACCCAGCGTGCCGGATAAGTATCCCCGAACACTTTATAAATCTCTGGTTCTAATTCCTGAATCATATTTTCAATTTGTTCATTATAAGTAATTTGAACTGGTGTAGGAATTAGTTTTTTATTTGCTACTTTAGCAATTACACTTAGCAATTGGCCGATTCCTACACGGTTTCGAGCTGAGATTTTCACTACAGGAACTCCAAGTGATTTTGCTAATTTTTTCTCATCGATGACAATACCCTTTTTCTCTGCTTCATCTATTAGGTTAACGCAAACAACAACATCTTTCGTCATTTCCATAACTTGCAAAGCTAAATTTAAATTTCTTTCCATTGCGGTTGCATCCACCACAACAACAGTTACTTCAGGTTTTTCAAAAATAATATAATCACGTGCCACTTCTTCATCTGTAGAGTTTGAATACAAGGAGTATGTTCCAGGTAAATCGATGACTGTATATATACTTCCGTTATGTTCATATTCGCCTTCTGCTTTTAAGACTGTTTTTCCAGTCCAGTTTCCAGTATGTTGTTTTAACCCTGTTAATGTATTAAATAATGTACTTTTCCCGGTATTAGGGTTTCCTGCTAGTGCAATACGATGTTTTATCATTTTGAATCATCTCCTAGTATTCTCCCGAAAATAAGGGAGCTTTCTTCACTACGCAGTGCAATGGTTGTATTGCTTACTTGATAAGCAATTGGATCTCCGAGCGGGCTTTTTTGCAATACTTTAATAGTAGCTCCGGGAATAAAGCCTAGATCTAATAATCGACGTTTCATAGTTCCTTCTAATTGTATCTTCTCGATTTGTACAAACTGCCCTGTTTGAAAACTTGAAAGGGGTTTGATATTAGCCGATACCATAAAAGTTACCTCTTCTCTATATTTTTAGTTTTGATTTAAAAAGTTTGCCGAGGGAAACTTTTTGCTACTAATATAGTAGGTTACATTGGATGATGTTGTCAATTGGTACTTTAAAAATATTCAATTATTTTTAGAATTGTTCCAATTTATTTTGTTGTATAGAAAAATATTACTAAAATTATGTGGGATGAATAGAAGATAACATCTCTAAAGTTCAAAAAATGAGGGGATTTGTAAATGTAGTTTTAATATCGGTAGTGAAAAATAAGGTTTTATTTACGTTAAATTTACATTATTAAAAGTAAATTTACAATATGGGATAATTTGTGTGGATTCTTTTGGTTTTTTAAATGCAAAGAGGTGATGTATATAGGTTTTGAGGCATGTTACCTCTATTTACTTAAAATTAAAAATTGCTTAACACTAACATAATATTATTGTCCTACAATGAATTTGTGTTCGAAGAAGTCAATGAATGTGAAAAAGTGATAATCCAAATGGGGGTACAAGACATGGTTATGAAAAAAGGTTTGAAGTTTTCGTTAGCGGCATTGGTGGTTGCTGGTGCTTTAGTTGGATGTGGTAAATCAGAAAGTGCAAATAGCGAAGGAAAAGCACAAGGAAACAATGATGCAAAACAAGAATTGTCAGGTACAATTGCAGCAGCTGGTTCTACAGCTCTTCAACCTCTTGCTGAAGAAGCAGGTAAAAAATTCATGGAAAAGAATCCAAACGTTTCTATTCAAGTTCAAGGTGGCGGTAGTGGAACAGGGATTAACCAAGTAGCTTCCGGTGCGGTTCAAATCGGTAACTCTGATGTTCCATCTGCAGATAAAATAAAAGATCCAGAAAAAGCGAAAGAATTAGTAGATAACAAAGTGGCAGGTATTGCATTTGCGCTTGTTGTAAATAAAGATGTGAAGGTCGACAACTTAACTGTGAAACAAGTACAAGATATCTTCAGCGGGAAAGTTACAAACTGGAAAGAGCTAGGCGGTAAAGATGAGAAAATTAATGTAATCAACCGTCCAGCATCTTCTGGTACACGTGCTACATTTGAAAAAACAATTATGAAAGATGCGAAGATTAACGATGGAACAGGTACAACACAAGATTCTAACGGTGCAGTAGAACAAGCGATTAACTCTACTCCTGGCTCTATTAGTTATCTTGCAATGTCTTATATGGTGGGCGATAAAAAAGGTGCATTACAAACTGTGAAGATTGATGGTGCAGAGCCGAAAGTTGAAAATATTTCTTCTGGCAAGTATCCATTCTGGTCTTATGAGTATATGGTAACAAAAGGGGAAGCGAAAGAAGCTACAAAAGCTTATATCGATTATGTAAAAGGTAAGGACTTCGAAAAACAAGTTGAAGATATGGGTTATATCCCGATGTCTAAATTGAATAAGTAAACATTCAACGGGGCTGGCTGCGAGGTCAGTCTTGTTCATTTCAATCTATAAAGTGGGGTCATGTCCTGTGATGAAGGGGAAAAAACAAATTAATTATGTAAAAAGTGAATATATCGGAAGAACACTTGTTACGTTTTGCGGTATATTTATTGTTCTTGTTACATTAGCAATTATTGCATTTATTTGTGGGAAAGGAATTCAATCTTTTACGCAAAGTGGTATTTCATTTTCTGAGGTATTGACGTCAACGAAATGGAATCCGAATGCTGATCAAGGTTCATTTGGTGCTGTTATCTTTATTGTGGGATCAACACTCGTTTCATTAGGTGCAGTCGTTATTAGTGCACCAATTGCGCTAGCTCTTGCGATATTTATGAATTTAATTTCACCAAAGTTTGGGAATAAAGTACTAAAGCCTGTTTTGGAGTTATTAGTTGGTATTCCTTCGGTAGTATATGGTTTATTAGGGGTTACGATTTTAGTTCCGCTTTTACGTGATTCATTCGGTGGCGTTGGTTTTAGTTTAATTGCAGGTATTATTGTGCTAAGTATTATGATTTTACCTACTATTGCTAGCATTGCTTCCGATGCAATACGCTCAGTTCCATTTGATTACTTGGAGGCCTCTTATGGTTTAGGTTCGACGAAATGGCAAGCGATTAGCCGTGTTATTGTGCCGGCTGCAAAAAAAGGTATTTTAACAGGGGTTGTTCTCGGGTTAGCTCGTGCGTTCGGTGAAGCGCTAGCGGTTCAAATGGTAATCGGAAATACGATTAAATTGCCAGAAGGAATATATAGTCCGACGGCGACATTAACGGGTATTTTAACAATGGATATGACGAATACGCTAAATGGAACTGCCTGGAATAACGCTTTATGGACATTGGCAATGATATTACTTGTTATTTCATTCCTATTCATTTTAGTAATTCGAGCAATTGGCCAAAGAGGTGAACGATAACGATGAACGCACGAAAAATAAATAATATTTGGACGGGAATTTTATATGCTGTTGCAGCATTCGTAGTAGCTTTACTTGTTTTTCTAGTATATGAAATTCTGCAAAAGGGCTGGGGATTTTGGGATCCAAGTTTCTTATTCGGAGAACCAAGCAATACAAGAGCTGGAGGTGGAATTGGTCCGCAATTATTCAACTCTTTCTATATGCTTGTTATTACACTAGTTATTTCAATTCCACTTGGATTAGGAGCAGGGATTTATCTTGCAGAGTATGCAAAGCAAGGGCGTTTTTTAGGGTTTGTTCGTTTATGTATTGAAACGATGGCATCATTACCTTCTATCGTTGTTGGTCTATTCGGTTTATTAGTATTTGTTACGATGACAGGTTGGGGCTATACGGTAATGGGTGGTGCGCTCGCTTTAACGATTTTGAATTTACCAGGTTTAACACGTGTTTGTGAAAGTGCAATTACAGAAGTTCCGTCTAATGTAAAAGAAGCAAGTCTTGGGCTTGGTGCGACAAAGTGGCAAACGATTGTACGAATTATTCTCCCGACATCATTGCCGCAAATTATTACGGGGGTTATTTTAGCGGCGGGGCGTATATTTGGTGAGGCAGCGGCATTAATTTATACAGCGGGATTAACATCACCGATTTTAAATTCTGCAGCGGACTTCTCAAGTCCTGCGCATCCATTGAATCCATTTCGACCAGCTGAAACATTAGCAGTTCATATTTGGAAATTAAACTCTGAAGGAATTATTCCGGATGCGAAGTTAATTGCAACAAAATCAGCAGCAGTATTAATTATTATGGTATTACTGTTTAATATCATTGCTCGTTTTACTGCATCTGTACTTCATAAACGTTTTACGGGAGTTAAGAAATCTCGTAAAACAACGAAAGTAAAAGCAGCTTAAATGCTTGTACCCTTAATAGATGAGAAGCCCCCTGTTTGTAAAAAACAGGGGGCTTTTTGTAGGTTTTATATGCGAGATGAATCAAGTAGTTTCATCTATAGGAGGAGTATAAGGGAAAGGGGGTGTATATGTAATGGTATAAATAAATATTGGAATGTGAATAGGGAAGGTGTTTTTATGTTTTTTCTTCAAATGTCAGGTTTTCCGGGTTCAGGAAAATCAACGCTTGCTAGACGTGTAGCAAAAAATACAGGTGCAATTGTTATTGATCATGATATTGTAAAAACAGTCTTACTCCAGTCGTTGGAAACTCGTCAGATTGAAACAACAGCCGCCGGCGGAATTTCGTACGAAATCGAATGGGCATTAATAGATTTTCATTTGTCTAGGGGACATAGTGTAATATTGGATAGCCCGTGTCTCTATATAGAAATGTTAGAAAAGGGAATAAAGGTGTCTAAGAAGTATAATGTGAAATATAAATATGTTGAATGTTACCTTAATGATATAGAGGAGATTAATAATAGGTTAAAGAAGCGAAAACGAATGATAAGTCAAATTAGAAAGGTGGAATCTGAAGAAGTGTTTAAGAAATGGTTAGATGGTAGTAAACGTCCGTCTGAGTTTACATACCTTATTGTAGATTCTGGACAACCGTTAGAAGGCTATATAGATGAAGTGATGACTTATATGAATGAGTAGTCATAAAATTATAATTGCATATCATAGTAGAAATAAAAAACGTTATCTCCAGAACGGAAGATAACGTTTTTGGTGTTAAGCTTTTGGTGTATCTATAGAAGAGTCTATTTTTCTACGTGAGCTTCTCTTTTTGCCGAATTTATCTAACAGTTCATACATAACCGGAACGACAACTAGTGTGAGTACAGTTGAAACTGCTAAACCACCGATTACGACAACCGCTAAACTTTTCGAAACCATACTGCCGGATTGTGATTGTCCGAATAATAACGGCAACATTGCTACGATTGTTGTAATGGCGGTCATAATAATTGGTCTTAGCCTTGTAGAGCCTGCTTCTAGTAAAGCTTCCCGTGTTGTCATACCTTGTTCTCTATTTTGTTGAACGCGTTCAATTAAGACGATAGCGTTTGTGACGACAATACCAATTAGCATTAATGCGCCAATTAGTGCATTTAAGTCGACTGGTGTTCTTGAAATGATTAGCCCTAAAATACCGCCAACAGCAGCTAATGGTAAAGAGAATAAAATCGCAAATGGAGCTCGCGCCTGCCCAAAAGTGATAACCATAATTAAGTAGACAATCCCAATTGCGATACCCATGATTTTGAATAAATCTGTGAAATTTTCTTGCATAGATTCAGTTGCACCAGCAACGTTAACTTTTGCTCCGGTTGGTAAATCTAATTCAGATATTGCTTTATTTACCTCGGCGCTTACTTTACTTAAATCATCATTTGTTGCCTGAGCACTTATTTGAATGGTTTCTTTTCCATCTTTATGGAAAATTTCGGTTTGTAATTGTTTCTCTGAAATCGTTGCAATATCTTTTAAAGGAATTGGTCCAGTTATAGGTGATAAAATATTTGTATTAAGAACATCTTCTTTCTTATTTATCTGTTCTTTCTTATGCTCTAACATGATTGTTGTTTTCTCATCGTCGATTGTTAATTGTCCAATTGGTGATTTCTTCATAAGGAATGAAACTTGTTGCCCAGCTGTTTCTGGTGTTAATCCGATCTGTTCTGCTTTTGCTTGGTCGATATGAATTTGCCATTCTTGTTTTGACTCTTCTAGATTTGTTTTTACTTTAGAAAGACTGTCAATACTTTTTAGTTTTGATTCGACAATATTAGCAGCTTTCTTTAAGTTTGTTTCGTTGTTTGCTGTTACGTTAAATTGTAAGTTGTTGCCTCCACCAAAACTTGAATAGCTTGTTTTTATATAATCGAATTCGGCAGGTTTGAAGTCTGCCTGTTCTTTTTTTATTTTTTTGATGTATTGATCAATATCTGTGCCTTTTTTAAAAACTACAAATATAGATGCAAGGTTGCTTTTCATTGTTTGTCCCCACTGGGCATCTTCTGCGCTGGATCCCATTCGTAATATAATATCTTTTACATCGTTGTTCGAAAGTAATTTTTTTTCAAAATCAAAAGCTGTTTGTTTTGTGGATTCAAGGTCGTAATTTGTTGGGAATGTCATTTCAATTGAAAGCATCGTATCGTCTTCTGATTTTATATTTGCTTTTGGTAGCAATATATAAGCGGCGATTGACCCGGCAAATAATAAGAAAGAAGAGAATAAAATAATAAATTTATGCGAAAGTGCCCATTTTAAAGTAGCTATATACTTTCTTGAAGGCTTTGGACTTCGTTGTTTTGTCTTTTTGAGTAATAAAAATGCCATAAGTGGAACAACTGTTAGTGCGATAACTAATGACGAAAGTATAGAGTATACAACTGCTAGTACCATAGGTAACATAAGTTCACCGATTGTACCTGATACAAGACCAATAGGTAAAAAGACAGCAACTGTTGTTAAAGTAGAAGAGGTAATAGCTACGGCTACCTCTTTTGTAGCATCTAGAATGATGTCTTTTGAAAAGTGGTCTTTTTGTAAACGCCGGAAAATATTTTCAATGACAACAATACTATCGTCAACAAGTCGACCAACTGCTACCGCTAAGCCCCCGAGTGTTAAAATGTTTAATGTAACATTAGATTGATCAAGTAAAAATAGTGTTAGTAAAATGGATAACGGAATACTAACGACAGCGATTAAAGTTGTTCGAACGCTACGTAAAAAGATTAAGATAATAAAGGTCGCGGCAATTGCTCCTAAAATGACTTCTTGCCCCATACTCATAACAGCATTTTCCACTTGTTCGTGAGTAGAGGAAAGTACCTTAATTGTATAAGTGTCTTTATATTCTTTACTTATGTTTTTCACTCTCTTATCGATTTCTTTTCCAATTTCAACTGCATTTTTGCTAGGTTCTTTCATAATAATTAATGCAGTTCCGTCTTCGCCGTTTATATGTGAGATGGTGTCATAATGTTGTTTTGCTTCTACTTGCGCAATATCCTGTAACTTCACTTGAGGTGCAAGTGTCATGTTTTTAACTTCATTTATATTTTTTACATTTCCAATGATACGAAGGGTGTGCTCTTTGTTATTAACAGTAACTTGCCCAACTGGAGTGGAAGTTTCTTTTCCTTGTAAAGCAGTTAATACTTGCTGTGGTGTTATATTTTTGTTTTTCATTTGCTCTGTATCTAGCGTGATTGATAACTCAGATGTTGATTTACCGAAATAGATGACGTTAGCAACCCCATCGATATTTTCAAGCTGCGGGATAATTTCTTTTTCGATTTGTTTTTCGTCTGCTTTTGTAAAGCCATTTTGTTTTTGTACGGTAATTTGTGCAAGTGGAATCATAGAGGTGTTAAGTTGGCTGACAACTGGTTTTGTAATTTCTTTTTGGAAGGCCATGTTGTTAGTGATTTTTTCAACTTCACGTGCGGCATCTTTCATATTAACTTTAGAATTATAAGCGATATCGATGCGTGATAAACCTTCATAAGTAGAAGAGGTGATTGTATCGACGTGTTCCAAATTTCGAAACTTTTTTTCGAGAGGTTCGGTTACTTCTTTTGTCAATGTTTCAGCATCTAACCCTTGAGACAATGTAGTGACAGTTATTGCGGGGTTATCGACACTAGGTAGAAACTCCATTGGTAATTTCGAACCAGAATAAATGCCGAGTACAGAAATGAGAAAAACCATGATGATAATAGCGGCTCGGTTTTTTAATGAGAATTTTGTTAACCTATCCATAAAAGTAATTCCTCCGTTTAAGTTGTTTTTTAGCCTACTTCGTTACTATATAACAAAATCTGGATGTTTTCATTAATTAAATGTAAAAATATTCTAAATTTATCCTTAAGATTAGAGAGGGGATAGGGTTTTGTAAGTGAGAGTTAGAGCGTTGCTTGAGGGTTTTGTGTTTAAAAGTTCTGTTGAATTAAGGGAGAAGAAAGTCTATTTAATATGAAATAGAGAGGTGGAATTATGAAACGAAAAACATTTTTATATTTTTTTTAAAAAACACTTGTGATTTTAAAATGAGGGTGGTATATTAATAAACGTCGCTGATGCGGGAAACGCAGAAAGCGAAAAAAGAAATTTAAAAACTTAGTTGACATCAAAAAATGAAGATGCTATCATAAGGAAGTCGCCAATCGGCGATGGACAAGTTCTTTGAAAACTGAACGAAACAAACAACGTGAAACGTCAATTTTTATTTT
>NZ_JABUAE010000004.1 GCF_013314535.1 Bacillus sp. Xin1 | reverse complement strand
GTGTTTCTTCATTAATTAAATACCCTTCTGGTGCAAATGTTTCTTTATACGTATATTTTCCATATGGTAATTTCTCAAATTTCGCAATTCCTTTTTCATCAGTTTTTCCTTTCACTACTTCCTGCCCTTGTGCATTATAAATCGTAAATTCGGCTCCTGGCAGTTTATTGTTACCGCTTGCAATATCTTCTTTTGTAATTTCAATACTCCCTTTAATTTGTTTATTTACTACTTGTATTGTTCCTATTTCACCTGTTTTCACTTCAATAACTTGAGGCTGTTCCCCTAATACATAACCAGTTGGAGCTTTTACTTCTTTTACAGTGTAAGTTCCTGTAGGAATACTGCTAAGCTCCGCAATTCCATTCGTATCTGTTGTAATTTCCCCTACAGATTCACCATTTGCATTCAATACCTCAAATACAGCTCCTGCTAAAGCTTCATTATTTTCTCCAACTTTGTTCACTTGGAGAGAACCAGCAGCTTCCCAATTCACTGCAAGCTCACCACTAATTTTCTCTTCATTTCGTTCTAATAGTACAGTTGCATTTTGAATTGTATCTGTACCCCGATATGCAATTGCTTGTATTTTTGTAAGGTTGGAAGTGACTTTTAAATTAAACTCACCTGTTTTCGTTACTTTTGGAATTTGAATACGGAATTTTTCCCCAAGGGCAAGTTGATCTTTCACCTCTCCATTTTCATTAACGATCCGCACCCCTTCTGGTGCATTACTTGTAGTAACTTTGAATGTACCGTTTTTAGCATTTGTTTGAACGGTATATAAATTTGTTTCAAAATAGTCACCTTTTAATTCCGCTTTTTGCTTTTCCGCTGGAATTACATTCATAGAAATATCTTGCGTTTCTTGACTATTATTTGCCGCTTTAATCATAGCTTTAGCCGCATTCTCTACATTTTTATTCTCATGCTTTAATTCATTCACATCAAGCTGTCCTAATGCATTCCACACTGCAAGCTGCGTTGCATAATGTGCTTCTTGCCAATTCGATACACCTAACTGTTCTGCACTTTTTTGCGGATAACCATTTAATAACACACGATACACAATATTATCGGTTTTCCCCATTTCAGGTAGATCTTGTCCACTTGGAGATTTGAGACCTAATGTTAAGCAATATGCAATTTGACCGTGAGCTGTTTTGATAACTTCAGTTCTAATATACTTACCTAATTGATTACTATAGCTCCAGTTCATTGCATACTTCTCATGTGACATAACCTCTGCACTTGCTTTCGGTAACATCAAATTAAAAACTAGAGATAATACAGATAATAAAGCTAGTATTCTTACAACATACTTTTTCCCCATACATGAAACCTCCCAATTTAACTCGAAATGCGTATCATTCAAATATTTAGAATAATGGCGACAAATCTATTTTTTATTATAAATTAAAAAATCATAAATTTTAATTTATAATCGTTACATAATTGAGAATTCTTATTGAGAAATTTCGCTTTAAGTACATCTTCCAATAAAGTAAGATACAGAACCTCTTATTGACAAAATAGGAAATGTATTCTTACAACCTAATAAATAGAACATACTTCTTTAAATGAACAAGCAACAACCCCTTCTCCCACAATTCAGTAGAAAACAAAAATTTTTCTATGGATAAGCTCTACCAATAAAATCCTTTATCATCAGTGGAGATAAACTTTTTCATTTATGCTTAATTTAACTTTATAAAATAAAACGGATACATTTTTCAGAATTTACTTTCATTCCCATTTCCCCTTTATTTCTATCACAAACTTCTATAGAATATGTTGATAGGAATTATAAATCTTATACTGAATCGTGGGAAGGATGGGAATCATAAATGTGGAACGAGTTTAAAAAGTTCGCCCTAAAAGGGAATGTCGTTGATTTAGCTGTCGGGGTTGTAATCGGTGGTGCATTTGGTAAAATTGTTACCTCATTAGTAAATGATGTTATTATGCCATTGATCGGAATTTTACTAGGTGGCGTTGATTTCAAAGGGCTATCCTACCCTGTTGGGAACGCAACCTTAAAATACGGTGCGTTCATTCAAACTGTTTTCGACTTCTTTATTATCGCGTTCTCTATCTTCATATTCATTAAGCTATTCAACAAGCTAACATTCAAAAAAGAAGAAGAGAAAAAAGAAGAAGTTCCAGAACCAACAAAAGAAGAAGTACTTCTTGGCGAGATTCGCGACCTATTAAAGCAACAAAACACTTCAAAAGACAACGCGTAATTGAACGGACAAAAGGCATGCCCCTCATAGGACATGCCTTTCTTTATATTTTATAACGTTTCCGAATTCATATGAATGAACAAAATAATACCGGCAACCATTAATACCATAATAGAACCTGCAAATAATGTAATCGCAACAAATACGAAGCTTGTGCTTACATCTACTGAAATACTTTCAATAAAAATAGAAGCTACATACGTGATAAGGGCAATTCCTGCAAGAATACTTCCTGGAACAAAGCGCTTTAAGCCGTTTTGTTTTAACGTCATATATGCAAAAAAAGCAGTCATACAAAGCGTAATTATCCAAAGAACGATCATCTCTTCCCCCCTCACAAGCCTTTTCTTTCTATTATACATGACATTGCGTAGTTATAGGGAAATCGTCTCCTTAATAAAGTGGTATTTCATGAGAAATGTTAAAAACTGAAGCTATCGGTGCAATCTAATTTTTCCTTTTATCCTCATCTTGTCTCATACAAATTTAGACTGACCATTAGAAATAAAGAACGAATCTTTTTTCTATTAATGTCATGTGAAATCCATATAAACACAGTACTTTTTAGACAGGCCTGAACCAATGTACAAGCAATTTTACTAAATATCCATATACTTTTATTACATGTGAACAGAAAAGAGGTGAACTATAACATGGCAATTCTTACAGTTGTACCTGGGACAAATGCCATTCAAAATGCAGTAAATACCGCAACCTCAGGTGATGTCATTCTTGTGAAGGATGGCGTCTATAATGAAAGCGTAACGATTAATAACACTAAAAATAATATTCGTATTGTTGCTGAGAGAAACAGAGCATTCCTAAACGGAGATAACACTCTTTCAACAGCCTTTACTCTAACTAGCGGGGTAACAGGAGTTGAAATTAATGGATTTAATATTTCTAGATACATGGAGGATGGCATTGAAATAAATGGTAGTTTCAATCTAATTACACGCAATACTATCACAAATGTTAACGGAGATGGGATTGACATCGAGTCTGGAAATGGCAACTTAATTTTGGGCAATACAATTCAAAATATAGGTGACAATACTGCATCTAGCGGCATCGAAATAAGTGCTGATTCTAACTGGTTTGTTAACAATACAGTACGTGGGAACTTTAATAGAGGAATAGCTGTTTTTTCTAACTCTAATGGTGTGATTGGTAACCAGATCTTTAACAACAACGGTACTGGTATTCAAGTAAATAATGATTTCAATATTATTGAACGTAACACAGTTAGAGGAAACCGAAACAATGGGCTTGTTCTTTCCATTGGAGCAAATGATAACTTTATCTTTAGAAACACCATTTCGAATAACAGACCAAATAACATTTTAAATAACGGCATCGACAACAACTTCTTGCAAAATAATTCTTCTAATCACAATGAGAATGATTGTTTTGGTTAATTTTGTCCAAAGTAGTGCTGTTATTTCTCTTTATATAATCTGGATTTTCTAAACAAGGGCCTCTTTAGTCACAGGGCTGAAGGGGCTTTGCCATATAGCGAAGCTTCATTTCGAACAGCAAATAATGAAAATGAATATTTTATTATCTACTATTACCATTACGATATACATATATTTTGTAAAAGAAAAACTCACAGCACCACGCTGTGAGTTTTTCCTATTCTTACTTCGTTGAATCTCTAAATTGGATACGGTGAGGTAAGATAACTGTATGATCTTCTACTTTTTCTTTGTTCATATACTTTGTAAGTAAACGCATTGCTACTGCACCGATGTCATACATTGGTTGTACAACTGTGGAAAGCTGCGGGCGTACCATTAATGCAAGACGTGTGTTGTCAAAGCCAAGTACTTCTACGTCTTCTGGTACATTTAATCCAGCGTCTTGTGCTGCGTGGATAACGCCTAGTGCCATTTCATCTGAAGAAACAAAGATTGCTGTTGGTTTTTCATCAAGTTCCCAAAGCTTCTCAAATGCTTCTAAACCTGAATCGTATGTGTAATCTCCATCAATAACAAGATTTTCATCATAAGCGATACCAGCTTCTTCTAAAGCTTTTTTATAACCTTGTAATTTCTTTGCGCTTCCAGCTTTGTCAATGTAAGGACCTGATACGAAACCGATACGTTTATGGCCTTGCTCTAAGAAGTGTTTCATCGCATCATAAGCCGCTTGTATATAATCAATATTTACTGATGATGTTTCATTCTCCTCATCAAATGATGCTGCTAATACGATTGGTACTGGAGACTTTTTAAACTCTTCTACATGCGTATCTGTAATATCTTCACCCATGAATACAATACCGTCCACTTGTTTACCAAGCATTGTATTTAATAAATGGAACTCTTTTTCTCTATTTTGGTCAGAGTTACTTAAAATGATGTTATATTTGTACATTGTTGCGATATCTTCGATTCCACGTGCCAGTTCTGCATAAAATGTATTAGAGATATCTGGAATAATAACACCTACTGTTGTTGTCTTTTTACTTGCTAGTCCACGTGCTACCGCATTTGGGCGGTACCCTAATCGATCAATTGCTTCTAATACTTTCTTTCTTGTTGTAGGCTTTACATTCGGATTACCGTTCACAACGCGTGATACAGTTGCCATTGAAACGTTTGCTTCGCGCGCTACGTCATAGATTGTTACGTTCATCTCTTCCGCACACTCCTTCTATATTATGTTATCTATCTTTATGTATCGGTTCACTTAAATGAAAAAAAGACATCAACTCTACTTGAAGATGTCACTCCCGAGTCCTTTTACTAATGATACGATAAAAATGCAGGCTCATACAATATTTTCCCGCAAAAGTTTCGAAAAAATTCGCTTCTTTTCTCCTATTTTCGTATTTTTCATGTGAAAAAGGTCAATTTCCGCGAAAAAGTCTATGCAACAAGTGTCGCATAGACCTTAAAATCCATTTTAATTATCTACCGCGAAATGCTTTTAATTCTTTCATAAACTCATTGAATTCTGGAATATCCATCTGTTGTGCTGAATCTGATAACGCAACAGCCGGGTCTGGATGTACTTCAGCCATAACCGCATCAGCACCGATTGCCATCGCTGCTTTTGCAGTCGGTAAAAGAAGGTCACGTCGTCCTGTAGAGTGCGTTACATCGACTACAACAGGTAAATGTGTCTCTTTCTTCAAGATCGGCACAGCGGAAATATCTAGCGTATTACGTGTTGCCTTTTCATACGTCCTAATGCCACGCTCGCATAAAATAATATCCCCGTTACCTTGTGCGATAATATATTCTGCTGCATAGATAAACTCTTCAATCGTTGCTGATAAACCACGTTTTAATAATACTGGTTTTTTCACCGATCCAGCCGCTTTCAAGAGTTCGAAGTTTTGCATATTACGAGCGCCAATTTGAATCACATCAACATAATCTAATGCCATTTCAATATCATTCGGATTTAAAATTTCACTAATAACCGCTAAATCATACTCATCTGCCACTTGGCGTAATATCTTCAAGCCTTCTAAGCCAAGACCTTGGAAATCATAAGGTGATGTACGGGGTTTAAACGCACCGCCGCGCATCAGTTTTAAACCTTGTTCTTTCATCGCTTCTGCCACTTGGCGAACTTGTTCATAACTTTCTACCGCACATGGTCCCATAATAAAGTGAGGATTGCCGTCACCAATTTTTTCACCTTTTATATCGACAATTGTATCCTCTTGTTTCTTCTTACGAGAAACAAGCAGTGCCTTGCGATGATCATCTTCTTGTAACTCTAGGCTTGTTTGAAAAATTTGTTTAAAAATATGTTGAAGAGTCGATGTTTCAAATGGTCCATCGTTATTCTCTGCAATTAAGTCAAGCATACTTCTTTCACGTACAGGATCAAATCGCTTTACACCTTGCACTTCTTTCAATTTACCGACCTCTTGAACAAGACGACCTCTTTCATTTAGTAATTCTAAAATTTGCAGGTTCATTTGATCGATTTGAGAACGTAAATGATCTAATTCTTGTGATGCCATAAGAAAGCCACCTCTTTCAAGTTATATATGAAGATTACCTTATTATCATGGTTAAGATAATTTATTATATCCGATAGGTGTCAGGTTGTCACATGATATACTTAGCTTAAAAAAACTAAAAAAAAGGAAGACTATGAAGTTTTAACTCAATAACAGCAAAAAATATCCATAGCCATCAAGTTAAAACTCTATAGCTCCCAAAAAACTAAAAGTTATTGATACTTTACATATTAATAAAAACGAAGTGAAGCGCATACCCCTTATTAACTACTCTTTCTATTCCATTGGAAGGGCGACCCAATGTCCTTCAGACACCTCAACGAGCTTGGATTTCCGTAAAGAATATTTATCCTCTTCATTTGTTTCTTCTATTAGTATTCTTTTTTTCTTCGATTCAATTTTAGGATCCGGAATTGGTATTGCAGACAGCAAAGATTTCGTATATTCATGTTGTGGATTCGTATAAAGCTCTTCGCTTTCAGCAATCTCCACAATTTTCCCAGCATACATCACAGCCACTCGATCACTAATGTGCTTCACCATTGAAAGGTCGTGCGCAATAAATAAATACGTCAGCCCTAATCGATTCTGCAGTTCCTCTAATAACTTTACAATTTGGGATTGGATAGATACATCAAGTGCAGACAATGGTTCATCGCATACGATGAACTTCGGTTCTACTGCAAGTGCACGTGCAATTCCAATACGTTGACGCTGTCCACCAGAGAACTCATGTGGATAACGCATTGTATATGCAGGATCAAGTCCGACCATATCAAGCAATTCTTCAACTCTTCTTGTCCTTTCTTTTTTACTCCCACTCAATCGATGCACATCTAATACCTCACCGATAATATCAATAACTTTAAAACGAGGATTTAGAGATGCATAAGGATCTTGAAAAATCATCTGCATATGCCGACGCATCATTTTCATTTCACTCTTTGAAAAACGATTCACTGCCATTCCTTTATATAATACATCTCCAGCTGTTGGTTCATGAAGACGTAATATCGCACGTCCTGTCGTGGACTTTCCCGAACCAGACTCTCCCACAAATCCTAAGGTCTCACCTTCCCGAATCTGAAAACTAATATCATCTACTGCTTTTAAAACATTCCCTTTTCCTAAATCAAAATATTGCTTTAACGATTTCACTTCAACTAAAGGCTTATCAAAAGGCTTACTATGTACAAATTTCGTTTTCTTTTTTTCATGTAGACGCGGCAATGCATGGAGGAGCTTTAATGTATACGGATGCTTGGCACTTTCAAAAATTTCTTCTGTCGTTCCAGTCTCTACAATCTCTCCATCTTTCATGACAGCGACTCGATCACACATACTAGCAACAACTCCTAAATCATGTGTAATCAATATAATTGAAATTCCAAAACGCCCTTGAATGTCTCTCATTACATTCAAAATTTGCGCTTGAATCGTTACATCAAGTGCTGTAGTCGGTTCATCAGCAATTAATAAAGTAGGACGACAAGCTAGTGCCATCGCAATCATAACACGTTGCCGCATTCCTCCAGAAAACTCATGTGAATATTGATTATAACGTATTTCACTGCTTCTAATACCTACAAGTTCAAGCATTTCAATTGCTTGTTCCTTAGCCTCTTTTTTAGACAAATCTTGATGTTTCATCAAAGTTTCTGATATTTGTTTCCCAATTCGAATAGTTGGATTAAGAGAAGTCATTGGATCTTGAAAAATCATACCAATTTCCTTACCACGTATACTTTCCATTTCCTTCTCTGTCTTATAAGCAAGATTTTCTCCTAAAAAGATAACCTCTCCTTCTTTCATATCAGAAGTAGTTGGTGGAAGAAGGCGCATAATAGAACGAGCCGTTACACTTTTACCACTTCCTGATTCGCCTACTATTCCTAATGTCTCTCCCTTCTTCACCTCAAAATCCACACCTCGAACAGCCTCAAATTCTTGATCTCTTGACTGAAAAGACACACGTAAATTTCTAACTTCCAAAATAGATTCCAAGTCTCCAACCTCCCTTTTATTGTTTGTTTTTTGAATAATCCGAATATTGACTTTTTAAAACTATTAAAATAAAATATACTATACACATCGGAATAATTCAATTTACTTTTTTAAGAAGGAGGTTCAATCCATTGGAAATAACTCGAGTTAAAAAAGAACAGAACGGCTATAGAGGGTCCCCTCTATCGGATATCATTAGCCGTACTTATGGGAAAATGCAGCTACGTCCCTCATACAAATATTTACTCCTTATACTTGGCTTACCAGTTAACATCGCTGTCTTGTTTATCTACATATATAGAAAAAGGGGCGATTCCTATTTCTCTATTTTGGAAGAAACAAAGAACTCTTTGATTGAATCTGGATACCGTGAAAATGTAAGACATGAGTTATTAGATCAAGCCCTACGGAAACAGGAGTTTTTTGGCCAAAAGGTAAGTATGCAGAAAATTAACCAACTGGTAGAAAAATGGACAGAAAAACAATTTCACAAAACTGTGATTGAAAAAACAAATCAAGTCCTTGAACAACAAGGTAAACAAAGAATAACATTTGAAAATACTTTTCAATCTCTTATCTCATATCCAATTTTTTTAACTTTATCATTTATCCCAGGTTTATTTATGTACATATTCATTCTTCTCTATAGTAATTCCTATCTAAAATATATTTTTGAGAGACTAATTATGAGTGTGTTTGTAATTTTTGGAGTCTCTATTCTTGTGTTTACCATTTTATATTTGTCACCTTTTGATCCAGCATCAAACATCCTCGGCGAAACAGCAACAAAAGAACAGATTCATGCATTTAATCATCTGTATGGCCTTGATCAGTCATATTTTCAACAGCTATGGAATACTCTTAAAGGCATTGCAACTTTCGACCTAGGTATATCTTTCTCAGGTAATGAAGAAGTGATTGCAAGTATAGCAAAAAAATTTCCTATAACACTTACACTAGCCGTTATCTCATTACTCATGGCTATCATGATTGCAATCCCAATCGGTATTATTTCAGCGACAAAACCTAATTCATTTTTCGACTATACTTTTATGTTCATCGCTCTTATTGGATTATCTATTCCAAATTTTTGGCAAGGTCTCATATTTATTTTGAATTTCTCTATTAAATTACATTGGTTACCAGCAACATTTAACCCTGAAAATTGGCTATCTATCATTATGCCAGTCATTGTGCTAGGAACTGGACTTACAGCCTCTATTGCCAGAATGACACGCTCATCAACGCTCGAAGTGGTTCATGAAGATTACATTATAACAGCTAAAGCTAAAGGGTTGAGTCAAAATTATATTCTTTGGAAACACGCTATTGGCAACGCCATGATTCCAATTATTACTGTCATCGGCCTGCTATTCGGGGGAATGCTTGGCGGCGCTGCGGTTACCGAAAAAGTATTCAATATAAATGGTATTGGAAGTTACATTGTTGATAAGCAGTTTATCCCTGATATTCCAAGTATTATGGGCGGGGTTATTTATGTAGCTATTACAATTTCCTTAGTTAATGTATTTATTGACATCTTGTATGCATTCTTTGATCCTCGTATCCGTTCGAAAATGAAACAATATTAAAGAAGGTGTATTTATGCTCAAGACCATAAAATCAATAAAAAATCATCAAAAGGCACAAATTCTACATTCTCTCCCAGAATACACACAAGCTAGTTTCGCAGGCATTCTATCTTTCGCACTCACTTTTATTCTAGGCCTAAATATTTATGACTTTATCCAACAAACATTAAATATATATATATTCGGTACGTTTATCGCCTACATTCTATTTACATGCTTACAATTTATTATCACACTTAAAGTTAAGCATGATCTTCTTAATTTAGGCTATGTACAAAATAAGACGAGGATACTGGGCTACATACAACTTTTTAGTATTTTCGTCGGTAATATCTTTATTACTATTGCTGCATTCCATTTAATAAAAAAACAAAAAACACTTGAATATACATTCGCTGTATACATGTTTCTTACACAGCTCTTTATTATTGTGTTATCAGCACTTAACTTGTTTAAACCTTATGTTGCGGATACATTTCTTTCATCGATGTTTACACTACTCTTAGTCTTAATATTCCAACTAATCATACTTTTACTAGTAGCAAAGTATGTACAAAATAATAAACTAGCACCTTGGTTCACCTACATAGCCATTCCTCTTTTACTTACAGCTATAACAGGTAACCTTTTCGCTCTATTACTTGGGATAAATTTGATTATGAAAATTTACAGTAGCGATAAATCTAGAATCATGCAATGGGATAGTATTTGGAAAAAAATCACGCAGAATACGACAGCTATGTTAGGACTTTTCTTTATCGTTTTTATATTTTCTATTTCTATATGTAGCTATTTAACATTCGACTATGGTATGGCTGTCGAAAATAATTACAACGTCATTCTTCAGGCACCGAGTCTTGCTTATCCATTCGGAACAGATGATTTCGGAAGAGATTTGTTTTCCAGAATTGTATTTGGGGCTCGTATTTCACTAGTTGTCGGTTTATTCTCTACAATCATTCCTGTAGTTATTGGCGGTATTTTAGGAGCACTATCCGGCTATTACGGTCATCGTACAGACAATATTATTATGAGACTTCTAGATATCTTATATGCAATTCCAGGTATTCTATTAGCAATCGCAATAATCGCTGCTTTTGGGGCTAATACAACAAATTTAATTGTAGCACTCAGCATAGGCTCCATCCCAACATACGCCCGCACGATGCGAGCAAATGTAATGATGGTATCAAATTATGAATATGTACTTTCCGCACGTGCATACGGATTAAATAATTTTTCTATTATTTTTAAGCATATTGTCCCTAACTCACTTGCACCAATGATTGTTAAATCGACCCTTACAATTGGTGGAGCAGTCATTGCTACAAGCAGCTTAAGCTACCTAGGATTAGGCGTCGAACCACACATACCAGAGTGGGGGAACATTTTAAAGATTGGAAGTACGTACCTTGAATCTCATTCCTATTTGGCAATATATCCAGGTCTTGCCATCATTGCTCTTGTCTTATCCTTCAACTTTTTAGGAGATGGCTTGAGAGATGCACTAGATCCAAAATTAGATTAAATCTATCTTATACTTTGAGGAGGAATTTATTATGAAAAAAGTTTTAACTTCTCTCCTGCTAACATCTGTATTGTTAATAGGAGGATGCTCTGTAAATACAAAATCAGAAGTGGCAGAAAAAGAAAAGAAGAAAACTAACGTAGTCGATGATAAAAATCCAGTGGAAATCGAAATTCTTGGCCAAAGTGGCAGTGAAACTGACATTAATATTGTTCGAGATCAACTTACCAAAAATGGATTCAAAGTGAAATTAAACATCCAACCCGATTATGGAAGTTTCAAAGCACAGCAAAATGCGGGTAACTATGATGTTGCGTTATCTAGTTGGACTACAGTTACCGGTAATCCTGATTACGCAGTACGTTCCTTATTCAAAACAGGTGGAGACTACAGTATACTGGCTGATACAGAAATCGATAAACTAATCGATAAAGCGAGCACACAGACTCCAAAAGAATATGTAAATACGTACAAACAATTAGAACAACGTCTTGTATTTAATAAAGCCTATATTGTACCGCTTTACACATCATTGAAAACACAAGCTATCAATAAAGATATTTTAAATAAGGATTCAGTAAGATTGGCGAAATCTCGTGCTCTCGTATGGGAATCAATTGATTTCAAAGACACTAGTAAACGTGAAACAGCACCTCTTGTTCTTACGCAAACTGCTTCAACATTAACATCACTTGATCCTATTAAAGGTAATGATGGCTCTATTAATATGATCAATACAAATATGTATGTTCGACTTATCAACCTTACAGATAATGACAAAATTACATCAGAGGGTTCTTTATCTCATAACTACAGTATGGCGGAAGGGAATTCAGAATACTACTTCCTACTTAGAGATGATATAAATTTCTCAAAAATCTCGAATAAAAAGGCAGAAGATACTGGTGAACGTGTAGGAGCTGATGATGTGATTTTCTCACTGAATCGAGCAAAAGATAAAAAATCTGTTCCCGATCACCGCACATATAGTTTACATGAACATATTCAAAATGCAGAAATTGTTACAGACCTCAGCACACTCGATAAAGTGAAACAATCTGGTAATAGTAAATCAGTGAGAGAAGAACTTGAAAAGGGATTAACTGCAAAAATTTCAGAGCTCGTAACTGACAAAAAACAAGCAAATAACAAGGAAGGGAAATATCAAGTTGTGAAACTTACAACTACAACACCTTTTCCACAAGTATTAAACTATTTAGCTCACCAATCTGCAGGTATTGTTTCTAAAAAACAAGTAGAGAGTATCAATACTTATGATGTAGCTTCATTTGATGTAAATAAAGACATTCCTTACGGTGATCAAAATACAGTTGCAGATGGAAATAAATACAATAACACGCTGTATGCAAGCGGTCCATATATTCTTTCGTATAAGAATGATTACGAAGCAATTTTCCAAAAGAACCCCAATTATTTAAAAGGAACGAAGCATGAACCGAAAATTTCAAATGTAACACTTCGATTCATTAAGGACACAGATAGTGCACTTTCTGCGTTACGCAACAATGAGATTTATTTGTATTCCGGTGTTCCAGAAACAAAACATGATCTTATCAAAAGTGATAACAAATTAGCACTACAAAATATTGAGAGCAATGGTGTAAGCTATCTACTATTTAACACAGCAAATCGCGAAGTTTCAAAAAGTGAAGACTTACGAAAAGCTATTCTTTACTCTATCAATCAAGATGAAATCTTAAGTTTCTATCAAAACAAAAAAATTAAAGCTATTTCTACCGTTAGCCCAATTGTAAAAACAGGAAATGAGCTGAAAGCTGATTCAGACAAAGCACAAAAATTCTTAAATAACTATAAAGCACACAAAAAATAAGAAAAATAAAAAGAGAGTGAACTTAAAGAAAATCTTTTAGTTCACTCTCTCTTTTATTTAATGTTCTCTTCTAAAGTTTGCTTCTTGATATTCCAATGCGATGTATGCCATACCGCCATACCATCTTTTATGTATAGCACTTGCGGTGATTCATGTTTAATACCAAAGTGCTCTGCCATACGATTCGAAACCTCTCTTGCATCTTGCACGTATAAATAATAAGCAGGTGCTTCTTTTGCCTCCTGACAATATGCTTCAAACTCTGCGTATGCCCCTTGGCTAATTGGGCATGTTGTACTATGTTTAAAAAGAATATATGGTTCCGCTGTTTCTAATAATGCGTCAAACTCTTCAATTGTTTCAATCTTCGTCATGCTCACGTTATTCACCCCTCATACGAATTGGAAGTCTAGAGCGCTTCTCTTTTTTCTCTGCCTTCTCTAATTTCTTCTCGGCCTTTTCTAGCTTTTTCTCTTGTCTACTCGTGCGATAATGATTGTACACTTCAATCGCTGCACTACTCCATTGTACGACTTGCGCTACTTTGTCTGCATTATTTTCGATTTCATTTGTTACAGAATCCGATACATTGCGCAGTTTCGTATTTAAAGAATGAATTGTTGTTCCGATTCCATTTACGCCTTCTACTACTTTATTTAATGACTGAGATTTTTGCTGAATATCATCAGCTAATGCATTCGTCTTATGTAATAACTGCTCTGCCTCTACGCTTATCCCTTGCATTTGCTTCTCTAAACCTTCTAATGTACTTGCAACATTTTCTAACGTCTTCTGCAATGATAATAATGTTCTACATGTATATATCACTAAAATTGCAAAAGCAATGGCAGCTATAGCTGCACTTACGTATAAAAGAATTTGCATTTCATCACTTCCTTTATCTTTTTAATACTTTCTCCTATTATACAATCATTTTCCGTTTCGTTCTAATCCTTATGAGGACGCAAGAATTTTCATACTTGTTCGTCAACTGTAACATAAATCATTAAACAAATACCACCAATTAGGGTACAATAAGAAAGGATACATAATTAGTAGGGAGGCTTTTACATATGAAAGACCCACGTATTGAAACTTTAGCACATAATTTAATTAACTATTCCATCCGTTTACAAAAAGGTGAAAAAGTATTAATTGAAAACTTTGGCTTACAAAAAGAACTTGTAACTGCACTTGTAAAAGAAGCATATGCAGCTGGTGGTTTCCCGTTCGTCTCATTAAAAGATCATCAAGTTGACCGCTCTTTATTGATGGGGGCTACTGAAGAACATTTCGAGCAAATCGCTGCGTATGAAGCAAGCGTAATGAAGGATATGGATGCTTACATCGGTCTACGCTCTGGCGATAACATTAACGAACAAGCTGATGTTCCAAGTGAACGCATGAAAATCCACGGTCAAACTGTTGGTAAAAAAGTTCATAGAGACATCCGTGTTCCAAAAACACGCTGGGTTGTGCTTCGCTACCCAAATGCATCTATGGCACAGCTTGCAAAAATGAGCACAGAAGCATTTGAAGACTTCTACTTCGAAGTATGTAACTTAGATTACGGTAAAATGGACAAAGCAATGGACAACCTTGTTGAACTCATGAATAAAACAGATAAAGTTCGCCTAGTTGGCCCTGGAACTGACTTAACATTCTCTATTAAAGACATTCCAGCTATTAAGTGCTCTGGTCATTTAAATATTCCAGATGGTGAAGTATACTCTGCACCAGTTCGCGATTCTGTTAATGGTACAGTTTCTTACAACACACCATCACCATATAACGGCTATACATTTGAAAATGTACAACTGACATTTAAAGATGGAAAAATCGTTGAAGCAACTGCAAACGATTCAGAACGCATTAACCAAATCTTCGATACAGACGAAGGCGCACGTTACGTTGGTGAGTTTGCAATCGGTGTAAACCCGTATATCTTACATCCAATGGGCGACATCCTATTTGATGAAAAAATCGACGGCAGCTTCCACTTCACTCCTGGACAAGCTTACGACGATGCATGGAACGGCAACAACTCTAACATCCACTGGGATTTAGTATGCATCCAACGCCCTGAATACGGCGGCGGCGAAATTTACTTCGATGACGTATTGATTCGTAAAGATGGACGATTTGTTATATCTGAATTAGAAGCGTTGAATCCTGAGAATTTAAAATAAAACAAAGAAGAGCTCTCCTTCTAAATAGGAGGGCTCTTCTTGTATTTCTCCACTCTCTTTTCCTTCGGTCGAGTCTGACGAGCATGATAATAAAACAAAAGTACAACTGCTAAAATGCCTACACCTATCGATACATACAACGGCCATCCCCAGCGAACATATCCCCTAACACAAACGACCAGTACCATCAATAATTCAAAACAAAATAACAGTCTGAAATGTTTCATTGCTCACCCCAGTTATGCTTTCATATCTATCTTCACATACGGATTTGCTTCTTGAATAAGCAGCAACAGCTTTTCCTTATTTCGCGGCATGGCAATCATATGCACTTTATATTGATTCGTTGTCAGTTCGAGGGATTTTCCAACTTGGCGAACAACTCTCACATCAGATAGGACAATATCATCATTTAATATCCCGTACTTAAGTACACCATTTTCTACGGTGTGCTTTTTAATAAATACATCCCAAACAAGCGGTACATTTACAATAAGACAAATTGCCATCCCAATCAGTGCTGATCCCCAGTTTTCCTTATTCATCATGAGCATCACAATTGGCCAAACAACCATGAAAATCAACATTCCACTTACAAAAATCATAATGGGTGTACTTCTTTGAATAGGAAAGTTCATACTATCACCTCTTAACCAAATTATACCATTACCAATAATAAAAAAACTAGAGACACTTTTACCTCCAGTTTTCACAAACTATGAAACTCCTTATTCAGCCGTATTCTTTAGTGATTCTTCCACTCTGAAGCTAGTAAACTGTATACAGCAAGATCATGAAAATGGTCGTATAGCCATTCTTCCTCACGCAGAATCCCGTCTAAGCGAAAACCAAGACGCTCTGGAATCGCACGACTTTTCTGATTCTCTAATCCGCAACGTATTTCTATTTTATTCAAATTTAATTCTTCAAACGCATAATGTAGCACCGCTTTTACACTTCGCGTCATAATTCCTTTTCCGCCCGCTTCTTCTGCAAGGTAATATCCAAGACTCGTTGCTTTCTTTCCCCAATTTACTTCATGAATACCTACCATCCCAACAAGCTTTCCTTTATAACGGATACCTGTTTCAAAACCATTTCCATCTGCAAATTTCTTCAGCCACATTGGAAAAATTTCATCATATGCATCAGCTGATTTTGTTCCATCAACCCATGGAAGCCATTCTCTTAAATGTTCCCTATTTTCATCTATCAATTGATACAACTCTTCTTTATGATGCTTTTCTAATAATTGGAGTTCGATTTCATCATCTACTCGAAGTGTGAACATTTTCTCTATCTCCCTTTATTTTTTCTTATTATTCTAACATTTCATCATAAAAATAGTAACAAAAACACTATAAAAAGAACCTGCATCACCAACATATCAGCGTTTTTCGAAATATATCGGCCATCCGACAGCGTTCGATACAAAACAAACAAAAAAAGACGTGCAGCCAACGCTGCACGTCTTTTTCATCTCATTACTTCTCCGCAACTTGCACTTCTTTCACGTAAGCTGCTTCGAATTTCTGAATGTCACCTGCGCCCATGAAAATAAGAACGCCTTTTTTATGTTTCTTTAATACATCAGTTGTTGTATCTGTAATCAATTCTGCACCATCAATACGTTGTTGCAGGTCTTGAATCGTTAAGTCACCTTTGTTTTCACGCGCTGATCCGAAAATATCACATAGGTACACTTGATCAGCCTTGCTTAGACTTTCTGCGAACTCATCTAAGAACTTTTCTGTACGTGAGAATGTGTGCGGCTGGAATACAGCGACAACTTCACGCTCTGGATATTTTTGACGAGCAGCTTCAATCGTTACCTTAATTTCTGTCGGATGATGTGCATAATCATCAATGATGACTTGTTCTCCCATCGGCTTTGCATTAAAGCGACGTTTTACGCCTCCAAACGTTGTTAATTGTTGTTTTACTGCTTCTACATCAACATTTTCATAGTGGCAAAGCGCAATAACCGCTAACGCATTTAATACGCTGTGATTACCGTATCCTGTAATTTGGAACGTTTCATAATACGTATTACGAACGAACACATCAAACACAGTACCATCTGTTCTCTTTTGAATGTTACGAGCTTGGAAGTCATTATCTTCACCGAATCCATAGAAAATAACAGGTACTTTCGCTTGAATTTTTTGAAGTTCTTCATCATCACCACATGCAATAATTCCTTTTTTCACCTGCAATGCCATCTCTTGGAATGCGCTAAATACATCATTCACATCTGTAAAGTAATCCGGATGATCAAAATCAATATTTGTCATAATTGCATAGTCTGGATAGTAAGACAAGAAATGACGACGATACTCACATGCTTCAAACACAAAATACTTACTATTTTCTACCCCATGCCCTGTTCCATCTCCAATAAGGTAAGATGTTGGATGTGCACCTTGCATTACATGGGCTAACAAACCTGTTGTTGACGTTTTTCCATGCGCACCCGTTACAGCAACACTTGTATATTTACTCATAAGATCACCTAAAAAGTGATGGTAACGATGTACTGGGATATTTAATTCTTTCGCTGCCACAATTTCTTCATGTGTATCAGGGAATGCATTTCCAGCGATAATCACTTGTCCTTCTTTTACATTGTTTCTATCAAAAGGAAGGATGGTGATACCACGCTTTTCCAATGCTGTTTGTGTAAAGAAACGCTTTTCAAAATCAGAACCTTGAACAGTATGCTTCATATCATGAAGAATTTGTGCTAATGAACTCATTCCTGTTCCTTTAATTCCTACAAAATGGTAAACTGTCATCTTAAAGAACCTCCAACATTTCGAACTAATATAACGGCCTATCTATAAGACAGTATATGAATCTTTTCTTATTTTGGTAATCATCATACATTTCCCGATACGGTGAAACTTTAATCTGTTATCACCAGTCGAGATAAACACATACGTACTTCTTTCATGTCCATAACAAACCTATTATAGCAAAAAACAATCCGTTATACTATGATAACAGAAAAACTGATAGGGTCAATCACCTATCAGTTTTTCAAGTTTTTACATCTCTTCTCTTTTTTCTAATTGAACACGCTCTAAACGTGGATTTGGACGATATTTACGTCCAGCCTTCGCTTCTGGTTTTCCATTTAATTCTACATTATCACCTGTAAAACCAATGTTCATCTTTAATAAACTGCTTCCTACTCCATATAGATCTACAGGAACATTTTGTGCTTCAAATTCACGAATACGTTTTTCATCGAATCCACCGGTTACAACAATATCTACGTGTTGGAATCCTTCTTCATCAAGCGCTTTACGAAGAGCAAAAACAAGTGATGGATTGACGCCACGTGGGTCAAATGTTCCAAGCACTTCTGGATGACGAATGAAATATTGATCAATCATTGTACGTGATGTATCAATGCGGACACCTTTTAATTCTGAACCGAATTCGCGTGCAACACGAAGCCCATCTGTAATAACATCATTGTTATAGTCAATCAGTACAACGAGATCGTCCTCTGGAAACTTTTTGTGATATGCTTTCGCAGCTTCTACAACATCTCCATTAAACATTTGAATTAATGCGTGAGGCATCGTCCCCATTCCACTTTTGCCCCACCATTCATTCATAGCATGCGTTGCCTGTGCACTCATGCCACCAATATAAGCAGCATATCCGTCACCAGCTTGCTGTGTATAATGATCATCACGGTCTCCCATGAAAATAACAGGTTTTTCTTTTTCACCGCTACGAGCAGCTTGTACAACGTTATATACATTTGTTGCAACAGATGTACGACGAGCTAAAATCCCATCAATTACACCTTCTAAAAAACCGAAATATTCATAAGGCCCTGTAATTGTTAAAACTGTTTCAAACGGATTAATATTGTCCCCATCCTTTAAAGAATGAATTTCAAGTTCTTCAGGATGTGCAGCAAATGTTTGTAACAATGCTAATACTTCATCTGTTCCGCAAAGTACCGCATGCTCTTTTTGGAAAAATTGCATTGTCACAACACTTTTCGGGCGAAATTCTTGAATAATGTCACGAGTTTTTAAAAAGTAAACGGCAGAGAACCAGCCTTCTCCAACTCGTTCATCAAATTTAAATGTTTTATTTGTTAGTCGATTGATTTCACCTTTTAATTTTAATTCAATTTCTTTCATGTCGTTTACTCCCTACTTTACTATCCAACATTTTCTCTTAGTATACAGCAAAACCGCTTCCTATACATTCGTTTCCTGCATCGCAGCAAACTCATCCTCTGAAATAAGGACATCCCTCGGTTTTGTTCCCCGTGCTTCAGAAATAATCCCTTGTGCTTCCATCTCTTCAATAAGACGTGCCGCGCGATTATAACCGATGCGGAATTTTCTCTGTACAGAAGATGTGGACGCTCCCCCTTGTTCTACAACAAATTGACATGCATCAAAAAACAGTTCATCTTCAGCTTCATGTTGCTCTGATTTTGCCAATAAATCCTCTTGCTTAAATAAGTAATTTGGCTTCATTTGTTTTTTCACGTGGTCAACTGTTTTTTCAATCTCGTCATCCGATACGTATACACCTTGCACACGAACAGGTTTTGACGTACCGTTTCCTAAAAATAGCATATCACCGCGGCCCAGTAATTTTTCCGCTCCTCCAATATCAATGATTGTACGTGAATCAACTTGAGAGGATACTGTAAACGCAATACGCGTTGGAATATTTGATTTAATTAATCCGGTAATAACATCTACAGATGGACGCTGCGTTGCAACTAATAAGTGAATACCACAAGCACGTGCTTTTTGAGCGATACGACAAATTGCTTCCTCAACATCGCCAGGAGCAACCATCATTAAATCAGCTAACTCATCAATCACAATGACGATATATGGTAATGTCTCACCTGGAACTTCCTGCTCGCTCACAATTGTATTATAACGATTTAAATCACGCGCGCCAGCATGCGCAAACAATTCATAACGGCGTTCCATCTCTTCTACAGCCCATTTTAACGCTGCTGTAGCTGCTTTTACATCGGTAATAACAGGTGCTACAAGATGTGGAACAGAATTATATGGTGCAAGCTCAACCATTTTCGGGTCAATCAACATCAGCTTCACTTCATGTGGTTTTGCTTTATATAAAATGCTCGTTAAAATCGCGTTAATGCACACACTTTTCCCTGAACCAGTCGCACCAGCAATCAGTCCATGTGGCATTTTCCTAATATCCGTTACAATTGGTTCTCCAGAAATATCAAGTCCAAGTGCAACTGTAAGCGGAGATTCACTCTTCGTAAACACGGGGCTTCTCAAGATTTCCCTTAGAAATACCGGCTTACTCTCTTTATTCGGAACCTCAATTCCAATTGCGCTTTTCCCTGGAATCGGTGCTTCAATTCGAATATCTTTTGCAGCTAAACTCAGCTTAATATCATCGCTTAAGTTTGTAATTTTATTTACTTTCACACCTGGATCAGGTTGTACTTCAAAGCGGGTTACAGCCGGCCCTTGTGAAACATTGATAACATGAGCCCCAACATGGAAGTTATTAAACGTCGTATCTAATAGTTCTTTCTGTTCGTCTAACCATTCTGTATTATCTAACGCCGCTTGCGCCGGAATCGTCAATAATGTTAATGGTGGCATTGTATATTCCGGTGGTGTTTGCAGTACATTACGCATATCATTCTCTCTTTTTGCTACAACGTATGCTTTTTCTTGTACTCCTTCATTTACAACAGGTGCTTTCACTTCCGTTTGCTGTGCTGGCTTCTCTTCTTCTCGAATTTCCATTATAACTTGCTGCTCTGGTTTCTCTTCTACTCGAGTTTCCACTACAACTTGCTCTACTGGTTTCTCTTCTACTTCAACTTGTTGTACAGGTTGCATGTTCACTTTCGAAGTTTCTTCAGCTTGTTTTACAGGAGTCTGTGATGCTTGCGTTCTAACCGCATGTCTCTCCATCAACTTTCTTCTGTCTTGCTTTAACATCACAACATTAAACGGTACATGGCGCTTTTTCTCACGCTTCGGCTCTTCTTTTTGTTTCGCAATAATCTGCTCCGAAGTAACCTCTTGCTTTCCCTCTGCCTCTTCAATTAGTACATTTGCAAAGTTTTGAACCGCTTCTTTCGTATGCTCATCCGTCGCTAAAGCTATTTCAGAAATATCGTTTTCTACTTTAGAAACAAACTTCTCTTGTTCTGCAGCTTCTTCTACTTCCAGCGCCGTTTCAAATTCTTCCACTTCTTCTACTTCCGGCATTGCTTCAGATTCTTCCGCTTCTTCTACTTCCGGCGCTGTTTCAGATTCTTCCACTTCTTCTACTTCCGGCATTGTTTCAGATTCTTCCGCTTCTTCTACTTCCAGCGTTGTTTCAGATTCTTCCACTTCTTCTACTTCCGGCATTGCTTCAGATTCTTCCGCTTCTTCTACTTCCAGCGTTGTTTCAGATTTTTCTACTGCTTCTACTTTCAGCGTTGTTTCAAGTTCTTCTTCAATAACACTTTCTTTCAATACAATGTTCTCTACTGAACATTCTTCTGTTTCTTTCTTATATTCAATTTCTTCCGTTAACGTTGTATTGATGTTCTCTACAGTAGAGTCTCGTAATTGACCTTGTAGAGATTCTTCATTTCCCTCGTTATCATCTTGTGATAACACCACTACATCCGGCTCTTGTCCAAATACCTGTACGTTTTGAGCATTATGTTCTTCTTTTTCATTACCCTGTCCAACTGATTTATGTAACAAGCCATCAGTTGCAAATGGACGCAAGTCTGCAGCGATATCTACCTTGTCTTGCTCTTCTAACGAAGTAAGTGAACGTTCAGAATCGTAACCGTTTTTCTCTAACCACTGATCAACAACGGATTTTTCCTCTTTTTTACTTTCTTGTTGTTGATGATTTAGATTTTCATCCTGCTTCTTAGAAGGAACAAAGGATTCGTCTGAGAAATCGGCAAGTGAGTATCCTTTTTTCTCTAGCCATGCATCGACAACTGATTTTCCTTCAACCGATATTTCAAGATCTTCCTGCTTTTTTTCTTCCGTCTTCACTTCTTCTTTCTCCATAGACGGACGTTTATATCCAAAGATCGGTGAAATCATTTCGGTTGGGCGAAATGGTCTTCGATTTCCTTCTTGTGTTGGTACAGATTTTTTTTGTATGAACGGCTCTGGCTCAATTTCTTGTTCAGCTTGTTGAGGGACAAATGTATGAATAGGTTCTTCTACATATCTCGGTCCGCGCCTCTCCATGTTTGTTACTCTCGGCAGTGGCTGCTTTTCAACATGTGTTGATTCTTCCACATTCTCCTCATCGAATCCATCATCAGGCACTAATGGAAATCGGCATTTCACACCTGAATTCCGACTAGCCATTTGCGCTTCTCTTGCTGCAGTGTAGTGGTTTACACGAGGAATTTTCGGCTTACTTTCAGTGTTCTTCGGTACTTCTTTATTCATCGCTGTTTTTTCTTCCTGATGTTCCTCTTTGTTAAACAGCTTTTTCATCCAATCTAACATGCTTACCACTCTTTCTACTAAATAGTAACATCCTTTATTGTATCAGCATTCAGCAAAAAGTGCAGGTAAAATTACGTTCTTGTATTTTGTACACCATATTCAAATTTTCAGTAAGTATCATACAAATCTATTTTGATTTTCCAACTTATAAGTCGATTCCATAAAGAACAAAAGGTGACCTTTTCTCATGTTCTCTCTTTGGTTTTACTTGGCATAAAGCAGGAGGGTAATTTGACAGCATTCATCCATGGGAAGACCCTCTCTCCCGCCTTAAAAGAAAGAGTTTCTATCAGTTTTCCACTTTGTAAATCTGTTTTAATTTACTGACTCCTAAGTTCCGGCTATGAAAATAAAAGGAGAACTACACTCATTTTCTCTTTTTGGTTTCACTTGGCATGGAGCTAAAAAAGGCATTGACCGCTTCTATCCATGGACGGACCCTCTCTCCCACCTAAAAAAAGGGTTTATATCGTTTTTTCACTTTTTGTTTTTTGTTTACATATAAAAAAGCAGCCTCATATATAAGGCTGCCACTTAGAGCTTAATCATCCGATATTCTTCTACGCTCTCCGCCACACTTTGCAGTAAAGAGCCTAAATATTGTGTGTCTGATAGTTTCTGATCTTCTTCAGGATTCGACATAAATCCAAGTTCCAGTAAAACGCCTGGAACCTTTGACCAATTGAATCCGGAAAGATCATCTCGAAACTTAATCCCATTTACTTTTACTTGGCTGTTTTCTTTCATTTTCTTTACGATTATTTGAGAAACTTGTAAGCTTTCTGCATAAATTCCTTTTGTATATGTATTTCCTTCCGCTGGCGTCAACACAGCAAAACCTTTTTGTGCTCGATTTTCTGAGCCATCGGCATGAAGGCGTAAAAACAAATCTGCTTGATGATCATTTGCGAACGTCGCTCGCTCTTTGTTACTTATATCGACATTATGCGTCGTTCTTGTCATCAGTACTTGCATGCCTTTCGCTTCAAGCTTCTCTTTCAACATAATCGCAGCTTCTAATACGAGAACAGATTCGCGCTTTTTCGTCACAACACCTGTCGTTCCATCAGTCACTTTATATTTCTGCTCAGCTGCCCCCGGGCCAATTGGTTCTAAATTTAAATTTGCTTTCTCTTGATGTCCTGGATCAATCACAACAAGAAACTTCCCTTGTTTTTGCTCAGCATCCACTTTTACTTCAGGAGTTTTCACCGATTCTTCAGCCGGTGGTACTTGTTCTACCTTTGGCTCTTGTTTTTCATCTTGCTCCGCTGAGGGCTCTTGTTCAGTTTTTTTCTCTTGTTCTCCACTTTGTTCCACCGGTACTTCAGTTTCTACTTTCTTCTCTTGCTTCTCTGGCGGGGCTTCTTTCGTGTTTTCTACAACCTTTTTACTCTCTTCTTGAACAGTAGATAGTGTTTCTTTTTCTTGTTCCTTCAAGCATGCGCCCATATATATTCCAAGTAATGCAACTACACACATCATTTTTATATACTTCATTGTTCTCTCCCATCTAAAAAGAAAGATTTCATGCCGGTTTTCAATTTTCATTTAGGTTTTCGCATATAAATCGCGGCTATGAAGAAAACTCTTATTCTCTCTCTTTGTTTTCATTCCGCATAGGGTACGCTTCTATGCTTGGATCGACACTCTCTTCCCCCTTAAGAGAAAGGTTTTCTATCAGGCGTTTCACTTTGTATTTCTATATTTAAAATTGTTTCATAATCTCATCAATACTACGTGCGATACAAACCGGCTCCCATATTCCTGCTCCTTTTTCTACTGTGTATATCGGATAAACCGGATCCTCTATATCAACAAAGATAGGATCACCCATATCAGTATCATATCCAATCACAATCCAGCTCTCTTGCCAGTCTCCCTTTTTCCCACTAATGAGTGAATTTTTGTTTTTATCATATCGATATCCAATTTGTCCCTTTTCCAATTCATTTTCATGAAATAAATATATTTCAAATGACTGTAATTCAATATCATGTTTCTTCGAAGTTTCGATAAGCTCTAGAAGCTCTTTTGCTTTTGGGTGCTGTTTCATACGTTCCTATCCCCTTCTATTTTTTCTAAATTTTAACTAATTTGTTTCTGAAATACAATATAGTTTTTTCAGCAAAACGTTACAATCTAGGGACATTTCCGCAAAAAAATAGCCTCATTTTATAATGAGGCTACGTTTCCATATGAATTAAAATTTAAATTCTTGTCCAACTTCATAGCTATCTTCTAATACAAGAATACCTTTTTCTTGCGGAGCATCTGGAAGCTCTAATTCACGTGCAGAACAAAGCATACCAGAAGATGGCGTACCGCGAAGTTCAGCTGGTTTAATTAGCATACCACTTGGCATTACAGCACCGATTTTTGCAACAACAACTTTTTGTCCTGCATCAACGTTTGGTGCGCCACATACGATTTGCAATGTCTCTGTACCAATTTCTACTTTACAAATACTCAATTTATCAGCATTTGGATGTTTTTCTTTTTCAGCTACGTAGCCAACAACAAATTTTGGCGTGAAGTCTGCTTCTACTTTTTCCTCGAAGCCATTCTCCACTAAAATTTCATTGATTTTTTCAACAAGCTCTTTTGTTAAAGTAATGTTTCCAGTTTCCTTTACTTCTACATACGATGACGCATTAAAGATGTTAAATCCCCCTGTTACATTGCTTTCACGATCATAAACGCGAGCAACATCTCCTTTGCGGTCAAATGTACGGTTTTCTAATGTGATATCTTGTAAGGCAACGATTAATGTGTCCCCAATTCCTTCAAGGTTATAAAAAACGTTCACTATGTTCATCCTTTCTCTTTTTCATCTGTCTTCTTCCGATTTTTTGCTAAAATAAAGATCGGCTCAAAGTTCCCATCTTCATATACAAATGAAAGTGATGTAATCGGAACATGACCTTCAGCAAAAAACTTCATTGTCATTTGTGCAATAATATCATAACCGATTTCGTTCACGATATCAGCAATAATTAAAACATCTTGGTGCGGAACAGCCACAACCATATCGCCTGAAATCTTTTCACACATTGATTGTAATAGCGATTCGTTCAAAATACGACTCGCATCATATCCATCATTTGTGTTTAAGAAATAAAATGTATTTCCCGCTACTTCATCTTGTTTAAATGTATGACTTAATGAGCGCACATTAAACAATGCCATTTCACGTACTTGCTGCTCTGTAAGCCCTAACTTTTGTAACAAACGTTCATCAATTAATCGATATGTTTTATTAGAATCTAATGCATAATAAATACGTGTTTCTGCTGTATGATCCGTCATTAAAAACGGATTACCTTCCTCCGCTTGTCTCGGGAAAGAAGTAGAGCGAATAACCGGCAGAATTTTTGCTGCACTGCTTTCTTCTTTATGCATCGCCAGGAGTGCCTCTTGCACGTAATAGACAACCTCTTCAATTGCCGCTTCTTTTTTCACTTCCCATTTTGCTACAACTCCTGGGAGCGAAACACTAATACCTTTTTTCGTATCCTTTTGCTCAATGCGAAGTACATCTTTTTCACTATCATAATGAAATTCCCATTCTGGGCGAGCTAATCTACTCATTAGCTCTTCTTTCATTTTTTTATTTGTCATTTTCATTTCGTGTGCCTCCCTTCCAAAAAAATAACCTCCCCCGCGAAGGTAGAGGTTGTTTTTACAATTTAATTGGCTACTCGCCTTACTTTAACCCTTCAATAAACTCTTCAATTTGTTCTTGTGTTTTACGATCTTTGTTTACATAGCGTCCAGTTTCTTCACCTTTATTGTACGCTACAAAGCTAGGAATGCCAAATACGTCTAATTTTACACACAGATCAATAAACTCATCACGATCTACATAATAAAATGAGAAATCACTATATTTCTCTTCTACTTCCGGCATAAACGGATCAACAAAACGGCAATCTGGGCACCATTCTGCCGAGAACATAAAAATCACTTTCTCTTCATTTTTTAACGTTTGGAATTGCTCCATGCTTTCTAATGATTTCATCTATATTTCCTCCTCTAACGAAGTATACCTTTTCATATGTAATCTTTCTTTTATACTACCATACATCGCGCACGGTGCAAGGTTTATGCTCGCTTTTCATCATACTTATATTGCCCAATTAATAGCTTTACAACATGTACAAATAACTCTGTACGATCCACATAATGATCTGTAAAGATTCCAATTGCCCCTTCATGACTACGAATATCTTTCCGTTTTGCAAATTCCTCCATAACTTCACTTAACTCTTTCCCACTTTCAAGAGGAATAAGAAAATCATCTGGCAACTTAATACGCGCCCCGCCCGCAACAAATATTTTACCTGTACTTGTTGCTAAAGCACCCCAGTTACACATAAACAAGCCGTGCTCTGTCTTCATAACGCCTCCTTCTAATCCAAATCCGATGTCAACTTGCTCTGCTTCTAGTGCTTGCTTTGCCCTATTGATTGCGCCTTGCATCGTTTCTTCATCAGAAAATGGTTGCGCTGCTACTCCTGAAGGGACTGAAACAGAAGTAATATTCACCTCTTTCCACACTTCTTGTACGGCTCCTACTTTTGTTTGGTTTTTCGATCCAACTGCAACTCTCATATCGTTCACCTCTATATAAATTCATACTCCAAAGACGAAAATAGGCACTGACCGCTTCTACACCTGGCTGGGTCCTCTCTCCAATCTAAAAAAAGAAAGGGTTTTTACCCCTTCCTTTTAAGCGTTATTTTTAATTGTTTCCAATGTCGTTTTATCTGTCGCTCTTACAAGCTTCGTAATTAACTCTTTCGCTGCTGCATAATCATCAACATGTAAAATAGATGCATGTGTATGAATGTAACGAGCGCAGACACCAATTACTGCTGATGGAATACCAGAATTACTTGTATGTACACGACCAGCATCTGTACCACCTTGTGAAATAAAGTATTGGTACGGAATATTATGTGTTTCTGCTGTATCTAAAATAAATTCACGCATTCCTCTATGTGTTACCATTGTACGGTCATAAATACGAAGAAGCGCTCCTTTTCCTAATTGGCCGAACTGCGTTTTATCCCCAGATGCGTCATTTGCCGGACTTGCATCAAGCGCATAGAAAATATCTGGCTGAATCATATTCGCAGCTGTTTGTGCTCCGCGAAGTCCTACTTCTTCTTGTACAGTCGCACCAGAATATAATGTATTTGGTAATGTTTCATCTTTTAGTTCTTTTAATAATTCGATCGCAAGTCCACAGCCATAACGGTTATCCCAAGCTTTTGCCATGATTTTCTTTTCATTTGCCATCGGTGTAAACGGACAAATTGGAACAATTTGTTGTCCTGGTTTCACACCAATTTCAAGCGCATCTTCATAGCTATCTGCACCGATATCAATTAACATATTTTTTATATCCATTGGTTTTGCACGTTGCACATCACTTAATAAATGAGGTGGAATGGAACCAACAACCCCAACAACCGGGCCATTTTCCGTCATAATTTGTACACGTTGTGCTAGTAGTACTTGACTCCACCAGCCCCCTAGCGTTTGAAAACGAATCATCCCGTTTTTCGTAATTTGCGTAACCATAAAGCCAACTTCATCCATATGACCAGCTACAAGTACACGTGGGCCACTTTCATCCCCTTTTTTAAGACCGAACACGCTACCTAAACCGTCTTGGACGATTTCGTCTGCATATTTACTTAGCTCTTGTTTCATAAAACGGCGCACATCATGCTCAAATCCTGATGTACCTTGTAATTCTGTTAACGTGCGAAATAATTCTAATGTCTCTTTATTCACGAAGTCCCCTTCTTTCAAACCTTAGTAGAATACCTCTTTTTATTGTAACGAAATTTTCGAAATGTTTCTAGTTTCTTCTTTTTTCATTAAAATTGCATTATAATTGTTATCGATACACTATTTTATAGAAGTGAGGTGAATATATGAGCTGGAAAGGTTTACTAGCTGGTGTTGGCGTTGGTTTTGCAGCTGGTTATCTTGTTGCAAACAAAGTTCAAGAACAATCCCATATTTCTTCAGAAAAAGCATTGAAAATGGTGAAACAAGCATTAAGTCATAAAGGCGAAGTTACTGGCTCTTGGGTACATATGGTTCCAGAGACATTTGAAAAATATGATGTCGCATACGAAGTATACCGTGGCGGTCTTACAACGATTTTAAATGATATACAAGAACGATTCGAATTTTTAGTAGATGCAAAAACAGGTACAGTTTTAGAAGTAAACGCTGCCTAAAGGAACTCTGAAAATCCGAAAACATACGTTTAAATAAAGTGAAATTTTATAGACAGTAGCGAAATAACAGCGTGCAGATGAATTTCTGCACGCCTTTTTTACATTCTTTCAATTATCGTCGCTGTCGACATCCCATGTCCAATACAAATCGTTAACAGGCCGTATCTTCCTTGCCTTCTTTCTAATTCATGAAGAAGAGAAGTCATTAATTTCGCACCAGTTGCCCCAAGCGGATGACCCAATGCAATTGCACCACCATTAACATTGACCTTTTGCAAATCTGCTTCCATTTCCTTTTGCCATGCTAAAACAACCGATGCAAATGCTTCATTAATCTCTATAACATCCATATCCTGAATTGTTAAATTTGATTTTTGCAGCACTTTTTTCGTTGCAGGGATAACCCCATCAAGCATTGTCGTCGGATCAGAACCAACAACCACTTGATTAACAATACGAGCACGTGCTTTACACCCTAGCTCTTTCGCCTTTTCGCTATCCATCAGCAAGATTGCTGCAGCACCATCACTAATTTGGCTTGCATTCCCTGCTGTAATTACTCCATTTTCTTTAAAAACCGTTTTTAAATTGGCTAACGCTTCATAAGAAGTATCCCTTCTCGGTCCTTCATCATTTTCAACTACTATTTCATTTCCTTCTTTATCTATACCGCGCAGTGGTACAATCTCTCGCTGAAAGTGTCCAGATTCAATAGCTTGAAGTGCTCGTCTATGACTTTCTAGTGCATAAGTATCTAACTGTTCACGGGTAATACCGTATTTTTCTGCAATCATCTCAGCAGATACACCTTGATGTACAATTTGATACTTTTCATGAAGACTACTTGGGATAGTCTGTTCATTCCCATCACTTAAAATAGGAACTTTTGTCATATGTTCTACACCAGCTGCAATTGTAATGTCCATATCCCCTGATTTAATTTCTTGCGCGGCAAAGTGAATAGCCTGTTGTCCAGAACCGCAAAGACGATTAATCGTTACTGCTGGAACTGTTATAGGAAAACCTGCTTCCAGTGCCGAAAGTCTTCCAATATTAAAACCTTGTTCGTTAATTGGCGTTACACAGCCCATAACAATATCTTCTATAAGGCCTTTCTCTATATTTCCCCGTTTTGTTACTTCATCTAGTGCAACTGCCGCAAGTTGTACTGGATGAAGTAAACGGAACGCTCCATTTCTTTTACCAACTGGTGTACGTACAGCTTCAACAATGACAACATCTCGCTTCATATTTTCTCTCCTACTTTCCCTTTTGAATAATCATAAAAACCTTTCCCAGTCTTTCTTCCAAGATGCCCCGCCTCTACAAGTTTCACAAGTATTTGCGGTGCTCTAAACCTATCACCAAATGCTTCTGTTAGTCCTTTGCTCGCAAATAGCATTGTATCTAGTCCCACATAATCTGCTAATTCAAATGGTCCCATTGGATAGTTCAAGCCAAGCTTAATCGCCTTATCAATTTCTTCTTTACTTGTAATGCCTTCCTCATACATACGCATGCACTCTAACATATGAATAGCAATTGCCCGCGTGGTCACAAACCCTTGCATATCTTTCACAACTACCGTTTCTTTTCCAAGTTCTTCTGATACTGTTCTTACCGCTTGTATTGTGCTTTCTGCCGTAACCACTCCTCGTACAATTTCAACGAGCTTCATAACGGGAGCAGGGTTAAACCAGTGCATTCCCACTACTTTTTCGGGACGACTCGTTGCACTTGCAATCGCAGTTACACTTAATTCAGAAGTATTTGTTGCTAGAATAGTAGATTGCGCTGTATACAAATCTAGCTTTTGAAAAATCTCCTTCTTCAACTGTAATATTTCCGGTACAGCTTCAATAACAAGCTCTACATTTTGGCAAGCCTCTTGCAATATAACTGTAGAAGTTATATTGGATAAGATTCCATTTTTCTCCTTATCCGTCATACGTCCTGCACTAACAAAACGACTCAAGCTTTTGGTAATCGTTCCATAAGCTTTTTGTAAACTGTCTTCTGATACGTCATACATTTTCACATGTTTACCACCCATCGCTAACGCTTGGACAATTCCACTTCCCATAATTCCTACACCAATTACTGCGATATTTTGAATCATCATATTCCTCCTATCATTACTTTTCATTTTTTCTATGTAATGCATTCAAACAAAGCATTGGTTTCAAAGTAGTTTTGAATATTATTGGGTAATAGAATGAGAGACATCAATAACTGTTATTCCTTACAGCATCATAGGTCCATACTTTTTGCAATTATATTTTTCATGATTTCATTCGTCCCAGCATAAATCGAACTTACCGGAATATCACGATAACGGCGCGCAATCTCATATTCTTCCATATAGCCATATCCGCCGTGCAACTGTATGCACTCTGTTGACACTTTTTTTGCAAGATCTGTTAACCACCACTTCGCCATCGATACTTTTGTTACGATATTCTCACCGTTCATATGAGCGGTAATACAGTCATCTACAAATGTTTTACCGATTTCAATTTCCGTATACATCTCTGCTAATCGAAACTGTACCGTTTGAAAATCGCTTATATGTTTCCCGAATGCTTTGCGCTCTTTTACATACTTTTTCGTTATATGTAACATTACTTCCGCTGCTGTTTTAGCAGCAATTGCAACGATGAGACGTTCTTGCTGCAACTTTTCCATGAGATAATAAAAGCCTTTCCCTTCTTCCCCTAATAAATTCGAAGCAGGAACTTTTAAATCTTCAAAAATAAGCTCTGCTGTATCTTGACTATGTAAACCAATTTTTTTAAGTTTTTTTCCTCGCTTAAATCCTTCCATTCCTCTTTCTAAAACGAGCAGGCTCATTCCTTTATGAGCTGGTTTAACATTTGTGTCTGTCTTACAAACAACGATGACTAAATCCGCATGAATACCATTTGTAATAAATGTTTTTTCACCATTCACTACATAATCATCACCTTCTTTCCTTGCTGTTGTTCGAATACTTGCCAAGTCAGAACCTGCTCCTGGCTCCGTCATCGCAATTGCCGTTATATATTCACCGCTTACGCATTTTGGTAACCAGCGTTTCTTTTGTTCTTCTGTTCCGTACTGCGTAAAGTATGGAACAACAATATCATTATGCAAACCGATTCCAATTAAACTTGATCCAACCTTCTCAAGTTCCTCATTCATGACAACCGAATATCCAAAATCAGCACCTGCTCCGCCATACTGCTCCTCTACCATTGGACAAAGGAAACCTTTATTTCCCATACTTGTCCAAAAAGAACGAGGAATCATCCCGTTTTTTTCCCATTCGTCATAGTATGGATATGCTTCCTTTTCTAAAAATTTATGAAAAGCATCACGAAAAATGTGATGCTCCTCCTGTAAATATTTATGCTTCATCATATCCTCCCCTTAGATTCCTCTTCTGTCACTTGGCTACGTAAAATAAATTTTTGAATTTTACCGCTCGCATTTCTTGGCAATTGTTCAACAAATACATAGCGACGCGGACGTTTGTAATCCGCAAGCTTATCACTTCCTTTACAGTACTCATCTAATATTTCTGCGGTGAGAGACTGATCTTTTGAAACGATGTACGCTAGGACACTTTCCCCCCAAAGCTCATCTTTCTCTCCAAGCACCGCAACATCTAAAATGCTTTCATGTGTATACAAAAAATCCTCGACTTCACGTGGATAAATGTTTTCTCCGCCACTAACAACCATGTCGTCAACGCGATCTGCAACATACAAATAACCATCTGCATCTACATAGCCTAAATCCCCTGAATGGTACCATCCTTTATATAGCGCTTTTGCAGTTGCCTTCTCATTGTTGTAATACCCTTTCATCAAACAAGAACCCCGCATAATAATTTCTCCGATTTCATACGGCCTTACTATATCATTTGGCTCAGATGGGCCTTCTTCATTTGGACGGACAATACGAATTTCATGGTTATAGGCAGCTTTTCCTGCAGAACCTACTTTCGTAAGTTGCTCATTCTCTCGTAAAAAAGTAACTGCCGGTCCCATTTCCGTCATACCATAAGCTTGTACTAATGAAACATTCAATTTTTCATCACAAGCTTTTACAAGTGCCGGTGCCATTGAAGCTGCTCCATATAAACCGTACCGAAGAGAAGATAAATCATACTGCATTAAATCTTCCTGCAACATCATATTCCACATTGTAGGTGCCGCAAACATAACAGTAACCTTCTCTTTTTCAATTGTTTCAAGAACATTCTTTGTATCGAAATGGTGTAGAATAATATTCGCACCACCGCTATGTACCCTTGGAATGAAGCAACAATGCAGCTCTGCACAATGAAACATCGGCGCTGTTACAAGGCCACGACTAGCTTCGGTGTAATGTAAATATGCGATTCCCAGCAAACTTTGATCAATAATTTCTCGGTGACGGTGAAGCACTCCCTTTGGATAACCGGTTGTTCCACTTGTATACATAATGGAACAAATATCATCTTCTTTTACTTCTACTGCTTCAAATTGTGGTAATGCATTGGATAGTTTTTCTTCATATGAAATAGAAAACGACGGATGATTTTGATCAATATACCAGAACTGAATATGAGGAAATTGTTTATGAATGTTTTGTACTTGAGAGGATAATTGCTGTTCAAAAAGTACGATTTTTGGAGAGGCATCTTCTAATATATAACTGAGTTCTTGTGGTTTTAATCTAAAATTAATTGGGTTAAACACGGCGCCAATTTTTGCACAAGCAAAACATGTAGTTGCTAGTTCACTACTATTAAAGAGAAATGTCGAAACGCGGTCACCTTTTTGTATACCACTTTTTTGAAGAGCGTGAGCTAGCTTATTTACCTGTTCATTCCATTCTGTATACGTCCAGCGAATATTTTTCTTCGGCTCAACAATCGCTTCTTTATTTGCATAACTTTCAGTAGTCAACTCAAGCAATTTTCCAATCGTTATATACAATATATTTCCCCCTTTTCGAATAAAGTGAACCTTTAATCAGTGGGGGTTTTCTTCATCCCCCACCTATCTTCCCCGTTTCCCTCTGAATCTTGAGTTTGGGGTCTTACTGCCCGTTAATGCGGGATAAAACGCTTCTCATATAGAGCGTGTAATAATGTAGTAACTCAGAGATATTATAACAATTTTCAGAATGTTTTAAAGTTTATTCTTTCGACAAATCCTGACAACTAATTAACTTACAATTAAAGGAGAATATAAAAATCTTACTTTTTTAGTGGAGGGTCACAACTCTTCTAACTTTCTTACACTTCACTTGGTACATTTGTCTCTTTTCGTTCTACTCTCTCTATCATATTCCCTTCCTCATCCCACTTCACAGCGCGGTAATACGCATCATGGTAAAATGTAAACCATGCCTTTTTCTCCACTCCGTACTTCATCCACTTCTGCTTATGTTCAATAGATGTCATTGGGTAATCATCATAAGCCATAACCCATAATACATTTTGATGTGCATGCGTTGGTAATAAATCCGCCAAATGCAGCATCGTTTCCCCCTTGCTTTCAAGAACAATCACAGCATGACCATCACTATGTCCGCCTGTATGCACCATTCTTACTTCATCTGAAATTTGGATTTCTTCTTTGAAGGTAACAATTTGCTGTACAATTGGCTCCCAATTTTCTTTCCAGTATGTATTACGAGACCGAATATTAGGATTTCTCATTTCATTCCATTCTGTTTCTGACACGTATACTTTTGCATTTGGAAACGTTGGAACAAGCTTACTACCTTCCCATTTCGTTAATCCTGATGCATGATCAAAATGAAGGTGCGTCATGAATACGCAATGGATATCTTCTGGCTTTAAACCACGCTCCGCTAGAGAAATTTCAACTGACGATTCTTCCGTCACACCTTGATTTCTCTTCATCTTTTCATTCATTTTATCATTTCCAATTCCTGAATCAATAAGCATATTCCCATCTTTCGTTTGCACAAGCAATGGGTCTGTCCGTAAATAAATATGATTTGTATCATTATGTTTATATTTGCGTGACCATAAAACTTTCGGTACAACCCCAAACATTGCTCCCCCATCTAAATGAGTATTCCCACCGCAGAGCCATGTGACTTTGATTTCTCCAATGTTTAAAAATTCCATTCCATATTCCCCCTTTTTCACTTCAATTTTAACATAAAATTCAGATTATTTTTCCGCATAAAAAAACCTGTGCATTACTGCGCAGGTTCTGTACGATATTTCGCTTCAACACGATAAATACGATGTCCTTTACTAGAAAACTTCTCTTCGTATTCCGTCATAATGTTACCTTTAAAATCACTATTATGAAGATCTAAGCTAAGGAATGTGAGTAGCATACCATATTCAGCCATACTCATAAGAGAGTATTCAAATAAACCTTGGTTATCCGTTTTAAAATGAATTTCTCCGCCCGTTACTAACACTTCTTCATAATTACGTAAAAACGTTTTATACGTTAAACGACGCTTTGCGTGACGGTTTTTTGGCCATGGATCTGAGAAGTTTAAATACACACGGTCAATTTCACCTTTTGCAAAGAACACTGTTAAATCTTCAGCATCTTTATTCATTAATTTTAAATTTGGTACTTCTTCTTCAATCAACTTATCAAGCGCATCTACGATAACACTTGTGAATTTTTCAATTCCGATATAATTAATATGTGGATTCGCTTTTGCCATCTCATAAACGAAACGGCCACGACCTGTTCCTACTTCAATATGAATTGGATTGTCATTTCCAAACACTTCTTGCCAATTGCCACGACGCTCCTCTGGATTTCCAATTACAAACTGTGAGTACTCATTGATTCGATCCATTGCATATGGTTTATGTCTTAAACGCATAGATGTCTCCCTCTCTTTACCAGACTATTTTTTGAAGGTTCATTCCTTCTTTCTTTTTTAATCAATCTATCAAACAAAAAACCAAGTACGTACGAGCACTCGGTCCGTTTCTTTCAAGTATAAGGTGTACCATTTTGATACAAACTACAAAGAGCATAGAACGAAACTTTCATTTCTGTAGAAAGGTTTCGTTAGCCACTGATTAGCTACTCCATGACGAAACAGAAAATTTCTCTTACTTGTTCACATTGAACAACAATCGAAAGGATGATCCAGTCATGCCGATTAATCAACAACATCAATTAGAAGTTTTAAAAGATATTTTAATCAATCACCAAAGTGATTGCTGTGGAACGGTTTCTGAGTGCGAACAATTAGAACGGCTCATTCAATCATTGCTTGCAAACGATAACGTGAACAGCGATGTAAAAGCAATGCTAAACGATGTATATTACTATAGTCAATCGGGTAAATATTCTCCTGATTTAGACAATCATATTTCTAGTAATCAAGAGCAACTCACACAATGGATTTCTGGAATGGACAATTTCTCTTAATTCTTTACTCTGAAGCAAGTAGTTGCTGTAAATATTGATGCCAATATTCAGCTTCTGCTTGCTGTTTTTTTGTTGTATGCCATTGAACAGATAAAATAGTTTGTGCCACTACATACCACTTCATACGCTGAACCAATGATTCATTCATTTCAATTCCATAATACGCTAACCATTCGTCCCATTCGTGCCGCGGAACATACCAATGTAATAACATGCCAAGATCGAGGGCAGGATCTGCAATAACAGCTCCGTCCCAATCAATTAAAAATAATTCATCTTCATTCGATAATAACCAATTGTTATGATTCACGTCACAGTGACATACAACAAATTCATCATATTCAATATCCTTCAGTGTAGCTTTTAAATACTCCAGCCCTGTCTGAATCATTTCATCCGTTCTTATATCTCCTCTTAAAATAAAATACAATTGTTCTAATAACTCCTGTGCATGCAGCGGCTGCTTTCCAAGCCTTTGTATCATTTGCACAAGTGCTTTAGACGAATGTATTTTTTTTAAAAGCTTCGCAACACGCTCTAGTTTCATATCTTCGGGCTCTAGCTTTTTCCCTGGAAGCCACTTTTGAGCCGAAATTACATCGCCGTTTGTCACTCTTCTTGTCCAAAGTAATTTTGGAACAATTCCTTCTGCCGACAATACCGCTAAAAAAGGCGATGTATTCCGCTTTAAAAATAGCTTTTGTTGTCCATTTTGCGCAATATACGCATCGCCCGTTGCCCCACCAGCTGGTATGAGACTCCACTCTTCTCCTAATAATTGTTCCAACCATTCCATATTCATTACCCGTTAACAAATCCTTATCTTTTATAGTTATGAAAAGAAAAACCGCAACACCTTTTGAACATGTTGTGGATTCATATATTTTTTACTGTAATTAAATGAAAGAAAACTTGGCATAAGCCAAGAGATCAGGACAAACGAACCGTCCATCCTTTTACTTTATTTTACAAAACCAATATTAGAATGACAATTTATCAAAATCGTCACCTTTGTCAATTCTACATTTATTACATTCTCATCGTCAAGTAGCGATTTGTCACATTATCACCAATATATACGAGCTAATCGGTGCCACTTGAAATTCACTTCCTTGAAATGAAGAAATTGGCTGTATTTTTGCTTTTGTATCATCGGCTAATACGTACCACATTTCATGTTTTGGCAGCGAAATCGTTTCTAATTGCACACCATTATGAAACAAAACAACAATTTCTTTCCACGGACCGAACTCTCCTACATTTTGTAAATGATAAGCAACAATAGTAGGAGGCGCTTGTAAAAATGTCATGTGCTTCTTTATAAGATGAGCCGCTGGTAAGCGAAACGCTCTATGCGCCTTACGAATCGCAATCAAACCTTTTATATAAGCAATCGTTTCCATTTCTTTCTCTTTTTGATTCCAATCAAGCTGATTAATTTCATCAAGCGCATTATAACTATTTTCATTTCCTTTCTTAGAACGATAAAATTCTTGTCCTGCGTGTAAAAACGGGATTCCTTGTGAGAGTAATGTCATCGCTGTCGCTAGGCGATGACGCCTTTTTTGCACTTCCTCCGTTTCCTGATTGCTGCGCACGAGTTTATCCCACATCGTCATATTGTCATGACATTCCACATAGTTAACACTTTGAATGGGCTCTAAAAATAACCCGTCTCCTTTTTCATTTACAAGACTTCCTGTTAGCACATATTGTAAATGGGCGGGATCTACACTTCCTCCAAACGCAAAACCACGCTTACTTACATCAAACGTACTACCTTTTATCGCATCACGAAATTGATCGTTGAACTGTGCTATCCGCGGCATTTGGTTTGCATTGTTAAGCGTCGCTTTCTCCTCTAGCGGAAGCGGTGTTTGCAGCTCCCAACCTTCCCCCAACAACAGTGCATCCTTTTTTATTTTTCTGACTTCCTTTTCTAATTCATTCATTGTTTCCACATCTAAAACTCCCATTAAATCAAAGCGAAAACCATCAACGTTATATTCAGTAAGCCAATATAGAACAGAATCAACAATAAATTTCCGCATCATTTTTCGTTCTGATGCTATATCATTCCCAACTCCCGTTCCATTTGATGGCATGCCATTTTCATCATGTCTGAAATAATATCCTGGTACAAGCTTTTCAAAAGATGACGTTTCTCTTTCATATACATGATTGTATACAACATCCAAAATCACGCGGAGTCCACGTTCATGAAACTTCTCAATAAGTTGTTTACAATCCTTGATTCGATTATAAGGATTGGTAGGATCGCTTGCATACACGCCTGTTGGGACGTTGTAATACAATGGGTTATAGCCCCAGTTATACGCCGCAAAAGGACGCATTTCATCTACTCCAACAAAATGATGAAGAGGTAAAATTTCAACATGTGTAACCCCTAATCCTTTTATATAAGAAAAGGCCGTCTCTGTCCCAAGTTTCCCCTTCGTATTCTCTTCTGTTAATCCCGCATATGTCCCCTTTTTTACCACACCACTATTTGGATGCATAGTAGCATCGCGAATATGGACTTCATAAAGGATTGCATCAGTAAAAGAATCTAGTTTCGGCAACGTATTTTGCTTCTTTATATATGTCTTCTCAAGATCGACCACAACTCCATACTTACCATTAACTGATACGGATTTTGCATACGGATCTACAGCTTCATTCCATATCAAATTAATACAAACGAGAAATGTGTACTGCGCCCCTTCAAAGTCTCCTTGTAAAACATAGGACCAAACACCATTCTCTTCTCTTTTCATCTCATAATCCATATACTCTTTATCGTTTTTATAAATTCTTACTTTCGCAAGTCTTGCAGTTGGTGCCCACATCTTAAAAGTTGTTTTTTCCTTTCCATAACAAACTCCTAAATCGCTACCATCATAATAATATTTTTCATCAAATACAGCTGTTCGAATAACCGCTCCAATTTGTAAATCTGTTTCTCCATTTCGCTCATCTCGCACTGTATAATACTTTCCCACATCAAGTGGATATTCTATATAACATTCATACTTTGTTACATCTGGAAGAGATATGATTTGAGCAACCTTAAGCTCCCATACATGATTTCCTTCCTGTATAAAAAATGTCCGGCTTGTTCCATACGTATGCGGGAGCAAGATTGTAATTTTATTCATTTCATCTAAATAGGCTTCAAATGGACGCTTTACTTTCAGCATAAAAAATCACCATCATTCTCGAAATTAAAATGAAACTCCCTTTTACAAATAGGTACTCCTAAAGATGAATCGCACGCTACACACAAACTTACCATTTTCTATAGTATATTCACATTCATAAGAAACGTTTTTTACACTTTAAAGTTCTGTAACTTTATTTCACAAATTGATCTATACTTCGGAGTTTGATGGACGTGAGACTCGTATAATGTAATCGTGTCAGCCTGAAACAATACCGCATCCACTGGTTTCAGGTTTGTAGGATTAAATTTTTCTTCTCCCATCCACTTACGGGCAACAGTAATATGCGGGTGATAAGGACGTGTTTCAAGTGAAAAACCATTTATCTCACAAATCGCATGCACCTGTTTTTGCAAATCAAATAACGCTTGATTTTCTTGCAATCCAGCCCAAAATATACGCGGGTTCTCTACTAGGCCGAATGTAGAAAAGTTTTGCAGCGTGAGATTTAACTCTGGTGTATTCACAAGGAGTTGTAATCCTTTCTCTATTCCTTGCAGTTGTTCCTGCGTTGCACTCCCTAAAAAGGCAAGGGTAATATGATAGTCCTCTTTATGTACCCATGAGCGAAATGGTAACTTATCTTTCATTTCCTCTTTATAACTCGCAAGCCTTTCTTTTATATAATCTGGCAGGGTAACTGCTAAAAAATAATGTGATACCATTTATATCTTCTCCTTTTTATTATTGTTGCTTTTCTTTTGCATCTCATTCCAACAATATAAAGAAATCCGCCCTCCAAATGGAGAGCGGTCATATCTCAGCATACAATCAACCTATTTCGCTAATTCATAAATTGCTTGTGCATAAATTGCTGTTGCTTTTAGTAAATCTTCTATTTCAATATACTCATCCTTTTGATGGGCAAGCTCTTCTTTACCAGGGAATAGTGGTCCGAATGCGACACCAGTTTTTAATGAACGAGCATATGTACCACCGCCGATTGCTAATAACTCTGCTTTTTTCCCTGTTTGTTCTTCATACACACGTTGTAATGTACGAATTAAAACATGATCTTTATTAACATGATGCGGACGTGCGTTAGAGTAATCAGCTACTTGGAAGTCGTTCTTGCTGGCATAGTCTTTTAATTTCTGCACTGTCTCTTCAAAATTCGTTGTTACTGGGTAGCGTATATTTAATCCTAAGTTTCCGCCTTCCTCTTTCGTATACGAAAGACGCCCCACATTCACTGTCAATGGTCCGCTAATTTCATCTTTATAAGCGATTCCTGCTTTTTCTCCAAGCGTATCGTTCGTAAATGTTTCTGTAACAAATGCCGCAAATGAAGCACCTTTACCGTCAAGAGCGATCGTTGTTAAGAAGTTCGCTAACAAGAGACCCGCATTTTCACCTTTTTCAGGAGTAGAACCGTGAGCGGAAATCCCTTCTACTTGTAACGTCACAGTATTCCCTTCTACATTTGCTTTCCCTGTTTTCTTCTCAGCTTGTAAGTATTGTTCGTAAGTATCTTTAATCATCGCTGCTTTTTCAGTCGTAACCACTGCTTCTGCGAAATCAGGAACCATATTTAAACGGCGACCTGAAGAAAATGAAACAAGCTCATATTCTCCGCTTTTTGTTTCACTACTCTTTTGCACAACTTGTATATCAGAGATCCCTTTTTCCGCATTAATAATAGGAAAATCAGCATCTGGTGCAAATCCCATTGTTGGCATTTCTTCATTCTTAAAATAGTGATCAACACATTTCCAGTTACTTTCTTCATCCGTTCCTAAAATCATACGTACGCGTTTTGAAAGTGGTAATCCTAATTCTTTTACAATTTTCATTGCATAATAAGCTGCCATTGTCGGCCCTTTATCATCAATTGCACCACGTGCAAAAATCTTTCCATCACGAATATCAGCGCTGTATGCAGGTGTTGTCCAGCCATCTCCTTCTGGTACAACGTCAACGTGACAAAGAATACCCACTAATTCTTCTCCTTGTCCCATTTCAAGATGTCCTGCATACCCTTCTAAATTTTTAGAAGTAAATCCTTCTACTTCCCCTTTATGTAGCATGAACGAAAGTGCTTTCGCTACACCTTCTCCAAACGGTGCCCCTTCTTCTGCTGTTTCTTCTTCCCATACGCTTTTAATTTGCAAAAACTGCTGTGCGTCATGAATTAATTCTTCTTTTCTTTTCTCAACTTCTTCTGTCCAATTAATTGCTGACATAACTCATTCACCTCTTCTATCATTCTCTCTTTCATCATAGCAAACGAAAATCCGATATGCCAACAGGAGAACATCAAGTAACGAACAATTTCAACATTTCAGACATTTCGCATTAGTTTTTCTTTTGTTTTTCTAAAAAAATTTGCAGGAATTTGACGGTTTACGTAGAAATTTATGTGGTAGTTGATAGAAGAGACATAGAATGTCAACTACCAATATTTTTCTATTTTATTATTTGTTAAACTTTTGTAAAATTTAACTAGGTTAAAGCATGAAATTTGTCATGTGGAGTACAATGGTAGTAAAGACCTTCTTTCCTGAATGGGGTCAAAAAAACTAGTAGAGGAGTGGTTTTCTCTTGAAACCTACAACTACTCGTATGCTAACACGCATTAAATCAATTTATATGTACATCAATGAGAATGGTACGGTAACGACGAAAGACCTTGTAGATGAGTTCGGGATCACACCGCGAACAATACAACGTGATCTGAATGTGTTGCAGTTTAATGAGCTCGTGTATAGCCCTTGCCGCGGCAAGTGGACAACAACAGGAAAGAAAGTGAGAATGACCTCATAACGAAAACAATTGTATCTAAAATATAATACATACCCCTTTCTGTGAAATCAGAAAGGGGTTCTTTCTATTTTTTGGAATCGGTCTCAATCTTGATTCTCTGTTTGAACTTGATACGTTTTTAACATGTCTACTTCTTCATCTGTTAATTCGCGGTACTGACCAAGTTCTAATTCTGCATCTAATACTAAAGGTCCCATCTCTGTTCTCTTTAAGTAAACAACTTTTTTCCCTACCGCTTCAAACATGCGCTTTACTTGATGGAATTTTCCTTCTGTAATGACAAGCTCAATTTCAGACACATCGTCGCTTTTCAAAATTGTAAGTTTACCTGGCTTCGTTTCATAGCCATCATCTAAAATTACACCTTTTGCAAATTCTTCTACATCTTTTTCTGTTACAACTCCAGCTACGTGTGCATAATATTTTTTCGGCACGTGTTTTTTCGGAGATAATAGCTGATGAGCAAGCTTCCCGTCATTTGTTAACAATAGGAACCCTTCCGTATCAATATCTAGTCTTCCAACTGGAAACGGATCGAAAATCGCATCTTCTAATTCTAATAAATCAACAACTGTTTCATGATTATCATCTTCTGTTGCCGAAATGACACCTTGTGGTTTATGCATCATTAAATATACAAATTCCTTATATTCAACAATTTCACCGTGAATCATAACCTCTTGTTCTTCTACATTCACATGGAACTTTGCATCTTTAACTGGCGTTCCATCAATTTTTACAACACCATCTTTTAATAGTTTCTTTACTTCTTTTCTACTTCCGTATCCCATATTTGCTAATAATTTATCTAATCTCATTCTTTCACCTTCTTGTATTTATCATAGAAAAGGGGACGTCTATTACGCCCCTTTTGATTTCATCTTTATTTTCAGCTTACCACCAAGCTTACGCTGAATCTTCTCTAAAGCTTCTCCGCCAAATACTCTTTCAAGTACACCTGTGCGAATTGCTAAAATTCCGTAAGTAAGGCCGCCAATCCCTGCACAAACCGCAACTGTAATGAGTGCTCCAAAATGACCATCAGGCGAAATTACAAAGGATAGTAGTCCTTGTGATAGTTTTACTACAACTACCATCACAAGCGTTAATACTGCAATTTGGAAAGTTCTCTTATATACGACACCGAATGAATAGTGTGCATGTTTTCGAATCTGTTTATTCGTATACCAAACGGAAACTAAGAAACCGACAGCTGTTGCTAAAACAGCTCCAATTGTACCGAAGTAACGAATAAAGATTACGTTACATAAGAATTTCAAAATAACACCCATGCCAAGCGCAATAATTGCATGTTTTTGTTGGTTAATTCCTTGCAAGATGGCTGCAGTTACTGTAAATAAAGCAAATAGTAACGCGACTGGCGCATACCACATCAGTATTTGTCCACCTAATGGATCCTTTTCATAAAACGCTGTATAAATTGGATACGCAAGCGTAGAAATACCAACTACCGCCGGTAATGTTAAAAACATATTTGCCTGGAATGTTTGTGTAATTTGCAGTTTTAAATAGCGATATTGTTTTTCTGTAAATGATTTTGTAATTGCTGGAACAAGCGTTAAGCTAAACGCCGTCGCAAGTGAAACAGGAATCATAATTAATTTATGTGTCCACATTGTGAAGATACCGAGTGCTCGTTCTGCAATATCCCCTTGTCCAATTGCTTGCATAATAGAGTTAAATGTTAATGTATCAATCTGTTGATATAAAGGAATCGTTAACCCAATAACAACATAAGGAATTGCATACGCAAATAATTCTTTAAATAATTGAATTGTACTTACTGTTGATTCTGGGACCGTTTGTTCAATTAAATATTGATCGAGATGCTTTTTGCGTTTTAACCAGTACCATATTAACACACCGAGCGCCCCCACAGCTGAAACAAACGCTGCGAAAGTTGCCACTCCAACTGCTTCTGCTACTGATCCTCCTATTACTTTAATGACAATAAAACTACCCGCTAATAAAAAGACAATACGAATAATTTGTTCAATAATTTGCGATACCGTAGTTGGTCCCATTGATTGATGACCTTGGAAATAACCACGAATTAAGCTTGCTGCTGGTACAACAATAAGCGCAAAACTTACGAGACGAATAACCATCGTAACGTCTTCTATACTATTGTGTACACTTTGTTTACCAAGCATTGCCTCAGCAAATAATGGCGCAGACATGTAAAGAACGAGGAAGGAAAGGATTCCTGATATAATCATCATAACCATTCCCGAGCGGAACATTCTCCGGCTCGTCTTATAATCTCCAAGTGCATTATATTTAGAAACAAACTTTGAAACAGCAAGCGGCACCCCCGCCGTTGCAATACTCAAAAAGATCGTATATGGAATATATCCATACGTATAGAGCGTTCCGCCTTCTGTGCCAACTAAAGCATGAAATGGAAAGACATAAATCATGCCTAAGAACTTAACTAAAAAAGTTCCTAACGTCACAATAAGCGTTCCGCGCAGAAATTTTGAATCGGACATAGATGATCCTCCTACATATATAACGCTGAACTCTAACCTTTGTATTGTACCACAATTCTTCAGGGAAACAGTACCTCACTGAATTTTTCTTTTCTACGAAAACATGCTATTCTTTTAGGCAGGAAATGTAGAAAATGAGGTCGATATACTATGCATTATGATGTTATTGTCATCGGAGGAGGCCCTTCAGGATTAATGGCCGCAATCGGTGCCGCTGAAGAAGGCGCACGCGTCTTGCTTCTTGATAAAGGAAATAAACTTGGACGTAAACTTGCTATTTCTGGTGGAGGTCGCTGTAACGTAACAAACCGCTTACCACTTGATGAAATTGTCAAACATATACCAGGAAATGGTCGCTTTTTATACAGTGCTTTTTCTATTTTTAATAATGAAGATATTATTACATTCTTTGAAAAGCTTGGCGTAAAGTTAAAAGAGGAAGACCATGGCCGCATGTTCCCCGTCTCTAATAAAGCACAATCAGTTGTAGATGCTTTATTAACGAGACTAAACGAACTAGGCGTTAAAATCCGTACGAATACACCAGTTGAAACAATCGAATATGCAGATGGTCAAACAAAATCCGTTGTTCTCAAAACAGGTGAAGTGCTTGAAACAAACCATGTTGTTATCGCCGTTGGCGGGAAATCTGTTCCTCATACTGGCTCAACTGGGGACGGTTACGCTTGGGCTGAAAAAGCTGGGCATACCATTACTGAGCTTTTCCCAACAGAAGTTCCAATTACTTCAAGCGAACCATTTATTCGTGATCGTACACTGCAAGGACTTGCTTTACGCGATGTAAATGTAAGTGTACTGAACCCAAAAGGTAAAGTTGTCATTTCTCATAAAATGGACATGCTCTTTACCCACTTTGGTATTTCTGGTCCAGCCGCTCTTCGCTGTAGTCAATTCGTTGTAAAAACGATGAAAAAATTTAAAATGCGTGCGGTAGAAATGAGCATTGATGCATTGCCGGAAGAAAATGGCGAACAACTCTTCCAGCGCATGATGAAACAAATGAAAGAAGAACCAAAAAAAGGAATCAAAAATGTATTAAAAGGATATGTTCCTGAGCGTTACTTCTTATTCTTATTAGAAAGAAACGGAATTGACGGTAGCGAGCAAGCTGGACAAGTTTCTCACGAAAAGATTCGCGCACTTGTGAAGGACTTCAAAGAGTTTAAAGTAACAGTAAATGGCACACAACCTCTTGAAAAAGCATTCGTTACAGGCGGCGGTGTTTCTGTTAAAGAAATTTATCCGAAAGAAATGGCTTCTAAATTAATGAACGGCTTATACTTCTGCGGAGAGGTTCTTGATATTCATGGCTATACAGGTGGCTATAATATTACTTCTGCTCTTGTCACAGGAAGAATCGCAGGAACAACTGCAGGGCAAAACGCGAAAGTGTAGTACTAAAAAAGAAACATGGGTGGATTCTTTCCACTCTTGTTTCTTTTTTGTTGCTTTATATAGCTTAGTAGCTTTATATTTTATAATGTTGAATAATTGAAACAAAGGGGAAAACATATGCGTAAAAAAGTCATGATATCTTTAATGTTAATGACGTTTCTTTCCGCTGTGGAAGGAACGATCGTTAGTACAGCAATTCCTCGTATAACGAGTGATTTATCTGGTGTCGAACTTGTTAGCTGGGTGTATGCAATTTATATGCTAGCAACAGCTGTCTCAACTCCAATTTACGGAAAATTAGCCGATTTATTCGGGCGTAAAAAAGTACTTCTCATTGGTGCAGCCATCTTTTTAATTGGTTCTGCACTATGTGGAGTCGTGACATCAATGGAACAATTAATCATCTTCCGTGCTCTTCAAGGTATAGGTGCTGGCGCTGTTATGCCAATTACAATGACGATTATCGGCGACTTATATAGCGAAGCGAAAGATCGTGCAAAAGCACAAGGTTGGATGAGTGCTGTTTGGGGCGTTTCAGGTGTTATTGGGCCGCTAGTAGGTGGATTCTTAGTTGACTCTCTTTCTTGGCGTTACATCTTTTTCTTAAACGTTCCATTTGGAATTCTTGCTTGTGCGATGATTGCCATTTCTTATAAAGAGTCCATTAAACCAGCGAAACATCATATCGATTATCCTGGTGCAATCATCTTCTCACTAAGTACAATTGCGTTACTCTATGCACTTCTAACAGGAAGTAGTAAGCAAAACTGGGGCGACATTACAATTATCGGCCTCTTAATCTTTGCAGCTGTTTCGTTCATTATTTTCTTATTCGTTGAGAAAAAGTCTCCAGAGCCATTAATTCCGTTAGCTCTTTTCTCTAATCGTACATTATCAACAGTAAACATATTAACACTGATTGCTGGTGCAATGATTATTAGTATTACAATGTACCTTCCAATTTGGAGCCAAGGTGTACTAGGAAAAAATGCGACAGAAGCGGGACTTATTCTTATGCCAATTCCTGTTATGTGGACATTCGGCGCGATTTTTTCTGGCAATTTAGTTGGTAAGTTACAAACGAAACAAATTATTTTACTTGGAGCTAGCATTTTATCTATCGCTACCTTCTTATTATTTACATTATCAACTCATTCACCAGCATTTCTCATTTATGTTGCCGTTGGATTGTTCGGTTTAGGAATGGGCCTTATCACACCTATTTATATGGTAACCATTCAAGCAGCTGTCCCAGCACACACACGCGGAACAGCAGTCGGCTTAAACACATTTATTAATACATTTAGCCAAACATTAGGTGCTGCTATCTTCGGAACAATCTTTAATACGATGATCCATGCGCAAGGCATGCAAAATGTTGATCTTGTCTCAGGTGGGCACGGCGGTGCAGCAAATGTAGTAACAAAATCACAAGAGGCATTAGCTTCTAGCGTACATGTTATTTATATGAGTACATTTGCGCTCGCACTGCTTACACTATTTATCGGCTGGCTTCTATTAAAGCCAGCCGGGCAGACCGCTGAACAGTAAAAAAAGAGGCTGATCGCTTATAGCGATCAGCCTCTTCATGTTGGAAAACAAGAGCCAGCAGACTCTTGTTTTTTGTCATTATTTGTTGAAAGGTCGATATCCTTTGGCGAATCGTCGATATATTCGAATTTGCGCCGATATATGGTGAGAAATGGTCGATATATTGGAAGAATCGCTGATATAATTTCATTTACCACTTTACACCTTAAAATCCCTCATATATAGAACAACACTTACTCTTCATTTTCCACCACATATTTCAGCATGGACAATTTATTGTTCCAAAACTGCTCATAATACGAAAGCCACTCTTGTAATTCTGCTAACGGTTCAGGCTGCAAGCGATATATCCTTTCTCTCCCAACTTTTCTTCCGCTTACTAATTTCGCTTCTGAAAGAATATGAAGATGTTTCGCTACAGCTGTACGGCTCATCGGAAAATGATCTGTTATTTTAGAAATCGGTAATTCTTCTTTTGTTAATAATTTAAGTACTTCTCGGCGCGTTGGATCAGCAATTGCTTGAAAAACATCATATTTCGCTGCTGATGAGGACATTTACCCTTCAACAACCTTTTTGAGCTTTTCATTTACAATCGCTACCCAGCCGCCGGCCATTCTATCACGAATAACAGAAGCTTTCTCGTTCGCTTTCGAAATCGTCTCATCAGACTGTTTCCATCCGCCATGAATAAGAGTGAACTCCGTTTTATCTCCTAAATCTTTTAAAATAAATGAAACGATCCAGCCATCTGTATCCCATGAAAAAGATAAATGATGAGGCTCATCGATTTCTAACACTTTGCATGGTGATGGGCCAAAAGGTGATTGTACATGAAATTCATGCCCTACTTTTGGTTCAAAGTCATTTGGCATAAACCAAGATGCAATTCCTTCTGCAGTGGATACCACATTCCATACCTTTTGAATAGGTGCTTCAAAAAGAACTGTCTGTGTAATGTCTTGTAATGTATTTTGCTGATTCATATTATGTCTCCTTTATGAGGCGTTAACATATAACACCTTTTGGTTTCATTTTTCATGATATAACACCTTTGGGTTTTATGTCAACTTATATAATCCCTACTTAAAAACATAAAAAAGAGCTGGCTCCCCAGCTCTTTTTTATGTTTTATAAACAACCATCGCCGAAAAACAATAAATTTGATTTTCATCGTCATTAATGGATACACCAACTTGATATTTAATATCTACAAGCTGTTCTTCATTTAGCTTCTTCAAAAACACATTTACGGAATCTTCCAAGTCCTTTTCATGACTTTCATCAAACATCTTGACTCGAATCATTTTAACACCATCCTAGATCGCAGCCCTCCGCCGCTTGATTATTGCCACGGTGCGTATCTATGATGCGATAAAACTTACCATCTTCATATATATATCCGTCTTCTAACACATATTTCTTATCTTCAGTATAGACATAAAACTTACCTATCATAAATTTACTCGTATATAATTCCAAATAATTTGATTTAAATTTTGCTACTACCTTATTCGTAATATCAATTTTAATTGTGCGCCCCACCTTCTCTCCCCTCCTTTAAAAAGAACGGATTTAGGTATATTGTATTAACGAGTTTACATTTTATGATAAAAAATAGGTGGATATGCCTTGCATTTTTCATCGAAAGTCCCTCAAGACACCTTACTTTTCATTTACGACTCTTTCAAAAAACGCTGTGTTTCTTCAGATAAAAATAGGATGAAAATTTCTTCCTGAAATTATTGACACAAATACACAACGTATGTTAATATAATAAATTTGATATTTTTATCCATATGTGTTATCATTACATATAGTTACCACATATGGAGGTGGATGATTTGTTTCAAATCGGTGATAAAATTGTTTACCCTATGCACGGAGCAGGAATAATCGAAGCAATTGAGGATAAAGAAGTGTTAGGAAAAACACGTCAGTATTGTGTGATACACATGGTGATTAGCGATATGCAAGTGATGATCCCGATGGATAAAGTAGAAAATTCAGGCATACGTTATGTTGTCGACAAAAACACATTAAACGATGTATTAGTTGACGTTCATAATGGTGAAGCTGATCTCTCTCTCTCATGGAAACAAAGATATACCATGAATATGGAGAAAATGAAAAATGGGAATCTTTCAGACGGTGCTGAAGTTGTTCGCGATTTAATTCGCCGCAATAAAGAAAGAGCATTAAATGCGAGTGAAAAACAAATGCTAGACAATGCCCGCAGAATTTTAATTAGTGAAGTTGCACTTGTGCAAAATGTTTCAGAAAATCAAGCAACTGATTTCCTACAAGATACGATCAGTCATTAACATGAAAAATATATATTCAAATTTAAAATAGCTGACCGCTATTTTTTTTTGTATAAATACAAATTGTAAAACTGACATACAACCTTCTTTTTCTGCTGGGAGAGAGCATTCAGCCATGCATAAAAGCGGTCAAATCCTCTTCCTGCACCATATCTCAAACCAATACAAAAAGCAGCATGACTCCAGTACAAAAACTAGAATCATGCTGCTTTTTTCTATCTTTTTTAAGAACCAGTACAATCGTTTCTTCTATTTATGATTCAACATTACTATTAGCTTTTCTTGACTGTACATCCACACTGTAATAATTAAGCATGCAAGTGCCACTTCTGAAAGTGCCATAAACCCAATTGCATAATGACCTGTTAGTTGGAATAGTAACGTTAAAATTAACGGCGGGAAAAAGCCTCCTAAACCACCTAAAGCTGCGACAAGTCCGTTTACAACCCCTGCTTGCTCAGAAAAGTACATTGGTACTAATTTAAAGATCGTTCCATTTCCAATTCCGGCGCAAAATGCCACCAGTAAGCAACCGAATGTATATACATTCATACTTGGCATAAACGATAAAATAATGCCAGATAGTGTTAAACCGATGAATACAAAAATTAAAATTTTAAATGGGTTAAATTTATCACCGAGCCAACCACCAATTGGGCGCATAACTGTTGCTAGGACGATAAAGCCAGCTGTCCGCATACCTGCATCTACCTTCTCTAATCCAAAGTGAGATACTAAGAAGTTTGGTAAGTATACTGTAAATGCTACGAACGAACCGAAAGTTAAGAAGTAAAAAATACATAAGAACCACAATTTTTCATTTTTGTACACACCTTTTAATTGTTCCATTAATGGTGTATTCACTTTTCGTTCCTTACGATCTCCTAATAAAAAGTTTAGAAGTGCAAAGACAGCAAGTAAGATTAAGAACGATTGGACAGTTGCTCTCCAGCCAAATGAAGTTGCGATTACAGGCGCTAAGAAAGATGTAACTGCTGTTCCTGCATTACCGGCACCATAAATACCATTTACAAAACCGTGACGCTCTTTCGGATAATATTTTGGCAAGGACGTTACACCTACGGAGAACACCGCTCCGCCAACCCCTGCAAATAAACCACCGATAATTAAATCCATCATAGAGTTCGCAATACTAATATAAAAGACAGGGAATAATAAAATGATAAAGCTTATAAAGAATAATTTTCTTGCGCCATAACGATTGGTCCAATAACCAATTGGAATCCGAAGCACTGAACCTAAAATAACGGGTACTGCTGTAACAAGGGAAATCTGTCCTGCTGTTAATGCAATATCCGCTTTAATAAATGGCATTAACGAAGATAAAATCACCCATACCATAAAACCAATAACAAGATTAGAAGTTTGTAAACCTAATTGAAAATTCGGACTTCTCATCTTTTCCGCCTCCTATTTTGCTCATTATTTCACAATATATATTAATTCCCTCCAGTCTAATCACAGATTTCCGTGATTAGACTGGAAAAAATCAACCACCGCTCACCGGCGGAATCAATGCTACCACATCACCAGACTGTATTTTGTCATCTTCATTTGCATATTCTTCGTTAATTGCAACCATAATTTGCTCTGAAACTGCGATATGATGTTCTTTCGTAATGATACCTTTTAATTCTGCAACAGTAATATTTTCACAGTCTAGTTTCAGTTCGTTTGTTCCCGCTTCTTCTTGTAAATGTGCAAATAATAATACTTGAATCATTTTCCCATCTCCTTTCCAGGTTCACCATTTGGATACGGTGTTTTTTCTAACTGGTCACCAATCCAGGAATCGCCATCTTCCCAAAATTCTTTTTTCCAAATCGGAACAATTTCTTTAATGCGTTCCATAATGTATTCATTCGCTTCATACGCAGCTTTCCGGTGCGGTGTTGATACAGCAACGACAACGGCAATATCAGAAATTTGCAGTGTACCGATGCGATGTGTAATCGCAACATGCGTGCCAGGCCACTTCTCTTTCACTTCATCTCCAATTTTTGCAAGCATTTTCTCAGCCATTGTCTTATAGGCTGCGTACTCTAAATATAAAGTACGGCGTCCTTTCGTAAATTCTCTTACAGTACCAATGAAACTTGTCACAGCACCGCATTCACGACGAATGACTTTATTTGTTACCTCTTCAATTGAAATTGGTGTGTCGATTACTTCATAATACGTATGTGTCATCATGCACCTCTTATTGTTTGTACGAGCCATTTTATATATAATTCTTCTTCTGTTATATGAAATGTTTTATATGTTTCTTGTAAACTTTGCACAGCATCATTCCATGTAATAACCGCAATCACATTCTCTACTTTATCTAGTAAAACAATATCTTCATTCGTCCGAAGTAAAACCACTTTTGGATAATTTTCCGCTTTATATCCCTCAATTAAAATCATATCTACTTCAAAAAAATCATATAAACGAATCATTTCTTGTAAAGACCATTCATCCCGAAGAGAAGAAAGAGATAATAATCCTGCTCCTTCTACAGCACTTACAACAGCACCCGCTTGCCTATGACGCTCACTATCTTTTTGTGGTACTTCTGGATATCCACCATGCCCGTGATGCTTAATTGTAGCAACTTTCATGCCTTTATCTGAAAAAGCTTGGATCAATTTCTCCGTAAGCGTCGTTTTCCCGCTATTTTGATAGCCAACTATTTGTAAGATTGGAGCGGTTCTGCCCATGGCCACTCACTTCTTTCATTCAATTCTAACAACAGCACGGAAACTGTCATTCCTGCTTCGAATCCTCTTGTTCCTCCTGGTAGAACAATAAAAGCATTGCTATCTGCAAGGGAAGAAATCGCACTCGACTTATCAAGTCCTACTGGCATAACTTGCAATTGTCCATTAACAAACTCTACTTTTCCTCTTACAAATCGCGTAAATGGATTTGCCTTTGGAAAGTCTTTCTTTAAAATTGCATCAGCTCGATATGCATGTGGTTCTTTCACATGCAGGAATGTTTGAACAACTGGATGAACGAGTAACTCAAAACCGACATAACAAGCAGACGGGTTACCTGATAATCCAAATAACAATTTCCCATTTACTTCAGCTACTGTTGTGACACTACCTGGTCTCATCGCGATTTTATTAAACAGGACATTCGCATGTAACTTTTCGTAAATTGCAGGCAAGTAATCGTAATCACCTACCGAAACACCACCTGTTGTGATTACAATATCCACTTCATTCATCGCAGCTTTCACTGCTTCATAGCAATTTTCTAAGTCATCAGCAAGCTGTCCATAATACTTCACGATTCCACCGGCTCTAGCAATTTGAGCTGCGATCATATAAGAGTTACTATTTCTAATCTTTCCTGGCTGAAGTGGTTCATGCACTTCTAACAGCTCACTTCCTGTCGTTACGATTCCGACAACTGGCTGTTTCATAACACTTACTGAACTGTAACCAAACGTCGCTAACAGTGCTGCTACTCCCGGATTCACCTTCGTTCCTTTTTTCACAAGTATTTGATTTTGTTTCACATCTTCACCTTTAAATGAAACATTATCACCGGCTTTAAAAAAACGTTTTAACTTCATATACGTTTTACCGTTATGCTCAAACTCTTCCGTCAGTTCTAACATGACAACTGCATCACAACCTTGTGGAATTGCTGCACCTGTCATAATCCGAACCGCCTCAAAAGCCTTTACTTCATCTATAAAAACAGAACCAGCTCCAATTTCTCCGACTACTTCAAATTCAATTGGATGATCTTGACTCGCATCTTTTGTATCTTCCGCTCGAATCGCAAATCCGTCATACGGAGAACGATCAAAATGCGGTACATCATGATCTGCTACAACATCTTCTCCAAGAATTCTTCCATAGCTTTCTGTAATAGAAACTGTTTCTATTTCACCTTGCCGAGCGTATTTCATAACCTTTTCTACTGCTTCAGCAACTGGAATTGGCACTCGTTTTTCTAACATCTTTTTCACCCCATATTTGCAAAATATCACATCTTGGTTACACTTTATATTGTACAATGCTAATCATAATAGCAATTACTTCAAGGAGGAATTCCATGTCTTCATTTACTCATTTTAATGACCAAGGCCGTGCGAAAATGGTCGATATTAGCGATAAAAAAACTACTGTCCGAACAGCAATTGCTCGCTCTAGCATCTTAGTTATGAAAGAAATTTATGATAAAATCGTTCAAAACGAAATTGGTAAGGGCGATGTATTAGCCGTGGCACAAATTGCCGGTATTATGGCTGCCAAGCGCACCTCTGATATTATCCCAATGTGCCATCCTTTACTTCTAAAAGGAGTAGATGTCTCCTTCGAATGGGAAACAGTGAAAGAACAATATCGTTTACTTATTGAAGTAAAAGTGAAAACAGAAGGCAGTACCGGCGTTGAAATGGAAGCTTTAACAGCAGCTTCTGCAACTGCTCTTACCGTGTATGATATGTGTAAAGCCGTTGATAAAGGTATGATTATTGGCGAGACATACTTACTAAAAAAAACAGGCGGGAAGAGCGGAGACTACGTTAGACATCCGCAGTCCTAATCCCTTGAACCTAAAGGTTTTCCTTTAGGTTCATCCTATATATCTCGCATACAACCCTTTCGCCACCGTCATATCATTTGTTCCATGAATAAATGCCCTGCCATCTGTAAATAAAACAAAACGATATTCATTAATTAGAAATGACAATAAATATGGCGTCGTTTGCACATCTACGCTTTTTTGTAAGCGCTTTTTAATTTCTTCTAAGTTAAGAGTTTGCGGCACACCTGGACGAATTTGAACTGTATTTCTTCCGCATAACACTTCTGTTTTCATTTGTGATTCAAATGCTAAACTCGGGTACGTGCGCAGTTTTCCACAAGATGGACACGTATCTTTTTTCTGCCTATTTACTTTAAACGCCATATGCTGATTGTTCCAAAGATCAAATGACAGCATCGTTTCACGAAGCGCTCCAAAATCTTCTACCAATATTTTAAGGGCTTCTGTCACTTGGTGACTGGCGACTATTTGTACAGCTGGTTGTATAATTCCCGCCGTATCACATGTCACGCCGCTTGATGGATGCTCCATCAGACAACGGAAACACGGTGTTTTCCCCGGAAGAATTGTATATGTGACCCCGTAGCTTCCAACGCATCCCCCGTATATCCAAGGAATATTGTATTTTTGCGAAATATCGTTAATAAGAAGACGCGTTTCAAAGTTGTCAGTCGCATCTAATATTAAATCCACATTCTGAATTAACTCTTCCATTTCTCGCACCGCTACATCCGTTATAACTGGTACAATCTCCACTTCAGAATTAATCTGCCTTAAACGTTCAGCCGCTGCAACTGCTTTCGGCTTATACTGCGTTGCATCTTCTTCTGTATATAGCTGCTGCCTTTGTAAGTTGCTCCACTCGACATAATCACGATCAACAATCGTTAGCTTTCCAATTCCAGCCCTTACAATTGCCTCTGAACTTGCTGCCCCTAATGCACCGGCACCGATTATGAGCACATGCTTTTCCCTTATTTTCCTTTGACCTGTCTCGCCGATTCCTGAAAATAACATTTGTCTTGAATAACGCTCCTGCACATGTCTTCCCCCTTCCTTATCCCCCAATATAAGACATTTCAATTTTCGGGCGGTTATTTGCACTTTCTTCAGTCCGCTCATCAGAATACCGATCTTTTCGATATTCCCATACGTTTTGGATTGCCTTTAATAAATCGGCATCCGAAATATCCTCTCTAAGTAAGCTTCTTAAATCTGTTCCTTTCGTTGCAAATAAACAAGTATAAAATTTACCGTCTGCCGAAATCCGTGCTCTCGTACAAGAAGAACAGAAAGATTCAGAAACTGAAGTGATAAATCCAACTTCCGCATTACTGCCGACATAACGATAACGCTTCGCAACTTCTCCGAAATAATGGGGATTTACAGGTTCAATCGGATATACCTCGCTAATCTTCTCAATCAACTCTTGCTTTGTGATGACTTGTTCAAAATTCCAGCCGTTCGTACTGCCAACGTCCATAAACTCAATAAAGCGAAGTGAAATCCCCTGTTCTTTAAAATAAGTGGCCATCGGAAGAATTTGACTATCGTTCATTCCTTTTTTCACCACCATATTTACTTTCACATCGAGTCCTGCTTCTTTTGCTACGGTAATCCCTTTTAGTACCGGTTTTGTACTAATATTCCGGCCATTAATTTTGCGAAACACATCGTCCTCTATCGCATCTAAACTAACATTCACTCGGTGTAATCCAGCTTCTTTTAACGCCTTTGCTTGCTTTGTTAAATGAATCCCATTTGTCGTAAGTCCAATATCTGTTAAGCCATCCAACTTTGCAAGCCGTGTAATAAGCTTTGGCAAATCTTTACGTAGTAATGGTTCTCCGCCCGTAAGCCTAATTTTCTTTACACCCATGCCGACAAATAATTTTGCTAGTCGTTCAATTTCATCAAATGTAAGCAAAAATTCTTCTTGTAAAAATGCATACTCAGGCCCGAACACTTCAGCTGGCATACAGTATGTACATCTGAAATTACAACGATCAATGACAGAGATGCGTAAATCTTGAAGTGGACGCTGCAAAGAATCTGTAATCTTCTCGCGCATCGTTATCCCCCCTTTTCTGCTAAATTCTATCTGTCTTCATTCTATTATAATATATTTTTAAACTGCGATGTTTTTGCTTAAGCTCTTTATTCACTTTCTATGTTTTTTAGTTGCCTCCATCATAAAAAAGAAGAAGAAGGTACGTTGTGATATTTCTCACATCGCCTTCTTCATTCAAAAATTCTTCACAAATTCGTTCAAATTTTATTCACATTTCAGTTACAATTACTTTATTTGCGTACGGTACTCCTCCCCCCACTCACGCATAAGTTTGATAATTGGTGTAAGGGATTTTCCGAATTTCGTTAAAGAATACTCCACTTTTGGTGGAACTTCTTTATATACTTCTCTGTGGATTACTCCATCCGCCTCAAGTTCTCTAAGCTGCCTAGTTAGCATGCGCTGTGTGATACCAGGCATCAATCGTACAAATTCATTAAAACGTATCACTTCGGCATTCATTAAGTGAAATAGAATAACCCCTTTCCATTTCCCACCGATTACATCTAACGTTACTTCTACCGAACAACGATTTATATCTTTCTGTTCCATGTTGTCACTCTCCATTAGTATACAAATTGATACTATATGCTAAAAATGTGCGTACTTACATCATTTATTGTACTATTGTAGAATCAATTTTGTAATCAACTTACTAAGAAAAAGTAAATTATTAAAGGTGGTTATCAAAATGAAACATACAAAAGAAGAAATTTTAAAAGCGTATCAATTTAGACATGCATGTAAAGAGTTTGATGTGAATAAAAAAATCTCTGATGAAGATTTTCACTTTATTTTAGAAACAGGACGACTTTCTCCAAGTTCATTTGGTTTTGAACCTTGGAAATTCGTTGTAATCCAAAATCAAGATATTCGTAACAAACTCATCCCTGTAGCATGGGGCGCGCAAAAACAATTACCAACAGCAAGCCACTTTGTCGTTATATTAGCTCGTAAAAAAGAAGAGATGATTTATAACTCACCCTATATTTCTAACTTTATGAAAAATATTCAGCAACTTCCTGAAGAAGTTATAACGATGAAACGCGGTTTTTATAAAGAATTTCAAGAATCTGATTTTCAATTACTAGAAAGTGATCGTGCCATGTTTGATTGGGCTTCTAAGCAAACTTACATCGCTCTTGGCAATATGATGACTGCCGCTGCCCAAATCGGAATTGATTCTTGCCCTATTGAAGGATTCCAGCAAGAAAAAGTAGATGCGATTTTAAAAGAAGAAGGAATTATTTCAAATGATGCATTTGGTGTGTCTGTTTTAGTTGCTTTCGGTTATCGCTTAGAAGAACCAAAACGTGATAAAACTCGTCAAACAATGGATATGGTTGTGGAGTGGATTAAATAAAGTAAAAGGGTGTCTACAAAAGACACTCTTTTTTTCAGTACGAAATGTGCGCTTGTTCACAGCTAAGCACTAACTTATAACCTATAATAAAAAGATATTTCTTGCATTTTCACCATGTTTACACCCACAATAAGAAGTAGACTGCTTTTAAGAGAAAGGTGATTGCTGTGACAAACCGTACGGCATTATCAGAAGATTTAAAGGAATTGCTTGCATCTGTTGAATATAAAATGCAGATTAATAAAGGAAGTTATATTTTCCAAGAAGGTGTGGAGGCAAAAGAACTCTATATCATTCACTCTGGAAAAGTGCAGATTAGTAAAATTAGCGCTGATGGACAGGAGTTAACACTTCGCATTTGTTCAACTCACGATATTATCGGAGAATTAACACTATTTACGGACAATGCAAAGTATTTATTAAATGCAAAATGCCTTGAAAATGTTGAGGTTGGCGTAATTAAACGAGATGCTTTAGAGAAGGCATTATTCCAAAAACCAGCCCTTGCCTTCGAATTTATGAAATGGATTAGCGAGCATTTAAGAAGAATGCAAACGAAATTCCGTGATTTAGTGTTACATGGTAAAAAAGGTGCTCTTTATTCGACTCTTATTCGTATGACGAATAGTTATGGCGTATTAAAAGAAAACGGTATCCTTATCGATCTACCTTTAACAAATCAAGAGCTTGCGAATTTCTGTGCAACCTCACGTGAAAGTGTCAACCGTATGTTAAATGATTTAAAAAAACAAGGAATTATTTCTATTCATAAAGGAAAAATCACGATTCATAATTTACAATTTTTAAAATGCGAAATTGCTTGTGAAGATTGTCCTGCCTCTGTTTGTAGTATTGAGTAGCCTCTCTATTGAGAGGCTACTCTTTTTTCTTTCTCCTTTATTCTACAAAGAAGAATCACTCTTCGATGTGAAAAATGTCACAACTTCCCAAAAAATGTTATAAGTCTGATTTTTGACAATCTGTTGAACTGTGATAGATATCACATCTCTATTTGATGCGCTCTCTTATATTGAAAATAAGCAAGAGAGACGTAATAAAGGAGTGAACAGTATGAAAAAGAAACCTTCAGCATTAATGAAACGTTTAAAATATTTTTCTCCAATAGATCGCTATAACAACAATCATACACAAGAAACGTATGAAGATCGCGAATGGGAAAACGTGTATAGAAAACGCTGGCAACACGATAAAGTCATTCGTTCTACACACGGTGTAAACTGTACTGGTTCTTGTAGCTGGAACATCTACGTAAAGGATGGAATTGTAACTTGGGAAGGCCAAGAGTTAAACTATCCATCAACCGGCCCTGATATGCCAGACTTTGAACCACGAGGATGTCCGCGCGGAGCAAGTTTTTCTTGGTACATTTATAGTCCACTTCGCGTGAAATATCCATATGTACGTGGTGTACTTTGGAATATGTGGCAAGAAGAACTTCAAAACCACAAATCACCGCTAGACGCTTGGAAAAGTATCGTGGAAAATCCTGAAAAAGCACGTGCTTATAAAGGGGCACGTGGTAAAGGCGGATTCATTAGAGCAAATTGGACTGAAGTGTTACAACTCGTTGCCGCTTCTTTACTCTATACGGTAATCAAATATGGCCCAGACCGAAATGTTGGCTTCTCACCAATTCCAGCCATGTCGATGTTAAGCCATGCCGCTGGTAGCCGCTTTATGCAACTCATGGGCGGACCGATGCTTAGTTTCTATGATTGGTACGCTGACCTGCCACCAGCTTCTCCGCAAATTTGGGGTGATCAAACAGATGTACCAGAAAGTAGTGACTGGTATAACTCTGGTTACATTATGACATGGGGTTCAAACGTACCAATGACAAGAACACCAGATGCTCACTTCTTAGCAGAGGTGCGCTATAAAGGAACGAAAGTTGTTTCTGTAAGTCCTGACTTTGCTGAGTCTACAAAATTTGCTGATGACTGGATTAGCGTAAAACAAGGTACAGACGGAGCCCTTGCAATGGCAATGGGGCACGTCATCTTACAAGAGTTTTACGTGGACCAGCAAGTGGAATATTTCACAAATTATGCAAAACAATATACTGATTTCCCGTTCTTTGTCACATTGAAACAACAAGGAGACCAATTTGTTGCAGATCGTTTCTTAAACGCCAGTGATATTGGCCGTGAAACAAAGCTCGGTGAATGGAAACCTGTTCTTTGGAACGATAACACGAACGATTTCGCAACACCTCATGGCACAATGGGGTCACGCTGGGATAACGAAAAGAAATGGAACTTACGTTTAGAAGATGAACAAACCGGCGAAAAAATCGATCCATGCCTTTCCTTACTTGGTATGGAAGATGCGGTTGAAACTGTACAAATTCCGTACTTCTCTGATGATGGGAACAAAGTACTAGAACGCACAATTCCAGTGAAAAAAATCACGACTGAAGAAGGCGACATTTTCGTTACAACTGTATACGACTTAACGTTAGCAAACTATGGTGTTAACCGTGGACTTGGCGGGCAAGAACCGAAAGACTTCAATGATGATATGCCATTTACACCAGCATGGCAAGAAAAAATGACCGGCGTAAAACGAGAACTCATTATTCAAATTGCTCGTGAGTTTGCACAAAATGCTGTTGATACAAATGGCCGCTCAATGATAATTGTCGGCGCTGGTATTAACCATTGGTTTAACTCTGATACGATTTACCGCGCAGTTCTAAATCTTGTTCTTCTCGTTGGAGCGCAAGGTGTAAATGGCGGGGGCTGGGCACATTATGTTGGGCAAGAGAAACTGCGTCCAGCAGAAGGTTGGCAAACGATCGCAATGGCAAAAGACTGGCAAGGTCCACCGAAACTACAAAACGGTACATCTTTCTTCTATTTCGTAACGGATCAGTGGCGCTATGAAGATACACCAGTTGGGCACCTAGCATCACCAGTTGTCGGCAACTCACGCTATCAACATCACGGTGATTACAATGTATTAGCTGCTCGCCTTGGCTGGCTCCCTTCTTATCCAACATTTGAGAAAAACGGAATTGAATTATATAAAGAAGCTGTCGCTAGTGGCGCAACAACCCAGGAAGAAATCGGAAAATATGTTGCGCAAAAACTAAAAGAAAAAGAACTGAAATTTGCAATTGAAGACCCAGATAACAAAAACAACTTCCCGCGCAACTTATTCGTATGGCGCGCAAACTTAATTTCAAGTTCTGGTAAAGGACATGAATATTTCTTAAAACATCTATTAGGTACAACAAACGGATTAATGAATGATGATAGCGATTCATTACGACCAGAAGAAATAAAATGGCATGAAAAAGCACCTGAAGGGAAACTTGATTTACTCATTAACCTAGATTTCCGTATGGCTGGAACAGCGCTTTATTCCGATATCGTCCTTCCTGCCTCAACTTGGTATGAAAAACATGACTTAAGTAGTACAGATATGCATCCATTCGTGCATCCATTTAATCCAGCAATCGGTTCACCTTGGGAAGCACGCTCTGACTGGGATATTTTCAGCTCTCTTTCTAAAGCAGTATCTAAGTTAGCAACAGAACTTGACCTTGAGCCAATGAAGGAAGTTGTCGCAACACCACTTCTTCATGATACACCACAAGAATTAGCACAGCCGCTTGGCAAGATTAAAGACTGGAGCAAAGGTGAATGCGAACCAATCTCTGGAAAAACAATGCCACAAATTCATGTTGTGGAGCGGGATTACAAAACGATTTATGACAAAATGACTGCGCTCGGACCAAATGCTAGGAAACAGCCAATCGGTACGAAAGGAATCTCTTGGTCAGCAGAAAAAGAATACGAACAATTAAAGAGTCGATTAGGAGTTATTCGCACTGATTCTATCGCAAAAGGATGCCCTGACATAACAGAAGCAATCCATGCTGCTGAAGCAGTGTTAACCCTTTCTTCTACAACGAATGGTCATATGGCCGTAAAAGCATGGGAAGCTCTTGAAAAACAAACAGATTTAAAGCTTCGTGATTTAGCGGAAGAACGTGAAGAAGAATGCTTCACATTCGAACAAATTACGGCGCAGCCAAAAACGGTAATTACTTCCCCTGCCTTTACGGGTTCTGAAAAAGGTGGACGTCGTTACTCACCATTTACAACAAATGTGGAGCGTCTGATCCCTTGGAGAACGGTAACTGGACGACAATCGTTCTACTTAGATCACGATATGATGAAGGAATTCGGTGAAACAATGGCTACATTTAAGCCAATCTTACAGCATAAACCGTTCCGTAAATCACGCCCTGAAGTAGAAGGAAAAGAAATTACGCTGAACTATTTAACGCCGCATAATAAGTGGTCGATTCATAGTATGTACTTCGATTCCTTACCGATGTTAACGTTATTCCGCGGTGGTCCAACTGTTTGGATGAACAAAGATGACGCCGCCGAAGCTGGCGTAGCCGATAACGATTGGATCGAATGCTTTAACCGTAACGGCGTTGTTGTAGCGCGTGCCGTTGTAACGCACCGCATACCAAGAGGAATGGCCTTTATGCACCATGCACAAGACCGTCATATTAATGTACCTGGTACGAAATTAACGAGCAATCGCGGCGGAACGCATAATAGTCCAACACGTATCCACGTGAAACCAACACATATGATTGGCGGATACGGCCAATTAAGCTATGGATTTAACTATTACGGTCCAACTGGCAACCAGCGTGACTTAAACGTCGTAATCCGCAAACTGAAGGAGGTAGATTGGCTTGAAGATTAAAGCGCAAGTCGGAATGGTAATGAACCTAGATAAATGCATCGGCTGCCACACTTGTAGCGTAACATGCAAAAACACCTGGACGAATCGTCCAGGTGCTGAATATATGTATTTCAACAACGTAGAGACAAAACCTGGTATTGGTTATCCAAAACAATGGGAAGATCAAGAAAAGTATAAAGGTGGATGGGAATTAAAGAACGGTGAACTTCAGCTCAAATCCGGTTCTAAAATGAAACGTCTTATGAACATTTTTCATAACCCAGATCAACCTACTATCGATGATTACTTTGAACCTTGGAACTATGATTATGAAACATTAACAAACAGCCCGCAGCGAAAACATCAGCCAGTAGCTCGCCCGAAGTCAGCAATCACTGGCGAGTTTATCGATAAAATTGAATGGGGACCAAACTGGGAAGATGATTTAGCAGGCGGGCATATAACAGGACTACAAGATCCGAACGTCAAGAAAATGGAAGAAGATATTAAAACAGACTTTGAAAATGTTTTTATGATGTATCTCCCTCGCATTTGCGAACATTGTATGAACCCATCTTGCGTCTCTTCTTGCCCATCTGGTGCGATGTATAAACGTGAAGAAGATGGCATTGTCCTTGTTGACCAAAATGCATGCCGCGCTTGGAGATTCTGTGTATCTTCTTGCCCATATAAAAAGGTGTATTTCAACTGGCAAACAAATAAAGCAGAAAAATGTACAATGTGCTTCCCGCGTATTGAAGCTGGTATGCCAACGATTTGCTCTGAAACATGCGTAGGACGCATTCGTTATATCGGGGTTATGTTATATGACGCTGACAAAGTACAAGAAGCGGCTTCAGTAGAAAACGAAAAAGATTTATATGAATCTCAACTTACTGTTTTCCTAGATCCAAACGATCCAGAAGTAGCGGCTGAAGCAAAAAAACAAGGTATTCCTGAAGAATGGATTAAAGCCGCTCAAGAGTCACCGATTTATAAAATGATTATTGATTGGAAAATCGCCCTTCCTCTTCATCCAGAGTACAGAACAATGCCAATGGTTTGGTATATTCCACCGCTTAGTCCAATTATGAATATGGTGGAAGGAAAAGGAAGCAACTGGCAAGCAGAAGAAATTTTCCCTGCTATCGATAATATGCGTATTCCAATTCAATATTTAGCTAACTTACTCACTGCAGGCGACGAATCACACATTCGTCTTACATTGAAAAAAATGGCTGTCATGCGAACACATATGAGAGCACTGCAAATTAATAAAGAACCAGATGAAGCTGTCTTACAAAACTTAGGTTTAACGAAAGAAGATGTAGAAGATATGTACCGTCTTCTTGCTATCGCAAAATATAAAGACCGTTTCGTTATCCCTACATCTCATCGTGAACAAGTTGCAGATTTATATAGTGAACAAGGAAGTTGTGGCCTTTCCTTCGCAGGTGGTCCAGGTTCTTGTATGACAATCTCTTAAATAAAGGAGGCAGGCAAATATGAAACAAAGTTTACAAACCGCGTTTTCTTGTTCTTCCTTTCTTCTCTCCTATCCTGAACTAGGTTGGAGAGAAGCTTTACTAGAATTACAGGAAGAGATTCAAGCGATTGAACACGAAGAAATCCAAGCATCACTTACAACATTCATAAAGCAAGCGCTAGAAAAAACAAACGATCAACTCATTGATTCTTACGTATATACATTCGACTTTGGAAAGAAAACAAATATGTACCTCACTTACATGAACACAGGTGAACAAAGAGAGCGCGGAATTGAATTATTAGAGTTAAAACAACACTATCAAAAAGCCGGATTTGCGGTAACAGATAAAGAATTACCTGATTATTTACCACTTCTACTTGAGTTTCTTGCAAACGCGAATGAAGAAGATAGCGAACCAATTATGAGTAAATACACGAAAAATATACAAGCATTGCACGGACAGTTAAAAGAAGCGAATTGTATGTACGAACCAATTCTTGCTGCTATTCTCCTCGCTATCGATGCCTGGGGAGTACAAGCGAATTAGAAAGGAGTGTCGTCAAAATGATGGATCAATTTTTATGGGTACTGTTTCCCTATATCATTTTCGCAATCTTTATCGGCGGACACATTTTCAGATACAACTATGATCAATTTGGCTGGACATCAAAATCTAGCGAACTATTAGAGAAGAAAATGCTCCGAATTGGAAGTTTGCTCTTTCACTTTGGCATTATGTTCGTAATCGGTGGACATATCATGGGAATATTAATTCCAGAATCCTTATATACCTCTTTTGGTATTTCTGAACATATGTATCATATGGTTGCTATCGGTTTCGGTCTTCCTGCAGGAATTGCTTCGATTGTTGGATTAGTGATTTTAATGTATCGTCGCTTTACAGTAAAACGTATTATCGCAACAAGTACAAAAGGAGACTATGTAGCCCTTGTCCTCTTGTTCATCGTAATGTTAGCAGGTCTATTCTCTACATTTTTAAATATCGATGCAAAAGGATTTGATTATCGTACAACAATTGGACCATGGTTCCGCAGCCTCTTTGTTTTTCAGCCAAAAGCAGAGTACATGGCAACTGTCCCACTCTGGTTTAAAATTCATATCATTGCAGCAATGGGACTCTTTGCAACATGGCCATTTACAAGACTTGTGCATGTGTTTAGCGTTCCTGTGAAATATTTACGACGAAGCTATGTAATTTACCGTAAAAGACAGCCTGTTGACGCTAATAAAGTAAAAATGTAATAAAAGCAGCACCTATCTCATTTTCCAATGATTAGGTGCTGCTTTTTTATTTAATCTTTCACTTCTACTTTTTTAAATCCGCCATAGCTTTCATTTCTTCTAGTTCATACTGATACGTTAATACATGCTGACCTGATGGAATTCCCCATGCCGTGATACCACCTTGATTTGTTGAAATATTTAAGTATACTTTATTATTTTTTAATGTAAATTCAATTTTACCGGAATGCCCCCATCCATCATCATCAAAATTTAAGACCGCTTTATTATTTGTAAACGTTACAGTTCCACTAACTTCAGCATAGCGTGTCCCCTGACTTGCCATGTACCCTACTCCAACTGATGCCTTATTTCCAGATATGAACTGAACCATTGCACTCATATGAGTAGGTATTTCTTTCCAATCATCTATATCCGATACGTCAACATTACTCCAGAAACCTTCATATTGTGAAATGTTATCTGCATGCGCTGCATTCGGATTCCAAACACCGTTATTTTCTAAGTAATACCATTTTCCATTCTCTTGAATCCATCCCGTCTGCATTGCTCCACTTCCATTGAAGTAATACCATGCACCACCGATTTGTTGCCAACTCTTTTGCATTGCTCCGCTTCCGTTAAAGTAGTACCATACACCGCCGATTTGTTGCCAATCCTTTTGCATTGCTCCGCTTCCGTTAAAGTAGTACCATACTCCGCCAATTTGTTGCCAATCCTTTTGCATTGCTCCGCTTCCGTTAAAGTAGTACCATACTCCGCCAATTTGTTGCCAATCCTTTTGCATTGCTCCGCTTCCGTTAAAGTAGTACCATACACCGCCAATTTGTTGCCAACCTGTTTGCATTGCTCCGCTTCCGTTAAAGTAGTACCATACTCCACTGATTTGTTGCCAACCTGTTTGTTTCACGCCGTTTGTATTATAGTAGTACCATACAGATCCATTCTGTTGCCAACCTGTCTGCACAGCTTTACCTTTTTGCATTGCACCGTTAGCGCCAATTATGTAACCATCAATCGTTGTATTTGCTGCCATTTGGCCATTATTGTAAAAATAGTACCATGTACCATTAATTTCTTTCCAACCTTTCGCTTTCGTTCCACTTTGATCATAGAAGTACCATTTTCCATTCTCTTGTTTCCAATTGTTATGATAATGATATTCTCCTGTTGCAAGTCCATACTTTCCACAGTTTGTTCGACAAGTATGCCCACCATTTTTATCCAATCCACCAGGACTGGCATAGGCAGCTGTCGTTGATCCCATCACAGTTAAACCCACTGCCATAGCTAAAATTTTCATATTCTTTTTCATAAATCCCCATCCCCTTTTCTCCCTATCTATGTCTCTATCAAGCATTATTATATGATAACTGAATGATATTAATAAAGATTAATTTTCACATATTAGGCCATCCAACTCTTTATCTATTAAATGATTTCTCTACAAAATTATTCGATTATAACAATAGCTTCTTTGTCAAAAATGGTATGGACGAGGTACCTTGTCTGTCTCGTCTACAGTTCATATTACAAAGCAGCAGTTTTTACCGACTACCTTTTTCTATTTTTTAACACAAGGAACTCTACTTGTTGCCTAACATTAAAACAAATTTACGCAATATATAAAGTGAAACTTCAATCAGTGGGGTTTTCTCCATCCCCACTGATTGTCAGCCCTCACCAATCGGGCGTTTATGGGCTGTTTATCTCCCACCTAAACTTCTTCGCATTCTCCTAAGTTTTGAGGCGGGAATATTACAGCCCGTTAATGCGGGATAAAAATCGTTGCGAGTATCCTCTCATGTTGTTACCCTGTTTTCCTTGTAAACGAAGCATACGAAAACAATGATCTGTTATAAGTATGTGAAAAACCCCCTGCTTTTGACAGGAGGTTTTCCTATAAACCTGGCGCTGAATCAAAATCATCCGTATTCGGTGCAGCCTGCAAAGTACCAACTGACCTTGCACTTGAATCATTATTTGCATCAGTTCCTACTTGTGCTCCTCTCGTATATGTCGTCGTTACCGTATCTCCTGGTCTTAAACAAAGCTTAGTTGTTGTTCCAATAACTGTCACAACATCAATACAAGTTGGTCCTGTCGAACCGCTATACATTTTAGATGAAGTAAATGAATTATCCCTCAAATTATCTCCTGTAAATAAATTTCCATAATTATTCACAATCACAAATTCTTTAATATTAGCAGGCATTTCTATTCAACCTTTCTATCAGGAACCTAATGTCACTTCACTTGTCTCTAAAGGAGGAATAAATACCGCCCCTCTTGGTACAACTGCTGGCATACGTTTTCCATTTAGGAAAGTAGCAAAACTTGAACCTCCAGCACCAGTGTACACCTTCGCTACAGTAACTGGTTCAATGTTATAACAATCACCCACATTTACTGCCCCTTGATTATTTATAATTTTTATTTTACGAAAAAATGCGCTCATAAGTCCCCCCCTGTAAGAAATTGATTCTTTTGTACACTGTATGCAAAAGAAAAAAACTTGAAACAAACACGTTTCAAGTTTTAAGCATAAATTATTGAATTTTACCTTCATATTGCAGCATACCGCCGATCATATTCACAGTTTTAAAGCCCTGCTCATTTAAATAATGGCACACATTTTCACTGCGCATTCCTGATCTACAAATAAAAATATATTCATTTTCTTTATCAAAGAATTCCATTTTATTTGGAATATCACCCATTTTAATATGTACAGCTTCTGGAATTTTCCCTTGTGCTACTTCCTCATCTTCACGTACATCTACTAAAAATAACGTTTCTCCATTTTCTAAACGCTTTTGTACTTCTTCTGTTGTAATTGTTTTTACTTCAGTCATATTCACAATTCCTCCTTATATACAATAAAACTTTAAGCAATAATTTTTTTAGCAATCTATTCATCACCAATTTTAGCATGCAAAAGTACGAACGCAAAGAATTGAAGCTTCTTACATTTTTATTTTTTCTCAACACAATTGCAATTTAATCTATTTACAAATCTAGCTTTTACATTGTATCCTCAATATACTTGTTTTACGAAAGGAGTCGATTGACATGACACTTTTTCTTTTCATTATAAGTCTCATTTTTTTAATTCTCGCTATCATTTCAATTGGTATATTTAATAAAAGAAAACCTACACCATCTTCTCAAGAGCGATCATTCATTTATTTATTAATCAGTATTGCCTGTCTTGGATTATGTATTGCAACATACGTCTTCCGTTTAAAAATCACCTAAAAAAAGGTGCCAGCTTAGCGACTTGCACCTTTTCTTTTACACACGGCTAGACACTCTTCTCCCTAAAAACTCATCTATTCTCTTTTCAAATAAATGAACATCTACTACACCAGCCATATGGCCATTTATACTTTCAATCTCATAAACTTCCGCATACTTTCCTTGTTTTCTAAGTACCTCTACCATTTGGTAATTATAACGAGAAGGTTGTAGCAAATCTTGCTTACAAGGGATCATAAGCACATCCGCTTCTATTTGAAAAAGTGCTTCTTCTAAAGAAGAAAAACCATGAGCAAGGTCATGCAATAATGTTGCCTTTGCTGTATACATCCATGAATTTGCATCAACAAAAGCGATGTTTTGAAGTGTCAATGTATCTATATTTTGTTCAAATGATGTCTGCGCTGAGAAACTCTCATAATCTGCAGCTTCTATGCTATTACGCGGAAATGTCGTTTCATAATAATGAGCATCAAATGCATTTATAAACATCATCTTACCAGCCAAATGTAATCCTTTTATCGGTTGTTCCTCCCCATAATTCCCACCATTCCACTTCGGATCTAACTGAATAGCTTCAATCGCATTTTGCAATACATTCACCGATGTCACAATCGGATTTTGCGGGTTTGTAATGACCCCAATCATTCTCTCTACCATATGCGGATAATGAACAGCCCACTGCTGCGCAATCATTCCTCCAGCCGATGGGCCTATGACAGCATGCAGTCTTGTAATTCCCATTGCTTTCACTAATTCGTATTGCACACGTGCTACATCTAAAAATGTAAATACCGGAAATTCCATCCCATATTCCAATCCCGTTACTGGATTGATTGATTTTGGCCCTGTTGTAATCATATAAGGATTTTTCACCTGCACATTACAAATGTTGTCGGTACATATTACAAAATAGTGGTCTGTATCAATCGCTTTCCCCGGTCCAATCAGTCCGTCCCACCAACCAGGAAGCGGGTCTTCTTCTGTATATTTTCCCGCTGCATGGCTTGTAGCACTAAAGTAATGACAGACTAAAATCGCATTTGATTTTTCCTGATTTAAATTACCGTATGTCTCATATCCAAGCTGAACAGGAATCTTTCTGCCATTTTCAAATGTGAACTCTTTCAAATGAAAGCTTTCCTTTTTCACTTGTAGCATAAATTTCCCCTCCATTGTAAATACGTCATTATATATCAATCTTCCATAACAAATCGATTCCGTTTACCAAAACAATTATACGTTTCCAAAAGAAACCCTTCTTTTAACAAAAAGGATGTTCGTTTCCTCTTAAACACGTGCATAATATACAAAACAAACCACAAACTAACATTATCTTACATAAATTAAAGAGGGAATACTTATGATATGGAAATGGTTTCGAAAGGAAAAAAAATCAAATAAAACAGACTTAAAAGAGCAGAATCACACTACTGAAAAAGAGGAGCAGACGCAAGGAAAGCAACACAAAATTGCTCAAGCTACTAAACAACAGGATCACACGCAAAACAAGCAACATCAGTCTACTCAAACTGCTACACAAGACGTGCAAACACAAAACAAGCAACATCAAGCTACTCAAACTGCTACACAAGACGTGCAAACACAAAACAAGCAACATCAAGCTACTCAAACTGCTACACAAGACACTCATGCACAAAATAATAAAAGAAATAGCATTTATGATTTCAGTAAACCTGAGAAAGAAAAAATTCACTCTCTTCAAGATTTATTAGAAAACCTAAAAGCATCTAGTGATTTTGTTAGTTATCACACGTCAGATGATGAAACAATGCCATACTGGATCTCCTATTATCGCCCATCACTTGATGGAGAAAAGCTGCAAAAATATTTAATGCCAGCTTTATTAGAGCGGACCTGCTCTACATTAGAAGAATTGAAAGAACATATTCCGATGAGCGGAATTACGATTACAAATGATCTTCAAAAAATCGAGGATATGGTATTAAAAGGACACGCTATCGTACAGCTACATAAACAAGATCAAAAATGTATCTTAGCAAATATCACAATTGATAATTATCGGGCGCCATCTATTCCATTAAATGAATCGACAGTTATTGGTCCACAAGAGGGATTTGTAGAAGATATTGATACCAATATTAACTTAGTACGTAAACGCCTTCCAGTGTTAGCACTACAAACAAAGGAAGTTATCATTGGAACATTCTCTAAAACAAAAGTTGTCATCATGTATTTAGAGAATCTTGCTGAAAAAGACAGTGTTGATTATTTAGAAGAATCACTTCGTGCAATTGAATACGACCAAATTAACGACAGCTCCTATATCCAAGAATTGATGGGAGAAAAATCTATTTTCCCGTTATTTATTAATACAGAGCGTACGGACCGAGTAACAACGGCACTAATCGATGGAAAAATTGCTATTTTTACGGATGGTTCACCGAGCGTCTTACTTACTCCTGTTTCATACTTTGATTTTTTCGTTTCGCCAGAGGATTATAACGTATCTTGGCTATACGCTACGTTCTCAAGATTTTTACGGCTTATAGCTGTTCTATTTTCTATCTGTGCAACACCTCTATATGTTGCCATTTTAAGTTACCATTACGAATTAATTCCGAGCGATCTACTCGAAACATTAATTTTATCAAGAGCACAAGTTCCATTCCCTCCCTTAATAGAAGCTCTCTTTCTAGAACTTGCTATTGATTTACTAAGAGAGGCGGGTGCAAGACTGCCAATGAAAGTAGGTCAAACACTCGGTATTGTAGGTGGTATTGTAATTGGACAAGCATCAGTAGAAGCCGGACTAACAAGTAACATTTTATTAATTATTGTCGCTTTATCCGCATTAGCTTCTTTTATCACACCAATTTACAAGATGGGGAATGCAATTCGCTTGCTACGATTTCCATTCCTTTTATTTGCAGAATTAGGGGGACTATTAGGAATTTCACTTGGATTTATTTTTTTATTTACCCATCTTTTCAGACTGTCTTCTTTACGAAAACCGTACGCGCTCTTTTATCCAGCAAGACAACAAGCATTAAAAGACTCTTGGATTCGGTTTCCGTTATCTATGATTGATACAAGAGATATTCAAGCGAGGCCACAGCACGTAAAAAAATCAGCAAATGGAATTTCAACAAAACATACATCTGATTTTGATGAATAAAAAAGCGAGGTGCATATATGAGTAAAGTCAAAACAAAATATCAAATATCTCCTATCTTTGTTTTCTTTTTAATTCATAGTGCACAGTTCGGTGCTGGCGTTCTTGGATTTGCACGCATTATCGCAAAAGCGGCTGGGTATGATGCCTGGATAGGAGTTCTTATCACTGGAATTATCATTCATCTTCTCGTTTGGATGATGTATTACGTATTAAGAAATACAGAAGGAAACATAATAGACATTCATCAGCAAACTTTCGGAAAATGGTTAGGTAATGGAATAAATATTGTACTCATGCTGTATTTTCTTCTTGTCAGTATATCTGTTGTCCGAACGTATGTTGAAATTATTCAAGTGTGGATGTTTCCAACTGCGTCTACTTGGATGCTAACCATCTTTTTTTGCTTATTAGGTTATTACATCATTTCATCAGGATTTCGAGTCCTTACCGGTATCTGTGTAATCTCTGTCGGCGGAACGTTTGGATATATTTTTCTTAGTCTCTTTATGTTGAAATACGCACATTGGGAAAATCTACTCCCTATCTTTTCGCATTCGTTTCAAGATATTTTAAAAGCTGCAAACTTATCAATTTATAGTATGACAGGCTTTGAAATTCTTCTTATGGTCTATCCGTTTGTGAAGAGGCCTGAAAAATCTCATAAATATGCACAATATGGTGTATTATTCTCTAATATTTTGTATTTGTTTAGTACGATTTTAGCGTTCGCTTTTTTTAGTGAAAAACAATTACTTAAAATAATTTGGTCTCAGCTTGCAATGACACAAGTTATTAAATTGCCCTTTATCGAACGGTTAGAATACATCGCCATTTCTGGCTATGCCCTAGTTATTCTTACAAGTTTTATCCTCCCATTATGGGCATCTACAAGGGGAACACATGAAATCTTTCATGTGAAGCAAAAATATATTTTACTTTCTTTCATGTTTATTACCATTATTGTTTCACAGCTTTTAACAAACAGGCATGATATTAACGATTTTATTAGTAATGCTTCCAAAGTTAGTCTTTGGCTTATCTATGTGTATATCCCAATCTTATTTCTTATTGTGTGGGTGAAAAGAAGATGGAAAAAATCAAGAAAAAACTAATGCTCCTTTCTTGTATTTGTCTGCTCAGTCTAACTGGCTGCTTACAAAAAAATATCATTGATGACGTACAGTTAATTCAAGGTGCTGTTTTTGATGCAGCAAAAGATGATAAAGTAAAAGTAACATTTGTTTGTCCGGTGCAACAAAAAGGGAATAAAGTACAAGTCTTTGAAGGAGTCGGTAATGCTGTCAAACAGGTAAAATCTAATTCTTCTTTAGAGTCGTCTCAACCATTTGTAAGCGGACAAATGCGTGTTGCTTTATTTACTACAAAAATTGCAAAAAAAGGATTAGCTACTACCTTTGATACATTGCTTCGCGATGTAACGATCGGGAACTCATTATATGTTGGATTATTAGAAGGGAATGGCCTTGAGCTATTAACAGGAAAATATACAACTTCTGCTAATGTAGCGATCTATATAAAGAAAATGTTAGAGCATAGCATGAAAACTGGTTCTGTACCAACTGATAACTTATATTTAGGAGCATTCCGATATTATCGAGATGGCCAGGACTACTTTATTCCTGTTCTCAAAAAAAGCAAAGATAAAATCAAAATTACTGGTATCGCTCTTTTCAAGAAAGATAAATATGTCGGAAAAATTGATCAACAAGATATGTTTATTTTTAAAGGATTGTTAGAAAAACACCGACTGGACTCACATGAATTTAAAAGTAATGATGGGTATGTAATGATTAATAATATACGTTCCAAACCAACATACATTGTAAATATAAAAGATGGAAAGCCTTCCTTCTTAATTAAAGTTAAAATGGAGGCACGCATTTTAGAACTTTCAAAACAAATAAATCTAGATAATAAAAAGAACACAAAAAAAATAGCAAAAGAAGTTGAAAAGCAATTAAATGCTACAGCTGCAAAACTCATCAAAAAATTTAAATCTCTAGATGTTGATCCACTTGGACTTGGAGCTAAATATAGACAACACTATCGACCATTCAAATTAGAAGAGTGGCAAAAAATGTATAAAGATGTTCCCGTTACAGTAAAGTATAAAGTTGATATTACAAACTCAGGTGTAATCGAATAATATGAAATATAGCATCCTCAAAATGTAAGATTATGATTGAACTCCTCTCTCCGGCATGGTACAACGGAGAGAGGAGTTTTTAAATTACTTACAGAGAGAAAAAAGATATTTACGGGGGAGCTTATGTCTAAAAAGTTAGTAAAACCTATTTTAAATGGTATTCTGTTTCTCGGCGTCTTTTTATTTGCTCATACATACTTAAAAAATGTTTCATTTGCGCGTTATTTACTTGTTGTCGTACCCATGCTACTTGTGGGGATGTTTGGGATTGATCTTGTTTTGTCATTTTTAATAAAGAAAGAGGAATAAGGAGGAACATCTTATGAATAAGATGTTCCTCCTTATTTATGTTACAATGAAACTCGGCACAAAACGAGAAAGGATGAAACAACATGACAAACGAAAAGGGTTTAGATAAAGGATATGAACTTGTCGCAAAAATGCACGAAGTATTTGGACATCCTGTTACAGATGTACCAACAAAATTAACGGAAGAACGTGCAAAAATTCGTGCAAGCTTTATGCAAGAAGAATTAGAAGAATTTTTAGAAGCAGATACTGTAGAAGATCAGTACGATGCATTAATTGATCTTATTTATTTCGCATTCGGAACGTTTGCAGAAATGGGAGTTCGTCCTGATAGAGGCTTTGAAATTGTAAATAATGCAAATATGGCGAAACTATTCCCGGATGGAAAGCCACGCTTCCGCGAAGGAGACGGCAAAATTTTAAAACCAGAAGGCTGGCAAGCACCAGAACCACAACTTCGTGCTGAAATTGAGCGCCAACGTCAAGAAGCATTAGCAAAAACAGGGAAATAAATAGAGCGGTCGATATACTCTAAAAAGCGCTGGCATATGATTAAACGGAGCTATCTTTCTGTAAAGATAGCTCCGTTTTGCTTATTTTTTCTTTTTCTCTACCGGTTGGCTTTGTTTAGCGAAATTAGATGAATCATCGAAATTCGGTTGCTTTTTACCAGCATTATTACTTCTACCTTTTCCCATATGTACACCCCCTCTACTACTTACTATTCCCAAAATAAAAAATCACCTTGCTTCCAAGAGAATTTTTTCAGTTGTTTCTAAAAAAAGAGCAGTCCTTTTGAGGACTGCTCTTTCGCATTAGTTTGCAACGATATTAACAAGTTTTCCAGGAACTACAATTACTTTACGAACTGTTTTTCCTTCGATTTGTTCTTTAATTGCCTCAAGTGCAAGTTGTTCCATTTCTTCTTTTGATGCGTCTTTTTTCATTGTTAGTTTTGCGCGAACTTTACCCATAACTTGAACAACGATTTCAACTTCATCTTCTACAAGTTTAGACTCATCAAATGTTGGCCAGCTGGCATATGTGATTGTTTCAGTGTATCCAAGTTTGCTCCAAAGTTCTTCCCCGATGTGAGGTGCAACTGGTGCAATCATTTTTACGAAACCTTCTACATATTCTTTCGGAAGCGTTTCAGCTTTATATGCATCGTTGATGAATACCATCATTTGAGAAATCGCTGTGTTGAAGCGAAGCTCTGCATAGTCTTCTGTAACTTTCTTCACTGTTTGATGGTAAGCTTTTTCAAGATCTTTGTTTGGTGCATCAGTAATTTTCTCACTTAATTCACCGTTATCTTGAACGAATAGGCGCCATACGCGGTCTAGGAAACGACGAGCTCCGTCAAGACCATTTTCAGACCAAGCAATTGAAGCATCTAATGGTCCCATGAACATTTCGTATAGACGAAGTGTATCTGCACCGTGGCTTGCTACGATATCATCAGGGTTTACAACGTTACCTTTTGATTTACTCATTTTCTCGTTGTTTTCACCTAAGATCATACCTTGGTTGAATAATTGTTGGAACGGCTCTTTCGTTGGAACTACACCAATATCATATAATACTTTATGCCAGAAACGAGCGTATAGTAAGTGAAGTACAGCGTGCTCCGCTCCGCCGATATAAATATCAACTGGAAGCCATTGTTTTACTTTTTCAGGATCTACAAGTGCTTCGCTATTGTTTGGATCGATGTAGCGTAGGTAGTACCAGCAGCTACCAGCCCATTGTGGCATTGTGTTTGTTTCACGACGACCTTTTTTACCAGTCTCAGGATCAACAACATTTACCCACTCTTCAATGTTAGCTAGTGGTGATTCACCTGTACCTGAAGGGCGGATGTTATCTGTTTTCGGAAGAACTAATGGTAATTCTTCTTCTTTCACAGCTGTCATTGTGCCATCTTCCCAGTGGATTACTGGAATTGGCTCACCCCAGTAACGTTGACGGCTAAATAACCAGTCACGTAGACGGTACGTTACTTTTTGATTTCCTGCGCTCGTCACTTCAAGCCATTCAATCATTTTTGCGATTGCTTCTTCTTTATTTAAACCATCAAGGAATGCTGAGTTTACGTGTGCACCATCACCTGTGTACACTTCTTTTGTAATGTCTCCGCCTTTTACAACTTCCTTCATTGGAAGATTGAATACTGATGCGAATTCATAGTCACGCTCATCATGAGCTGGAACTGCCATTACAGCACCTGTTCCGTAAGTTGCAAGAACATAGTCAGCGATCCAGATTGGTAATTTCTCACCGTTCACTGGGTTTACTGCGTAAGCACCAGTGAATACACCAGTTTTCTCTTTCGCAAGTTCTGTACGCTCTAGATCACTCTTCATTTTTACAGCATTAATGTAAGCTTCTACCGCTTCTTTTTGCTCTGCAGTTGTAATTTCTGCAACAAGTGCATGTTCCGGAGCAAGTACACAGTATGTTGCACCAAATAGTGTATCAGGGCGCGTTGTGAAAACTGTGAATTTCTCATCTATACCATCGATATTGAAATGTACTTCTGCACCTTCAGAACGACCGATCCAGTTACGTTGCATGTCTTTTAAGCTTTCTGGCCAATCTAGATCTTCTAGATCTTCTAATAGACGGTCTCCGTAAGCAGTAATTTTTAACATCCATTGTCTCATTGGACGACGCTCAACTGGATGTCCACCGCGCTCACTCTTACCATCGATTACTTCTTCATTTGCAAGTACTGTACCAAGCGCTGGGCACCAATTTACAGGTACTTCATCAACGTAAGCTAAGCCTTTTTCAAATAGTTTTAAGAAAATCCATTGTGTCCACTTGTAGTAATTTGGATCTGTTGTATTTACTTCACGATCCCAATCATAAGAGAAACCTAATGATTTAATTTGGTTACGGAACGTGTTAATGTTTTTCTCTGTGAATTCAGCTGGGCTGTTTCCCGTATCAAGTGCATATTGCTCTGCCGGAAGACCGAATGCATCCCATCCCATTGGATGAAGAACATTATATCCTTGCATACGTTTCATACGAGATAAAATATCCGTTGCTGTATATCCTTCTGGATGTCCTACGTGCAGGCCAGCACCTGATGGATATGGGAACATATCTAGTGCATAAAATTTTGGTTTTTCTGTCTCATCTGGTGTGCGGAATGTTTTATTTTCTTCCCAATACGCTTGCCACTTCTTCTCAATTTCTTGATGATTAAAGCTCATGAGATATCCTCCATTCAAGTTATATTTATTTTCACCGCCTAAAATACAAAAAACCTCTCATCCCTAGAAAGGGACGAGAGGTTATAGATTCCCGCGGTACCACCCTAAATTAATGTAATAAAAGATGTTCGAAACGTCCGGTAAAGGTCGTTAAACAAGCATCAATCTATACATTCGCTTAGATCCGTAACGTGGATAAACGGCAATTGCTACTTTAGTTCACAACTGCAACTCAAAGGCGAGTTCATAACGAAACGTGGATTGACTTGCACCAACCGTCAACTCTCTAAACCAGCTTCTATTACTACTACTCCTTCTCACTGTTATTAAACATATGAGTTAATTTAAATATATTCTAAAACATGTTACATGTTCCGTCAAACTAAACTGCAATTTTTTCTTCTACTGTTTCTTCAACCTTGACTCTCTTATCATACATGCTCGTTGCGATAAGCGCTACTACAAGCATGGCCATGATTGCGATAAACAATACTTCCATATTGTATAAGTCAACAATTGCTCCGCCAACAACTGGTCCAAACATCTTCCCAACAGTCGCTGCACTATTTACAACACCTTGATAAAAACCGAGCTTATCATTTGGTGCAAGGATGTTTGCAATCGTTGGAACCGCTGGCCATACAAATAGTTCACCAATTGTTAGTGTCACCATTGCGACAAGGAACATTGTAAATTCCTGCGCTTGACTAAGTACGATAAATGACACTGCAAAAATACCGATTCCGATCATAATTTGTTGCTTTAAAGAACGTTTCATCGCACGAATAATCATACTTACAAGTGGCTGCGCACAAACAATCATCGCCCCGTTTATCGTCCACAATAAACTATAATGACGAAGACTAATATTTAATTCCTGCATATGCGTCGCAATCGCGCCTTGCCATTGTACATATGTAACCCAGCATAAAGCATATGCTACACATACGATAAGAAGCGCCTTGAACCCTGGTGTAAGCGACCAACCTTTTTCCGTTTTAACCGCTGTTTGTACACTTTTTTCTTTCGTGTCTTCCATACCACGGAATCCAATAAAAGCAATTAAGAAGAAAATAAAGTATAAAATAAAGTTCGCTAAGAAAATATAATCAAAACGATACGAAGCGACTAAACCACCACACGCTGTCCCAACAGCGATTCCGACATTTTGACCAACGTACATTGCATTAAACGCTCTTCTTCCGCCCTCTGGCCAAACCGTACCAACCATCGCATACATCGATGGAAAGACCATTCCAGAACCGAAGCCAATTAATGCAAGCCACACAACATAAAGTGGCCATCCATGGAAGAATACAAGACCTAGAATCGATACGAGTGTAATGACAATCCCAACTAAAATTGACTTATATCCGCCCCACTTATCAAATAAAACACCGCCGAGTAAATTACCAATTACACCAGTAAGTGAGTTAATCATCAACACCATCCCGGCCACAGATAGAGACTTCCCTAAATGATCATGTAAATAAATTGTATTAAAAGGCCATAAAAAAGAAGCACCCGTGACATTAATAATCATCCCAGCTACTAATAGCCATACTTTCCTTGGCATAGTTTCCCCTCCTATTCTGTTGTTTTTCGTTCTTATATATAACAGTAAAATTGTAGTCGTTTTTATATAGGAAGGCAACTGATTAATAGTTGGTGAAATTCAGATAATGAGATGTAGACTATATAAACACAAATTAAAAAATCGATATAAAAACCCTCTTTTTTAGGCAGGCGAGAGCATCTGGTCACGCATAGAAACGGTCAGGGCCTTTTCCTACCACATGCAAGGTTTAAAACAAAAGGAGCATGCAAGTAGCGATCATGGTGTATTCTGCACGGCAGTGACTTATATGTCGAAAAATTAAAATGGATATATATAAAACCCACATCTACATAAAGAGGTGGGTTTTAGTTCACGCCTTACAGCATTGGGAGAATACACTGAAATTTCATCCCCTTATAAATCACGTGATTTAAATGTACGAATCGCTATAAAAATAGCTGCTAACACATATAAAACAACATAAACAATCATCATATTACTCGGTGTCGAAACACTCCCGAACACTCCTTGTGAAGCTATTGATAAAGGATTGTCTCCTGAATCAAATAAATAGATTGTCATTTTACGATACATTGTATCAATTGGGAATAAGAGGCTTGCGATTATGCCCATGTTTACAAGTGCTGTTTTTTGTGCCAATGTACCGATTTGTTCAACAAATCCGCCAATAAACCCAGTTCCGTACAAAATAATTAACACAATGCCAGCATTTAATGTTGCCATACGCGTGCTTAGTAATATCGCGATGCTAATTAAAATAACAGGCTGGATCAAGAAGAGAGCCAATGCTTTTGTAATCTGCGTCGCCGTGAAATCTAAATGAAACGTGCTCCCTCCCATTGTTTGATGGATGAGTACGATACTTATAAACAGGAAGGCTGCGTACGCAATCAGTAAGCAACATAAACCAATCCACTTTCCCATTAAAAAGGAAAAGCGTGAAATCGGTCTCGTTAGCCATGTATCAATTTGATGACTTTCAATTTCATTTGCAATACTGCCAACACTACTTAAAATAGCTAGCAACGCAGTAATAAACGAAGAAAAGTACAACCCCACTCCAAGAAGCTGTGTAGAAATAAAACTTTTGTTCATAAAATCTTGAGCTGCCGAAAGACCGCTAGATTCTCCTGGAAGAATTTCACTGACGGCGTAATGAATGGCCACTCCATAAAATATTAAAAAGGCAAAAGTCATACATAACGTAATGGTGAAAATACGCTTTAACAAAATTTCTTTAAATGATAATTTGGCGATTGTCCACATGCTGCGTCCCCTCTTTCTTATTTACCCAGTACATAAACACATCTTCCAAATGCCGGTGAACCGGATTTAACTGATACACAGGAATATGTAGTGCTACAAATGCTTCTAACAATCTAGGAATGTCATCTTCTTGTTGTAGCGTGATAATCCAACGCTTACGATTTTCACATTCCTCTACCTTCCTTACATTTTTAATAAATGAAGGCAATTGTTTAAAGAATAATTCGCTCTTTTTACCAAGTGTTACTTCAACTTCCGTTTGAATCATCATCAATGAGCGCCAATCTCCTTGTACGATTAACTCTCCCTTATTAATAATCGCCACGTGATCACATACATGTTCAATTTCATTTAATAGATGGCTGTTTAAAAATACTGTCTTCCCTTGGTCCCGAAGCTCTTCCATTAGATGACGCACTTCTTTCCGCCCGATTGGATCAAGCGCAGATGTTGGCTCATCTAAAAAAATCAATTCCGGATCAGAAAGCAGGGCACAAGCAAGTCCGATACGCTGCTGCATTCCTTTTGAATAACCGCGAATTTTTTCTTTTTCTCTACCCTTTAAGCCAACTTTTTCAATAACCTCACTCATTTTTGCTTTCCGCTCACGAGAAGAAAGATCGCATAGTTTTGCATGCGTTTCAAGTAACTGCCATCCGGTCAGCCAATCAGGATAGCGAAACAGCTCAGGTAAATAGCCAATACGCCGTTTTGATTCTATTGTCCCAATCGGCTGTCCTAACATTTGCGCCATTCCAGAATCCGGATGAATTAAACCAAGCATCGTTCGCACAAACGTACTTTTCCCTGCACCGTTAGGACCTATAAATCCGAATACAGTACCGCGCGGCACATCTAATGAAATGTTGCGGATACCGCCTTTTCCGTTATATTGTTTGGTTAAGTTCTTCGTTTGAATAATCCAGTCTTGTTTCATGTTTTACCCCCGCTCTATACAGGAACAGAGCCGCCCCATTTCGCGGAGCCGCTCTTGTTCAATCATTATTTTAATTCATTTGCAAGTTTAATAAGATTGTTTGCATTCAAATCTTTCTCTTGCTCTTTATGTTGCTCGATCATGTGCATTTTCCCATCTTTCTCCCAAATAAGCACATTTTCATATTCAGTACCATATAAAACGGCCTTTACTCCTTGAACCTTTGTCTCCGATACTTTTGCACCTTTTGCTACATAAGGAATCGGCAATGTATGTGTCCAATCTTGAATACCTGCAAGTTGTGTTTTTACATTCGCAGGAATAATCGGAAGCTCTAAAACTGTTTTTTGTAATTTCGTAACATTTACACCTTCTGGAACAGAAATTTTTGGTGCATCAATTACATTATAGGAAAAAGCGCTTGATGTTCGATTGCCCTCAACTTCTATTTGAGTACGTACTGATTCCGGAACTGTGATCGAAAACTGCTTACCATTCAAAGCACTTTCAAACTGCGTATTGCTTTGTAGTTGTTTCAATAATTTATTAGCTTTTTCTGTATCGAGCTCAAATTGCATAATAAATGACGGATTCACATCCACATTCGTTACACGATATCCATTTGGCACTTTTGGAACAGCATATCCAGCTTCTCTTGCTTGCTGTTCCGACTGAAAATGAGCATTTTTTTTGCTTCCATTATCTTTGATTCCTATTTTCCCAATTCCTTTAATGGACTTTTCTCCTTCTTCCATATTAGAGATCCATCCTTCAATTTCACGTAAATCAGAATCTGTAAGTTGAACTAACTGCACATCCTTTACTCGAAAAATCGATAACAAGTTACTTGCTCCTGCCCGTACTTCTGGAACTGTTAAAGACACACACACAACTGCCGCTGCTGCCGCTGCAGTAATCCAACGTTTAGATGATTTCTTCATATTATGCCATCTTCCCTTCTTTTTACTTTCTTCACTGTTTGTTTCTTCCGTTTTATAATTTTGTATATTTTGTTCAAAGGTTTTCCAAGCTTGGTCAACATTGATATCAATCTCTTCACTAACGTTTGTGAATTCATCATCCACTACAACTTCTACCCATTGATTAAGCTTGCTTACTTCTTCTAACGCCTTTTGACATGCTTTACATTGGTCAAGATGTTGAATATATCGCTTTCTTTCATCGCGGTTTAATTCCCCATCTAAATACGTCTGAATAAATCCAATATCTTGGCATTTCATTTGTCACTCCTCCTTCATCCCTCTATACATCTTCCGAAATTTCGCTTTCGCTCGTGCTAGCAATGTTCCAACCGAGGAAACTTCCATATGAGTAGCCTCCGCGATTTCTTTATATTGAAATCCCGAAAACTTCATTAATAAGAGGGTACGTTCACGCTCATCCATTTCTTTTAATATACTTTGTACACGAGTAATTTCTTCTTTTTGAATACATTTTTCTTCCGATGACGGACTACTAATTGATTGTTTATAATTTGCTTCTTTTTCAATTCTTGCTTGATGCCTTTTTTCCGATCGCAAATAGTTATATGCTGCATAAATGGATGATTTTGCCAGCCATGCCGATACACTTTCAATCTGTTTCCATTCTGTGTGATATAATTGCAAAAATACTTCCTGCGCTAAATCTTCAGCAATTGCTTGCTCTCGCACAATCCGCATAATTTGTCTCACAACGTGAGCATAATATTGTTTAAATACATCTTGAAACTGTATATTAGAAACTGAATCTTGTTCATATATATTTAACAATGAAGCTTTCACCTCCACTCGTTTCTTCCTCCTTATTAGCCACTTTCACTATAAAGAAACCACAAATTTGCTATTTGTGACAAAAAAATAAAAAATATTTTCTTGTAATGGTTCATACTTATTATAACCGTGTATTGAAACCAGTTTTAATTCCTTGTTCTCTAAGAGATTTTGTTAAGAAGCATAAATCTATATATAAGTTAAAAAACCAACATAAAAACCTCCTTTCTTTTTAGGGAGACGAGAGCATCTGGCCGCGCATAGAAACGGTCAGGGCCTTTTCCTACCACATACAAGGTTTAAAGTAAGAGGAGGCAGCAAGTGCAAGTCATGTTGTATTCTGCGTAGCAACGACTTATATGTTAAAAAATTAAAATGGATATATATATAAATCGAAAAAAACGACATTACAAACAATGATTTAGGAAAAACAAGAGATCGACTACATGGTTTAATTTCGACTTATCCCAATGCATTAGCTCTGCGCAAGAAATTAACGAATTGAAAGAATCTATCAATAAATTAAAAGATGAGGTCTGTAGTTTAAAAGAAGAAAAAGAAAAGCTTTGATATCGGTGATAATCTCGGATTTGTTGCTATACTAATTTTTTTGTTGCAATTATGGATATTTTCACAAAGTTAAATGAAGAGGGTACGACCATTGTTATGGTTACTCATGAAAAAGAAGTAGCAGCGTATTCTTCGCCCGCATTGTATTAAGAGATGGAAAAATTACAGAAGATAGAAGGTGCGCGTTATGAGTTTAATAGAAAGTATCAAAATTGCCCTATCTTCTATTCTGACTCATAAACTGCGTTCAGTGCTTACGATGCTTGGGATTATTATCGGCGTTGGTTCCATTATTACTGTTGTTGCGATTGGAAAGAGCGGGGAAGTTACGCTAAAATCACAAGTTGTTGGTGATGGAAATAGTGTAATTTCGATTTACTATAATGCCGATATAGATGATTCACTTGGTACAGGGGAAATGGGTCAACCCAAACTGACAGAAGAAGATATTGTTGAAGTGAAAAAGCTTCCTGAAATTGCACATGTAATTAAAACGAACCTAAGTAGGGAAACACTAGATATTAACGATAAAAAAGATATGGTAAATGTTACGGGTTTAGAGAGTGAATATTTTCTTGTAAATAAAGTAAATGTGATAAAAGGTCGATTGTTAAACAATTTAGATATTGAACATGGAAATAATGTTGTCATGATTAATACTAGTTTAGAAAGTAAGATATTTGAAGAAGATAATCCAGTTGGAAAAATTATTAAGATAAAAGGTCAACCTATGCAAATCATTGGTGTGTACGAGACTGAGGGAGGATCTAGTAGAGAAGGTTCTGAAGTCCTTATTCCTCTAACATTATGGCCGACACTATATGGAACAGATGAAATTAATGGGATTTTTGTACAAGCAAAAAATATTGATAATTTAGAAGCTGCTGGGCAAAAAGCTGCTGATTTATTAAACAATCGTAAGCCAAGTGAATTTACAGGTAACTATGAAGTAACGAATTTAAAAGCAATTCAAGACGGTATTTCTAAAACGACAAATATCATGACGATGATTATAGGTGGTATTGCAGGTATTTCACTACTCGTGGGCGGTATTGGCGTTATGAATATTATACTTGTATCTGTGACAGAGCGTACACGTGAAATTGGCGTGCGAAAAGCACTTGGTGCAAACCGTGGGAAAATATTACTACAATTTTTAATTGAATTGGTTATGCTGACACTTTTTGGTGGATTATTTGGTATTGGCCTTGGTTATGGTGGTGCAAATATTGCGTCATCATTTGCAAGCTGGCCACCGGTTATTTCATGGCAAGTTGTCGTTGGAGGCGTGCTATTCTCCATGACGCTCGGCATTATCTTTGGGTTAATTCCAGCAAACAAAACTGCAAAATTAGATCCAATTGAAGCACTTCGTTACGAATAGATTATTAGTGTATAATCAAAAAATACCGAGCACCCTCTGCTCGGTATTTTCCTATCTTAGTCCTCTTTCGGAAGAACAATTCCTTTATACAATTGAACTGTAATGAAGTAGTAAATTGCGTAAATGACTACGAAAATAACAATTGGAAGCCAAATACGGAAGTACGGATCAATTAAAATAAACCCGAAAATATTCATACCAACTAATACGTGGGCGATACCCACAATCGCTGGGAATAAGAATACTAAGAATAATTCTTTATAAATTGATTTTGTTAATAATTCACGGCGCACACCGATTTTACGAAGCATTTGGTAACGTGTAATATCACTTGATGCACCAGATAGAATTTTAAACATTAAACAACTTGCCATCATTGCTAAGAAAGCAATTCCCAGGAAGAAGCCCATGAAGACTGTTCCACTAGCAATGCCGTAAAATCCAGTATATACTTGATTTTTACTTTGCAAGGCATCTTCATTTATATTTTTATATTTCACTAGCTGCAACTCATCAATTTTTTCCCATTCTTTTGTGTATGTTAAGAAATCATCTGTTTTCCCAATAAATGAAACACCCGCTGTGCCCTTCAAACCATCGTACATTTTTTGATCGATAATTTTAATAGTATGATCAGGATGCACGTAAAATGGCTCCATCGTTCTGAAAGCATCTTCCCACTCTTCTGGAATTACCTTATCAGATTTTTCTTCACCGAAACTTGAAATCGCTCCTACTGGTAATTCTTCAGAAGCTTTTTTCACCTTAGCAAGATCTTTCATACCTTTCATATTTTTAACATCTCTTACGAAAGGACGATTTTTCTCTAAATCCTCTTTTACATAATAAACATATTTATCATCTGTCTTATAACGGTATTCGCCTTTCTCTTTAAATGTAATACCGTCTAAAATTTTCTTTTCTTCAGCTGTTGGATTATGAATCGTAACATCATAAATTGAAAGACCATCTACAGTCAGCATAACGTTATTTTTGAATGCCATACCACCAGAAATCGCTCCAGCTCCCAGCGCAACTAACATCGCTACAGTCGCTAGTACTTTTGTTAAACTATTAATGCGGAAGTTTAACTGTGCAAATGTAAAGGCATTAAGTCCTTTTTCAGTACGTTTTTTATTACTTTTTAACTTCTTAATGAAAAGTGGTAAGAACGTTCCAAATAACATGTACGTTCCTGATGTTACTGTAATTAACGCGATTATGATTCCCATTTCTCTCAATTTATCCATATAAACCATAGAAGCATAACCGATTGCCAATAAAATAATACCAATGACAGCAAAGAAAACAGTCTTCGCACCTTTCACAGAAACACGGTCCGTTTTTGAGTCGGCATGAACAAGTTGCAGAACTGTAATACGCGATAACTTAATACTATTCATAATTGCTGATAGTACAAATAGTGCAAGGAAGAAAACACAAGTAACAATTGCAGATGGAACATAAAATGCATGATATCCAGGAGCTGCAAAATCAAGTTGCTGCATAAGTAGTTTACCAATTACTTGTGCAAGCCCTACACCAACTGCAATCCCGATCACAAGAGATGCCGCACCTAATACAATTGTTTCAATAAACATAAGTAGTGTAACTTTATGTTTTTTTGCTCCTAACATCATATACATACCGAACTCTTTTTGACGAAGCGATAATAGGAAAGAGTTTGCATATAAAATATAGAAGAACGTAATAATTGCTAGTAAGAATGAACCCGCTTGAAAGACAAATCCAATTGATTGAATAACAGCATTCGCTTCAAGAAACGCTTTATTCAGTGCTAACGTTTGAAACATATAAAAAATTGAAATGGACATAACAAGACCAACAAGTAAGACGATATAGTCTTTCAGCTTACTTTTTAGTCCTGACATAGAAAGCTTAAATAACATGTTTGAACCTCCTTTCTTACGCTTTTTGTGTACCTAAGTCTGCAAGTACATCTAAAATTTCTTTATAGAATGCTTCACGCGTACCACCGCGGTGAATTTCTTTATATAACTCACCATCTTGAATGAACAAAATACGCTGACAATAACTTGCACTGTATGGATCGTGGGTAACCATCATAATAGATACGCCTTGTTCTTCATTTAAGTTTGTCATCGCATCTAAAAGGCTTGTTGCATTTTTAGAATCAAGTGCTCCTGTTGGCTCATCTCCTAAAATGATTGCTGGTTCATGCACAAGTGCACGTGCAGCTGCTGAACGTTGTTTTTGTCCACCAGATACTTCAGATGGATACTTTTGAAGGATTGCTGAAATCCCGAGCATTTCTGCTACCTTTTCTACTTTTGGGCCAATCTTTCTTGAAGGAACGCCTTGCAGTGAAAGTGGCAATGCAATATTTTCATAAATTGATAAGTTTTCTAGTAAGTTAAAGTCTTGGAAAATGAACCCTAATTTTTGAGAACGGAAATCAGAAAGCTCACCTTGCTTCATCTTCGTAATATCCGTACCTGCAATTTCAACAGCGCCGCCCGTTGCTTTATCTAACGTTGAAATTACATTTAATAATGTTGTTTTTCCAGAACCAGATGGTCCCATAATTCCGACAAATTCTCCTTCTTGAATTGAAAATGATACACCTTTTAATGCATGTGATTGATTCTCGCCTTTTTTACCGTACACTTTTTGAACGTTTTTTACGTCTACAACTGGTTTGTTCATCGTTATCCTCCTACGCTTGTTTTTCCTTTTCCTTTTCCTTTTCCTTTTCCTTTTCTTATTTTGCGCCTTTCGGAAGATATCTGCTATTGGTTAACATTACATTTACCTTACATTTTTGTAATATAAATAAAAAAGCTGAGTTTATTTAAACTCAGCTTTTCATAGCATTATCCTTTTAAAACAAACTCATTACCTTCATTATCTTTAAAGATAGAGAAGGTACCCCAAGGCATTTCATTTGGCTCTTGTGTAAATTCTACACCGTTCTTCTTCATTGTTTCATACGTTTCTGTTATATTTTCTGTTACGAATACGATTGATGCTTTTAACTCATTTGCATTTGGCATCATTGTTTTTGGATAAATGACTAAATGAGAACGAGTTCCTTTTGGCCCTACTTCAATCCAGCTTGCATTTGGTCCCATTGGATCATTACGATATACTTCAAATCCAGCCTTTTCTGTCCAAAATTCAAGTGCTTTTTGTTGATCATCTACGTAAACTGCTACTGTACCGATATGTGCAATCATTATGTATTCCTCCGTTACTATTCTTACTTGAAACTTAATTATAATGTAGGTATTCAAAATTGCAAAAAATAAAACCAGGTCATACTGCGACCTGGTTTACTCTGATTGCTTTGATTTTTGTGGTTGCCCTTTTTTACGATTACGCTGCTTCGCTTGTACAATTGGATCGAGTTCATTCGAAAACTCAGCGTTGTGTCCATTTTGAGTTTTTTGCTCTGGGTTGTTTTGATCTGAACGCTTTGCCATTCCTATCACTCCTTATCAATGCGGTGTAATAATCATTTGATGCTGTAATTGACGAACTGCCATACGCGCACGGTTTAACTGCTCACGCTGTTCATCATTCGCATGTTCTTGCATAACTTGTAAATCGTTATACGCTTGTTCTAATTGTAACTGAGCATCAGAATACTCCATTGTGTTGTAATGCTCTTGTCTACTCCCAATATCTAATTGCTCTTTTGCATATTCGATCGCTTGCTCTGCTTGCGTAATATATTCTTCAAGAGATTGACGTTCTGCCATCATATAGCCTCCTTGCCTTTAGTTCCCCTTTAGTGTGTCCCTTCCATGTCGACCTTATGAGTATGTTATAATGGATTTTGTTTCATTTTAGGCTTTAGGAGGGATATGTAATGAAGGTTCAAAACCCTTTTCCATATACAAATGACAATAAACGTTACCATACGTGGAATTATCACTTACGAAAAGAATTCGGCGAAAAAATCTTTAAAGTTTCGTTAGATGCTGGATTTGATTGTCCAAACCGTGATGGCACAGTCGCATACGGCGGATGTACATTTTGTAGCGCTGCTGGTTCTGGTGACTTTGCTGGTGATCGCCGCGACGATGTCGTAACGCAATATCATGAAATGAAAGAAAAAATGCATTCGAAATGGAAGGATGGAAAGTGTATTGCTTATTTCCAAGCGTACACAAATACCCACGCTCCATTAGAAGTGTTAAAAGAAAAATTCGAACCACTTTTAGCTGAAAAAGATGTAGTTGGTCTTTCCATCGCAACTCGTCCAGATTGTTTACCTGATGATGTTGTTGAATATTTAGCTGATTTGAATAAACGCACGTATCTTTGGGTGGAACTTGGGCTACAAACGGTTCATGAACGCACGGCAAATCTCATTAACCGCGCTCATGATTATCCCTCATATGTAGAGGGCGTAAATAAACTTCGTAAGCATGGCATTAGAGTATGCTCCCATATTATTAACGGCCTTCCTCTTGAAGATTATGACATGATGATGGAGACTGCCCGTGAAGTTGCAAAACTTGATGTACAAGGCATCAAAATTCATTTGCTTCACTTATTAAAAGGAACGCCAATGGTGAAACAATATGAAAAAGGACAATTAGAATTCCTTTCTCTCAAGGATTATGTAAGTCTCGTTGTTGACCAACTTGAAATGATTCCAGCAAATATGATTGTGCACCGCATCACAGGTGACGGGCCACCCGAATTAATGATTGGTCCAATGTGGAGCTTAAACAAATGGGAAGTATTAAATTCTATCGACGCAGAGTTCGTACGACGCGGAAGTTGGCAAGGGAAATATGCAAACGAGGTGAAAACAGTATGAAATTAGAACGTGTCCTGCCGTTTGCACGCACGCTTTTGCAAACAGCTGTTACAGAAGGAGATTACGCCGTAGACGCAACGCTCGGAAATGGTCATGATACTTGCTTTTTAGCAGAGATTGTTGGAGAAAATGGGAAAGTATTTGGATTTGATATTCAAAAAGAAGCAATTGAAAATTCAACTGTTCGCCTAAAAGAAAAAGGGTTAGAGAAACGAACTGTTCTGATTCATGATAGCCATGATACGTTATTAGATGTCTTACCTGAAAAAGCAACAGGTAAAGTAACCGGAGCCATTTTCAATTTAGGTTATCTTCCTGGCGGCGACAAACATATCGTTACTAAACCGAACTCAACGATAGCTGCCATCGAACAATTATTAGAAGTTATGGCCCCAGAAGGAATCATCGTTCTTGTCATTTATCACGGACATCCAGAAGGACAAGTAGAGCGCGATGCTGTCCTAAAATTTGCTGAAGAACTGGATCAAAAGCGAGCACACGTACTTCGTTACGGTTTCATCAACCAACAAAACAATCCGCCATTTATCGTGGCGATTGAGAAGCGCTAACTATATCGGCGATTCAACACGACATATCGACCGCTCGACAAAAACCACCAAAAGACGTGCACATGCTGCACGTCTTTTTCTACGCCTAAAATTTTCGAATTCTTTCACATTTTTTTCAAAGTAATCACACTTTGTCCCGATATATTAAATAAGCATGCAATTTATAAAAGGTAAGATAGGGGATTTAAAATATGAAAAGAAATCGTTCGCTTCACTACATTTTCTGGAGGTGGCATTTTTACGCTGGTCTATTTATTACACCACTTCTCATTACTTTGTCACTCAGTGGAATTGGATATCTATTTCGCGAAGAGGTTGAAAATGTTATTTATAAGGATTTATATTTCGGAAATAGTCAGCAAACAGAATCTCTTTCTATGACTGAGTCCGTTTCACTAACTGAAAACAAATATCCTCACTATAGCGTGACAAAAATTAGCTATTTTGAAAATGATTATAATACAAGGCTGACAATGAAAAATGAATATACAGGCGATCAAAAATATGTGTATTTGGACAAGCATAATCAAATTGTTGGCGATCAGAATGCGAATGAAACGTTCGCAAATATAATGAGAGAATTACACAGTTCACTTCTAGTTGGCGGGACTGTTGTAAACTATTTAGTTGAGTTAGCGGCTTGCTGGACAATTTTCTTAATTGTCACTGGTTTATATATGAGTATAAAACGATTCAAAAACACTCCAATATCAAACGCTAGAGAGAAATCAAAACGACTTCATAGCATAATTGGCATTGTATTTACAATCCCACTCATTCTCTTAGTACTAACAGGATTACCTTGGTCCGGTTTCATGGGAAAACAAATTTATAACATCGCAGCTTCCAATCAATCACTAGGATATCCTAAATTATATATGGCACCACCAGAGTCTAAGGTTGAAGAATTGCCATGGGCGACTAAACACGAAACGCCTCCACAATCAGATGTAGCTAAACGGGGCGCTCTTTCAATCAATGACCTAGAAGAGAAGATTCAAATTGAAAAACCATACGTCATTTCTTTACCGAATGATGCCAAAGGAGTTTTCACCGTTTCAAAATCGAGCGGATCAGGCATTACGGGAATGAACGTGTCACCAAATGAAGAAATCACTGCTTATTTTGATCAATATAGCGGTTCTCTCATTTCAAAAATTGACTATCGTGATTACGGGCTATTTGCACAGTGGTTTTCTTATGGTATTCCTCTTCATGAAGGACATTTATTCGGATGGCCAAATAAAATACTTTGTTTACTAACAACTTTATCCTTGCTATTCCTCATTTATTTCGGAGTTAAAATGTGGCTAGCAAGAAAACCACAAGGCAAGCTAGGGGCACCGCCAAAACAAAAAGATAAGAAAAGCATGTTTGCCTTCATACTTATTATGATAATATTAGGTATTTCCATGCCTTTATTCGGTTTATCTGTTCTTATCATTTTTATAGTCGAGTTTTTACTTTATCTATTCTCTAAAATGCGGGTAAAAAAAATATAGAAAAAAGCATTTGTACAATTCATCTTGTACAAATGCTTTTTATTTATATGAGAGGATAAACATCACTACACGCCATTGGATACTTTCTTTAACAACTGATTTAATACCTTTAACCAACAAGATAGAACAGCAATTATAATGATTATTGAAGCGATAGTTTTCAATGGCTCAAACGGAATATAACTTACAAGCCAATTCCCGCCATAGTATATGAGAAGAAAATCAATGAAAGTTGCTACAGTATAAGAAATAATAACATTTAGACACAAAACGCCCGGTTCCTCTTACGTTAAGGAACCGGGTATTTTGCTTATAAATTGGTTTACACTAACAATTAATCTTATTATTCAACCGACAGAAATATTTTTATACTTCCATCTTTAGAATAAAATTCAAAATCAGTTTTATATGCTCTTTTGATATCGCTGTTCCAAATATCCACCCAAGCGTTGAAGACACCTTTGGGATCCGTATGATCTACTTCTACAACATGGTAGTTACCCGTTGGAATGATAACATTACTTTCATCAGTAAATTTTTCTTCAGTACCGATATGTAAATCATAATTACCTGTAAAATCACTTTCATAATTATTATACACACCATATATGTCACCTTTTAAATTTAAACGAAGAAACTCTTCCCACAGATTAAGTATAGCATCTGTATTTTGATTATTTGTTCTTACTTTCTTTCCGTAAATATGTTTCTCCGCAACTGCTGTATTCATATATACGCCCCCTACTCATTAATAAGGAAAGTATAACATTCATAATATGACAACAGTCTGTCAGCTTTTATAAATATATTCAATTTCATCTCTATATTTATTTTTTAACCATAAGGGTTCTATTATTTTTACATGCCTCCCAAACATCAAGAGAAATGGCAATATATTTTTATTGCTATCATATGGAAAAGTTACTTTTAACTCCCCATCTTCAAGAACCTCTATTTCATCATCAGTAAAGAAGTCATATAATTTCCCAAGTTCACTTTTTGAGAATAATAATATAATCCTCTCTATTTTAGCTATCTTATTCGTTACGTACTCATTTTTCTCAGTATAGGGTGTTCTAGTATTGTCATGTATGATTTCCATACTTCTTATTCTAGTCAATTTAAATAATCTCAAAGCTTTTCTAGATTCGCAAAAGGCTTCTAAATACCAACTACCATTCATAAAATTTAGTTTTAAAGGCTGAATCATTCGACTAGATATATTCGCTGTTTGTGACACATAGGAAATACGGATTTTATTTCCTTCATTAATTACAGACAGTATTTTTTTGATCTTTACTTTTGTTTCTTCTTCTATCGTTTCTCGGTGTAACGTAGATGATGATATTGTGATATTGGAGTGATGCTCTTCTTTATTCTCTTTCAACAGCTCTAATTTTTTTTGTAAAATTAATAATTGATCATTATCAAACAGTTCATTTTTTAATGTTAAACCTTCTAGTAAAAACTTCTTTTCCTCTTCATTAAATGTAAATTTATCTAGTTGATAGTTATCAATTAAAGTAAAGCCACCGTTCTTTCCTAAATAAGAAATAATAGGGATACCAATTGCTGATAAAGCATCTATATCTCGATAGATGGTCCTCTTACTCACTTCAAATCTATTAGCTAATTCTTCAGCAGAAACTATATCTTTTTTCAATAAATAGATAAGTATGGAAAACATTCTTTCTGTTTTCATAGCGTATTTGGCCTCCTATGGGGATAGATAAAGTGAAAATTTAATCAGCCCCAAATAGCAGGCTAAATGAGTAACAGATTTAATTTTCAATATCCAAGATTATTGCTACATACAAAAAGAACAGGATATTGACCAGTTCAATCCCATTTACTTTCATTATTTTACAAAATACTTATACATAGTAAAGAAGACCACTCCTAAAAAGAGTGGTCTCCCCCATCACTGCGCCGTTTTCTTTCGGTACATCTTCCCGTTCCAATAGAAGAAGCGTGAAGTGAAGCCTCCGTATTTCACAATGCGCCGTGCCATTTGCTGCATATTCTTTTGCTCTGATACCTTTTGATCAGATAAATAAATTCCGAGGAGACCACGGCTAATAAGACGATGAAACTTCGCATGCGGTAAATCACCGATATTTCTTTCTGCTTCTTCCACAAAATGCTTCATTCGCTCTAATATGACTTGCTCATTTTCATAATAACTACAGAAATTTAAGTCTCCGCCAATACGATCTTCTTCTTGATCAATGAAATAATCAAGTAAAATATGAAGTCCTTGTACATATGGAAAATAACCTTGCTTAATCTTTGCAATATCTTCATCAAGTAATTCATCATGAAACGCATATGCCACGAGACAAAAGATTCCAAGTGTGGATCCTGCACATGCAGAAAATTCAAACCAGCTCATCGCTGGTACATTTTCTTTATGAGCTTCAAACCATGTTTGCAAGCGTGGTTCTCTCTCTTCTAATTTCACATGCTTATGAATTTGCAAATCACAGTAGTAACAAGCAAGTTCATGAAGGATTGGGGCAATTTTGTCATAATGCTTTGTTTTTCTTAGCACATCTTGGCATGTTGCAACAAGTTCATCTAGATAACCACCATCATCTTGATCATCACGGTAGCGATAGTAATTCGCCCCTTCACTTTCAGGTGTTAGTGCTGTTATCATTGATTCATGCAGTGCGGCAAAATCGTTCGGATCAAGCGATGTACTACGATCACATAAGTTATCTAAGTAGTCACTAATCGTCTGATACGCCACAATAAAACGAATACAATCCTCGCGGTGTTCATTTGCCAGTAACGCTAAAATACCACCGCCCTCGCAATGAAACGTTTTATGTTCAATACTTGCAATTGCCTGATTATGAAGCTCATCATTCGGAATATGGTAGGCACGCTCTTTCCACATCGCTAGCTCATGGTGTACAACCGGAAACACATCACGGTATACTTTCGCCATGAGCGTTATGGGATTACTCGGTACGTTCACTTCTTCCTTCATCTCCTCTATTAAATGTCCAAATCATTATTTATTTGTTTCTATTATGTTATTTACATGTATTTCAGTAAATGCTTTGATATAGCTAAAAATTTCATCTCGCTCATACTCATTTAATAGCTCATGGTAACAATTTGACCATTCCTTATACGCCTTATCACTAACCTTTAAGTTATCAAACCATTTACGGACACGTGTTTTATCTACAAGTTTATCCTCACACGCCTGCATTAGCAAGAGCGGAACATCTGGAAAATCATCAATTTTTTCATGAGCAATCTCAATAGATTTTATCAATTCACTATACCAACGAACAGATACCTTGCGCAAGAACAAAGAATCATTTTCCATTGCATCACGAATTTCTTTATTCCTCGTTGACATTTCTACTGTAAGATTTGTGGGAAATTGAAGTTTTGGCGTGAGAATATTTAACAACTTTGAAGCAGCTCGAAGCGGTGCGGCAGGTGTAGCTAAAACACCTAAGCATGGCGAGCTTAATATAATTCCGTCTATATCTTCTCTCTTCGTTTCTTCCATCATTCGAATCACAATAAGTCCGCCCATACTATGTCCAAATAAAAAAATAGGGAGCCGATATTTCCTTGCTTCTTTCACCCATAATTTTATTTCTTCTATGTATTCATCAAATGAGTCAATATGTCCTCTATTTCTTGAAGTTGTTCCATGAGCGGGAAGATCTCCCATAACAACATGATACCCGAAATGAGTCCACATTTCTGCTAGTGCCTCATAACGTCCATGATATTCCATTGCACCGTGCACAATCACGATTACCGCTTTTGCCTCTTCCGCTTCATAATTCCACATACGAAACTCCTCCATTTCACTCTTTTCTGTAATTTGATACACTAAAACTAGTTTCTAGGAAAGGAAGGCTTTACATGATATATCCTTATAAAGATAAAAATCCGAAAATTGCGAGTAGCGCTTTTATCGCTGACTACGTTACGATTACAGGCGATGTCACAATTGGTGAAGAATCAAGCGTTTGGTTTAATACTGTTATTCGTGGTGATGTCTCACCAACAACCATTGGAAACAGAGTAAATGTGCAAGATCAATGTACACTTCATCAAAGCCCGCAGTACCCCCTTATTTTAGAAGACGATGTGACGGTTGGACATCAAGTAATTTTACATAGCTGCACGATAAAAAAAGATGCTTTAATCGGGATGGGCTCTATCATTTTAGACGGTGCTGAAATTGGCGAAGGTGCATTTATTGGCGCTGGTAGTTTAGTTTCACAAGGAAAGAAAATTCCTCCTAATACACTAGCTTTCGGTCGTCCGGCAAAGGTTATTCGAGAACTAACTGATGAAGATCGAAAAGATATGGAACGTATTCGTAAACAGTATGTTGAAAAAGGACAATACTATAAATCCTTGCAAAAATAGTTCTACTTGCTGCCACCACACTGGCAGCTTTTTTTCGTTAAAACTCTAACATTTTCTTTACAAAACCTTATTATCCCCTCAATAAAATCTTATTAAAATAGAAGATAGCAACTGAATATATATGTAAATGAGGAGGAGAGGTTTCATGAAGGTCAGCTCCTTATATAAAATAGAATGTTACATTTTCAAAGGAATTAACCGCTACTTTGAGCAAAAAACATTAAATATCTTTTTCCGCACCATTACACATATCGGTGGTGCAATCTTTTCCATCGCGCTTGTCGTTTGCTTTCTTATCTTTTCGAAAGGACTTCTACACAATGCCACAATTGCAGCAACTCTTTCATTAGCAATCAGTCATATTCCTGTGCAAATTTTAAAAAGATGGTACCCACGTAAACGGCCTTATTTAACAATTCAAGATGCGAAATACCCATTGCACCCATTACAAGACCATTCATTTCCGTCTGGTCATACAACAGCTATTTTTTCAATTGTCGTTCCATTTATTTGTTATGATACAAGCTTGGCAGCCTTTTTACTTCCATTAGCAATGATTGTAGGAATTTCCCGTATCTATCTTGGTCTTCACTATCCATCAGATGTACTTGTAGGTATGTGCCTTGGCACATGTTCTGGCATCATCTCTTTTTATCAATTCATTCCACCTTTCATATAAAGGAGCGATTAGATGAGAGTCGCCATATTTACTGATACATTTACACCGCAAGTAAACGGCTTGGCAAAAACATTAGATCGTTTGACCTGTTATTTTCAAAAACAAAATATTTCCTATTCCGTATTTGCACCGCAGCATACAGCAGAAGATGACTTCGTAGCCAATGTGAATAAACTAAGAAGTATTCCGCTGAAAATACTATATCCAGAATGCCGATTTGCTTTTCCAACTCCGCGTATTAAGCGAGAGCTTCTTAGCTTTAGACCCGATATCATTCAAGTCGCTACTCCTTTTAACATGGGACTATGCGGCATGTATTACGCAAAAAAATTAAATATCCCTCTCGTCGGTTCTTATCACACTGACTTCGATGCCTACTTGAAGTATTATAAAATTGAATTTTTCTCCAATATGTTATGGAATTATTTAAAATGGTTTCATAGCCATATGCAAAAAAACTTTGTCCCTTCTCTTGAAACATTGCAGCAATTAGCTAAAAAGGAATTTCAAAATTTATATATATGGGCACGGGGAGTAGATGGTTCTCTCTTCCATCCTGCTTACAATAAAGACGTATTCCGAAAAAAATATAATATTACTGCTCCATACATTCTTTCATATGCCGGACGCATCGCCCCTGAAAAAGATATTGAGACGCTTCGCATATTGATTCAAACAACACTTAAAGAACGAACAGATGATATTCATTGGCTTATTGCTGGAGATGGCCCCCTTGCCAAAGAATTACGTGAAACCGTGCCAACAACTAACGTGACCTTTACAGGATATTTACAAGGGCAAAACTTAGCAGAAGCTTATGCATGCTCTGATCTAATGGTATTCCCATCGACCACCGAAACATTTGGCAATGTCGTACTTGAATCACTCGCATGCGGCACCCCAGTAATTGGTGCAAATTCTGGCGGGGTAAAAAATATTATTATAGATGGAAAAACAGGTTCTCTCTGTGAACCGAAAAACACGGAATCATTTTTATTATCGATTTATCAATTATTAAATAATGATGAACTGCGGAAACAAATGAGCATAGCCGCTAGAACGTATGCTGCTAAACAAAGCTGGGATGAGATTCTTCATACATTGCTCTTACAGTATGAAGAAGTCTTTCATCAAAATAACTCGGAATTGCTGGCATAAGAAAAAGGAGCTAATCGGCTCCTTTTTCATTACATAATCTTCCATACTCTTCCTTCGTATTCACATTCGTAAACCATTCCCGTTGCACATTCACTTCTTCTTCCAGCACGTATTTCACCTTACACTGCGATAACAATTGTCCCATGCTTCGTTTCTCTTCCTCTAGCAGCGTATACATTCTCTCTTTCAAACTGTAGTGATATGCGCCTAATAATGGCTGCTTTCTTCCATCAATAACCGGAATAATCGCTTCATATTCATCACTGATTTGTCCGATTAATTCGGTAATCCACTCATTTGAAAGATTTGGTGTATCACAAGGGGAAATGATATACCACTTCGCTTCAAGATATTCCATACCTGATGCAATTCCAGCAAGCGGTCCTTTTCCTCTATAAACAGCAAGATCTTCTGTAACAGGAACTTGCACTAACCGAGCTACGCCTTCTTTTATATCAGCATGACTAATTACAACTACGTTCTCTAAAACATTCTGCATCCTGTTCACGATATGTTCGATAAACGTATGTCCTTGCCAACTCACCAATGCTTTCGGCTCACCAAAGCGTCTTGACATACCACCTGCTAATACAATCCCTGCTAGTTCCTTCATTGGCGATGCAGCTCAAATGTAATGTGTCCAAGCTCTGGCAAAATCAATTTATTCATCGCAAGGCGAACCGCTCCGCTAGAACCTGGCATTGAAAATACAACTTTCCTTCCAATAGTACCGCCAATCGCTCGGCTTAACATCGCAGCACTTCCGATATCTTCTAAATAACTAATCATGCGAAACAACTCACCAAATCCAACGATTTCTTTATCTAATAATGACGAAACTGCCTCAATCGTAACATCACGCTTCGTAATGCCTGTTCCTCCATTTGTTAAGACAACATCAACATCCTCTTGGTGATAGCCAGATAATACAGCCTGTCTAATCTCTTCTTTATCATCTTTTACAATTTCATAAGCCATTACCGTATGTCCTGCTTCTACTAATAATTCTTTTAATAATTGGCCGCTCTTATCTGTCTCTTCTGTACGTGTATCAGAGACCGTAACAATTTTGCAGCGCACTTTTTTTGGCGCTTGTTTTTTATGCTCTATAACGCTCATTTTTATTCGCTCCTTCTTATGAACTACTCATCATTTTATCATATCGGATAGAAAATCTATCAAATATGAAGTACATCACATTTACATAATTATGTAGTGAATGACTAAAACATCGTGATACAATATTCGTATACATAACCATAAAAAGGAAGGTGTATTCATGGAGCATTATCAAAAACTCACAACTGTATTTATCCTTCTATTTGCCGCTTCTATTAGCGCTGGTATGGCTTTAAAAGATGCCGTCCCATACTCAGCAATCGGTGGGTGGGGATTTGGGACACTCTTCTTACTTTGCAGTGCATTTTGTGCTGGAAAAGCACGTCAAAAGAAAGGCTGATAAATTTAATTCCACAATTATGTACAATCAAATTAGCCAAGATATATTTAAATAAAGTTCAAGATTAACTTTTCCAAAACATATGTTAACACGCCTAATAAAAAAAGCTTTGCGCCTTCGCGCAAAGCTTTTTCTTCTTATATTATAGACTAGCTTGCTCTTTTAAAGCTGCTGCTTTGTCTGTACGTTCCCATGAAAGGTCTACATCAGTACGTCCGAAGTGGCCGTAAGCTGCTGTTTGTTTGTAAATTGGGCGACGTAAGTCTAACATTTTGATAATGCCAGCTGGGCGAAGATCGAAGTTGTTACGAACTAGTTCTACTAGTACTTCTTCAGATACTTTACCAGTGCCGAATGTATCAACTGAAATTGATACTGGTTGTGCTACACCGATTGCGTATGCAAGTTGTACTTCTGCTTTGTCAGCAAGACCAGCTGCTACGATGTTTTTCGCAACATAACGAGCTGCGTATGCCGCAGAACGGTCAACTTTTGTTGCATCTTTACCAGAGAATGCACCGCCGCCGTGACGAGCGTATCCACCGTAAGTATCAACGATAATTTTACGTCCTGTTAAACCAGCATCCCCTTGTGGTCCACCGATTACGAAGCGGCCAGTTGGGTTAATGAAGAATTTTGTTTCCTCATCCATTAATTCTGCTGGTACGACAGCTTTGATTACATGCTCTTTTAAGTCACGATCGATTTGTTCCCACGTAGCTTCTGGGTGATGCTGCGTTGAAATTACAATTGTATCGATGCGTACTGGTTTACCATTTTCATCATACTCAACTGTAACTTGCGTTTTACCGTCTGGACGTAAATATTCTAATGTTTCATCTTTACGTACTTCCGTTAAACGACGAGCTAATTTGTGAGCAAGTGAGATTGGAAGTGGCATTAATTCTTTTGTTTCATTACATGCGAAACCAAACATTAAACCTTGGTCCCCTGCACCGATTGCCTCAATCTCAGCGTCAGTCATTTGACCTTCACGTGCTTCTAATGCTTGGTCAACACCCATAGCGATGTCAGCAGATTGCTCATCGATAGATGTTAAAACTGCACAAGTTTCTGCATCGAATCCGTATTTTGCACGAGTATAACCGATTCCTTGGATTGTTTCACGAACGATTTTTGGAATATCTACATAAGTAGAAGTCGTAATTTCCCCCGCTACCAATACTAAACCAGTTGTTACTGTTGTTTCGCAAGCTACACGTGCGTTTGCGTCTTTTGCTAAGATCGCGTCTAAAATTGAATCAGAAATTTGGTCACAAATTTTATCTGGATGTCCTTCAGTTACAGACTCAGATGTGAACAGATGACGTTGTTTTGTCATGTGGTAAACCTCCCTACAGTAATTGTATATATTGTACGGAACTCATCCTTAATTTGCCACAAACTGCGACATTCATTTATTCTCCCACACAAGCATAAAGAAAAACCTTTCCTATTTATAGAGAAAAGGTTTAATTTGCTACTTGCATACTGCTTTTTGCCCTTCGCTCTTATCGTTCGAGACCTTTCGCCTCGCACAGGTTTTAGCACCTATTCACTTGTTTTTACCAATACAAGTGAGGTTGCCGGGCTTCATCGGGCCTGTCCCTCCGCCAGCTCGGGATAAGAGAGTATCCGTCCCAACCTATACTAAAGAAATGATATTCATTTGTCAATTAATATTCACATATTCCTACAAGTTTTTCGCATTTCTCCCCGCATTAACGGGCAGTAATATCCCACCCCCAAAAAATTTAGAAAGAACAAAGAAGATATATGTAATAAATGCCTGTAAATGCCCGATTGGTGAGGGCTAACCATCCGTGAAAAACATACGGATGGAAGTTTCACTTTATGTCGAACAAAATATTAATAGGAAAATTATACATTCACACAAACAAAAATAAATAAATAGTATACATTATTTATATGATTGTGTTATACTCTTGGTGGGGATTACGAGAAATATTTCATTAAAATGAAAAGGATGGTATATAAATATGAGTACTGTGAATGTCCAAATTGGATTACACGAATTACTGAACGGAAGCAATGCACAGGTTCAACTAAGCGTTCCACAATTAGTGGAAAAAGTACTAATGAGAAATGAAGGAAAATTAACTTCTACTGGTGCCGTCTCTGCTTCTACAGGAAAGTATACAGGACGTTCTCCTAAAGATAAATTTATTGTGAAAGAAGCATCGGTTGCAGATAAGATTGCTTGGGGATCTGTAAACCAACCGATTTCTGAAGAACATTTTAATAAATTATATACAAAAGTATTAGAATACTTAAAGGAAAAAGACGAATTATTCGTATTTAAAGGATTCGCTGGTGCTGATCGCAACTATCGTCTTCCATTACAAGTTATTAACGAATATGCATGGCACAATTTATTTGTACATCAATTATTTATTCGTCCAACTGAAGAAGAATTAGCAAATCATGAATCTGAATTCACAATTGTTTCTGCACCAAACTTTAAAGCAGATCCAGAGATTGACGGCACAAACTCTGAAGCATTTATCATGGTTTCATTTGAAAAACGCATCGTATTAATCGGTGGTACGGAATACGCTGGAGAAATGAAAAAATCAATCTTCTCTATCATGAACTTCTTACTTCCAGAACAAGATATTTTATCTATGCACTGCTCTGCAAACGTAGGTGAAGAAGGCGATGTTGCTTTATTCTTCGGTTTATCTGGAACAGGTAAAACAACGCTATCTGCTGATCCACACCGCAAATTAATTGGTGACGATGAACACGGTTGGTCTGATAATGGCGTATTCAATATTGAAGGCGGTTGCTACGCGAAATGTATTAACCTTTCTCATGAAAAAGAGCCACAAATTTTTGATGCAATTACATTTGGATCAGTGCTTGAGAATGTTGTAATTGATAATCAAACACGTATTGCAGATTATAATGATACTACATTAACAGAAAATACACGTGCTGCATACCCAATTGATGCGATTGATAATATCGTAGTACCAAGTGTTGCAGGACATCCAAATACAATTATTTTCTTAACTGCTGATGCATCTGGAGTATTACCTCCAATCAGTAAATTAAATAAAGAGCAAGCTATGTACCATTTCTTAAGCGGTTACACTAGTAAATTAGCTGGAACTGAGCGCGGCGTAACATCTCCGCAAGCAACATTCTCAACTTGCTTCGGTTCTCCATTCTTACCACTTGATGCATCTCGCTATGCTGAAATGCTTGGTGAAAAGATTGAAAAACATGATGCGAAAGTATTCTTAGTAAACACTGGCTGGACTGGCGGCGAATACGGCGTTGGAAAACGTATGAACTTAGGTTACACTCGCGCAATGGTACAATCAGCATTAAACGGCGAGCTTGATAAAGCTGAAACAGCGAAACATGACATCTTCGGTCTTGAAGTACCACATCATGTACCAGGTGTACCTGATGAAGTATTAATGCCTGAACAAACATGGGCTGATAAAGCAGCTTACAAAGCAAAAGCAATCGAACTTGCAAATGAATTCAAAGAAAACTTCAAAAAGTTCGAGAACGTTTCTGAAGATATTATCAAATTGGGCGGTCCAATCGCTTAATTTAAACCTTTACTGTCTGAATGACCTTTACTCATATGAATAAGCATGTTGTAACCTAAAAGGATCGCGTACTCACCGACAAAACCCATGCGACTTTGCTGGTTACACATACTTACAATAAAAAAGAAGCTTACGATAAAAACGTAAGCTTCTTTCTTTTACTTTCGTGGTACTCCTAATGCAAACTTCCTACCCACTTGCTCCCTTTGTTTTCACACACGGCATGGGGCAAAAAAAGGCACTGACCGCTTCTACACATCGTCGGACGCTCTCTCCCTACTCAAAAAGTCAAAAAGAAAAGGGGTTTACCAACGATTCAATTTATATATTTTGATTTCCAAACTTATAAATCAAGGCCTTGCAAACAAAAGCAGATTCCTCTCTCACTTGCTCCTTTTGTTTTCACATGGCATGGGGCGAAATAGGGCACTGACCGCTTCTATCCATGGCCGGACGCTCTCTCCTCACCTAAAAGAAAAGTTTTTTTATTTATTTCCTCGCATCTTTCATGCTGTAATACCCTAAATTAATAACAATTAAGAAATAACCACCCATAATCCCAACAGCAAACGCCCACATAACCATATGGTGTTCAATCTCATACATAATAATTGCACCGAGAATTGCCGCTGCAAAGCGATTAATCATACCAAGTGTTGGTGCTTTACTCTTTTTTACAATACTATCTCCAAGCTTTTCGATACGTCTTCCTAAAATCCAAACACAATACATACTAACGAGTAAACCAATCCCTACACCTAAAAAGTGAGCAGAAAAAGGTGTCATCGCCCACCCTAATAACATTGCGCCTAGCAAATAATACATTTGAATTTTAAATGACCTTAGTGACATACTAATCATGTAGTTCTCCTTTATCATCTTATTTACATATCATCAGACTTTACCCCGCTATTTGCGGGCAGTAAGTCTCCCACCTCAAAATTCAGCAAAAACAACGAAGCTAGGTAGGGGATCAACTGCCCGTAAATGCCCGATTGGCGAGGGCTGATAATCAGTGGGAATCAATCCTCCCCACTGATTAAAGTTTCACTTTATCTGTTATATTCAAAGAAAAACAACATAAACACTACACTTATGTTGTTAAAATATTTTTCAGAAATAATATTATACAAGATTTCTAGTTTGAGGGCAGGCGCAATTTATGACTTTTTTTCAAACATTTTTTCATAGATTTACAAAAAAGTGATATCAATCTATAAACATATGGATATGATGTATATATACACGTTTTAGTTTTTCAACATATAAACCACGGTCTCGGAAACATAAAGAGCCCTCTACTCGTTCCCTCTTTCTGTTCTCACATGACATGGGGACGAAAAATGGCACTGACCGCTTCTATCCATGAGAGGATTCTCTCTCCCATCTAAAAAGAAAGCTTTTAATATCTTTTAAAGGAGGCCTCCCATGATTTATTTTTTAATGGCTCTCATCCACCTCATTATCCCTGCACTTATAGGACTCTCGTTATATTGGTACACAAAAAAACATAGCATTTTCTATGCTGTCCTCGGTGTCCTTCTCCCTGGTATTATTCTCATTGCGCTGTTTCGCATACCTTTTCTCAACTTACTTCCACTTATTACTGCTATTTTGTTCCTTATATTTCTGCCCAAAATAAAAAAATAGGAAAGCAGATCATAACTGACCTGTTTTCCTATTTTGATATATGTTCTGGCGCAATTGACTGCGTTTCAAACTTTTCAGATTTCACAAACCATAAACCGAGAAAAATAATCCCTCCGCCGATTATTTGTTGCAGCGAAATATATTCCTTCGCCCATACCGCTGCAAATATAACTGCAACAAATGGCGTAATATACATATACACCATTGTATGAGAGGCTCCAATTTTTTGAACTCCAATATACCACATAACTAAGCCAAATACTGTGACAAAGAAAATAGAATACAATAGCGCAAACCATGTCATTCCTTGTTCAATTTGAAACGGCAATGAAAAAATATGCCATCCGCTTAGTATAGCGAGTGGAATCGCTCCAACAACTGCTGACCATGCAGTTACGCGAAGTGCTGAATATTTTCTAATCAGTGGTCCTGCTAAAACTGGATAGAGCCCCCAGCATATCGATGTAATGAGTCCAATTCCATTCCCATAAAAAGAACCAGCAAGTGAATGCCCAGCTAATAAAACAAGGGCCGCACCGATGCAAGCTATCATAGAACCAACTAACTTCCGCTGGGAAAACTTCTCTTGTTTCAAAAAAATCGCAAACATTGTTGTGAAAATAGGTGAAATAGAAATGAGTAAGGAAGCGTTCGTAGCGGATGTATATTTGATGGTCTCCATAAATAATGTTTGATACAGCACGATTCCCACCACACTAACTACAATAAGCCTTGGTATATCCCTTAATTCCATATGCAATGACTTTTCAATATAAAATGTAAGTAATAATAATAGCGGTGCTGCTGCAATCATACGGAGCGCAGTAAACTCAATTGCTGTAAATTCTACGAGTCCGTATTTTCCAATTGTATAATTAACACCCCAAATAATAACAACACTTAAAAGTAATAATTCAATTCCCCATCTTCTCATACGTATCCCCTCCGCACAGAAGATTATACAGAAAATTCAATCATATGTACATTTCATTACATGAAAAATTTCATAAGAAAAAGGAGCACACAATTTGCTCCCTCTGAATGAATTATACTCGAATATGAAGTTTCATATTTGGATTATAAAATTGACTTGGACTTTTCAGTTGAAAATGTCCTCCTGATTCATGCAGAGCAACGGTCAACTTATCATCCATAAAAACAAGCTTCGTACGATCCGCAATAAACTGTAATTTATTTGACTCAATATCTACATCACTTTCATCTTTCTCTGATACAGCTACTAAATCAATAATGCCACTCATCACGCAGCCGCATCCTTCATTATCATAAAATAATTTTATAAAGTTCGCTTCACTTGGAATCGTATCCATAATCTTTTTATATGCTGCATCTGTTACAGTAACGTACATTCAATAGTCCTCCTACCTCTTTACATAAAGTGAAACTTTAATCAGTGGGGGTTTTCTCCATCCCCCACTGATTATTAGTTGAACCAATCGGGCTTTTACGGGCATTTTATCTCCCACCTAACTTCTTTGCTTTCGCCGAATTTTGAGGTGGGAGTATTACTGCCCGTTAATGCGGGATAATTCTTATATTGTACCATTGTTTTTAAGAATTCCATCCATTTGTTGTATACAGAAAATTACGACCACTATACAATGTACACATCTACCTATCAATAGGCTGCGTTTTTCTAGACTTTAATATGAAATATTACATATCATTTCTTGATACTTTATATGATATAATCCTAAAGAAATCTGTTAGTAATCCTTCTTCATGCAAATTGCTAACTTGAAAACTTAAGGACTACTAGACCCCTAATAATATGTAAGACTTATGACATCAAAAAAGAGAAAATTCGTTTCGCGAACGGATTTTCTCTTTTTATTTTATTCCGAAATTGGGAGCACAATCTCAACCGTAGTCCCAACTCCAACTTCACTCTCAAATTGTATTTTGCCTTGATGTTCTTCAATAATCTTATATGTAACCATTAATCCTAAGCCAGTTCCATCGTCTTTCGTTGTATAAAATGCTTCGCTCAGTTTAGGAATTTTGTCTTTCGGTATGCCACAGCCTTCATCTTTAATTCGAATAATCATCACATCTTTTACAGCTGCTACCTGAATGATAATAATTCCACCAGCATGCATCGATTCAATCGCATTTTTTATTACATTTAAAAATACTTGTTTTAAACGTTTTTCATTACATGTTATATTTGGTAACTCACCTTTATAAATGGTATGTATTTTAATTCCTCGTTCCGAAGCAGGCTGTCCCATAATTCTTACCACGTATGAAAGAATGTCTTTTATATTATGATTCTCGCATTCCATTGGCTTAGAATTTCCTAGCTCCACAAGTTCGGTGGCAATTGTATCGATTCTTTCGATTTCTTGCTCCATAATGTCACAATATACTTTATCCTCAGGATACTTTTCTTGTTGTTTGCTAACAAAGCTTTTCAATAGCATTAGTGGATTACGCATTTTAAACCCGATAACCGTCGCCATTCTTCCAATTACAGTCATCTTCTCTGACTTTTGCAATTCCTTATGCATCATCTCAATTGTGCGTATATAAGATTGGAATCTCAATAAAATTATCCATCCTATAATGGAAAATAAGCTACAAAGAACAATGGGAATGAGAACAATAAAAGAATTTACGACGAATCCCATTAAAGCATACTTTACGATTGTTCCTCCCGTTACTAACCAAAAATAGCGTTTGTTCACAAAGAGTGGTGCAAAAAGGAAGAAAAATCCCTCTACTATATTCCCTGCATCAAACTCTAAATCTGTTCCATAGTAAATGATAAAATTATGAATGAAATCTAATACATTGTATCCTATGAAAATAATATATTTCACAGCATATGGATTCTGTCGCTTCGCCACATATATTCCCACAAACACCAATATAACCATGAGAATATACAACCATATCCCTAAACCCCTTTCTAGAATTGGAGCCCCATCTCCTCCCCCTTCTAGCTTAGGCATAATATAATAATATGCAACATCATAAATAAAAAAAGTCGTAAAGAATAAACTTAAAAACAGCTTTAACGTTCGGATCTCTTCCCTAGTTAATCTATAAACACTGTTCATGTAGTAACTCCTCTATTCACAATAGATATACTTCACCCATCTTGCCTTCTATATCAATTCATTTTGATTTTCCAGCATATACACTGTGGCTATGAAAACAAAAGGAAATATCTACTCATTTTCTCCCTTTGTTTTCACTTGGCATGGGGCTAAAACAAGCACTGACCGTTTCTATGCATGGTCGGATTCTCTCTCCCACCTAAAAAGAAAGGGTTTATGTCGTTTTCTTGTTCTTATACAGGTAAAATAATATCTACTTTTGTTCCTACGTTTCTTTTACTCGTAATATGTATTTGTCCATTATGTTCTTCAATAATTTTACAAGCCACAGTAAGACCTAATCCTATACCACCTTTCTTTGTTGTATAGAAAGCCTCTGTTATACGCTGTAAATTCTCTTCCTGCACGCCACACCCATTATCTACAATACTTACGATTACACCATCTTCATTTCTTTTGTTTATATGTATCTGAAGTGTTCCGGCATGTTCCATCGCTTCAATTGCGTTCTTTATTATGTATAGAAATACTCCTTTTAATTTACGATGATCACAATCTATTTTTATTTGATCAGGTGCGACATCATAAGTGAGATACAGCTGTTTCCTCTTGATTTCTGCACTCATTTCTTTCAAGGCATTTGATACAATTTCTTCTATTAAATAACTATTGTAGGTAGAAGGCTTACAAGTTGCCATTATCATCAGTTCACTGATCATATTGTTTATATGCTCAATTTCATCAATCATCTGTTCATACACTTTATCCTCTATATATTTCTCTTTCTGCAATTGTGTAAATCCCCTTAATGATGAAAGTGGATTTTTAATTTCATGTCCAACAGACGCTGCCATTTTCCCAATAACTGCGAGCTTTTCAGACTCTCGTTTTTCTATCATTACATTGTTTACAGCAGAAAGGTACTGTAAAAATCGATTCAATAAGAGGTACGTTACAAATAATAAAAGACTATACATAACCAACGGCATAAATGCCCCTTTTTTTCCCAGGACCAAAAACAAACTATATTTTCCCATTAAAATCAAAAATAGCCACAGTACATATCTTTTACTCATAAAAAATGGCACAAATAAAATAAAAACAAATTCAAGTATATTCCCATCATTAAATGCTACTTTATTGTGAATTGCATACCAACACAAATTAAAACTTTCCGAAAACATATAAGCTATTAAACATATGTACTTAACACGATATGCCTGTTCTCTTTTTATCAGATACATACTGCATACGATTAAGCAAGCTCCATACAAAAACTTTGGAACTTGACCATCTAATCTTATAAGTGGTACAGAATCTCCTAGTATAATAGAATAAACTATTTCATATATAACCCATACAATACTCAATACCCATAAAAAGAAGCAGGCATTTTTCTTTTCTTCTTGAAATGATATAAAGTTTTCTTTCACTTTAACACTTCCCCAAACCCCATATACTTTCGTTATATGATTACTAACACACATTATTATAATAAACGACAATATACATTTGCGATACTTTTTCTCTTTTATTTGGCACAGCAATCCGATTGATTCGTCATTTCGTAATCATAAAAAATATGAAAAATAATACTTATAGTATGGGAGTGTGCATATTAAGAATAGAATATGTAAAAATCGGTTAACGGGAGGCTGAACAATGTTTGTTAAAGTCGAAAAAGATGTACATATCTTTATACAGGATATGAACCCCGGTCCTGACAGTAAGCCAATTTTTTTCGTCCATGGTTGGCCGTTAAATCATCAAATGTTTCAATATCAATTTAACGTATTACCACAACATGGGTTCCGTTGTATCGCTATGGATATACGAGGGAATGGACAATCTGATAAACCTTGGACCGGTTATTCCTACGACCGCTTAGCTGATGACATTGCGATTGTGTTAGACGCCCTTCAAATAGAAAATGCTACTTTAGTTGGTTTTTCTGTCGGCGGTGCCCTTTCAATTCGATACATGTCTCGCTATAACGGAAGACATATTTCAAAATTAGCACTAATAGATGCTGTTTCCCCTTCTTTTGTTAAAAATCAAAATTCTCCTTACGGTGTTTCTAAGGAACAAGCTGATACCCTTTTAATCAAATGTATATGAATCTACCTAAATTTCTTAACGATGTTTCCTTATCATTCTTCAATCGAAACCTAGGTTCCGCTACGTTAGACTGGTTTTCCTACCTCGGACTGCAATCCGCTTCCTATGCTCTTATTAAAATCCTTCAAGCCGCTGCGAACGAAGATGTAATAAAAGATTTAGATCAAATTCATGTTCCAACAATGATATTCCACGGAGTTCATGATCAACTCATTCCTTTCAAAAGTGCTGAGCTTACGCAGCAACGAATTAGAGGCTCTAAGTTATATCCACTTACTAACAGTGGTCATGGAGCACCTATTGATCAAGCAAACGAGCTTAATCAGGCACTTTTACAGTTCTTAAACACGTAATGAACAATTCCAATAAAGTGAATCTTTAATCAATAGAGGTTTTCTTCATCCCCCACCTAGCTTAGAGAGTCTTACTGCCCATTAATGCGTGAAACGAAAGACAATAGATTCTTGTTTTTATGTCGCTATTACCGAATCGCCGATATATTTCATTTATCATTTTGCACGAACATCCTCTTCTGCAATATTTCATTAAGTTTCCTTACAATCGTTCATTTCCTCCATGACCTAAAAAAGTATATATCTTCGCCCAATCCTCCATAATAAACCATATGAAACACAACAAGAGAAAAGGTGAATGTATGGATTCTTTTCATAAACGGCTACGAGGGAAACAATCTTTTTCTACGCAGAAACAAGCTGACAATGTATTAAACAGTATGATTTTTTCTTTACACTTTGGATGCCATTGTTATTATTGATTCCACTTAAAGATGGTCATTTGATATAAACATGAAAAAAGATACGGTGAAATTAACTGCACTTATTACGAAACAGCCAGAGAAAGATTTTAATGACTTAATCCATAAGGTACAAAGACAAAAGCTTGACCCATTCGGGTTTGGCGATTATGCACGTGCCTTTCAATATAAGCAATGGAAATAAATTGAAAATGAATGGCCAAATACGTTCTCAAAAGCAAATGTTAAAGTAACACCCACTTTGAAAATTCTAGAAAGTGGAATTATTGAATGAGGAGTGTAATAAACACTTCAAAACATAAAACTACCATCAGTAGGAGATGGGGAACCTCCTACTGATGGTAGTTACTCTCGCTGAATTTATATCAACTGCTTTTCGAAGAATTCCCTTTCAATTTCACTCGTATCAAATTTAAAAACAATAGCTATCCCTAAAAACAAAGAAAATAAATGTAAAAACCAATCTTTATTGTTGTTTCTTGTCGCTAAACATTTAAATATTTCCTGAAATTGTATTCTCTCATCCGCCGTAACAATTGGCTTTGCCCCAAAATATTTTAAAACGAAATCAAATTCAAGGTGAACTGCTAGTACGAACATATCATGTAACATTTCCGTATAATCGCCCATATCTTTTTTGTTATACAAGTTGATGAGGTTTTTATGTATTTTGGAAACAAGTAATTCTGTATCAACCTCTGTTACCTTTATCATTTCTATCATTTTTTTTATGTCCATAACAGCTCCTCCTTAACTGTATATACAATTAAATATCTTTATTAAAGGCTAGGGTTTCATATGTAAACCCTAGCCTTATCATTTCCATTCTAAAATATAAGTCCATTGTTATTCAAAATCATAGATAATAATTATCCCTGAATAGGTTTGTCAAATACATAAATAGTCATCGCTGTATCTGTTTCTATATCAATATCTGTAAAAATATTTACAACTTTCGCCTCTGTTATCTCCTCAATTTTTTTCAAAACTAAAGGATTCTTATAAATCTGTTTTACTAACTTCGTTCGTGCTTCATGAACGACTCGTTGCCCTTCTGGTGAACCCATCATAAAATGTTCCACATTCGTCAGATTGCCTTTCATCTCACTAATAACCCAAGAGCCTACAAAACGAGTTGTAATTTCTTTTGGGCCATTTCCAATATATTCTTTGCGTATTTCACGAAGTAACATATTGAATTGATGTTCCACATTTTTTTCATTTTATTTCTCCTATCTGATCCTTTAATCCTTTTTAGCGTCTGCGTGCGGTAAGATTATATAACTTATTGTAAGTACAAAAATTACGATAGATAACCAGAAATTTTGAATTGGTTCTCCGTTATTTACTATTATAAATCTAATGGTAGCTGTAATCCCAATGTATAGAAGGTATCGTAATGGAAAATGGTAATCTTCTTTGAAATATCGTACAATCATAGAAATAAAACCGAAATATAAGAAAAATATTAGTATTTTACCAAAAATCTCATGAATATTCCCATTACCCCCAAAGATATCATTTAAAATGTAATAAAGTTCTCTAAAATGATTATTTTATCAGTTCTAATACTTCTCTTCTCGTACAATTCCCGACTTATTTCTTACAAGAGAAAATTATAGTTATTTAAATTCTTGATAAATAACTTATCTGTAGTCAAAATAATGAAAGTGTGAACAAATTCCCACCTATCAATTTTATAATTCACATAATTTTCAATAATATATCACCGAAAATGCTATCATGTGCTATATACTAAACGTGTCAGGTTAAAGTAGAACTCCCCGTTCTTTATGTTTGAGCTGTTTTGTCTAGTTATACCCCCGTTATTCAATATAAACCGAAAAAAGAACTTGTAGCGTATCTACAAGTTCTTTTTTTGTTACAATCAATCTACTAAATAATAAAAAAATATTTTTATACCATGAAATACATCCAATTATGAATTCACTGCTTTTGCTACAAGCGCAGCATATGCTTCTGCACCTGCTTTTGTTAAATGTACGCCATCTGGTTCAAAGTATGCTTTATTTCCGGCACTTGCTGCATACCAATCGACTAGCGTCACATTTTGGTAAGCAGATGCTACTTCTTTTAATTTCTCATTCACTAATGATTCCCATGGACGCGGTACCCTCGTATTGACTAATATAATTTTACGTTCATTCCCAATCAATTGCACTAATGATACTAATTGATCCTTTGTAAAGGCTCCATTTGTACCTAATCCAATAATGACATGATTTCCTAGATTCCCTTGATTCTTTAGCTGTTCCACCGCTGGAATTGCTTTAGACAATTGTCGACCAATCTTTGCGTCAATCGTAATATTAGGAAATGTATTTTTTAAATACGGAGCGATATCAATCATAATAGAATCACCTACAGCTGTAACTGTTTGAGGCTCCTTAGTCTGTGTAGTAGCTTCTTGTTGTTCTTTATTTGGAGGTTGTTCTTCAGCTGGTTTTTCTCGAATTGCCACTGGGTGTTTCGGTTTTTCTTTTTGTTCCGTTTGTACTACTTCAGTTTTACCTTGTTGAGGATTATCCTTTGCTTGACTAGCTGTCGATAATCCAAATACAGCTATGGTAGAAATGAATAATGCACCTACTATAGCTAACTTACCACTTAATGCTAAGTTTCTCATGCTCCAGTTCTTCGAGCCAATATTCTTCAATGCTCCTCGCCTGATTGGATCCTCAATAAACTTCCACGAAATTTGTGCAACAACTATAATAAGAAGAAATTGAAGAAGGGCTCGTGTAAACGAAAACTCTCCAGCATTTATTTTTGGGGTCGTTAATGTAATAATCGGATAATGCCAAAGATATATTCCATACGATCGTACCCCCATCCAGCGCAGTGGTCTAAAACGTAAAAATTGAGCAATTCGGCTAGCTGGATGAGCAAGGTTCGCTACTAACAGAGCAGTAGCAAGCGATAAAAGAACCATTCCCCCGCGATATAGAAACGGATCATATTGATTCGTCTTCCAAAACATAACGAGAATGATGATAAGAGCAATCCCTCCAACTATGTCAAGAACGAGACGTGCTTTTGGAATAATTTTATTCGCAAGCCTACTGCTTGGCCAAATTAAGGCAAGTGCTGCTCCAATCAATAAGGAAAAAGCTCTCGTATCAGTACCATAATAAATTCTACTCGGATCAGCTCCAGGTTCATACAAAATTGCCATCGCTAATGCAGACATGGCTGCCCCTAGAACGACGAATAAAATGATACGTGATTTCTTTTTTATGTAATAAAATGCAAGGCTAATGATAAATGGCCACACTACATAGAACTGTTCTTCAACAGCTAATGACCAAAAATGATTGAGCGGTGAAAGTTGATTAAAACTCTCAAAGTATGATAATTTGTGATAAATATACCACCAGTTACTGAAATACAATAAAGCTGCTAGTGAATCCCCTCGCATCTTTCCTAGCAAAGAACTATGGAAAATTGTAATCCACGCTAATACAACTACAAGCATGACAAGCATGCCAGGAAGTAATCTCCTTGCCCTACGGAGCCAGAAATTCCTCAAGTCAATTCTCTTATTTCTCTGCCATTCTATCGCCAGAATATCCGTTATTAAATAACCAGAAAGTACAAAGAATACCGTAACTCCTAAAAATCCTCCAGGCATCCAATTAAAATTGATGTGATACAAAATAACACCTAGTATAGCTAGGCCCCTTAGACTGTCCAATCCAACCATATAGCGACTATTTTTCTTTAATGGTTCGGGCATCTAGCAGTCACCCCCATGTTTCTCTAAAAATTCTGTAAATACACACAACATACAACTCTATCAATTGTATCCCCCAAAAAATAGGAGCCCAATCAAAATATTACAAAACTGTTTAATAAACTCTCTCTTTTTTTATGATTACATACACAGTAACTAAAATTTTATCACGTTATCTAACTACATAAAATAGTTTCATGAATAAACTTTAATGTAAAAAAAGAGGTTATCCTAAAAAATTAATTTCAGGATAACCTCTTTTTTATTAACCGACACTTTGAAATCTATCAATTTGTCCATCTTGTACTCTAATCACAAATAAAAATCTATTCCTATACTTGCTATTTTTCATTAAGATTTATTAATCAAATCCTTTTTAGACCTAGCGCTCATACTCGATATCTATACTTATTAAGCCAATTTTTTAATACCAAAAAAAATCATCTTCAACAATACATATAAAGATTTACATTAATAGGAACTTGAGTTAAAATGAAAAACAAACACAGAACATACGTTCCTTGTTTTTGTTGTACCCTTATATAATTTTACCCAATATACAAAGGAGGAATTTCAAAGTGCCACTTCTTGCATTACAGCTATACGACTATAACGTATGGGCGAATAAACAAATTTTCAATCGATTAAATGAACTTCCACAGAATATTTATCATAAAAACATTCAAAGTGTTTTTCCCTCTATATCTAACGCATTGGCTCATATTTACCTGTCCGATCTTGGCTGGCTAGATGTTTTCTCTGGAAAAAGTATGAATCATGCATTGAGATTAGCTGAACAATTGAAAGAACAAACAGAAGCAAAAGGAATCAAGGAAATGGAGGCAATGTTCGCTGAGTTGGCTGAACGATATAAGATATTCCTTAATAAACAAGAAAATATAACAAAGACTCTTATAATTGAACATCCATCTGGTGACCTAATGAAAACTAGCGTCTCTGAATTGGTACCACATGTTGTAAATCACGGAACATATCATCGTGGTAATATCACTGCTATGTTACGACAACTAGGTTACTCTTCTGTTATGACGGATTATGGCTTTTATTTATATTTAAAACAAAAATAGCTTATTTAAATACACTTCCCAGTTTTAGTAAAATAATATGAGAAATGCTATCCTTCTTCTTAAAATATACAAAAAGGATGGCATTTCTTTTAGTGCACATATATTTAATGATTCATTTCATATACTCAAATTCTCCCTGTTCTCTGTAATACAAAAACAGAAAGCTCAGGCTTACTTAAAAACCGGACCGGCATTCTAGTAGTTCCCATACCACGATTCACATACAACTGTAATGGTTTACTCTTTCCTTCTAATGAATAAAGCCCTTCTACATATTTATTTGCTAGTGAAGTAGTAATAATAGGACCTATGAATGGAATCTGGACTTGTCCACCATGACTATGGCCGGATATTTGAAGATCTACTGGATATTCCAATATTTGATCGACAGCATCAGGTTCATGCACTAGTAGCAAGTTAAAATCCTCTACTCTAAGGTCCTTCAAGGTTGGATGAATTTTAGGTTTTCCAAGTAAAAAATCATCGAGACCAGAAATAGTAATAGACTCACCATTCGCAGCTTTAATTTTTTTCGTTTCATTATTCAAAACTGTAAAGCCAGCTTTCTCCATATACTCTTTATATAAGTAACTACCTCCACCGCCTCGATCATGATTGCCAAACACTGCATATTTTCCAAGGGGAGCATGAATTTGTGCCAAAATAGTTTGTGAGTACTTTCTTTCTGCAGCATATTCTCCAAATTTATCAATTAAATCTCCTGTAAATACTACAATATCAGGATTCAATTGATTAATTTTATCCACTAACATTTGTTGTTGTTTATGAGGAAAATTCGGTCCAAAATGTGTGTCTGAGAACTGTACGATTTTCACACCATGAAAACCTTTTGGGATATTTGGATTGTCAATATCATTCCATGTAACTGACAATGCTTTTGTTTCGAAATGAAAAGCATATACGTAAATTGTTATCGGAAGAATGAATAGTATGAGGGAAATCATACCTATTCGTCTCAACCACAATAAGGAAGTACCTTCTTTTGCTTGCTCTAAAGAAGGTACTTCTTCGTTCGGATTCATTCTATTTGTTTTGGCGTGTTCTAAGTTTGCTTTCATATGTTCACCTCTAAATTCATCTTCATCAAAAGATACGCTTTACATAAAGTTGTAGCATTTCTATGTTACAAACGTATGTCTTTTTGAAAATTGAAGTGAACATGAACAAGCTACTTACACCAAAATTAAGATTTGATACATCATGTAGTTCTTCTGTTAAGGGGGAAAATGATAGAATATTTACTACTAATCCTATTAGAAGTAGTTTGGATGATTTTACAAATTTCAACTCACGAGAGGAAGAAGCCAACGTTTCTATATGATGCATACAATCAATATAAATGTATAATCACCAAAATCTAATTTCGGCCCTTTCTTTACTTGCATATCCAACCACATATGCATAAGTTTCGTTTCCTTATATTTATGGATATTCTTTTTGGCAAAGCGATAAGAAAGAAACTGTAACATCATAAAACCTGCTACAAATATAAGTAACAAAACGAGAAAATCAATCACTTTATTTTTGTACTACCTTCTCTAATATCCGATGCTCTAAAATCCATTCTTCAAACTTAGCACTACCAAATTCCCAGCTTAGATCATGGGCATGTACAGAAAAAACACGATATCCAGAATAGTCATCCATGAATTCATCTTCTTGCACCTGTACTAAGGGAATCCCATAAAAGGCAAAGTTAAAAAAAACATCCCACACATCTTCATGTTTTCTTTTATAAGCAATCGATTCCACATCATATTCTTCTCCAAAATAATCAAGATGTAAATGCAAGCTATCATCATATTCATACTTCATTTTTATCACCCCTTATATGTGTACTTCTTTATCATCAAAAAAATTCCTTCTATGTCCACTCACATCTAGGCACTTCTCTACATATTATGGAAATAGATTCATTTCTAGGAGGTGGTACCTATTGAAAAAATTCATAGCTGTTTTTTGTATACTTGTACTCACTGTTTTTACATTTGTGGCGTGTAGTAAAAAAGACAATACGAAGCAGCAGACGCAAAAGATTCGCATCGGTGAAGTTACACATTCCCTCTTCTATGCCCCGCTCTATGTTGGAATTGAAAAGGGATTTTTTAAAGATGAAGGGTTAGATATTGATTTGCAAACGACAGCTGGGGGCGATAAAACGATGACCGCGCTGTTATCTGGTGGAATTGACATTGCACTTGTCGGTTCTGAAACATCCATTTATGTTCACCAGCAAGGAGCAAAAGATCCGGTTATTAACTTTGCACAACTCACACAAACGGATGGTACATTTTTAGTTTCACGTAAAAAGTTAGACTCCTTTAATTGGAACGATGTGAAGGGCGTTACTTTCCTCGGTCAACGTAAAGGCGGTATGCCGCAAATGGTTGGGGAATACGTTTTGAAGAAAAATGGTATTGATCCGCAAAAAGATACAAATTTAATTCAAAATGTTGAGTTTGCGAATATCGCTAATGCCTTCGCATCTGGTACAGGAGAATTTGTCCAGCTGTTTGAACCAACCGCAAGCATTTTTGAAAAGGAAGGAAAGGGCTATATCGTCGCTTCCTTTGGTGCTGAATCTGGAACTGTTCCCTACACAACATTTATGGCAAAAGAAAGCTTTTTAAAGAAAGATAAAACAGCCGCCGAAAAATTTACGCGCGCATTATATAAAGCACAGCAATGGGTAGATACACATAGCCCAGAAGAAATTGCCGAGGCTGTTACACCACTTTTTAAAGATACTTCAAAAGATATTATGGTAAAAGTAATCGAACGCTATAAAAAGCAACATTCGTATGCCACAAACCCATTATTAGATACGGAAGAATGGAAACAACTACAAACGATTATGAAAGAAGCTGGTGAACTACAAAAAGAAGTTCCACATGAGGCGCTCGTTAATACAAAAATTGCCGAAAGCGTTATTAAGAAGTAGAGGCGAATACAATGGGTTTCTTACAAATATCTCACGTTTCTCAATGTTTTTTTTCAAAAAAAAGTGCCCGGCTCATCCTTGAAGATATTAGCTTACAGGTAGACGAAGGAGAATTCATATCCTTTCTCGGTCCAAGTGGCTGTGGTAAAACAACGCTCCTTTCTATAATCGCAGGACTACTAGAGCCAATTGAAGGCAGAGTCTTTGTGGATAATAAACCAATAATAAAACCCACAGATTCAATGGGATATATGCTTCAACAAGATTATTTGTTTCCTTGGAAAACAATTGAAGAAAATATTATACTTGGATTGCACATTACAAAAACATACGGAGCGGAAACGAAAGAACATACATTGCAACTTTTAAAGCAAGTGGGCCTGCAAGGTGTAGAAAAGCAATACCCTTCAGAATTATCGGGTGGTATGCGTCAACGGGCAGCACTCGTTCGTACACTCGCAACAAACCCAAAAATCCTTTTGTTAGATGAACCATTTTCAGCCCTTGATTATCAAACGAAATTAAAATTAGAGAATCTCGTATTTTCTTTATTGCACAAGTATAAGAAAACTTCTCTTCTCGTCACCCATGACATCGAAGAGGCTATCGCGATGAGTGATCGTATTTACTTACTTCGATCAAACCCTGGCAAAATTGCCAAAACATTTATCGTACCAGAAAGCATTCGCTCTCTACCACCATTAGAGGCAAGACACCACCCTGAGTTTCCAGCTCTTTTTCAAGCCATATGGAAGGAGCTTGAGAGCCTTGGATAATATAAAACAACTACATGAACAGTTTCGAAAAAAAGAGCGCCAGCGCACTTGGATAGTTGCTTCTTCACAATTATTACTTCTCATTCTCTTCTTTGTAATATGGGAAATTTCTAGTAAACAAGAGTGGATTGATCCTTTACTCTTCAGCTCTCCTTCAAGCATTTGGGAACTGTTTCTAAGCAAATGGGGAGATGGATCACTTTGGATTCACATATGGACGACACTATTAGAAACAAGTATTGGATTTATTCTCGGGACAGTACTTGGGACAATTATCGCAACCATTCTTTGGTGGATACCTCTTATCGCTCGCGTATTAGACCCATACCTTGTTGTATTAAACGCGATGCCAAAAGTAGCACTTGGCCCAATTATTATCGTTATTTTCGGCCCAAATATCTCCTCTTCAATCGCAATGGGAGTCATTATTTCCATTATCATCACCATTCTTGTTATTTACAGTGCATTTCAAGAAGTGGATTCTAATTATATAAAAGTAATGGGTACGTTTGGCGCTAATAAATGGCAAACATATCAACAAGTTATTTTACCCTCTTCCTTTCCAGCTATTATTTCAACTTTAAAAGTAAACGTTGGATTATCATGGGTTGGTGTTATTTTCGGGGAACTTCTCGTTTCCAAACAAGGGCTCGGTTATTTAATTAGCTATGGATTTCAAGTGTTTAACTTTACGCTTGTACTGCTGAGTGTCTTACTGACATGTGTCCTTGCCACTCTTATGTATGTATTTGTTGAAGGGTTTGAAAAATTACTTGTAGGAAAAAGAAAAAGAAGCTAACTCCAAATCATATGCCGGAGTCAGCTTCTTTTTTTATTATAAATTGGATTCATTGTTGGTCACATACTTTTGTATCGTTAACGACAGTACTTCCTTGAGTCGTGACCGTATGAAAACAATCTTTCACACGCACTGTTACAATGTTATCTTTTCGATCTATAACATGATACTGCTTAAATTGTTTATTTAACGCTGTACGAATTTTCTCTCCCTCGAAAATCGGAAACCCATGCGACATGACCCAAATAAGACCAGCAATAGCAAGAATGGTTTTCATACGATCTACCCCCTTGAGAATAAATTCATTACATCTCTACTATGTATATTATAATTGTGTCAATTTTGTGACAATTAATCCTTTTATACTCTATTCTATTTGAAAGCTCTTGTTCCTTCTTCTACGTAAAAAAGCAACCTAATTATATTTTGGTTGCTTTTTCTACTTTTATTCTTTTAATTGTCGCGAAATCTCATATAATCCTGATAATACTTCCGCTCTCATTTTGACAAGCTCCGGATATTGATAAAAGAATGCCATCTTTTTATATTTCAGTTCTTGTCCCTCTTTCACTTTCTTTGAATCTTGCAAAATGAATGCAGTAAATGTATCAGCAATATCCTCTGCTACATTTGTTGTTCCATACTCAGAAACGAATTGATCATGCTTTTCTTCAAAAAATTGTATTTGCGCCTCTTCATCTGTTTCAATTTGCTTTTCTTTCCATTCACTTTCAATTGGCTTCCAGAAAGAATCATAGAATTTGTTAATATACGAATCTGCTTTCGCGCACCCTTCTTGCAAGAAAAGATTTTTACACTTATTTTGATAGGAAGAAACATCTTTCTCCGCTTCAAATGCCTTTACATACTTTTCATCTACTGGAATTTGTTTATCACTAAGCGTTAATACATGAGCAGTCTCATGTATTAATGTCTTCATTACTTCATCTATATTCACACCTGAATCAAGCGTATCTAAACTTAACACCCAATCTTTCGGATTCTCCATACTAGGAGTTACATGAGCAACAATTCCATCATATCCATCTGTCACAATATCAAATTCTTTTATATTCTCTCGATACTTAGACGGAATTAACGTACGATAAATTCCCCACAGCGTTTCATGATAATCTCTATCTTCATGCTGCTCAATTATTTCTTCCTTCGCTTCTATATCATCCGCAAACATTTTCTGTAAACGCTTCTTATCTAGTTTTTCAAAATAAGGACCTACGATTTCTTCCTCATTAATATAGTAAGATGCTAAAAAGAAATAGTTTTCATCATCATCTTTCTTCTGTTCTGCTTCTTTCATGTTGTCTTTCTTTCCAGCGTTCTCTTCTGTATTTTCTTCCGAGCCTTTTACATCTTCCTCTGGTTCTTCCAGCTGAGACAGACTGTCCATTTTTTTATATACTTTTTGAACCATAGCATCTCCAAGCTTCGTACATTCACCTTCGGTTTTGCATATATCTTTCGTTTCCGCAACTCTTACCTCTTTACTGCACCCTGCTGTAACACCAATTACTAAGATAAAACATAATAGCCTTCCATAAATCTTTCCCATATAATCCTCCATTATTCCATTCTACAAAGATATGATAATCATTTTCTGACAAATATGCGATAATTATTTTTAGGGAGTTTTTTACTTTTTGAGGGGGAATGTATGATGATACGCGCTGTACTGTTTGATTTAGATGGAACATTGTTAGATCGACGTCAATCTTTGGAGAGTTTTATTAGCGATCAATATGAACGTTACGCAGAGCATTTTACTGAGATAGAAAAAAACGAGTATTGCACTCGTTTCATTCAGCTTGATAATAACGGCTACACTTGGAAGGATAAAGTATATACTACTTTGCTCAACGAATATAACATTACAACTCTAACAGCCGATCAACTCCTGCATGACTACATAACAGAATTCAAAAATCACTGCATTCCTTTTCCAAATATGCATGAATTGCTACAACAACTGCAAAATCAAAATATCGCAATCGGAATTATCACAAATGGCTTCACCGAATTTCAGATGAACAATCTTTGTGCCTTACAGCTACATACCTATACAAATACAATTCTTATTTCGGAAGCAGAAGGCATTAAGAAACCTCATCCAGCTATCTTTGAACGTGCCCTTCAACAATTAAATGTAACAGCGAAGGAATGTATCTACGTTGGAGATCATCCTGAAAATGATGTAATTGGAGCTGAAAATACTGGCATTACCACTATTTGGAAGAAGGATTCATTTTGGGAGGGGTTTGAGCATTCTCGTGTGGCTAGAGATTTGCTTGAAGTACTATCTTTTCTATAAAGTGAAACTTTAATCAGTGGGGGTTTCTTCATCGCCCACTGATTATTAGTTGAACCAATCGGGCTTTTACGGGATAAAAAAGAACTCGGCTCCTTTACTTCGTAAAACAGCCGAGTTCTTCTATATGTTTCATCGTACGCGCTAGTACATCATCGCGCATAATAAAGCTAAATTTCCTATCAGTTTTAATGTTATGAGGGATTTCTTTTAATAAAACAGATCCTTTTGTTTCTTCATAGTGCGTATGTTTTTCTACTGTACTAATTGTTGCGAAATAAATGTTTTTAATGATTATTTTGTCTTTTCCAGATACTTTATATTGTCCTAAGTAAGTTAAATCAGAAACAATGCCGCCGGTTTCTTCATGAACTTCCCTGACTGCCGCTTCTTCCGGTGTTTCCCCAATTTCTACTTTACCACCTGGAAATTCAAGACCGCGACGTAAATGATGCGTTAATAACCATTGATCCCCGTACCGGCATACAACCCAAACATGCTTTGGCTCAGGAGAAAATGGGTAACGTTCAAACGATAATTGTACAGTGTTGTGGTAATAATCTTTAAATTTGTACATGCCATTACTCCCCTATAGATGGTTACAAGTTTTTCCTACCACAAATTGTAGCACAATTCGCATTCATATGCATAATGTTATCCAACTATAATCCATTGATTATTCCCATTTGCGCGACTAATTCTTTCGTTTCATGATTTCCTAAATCATAAATCATCTGATATGCTTTCTGCAGCTCAGCATCATACCGATCATTATTTGAATCATGATGATACTCAACATATGGAACGTGAGAACGTACAAAAGAGCCTAAGTCTTCACGGTATGCTTGATCAAAATACTCCCGAAGCTGAATAATTTCCTCATCATTTGCCTGAATTTCAAAGCTATACGTATCTGCCGTTTTCACTTGCGAAATCTGTCCATTTCCTACTGATATATAATAAGTTTTCTTGTTCTCCATATAACGCCCTTCTTTCACCTTTTTAACTTCTATTCTTTTCAACAATTACAAAATTATGTAAAACAAAGTTTCGTTTAATGATAAAATGGAGAAAAGGAGGGGTCTGCTTGATTAAAATATTAATTATCGGGGTCATTATTGTTCTTATCGTGTTAGTTCTCTCTGTACTAACAATTAATAAAGGGTATTCATATAAACATTCAGTTGATAAACCAGAGAATAATCCTTATCTAACAAATAAAAAGAAGGATTTATAATATGCTTCTTATACTCCGCCTCCTCACTGCTTTCATTGTAATTATCGTATCCCTATATAGTCTATTTTCACAGAATGATACATTTCTTACACTTTCACAATTTTTCCTTGGAACCTTAATGTTTATAATTGCGATTGAACAAATCAAAAAGAAGGATCCAAGTACTGGCCTAACTTGTATGGTAGCAGGAGTTTTCGTGTGGGCTGTTCTTGCAGTAAAGTATGTGATGTAATGACTGTTTTCTTACGGAGGGGTTAATATATTAAAGAGTGTTCGGATTACCTTTGCACTCATTGCATTAGCTTTATCACTGATAACAGAGGCATTTTGCTTTATATGTTTATCTTTAGGATTAATGTCTTTCACTATGAGCATCGAGGAATTACGTGAACAAAAGAAAGTAAGCGAACAATGTGTTTTCTAGTTGGAGCTCTCGTTTTATTCGTCGCTATATCAGAATTTCTCCGCTAATATTATCTTTTGAAGGAGGGACACAATGCTAATTGGATTACGTATTTTTTTCGGACTTCTTACAATCGTTCTCGGGGTTTATTACTATTTTACTAAAGCCGCTATACTTCCTTACATGCAGCTTTCACTCGCATGTATGTTCATTATCATGGGCATTTCTGAACTGAAAGCAAATAGAAAAGTAATAGGAATCTCTTCCTTTTTTGTTTCTGGTTTTATCTTCTTCATTGTAATTTCGATACTTTTAAGATAAAAAGAAAAAAGCCATCTTCTCACTTAATATAAAAAAGATAGCTCTTTTTGTTACTCTTGTGCTTTATTTGATCAAAGTAGTTCTATCCTATTTACTGAACAAACTGTTTTGGATATTCTTTTATATGCTTATTATCGTCACGCCAATCATAAGTTTTTTTCTTTGAAATATCTAATGTTTGATCTCCTATTCTAACTCTATCTTTATCTCTCCATTCAATGTGTGGATCTGTATCTGGATAGTTCCAATATACATTTTTGGCAGAATTGGAACTAAGGTTAACTAATTCTCCTCTAACAGCATCCGCACTTAATGATCCAGCGTTATGAAAATAAGTTTTTATAGCATGTTTTCCATCGGGAGATTTCACAGTTCGAATCAATTCTCCTTTTGGAACACCTTGCACACTAAAAAATTTCCAATATCCAAAGCTTATTATAATGACTAGCAAAGAAAGTAATAGGATTCCTACTCTTCTTTTCTTTTTTTTGATTTCGTTTTTTGCTTCTGTATCGTTCAAATAACCCTCTCCTATGCATTTGAATATAATCCCATTAAAACCATATTACATAATAATATAATTTACCTATTTCTTATTCACCAAAAAAAGACTTATCCCTTCTTTGTTAAAGAAGGGATAAGTCTTTTTTTCATCTGTTAGCAGGAACTCACCTAACCTCATTCAGCCTCCCTTTTTGAACAAAAAACAGACATATATTTTTGTATAGAAAAAGGATATGGTATCCATATCCTTCTCTCAAACTACTCCAAATTCACCCAAATACTCTTCACTTCCGTATAATTATCAAGCGCATACGAACCCATTTCACGGCCAATACCAGATTGTTTATATCCTCCAAATGGCGATGCAGCATTTTCTAAGTTATAACTATTAATCCACACTGTACCTGCTTTTAATTGATTCGCAACTTGATGCGCTGTCTTTACATTTTCCGTCCATACACCAGCTGCTAAGCCGTACCGTGTATTGTTTGCTCGTTCAATGACTTCTTCTATCTCATCAAAAGGTAAGATTGAAACAACTGGGCCAAAGATTTCTTCTTGCGCAATTTTCATGTTATCCGTTACATCCGCAAATACAGTTGGCGCTACAAAATACCCTTTTTCAAATTCCTTCACGCCGCCCGCTACCAGTTTTGCACCTTCTTCTATGCCGCTCTTAATGTAAGCCAGTACGCGTTCTTGTTGCTTCTTCGATACGAGCGGTCCCATTTCTACTTCAGGGTCTAATCCGTGCCCTAACTTCACTTCCTTCGCCATTTCCCCTAATTCTTGAACAACTTTTTCATAATGCTTACGATGAACCAATACACGTGAACCTGCACTACAGTTTTGTCCATGATTATACATAATGCCGTTGAATGCTCCTGGAATTGCCTTGGAAAGATCGGCATCTTCTAAAATAATGTTCGGCGATTTCCCGCCAAGTTCCAATGTAACGTGCTTTGCCGTTTCTGCTGCTTTACGCATAATCCCTTTTCCAATCACAGTTGATCCTGTGAAAGCAACTTTATCGATATCCGGATGATTCACCATTGCCTCACCAGCACCTTCTCCAAAGCCAGGTACAAAATTGACTACACCATCTGGGAACCCAGCTTCTTTAAATAACTGCGCTGTATATAGGAGAGAGAGCGGTGTTTGCTCTGATGGTTTCAGAACAATTGTACATCCTGTTGCAAGTGCTGCGCCTAACTTCCAAGCAGCCATTAATAGTGGAAAGTTCCACGGAATAATTTGCCCGACAACGCCAATCGGTTCATGGCGTGTATAGTTTAAATATTCTGGTGAAATTGGGATTGTTTGCCCAAGAATCTTCGTCGCCCATCCTGCATAATAACGGAAATGATCAACCGTACCTGCAATATCATCTTCAAGTGCCTGTTTATACGGCTTTCCATTGTCTAATGCCTCAAGTTGTGCTAACTCTTCTTTATTCTCATCGATTAAATCTGCAAGTTTGTAAATTAAATGTGCTCGTTCTGCCGCACTGATTTTTGACCAAGCTCCTTCTTCAAAAGCTTTGCGTGCAGCTTTCACTGCAAGATTCACATCTTCTTCTCCGGCCTCACTTACGACAGCAAGCACTTCCTCTGTCGCTGGATTCCAAACATCAAATGTTTTTCCGCTCAACGCTGGAACAAACTTCCCATCGATGAATAATTCCTTTTTTCCATCTAGAAACGCTTGAACTTTCGGTTTTAAATCTTGATTTGCCGTTAGCATACTCCTCTCTCCCTTCTTATTTTTGTAATGTTAATAGATTTTCTAAAATCCCTTGTAACTTTTGATCTTCTTCCTCTGTTAATGGCAGGCGCGGTTTACGAGATGGACCACCAGCTTGCCCTTTTAAATCCATGACCCTCTTAATGATTTGAACATACTTCCCTGATTCTTCAATAAAGCTACAGAGCGGCAAAATTTTATCGTATAGCCCCCAAGCCTTCTCTAGTTCCTTATTTTGCGCAGCATCAAACAGTTCCGTTACAAGTTTTGGCACAGCGTTACCTGCAACTGAAATCCAGCCTGTTGCCCCAACTAAAAAGGACTCTAATACTAAATCATCCGCACCGCAGAATGTTTCAATATCCCCTTTTCCTTTTCTTGTAATATCACGCACTTTACGAATATCACCGCTCGATTCTTTTACATGCGTAATATTTTCTACATCACGTCCGACGCGGAGAATCGTTTCTGTGCTAATATCCACGCCAGATGTAAATGGATTATTATAAATCATGATTGGAAACTGAACAGATTCCGCTACTGCTTTAAAGTGTTCATAAATCTCTTCTTCTTTCGGATGAGCGTAGTATGAATTAATGAGTAGTGCACCGCTTGCTCCAGCTCTTTCTGCTTGCTTTGTATATTCAATTGCTTCTTTTGTCGTTTCAGCCGCCGTTCCAACAAGAAGTGGGATACGTCCGTTAATTTGTTCCACCGCTGTTTCCACAACTCTAAAACGTTCTTCCTTTGTTAAGCTAACAAACTCTCCCGTACTTCCGTTCACAACTAAACCTGCTACACCTTCTTGAATAAAGTGCTCAATATTTTGTTTCAAGCCTTCCCAATTAATCTCTTCATTTTGATTCATCGGTGTAATAATGACTGGATATGCCCCTTTAAATGTTTGATACATGTTTATTCCTCCCATAACCAAATTTAACTAAAAGTAAAACAAATTGAAGTGTCACTTCAATTTGTTTCGTAAAAAAAACGCGTTTCATATCATCTATACACTTACGTGTCATTATAATGCAGAAAAAATAGATTTACAACATATTTATCTAATTTTTCTGGAAAATATTTTAATGACAATTTGCAAAACTCAAAACTTTCCTTTACACTTTTTTCATAAGAAAAATTCTATCTAATACACTATTCGAGGGATTATCATATGGATGAAAATATCGGAAACAAAATTAAAACGCTTCGCTTAGAAAAAAGAATGACTTTAAAACAAATCTCTGAGAAAACAAATCTATCTATTAGTTTTATCTCTCAAGTAGAGCGCTCGAAATCTTCTATTACACTAGAATCATTAAAAAAAATATCAGAAGCACTCCATGTCAGCCCAAGCTATTTTTTTGCAGCTGAGCAAAAAACAAATACAAGTATCATACGCCGCGGACAGCAAAATGAAGAACATGTAAATTACTCTCATTTTGTTTACACGAATCTTTCTGGTGGTGTATCAAATCCACATTTCGAGCCAATTTTAGTGACGCTACATCCCGGTGAAAAAAAGGGGGATCCTTATTCTCACAATGGACAGGAATTCGTGTTCGTATTAGAAGGTGTACTCACCATTCTATTAGAAAACGAGGAGTATGATCTACATCCTGGCGACAGCATTCATATGGAATCTGCCACGCCACATAATTGGTTTAATCATATGGAAAAGCCGGCTAAGTTTTTATTTGTGAGCTCGCCTCCAATGTTCTTTAAGCAATAACTTTCACTTCTCACATATCAGCGATTCAACACTATATGTTACACATAAGAACTAAAAAAGCTGCCCTTTCACAGGCAGCTTCCTCATTTTTCAACCAAATACTTTCTCTAAATCTTCTTTATCTTGACTTAACCAGAAATTCATTAAGCGTTTTGCTCCTTCTAAATCATGAAGCTTCGCTTGACCACATTGCGTTTCATTTGCAGCTGGAATTTCCGTAATTTGAACTGCATCTTGTAATGTAAGCTCTAATAAATCAATGACTTCACGAACTGTTGGTGTCCCGCTTACAACAAGATAATATCCTGTTTGGCAACCCATTGGTGAAATATCGATAATATCAAAATGTGGATAACGATCAATATATTTACGTAAATTAAATGCTAATAAATGTTCTAATGTATGAATGACATCTGGTTTCATCGCTTGTTTATTTGGCTGACAAAAACGAATATCGAATTTATTAACAATACCGTCACTACCTACTTTATGAACACCACAATGTCTAACATAAGGTGCCTTTACAATCGTATGGTCTAATTCAAAGCTTTCTACTGATGGCATAAAACATCTCTCCCGCTTTCAATTTAATTCCGTTATATCCAATATGATATAACGGAAATGTGAATTAGTAAAGTATTATGTAAATCCAAATTAAAAAACGAACATCAAACCCTTCTTTTCAGATGGTAAAGAGCATCCGGTCATGCATAGAAGCGGTCAGTGCTTTTTTCACCCCGTACCATATGAAAACAAAAAGAGGAAGTAAGTGGATAATTGTTTTTACTTTCATAGCCGCAGCTCATATGTCGAAAAATCAAAATGGATTTATATATAGAGAGCCCGTGCTATAATACTAGAAGAATATGCTGGAAAGGAGACCGTTATGAAACAGATTTTTATCGGCATCATACGCTTTTATCAAAAATTTATTTCCCCGATGACACCACCTACATGTCGCTTTTATCCATCATGCTCTCATTATGGATTAGAGGCGTTTCAAAAACACGGTGCTTTCAAAGGATTTTGGCTCACACTCATACGTATATTAAAATGTCATCCTTTTCATCCAGGAGGATTTGATCCAGTCCCAGATAAAAAGGATGACAAAGTAAAATCTTAAGCTTCGTAGCCGTTCACAACTAAATCTAATTTTCCTGTATCAGGATGAATGACAAGACCATGAACCGGTACTTCTGCTGGAAGTAATGGATGGTTACGAAGTACTGACACGCTATGCTCTACACTTTCTTCCACACTAGAGAATCCTTGTAAGAATTTATCCAAATCGATTCCAGAATATTGAAGTGTATCTAATTTGTCTGCGGTTACGCCACGCTCTTTCATTTTTTCAATTGTACTGCTTGCCTGTATTTTTGCCATGCCACAGTCATGATGACCAACAACGCATATTTCATCTGCGCCAAGTTCATATACAGCAACTAATACACTGCGCACAATACTTCCAAATGGATGTGAAATAACAGCACCTGCCACTTTTATAATTTTCACATCACCATTACGCATATTCATTGCTTTTGGCAATAATTCAACAAGACGTGTATCCATACAAGAAATAATTACCATCTTTTTGTTTGGAAATTTTCCTGCCTCATACTCTTCATATTTTTTCTCTTCGACGAATTTTTCATTATACTGCAAAATTTCTTCTAATGACTTCATAGTAAAGAACCCTCTTTTCTTTCAGTTAAACTACATACTTAGTTTACCAAAGTCAAAAAAATTCCAAAAGGATATTGCTTTATTGCAAATATATAATTTTTCAGATAATCGACATAATTCTTTCAAAATATACACACACCTCTGTAACAACTCTCCTCTACTTTGCTCATATTTCCACTATAAACTAAATGTAGATAATGTTAAAAAGGAGTGAATCTTTATTATGTCCGACGTTCTGTTATTGAGTCGTTTTCAATTTGCAATTACTATTTTTTATCACTTTTTGTTTGTACCTTTGACAATCGGACTTGTTATTTTAGTAGCGTGTATGGAAACACAATATGCACGTACATTAAATCCCACTTATCGAAAAATGGCGAATTTCTGGGGTAAGCTATTTACGATAAACTTCGTAATGGGGATTATAACCGGTATTACGATGGAGTTCCAATTTGGAACAAACTGGTCAGAGTACTCAAAATACATGGGGGATATCTTCGGATCACCACTCGCAATCGAAGCACTTGTTGCTTTCTTCTTAGAATCTACCTTCATGGGAATTTGGTTATTCGGTAAAGATAAAATCTCACCAAAGTTCCGTGCTTTTTGTATGTGGATGGTTGCACTTGGAACAAACATTTCCGCACTTTGGATCATTACAGCAAATGGCTTTATGCAAAACCCTGTTGGGTACGTGGTGCGTAACGGCCGCGCTGAATTAAATGATTTCTGGGCACTTGTTACTAATCCATACGCATGGAACATGTTCTTCCATACAGTAATTAGTTGTTATATCGTCGGTGCTTTCTTCGTAATGGCGATTAGTGCGTATCATTTATTACGTAAAAACGAAGTAGAATTCTTTAGAAAATCATTTAAATTCGGTTTAATCTTAGGTTTATTTGCTGCAACTGTGACACCATTTATGGGTCATCAATCTGGCGTTTCAGCTGCTAAATATCAACCAGCAAAAGGTGCTGCGATGGAAGCAGTTTGGGAGACTGGTAAAGGTCAAGGCTTCTCAATCATCCAAATTCCCGATGTGAAGAATGAGAAGAACTTCGAATTATTAACAATTCCAAAGCTTGGTAGCTTCTTCTATACAAACTCATTTGATGGAGAAATTGTCGGTTTGAAAGATATTCCGAAAGAGGATCGTCCAAACGTAAATCTTGTTTATTATAGCTTCCGTTTAATGGTTGCACTTGGCATATTCTTCATGGCACTTACTTGGTATGGTTTCTATTTAAATCGTAAAGGTAAACTAGAAGATTCAAAACGTTATTTAAAAATTACAATGTGGTCTGTCTTACTGCCATATGTTGCGATTAACGCTGGATGGGTTGTCGCTGAAGCAGGTCGTCAACCATGGACAGTATACAAATTGATGCGTACAGCTGAAGCTGTTTCACCAATTTCTGTCCCGCAAATTTGGTTCTCATTACTAAGTTTAGTATTATTCTATACACTGCTATTAATTGCTGATGTATATCTAATGTTGAAATTCGCGAAAAAAGGACCTGCAGCACTAGAAGAACCTACTAAGGGAGGTGCCGCTCATGTCTCATGATATGCTTGCAGTCATTTGGTTTGGTTTATGGGGCGTGATTTGGACAGTTTACTTTATTCTTGATGGCTACGCACTCGGTAATGGAATGATTTTCCCATTCGTTACGAAAGGCCGAAAAGAACGAAATCAAATGCAAGAAGCAATTGGGCCGTTCTAGGGCGGTAACGAAGTATGGTTAATTACAGCGGGCGGTGCAACATTCGCCGCCTTCCCAGTTACTTATGCAAATATGTTTAGCTACTTATATACACCGTTATTTTTAGTATTACTCGCTCTTTTTGCTCGTGCAGCAGGGCTTGAATTTATGCATAAAGATGATTCACCAATTTGGCAAAACGTTTGTAAATGGGCATTTGCAATTGGTAGCTTCCTCATCGCCTTCTTATTCGGTGTGACATTTGCAAACCTATATTACGGGCTGCAAATTGGAAAAGACGGCTATGAAGGAACATTATTTAGCTTATTAAATCATTACGGTATTTTAGGTGGGCTCTTCTTCACTGCAATCTTCGTCGTATCCAGTGCACTTTGGGTTATGATTAAAACATCTGGTGAAGTATCAGATCGTGCTTATAAAATTGCAAAACCATTTTCAGTAGCAGCAGCAAGTATTTTAGCAATCTTCTATGTGGCAACTGCAAACCGTACAAACTTATTCCAAAACTTTACGGAGTATCCTGTACTATTTATTCTGCCAGCTCTTGCAATGCTAATGAGTGTCCTTGCAATTATTATGGTTTACAAACATAAAATTGGTCTTGCATTCACGTTTGTTTGTCTAACAATCGCAATGTTTATGACAACTGGCTTTGCAGGTATGTTCCCAAGAATGTTGCCATCACGTATTAACGATGCATATAGTACAACGTTATACCAAGCAGCAGGTAGTGAATTAAACTTAAAAATTATGTTCTTCGTCGCAATGGTAATGGTACCAATTGTTATCGGATATCAATTATGGAGCTACACAATCTTTAAAGAAAAAATTCATAAAGACTCTGCGAAAGGGTATCACTAAAATGAAAAGGCACTCAAAACGAGTGCCTTTTCATTTTAAGCTTATAGTGTAAATTGTATTCCTTGATCATTCACATCTTTATCACACACATCTGTAGCACTAATTCCATTAAAGGCTCTCACAGAAAAACCTGAATTAGACGATCCAGAACCATTATATGATTTTTCTTCAAATATCGGGCGCACATTGTATTTATCCCCTAAATTAAGTGTACCATTACAAGTTTCAATAATTACACCATCAATAATAGCAGGCATCGTATCACTCACTTTCCTTATGTTATTTTCAGTTTATGAAGAGAGCCTAGAAAAATAGCATGTTTACAGGAAAAAAGAAAAAGATACTATTTTTTATAATGAATTATTTTTCAATTACGTTATTTACAAAATGTAATATATAATAAATGAGGCAATTATTCATAAAAAAATTGAGGTGTTTACAAAATTGATGTTTTTTGGAAGTGTTACACTTATTTTATTCTTTATTTTTCTATTCTTTTATTTAAGGGATCCTAGAAGTTTAGTAATCGGATTTTTATTTAACCTATTTTTTTGCTCATCGCTTATCCTTTTCCTTTATTTAGGTTTCAGCTCAAATTATGCGATATTGAGAATTATTGCAATTATACCGTTTATTATCATTTTCTTAATGCTGACCTTTGGTGTATTCGCATTAATGATTGGACTATTTCTTAACGCAAGAATCTTAATGAGAAAAGAGGGACGTCGTTTATCTAATTGTTTAACTTTAATCGCTGGAATTGGTATGTTACTTGCTATGTTGGCCTTAATAGTTGAGCCAACTCGATTTTTCTCTCCTCATTTCCAGCCGATTTTTGCAGGAGTATTTTTGATTATGATATATTTCTTTTTCCATATATCAACTTTCTTAACGGCTTATTTTTTATATCAATTTAATAAACCACGACGCAATCAAGATTTCATTATCGTTCTTGGCAGCGGCTTAATTAATGATAAAGTACCTCCGCTTTTAGCGAGTCGAATTAATAAAGCGATTGATTTTTACTGGAAACAGGCTGCTGTCACTACTCCGCCTACAATCATTTTCTCTGGTGGACAAGGACCGGATGAAAATCTCCCTGAAGCGGAAGCAATGCAAAAATACGCTGTTGAAAAAGGAATTCCGATTGAACATACAGTTCAAGAAAATCGTTCCGTTAATACGTACCAAAACATGCTCTTCTCAAAACAAATTATGGATTCATTAAAAGACAAGTATAAGAGCATCTTCACAACGAATAATTTCCATCTATTCCGTGCTGGATTATACGCAAGACAAGCTGGGCTCAACAGCCAAGGAATCGGTTCAAAAACCGCTTTCTATTACTGGCCAAATGCGATGATTCGGGAATATATTGCAATTGTTGTAATGAGCCGAAAGTTCCATACGAAAGTTGTAGGAGTCATTTTAGGTTTCTGTATCTTCTTATCTGTAATTAGCTTTTTATTTAGTTAATTTACAAAAAAGCCTTCCTCTCTTAAGGAAGGCTTTTCTCTATATGTAAAAATATACAATATCATATTTTGGGATACAATATGTATGAAAAAAGGTTGAATTTTTACATGTAGCGGAGGGATTGTATGATACGTATTAATAGAGAAGGATGGAGCGTCATTCAAAGTCTCTTTACATTTGGCTTACTAATCAGTACGGCTTTTATTCCAATGATTCTTTACGTTGTATACGGGTTACAGTTATCTAGCGGCTTTGAAGGATATTGGCCATCTATTTTATTTTATACTACCTATATAACTGGTGTATTGATTTGGATACCTATCGTTAGTAAGATTGGTATTCATCAATCATTATACTGTGCTGTTTTCATTGCTATGATATCTATAATAAGTGTCGCCTTCTTTAAAGATTCTTCCCTATGGATCGAAGGAAGTGCACTCGTTTCTGGTTTTTCCATTAGTACTATTTCTGCAATGACGAGCACTTTTTTATTTCGCCATGTAGAAGGAGGCGGAAAAGTTTTTAACAATAATCAACAAGCACTGCTTATGTTCATTGTTTTCTTCTTGTTAATTACATTTCTTTTCGCAATTAGTTTCATACCCTTGTTCATATTAACCCTAATATATGGAGGTTGCTTAATTCATGTCGTCTTTTTTATAAGAAAAATGCCACAAATAAAAAAAACGACAGACATGCCCTCCGTTCCAATTACAGGCGCAATCATACAGTTTTTATTATTTTCTCTATTCGTTATTCTGCTGCGTGCGAGTCGTTATACGAGCAATGACCAGCTCATAATCTTGTTTCTAATTATGGCTATATTGCTTATTGGTTTCATGTTTTTCAAATTATTAAAAGGTGAATTTTTCCATAATATTTCTTCATCATTACCAACGAAACTAAAAGCCGAATCCTTTTTGCTTGGGTTTGGAAATGGTTATTTATTTGTAATCGGGCTATTTTACGGTTTTACATTTTATAACATTTTAACTAGTATTTTTATTGTGGTTGTTCCTTATTTATTAGGGCTGTTACTGTCTACATTGTTAAACAATACAACTGTTAAGAAAATGAATCTAGTACATATTTTTCTATTGAGTACATTTTTAATGTTATTCGGATTCTATTCACCCATATTTATTATCCTAAGTGTAACTATTGGAAGCTATACATTTAACATAATTTCTTCCCAAAATAATATGAAGGTATATACCCATAACCCTTCACATAGAGAACTTTCATTACTCATTCATACAACATGGAGATCAATTGGAAATCTGTGTTTACAATTCTTTGTATTCGTTGTAATTGTGACCGTTGGAATCTACTACAATACTCCGTGGTCTCAACTTTTCCAAACAATTGCCGGAAGGAATAAGTTACCAATACCAGGACTACCAGCACCGTTATTAATGTCTATTTTAGCACTCTGTTGTTGGCTCGGAATGGTAGTTTTAGGTGTTTGGATTGGTAAAAAAACTGCTCCAAAAAAGGGGTAAGAGTGGTTATAAAAAAATGAGGAACTTCCCATATGTCAGTGAAAGCTGACTTATAGACAGTCCTCTTTTTGAATATAAAAAATACAACTTTTATATACTCTTAGGAAGGAATCAGCAATTGATTACACGTAAAAAAGGCATTAATGATAGGTGAACTTTCTTTAAACGCTAAATGGATATGGCGATATTGTTTCTGCTTTAATTTTTTCATTTCAATATTTTTATGCGATTTAAAAAACAACTCAGGCCCCATTGTAATTCCAATATTTTGCGAGACCATGTTCACGATTGTTTCGCAATTTAGTACTTCTAATATAATGTTTGGACGTACTTGATAATCAGCTAAATTTTTTATCACTAGTGGCTGATACGGACCTTTTGGCATAATAAAATCCATTCCATCAATTTGCTGAACATCCACTATTTTTTGATTCATCAATGAATGATTTTTCGGTAACCCTAATACGATTTCATCTTTGCTCACCGGGATTGATTTTATTTGTTTATTTGTATTCGTTTCTAATATAAACCCTATATCAACTGTACCATTATTAATCCATTCCGCTACTTCTCCGTATGTCCCCTCGAATAATAAAACTTTCACACCTGAGTAACTCTGTTTAAGATGCAATAACATGGCAGGTAATATTTGAGCTGCCGCACTTGTAAATGCTCCGATTTTCAATGTGCCTTCCAACCGATTATTTTGCATGGATACTTCTTGTTTAATAGCCACTTCGCTCTTCAAGACATTCTGAATATGTGGAAAAAGACGATTTGCAAACTCAGTCATTCTAATCTCAGATTGCTTATTCCGGTGCAGCAAAGGATATCCTAATTCTTTTTCTAAACTCGCAATCGCATGACTCACAGCTGATTGCGTCATATTCAATTGTTCTGCTGCTCTAGTAAAATTACCTAACTCTACTACCTTTTGAAACACTTCATATCTAGCTATCGTCATGAGTTTTATTCATACCTCCTATGTAAAATATGAATTTCACTAATTTCATTATACTCGTTACGATGAAATTAGAACAAATCATCAAAAGGAGGACTCACATTGAATAAAATTTTTTTATTAACATTTGGGATATTCGCACTAGGAGTAGATGCTTATATAATGGCAGGAATCTTGCCTCAAATCGCCCATGATTTTCATGTTTCAATCGGGACTGCTGGACAAACCGTAAGTATCTTCACAATTTGTTATGCGATTGCAGCGCCTTTATTTGCTACATGTATGAAAAAGACAAACACAAAACATACATTATTGGCAGCATTATTCCTTTTTACATTCTCTAACTTCCTGACCGCTGTAACTCATCATTTTATTATTCTATTAATTTCTAGAGGCCTAGCTGGCATAGGTGCTGGCCTATACTCACCATTGGCGTCGTCAGCTGCTGTTACATTAGTTTCTGAGAAAAGAAGAGGAAGAGCTTTAAGCACCGTTTTACTCGGAATGAGCGCTGGTACTGTAATTGGCGTTCCGTTCGGCATCTATATTGCTTCTATTTATGAATGGCGCATAGCGATGTGGTTTATCGTTATCATTGGGACGATCGGGATATTTGCTCTCTTTGCTAAATTTCCTATGATAGAATCTAGACCTTTACCAACGCTAAAAGAACGGTTAAATATGTTTAAAAATAAAAAGATTTCACTCGTCATGCTTATCACAATGGTATTAAGTTTTTGCAGTTTAGGTTTATACACATACTTAGATACCATCATTACTGCATATGGATTTCAAAAATCTATCATGTTTATTTGGATGTGGGGAATTGGTGGTATTGCCGGAAGTTTTATAATTGGGTTTATAATGGATTTCTATAAGAAGCCAAAAATCATATTACTGTACTTAATGGGAATCATGTTTTTCTCGTTTATATGTATGGGGATTTTCCATGAAACTGCATTATTGTTAGCTATATGCTTAATTCTTTGGGGAAGTACAGGGTGGGCGGCACTCGCTACTCAGCAAAAAACACTCTTAGAAATTAGCCCAGATCATGCTACCATTTCAATTGCTTTACTTAGCTCTATTAATTACTTAGCTGGTTCAATAGGGACTATGACAAACGGAATATTTTTAGAGAAAGGAATAGAACCTGTTACTTTGCCTTTTATAATAGCCGGTATATTACTTTTGGCTATAGGAGGACAAATCCTTCTTATAGGTAAGAAAATTGTAACAGTACGTGAATCTCACTAAATTATGATTCAAAAACAATACGCCCCTATCTCCTTCTTATAAGATAAGGGCTTATTACTAACATAATCTCTTATGCTCTATTCCGCATACTTATGAAGCCTGGTTACTAGATCTTGAAATTGAAAGGGAATATACAAGAAATAAGGGTATAATGGTATAAAGTGAAACTTTAATCAGTGGGGGTTCCTTGATTCCCCATCTAACTTCTTTGCTCTCGCTGAATTGTAAAGTAGGAGTATGAATCATAAATAGCAGGATACATAATAACAATGAAACACCAAGAAATATTGAAATATAGATATACAGAACTACGATACATCTTAAGAAAGGCTGATTCAAGTGATACTAAAGAAAAAAGTCTATAAGAAAAAGCGATGGATAATTCCTATTTCGGTTATTGGTATTCCTACATTGGCTGTATCTATAATGAATCAGTTTACACCTGCAATTAGAGCAGCAGTAATGAAGAAACTTTTCGAGGCAAAGCCTTTTGCATCACCTAAAAATATGGAAACGATAAGAAAGCAAGTTATTGTAAAAAAAGATATTGTTTATGACAAGGATGGACTTGATAATAGTATTTTAGATATTTACTATCCGAAAAATTTGAATGAGAAGCTCCCTGTTATTATGTGGATACATGGCGGTGGCTTTTTATCTGGTAGTAAAGAACAAACACAAGAATACGGAATGGCATTAGCTAACGAGGGATATGTAGTTGCAAATATAAACTATGCGATTGCACCGCGGCAAAAATATCCAGGTCCTATCATTCAAGCAAATCAGGCACTGCAATATCTTCAGAACAATATTGCAGAATACGGTGGCGATATGAATAGATTATTCATAGGAGGCGATTCCGCGGGTGCTCAAATCGCTAGTCAAACTGCCGCACTTATGTCCAATGAAAGACTAGCAAAAACGATGGATATTCATCCTTCTATTGATAATAAACAAATAAAAGGTCTTCTTTTGTTTTGCGGGCCTTATAGCATGGATAGATTAGATAATCCTGAATCATCAGCAATCGGAAAATGGATGGTGCATACAATGTTTTGGTCATATACAGGAGAGAAGGATGTAGCATCTTTTCCTAGACTCAACGAATTGTCTACAGTCCATCATGTAACACCTAATTATCCACCTGTCTTTTTGACAGTTGGAGATGCCGATCCTTTGGCACCACATTCAGCCGATCTTATAGACGCGCTCAAAAAGAATGGTGTAGAAGTAGAAAGTGTTTTATTTGACGGAACAAAATCTGAATTAGGTCATGAATATCAATTTGATTTCACTTCACCACATGCTGAAAAAACGCTCGGAAAAACCATCGAATTCCTAAATAAACATAAATAATTATATTTGTTACTTATATATTATATCACTCACACAAAAGTCCAAGAAGCATCTACTCTGCTTCTTGGACTTTCCTCTATCTTCTCTTCGTAATTTTCCCTGAACCACCAACCCTTGTTTTAGGGGGAGATGTATTTCTAGGCGGGCTTTTAATCGATGATTTTGGTTTTACATCAGATCCACTAGAACCACCTGGTGATTTCGTGATTTTCCCTTTTTTCTCTGTAGATGGCGGAACCGTCTTTGTTCCTTTTTCGATAATGCTTCCTTGGTCTCCTACAGATGGTTTCGGCTCAATCTTATCGCTTCTTTTAATAATAGAACCCTTACCTTGTTTTGTAATAGGCGGTGGTGTTTGTTTTTCTTCTTTTGTAGGCGGCCTGTCTGGAATAACCGGTTTATGATTTTTCCGATCTGTATATCCTCGGTAATCGCCATGATACGATTTACGTGAATCAAATATATCATTTAATATACTCGCCATAATATATCCTTGTAAAAAGGACGGTTGATAATTTTGGCGAACGTATTCTTTATTACTAATTTCAATTAATGTATCAGACGGTTTTTCTTTATCCTTCTGAAGATTATATAACTTATCAGAATAGACAAGGAACATCTGATTTTCATCTTCTTTAGATACTTGCTTCGGCTTTTTCTCATCAATCAGTTCTTTTGCAACTTCTGGAACTGACCGATTAGCAGCCCTATACACATAAGATTCTTGCTTACCATCTTTTGCGACGGATTCTAGTGGATAACGATCTTGAATCGATTTTTCACTTTGACACCCTGATAAAGCATATCCAGCAATTACAAGTAATGTAACGCTGGCAAGTATAGGGATTACGAACGATTTAATCATGGTAAACAATCGGTTTGACATGATTATGCCCCCTTACGTTGCCCTTATAATTTGTACATCAGCAGGAAGAATCGATTCTCCCTCATACATCATTGTACGTCCGTCTTGCCACTCAATGCGAAGTAGCTTCCGGTTATCAGATTGAAACTCCCACACATATTGTTCATCAGAGACAGCAAACGGTGTTTTTCCCATCACAACAACACGGCCGCTATATTGTTCTTCCATATGATACTCGATATCATCCATTTCAATTGTCGTTGGAATCTCATCTATCGAATCTAACCGACCATCAATTGGTGTATACAACTTATAATACGTACTTTCACGATTTTCAATTTTTAAATAGCGAATTGTTTTCCCGTCCTGTAATGTTAAGACAATTTCATTCCGAGAATGCATGCTTGTTCTTCCAATCAATTCATACATAACTAATGAAACTTCAATCATATCGCCAGGTGCTAACGTGAGTAACGATTTCTCTGGTTTCACAGGCTCTGGACTTTTTATTATATTTTTAATACGTTTAAATAAACTCATGATTTATCCCTCCTTTTCTCGTTATAGACAAGCTGCTAAAATGAGGGCTCCAACAATATGTAACGAACCAGCTAATAAAGCATGTGCGACATGCCCTTGCTTCGTTCCCTCTTCTAAATCTAAACCAACTACTATTTTCAAAATAAATTCAATAAACATTTCTACAACTAATAAAATAACGAATGAAACCGCTGATGCAAGGAGTGCTTGCCATAAATCATTTGATTTCGTAATTGATTGTGACAAAATATATCCTTGTGCAAATAATTTCATAATAAAGCGTGTTGTAACGGCCATGTTTCCTTGTTTCATTTCTGCTAAATCGTTGTATTTTGTAAAAATAGAATCAACCCACATAAGTGCAAATAAAAGAACAGCACTTGCTCCTGTCCATACAAGCATGGCTAACACATTCATCCATGTCATACAAAAACCTCCTCCTAGAAAAATAATATGAAAACCGACATGATTGCTTTCCATGACATGCCGGTTTCTTTATCTACTATATATCTATTTTGATTTCCCACATCTAAAATACAGCTTTGAAAACAAAAACAGGCTTCCTCTCTTTTCCTATTTCTGTTCTCACACGGCAGGGGATCCAAAAGAGCTCTGACCGCTCCTACACATGGCCGGACGCTCTCTTCCACCAAAAAAGAAAGGTTTTTAGTCCTTCATTTATATATTATTACTTCTCATACTGCTTCATAATACGTGCCAATTCATCATCCACAGCTGAATTTTTATTTAAAGCCGCAAATTCCTCATCTAATGACTTTTCTTTTTTGTAAATTTCGCCGCTTGCCTCTGCTTCAGCTTCTAATTGAAGAGCTTTTTCTTCCATACGGCTTAGGCCTGCTTTTGCAGTATTGGCATCGAATCCAGACATCGCTTGATTAATGCTCTTTTGCGCTTTCGTAGCATTTACACGTGCTACAAGTGTTTCACGTTTATTTTTGAGCTCGGTTAATTGCTTACGCATTTCTTCTAACTTCGCACGAAGGTTATCAGCAGCTGCTTTATTTTGCTCATAGCTCGCTTTATATTCATTCATCTTTTGCTCTGCATTTTGCTTTTCCTCTAAAGCACGGCGCGCAAGATCAATATTATTCGCTTGAACAGCCATATGTGCTTGTTCTTCACGTTTCTTTACAAGTGCTTCTTGCTCTTCAAACAATAATTTAAACTTTTTCTCAAGCGCAATTTGAGCTGCTACACTCTTCTCAGCTTCTTGTACATCCTGTTGCATATCGCGTAAATATTGATCCGTCATCTTAACTGGATCTTCAGCTTTTTCAATTAGTGCATACACATTTGACATTGTTAAGTCTCTTAATCGCTTAAATACAGACATTCATATTCCTCCTATATATTTCCTCATATTTCAAATTCATGTACTTCCCGTAAAAACTTTCTTTTTACCAGAATAATGTTCATTACCAAATCCTACATATTTATTATATTAAAACGAAGATGTCCTTACCTATTATTTTCCAAATACGCAAATTATAATATGACATTTCCTTCTCAACATTTCCTCTCCACTATTAAACATATGAAAATCCCCTTATACATTAGTTATCAATACATAGTTTCTATTGTTGTATAGATTCTTTCTATAATTCATTCCTTAAAAAGGAGCTTATAATTAAGTCAATCATTCAAAATACATTTACAGAAATACTAAGAAATTTATTAAGATTGGACTTTCAAAATATACTTAAAAGCGGTGAACAAAATGCAAAAAGTTGTTGGGATTATTGGTGGCATGGGGCCTTTGGCGACTGTTGATTTAATGAATAAAATTATTTCTTATACACCTGCAATGAAGGATCAAGATCATATCCATATCATTGCAGACAACTATTCTCAAATACCTGATCGGACAACGGCTATTTTGGGAAAGGGAGTGGATCCGACCCCATACATTGTACAATCAGCGCAGCGACTGCAAAACGCTGGTGCGGAGTTTCTTGTTATTGCGTGTAATACCGCTCATTTTTTCTATGAAGCAGCTAAAAGGTCCGTTAGTATTCCGATCTTGCATATGCCTTTAGAAACGGCTCGTTTTGTACAAGAAAATAATTTTAAAAAAGTAGGTTTGTTAGCTACGGATGGGACGATTAAGACGGAACTATACCAAAACAGTTGTCAAAGTTACAAGATTAATGTCATTGAGCCTGATAAAGAAATGCAAGAAAAAGTGATGGAAGGAATATATGCTATAAAAAGTGGAAATTTAGAAACAGGATTTTTATATCTTTCAAAGGTTGCTGATAAATTGAAAGAGAGCGGAGCTGAGGCTATTATAGCAGGCTGCACAGAGGTTCCTCTTGTATTGAAATCATCCGAAAATATTTGCGTTATTGATCCAACAGAAATTGTAGCTAAAATGGTTATTAAAATAGCTAATGGAACAGAAAAAGAAATAATAAAAGTGTAATTTATAAGTTGGGAATGCGGCAGAATTGTTGCATTCTTATTTTATGAATATTTGATGCATACGATTTACGTGTACATGTTATAGTAAATGATAATAGAGAGCTACAGTAAGGAGCGTTTAGAAATGAATATTGAAAATATTGAAGCTTTTATATATGTTTGTCAACTTGGTAGTTTCAATAAAGCCGCCGAAGCTCTTTATTTAACCCAACCTTCTGTAACAGCACGTATTCAATCACTTGAACGTGAAATTAATATAAAGCTTTTTCATCGAAATGGCAATAAGATTTCCTTAACTGAAAAAGGAGAGTATTTTTTTCCACATGCACAAAAAATTTTGCAATCTTATCAGGAAGCTAAGTATGGATTGCAACAAGTAACAATCCCATATGACTTGGTAATTGGGAGTGCTTTATCAATATCTAATAATATCCTTCCTGAGATTTTACCTGGTTTCAAATCTGAATTTAAGGATGTTAAAATAAAAATTGTAACGGGTCATTCACAAGACATCTTACAGAAGGTTATTAATAAAGAAGTTGACTTTGGCATCGTACGAACAGAAACACATCCTCAAGTAGAATCAATTCGTCTTTATAATGACCCTATTGGCCTTTTTGTGCCTCGAAATCATATATTTTTAAAAGAAGAAAAAGTAACAATAGAACATGTAAGTAAACAACCCCTTATCTTTTTTGATTATGGATCAATGGATTGGCTCATGATTCATCGGCTATTTTCAGGTAATGATGTAAGCCCGACTATATCTTTAGAAGTAGATAATATGGAAACAGCGAAAAATTTAGTGATTCAAGGGATGGGCATTAGCTTTTTGCCTGAACATTGTGTCAAACAAGAATTAGAAAATGGAGAATTGATCCGAGTGGAAATGGCACCTCCAGTGAAAATTAATATTAGTATTGATTTTATCTATTTAAAAGGCAGACCAAAATCTGTTTTTATTGACTTTTTAAAAGATAAGATGTGTAAATAAAAACAAACTGATTGGTATATCAATCGGTTTGTTTTTGTTCTGGAGTTGATAGGTATGGGGTTCTGACGTATACCTATCAAGCTAAGAAAACAGGTCACCCCCAAACGATAAAATAACCTTCTCTGTTATAAGAAGGTCTAAAATTTCGTTCTGGGGGTGCTACAAAATTTTAACTTGATAGCGATGTGGCGATACTCCATCTATAGCTTATACATATACAACTTACAGAACCTATCATTACAAGGGATACCCCTTCTTCTCTTTAAAACCTATATACAACTCTATACACCTTATTGTAATTTCTTCCAGATTCACTTTCTTTTATCACACTTTTAACCATTTTCACTAAATTACAGAATTGTAATGTTACTGTAAGCTACCTCGATAGTTATAAAAACGTTATTTTTATAAAATGAAATCAGAAGCCGAGGTTACAACCAAAACACTTTTGCTTCTTCATATTTTAAGAATCAATACAATGTATATTTCCCTCTTAGTACCTGCATTGTATTCACTATATCGTATATAAAAAGGAGACAAGAAAATGAAAAAATTAGTAGGAATCGGGTTAGCAGCAGCAATTTCATTCGGAGCATTATCAGGCTGTTCGTTATTAGGTGAAAAAGCAAATGGTATGGTTACTTACGGAAGTGAACAACAAGTTAACAATGTAATCGATAAAAACAAATCTGATATAAAAGAAAAAAACACATATAGAATGAAACTTTCAACATTAAATAATAAGAAAGTGCTTGTAATGGATAAAAAAACTGGTGAAGAACTAGTGAAAAAAGAACTTATCAAGAAAGTAGAAAAAGAAGACACAAAAGCAATCGATAAACTGCCAGCAGTAACAGCGGATCAAGGTATATTATTTGCGAAAGAAGAAGTAGCAAATGCGACAATTGATGGAGCGAAATTAAAATACGAAGGCAACACAATTATCGGTGATGCACGTTCTTATGCAGATATGTTTGCAATCGTTGATGATGCAGCATACGGAGATGTGAAGGGCGAAGAAAAATCTGTAGGTGTACTGAAATTTGATAAGGACCCTAAAGATAAAATCCAAGATACAACTAAAGAAACAGAAGCCGTACAACTTGTTAAAATTAAAAAATAATAAATAGAAAAAAGCTTTGCGAAATTCGCAAAGCTTTTTTCTATTTATTCACGACCTGCTCCATATCGGGACTACAACTCTTTGACTGACATGATTTATTCAAGGAACATGCTGCACATTTCCCTTTTCTACTTCTCTTTACAAAATTGAATAATGTATACCCTGCATAGCCAAAAATGACAGCTCCAATAACAATATTGACCATCATTATGATACATCTCCTTCTAGAATCCAAGCATGGATCCGACTTGGTATATAATGAGCGTTAATACATAGGCAATGATAAGTGGATACACAACAGAGAAAATCGTCCATTTTACAGATCCAGTTTCACGACGAATCACAGCTACTGTCGCTAAACATGGAACATATAATAAAATGAAAAACATGAACGCATATGCTGATAACGCAGTATAGTGCGCTCCCATTACGTTTCCTAATACATCTTCTTTCACCGCATAAATAATGGCCATTGTAGAAACAACAACTTCTTTTGCTAAAAATCCTGTTAAAAGTGATGCTGCAGCTTGCCATGTTCCAAAACCGAGCGGTGCTAAAATTGGTGCCACGAACCCACCAATCATCGCTAAGAAACTATCTCCCATATCTACGCCAAATCCAGATGGACCAGCATAGTTGAGTAACCAAATGACAACAGATCCACCAAAAATAAATGTACCAGCTTTACGTACGAAACCTTTTCCTTTTTCCCACGTACTCAGCCACAATGTTTTTGCTTGTGGCATACGATAAGGCGGAAGCTCAATCACAAAAATAGACTTTTCTTCTTTTAAAACAGTCATAGACATTACCTTTGTAACTAATAGCGCAAGTACAATCCCTGCAATGTATAACGAGAACACAACACTCGCTTGGCTATTCGGGAAAAAGACTCCCGCAAATAGTGCGTATACAGGCAAACGTGCTGAGCAAGACATAAATGGTGTTACTAAAACAGTAAGCAGCCTTTCTTTCTCTTGTTCAATTGTTCTTGCTGCCATAATGCCCGGTACGTTACAACCAAAACCGATAATCATTGGAATAAATGCTTTTCCGTTTAAACCAAAGAACTCCATTATCCGGTCCATCACAACCGCAATCCGTGCCATATAACCGGAGTCTTCTAATAACGAAATAAAGAAAAAGAGTGCAAAGATTTGTGGAACAAACACTAAAACAGCACCAACACCGGCAATAATTCCTTCTGTAACAAGCGCTTGAATAAACTCAGATGCGCCAATACTTGTAAGGCCCGCTGTCACCCAATCCGTAAACTGCCCACCAAGAAATTCATCCAGCATATCCGACAAAGGCGTCCCAATCCACGTAAACGTAATCTGAAAAATAAAAAACATAACTGCTAAAAAGATTGGAAGTCCCAAAACTTTATGTGTAATTAACTGGTCAACTCTTTCCGAAAAAGGAATCTTTCCTTCTTTTTCATGCTGAATGACATTTGTTTTTAACTTTTCAATATACGCTGCACGTGTATTATAAATATGCTGCTCTAATGTACCATCAAGTTCTGCTTCCAGATTAGAGCGAATTGCCACAAGTTCCTTATAAATCGGTAATCTACTCACTTCTTGTTCCACAACTTCATTATTGCTTAAAAACTGAAGTGCAAGCCATCTTGGATGTTCATAATTTTCCTTGTTTAAAAGATCCATAAGCTCTGCAATTCCTGCATCTACTTGTTTACCATATGAAAGAATGAAAGGCTTTTTCGTCTTCTTCTCACTCTCATGAAGGGCAGCAAGTAACTCTTCACAGCCTTTCCCGCTTCTCGCAACAACAGGAACAACCGTTACTCCTAATATTTCTGATAATCTTTTTACATCAATAACAATCCCGCGCTGCTTTGCAACATCGATCATATTTAACCCAATTGAAACTGGTTTACCAAATTCCAGTAGTTGCAATGTTAAATGCATATTGCGCTCAAATTGCGAAGAGTCAATAATATTCAGCATATGTTGAAATTCTTCTTTTAATAGAAAGTTTGTAACAACACCTTCATCACGCGAGACAGGATTTAAATCATATACACCTGGTAAATCAATTAATGTCCCTTGCTTATTCTTTAACTTACCAATCTTTTTTTCTACCGTTACCCCGCTCCAGTTTCCCACGTATTCATAGGAACCAGTTAACGCATTAAATAATGATGTTTTTCCTGTGTTCGGATTCCCTAGCAATGCAACCTTATTCACGCTAATTCCACCTTTATCATTTTCGCGTCACAATGACGAATACTAATTAATTGCCCGCGGCATTCTAGTGTACATGGTCCCTTGAACATCGCTTTTTGTTTTACACGAAGTTCACTTCCTTCAGAAAGACCAAAAGCAGCTAATCTCCGCTTTAACAACTTATCTAACGCCTGTATATTTTTCACTAGTGCCTCTTCACCTATTTTGATGTCAACTAGACTCATAATCCCCCTCCTCAAAAGAGAATGATAATTATTTTCATACGAATTATACCATCCCTACCAATCAAGTACTATAGCCTTTTCCTTCATATTTATTAACATTTTGGGACAATTACATAGGAATAACTTTTTTGCACCATAACTCTCACCGCTCGCTAATGGCTAGACTCTCTCTTTCATCAAAAAAGAAAAGGGAGCCTCTTCTGCTATTTCCATTTCCCTACATACATATTACGGCTATGAAAATAAAAATAAACTTCCTCTCATTCCCTATTTCTGTCCTCATGCGGTATGGGATCCAAAAAGGCCCTGACCGCTTCTATCCATAGCTGGATTCTCTCTTCCCTCTAACAAGAAAAGTCTTTAATTTACGATTATCTAAACACCATTTGCCATTCTCATCCATTTCAATTACAATGAATCTAACAATCAAAGAATCTCGTTATCACAGGGGGAGCCTCGTTGCTGAGAGGGAATATAATATTCCGACCCTTAGAACCTGTTAGTTAATGCTAACGTAGGAATTGTGCAAACGTCGAAATACATCTACCTCATCATATTCTATTTACGTATTTCATATCTCCCTATGATACATTATTCTTTTTTTGTGCAACTTAGATTTAGGGGGAATGATAATATGCGTAACACCAATTTACAAGCGATGATTGAATCTGCAATCCTTGCAGCCTTTGCCTTGATCATCGATATTTTACCACTATCCATTAAACTTCCAACAGGCGGTTCTGTTTCATTTGCTATGATTCCTATTTTTATTATCGCTTACCGCTGGGGATTTAAAACAGCTTTCTTAGGCGGCTTGATTTGGGGACTATTACAAATTGTCGTTGGGGATGCTGTTATCGTTACACCAATTCAGACACTGATTGAATATTTTGTTGCTTTTGCCTTCATTGGTTTCGCCGGCTTATTTTATCAACCTATCCAACAAGCAATGGCAAATAATCAAGGTAAGAAAACAATGGCCTATATTATTGGTGCTACATTCATTGGTAGCTTAGCACGTTACTTCTGGCACTTTATCGCTGGTATTGTTTTCTGGGGACAATATGCACCAAAGGGGCAATCTGTTTTCCTATATTCATTGATTGTAAACGGTAGTACACTGCTTGCATCCTTCGCATTATGTACAGTATTACTACTGCTTTTATACACAACAGCTCCGCGCTTATTCAAAAGCGCAGATGTATATAATAGAAACACAAAAAAGAAGAGTGCCTAAATAGGTGCTCTTCTTTTTATAAACAACTCTCAATGTGTTATATCAATAATAAAAACAATAAATGCACATAAAAATATAAATACCATTACACTTAGTAAATTGCTCTTCATGGATAATCTACTCCTTAAACAACTTTATCCTCTACCAAAATTATAAATGTTAAATATAAAGATAAAATAAAGATATTATCAAAATAAATTAAAAAAGCGTAGAATTTCTTTCCTACACTTTTTTCGGTAAATAGAAGTAAAATAACACACCATCGGCTGTATTCGTTACCCCATACTCTACTTCATGAAGTTCTAAAATATTTTTAGAAATCGAAAGTCCGAGTCCCGTTCCACCGTTTGAACGTTGACGAGCTGTATCTATCCGGTAAAAACGGTCCCAAATTTTATCTAATTGTTCTTCTTCAATATGAGCGCCTTTATTTTCTATACAAATTTTCATTCGATTTGTCTCATCTATTGTAGAAATAATAATATCTTCTTTTTCAGGTGTATAACGGATTGCATTCGTAATGAAATTGACAATTACTTGTTCAATACGATGTTGATTTGCGACAACTTGAGCTGGAGATATGTGTTTGTAAACATGCAGTTGTTTCTTCTCTATTTCTAATGATAGCTGTCCACATATATGCTCAATGACCTCATCAATATGAAAAGTATCCATCTGCATTTTATACGTACCAGATTCGAATTTAGCTAACTCTAGCATGTCCAAAATTAGCATGTCCATCTTATCCACTTCTTTTTCCATTGCCTGAAAGTAATACTCTTTCTTATGTTCAGCTACCCCATCTTTTAGGATCGAAATACAGCTTTTCATAATACTTAGCGGTGTTTTCAATTCATGTGAGACACCCGAAATAAATTCTTTTCTCGTATTTTCTAACTTTCTTTCTTTTTCAATATCTTGTTCTAATTGTTCAATATGTGTGTGCAATGTATTAGATAACCTATTAATATTTTGAGATAAATCTCCAATCTCATCTTTTGAAGCAATTGGAATTCTTTCTGTGAAATCTAGATTTGCAATTTTCTTGGTTGTGTCATTTATTCTTAATAGCGGTTTTGCAATTTGTTTTGAGTAATAAAAAGATGCCATCAAGGTGAGGACTAGTACAAATGCAATAATATATACATAATAATCCTTTACCATTTGTACTGCTTCATCCACAGGCTGTAAGGACGCCATGGCGAATATATATGTTAAAGAGCCATCCTTTTCTTTTATTGGTTTGATTAATAATTTATATTTTATATCATTTTTTTCATAGTCATTTATTCTTAAGGCATCATTGTTATCTTTATTTTCATTTAACAGTAAGTCTGCTTGAAATTCTTTTATACTCTCCAAGAACAAAGTGTTTTTATAAAGTGGATTCACTATCCCTTTACTATCAGGTAGTTGCACTTTTGTAACAGTTCCCCCAAAACCAGTACTAGGAACTTGAGCCGCACTTTTCTTTTCCTCTTTCACCTTAAGAACTATTTCATTTATTTTCTTATCTAATGGCTTGTTGGACCAACTTATACTACCCTTACTTAAATTTAATACAGCAGGAACAAATGTAGAATCTCTATCTATTCCATAAACCGAAATTTGCAATCCTGAAAAATTCGGCATTTTTTCATTTTCAACCTCTTCTATTCCCATAAGATAATAGAGAGGGATTGTAAGGTTTGTTTTTCCAAGTTCCTTCTGCCACAGCCGATCCAGCTTTACTTCTAAATAAAAATCGGTTGCATGTTTTAAATTCCCATCGCTATCTAATGCTGTAATCCATGTATTATTTTCTCTATAAAAATCTTGTTCCAGTTTCTGAATTGTTTCTGTGTTACCACCACTATTCAAATACTCTCTCTCAAAGGAGCTTATATTTGTTTTAATATCACTAACTTTTCTGTTTGCATAATATTGTTTAAAAAATATCGTTTGTCCAATAAAAATGGTTGCTAAAATTAACATGCATAGTGCTGTTGTAAGAATAAATAATTTGAGTACAATCCCTTTTCTCATACATTCCCCTCAAATTTATAACCCATCCGAACAACAGTCGTAATGTGCTTTGCTTTATCTCCCAATTTATTTCGTAAATTACGGATATGACTATTCACTGTCCGGTCATCACCAGCAAATTCATAGCCCCAAATTCTTGAGATCAATTGCTCTCTTGTCAAAACAATTCCTTGATTTTGCATGAAATAGGTCAATATCTCAAACTCTGTATGCGTTAAATTAATGTCTATTCCTTCTACAGTAACAGCACGTGAGGGAAAGTGAACACAAATTCCATGGATAGATAATGTATCATCGTTATTACTCGAGGGTTTACTGATAACTTCTCTGCTCTCTAGTAATCGTTTTGCTCTCGCCAATAAAATAGGCGGACTATATGGTTTTGTTACATAATCATCTGCCCCTAGCTCAAATCCAAGTAATGTATCATCCTCATCTACACGCGCTGTTAGCATAATAATCGGAACTTGTGACGTTTTACGAATTCTCCTGCACACAGACCAGCCATCTAATTCTGGTAACATAATATCAAGGATAACTAAATGAACCTCATCTTCTTCAAACAAGGATAAGGCTTCTTTCCCATCCCTTGCCTCAAGCACTTTATATTGTTCACTTAAAAAATAATCTTTCAAGATTTCACGTAGAATGTCTTCATCTTCAACAATTAAAATGGTTTGTGGCATATTCATTTCCCCCTCTTATTCTAAAATAGCTAAGGCTGTCATTTCATTTTGAATAAGTCGCAATTAACTTCGCTTCAATAATATATCGATCTGGTGCATCACCTATATAATCAAATGGATAACAAGTCGTGAGCGTTAATGTCGGTTCTTCTTTTTTTACAATGACAGTTCGATCATCTGCATGCGTAATCCACATTTTTCGAATTTCATAAGTGTAGATCTTTTTATCATATTCTACAACGAGGCTATCTTTTTCTTTTAACTCTCCTAATTCTATAAATACAGTATCACGATGTCCGCTCAGCACTGTATGGCCTCGTTCAGACGGAACTGTAGTAATATCACTAACAAACATACCAACGCCTTTTTTTAACGTATTTTCATCAGTTCCCCAATGTACGGAAAATTTCTTCTTGATTTTCGGGATATTTAATGTAGCTACTTTCTCTCCTTCTTTATACTGCATTTGAGAAGAAGACATTTGCGAATTCACAGGTATTTCAGTAATACTCTCCTTTTGTTGTGCCTTTTCAAAGCTCTTTATCTCCTCTATTGTTAAATCTTGCGCTGAACTTTTTCCTTTATACCATTCAAAAGTATAATAAGCTCCCATAAGAATACCAATTATCATGAAAGCGAGTCCAATCCGATTTACAAGTTTCACTTTTCATCCCTCCATGCAAAAAATGGTAGGGTTAACCTACCATTTTTAATATATGAAATGATCCTATTCTTTATAGGCTAATTAAAAATTCATTTTACGCTTTAATTTTACGGCGCGTAAATCCAAACAATGATCCTAATGCTACAAGGCACGCGCTTAACGCCATCATTGTTACGCTATTTGATGCTGTATTTGGTAGTTTCTCACCTTTTACAGCTTGCTTTGCTACTTCTTTTTTCTCTACTTCATTCTTTTGCTCTGCTTGGATTGCTGCTTCTTTTTTTGCCATATCACTTTTTTGTTGCTCCTGAATTGCTGCTTCTTTTTTCGCTATATCACTTTTTTGTTGCTCCTGAATTGCTGCTTCTTTTTTTGCCGTATCACTTTTTTGTTGCTCCTGAATTGCTGCTTCTTTTTTCGCTATATCACTTTTTTGTTGCTCCTGAATTGCTGCTTCTTTTTTTGCCATATCCTGCTGCACTTGTGTCACTTCTTCTTTCGTCATCGTGCCAGTAGAAGCACTGGCTACCGATGCATACCCCACTGATAAAAGTGCCATCGCACATATTGGTAAAAGTTTCTTTTTCATTTCATTTCTCTCCTTATATACTTTTTTCACATCACATCGCATCGGATGTATTCATAGAATATATCTACGATGTAAAGATGAGATGCAGATAAAATGGATTTCTTTTAAAGATTTAATCTCCTTCAGAAAAGCAAAATTCCCTATACACTTCTCTCTATTTATAGAATAAAAAAAGACTGCTAAAAGTAGCTATTCAACTACTTTCGGCAGCCTCTTATCTAAAATGTTTAAAGCATAACGCCATTATCTTTAAATACATACCAAGTACCATTAATCAAATGTTTGCCTGTTGCCATTGCACCGTCAGATTTTAAATAATACCAATTTCCACTCTCTTGCATCCAACCTGTTTTCATTGTGCCATTAGAATTCATATAATACCAACCTGCATCAGTTCTTACCCAGCCAGTTCTCATTAATCCACGATGAATATAATACCACTCATTTCTTTCTTTTAACCAGCCAGTTTTAAATGAACCATCTTGGTTTGCATATAACCAACGATCTCCATCCTGTATCCAACCAGTTTGCATAATACCATCTTGACCTAAGTAATAATCGCTTCCATTTACTCTAACATAATCGTTTTGTACCATCATTCCATCTATACAGTAATACCATTTTCCGTTATAACTTAACCAGCCTTCATGAGCTTTTCCATCTTTATCAAAGTAATACCATGTATCTTCAGTTTTTACCCATCCCATTTTTTGTATAGCTTGTTCTTCTTTCGGGATAGCCTGATTCATATTTTCATTTGTTTCTCCATAAGAAACGACAGGTACTAAAAACATTACAGACATTAAAACTAGCAAAATAATTTTTTTCATTTTTCCCAGTCTCCCAAATAATAATATATTTTGGTTTCTACCTCTACAACCAAATTATATTACGGATCGTAAAAATAAACAACACTTTTGTAATATAAATGTAATAATTTTATCATTTTTGTTACTTTAGTTATTTTCCCGTTACTATTTTTCTATTACATTCTCGAAATTAATATATATCCAATTTGATTTTCTAACATATAAATTGTAGCTATGAAGCACAGAAAGAGACTTTCACTCCTTTTCTCCTTCTGTTCTTCCATTGGCATGGGGCTAACCTATGAGTGGATCCTCTCTCCCACCTAAAAGGAATGATTTTATGTCATTTTTTTAATCCGTATTTATCCCGCATTAACGGACAGTAACACTCCCACCTCAAAATTCAGCGAAAGCAAAGAAGTTAGGTGGGAGGTGAACTGTCCGTAAAAGCCCGATTGGTTCAACTAATAATCAGTGGGGGATGGGACCCCCCCCCGCTGATTAAAGTTTCACTTTATATAGATGTTTATCTTCACTAAAAAAGCATTGTAGATTCCCTCTACAATGCTTTTTCTGTGTCTCAGTATTTAATTGTTACTTTCACGTGAATGTAGAGTAAAAGGATCTGGACTAATAACTAATTGTCTCGGCTCAGTTTTCTTTAAGTGATTAGTGACGTTACACTTACTATGTTGAAAGGTCCATGCTTTAATAGGGTTCGTAAAGATAATTCTTTGCTCTTTATTAGGGGTCTCTTCTTCAAATTTACAACTTTCGCTCCATTTACACCATTTCATTGTAAATTGTAAAGAAGAATGATCTTCTTCTCGATCAAACAAGTGCGAAAGACTCATCTCTTCATCTAGTATCATAGTGTTACTAGTCGATAATAAAGCAATGGTCATCCAACGTTTATCCATTCCCTTCTACTCCTTTTCACATGTAATGCCTAAAGCGTATTTTACCTAAAATGTGCTTGCCTTTTACCTTACACCTATAAGTTTATCCAAAATATCATTACTCCACTATCGATTTGTCTTACAAATTACCTTACATTTTTGTAAGGAATTAAAAAACCTTCATCTAAATGAATGAAGGTTTTGAAATCATTTTTTATCTATATATTCTTTCATATCATCTAATCCAGCTTCATACAATTGGAGCAGCATTCCATGAGAAATCGCACTAAGAACTAAAGTCATTCCAATCAGTGAAACTCGAATAGCAGGAACATCAATTATATAAGCCAACATACCAAGAACGATTGTTAGAAGCAATGCTTTTATAAATGTAATACTTGAGTACTGTTTCTTTTTCATGATTATTACCCTTTATGGAAGCGTTTTCTTAATATAGCTATTATATCATATCATCAGACCTTTTTGTGGATATTTTTTTTAAAAACGCTTCCGTTTTTACAAATAAAAAAATGACCTGCACTCGTTCTCTCCTTTTGTTTTCACTTGGCATGAAGCAGGAAGAAAGTTTGGCCGCTTCTATGCATGGCCGGATGCTCTCTCCCCCTAAAAAGAATGATTTCATTTCGTTTTTTACATTTGTATTTACATATTATGTTTATATCCGTTTACTACTTTCGTCATACAAAATAAAAGAAGCATATAGAACAGAACTGGAATTATAATAATTCTTGGCTCTAGCATAAGTTCTCCATAGTAATAACTAATTAAATTTGCCCAGTCATTTAAGTATGGAACATATATATTAAATTGATCATGAGCTTGCCCGGAAACGATTTTTGTTCCCCCTAAAAATAATTTAAAAATGGCAAGATGTAACATAATTAATAATACTTGCACCATCTGTTCTCCAATTTGAAATATAATTTGTGGTTGCAATACTTTCGTAATATGAGTTCGAAATACATGCCATCTGCTTCCGCCTAATAGAAAAGAATTCTTTACATATTCCTTATTCCACAGCTGCTGAACTTCTTTTTGAAAAAATCGTGTCATTCCTGGAAGCGCCACAACAACTAATACAAGAAATTGTATACATAGCACTTCTATATTTGTAACAATAGGTTTCGTTCGTAGTTCATAAATAATGAACGGTGTAAGAAATAAAATACAAAATAACGTTTGTGGAAAAAATTGAAAACTAACAGTAATACGTTGTAAAAAAGAAAATCCCCACTTATCATTACGAACCAACAAGCTCATCAATAAAGAAATGGTTACTCTAGCAACCGCCACAAAAAATGATATTAAAATTGTATACTTAGCTCCTTCTATTACTTTATAAAACAAATCTTCTCCTTCTCGATCCGTTCCAAACCAATGTTCAGAGGACATGGAAAAAGGGGCCGCTTCAACAATTTCTCCTTTATCATTGTATCGATATTCCACTACCTTAGGTTCCTTCTGAAAATATGGAAGTGCAAAACTAATAATTAATAATAGAATAATAGGAAATAAGAAGTATATATAACGCTGTTTACGCATACAGCTTCCTCCTTAACCAATTCAATAGCAATATCACTCCGTACATAGGTACGATAAACAGCATCAGCAAATAAACGATAACTGCTGGATCTTGGCCGCTAATCAAAATTGAAAACAAACCTCTTATATGAAACATGTACTCAAAAACAAATAAACTCGTTATCAAAGCTAATAATATTGATTCCATATGATTCACAACTGAAATCACGATATTACTAATAATATGCTTACATAAAATATACAGACTACTAAAACCTTTCGCCTTCACAAACAGAACATAATCTTTCTTCTGCTCCTCTTTAATAAGTAGCATTTGAAATTGAAATAAAGAAATGGTAGGAATAATAGCTAAAATGAGAATTGGTAATACGATCGATGAATTTTGCATTGTAGAGAATGGATGTAATAATAAAACTCCGGTATACCTATATATAGTTACCATTATAAGTTGAAGAAAAAAAATCAGAAAGATATCTGGGATTGTTTTAAGAAAACATACAGCTTCTTCTATCAATCTCTGTACACGCCTTGGTATAACCGCTGTAATCATACTACATACAAAAGACAAACAGAGCGAAACTACGAGCGCTCCAAATATAAGCATGAGCGAATATGCATATGGTTTAAAGATAAGTGGAAATAAGGGGAATTCCCTTTCTTGCATCTTAAATATTTGCACATTGTTCGAAACAGTCGCTACTTGTGTAGCCATTTTCATCTTTAACTCTTCTGGATGTATGAGTGCAAAGATAACATGTATACATTGTGTAAAAAAATGCTCTATATGTATCCCAACTTTCTTCCCATCTATAAATAACATCGGAAGACTTACAATTACTACAAATAGCAGAATCATAATAAATAATTGAAGAATGATTGAAATTATTTTTTTAAACATTCCCTTCTCCTCTCAATTTTTCTAGCATGAATGGATCATAAAAACCTCAAATCGAACTTTCATTTTATTTTATTCTGACTTTCCTAATATAAACCTTTAACCGATATGTCTTTCTCTTTTTTGACTTTTCCCCTTCAATCCTTTAAAGTCGAAATGTTCATAAGTTTTACAACGTAGGAGGATCTCAATGAATATTGAAATAAAAGATACTTTAATTTCTGAAGAAGCATTACAAACGAAGGTAAAAGAACTCGCACTACAAATTGAGCGTGATTTTGAAGGAGAAGAAATCGTTGTTATCGCTGTACTAAAAGGTTCTTTCGTCTTTGCTGCTGATTTAATTCGTCACATTAAAAATGAAGTAACAATCGACTTTATCTCAGCATCTAGTTACGGCAACCAAACTGAAACAACGGGGAAAGTTAAATTATTAAAAGATATCGATGTCAACATTACAGGTAAAAATGTAATTGTTGTAGAAGACATTATCGATTCTGGCTTAACACTTCACTTCTTAAAAGACCATTTCTTTATGCATAAACCAAAAGCATTAAAGTTCTGTACATTACTTGATAAACCAGAACGTCGTAAAGTCGATTTAACAGCAGAGTATGTAGGCTTCCAAATTCCAGATGAATTTATCGTTGGATACGGTATCGACTGTGCAGAAAAATATCGTAACTTACCATATATCGCATCGGTTGTAACTGATAAATAAAAAACACAGACAACTTCCATCGGCTTTTGATGGAAGTTTATTTATATCATCTACTACTCGCAAAAAACAAAGGGAGAGATTAGAATGACACAGACAAAATTTGAAAAAGTTCTTCTCATCGTAAACCCAAAAGCAGGGCAAGGAGATTTACATACAAACTTATCCAAAATCGTTCCGCCGCTTGCTGCAGCTTTTCCTGATTTACGTATTCTTCATACAAAACAGCAAGGCGATGCAACAAAGTATTGTAAGGAGTTTGCAAACAAAGTGGATTTAATTATCGTCTTTGGTGGTGATGGTACTGTCTTTGAATGTACGAATGGACTAGCACCGCTTAAAATCCGCCCAACACTTGCAATCATTCCAGGCGGGACGTGCAATGACTTCTCTCGTACGCTTGGCGTTCCACAAAATATTGCCGAGGCTGCCAAATTAATTGTAAAAGGTCATACGAAGCCGATTGATCTCGCCAAAGCAAACAACCAATATTTCTTAAACTTTTGGGGAATTGGTCTCGTTTCCGAAGTATCCAATAACATTGATGCGGATGAAAAAGCAAAACTCGGTAAAATTGGTTACTATTTAAGTACAATCCGCACAGTTAAAAATGCAGAAACCTTCCCTGTGAAAATTACATATGATGAACAAGTATATGAGGACGAAGCAGTACTCGTTATGGTTGGAAACGGTGAATATCTTGGCGGTATTCCTTCTTTCATTCCGAATATAAAATGTGACGATGGGGAACTTGATATCTTTGTTGTGAAGTCAACAGGAATCCAAGCATTCAAAGATTATATCGGAAAGAAACTATTTGAAGATACTAATAACAACGACATATTCCACGTGAAAGCAAAATCAATCCTTATTGAAACGAAAGAAGAAAAAGAAGTAGATACAGACGGAGAAAGCTCACTTCATACACCGTGCCAAATTGAATTATTGCCAGGACATTTTACGATGATTTATAATCCAGAACTAGTGTAATAGATTCTTTGTTATACTTTGGTAATTTATAAAGTTCGCATTTTTATAAAATAAAGATTATAATTAAAAGTATAAAAGGTTGTTAACAAAAAACGTTAACAACCTTTTTATTTTTTCTAGAAAAATTTTCCACTTTAGAGGAGTGATGATATGTATTGGAAAAGAAATAATAAGCCTGTCGAAGATCCAGAAGAAATAGCTGTATGGGAATGTCAATCAGAAAGCTGCCGTGGATGGATGCGTAAAAACTTTTCTTTAGAAGAAGAACCAAAATGTCCTTTATGTAAAGGAGATATGGAGAGCGGAACACGACTACTACAAAAATTGTAAAGATTAAGTTCTATTTCCCCTACATTCCTCAATTACGAAATCAAATAAAGAGAAGATCCTCCCTCTCCTTATCTCCACTATAACTACCTTGCCTAAATGTGAATCGAAAATAAATAAGGAAGAAGGCAGCTATTACTTAAAATAGCTGCCTTCTTCCTTACTGCCTGCGAATATTTGGAGAAGTAATCTATCCCATTACCTGATTTTTCTTTTGCATATATAAATATGAAATACTTGCTATGACGACAATTGTGCCACCAAAATAGAGGCCATACTTCGTCGCAAGTTCTACAATCGTCTCGATATATTTACCAAACATAGAACCAAGCATAAAATAAAGCAATGTCCACATGAATCCTGTCGTGTATGAATACAAAGCATATGTTTTAAATGACATACGATTCATGCCAACTAAATAAGGAACGATATGTCTAACGACAGGTATAAAATAACTTGTTGCCAATGCATAATGTCCGTATTTATGAATCAGTTTTTGTGATTTTAAAAGGTACTTTACTTTCTTCTTTTTCATTAATTTATCAAGTAATTTAGAACCAAATAATTTTCCAAGTATATATCCTAATGAAAGACCTGACACTACACCTAAATAGGTTAACAAAAAGGCAGGAATTACACTTAGTATGCCCACCGATGATACAAACCCACCACTCATTACAATCATTTCATCTGGAACTGGCATGCCTACAATCCCAAGCCATAGACAAAAGAATAAAGCCCAATAACCATACTGCTCAATATATGATAACAATTCATGTAATTCCATTACATACATGCCTTTCTACAACTAAGAACATGCGCTGGTGGAAGATTCAACCAAACCTTTTTTAATGAAATTTCCTGAAAAAAGGTTTGGATAAATGCTTTCTTTGCAAGCGAGTATTGAAATGTAATGAATTCACCATCCTCACTTAATGATTCCATGACGCTAGATAAAATACGAGATGATACTTCTCTTGGTAAAGACGTAAAGGGTAATCCTGATAATACGTAATCAACCTTCTCTATTTGTAAATCCTCTATGTATTTCTTTATATTTTCAGCTGATCCATGTATAACTAAAATATTAGGATCGTCCTTAAACTGCTTCTGTAATTTTTTGAAAAAAACTTCATTAATTTCAATCAAGATAAATATTGTATGTTCTTTTTTTCTCTTTATAATCTCTTTCGTGAATGAACCTGTTCCAGGTCCTAATTCTAAAATGTACTTCGCTTCTTCAAAATTAATCGCGCCTACCATCTTTTTGGCTAATCTATTCGAACTAGGTGCAATTGCCCCAGTATTCTTTGGATGCTTCACAAATTCGGTTAAGAATGTAATAAGTTGCATTTCTAACCTCTCCCATTCATTCAGTATTGTTTAATATAGCTTCAAGTATAACGATCATTTTTTAAAAAATAGCATGGAAATTTCTTAAGATTTTATGAAGAAATAAAAAAGCTTTGTGCACATGCACAAAGCTTTCTCTTTATTTACTAACAAAATATCCGATTGTATAAATAATCCATAAATGAACAGGGTAGAAAATATAAAACATATATTTCGTGAACGCATTATTTAAACCACGCGCTCCGTTATATAAGAGAATAAACGGTAAAGCAAATACCATCATCCATTGGTTATTGTATCCAAACAATCCCATTTTGGTAAAGATTTCTCCATCTATTAGTAACGATGGAACCTCTAGTAGTGAAAGCAACACATACGCGACAATAAGCCACATTTTCTTCTCTCTAAAGAAATAGAAGATTAATGTCATGATTACACCTATAAAGCTTGCTTCCGTAAACATTCCTAATGCAGCCGCAATAATTGCAGCTGGAATCCCTACTAAATAGTTTTTTGTACGCTTCGTATAATCAATTGCAATTAATAAAACAATTCCTAAACCAAGTGACAAGAAAATATTATTAGATAGTCCACTGTCACTTGGGAACAAATATTGAATAAGTGCTGAACCTGCAAACATAATCGCTGCCCACATAAATACACGAGTCGCGTATTTCGTACGATTACGTGTATAGAAGAATCCTTCTACGACAAAATAGAAGAAAATTGGCGCAACGATGCGTCCTGGATGATGCATCCACATTGGCATACCTGGAATATACGTATACACGTGGTCAATGACCATTAAGATCATTGCAAAAATCTTTAATTGAAAAGCATTTAACCTCATAAAAATAGTAGTCCTCCTTTTTTAAATACTTTCTTACTATAACGATTTCCTGTTAGGAGGACTATCGACTTCTCTTACATTAACATTACACTTTTGTAAGATTTTTGTATAAAAAACAGCTACCGCCTATTTAGCGATAGCTGCTTCCTTTATTACTTCGCGCTCACAATCTTATAATAAGAACGAACTGTTAAGAAGTAATACCCAATATAAATCACGCTATATATACCAATGCTCATTAATAACGGAATCAATATTTCATATGGCAATATATTTGATAAACCTTTTAATGCAAATAAGCTGTGTAGAATTCCAACTACTAATGGAATCGCAAAGATAAAGCTTACTTGTTTTGCAATTGCCGTTTTCATTTCTTGCTTTGTTACACCAACTTTACGAAGGACAACGTAACGATCACGGTCCGCACTCGCTTCTGTTAACTGTTTGAAGTAAATGATAGAACCTGTTGCAAGCAAGAACACTAAACCTAGGAATAATCCGATAAACATCATTAATCCCGTCGCTTCAAGACCTGCTTGGAAACCAGTGTAGAAGTCTCTAAATGATGCTTCAATTTCAGATTTTCCTGCTGGGATAGCTTTCGCTAATTTTTCTGTTAGTGCCTTACTATTTCTTTCATCTTTTATATCAATATTGTTTACAACACGTGTTCCAGATACTTTTTTCGCTTGTTCATATACTTGATCTGGAACAATCACAAATAATTCACTTAAATTCGTGATATTGCGATTATCTACATCTTTAATTGTAAGCTTTTGTGTTTCATTTCCAATAGGGAATACAGCCTTATTCCCTTTATATTCAGGACCGAAATCAAGCCCTTCAACATATAGACTATCATATATAAATGCTTCATTGGCAGCTAAATTCACAGCATCTGCATCCATTTTTTTCGCAATTCTATTAAATGTCGATTGAGAAATAAGCTGGTATTGTTCTGTAACAAGATAATGTGTATTCATAACCTGATCCGCTCTTTTACCTTCAAACTTTCCTTTCACAGGAACCATCTCAATTTCAGATTGCTCTGTAACTGGATGATTTTTCTTTTCTGCATCAAGAATTGCATTTACTTTATGATCTAACGCTGCATCTTGTTTCACGTATGAATAGCTATATGGTGAAACATTCTTCGCTTGCTTAAATGTGTTGTAATACATCGTAACAGAAGTACCAACTGCCGTTAATGTTACCGCACTTAATATCGCAATTGTCGCAAGAGACTTTGCATTTCCTTTAATACGATATAATAACTGTGACGTTGTTACCATATTCATACCGTTATAGAAGGATGACTTCTTATGTCTTGCTCTTTTTAATACAAATACTGTAAAGAACATAAATAGTAAATACGTACCAAGTACCGTTGCAAGTAAAATATAAAATGCAACCATCATAAAGTCAGCATATTTTGCAGCCTTCATAAACATCAGCGATAAGAAATATCCCGAACCGATTAAGAAGACTGACAGTAATGCCATAATCATCGATCCTTTTGGCATTGCCTCTCCTTCACGCTCTGCACGGAACAGTTCAATTAACTTAAAGCGATAGATTAGACGATACCCTTGTAGTGATGTGTAAAGGATAATGCCGAAAAAGATAATAGCTGTATCAATAATTGCTGCCACCGGTACTTCAAAATGCACATTTAGGTTTAATCCCATCATACTTACTAACAATTCAAGGAATAATTTTGAAAGTACACTACCAATCGCAATTCCAATTACTAATGACATTAATCCCATTAGCATGTTTTCATAAAATAACATTTTACCAATTTGTTTTTTTCGAATTCCTAGCAGTGAATATAATCCAACTTCTTTTTTGCGTTTTCGTGTAAAGAATCCGTTAGAGTATATAATAAATACTGCTACGAAAATAATCAGCATCACGCTGGAAACTTGGAATGCCCCGCTAATTTTCTTAGAGCCTTCCGCTGCTTTTTCCATTTGTGAATTGTACTGAAGTGCCTTAAATGTAAAATAAATGACGATACTAAAGATCATCGATGCAAAATATAAAAAGTAATCTTTAAAGTTCCGCTGTATGTTGCGGAGGGCAATGCTAGATAATGTCATGGGCCATGCCTCCAGAAATTGCGGACATTACATCTACTACTTGTTGGAAGAATTGTTTACGAGTTAACTCCCCGCGGTGCAATTCTTTATATAACTCGCCATCTTTAATGAAGATAGCTCGTTTACAATAACTTGCCGCAAACGCATCATGCGTTACCATTAAAATGGTTGAATTATCATATTCATTTAATGACTTCATACTTTCTAATAAGTCTGTTGCTGATTTAGAATCAAGCGCTCCTGTTGGCTCGTCCCCAAAAATCATACTTGGATTTGTAACGATTGCACGTGATGCTGCGCAGCGCTGCTTCTGTCCGCCAGATACTTGGTATGGGAATTGACTTAAAATGTGATCAATGCCAAACTTCTTCGCAATCTCAAGAACGCGGCGATCAATTTCATTTGCTTTCACTTTGGATAACGCAAGTGGCAGAGCAATATTCTCTTTCACCGTTAGCGTATCTAATAAATTATAATCTTGGAAAATGAAACCTAAATGATCACGGCGGAACAATGCCAATTTGTCATCATTCATTTTCACAATGTCTTTTCCATCAATTAAAATTTCACCGTTCGTCGCGTTATCAATTGTAGAAAGAACATTTAAAAGAGTCGTTTTACCAGACCCAGAAGGTCCCATAATTCCAACGAACTCGCCTTCTTGAACTTGTAAGTTAATTCCTTTTAACGCTTCAAATTTATTTCCACCTGTATCATATACTTTTTTAATATTTTTCGCTTCTAATACCGTTTTCATCTCTATATCCCTCTCTTCTTCTATTCTCTATTTTCACTATATCTAACTTCTACTCTTGCCACTATCGATGTTTCTTACACAAACATGACAGTTATGTAAGGCTACTTAGCAGAAGAAAACGAAATTTAACTTTATGAAATAACTACTTTGCTACTATAACATTGGGCCAAAGAGCCAGCCATTCATTCTCCTTACAGAAACATTACATTTCTGTAAGGTAAAAAACTGCCCTACATAATTGTGCACGAAATGTCGGATGAGGTTATTTCATTCCTGCTATTCTATTTACATAAGGAGGTCATATCATGAATTCGCTTAAAAACATGAATGCAGCAATACAGTATATTGAAGATAATCTTGCGAATAGCATTGACTTTAAAGAAGTGGCAAAGCTAGCTTTCTGCTCTGAATATCATTTTAAAAGGATGTTTTCCTTCCTTGCAGGCATTTCACTTTCAGAATATATTCGCTGTAGACGTCTTACTCTTGCGGCATTCGAACTAAAAGATAGTAATGTAAAAGTCATTGATATCGCTATGAAATATGGATACAACTCACCAGATTCTTTTTCACGAGCATTTCAAAACCTGCATGGTATAACGCCGTCAGAGGCTAGAAATAGTGGCGGTTCTCTTAAAGCCTACTCACGAATGACCTTCCAGTTATCTATTAAAGGAGGACATGAAATGAACTATAGAATCGAAGAAAAAGAAGCATTTCGCATCGTTGGTATAAAAAAACGAGTACCGATTATTTTCAGCGGGGTAAACCAAGAAATTGCTTCTATGTGGAAAAGTTTAGACAGTCAAGCAATCCACGCATTAAAGACGCTTTCGAATGTTGAACCTACTGGACTCATTAGCGCTTCTACCAATTTTTCTGAAGGGAGAATGGAGGAAAAAGGAGAGTTGGACCACTATATTGGTGTAGCAACAACAAAGGATTGCCAAGACCAGTTCCAACTACTTGAAGTCCCTGCTTCAACATGGGCCGTATTCGAAGCAATCGGACCATTTCCTGAAACATTACAAAATGTATGGGGACGCATTTATTCTGAGTGGTTTCCATCTTCAAACTATGAACAACTGGAAGGGCCCGAAATTCTCTGGAATGAAAATAAAGATGTAACTTCGCCAACTTTTAAGAGCGAAATATGGATTCCCGTTTTGAAAAAGTAAATCACGCATAGGATTAATAAAAGAAGCTATCCCAAAAGGTCGTTTTGAACTCCCTTTTGGAGACAGCTTTTTTTAGACTAATGTTTCACTTTATACTTCTTTTAGATTCATTGTTATACAGTACTGCAGTCACAATCGAAATCATTACAACTACTGCAAAAGTAAACAACCTATAGTTTGATATCACAGCGGTACCTACTAGCAAGGCGGGTATGACAGCCATAATCATGCCTCCAAACATACCCAGAAAAGCTCCCATGCTCTGTTTCACTACTTGCGTTTCTGACACCCAATCATAGTAACCAAATCGATTATTTATAAAAATTCCCCATACAGCTGAAAAGAATGAATAGGCAATTGGAGTAATTATGAGTAAAATAGCAGTCCAAATATCCGGCTTTAAACCGATTATCATAAGAATGGCGCTAATAATTGATGTAGGTATACTCAGTGAAAGGTTCATGAGAATCTTACTGTCATAAATTATCTTAGGTGTAAGAGGTAATGATTTGATAATCCATACGTTTTTCCCCTCTAATGACAATGACACGCATGTTGTACACGTCAACGAAATCATTGCTGAAATAACAAATGGCGCAACCTTTTGTAAAATTGTTTCGATTCCAGGATACCCGATTAATTTGCTTGGTCCTACTACAACCACTGCAAGTGAGAAGATGACTGCCATGACAACTCCCATACCGATATTTATCACATATACTGTAGAAGAAAAGAAGCGCTTTCGTTCTTTTTTATATAATGCAATCAATACTTTTTCTTTCTTCATACTATCAATCTTGTAATTTGAAAGCATATGGTACGTAGAAATACCTGTATTGATTTGCTTATATTTAAGAGCGAGTATTTTTACAAAAAGATAATACCAAATAACTGATATGCCAACAAAAAAGATAAAAGCTCCCATATTAGCATCGACAATTGCTCTTTGAAAAATGTTAGCTAATGGATACACCTTAGCTAATCCCTCTGAAACAGTTGCACCAATCCCTTCTAAATCTGTAAAACTATATTTCGTATTTCCCTGTTTGAACATAAAAAAGCCAAATATAATAATTGCGATAAAACTCAAAATGGTAGTGACTTTATTTGCATGTCTAAATTTAGAGGCGATTGCCGTAATACATGCTCCAAAAACTGCCGCAATTGTTGTTGGAATTAAAGAGACTGTAAACAGAGTTATGATCCACATTAAATAGAAAGACGCCGATGGCTTCTCATATATACAATAAACAACGCCCATCGGCAGCATAATGATCATTGAAAAGACCGTATTTAATACGTATAAATACAAAAATCTACTAGCAATAATCGCACTTACAGAAATCGGTAAAGACATGACAAAATCATAATCCTTAAAGGCAAAAATTTCACCATTCGCCTTAAACATAGTGAAAAATAAAACTAATACACTGCTAATAACAAAGGCATAAACAGGAATGACTTCACCTATCCCAAGTTTTATCAATCCATATGCCGAACTTCCACAATACAACATCAACATAACAGCCACTAAGGCAATTGATACTGAAATTAAAATTTTATTCTGCTTCTTTTTCTTATCTTTTTCATACTTAAAAGTATTGAGACCAAGCTGTGTTATGAGACGAATTTTTAAAAGAGCTAGCGTATTATTCTTCATCAGCAAGCACCTTCATAAAGAGCTCTTCTAATGAATGTTCCTTTATTAAAGACTTTACTTCCCCTGAAATTGCTAGTTTTCCTTTATTAATCATCGCTATCTTATTGCATAACTTTTCTGCCACATCTAATACATGGGTAGAAAAGAAAATCGCACTGCCTGATTCGCAAAGTTCCTTCATAATCGTTTTCAATACAACGGCAGCTTTGGGATCTAATCCGACAAAAGGTTCATCCAAAACTAATAATTTTGGCCGATGCACAACTGCCGATATGATTGCTACTTTTTGTTTCATACCGTGTGAGTAGGAAGATATTAAATCTCCCAAATATGGCGTAATCTCAAAAGCATCTCCATACTTTCGGATCCGCTCTTCTCTTTCTATTGCAGGCACTCCAAAAATATCCGCAACAAAATTCAAATATTGAATCCCTGTTAATTGTTCATATAAATCCGGATTATCAGGAATATATGCCATGACTTTCTTACATGCAATCGGATCTTTTTTTACTGAATGTCCATCAACAAAAATTTCCCCCTCCTCGAAATCTATCACGCCTACTAGTGACTTAATCGTCGTACTTTTTCCAGCACCGTTATGTCCGATAAACCCAAAAATATCTCCTGCTTGAACAATCAGATTCAATTTATCTACTGCTTTTCTACCACCTTTGTATGTCTTACTAAAATTTATGATTTCTAACATACTCTCTCCCCCAAACGCTCTTCACTCTTATAGAATCGACTCAACATATTTAGCCTTTTCCTGTGCTTCATTCCTCTAACATCCCTATTTATAATCAAACGCAATTGTTTTTGGAATATTAAGAACTTATATTCAAAATTATATGCAGTAAGACTGCATCCCTACTGCGTATAATTTCTTACAAACTGCTTTAAAGACTATCACCTGCTATTTACGATTGCATTTCCTTTTTATATAAAACATAAGAATATCCATTCGTCAGCAACACAGCAATTAATATCATCGCAAGCATCATGTAAGATCTCAAGTTAGCCGGCACAACAATACTTACAATCATAAAAAGTCCCAAAGCTACAAACACTTTTCCGCTAAAGCGGTGTGTCTTTCGCCATACTTCTTCACTGCTTAACGTCCATGGGTTACGCATACCCACAAAGAAATTTGGTTTGCATTGTGGTAAATAGTTACCGATAATTAAAAATAAAATACCGACAATTAATTCCGGGACTCGATTAATAAATAAATTGTATCCTAATCCATTTGTGATAATATCTATGTTTCCTATAAATAAAACAACTAGTAATCCATTGTTTATCATCGTTAAAGCTTTCGGAAATTTACTATAGTTTTCTTTCTTTGGATCGATTTTCACTAAAAGATTTAAAAATATATAACAACCTATCATGATACCAACCATAACCATCATGCCCGTTACTTTCGATGAAAATCCATCAGCCTTACCGCCGCTAAAGTGTGTTGCAATTGTATCTGGTAAATGTGGCCATGCAAATGCCCATGCTAGGCATGTTGTCAAAATTAATATAATTGCAAAAAGATGCTTCCTCATTTCCCCTCTCCCCCTTTATTCGTAAACGTAAACACCCATGTTAATAAATCTTGAAAAACGGTTGTGTTCAAAGAGTACACAACGAATTGTCCTCTTTTTTCATCTTGAATGAGTTCAGCGTTTTTGAGCGCATTTAAATGATGTGAAATACTCGGCTTTGTCATATTGAAATGTTCAGCAATTTCACCAGCTGTTAAATCTCCTTCTTTTAATAAGTCTAAAATTTTTCGTCTGGTTGGATCTGCTAATGCTTTAAATGCTTGGTTCAATACCTTTCTTCCTTTCGCTAATTAGACATTTATATATTTATCTAAATGTTAAAATAAAAACTATGAATTGTCAATTCTATCCAAAGACCTTTTTACTTTTTCCACTTTTGACCTATACTGTTTACTAACACTCGTTTCAAGCTAATGAAAAGACACGAAACAAATGGTACACTATAGCTACAATTGTTTTTAGGAGGAATATACATATGTATAAAATTTTAATCGTTGAAGACGATCCAAATATCTCATCTTTACTGCAATCTCATATTCAAAAATACGGTTATGAAGCTGTTGTTGCGGATAACTTTGATGATATTATGGATTCTTTTAATAGAGTGAAACCACACCTAGTGCTTCTAGATGTAAACTTACCGAAGTTCGATGGTTTCTACTGGTGCCGTCAAATTCGTCATGAATCTACTTGCCCAATTATTTTCATTTCTGCTCGTGCTGGTGAAATGGAACAAATTATGGCAATTGAGAGCGGTGCGGATGATTATATTACAAAACCTTTCCACTACGATGTTGTAATGGCGAAAATTAAAGGACAATTACGCCGTATTTACGGTGACTATGCACCAAATATTTCAGAACGGATCGTTGAAGTAGAAGGTTTAAAATTATTTCCTGAACGACCAGAAATTCATTTTGGAAGTGAACAAGTTCTTCTAACAAAGAAAGAAGCAATCTTAGCTGAAATGCTGTTATCAAAATTCCCTCGTACAGCAAATCGTGAAGATTTATTAGCTGCTCTTTGGGATGATGAAAGCTTCGTTGAAGAAAATACATTAAACGTAAACATTACACGTCTTCGTAAGAAATTTAATGAACTTGGTATTGAAAATGCCATTGAAACAGTACGTGGATTAGGGTATCGTTTTAACACAACTTGGAGTGAATAAGCATGAAGTTATTTTTGCGTGATCATTTTGCATTTTTTCTATTATATGCATTAAACTTCGGTATCATTTTTATTCTCTATGATGCAGTAGACGGATTCCAAAACAACAAGTTCTACTTTATTGTATTAAGTTTATATTTATTTATTTGCTTCCTTGCTTATCGTTATGTTCGTAATCGCAGAATGTATCACAGGTTAAGTGAGCCACCAGAAAAAATGGAAGATGCTTTTATTGAAAGAGCAACCGCTCCTATGCCGCACGGCGTAAACGAGCTTGTTCGTACGCAATATCGCCTATTCCAAAAAGAGCTGCAAACATATGAAGTAAAACAACAAGAACATCAACTGTTTATTAACCACTGGGTGCATCAAATGAAAACACCCGTTTCTGTTATGCAGCTTATGGTACTTGAAATGGAAGATGAGCATCTCATTCCTAAATTTAAAAAAGAACTAGAAAGATTAAACCAAGGGCTTGATATGGCATTATATATGGCACGGCTCAATAACTTCCATGAAGATTTCCACGTTGAAACCATTTCACTGAAAGATGCTGTAACCAAAAATATTAATGGCTTAAAAGAACTCTTTATTCGGAACGGAGTCTTCCCTGTTCTAGAAGTTCATTCTGATCTTATGGTTGCCTCTGATGCCAAGTGGCTTAAATTCATTATTTATCAGTTAATGACGAATGCGGTTCGTTATTCTGGTGAGCGTGGAAAAAAGGTTTTCTTATCTGCTTACCGAAACGGAAAAGATATTATTTTAGAAATTCGTGATGAAGGTGTTGGTATCCCTCAGGAAGACATTCGAAGAGTATTTGAACCATTTTACACAGGGAAAAATGGACGTACTTTCGGAGAATCGACTGGTATGGGGCTTTATATTGTAAGCAAGATTTGCTCTTATTTAGGTCATTCTGTGAAATTGGATTCCGAGGTTGGTAAAGGGACAAGCATCAAAATCATCTTCCATAACGCTGCGAATAACCGAGCAGATGAATCTGGGGCGGTGACAGAGCAATGAACATAACACATTTTAGCAAAATGTATGAGAACTTACTCTCATACATTTTTTGCAACATGACTCAAACGATATCTTCAATTTGGAGGTATACAGCATGACTTTTTGGCAATTTGCATTTAAAAACGTAACACGAAATTCTAGAGCTTATTTTGCTTACTTTGTAAGTAGTGCTTTTTCCATTGCTGTGTTCTTTTCATTTGCAGTGTATTTATTTCATCCTCGGTTACAGAATTCTAGCGTAGTTGATGGAATTTCAGGATTAATGATATTTTCAGAAGTAGTCATTGTGTTCTTCTCATTTTTCTTCTTACTTTATTCCATCGGCACCTTTTTAAAAGTTCGAAAAAAACAATTTGGCGTGTTAACCGTTTTAGGAATATCAAGAAAACAATTGAAACGCCTTGTTTTTATGGAAAATATGTTAATTGGATTATTATCCATCTTCTTTGGCATTCAATTTGGACTTGTATTTTCACAATTTTTCTTATTGGTAACAGCAAAGATTACATATGCTCCTGGACTCTATTTATATTGGCCAACAAAAGCGATTATTTTAACAGCGACAATCTTTCTGGGACTCTTTATCGTTGTATCAGCTTTTACTCCTACGCTCATTCGAACAAGAAAAGCGGTACGACTTCTAAAAGAAGGGAATGTGAAACAAAAAGAAAGAAAACCATCTATCCTGATTTCACTATTCGGTGCTATTTGTTTATTATCAGGTTATGTATTAGCTGGGAACCCAAAATACTTTGTATCACTTGGTTCAGATATAGGGGGTCTATACATTGTTTCTAGTATTTTCGTTATTCCATCATTCGTTGCAATTGGAACCTATCTTTTCTTTTCTCAAATTAGTTTCCTCCTCATTCGCATACTGAAAAAGCGAAGAAAGTTTTATATGAAACGAATTAATATGCTGTGGATTTCTGATTTAGCAAGCCGCATTCGTACAAATATTAATATGCTATTTATTGTAGCAATGCTATCTACTCTCGCATTTACGATGATTACATTTATATATGGATTTGGGAAATTTATGAAATTTGACGTTACAAACAATAGTCCATTTCCATTCTCCTACCTTTCGTACGACGCTAATCCCCTTGCTTCAAAGCATATGGACTGGTTAGAGAAGCGGCTGAGTGAAGAACAATTTGCATATAAAAAATTCAAAACAGATTTATATGCAGTTTCATTGCAAAAGAATGAAATGAATCCTTATGAACAGGAAGCCTATGTACTAAAAGAAAGTGACTATAACAAATTGGCCACTGCTTTACATCGCAAGCAACTTTTTGTAAAACAGAATGAAACATATATATTACCTGGATATGGATATCAAAACATATTGAGCCCAATGCAAGAAGAGTTTCAACAAAAGAGCGTCACACTTTCTCAAAATGCACTTACATTACATGTAAAAGGTTACGAAATGATTAATGTGATACCAACTGGATGGACATCACAAATACTGATTTTATCTGATGATACAGTACATGCTTTATCAAATAATATGAAGCATATGACACTTTATAATTTTCAAGTAAAAGACTGGGAAACGACACATGAGATTGCTGCAGAATATCTTGATACATTTGCAAAAGATCGAAGAAATATCCCATCTGAAGAACCATTATTTATCATGAACGAAGCGAGTAACACGCTATACGAAATTAAATTAGGTGCCGCTTCATTCTTCTTGATTGGTACGTTCCTTGGCGTTATTTTCTTCATTGGAGCTGGAAGTGTACTTTATTTCCGTATGTATACAGATTTAACAAACGAACAAGAAAAATATATTACCGTTACAAAAATTGGATTAACAGAATCTGAAATGAAACACTCTGCTACGATTCAACTGGCAATTTTATTCTTTGTTCCATATATTATGGCATCTATCCATACAATGTTTGCCACAAGAATGTTACAAGAAATCATGAATCTATCTTTATTTGCTGAAGTTACGGTTGTCCTTATGATTTTCGGAACCGTTGAAATCATCTTTTTCTTGTTAATTCGTTCCCTATATATGCAAAAATTATCGCAACATATTAAGCTTTAAGAGCTAGAAAGGTGAGTTTTATGGAAGAAGTATTACACATAAAAAATGTATCAAAAGTGTATGAGGGGAAAGTCCCTCATACCGCTTTAAAAAACATTAATTTACATGTAGATAAAGGTGAGTTTGTCGCAATTATGGGTCCTTCTGGGAGCGGTAAATCCACTTTCTTAAATGTAATTTCAACGATTGATTCCCCTACTGCTGGCGAGGTGTTTATTAACGGAAAAGAACCTCACACGTTCCGCCGTGAAAAATTAGCTGTTTTTCGTCGCCAAGAATTAGGGTTTGTCTTTCAAAATTTCAACTTATTAGATACGTTAACAATCGGTGAAAATATCGTATTACCCTTAACATTAGATAATATTCCTCTAAAAGAAATGGATGAAAAACTTGATCACATTTCCAAGAAACTTGGAATTGATCATATTTTAGATAAACGAATTTTTGAAGTTTCTGGTGGACAAGCGCAGCGCACCGCCGTAGCTCGTGCTGTCATTCATAATCCATCGCTCTTACTTGCTGATGAACCAACAGGAAACTTAGATTCAAAAGCGGCGATTGATGTAATGGAGTTATTTACAAAATTAAATAAAGAAGAACAAGCAACCATCTTAATGGTGACACACGATCCATTTGCAGCAAGCTATTGCAACCGTGTGATTTTTATTAAAGATGGTGAACTTTACAATGAATTACACCGTGGTCTATATCGTGAAAAGTTTTATCAAGAAATATTAGATGTGTTGGCGTTATTAGGAGGAAGACGCGGATGACATTTTGGCAGTTTGCTTTTAAAAATGTCTCTCGGAATTCACAGGCATATTTCGCCTATTTTATAAGCAGTGTATTTTCAATTACAGTTTTCTTTTCCTTTACTGTATATTCGTATCATCCACGCTTACAAGACATAAAAGAACAAGGGCCGCTAATGAATTTAATTGGAATGGCACAATTTGTCATCGTTATGTTCTCGTTCTTTTTTTTACTATATTCGATTGGAACATTTTTAAATGTACGTAAAAAACAATTTGGTATTTTAACCGTTCTCGGTATTTCTAAGAAACAGTTAAAACGCCTTATTTTTCTGGAAAATATGATAATTGGGATCTTAGCAATTTTTGCTGGTATTCAAGTCGGTCTTGTTTTTTCTAACTTTTTCCTACTCGTTACATCCAAATTAACAGGTGCAACAGGAATCTATTTATATTTGCCAACAAAAGCAATTATCGCAACAACCGTAACTTTTATTGTTCTATTTTTTATCGTTTCTACGTTCACACCTATGTTCGTTCGTACACGTAAAACAGTTCGTCTCATTAAAAGCGATCACAAGCAAGGAAAAGAAAAACGGCCTTCTATTCTTATTTCTTTATTTGCTTTAGCCTGTTTAGGTCTATGTTATTATATCGCTGGATATCCAAAAGGATATGTCACCGAAAAAAACGTACAGGATGGCTCTGTAACCTTTATCATTTTATCGATTTTGCCACTTGTAACGATTGGAACATATTTATTCTTTTCTCAAACGATTCTTCTCTTTATATCTATTTTAAAAAAAAGAAGAAAATTTTATATGAAACAAATAAATATGTTATGGATTTCAGATTTAGTTGCTCGCACGCGTGGTAATATTAATATGCTCTTTATTGTTACTATGTTATCTGCGCTTGCTTTTACAATTATTACACCGCTCTTTGCTATGAATAATTACACAAAAGCTGCGATTTTAGAACGTTATCCCGTTCCATTCACATATATATCTGAGCCTGGAAATTCATTCGAACAAAAACATATTTCTACGATAGAACAGGAACTTACAAATCATCAATTTCAATATCAAAAATATAAATTTACAGTTTTAAAAGATCAAGCTCTAGATCAAGATATTGTTATTATGAAAATGAGTGATTATAATACACTAGCTAAACTGTTAAAAAAACCAGAAGTTCAGTTGGGGCTAGACGAAACTTATATCATTTCTCGGCTTTCACCAACACTCTTAAATTTAATAACCAATCCATTTGCAAAGCAAGAAACAATAACTTTGGAGTCTAACAAAAAAGAGTTTCACATTAAAGGATTTTTAAAACATAGTGTAGAGCCACAATACGCTCTTCCGCATACACTTGTGATGCCAGATCATGTAGTTGCTAATATGATTCCTCATATTGAAACCATTACCATTTATAACTATCTTGTTGAAAATTGGGAAGACACTCTTGTCCCTACCAAAAACATGGTGAATAGCATAGATAAAGATCGAAACGATTTATTGGAGAAAACAAAGCCTACAGAACAACATATCGCCATCCCATTCAGTCTTTATACATCTAGTGATGAATTAGCATACAGTAAAAAAGATAATGTCTCTAGTTTCTTTATTGGAACATTCCTTGGGATTATCTTCTTTATTGGCGCAGCAAGTGTCTTATATTTCCGTATGTATAATGATTTAACGCGGGAAGAACAAAAGTATATCACTATTACTAAAATTGGATTAACAGAAGCTGAGATGTTTCGCTCTGCAACAATTCAATTAGCTATCTTATTTTTCGTACCTTATATAGTTGCAGCTATTCATACAATATTTGCAATTCAATTTTTACAAGCAGTGCTTTCTCTTTCTTTACTTAAAGAACTATTATTTGTACTCACTTTATTTGGGATTATCGAGATTATTTTCTTCTTTTTAATCCGTTCCCTTTACATGAATAAATTATCACAACGTCTTAAATTGTGAATAAAATAGCCTTGTGCGCGTGCACAAGGCTATTTCAATAGTTTGTAACTGTTAACAGCAATAACCGCCAAAACCGCCATCAAAACCGCCGTAACCACAGTGACCTCCACGGAAACCGCCGAAGCAGCTAGCACCGATGATGATCAACAAAATAAACAACACAATTAGAAGCGCGAAACCGCCGCCAAAGCTGTGACAACGGTCACGGTCACGATCGTGATGTCTATGATCGAAACTTTCACTCATTGCTCTATTCCTCCTTTAGTGTCATTCGTAACAAGAAATTCTACCTTGTTCTAAATGAGGGGATTCCATTTATATTATGTCTATATGGAAAATCGGGAGCTTGTATTGCCTAAAAATAGGCTTGTTTCATGTAATAATAAAAAAATGAATTCTTAAATCACATACAAAAAAGGATGCTCTTTAAGAGCATCCTCCTTATATTACACAAACATATTAAGCAATCATGCAAATCCAAATGCGATAAATGATAATACTGTCTCTAGTACTATCCACGTCTTAAACGTCTCTTTTACGAACCAGAATCCAGCATCATTTACATGGGAAAACATGAATGATGCTGCCCCATCTTTCTCTATTAATCTGTATCATACAATACCTTCACTAAAATTGAGAATTCAACTGTTTCTAATTCATATTCTACCCTAAGTAATAACATTGTATATTACAAAAACAATTCGTAATCATCAGATAATAATTATGTTATTTACCTTTAATATGTTTCCAATCAGAAGAAAAAAGTGGGTAATTAAAGATTATTGCTCATTATCTTATTAAGTTAATGAGCAGGATGGTTGAAGAGGGAGCATTACATATTCATGGCTTTTTGAAAGAGTGGTAACGGACAAATACTTTTTATTGTTTTTTCATTTAATATCCTTATATGAAAATTTTCATTATCATCATTACTAAACCAGCTATTAATGCTGATATTGGCAGTGTAATAACCCAAGTCATCACAATTCTTATAGCAACTCCCCAATTTACACCCCGAACACGTTTAGCGGAACCAACACCTAAAATGGCAGATGAAGATACATGTGTGGTTGATACTGGTAGCCCTAACATAGTAGCACCTTGCAATACTACAAATGATGTTAAATCTGCAGCAAATCCATTGATAGGTTGAACTTTAAATATTTTTTTAGCAACCGTTTTAATAATTCGCATTCCACCCATCATTGTTCCTAAACCAATTGTCGCTGCACAAGTAATTTGTACCCAAAGTGGTACATCTAATGTGGCTTGGTAACCACCTGCTACTAAAGCAAAAACAATAATTCCCATTGTTTTTTGCCCATCATTTCCTCCATGAGAAAATGCAGCTAAACCAGAAGCTACAACTTGAAACCCTCGAAAACCACGAGTGGCACGGCGAGGATTTACGTTTTTAAAAACAATTGCTAATATTTTCATTAGAATAAATCCTACTATAAAGGCTAAAAAAGGAGAAATGATTAGGGCTTTTATAATATCTGTGAAACCTTCCCAGTTTATAGAATGTATTCCTGATCCAAAAATAACAGCTCCAGCAACAGATCCGATTAAAGTGTGTGACGATGAAGAAGGAATCCCATAATACCATGTAAACAGATTCCAAAATATAGCTGCAATAAGAGCGGAAATGACGATTAACAAGCCGTTTTCAATCTGAAAAGGATCAGCAATTTTACCGCCAATCGATTTTGCTACGGCTTCTGATATTAAAGCACCTATAAAATTTAATACACCCGCATAAATAACCGCGAATCGTGGTGATAAAGCCTTTGTAGAAACTGACATTGCAATTGCGTTAGCCGTATCATGAAATCCATTAATGAATTCGAAAGTTAAAGCAAGAATAAGGATAATAATTATTGTTGTCATTAGAGCCTCCACATATTTTTTGACTATATTAATTTTCACTCCAGAGCTATATTAATGCTCCTTGAATACGGTTAAGCATTTTTCATGATAATGCTTTCTAATGTGTTGGCTACATTCTGACAGAAGTCCGCAATGTTTTCGAGCTCTTCATAGATTTCTTTATATTGAATAATACGAATAGGATCTTTTTCATTAGCAAACAGATTTTTAATGGATTCACGCAAAACCTCATCACATTTTGATTCCAATTCTTTAATTTTAATGGCATGATCCCTCATGTTTAGTAATTTCTTTGTTGCCAACATGTCAACCGCTGCCACAATTTCAGCAGTGCAATTACGGATAGCATCGACAAACTCAAGCATATAATTATCAGCATTTACTATAGAATACATTTCAAATAGAGCAGCAGTATGTTCTAGTCCATCTAAAACATCATCCATGCTCAAGGTAAGAGATAAAATATCTTCTCGTTCAATGGAAGTGATGAAAGCATTGTGTAAGTCTTTGGTAACTTCATGAACTAAAGAATCCCCCTCTGATTCATATTTCTTCATTTTTTCAGAAAAAACTTTAAGGTCATTCACATTTTTCAGTTTATAATCAGCGAAATAATTAGCACTTTCATTTAAATTTAAAGAAATATTACTTAAATGATTTGTAAACTTGTCTTTTTTCCTTACAGCCATGCTATTACCTCCAATTTGTCCAATGAGTTTAAATATCGAGCGTAAATAATACAACCTTAATATTTCCTTATGGCACAATTCAATCCATAAAAATGATGAACCAAATCTTAATAATTGAAAGGATTTCAAATTCCTTTAATACAAAAAAGCCTACGATAACCGAATTATCGTAGGCTCCTTATATACGCTGTACAAACAACTTTCCTTCTTGCAGTATACGTTTTTTCACTTGTGGATCAGAGAGCGTATTTACATGTACCACATCAAATTTCTCTCTTCCTTTTAGTCCTTCTACCAACTCAAAATATAACCATTGAAATTGCTTATATGAAGCATTCCTTGTTTCAATCGCAATAGTAGTGGTTATCCCTTCCTTTTCATGAGACCAACAGATGTATGCAACTTTTACAAATACCACCCGTAATAAGTATGTTTGTATAACCTGCAATATCTCTTCCCTCATGCATTCACCTCTCACAGACAATCCGTTTTTTCGTAATCTCTTCTAATCTTTCCCGGTTTACATCATATCCAAACCCAGGACCAGTTGGGACAATCACTTTCCCTCCTTGCAACGTTACTTCTGGTGAAATGATATCTCGCTGCCAATGCCTACTCGAAGCTGAAATATCACCGGGAATTGTAAAGTTTTGAAGTGATGCCAGCGCAATATTTTGTGCACGTGAAATTCCCATTTCAACCATACCACCGCACCAAACTGGAATATCATGTGCTTTGCAATAATCATGAACTTGAATGGATTCAGTTAATCCCCCGACTCGGCCCGGCTTGATATTTACAATGCGACAGCTTCCCAATGTAATGGCTACTCTTGCATCTTCTAAGCTATGAATACTCTCGTCCAAACAAATAGGTGTCTCGATTTGTTTTTGTAGTTTAGCATGATCGAGAAAATCGTTATCAGCTAAAGGCTGTTCAATCATCATTAACTGAAACTCATCTAATCTCTTTAATTTCTCAGTATCTGCTAGCGTATACGCTGAATTTGCATCTACCATTAAAGGAACCTGTGGAAATGCTTTTCGTATTTCCTTCAATAGCTCATAATCAAGTTCCGGCTTGATTTTCACTTTAAATCGCTGATATCCTTCTGCTGCATACATTTCAATTCGTTTTAACATATTCGGAATTGTATCTAAACCAATCACAACGCCGACTTCAATTTCTCGCTGCGTTCCTCCAAGTAAAGTTGCTAACGATTTGTTTTGACGTTTCGCATACAAATCCCATACCGCACCTTCTATTCCCGCTTTCGCCATCCGGTTCCGCTTTATATGCTGAAAAAGATTAGGGATTTCATTTGGATGCATAACTTCAGCTTTCAGTAAATCTGGCAATAAAAAATCTTGAAGCATATGAAGTGCCGTTGTTATGGTTTCTTCTGTGTACCATGGCTCTGAGAAAGCAACAACTTCCCCAAAACCAATATATCCGTCCGTATCCTCTAGCTCAATGACAATACTTTCACGCGTCTTATACGTTCCGTAACTTGCGGCAAAAGGAGTAACAAGCGGCATTTCGGTTATATAAAGCGTCACTTTTTTAAACTTCATCTACATTTCCTCCGGCAACTGCCTTAGTTCCCGTCTTAACAATTTTTTCGAAGCATTACGTGGTAATTCTGATAAGAAATGCACTTCTTTTGGCACTTTATATTTCGCTAATTTTTCTTCACAAAAACGAATAATTTCTTCTTCTGTTACATGTCCTGCTTTGACAATAAAGGCAGCTGGCACTTGTCCCCACTTTTCATCCGCTTTCCCAACAACACCAGCTTCCCCTACCGCAGGATGCGCAAGCAATACTTCTTCAATTTGTGCTGGATAAATATTTTCTCCGCCTGAAATAATTAAATCACTGCGACGATCCAATACATATAAGAACCCTTCTTCATCTAAATAGCCAAGGTCTCCTGTGTGAAGCCAGCCATTTGCTATCGTTTCACGCGTTGCGTCTTCTCGTTTAAAATAACCACGTGTCACATTCGGTCCTTTTACAACAATCTCACCTTCAACATTTGGCGGCATAACCCTACCATCCTTCTCTATTCGAAGTTGACATGGGAAAAGAGGTTTTCCTGCTGAACCGACTTTCTTTAACATGTAGTCAGCTGATAACGTACAAATTTGTGAAGATGTTTCCGTCATTCCATACGTTTGATATACAGGAATTCCTTTTGCTACACATGTTTCTAGTAGCGGCCTTGGTGCTGGCCCTCCGCCTAATAACATGCAGCGTAAAGAGTTTGGATATGTTTCTTCTCCAAGCCTTTCTAATAAGTCCATCAGCATTTTAGATACAACCGATATGATTGTTACTCCCTGAGTTTTTATTGCCTCATGAATGAAATCAGGATCATATTTCGGAACGAGTAAAACGCGCATACCGTACATCACATTTTTCATTAATAAAGATAATCCGCCCACATGAAACATTGGCATACACGCTAACCAACAATCGTCATCACGAAGCCCTAAATTAAGTGACGATCCAACGGCACTCTCCCAGTGATTACCGTATGTTAAGATAACCCCTTTTGGCTTACCAGTTGTCCCTGACGTATAAATAATTGTCATCACTTCTTCTAACGAGAACTCCTCTTGAACAACTGCCGTTTTCTTCGGTCCATGCATTACTTCTTCAAATATGTAAACAGGTACCTGCTCCGTTTCAAATTCTCGGTCCGTTATTAAGCAAACAACTTCAGCATCTTCCATTTGCCAAAGTAGCTCTTCTCTTGAAAGACGTGTATTTAGAAGTACCGCTACTGCCCCTATATAAGATAAGGCATGAACTACCGTAATCATCTCCGTACCATTTTTCATCAGAACAGCCACTTTTTGACCTTTTTCTACTTGTAAGTATGAAAAGTGTTCACAAACAGATAATACTTTTTCATGTAATTTTGCAAAGCTCATTCTCTCTTCTTTTGTCTCAATTGCAATGCGCTCTGGCGTTAAAAAAGCACGTTGCATTAACCAATTGGGCATTGTCTCCATTACACATTCTCCTTTCATGAAAGAAAGAGACTTGATATAGAATCAAGTCTCTTTTTGTTTCCGCTTTTGATCTTATCCAGCTACAGCGGCTAGAACAGTCGGCTTCGCTTTTGATCAAGGGAAACGAGGGAATTGTCCGAAGTCTGGACGGCGTTTTTCTTTGAACGCGTCACGGCCTTCTTTTGCTTCGTCAGTTGTGTAGTACAGTAACGTTGCGTCTCCCGCTAGTTGCTGGATACCAGCTAAACCGTCTGTATCTGCATTGAATGCAGCTTTTAAGAAACGAAGTGCCATTGGGCTGTTTGCTAAGATTTCTTCTGCCCATTGTACTGTCTCTGCTTCTAATTGATCTAATGGTACAACTGTGTTTACTAAGCCCATATCAAGTGCTTCTTGCGCACTGTATTGACGGCATAAGTACCAAATTTCACGAGCTTTCTTATGACCTACCATACGAGCTAAATAGCCAGCACCGTATCCACCATCAAAGCTACCTACTTTAGGACCAGTTTGTCCGAATACAGCGTTGTCTGCTGCGATTGTTAAGTCACATACGATATGAAGTACGTGTCCACCGCCAATTGCATAACCTGCTACCATTGCGATAACTGGTTTAGGGATTGCGCGAATTAGACGTTGTAAGTCTAATACGTTTAAGCGTGGGATTTGGTCCTCACCTACATATCCGCCATGACCGCGAACTTTTTGGTCGCCGCCAGAACAGAATGCACGTCCACCTTCCCCAGTTAAAACGATAACGCCAACATTTGCATCATCACGAGCGTGTGCAAAAGCATCGATTAACTCCATTACCGTTTTCGGACGGAATGCGTTATGTACTTCAGGACGGTTAATCGAAATCTTTGCGATACCATTGTATGTGGAATAAATAATATCTTCGTAATTGCCTTCTTTTACCCATTCAATAGCCATTACTCTTACCTCCTTTTTATTATGCTAATGGTTGTCCACTAGCCCCTTTATAAGCTTCACTCTCTTCAAAAGAAAAAAGTGTCACTGTATGGTTTTTAGAAATCCCTCTACTATTGTACCAAACTTTTGCGGTTGTTCCACATGAATTGCATGGCCAGCCTCGCGAATTTTGACAAATTTCGCATGAGGGATGCATTTTTTCATGTTTGTAAGGATTTGAAAAAACTTTTGATCATACTCTCCATTCATTAAAAGAACAGGCATTTTGAGTCTTTCAAGCTGATTCCACCATGAAGGTTGCGCCCCTGTTCCCATGCCCCTAAGGCTATTTGCAAGTCCTCTTGGGGTATTGGCTAGTCTCTCTTTTCGAACTGCTTCTTTCACGCCTTGTGGTAATTTTTTTTGCGTTGCAAACAACGGAATATTTTCCCACTTATTTACGAATGCTTCTATGCCTTCGAATTCGATTTGATCTGCGAGCTGTTCATCGCGCGCGCGGCGTTCTTGCCGATCCGATTCCACCTCAAGCCCAGCTGTACAATTTTCTAATAAAAGAGATTTCACACGGCCTGGATATAAGCATGCCATCGTAATCGCAAGCCTTCCGCCCATCGAATAACCAAGTATATGTGCTTTTTCAATATTTAAATGATCGAGTAATGTCGTCATTTGAAGTGCTACGTTTTGAATATCATAATGCGTCATTTCCTCCGGACTTTCCGTGTTCCCGTGACCAACTAGATCCAAAGTGATAACTTGAAATTGTTCGCTCCATGAAGAAATAAATGGGCGCCACGTTTTCATGCTACCCGTAAAACCATGAAGAAGTAGTAGCGGTTCTCCACTACCTACCACCTCATATTCATATGCTACACCTTCTAGCGTTACTTTCATTCCGTTTCACCTTGCAAAATTTCCGTAACAACCTTCGATGTACTTGCCCATAAATCACGGTGCAGCTTTAAGTTCTCGTCACGATTCGTACAAATTTCTACAACATGTAATCCTTTTTCAGTTGTTCCTTTTTGCACTTCGTTACGAAATGCTTCCCAGCCATTTACACGCGCAAATGAACCACCGTACATGTTTACAACATGTTCATAATCCAGTCCAAGCGGCGTTCCGAATAATGTTTCAAAATGTTCTTTTGACTCGTATTGCGGTAGGAATGAGAAAATACCACCACCATCATTATTGACAACAACAATTGTTACGTTTAAATCATGTAATTTTGCTGCTAGAAGTCCATTTAAATCGTGATAAAATGATAAATCACCGATGACTAATACAAGTGGTTCACAAACCATACTAGCGCCTAGGGCTGTTGAAATAATCCCATCAATACCATTCACACCACGATTTGCCATTACATTGATTCTTTTATCTGTTGTAAAAAAGAACGTATCTGTATCACGAATTGGCATACTATTGCTGGCAAATAAAGTCGCTCCCTCTGGCAGTACATGCACGATGTCTGTAATCACTTTTCCTTCAAATGCTGTTTCATAAGTTTCGATTTCACGAAGCTGTTCCTTCGTTGTATCGTTTATATGTTTCCATATCACGTACCAATCATTCTTTTCTCGCTTTTGCATATGATCTATCATTGCTTTACAGAACGAGACATCACTTGCACATACAACTTCCGTCGCTACAAGGGCTGCATCTCTCCATTTTCCTGATTCATCTACAACGATATGAACAGCATTCTCTTGTTTCTTTATATATTGCGTTAATGCTTTTGATACAGGCATACCACCAAAACGAATGATTACTTCTGGCTTCCATGTATCCTTTAACAATTCGTTTCGTAAAAATGTATCATAACAATCCATTACCATTGATTTATCATGCTCGCCGCTTCTGAGACCGGAAAGTGGATCTGCTAAAATCGGATATCCGGTTTGCTCAGCAAGCTCCGTGATAACTTCAACGATTTCTGGATGACTATCGTCCCCACAAACAATAAGCCCCTTTTCCATACTTGAAAGGCGCTCTGTAAGAGAACGTACATATTCACTCGTCATCGTCATATTTCCTTGATGAACTGCCCCTGTATATTCACCACGACCCTTTTCCCATAAATTCTCTAAAGAGAAATCAGGAATGAGCGGTTCCCGAAGTGGGAAGTTAATATGGACAGGTCCCTTTGGCGCAAGCGATGCACTTGCAATAGCGCGCCCAGCTGTCATACGGGCATAATGATACATAGGATCCCTAGCTTCTGGCAGTGCCATCTCCATAAACTGTTTTACAAAAGAACCATATAAATTCAATTGATTCATTGCCTGCGGTGCACCAACATCTCTTAGTTCATGCGGTCTATCTGCTGTTAAAACAAGAAGTGGTACACGTGAATGAAAAGCTTCACAAATTGCTGGATAATAGTTCGCTGCCGCTGTTCCTGATGTACATAAAATTGCTACAGGACGATTCTTCGCTTTCGCAATACCAAGCGCGAAAAAGGCAGCTGATCGTTCATCTACATGTAAATACGTTTGTATCTGTTCATGTCGCTCCATCAATAAGGCTAGCGGTGTTGACCGTGAGCCTGGACTAATGACAACATCATATACATTTAGACGCGCTAGTTCGTCCACAAACGCGCCTAAATAATATGATAATGCTTCTATATGATTATTCATTTCATTAATTCCTCCAAAGCACCAAGCATCGGTCTAAACTTCAAACTTGTTTCTTCATATTCAAGTTGCGGAACTGAATCAATCACAATACCGCAACCGGCAAATAAGGATGCCTTATTACCATTTAATAATCCGCACCGCAAGGCGACTGCAAATTCACCGTTCCCCTTGTCATCTATCCAACCGATTGGTGCTCCGTACAGTCCACGGTCTAATAATTCTACATCACGAATTAATTTCATCGCCGCGTGGCTAGGTGTGCCACCAAGAGCTGGCGTCGGGTGGAGTTCTTCTACCATTGTCAGAAGGGATGCATCACCTTTTGCTTCCACTGGTGTATATAAATGTAGTAAATTTTTTGTTTTTAATAATCCTGGACGTTCTGGAATAGTAACAGACTCACAATGTTCATTTAATACGCCGCGAATCATATTTACTACATAGCCATGCTCTGCTAAATTCTTTTCATCATGAAGAAGCATCTCGCCATTTTGCTTACTGTCTTCTATAGAGTTACCATGACCAATCGAGCCAGCAAGACACATCGATGTAAATTTCTCGCCTTCTTTACGAATTAATCTTTCAGGCGTTGCTCCTAAGAAGCATGCCCCTTTATAATCAAAGGAAAATACGTAACAATCCGGCTGACCGATGCGGAGCGCTTCTAAAATACGAGCAGAATCAATATTTCGATCCATCACTAGTTTTAGCTCTCTTGCTAATACAACCTTCTGTACGCTTCCTTTTTTCATTTCTTCTTGCACTTTTACAATCGCATTCATCCAGCCCTTTGGATCAACTTCTACTTTAGAATTTACTGCTAATTTTGCTTCTGTAAGTGGCCCTTTACATTCGTGTAAAATTCTTTCTTCTAAAGAAACAATTTCTTCATAAACCATCTGTACAGAGTCCCCAACTGAAATAAATGTATTTATTGTTAACCATGCTTTTTCATTTTTCACTGTTAAAAGAAAAGCCGGTAACGATAATGTTGTATCTTTAAATTCTTTCCACAGATCCGTTTGCTCTTTTTCTGGATCAAATGAAAAGCCACCAAATAAAAGTGGACCCGTTCCAAATTCATATTCTTCCCTATGAACAATTGCTTTCTCCTGCACTTTATTCCACTCTTCACAGGCATATTGAAAGCGCTTGTCAGAAGATTTTGCTATAGTGAAAACAGAGCCAATTCCCGCAAATATTACATGCTGAGCTGGGTCTGCAAAATAACATCTATTTTCGGATGCAATGCTTCTTCCTGCTGCATAAAAAAGAAGCGGATCCATCCAATCTATTTGTTTTACAAAACTGACCAATGTTTTTTCATCAGTTGCATATTCAATCGCTGCAGTAAGTATTTCTTGTAAATCTTTTTGTTTCGTCTGAATCACAAAGTCTCCCCCCTATGGGCGAAAAATAGTCATAAATACGCTTGATTTTAAGATACACCTCAAACGAAACCCCTGTCAACGTTTAGCATTTCTGAGAAATTCACCTTCTCTTCCTAGAAAATAAACGTTGACACTAAATGATGCTTTTCCTACACTTAATTGTGTACTTTATGTGAACTAGGAGGATTCAAAATGGAAATAAAAATGAAAACAAATTCCCCTCCCATGCCGCCAAAGCCAAATAAACAAACAGGCTGGCGCATTTGGTGGAGTTTATTACGTCCTCATACATTAACAGCTGCTTTTGTTCCTGTTTTTATCGGAACAGCGTATGCCATGCAAGTAGGGGGTATTAATCAAATACATCTCCCTCTTTTCTTTATCATGCTTCTTGCTTGTCTTCTCATTCAAGCGGCAACAAACATGTTTAACGAATACTTTGATTATAAAAGAGGATTAGATCATGAAGGTTCTGTTGGTATCGGCGGGGCAATTGTTCGCGACGGTATTCAGCCAAAAACAGTACTGAACTTAGCATTTGGATTTTTCGGTATCGCGATGCTATTAGGCGTTTATATTTGTATGAACTCTAGCTGGTGGCTTGCTGCAATCGGTCTTGTGTGTATGGCTGTTGCTTACCTTTATACAGGTGGCCCAATTCCAATTGCTTATACACCTTTTGGAGAATTAACAGCAGGATTATTTATGGGTGTTATTATTATTGGTATTTCTTTCTTCATTCAGACTGGAACTGTAACATCAGAAATTATTTTAGTATCCATTCCAAATTCGATTTTAATTGGTGCAATTTTACTTTCCAATAACATTCGTGATCTAGATGGAGACAAAGAAAACGGTCGTAACACATTAGCAATTATCGTTGGACGTGAAAATGCAATTGGTGTCCTTGCTTCTATGTTTATCATTTCCTACATTTGGACGATTGCCCTAATCATTGTTGGAATCGTATCTCCATGGATGTTGATTGTATTCCTAAGTACACCGAAAGCATTCAAAGCAACAAAAGGATTTATCGGCAAAAGCATTCCAATGGAAATGGCACCTGCAATGATTGCAACTGCAAAAACAAATACAATCTTCGGATTTTTAATGGGAATCGGCCTACTACTTGGGTATTTCCTATAGGGAAGGGAGCTGCTAGGCAGCTCTCCTTTTTCATTTTCAAAATATATCGGCGTTTTTTCAAATATATCGACCGCAACTCCAATTATATCAGCACAAATTGAAATATATCAGCGATTCGACACAACATATCGACCACTCGACATGTAACGACACCACTACTTCCCTAAATTCCTCCTCATATTTCCCGAATTCCGGCTCATACTACATAAAGAAACCGAATTGTAGGAAGGTGGATACAATGTTAACTCCACAACAAATCAATCAATTTAAATCCATGTTAGAAAAGCAACAACAAGAACTAGAACAAACACTTCAAAATCATGAAAATGAAGATCGTGCTTCTGAACGGGAATCTGTAGGAGAATTATCTGCTTATGATAATCATCCTGGGGACATGGGTACAGAATTATATGAACGAGAAAAAGATTTCGGACTGATTGAATTTTGGCATAAGCAACTGCAAGATACAAAGCATGCCTTGCAAAAAATCGAAGCTGGCACATACGGTATTTGCGAAGTTTCTGGTGAAGAAATTCCACTAGAACGATTAGAAGCAATGCCGACTGCTACGACCTGTATCCAACATACAACAAATAAATTAAACATGAGCGCACGCCCTATTGAAGAAGAATTAGTAGAGCCACCGTTTGGCAAATATGATATGGACAGTGCCGTAGGATACGATGCAGAGGATGCTTGGCAAGATGTCGCTTTATATGGAACTTCAGAAACGCCATCCGATTTAGAACGCCGCGACTCTAAAAACTTCGATGAAATGTATGTAGATGCTGAAGAACCACGTGGTTATGTAGAAGACTTCGAGAACTTCATCGGAACAGATATGTATGGAAAGAATCCACAAGTATACGCGACAGAAGAGCATGAAGAATATGAACAAATGCTGGATGATTTTGAAGAACGTACTTACAAAGGTGAATTATCTTCAGATGAGTCTGGTTCGAAGGCATAAAAAAGCATTCCGAAATTCGGAATGCTTTTTCTCGCTAGCTAATTAGTTTTTTGTAACGTTAGCAGCTTGTGGTCCACGGTTACCTTCAACGATTTCGAAAGAAACTTCTTGACCTTCTTCTAAAGTTTTGAAGCCGTCGCCTTGGATAGCTGAGAAATGTACGAATACATCATCTCCACCTTCAACTTCGATGAAACCGAAACCTTTTTCGCTGTTAAACCATTTAACTTTACCTGTTTGCATGTCATGTACCTCCTAAATAAAAATGAAACTATGAATCCACATGAAAAGGTGGATATAAAGGACATGAATGTATCTCAGACCTAATGCCTTGAATTAAACACGCTTTATTTCCGTACCACATTATGTAGCTCAATAGTGATTTCACTATATCATGCTCTATCAAAAACGTCAAATGAGAACACTTTCATTTCAGCATTTTTCTTATATTTTTTAAACTATTAACAAAATCTGGAAACTACATAAATACAAACTGATATAAAACCTTTCTTTTTAGATGGGAAAGAGCGTCCAGCCATGTATAGAAGCGGTCAGATCCTCTTTCAGCCTCATTACCAAGCGAAAGAAGAAAACAAGTGCAAATCTACTATTTCTTTTCATAACAGCAACTTATATGTCGAAAAATCAAAATGGCTTTTTATTTGAAAATTAACAAAACGATAGTTTTCTAATCTCTTTAATTTCTGTACAATATTAGTATCCACTACATAAGAGGTGAAAAAATGAAAGCACATGAAATTGAGTATAAATTATACGGCGATGATATGCAGTTCGTTGAAATTGAATTAGATCCAGAGGAAAGTGTTATAGCAGAAGCTGGCGCAATGATGATGATGGAAGACCATATTGAAATGGAAACAGTCTTCGGCGACGGTGCTGGAAAATCTGGCGGCCTATTCGGCAAACTAATGGGTGCTGGAAAGCGTCTCGTTACAGGTGAAAGTATGTTTATGACTGTATTTACAAACACAGGTCACGGCAAACGTCACGTATCATTTGCTGCGCCTTATCCTGGGAAAATCGTTCCAGTTGATTTAAGAGAATATCAAGGCAAAGTGGTTTGTCAAAAAGATGCTTTCCTTTGCGCAGCCAAAGGGGTTTCGATTGGAATTGAATTTACAAAAAAAATCGGTAGCGGCTTTTTCGGCGGGGAAGGCTTCATTATGCAAAAACTTGAAGGTGACGGACTTGCTTTCATGCATGCAGGTGGAACAGTTTATAAACGAGACCTAAAACCTGGCGAGAGATTACGTATCGATACAGGGTGTCTCGTTGCAATGACGAAAGATGTTGACTATGATATTCAATTTGTAGGCAATGTAAAAACTGCTCTATTCGGCGGGGAAGGTTTATTCTTCGCAACGTTAGAAGGTCCTGGAACGGTTTGGCTTCAATCCTTGACATTAAGCCGTTTAGCTGCACGCCTTACAAACCCTGCAGCTCAAAGTAGCGGGGAAGGTAGCGTTTTAGGAGGACTTGGTCGCCTTCTTGATGGAAAAGAGTAAAGTTCAAATCGCTACGTCATAAGACGTAGCGATTGTTTTTTATTTATCCGTTTCTACTTCATTTGGACTATACATACCGTTTTGAATCATATAATACTCCATCGCTCGGTTTAACCAGTCCTCTTCTTCTTCTGTATATGGAGAAGGAATTATCTGCTCATATTGTTCCTCCATATTTTCTAATTCTCCAAAAGAGCGCAGTGCTTCTTGCCCAACGTATGTAAGACTTGCCTTCATATGTTTATCAACAAGCTGTTGCACCTCTGAATCATGGACTGGCTTTCCGAATAATCTCTTTACTTCCTTCGACAACTGAATAAATTCTTTATCCAATGCTACCATCTCTTCTTCAGATTTATCGTATAATCGATCAACAACTCCCTTATCTATGTATTCCTCAAGCCATAAGCGTTGTTCATTTTCTTTTTGTATACTACGTATTAAAGTCATCAGAATGTCACTGTCTATTTGCCCTTCGTCCTCTAATAAAGTAATCGTTCGATGAATCGCTTTTAGAGAAGTTTCGATATGTCTCTTTTTTTCTTCAAAAGCTTTTTTCTGACTTTGTAAAGTTTCTTTCAAGCTTCCGTTAAAGCTTTCCCTATTTACCATTACACAGATTTCATCTAAGCTATATCCTAAAAATTTTAAACTCACAATTTTTTGCAATGTTAATATATCCGATCTTTTATATATGCGATGCCCGGAACTAGGATGTTTTTCAGGTGTAAGTAACCCAATTTCGTCGTAATAATGTAGTGTTCGTGCTGATGTGCCTGTTTGTTTCGAAAACTCTCCAATTGAATAATTTTCACTGTTACTCATCTCTTATTCCCCCTACATTCTTTTTACCAATGCGGTTACCTCAATCATACTCCCTCACGTAACTGTAGGTTCAAGTTTTAATTTCCTTTCAATCTCCTCAAAGAATGATTCCACCTACCCACTCATATATTGAACTATTACTTCTTCTTAAGGAGGGCTTCCTTGATGCGTGCTCCTTTATCCTTTGATAAAGATACTGCCATATTGTTAGCTTCTTGTTGCGAGTTAACATATGATCAATATAAACAAAATGGTGTTTTTCAAATACCTGATGATTTTCAATATGTACAAGGTTTTCAAGCAAAGGTAATACAAACAACAGAATGGTTTGGCTTCATATTAGAATCTGAAGATACCATCATTGTTGCCTTTCGGGGAACACAAACGGATCCTGAGTGGCTGATTGATTCACTTGTAAACCAAAAACCTTATCCATACGCATTAAACAGCGGGAACGTCCATAACGGCTTTCTCTCTATTTATGAATCATGCCGTGATACGATTATGGATATGCTCGTCTCTTTGCCATCACATAAAAAGCTGCTCGCCACAGGACATAGCCTTGGCGGGGCACTTGCCACACTGCACATATTAGACGCACGAGTGAATACTGCGTTTGCACAATATGGTCTCTATAACTTCGCTTCTCCAAAAGTTGGCGATATTACTTTTCGAAACTACTATAAACTGCAAGTAGCAAGTAGCTTTCGCTTTGTTAATTTATTCGATGTCGTCCCGCTTCTTCCACCGCGCAAAGTACATTTTAATGACCATGACTGGGAGTATGCACATGTTCATCACAACATGACATTTACGAAAAATACAAAATCTATCACCAACAATCACGCTATGACAACATACAAAACATGTCTGACTTCTCACTTTTAAACCGGAAACATTTGGAAATGAAATGATAGTATATTATAATAATATATAAATCCAATTTGATTTTCTAACAGGTAAATTATGGCTATGAAGAACAGACAGGGACTTTCACTCATTTTCTCCTTCTGTTTTCACATGGCATGGGGCTAAAAAGGCACCGACCGCTTCTATACATGGCCGGATGCTCTCACCCATCTGAAAAGAATGGTTTGATGTTCGTTTTTTAATTTGGATTTATATATGTAACTAACTTCGGATGAGGGGACCATACATGCTAAAATATTTCTTTGCACTTTTTCTTGTTCTATTATTTGCAGTTACAGGTTTCTTTACATTCTCATACTTTGCTACGGAGGAATATGGGGGAACTGGTATAATTTATTCAGTCAATCCTTACATTTCAGTAACAAACTACAACAACTAGTCAAAACCGCTTGGAAACTTCCAAGCGGTTTTGATTTTACCAGACATTATTATATTCTTATTTTAAAAGAGAATATACCTTGGAATCACAATATTTCTCATTAATTTTTACGCTTTGTCTCAACTTGCCTTCATAGATCATCTCTAACTTTTACATCACTCGTTCAGATGCTATATTTTTCACATCACATCTTCCTTCAATGCGATTCAAGCTTAATTCCTGGAAACCAAATTTTATAAGTTCTCCTAAAGCTTCAACATTAAGCGTTCTCTAAATATGAAGGGATACACTTGTAATAACGCAATGTTTAAAGTATTTAAAACAGGATTCGATAATGAAACACATTTCACTTCACTTGAACAGCTGATTCTTAAACTAAATGATTATGTTCACTAATTTAATAACATTGGAATACACGAGACACTGAACTATCGAATGACAGTAGAATTTAAGTAACAGTCCTTATACAAGTTATCTAGTTTAATGCGGACATTCTAAACTTAATTGCATATAAAAGAATAATAAATATTTCTTCTTTTATGTAATGATTTATTTCTTCATTCATTTCTTCATTTATTTCCTGGGATTTAACACTACGTTCATGTAAATATAATCCACGATTCCAGGGTGACAATTCTTTAGATAACAACAGCTTTGACCTTTAATAATATGCTTACTAAATAATGTTTTTTATACTCCTTGTTTGCATAAAAATATGTATATTTGAATATTATATCAATCTACAGTATGAACAAATTTAGTGTGACTAACTAGAAACAAAAAGCATTTTTGTATTTTTATGAATAATATTCAATTATATTCTTCATAATTAAAGACAAGGATAAGATTAACTATCCTTGTCTTTCTAATTACTTAATTTTAAGTGCAGTCAAAATTCACGAGATTAGCAGCATACAAAAATACTATTTGGACAATCGTCCGTTACTGAACATGCCCAACCGCAACCTGCTGCTTCTTGTAATTCTTCATCAGTTAGTGTCATTACAACATTTTTTAACTCTTCCATTTTTTTGCCCCCTAATTTTTTTAACGTAATATAAAAATATAAATATATATAATTGAAATTTATAATTGCTATTTCAAATTAACAACAGACAAAAATACTATTTGGACAATCATCTGTTACTGAACATGCCCAACCACAACCTGCTGCTTCTTGTAGTTCCTCATCAGTTAATGTCATTACAACATTTTTTAATTCTCCCATTTTTTCCACCCCCTATTTTATTTTTGGTCCTTGCGAAATTCATTATGTAGAAAATTTTGTATAATAAAAGTATTTTTTTTTTAAATACTTTTATTGTAAAAAAACGTTCTTGTTTCAAGTTTTTTGGACCTTGAGAAAAAATTAAAAGACTCTTGGAAAATGAGAAAATTTAAAAGAAAACACTCCAAAAAAGATATCGTGATGTATCTAAGTTTTTGTGAGGCGGTTCATTCAACAATCACTATAAGGTGACTTTTTTAATTTATGCATAAAAAAATAAAAAGAAAAAGACCTTTATAAAAATAACTTTGCAATAGAACCCCTTACATCTAACTAGCATTTTTCATAAAAAAGCTTAACATGTCATGTAATTTTAAATACAAAATAGACAATCAGAAAGAAAAATACCGTATATGATTAAAAGATTGCGTTTTTTACTCATGAATCTTTTTATGTTGAATCGTAAACTTAATATAGCAATAAGTTGAGAGGAGCAAATATGATGAATGCATTAGTATCTGCAAAAAATGTAACAAAGATTTATAACAAGAATCAATTACCTGGACTTGATAAAGTATCTTTGGATATAAATTCAGGTGAATTTGTTGGCATTATGGGGGCATCTGGATCTGGGAAGACAACTTTATTAAATATCCTATCAACCATTGATACACCTACAGATGGAGATATTTTTATAGATAATATTAATATTAAAACACTTGATGATAATAAATCTGCGGATTTTAGGAAAGATCATTTAGGCTTTATTTTTCAAGAGTATTTCTTACTTGATAGTTTAACAGTGAAGGAAAATATTGCTGTGCCACTTACTCTGTTAAAAAAATCCCCAAAAGAAATTGAGTCGACAATAGAAAATTTAGCAAAGCGTTTTGGGATATTCGAACAATTATCCAAGTACCCTAGTCAACTTTCTGGAGGGCAAAAACAAAGAGTTGCAGCAGCAAGAGCGATTGCGAAACAGCCAAGTATTTTATTTGCAGATGAACCGACAGGCGCGTTAGATTCAAACTCTGCAACAGAGCTACTTCAAAAATTAAGGGAGGTAAATGAGGAACTTCATACAACAATTTTAATGGTAACCCATGACGTTTATGCAGCAAGTTTTTCAAGTAGAATCCTAATATTTAAAGATGGAAATATCATAAAAGAATTAAGAAGAAATGGACAGGATAGAAAAGATTTTTTTGAAGAGATATTAAAAGAAATCTCTAAAATTGATGAAAATCGATATAACTAAAGGTATGAAAGGAAGGCATAACTGTGGGATTATTAACAATAGCAAAAAAGAATCTGAAGAATAACTTTTCCTTCTATTCGTTCTATTTCGTTTCAGTAGCTTTTGTGCTGATGGTGTTTTTCTCCTTTATTTCTTTTTCCATGAACGATATTATCATGGAAAAGATTTCGTCTGATGGTAGAGTAGAAACAATGTCGAGAACGGTAGCAATCTTTGTTATGACATTTGTATTATTTTATATGTCATACTCCAATACTTTCTTTATGAAAAAAAGAATGAAAGAACTTGGAATTTATTCCCTATTGGGGTATCGAAAGTCAACAATGCTAAAACTATTAACCTTTGAAAATATTATAATTTGTTTTACTGCTCTAATTGTAGGAATTGCTTTTGGTGCTATTGCTCATAAAGGAATTGTCGAAGCGATAGTCAGCGTACTAAAATTACAAATCAATACTTCTGAAGTACCACTTATTAATCCTGATGCAGTATTATTCACTTTTATTTTTATATTTGCTGTTTTGACTGTTTTATGTTTATCAAATTGGATAATTCTTCGAAAAAGTTCCTTACTGACTTTGGTACGTATGGAAAAAAAAGAAGAAAAGAAAGTGAAAATCAATACAGCTTTCTCGTTACTGGGATTATTCTTAATTTTAATGGGTTATTTCTTAGCGATTGATATTACAAGAGGAACTAAATCATTGTGGAAAACGATAGGGTTTTCACCAATCGCACTTTTAACAATGTTAAGTGTAGTACTAGGGACAATTTTCTTTATTCACTCTTTTTTACCCTACGCTATTCAAAAATTGAAGAAAAAGAAAAGCTGGTTTTATAAGGAATCGAATATTATTATCATTCCAAACTTTATATTTAAAATCCGTTCGAAGGCAAAAACTTTAATTTTGTTAACTTTACTAGCTGCAGGAACTTTGGCTATATTCGGTTCCACCATATTAACTCTCTACTATCCTGTTGCTGCTACAGAACGTATTATACCGTCAGCTATTGAGTTTCCAGTGGAAGATAAGCAATTAGCTACTGAAGCAATTAAAATTGTGCAAAATACTGTCGGCAAAGAAAATATGAAATATAAAGAAACAACTATTATTCACGGAACATCTTCTTCTGAAAATTTACCTAAAGAATATAGTGCAAAAAAAGAACATGGCTTTGATCTTATCTCTGAATCCGATTACAAGGAATTAATAAATATTCAGGGCAAAAATGTAGACTTTAAGAATTTAACTAAAAATGAAAGTGTCTTAGTAAAATATCGACCTGAAAAAGAAAAGCTAGATAAAGGGAAAATATATACTTTGAATTTAACGCCTACAAATAACGTGGATATAAAAGTAAAAGACACTACATTACTTAATCCAATCGGATTTGCAAATAGTGTAGGAACTCTTATCATTTCAGACCAACTTTACAAAGAAATAAAGGCCTTAGGGCTTAAAGAAAAAAATATGATGAGCTTTAATGGAGCAGATATGAGAGATAACAAGGAAGTTTATGAAAACTTAGCTCCACTATTTAAAAACAATATTTATTTTACAAGTAGTTACCAAAAAAATGATTACATTATTGGACAGAATAGCTCAACATTCTTGCTCATTAGTTTTGTTACTATCATCTTCTTTATTGCAACAGGTAGTATTCTCTATTTCCATAACCTTTCGAACATGATGTCAAACAAAAATGAATTTATAATTTTAAAAAGAATGGGATATAGCAAGAAAAAAATAAAAAGAATAATAAGTAAAGAAGTTTTTACGTTATTTAGCATTCCCTACGTATTAGGGTTAGCACATAGTATTTTTGCACTGATAGCCTATAAAACTGCTTTAATGGATGACTTATTAGGAAAAAACAGTGCCTTTATATTACCTATTCTTTTTGCAGTAATTATTTTTACTCTGGTGTATATCATTTATTATTTGTTAACAAAAAGAGCATGTTATAAAATCATATTTAACGATAAAAAGTAAAAATCTACAGATAAGGCTGGTGATAGTCAACCAGCATCAGCTTTATCTGTATTTAATATAGTAAAGGTACGTGAGTTTATGAAAAAGCACTATGAGCAAAAACAAATTTTTATTTTAATTAATCAACTTTGTATGATTATTTTTTTATGTTACGAATTTTTACAGAATAATATTATAGGAACAGCAAAGTTGCTCCCCCTAATGCTTATAACGATAATGTCTATTTATGGAGCATACATCCGCTTTTTAAACATAAAAGACAATAACACACTATCACAATTTTCTAATTTGCTACTCATTGCTTCATGGCAGTTTTTACTTACACTTAATGAGGGGGAGATTTTTCATACATTAAGTATGCTACTTAGTGTATTGGTTCTATATAAGACCGTACAATTTTTGCTCCTATTCTTTTTCCAAGATTCTATCTATACTTATAAAAAAGAAAAAGATTGGATTTTACAGATTACATGTTTATTAACATTGGTTGCGAACTTGATAAACGATAAAATATTTGCCATTCTATTTTCATGTCAATGGATCTTTAGTTTTAGTTGTATTATCTTTCTATTCTTGAAGCATCGTAAACGAATTAAATTTGTCTTCAAAAGCGAAAGAAAGCATTTACTCAAATCTGTTACTATTCTCATTTTTCCCTTTATTTTATATGCTATGTTGTTTGCAGAGAGCCCCGAATATTTAAGTAATTTAGGGTGGTATATCGTGATCCTGTTACCCTTATTTAGTATTCATGCGATAGCTTTTAAAAACCATATATCTATGAAGCAATATTTTCTCTTAAAAGAAGGGAAAATGTTCTTTATGTTTTTATGTTTTCTTGTTTTTATTAGTTCGCTTGGGATGTTGTTTAGATTTAATATGATTACCTATTTCATCATTATACATACAATTTTTTGGTTTGTTCAACTTTATTTCACGTTATTATTTCAAGACACAAAAAATACTATCTTAAATTTGGATACAGAAGAACTAAAAACCTTGCCAAAGAGCTCTTATGTTCATAATCTCATACAAATAGCTAAAGAGGAAAAATTAAAAAATGACTTTTCAGATTATTTACACGATGACATATTACAAGATATATTAGCTGTTAAAAATATGATGAATAAATCTAACAAAGAAGAGATTCGCGAAATAATAATAGAAACGCTAGGTAACTTAAACCAATCAATACGCGTACAAATGCAAGAATATCATCCAACCCTATTAAAAACACTCACATTAAAAGAGAATTATAGCAATTTGCTTGAGATGATACAGCAAAAATATGGAATGCAAAATATTGATATATCTTTTAAGTGTAATGAAAATTTATTTTTAGTTGAACCCTATCATCTTGTTATATATCGAATTTTAAAAGAATTGGTAACGAATGCATTCAAACATTCGAAATGTTCTAAGGTAGTTTTGAGTTTGACACAAGAAAATGGTGAAATAGAACTTATAGTAAAAGATAATGGTAAAGGCCTGATGACCACTGAAACGGACATTCTTAATGGCCATAGGGGATTGAATTCGATTAAAGAACAGCTATTTTTATTAAACGGTAAAATGACAATTTCAGAGTGCAACCCTTCTGGTTTATGTGTTACTATTCTTATTCCCATGGAAGGAGATGATTCCTATGAATATTTTATTAATAGATGATCATGCTTTATTTGCAAAAAGTCTGGAGATGGCCTTGGAGGATTATCCTGACATAAACCAATTCCGTTCATTACAAAATGTTGAAAATGTCATTACAATTATCAATGAGTTTAAACCAGACATTACCTTATTAGATATTAATTTAAGTAACATCAGTAGTGAAGATGGTTTAGGGGTAGCAAAAATTATTTTAGATAGTAAATGTAATACAAAAATAGTTATATTAACAGGCTATGATTTACCTGTTTACCAATATGAAGCTCAAAAACTAGGGGTAAGTGGTTTTATTAATAAAAACGTTTTGCCAGAAGCATTATTACAAATATTAAACAAAATTAATAAGGGCGCGTGCTATTTTCCAATATCTACAGAAAATATAGAAGAATTGACTAATAGTGAAAAACAAATTTTACAATTACTATGCGATGGATATAAGCGTAAAGAAATTGCTTCTATGTTATATGCTAGCGACCGTACAATCTCCAACCATATTCAGCGTATATTTAATAAGTTAGATGTTTCCTCTGCGTTAGAAGCTGTAACTAAGGGAATAAAGTTAGGCTATATTCAACCTAATTATTAAAAACGTTCCTATTACAAAGTTTTTATGCAGACAGACATTGGCAGGATGTGTTCTGTTACAAAGTTATTTAAAACAGAACACATCCTGCCAACTTCAAATGATTATACAACAGTTATCCCCTGTAATTCGTTATACACCGAAAAGACGGATTCCTTTTG
>NZ_JABUAE010000003.1 GCF_013314535.1 Bacillus sp. Xin1 | reverse complement strand
TGGAAAGTCCTTTTTGAAGTATTACATATTATTGGTAGGTGGTGGAGATGTGGAATTTTCAAGTGAGACAAATTGAAAGCCTATCACAAGTTGGTATCACTCATCTTATGGAAGAAAGTAAAAAAGAAGGATTTAACTTTCTTATAAAGTTAGTGAATGAATACAGAAATAAAACAAATACATTTAATAAGAAGGGGGAGTGCTTGTATGGCGTTTTTCAGGGTGAAGTTCTTATCGGAATTGGTGGAATAAATCAAGATCTGTATACGAAAACTGAAACAATTGGACGCTTAAGAAGGTTTTATATTTCAAAAGCATATCGAAGGAAAGGAATAGGAAATTTATTATTAAAGAAAATCTTATCTGATGCAAAAGAGCATTTTCAAATTGTTGTTCTGTATACAGACACAAAACAAGGTAGTCAATTTTATATTTCAAATGGATTTATGAAAAGTGAAGGATATCAAGGATCGACTCATTATTTAAGATTATAAAGAAAAAGATTCCATACGGCACAATCTTATGGAATCTTTTTTATAAATAATTATAATTTTACTTTTAAATGCTTCAATAAATGTTCAGGATGACCTTGTACATAATAAAAATGCGGATTATTTTCATCATCATAAATCATGATATAAGGTTTTTCGTTAAGCGGAAGGAGTACAAGAACTTCATCTATCGTTGTATGAATCCATTGATTTGTAATGGTAACCGGTTTAGATAAAGGGATTTTTATCATATGGCCAGTTTTAGGGACAACGTTTAGGTTTTTAAATGCTCCAGTAATGGATTTTGCAAGTTGTATTGCCTCTTTTTGAATTTCTATGTCTAGGGATTGTTTTTGCACAACCATCTCTTTTTGACAGTCAAAAACTTCAATTTGTTTATTTGTTTCTGCGAAAACATTTGCTGATAATAAAAATGAAAACAGAAAAATGAATCCTATTTTTTTAAACATGGAACAACACCTCATATTTATTATTCCCTCAAATCCTACAAATATTTTTTTGTCACATTCATGTAACAAAAATGTTGTACCATAACAAAGTAAAATAGGAAATGTATTTTACTTTGTTATGGAAATGATTACAATTTATGATATATAGATCGTTAATGGAGGAAGGCACGAGTGAGAGTATTAATCGCAGATGATGAGCAAGATATGCTGAAAATTTTACAAGCTTATTTCGAGAAAGAAGGATTCCAAGTTCTCCTAGCAAAGGATGGAGAAGAAGCTCTTGAAATATTTTATGAAGAAAAAATTGATTTAGCTATTTTAGACTGGATGATGCCAAAAAGGAATGGAATTACTGTATGTCAGGAAATCAAAAAGAACTCGAGCATGAAAGTATTGATGCTTACTGCTAAAAGTGAAAATGAAGATGAACTTGCGGCCTTGCAAAGCGGGGCGGATGAATATGTGAAAAAGCCATTTCATCCAGGGATTTTACTTACACGTGCTAAAAAACTTTTAAATCAAGATGAAGTCATACAAGTTCAAAATTTAAAAATTGATTTACTAAAAAATAAAGTATATAGAAATGATAAAGAATTAGAAATTACAAAAACAGAGTTAGAATTAATCAAATGTTTTTTAAATCATAAAGGAACAATTTTAACACGAAAAAAGCTTTTAGATATTGTATGGGGATTTGATTATTTCGGAGATGAACGGACAGTTGATACACATGTTAGACGATTGCGAAAAAAAATTGGTGAGGATGTTATTAAAACGCACCGTGGTTTAGGGTATAGTTTGGAGGACACACGTGAATAAGCTTGGTAAAAAACTGTTTCTAAGTATTTCCTTAACGATTATTCTTATTTTTACAATTTCGTTATTATTAATAAATTATTTTTTGCCGAAATATAATATATACAAGACAAGAGAATGCATAAATAAAATTACGACTCAAATACAATCTGCATCTGATGAAATATTAGTAGATGTGATGAATCGAATTGAGAATGAAAACAATGTAACAATTGTTTACACTTCTATAAAAGGAACAGAAGATGAAATGAATGACGCATTACGTTCGCAGCTTGCCCATAAGAGGGTGACATTGAACAAACTTTGGATTACAAAAGAAGAGGTAATGAAAGTAAAGCGTTCTGGGCAATCGAATAAATTATATGATCAAGAGAAGCTAAAAGCGAGCTTTTTTGCAAAATATATCGCTAAAAATGATATGTTAATTTTAGTAGGAGTTTCGATTGCACATTCAAACGAATTGATAGAGGTGCTTAACACATTTTATTTATATATTTTAGGATTTTCAATATTACTTGTCGTTGTACTAGTCTGGGTACTATCCAAAACAATTACAACTCCATTAAAAGAATTAAGCGATGTCGCAGAAGATATTTCTAACCTTAAGTTTAAGCAATCGCAGGTAAAAACAAACGATGAAATTGGTGAATTAGCTAGTAGCATTAATATTATGAGTAATAAGTTACATGAAGCTCATCAAGATTTAACAGATAGAAATGAACATTTGAAGCAGTTTATGGGAGATATTACTCATGAACTAAAAACACCAATTGCATTAGTTAAGGCATATTCAATGGGGATTCAAGATGGACTAGATGATGGATCATATTTAGATACAATTATTAAACAAACGGATCAAATGTCAAATTTAATAGAGGAACTGCTTCGTTTTTCTAAAATTGAAAGAGACTTACTGCAGAAAGAAGAATTTCAGGTAGTATCACTTATTCAAAGTGTAATTGATAAACATGAAATTGAATTCCAAGCCAAAGGTATACATTTACAAATGGATTGTCACGCGAGAGAGGCTAGTATTTATGCAGATTTGGATAAAATGAAAATGGTATTTCATAATTTAATTTCAAATGCAATCAAATATACAGAAAATCAAAGTATCAAGATTGTATTGGAAGAAAGAAATGATTGTGTATATTTTAGTATTCAAAATGGAATTGATCCTGAAGTAAGTACAGATATCGAAAAAATTTGGGAACCATTTTATGTATTAGAAGCTTCACGTAGTAAAGAAGTATCAGGGACTGGATTAGGATTAGCCATTGTAAAGAGTATTTTAGAACGACATGATTTTGAGTACGGTGTCTTCATTATAAAAAATGAAATACAATTTTATATGTATATAGAAAAGAGTTTACTTTGTGTTAGCAAGACCTAAATGCTAAAAATAAAAAGTTCTCACAAATTAGATATGACTCATTTGTGAGAGCTTTTTGTTTTTTCTTATTGTATGAAAGGACGGTTTAGTTGAATAAGTGCGTACTTATTCAATCTTACTAATTTCTTCTATCCTTTATCCTTTTTTAGCTGATTTTCAAGAAGGAAACGTCTATTTAGAATTAGGATTATAATGAATAGTTCTATAAATACTATGATGGATATCAGGTAAGAGATCTTGATACATCTGAGGATCTATTTCCCCATTATTTAGTGCAATATCTAATTGTTTTTTTTGTTCTATTGCAAAATAATGGATTAACTTTGCCTCATCTATGCCTTTTTTAGATGCAAACTCCGCTAGAGTTATTCCTTGCTTCATTGCATTATTATATTCATTTGGACTTGAATTTAAAAATTTTAATAATTCTTGTTGATTTACTGTATATGTGAATACCTGTCCTTCTTTAGCGTAACTTACAGGAATTTTAGCATTCAAAAATGTTATGAAGCAACAAAAACATAATATCCAGCATATCTTTTTCATAAAAGCACTTCAGTTTTCTTTTATATAATTTGATAGTATAGTTTATCCTATTTTATCCCGCAGTAATACTCCCACCTCAAAATTCGGCGGGAGCAAAGAAGTTAGGTAGGAGATAAACTGCCCGTAAAAGCCCGATTGGTGAGGGCTAATAATCAGTGGGGATGAAGAAAACCCCCACTGATTAAAGTTTCACTTTATAAAAATTACTTTATATGAGGCATCGCCACATGCCCATCATCTGAAGAAAGGGTTGTTCCCAAAAACAAAAAAATGATTTTGGTTCTAATAAATAACTAAATTCGTTTTGGGGATACTTCACGGTACTAGGTTTGATGGCAATGGAGCGGTATCCCCTATATACAAAAACAGAGGGCAGATATGCATCCCCCTCTTGTGTCCAACCAATATTATTCTTGCTCGTCCATAATTTTCTCAAACGCGGCAGATACTTTTTCAAATTCCTCGTCACTCTCAATGTATGAGAATTCACCATCTTCTTCTACTTTTAAAAAGAAGATATCAATGTCTTCCTCTGTTTCCGTCTGAATGTCTTCTACAAAGCCAACAGCAATGTATTCTGCTCCTTCGACATTCATCTTTCCGAGTACTTCAACTTCCTGCTCCTCATTACTCTCATCGCTAAGGGTAAAAATTTCGCCTACTTCAATTTCCGACATATTCATTCTCCTCCTGTTATACTCTAAAAAATAGAACGTTCAAATCGTATACTTACTAGTATATCTTTCCATAAAAAATCAAATTAATGCGCAAAGAACAACAATGTCTTGCTTCTTCAGCGTAAGAATCCAACTAAAAGGACGTCATCTGTGAATATGAATAAATACATTTTAAGTTCTCGTCACATATCCATCAACTTTAGAAATGGATTGCCCCAAAAAACGAAAAACATGAGTTGAACTCTCATAAATAACTGTAAAACAATAAATTTTTCGCTTTGGGGACATTTCAAAATATTAGCTTGATGGACATGTGTCGGTACACATAAGTAGCAGAAAATCAAATTTCACTTAACAGAAAAATATATAAACTATTATCTTAACTGTGTATGAGTACTGCCAGTATATTTACCAGTTCATCGTCGTTTGGACTTATGCTCCTATATGGAATATAGTATCCTCTTTGAATAATAGTATGTTAACAAAAATCGGTCTTTTATTTTTTAATTTCATTCTGTCAAATAGTTGTCACATGAACATTTTATAGTAGGGGTATACAGGATTAAACATATACAATATAGGGGATGAATATATGAAACAATTATTAAAATATATAGTAGTAATTTGCACGTTGACTCTTTTATGTTATGCAGCTTATATGAAGTATGAAAAACAAAAAGAAATTGAAAATAATAAATTAGTAATTAGTGAAGTCTCAAAGCAGTATGGTATACCGGAATGGATTCCACTTGCAATTGCCGATCATGAAACAAAATTTAATCGAACAGCTGTTGGAGATGAAGGAACATCTTTTGGATTATTTCAGTTACATCGGGGTGGATTAGCACCTGAGCAACTATCAGAAGAGGATTTACTGGATACGAAAACGAATGCAACAATAGCAATCTCGCATATGGTGAGTGCTTATAAGAGAGGAGTAAACAAAGGATTAACAGAGTTAGCGCTTTTAAAATATGTGGCTAATACATCAGGGTGGCCTGGGAATTTAGGAGAAGATTGGACAGATAACAATACGAAATACAACGTTGGATTAGAAAAATCTTATGATGTATATAAGAGGGGGAAAATATTACAAATTTCTCAAGTTTTCACCTATTTGAAAACTGAATTTTCTGTTATTTTGTTGTATAGTGAAAGAAGTGATAGAAAAATATAAAGGGGGAAGAAATTTGAAGAAAAAGAAGCTAGCAGTCGCACTCTCAGCAATGTTTTCTTTAACACTTACATCAAGTATCTCTAGTATTACAGTACATGCAGAAAAGAGCGAAGAAAGTTCGATAACATTTTCTTCGATACCGTTAAATGGTAAAGTGCCAGAAACATTAGCTCAGTCGACAAAGATAGAGTTGGAAAATGGAATGACGAAGCCTATTTATTCAATTGATGAGGCGATTGTAGAAAATTTATTTGTAGAAACTGAGATTGATAGTGACCGAGATGGGAAAAAGGATCGTGTATCGATAAAGGTAATGCGACCGAAAACAGAACCGGGTGTGAAAGTTCCTGTTATTTATGAAATGAGTCCTTACCGTTCAGGGATAAAGGATGTACCAGTTTATAATGTAGATGAAGAATTACATCCTGCTGGAGGCAAACCTTATGCAGGACCAGCTAATCTCGGTTCATATGGAAATTACTATGTTCCTCGTGGATATGCCGTTATTTTAGGAGAAAGCATCGGAACTGGAAAATCAGATGGTTGCCCAACAACTGGTGACGAACAAGAAATTCTTGGTACAAAATCTGTTATTGATTGGGTAAATGGAAGAGCAAAAGCATTCACAGAAGATGGTAAGGAAATACAGGCGGATTGGTCTACAGGAAATGTCGGTATGACAGGTGTTTCTTATAATGGGACATTACCAAATGCGGTTGCCACAACAGGAGTTGAAGGATTAAAAACAATTATTCCAATTGCGGCAATTAGTAGTTGGTATGATTATTACCGGGCAAACGGAGCAGTTGTTGCACCAGGTGGTTATCAAGGTGAAGATACAGATAATATGGCTGAAGCAGTATTAACGAGAAAAAATCCTGAATCTTGTCAGAAAATTGTAAAAGAACTTACGGATGGACAAGACCGGAAAACGGGAGATTACAATGATTTCTGGGACAAGCGTAACTACGTGAAAGACGCAAAAAATGTAAAAGCAAGTGTATTTGTTGTACATGGACTAAATGACTGGAACGTAAAGACAAAACAGTTTTCACAGTGGTGGGATGCTCTTGGAGAAAATAATATTCCTCGCAAAATGTGGTTACATCAAGGGGGACATAGTGGAACATCAAGTAATAACTGGCAGCAAACACAAAATAAATGGTTTGATTATTGGTTATATGGAATTGAAAATGGAATTATGAACGAACCGATGGTAGATGTACAACGAGAAAATAAAACGTGGCAAAAATTAAAAAATTGGCCAGATCCTGCGTCAGCTCCGTCTAAAATACGTATGCTTTTAAGTAATAAAGCAGTAGATTTACCACTTCGAATGGGTGCAACACAACAAGTATCTTCATTGTTAGATGATGCAAAAATAAAGTCGAATCAATTGATAGCAAATCCAGAATTAGAATCACCAAATCGGTTAGTGTATGTAATGCCTAAGCTTGAAAAAGAAATGAGAATAAGTGGTACACCAAAAATTTCATTTAAGGGAAGTATTGATCGTCCAGTTTCAAATTTAACCGCATTACTTGTTGATTATGGCGGTGCGAAACCAGAAATTGTGACTAGAGGATGGATGGATCCGCAAAACTTGAATGGAAAAGAAAAGTCAACGCCAATTATACCAGGGAAAGATTACACATTTACATGGGACATGCAGCCGGATGATTATGTATTCCAAGCCGGCCATCAAATCGGAATCGTATTAATTGCAAGTGACTATGACTATACGATTCGTCCAAAAGCAGGGACGAAACTTACGGTGAAATTAAGTGAATTAACATTACCAATTGTAAAATAGAAAGCAGCCTCCACATTCGGAGGCTTTTTTGTGCTGAAAAAAGGAAATGCATTTTAACATAAAATTTCCAAAAGGATGTTATAAAGGAGAGAGATTATTTTTTACTAAAAGGATATCTTATATCCCTATCCCTAGTAGTATAGGTAATATGCTATTTTGAAATAACAACAGATTTATTATATAATATTTTCGTATTAATAATGGATAATTGTAATTTTAAAAATAAGGAGATACCTATGAAAGATGTAGATTTTATACTAGAAAGTGATGAAACATTAAAGCCATCTGAACGATTAGTATTATTACTATTAGAAAAACATAGAATTTTATATACAAATGATCTACTAGCACTATCTAATTTATCATATAAAACATTAACGGATTCATTAACAGAACTCGTAGTAAAATCATACGTATTAAAAGAGACGGGAAAGGGAAGGAAGCAAAACTGCTATAGGTTAATGTAGGTGTTATTTTATCTATAAAAGAATATAAAATTTAATCATTTTTCAAATGAAATATAAAAATGATTTTTAAATTTCATTTGAAAAAATAAGAATAGAGGTTGTCTAACTATCATTTTTTATTAAAACTAATCATTGTGTTTTAATTTATAAAGAAGTATTTTAATTTAAAAAATGAAGGGCGATCAATTTGGGTAGTATACATTTTTGTATTTGTGAAGAAATAAAAAGTACATTTAATATAAAAATATGTTTTATTTAAATCCAAAGCAGTCCATTTTTGGAATGGGCTGTTTTTTACTATAAATTTTTTTATATAATTAATGAAAATGAAGAAATACTTATAATATTATTATGTAAATTGAAATAGATTAAAAAGGAATTTTCCATGTTTAATAGAATTATCTTATAGCCAGAAAATAAAATGAGTCTATGTAAAAGGGGGGTAACAATGGATTCAATTGTAGCAATTACAAATGCAGTAATAAATGGAGAAGAGGAGAAGGTAATGGGATTAATAAATGAGGATCAAGATCTTGTGCATTCTTATAGTGAGGATGGCTGGACACCTCTTCATTTAGCAGCTTATTTTGGTTATAGAGAAATTGCAAATTTCCTTCTGAAAAAGGGTGCTCATTTACATGTGAAAGCGAAGAATCAAAATGAAAATACACCTCTTCAAGCAGCGATTGCAAACAAAAAAATTGAACTAGCTACATTTTTAATCGAGCAAGGGGCAGATGTTAATGCTATACAAAGCGGTGGTTGGACAGGGCTCCATGAAGCAGCTTTATTAGGCGATGAAAAAATAGTAGCATTACTTATTGAAAATGGAGCGGATAAAAGTATTAAGAAAGATGATGGTAAAACAGCATATGATATCGCATTAGAGAAAGGGCATCAGCATCTATTACACCTTGTATAAAGAAAATCGAAATAGAAAATACATATATAATATGAGAATAATAGAGTAACAAAAAAGATTGGTAGCATTGCATTGCTACCAATCTTTTTTTAGAAGCCTTGTATATATGCCAATTCTTCTTCTAATAGAAGAGGGCGTATAGAAGCAGCTGCATTTTCGGCTGCTTGATTAGCTGTTTTTGCTCCGGGAATAGCAACAGATACAGCAGGATGCGATAGTACATAACGAAGGGCCAGTTGCCCTAAAGTTCGTTTAGAGTTTGAAAGTGATCTCAATTTCTCAACCTTTCGTAAATCATCTTGAAACCATGTTTCTTTTGGCCAATCTTGTCGTAAATCACCATCAGGAAATGTGGTTTGTTCTGTAAACTTTCCAGTCAATATCCCCATTTTTAATGGCCCCCGAATAACGGCTCCTAAGTTTTTCTCTTGTAAGTAAGGTAAAATATCATTTTCAGGTTCTCGGTTTAGTATGCTGTAGTCAAGTTGTACAACATCAATTTTCCCGTCTTTATTAAAGTTTTTAATATATTGTAAGTCATGCGTAGAAACACCAACTGCTCTTACTTTTCCATTTCGTTTTAAAATTTCAAATGCGCGAAGGAAGGCTTCGGTTTCTTCTTTTTTATCCCACCAAATATGACAAAAATAAACATCAATGTAATCTGTTTGAAGGCGGAGTAAACTCGTTTCAAATAATGCAATTACCCTTTCTGCTGTATCGTAGACAGGTTCTCCATTAGGATCATAGTGATGACCAATTAATCCTCCCTTTGTGGAAAGAACGATATCATTTCGATGTTCTTTTATTGCTTGTGCCACTAATTTTTCGCTATGCCCTAAACCATATACATCAGCGGTATCAATAAAATTCACTCCGTATTCAACTGCTTTTTTCATGGCAGAGATAGAATGTTTGTCATTTACAGGACCCCATTCATCACCGCCAATTGCCCATGCTCCAAATCCAATTTCAGAAACAGTTAAACCGGTTTTTCCTAATGCACGGTATTTCATTTGTTTACCTCCTTAATAAAAGGAATCCCTAATAAATTATTCAGTGAAAAAGCGAATGTGTTTGTGAGATCTTTTTGCTTAGCTTAAAAACATAAAACACTAATTTATAGCACAAAAAATAAAATTTTCATCTGAAATATAGAGATGTCGTCGAAAGCTATCTCTAATTGGTTAATTTATGAGATTTTTTTATGGAGGAGCTTATTTTACGAGAAGAGAATTTAGGAAAGTAAGAAAATATGCCTGTGGTAGTGAAATAAAATGAGTTAGGGGGATTTGAAAAATGAGGAGACTCAAGAAAGTAAATGTTCCTAATACGCCACAACAGCAAATACAGTCTAATGAATATCGAGTTATAAATAAGAAAAAATTACGCCGGTTTATTCTCGTTTTTATTTTTATTTTTTCCGCCACTTTTTATGTCCAATATATTCTTAATAAGCAACAAGAAATAATTGTAGAAAAGCGAGATACAATTAAAAATCAGCAAAAGCAATTAATTTCTTTAGAAAAAGATTCACGTTATTTAAAAAGCGAAGTTAATAATTTGACAGATAATGAAGAAGAAATTTTAAAGTATGCAAGAAAGGAGTATCAATTCTCTAAGCCGAATGAAACTATATTTGTACTACCTAAGTAAGAATGTAAAAAGCAGTAAATAATGTGAACTGCACTGCACCCGAATTGTTAGACACTGTCTACAGTTGGGGTGCAGTTTTTTATTAATTCTTTTTAGGAAACACGCCTTTTTTTACAAAGTAGTTGGTTAGGAGAAGAAAAATGCCACTGAGTCAAGTGCTTTTTAAAGGGATCAATAACTGCGAATAGTTATCCCGCACTAACGGGCAGTAATACTCCCACCTCAAAATTCGGCGGGAGCAAAGAAGTTAGGTGGGAGATAAACTGCCCGTAACGGCCCGATTGGTTCAACTAATAATCAGTGGGGGATGAGGAAAACCCCCACTGATTAAAGCTTCACTTTATTGATGCTATAATTTTCAAAAGGAGAGGTGAATATGAAAAAAGCAGATTTTATATATGAAACAGAAAAAAGAATTAAAAGTATAAATGGAAATGTAAGTGTCATGATACAAGGAGAAATGATGTATCGGTACAATGAACATTTGGTACATCCATCAGCTAGTCTTATTAAGTTACCTATTCTTTCGTGTACGATAGAAACGATGAAGGATGGAATTTTAAATCCATATGAAGTAATTCCTGTTTCATCTCTTGAAAAGACTGGCGGAAGCGGTATTGTTGCTTCATTACATACACCAAATGTAACGATACAAGATCTTATTACATTGATGATTACAGTTTCTGATAACACTGCGACAAATTGGCTTATAAATAAGTTGAAAATGAATCGTATTCAAGAACATATTGATTCACTGCAGTTAAATGGAACGAAACTACAACGATATATGATGCAACCACCTAAAGAACCGGGAAAGGATAATTTTACAACAGCTGAAGATATTGTGTCTCTACTAAAGCGTTATGAGAATGAAGAACAATTTTATAACCCGCTTCAAAATCAACAATTTACTTATAAATTATGTGGGAAGTTAGAGGAGCTGAAAGGACTTTTAACAGCGAACAAAACGGGAGAACTGCGAACTGTTACACATGATGCTGCAAGGCTGAACATAAATAACAAGACGGTATATGTAGCTGTCCTAAGTTCAAATGTTGAATGTGTAAATCATACAAATTATATATTTTCAGAGATTGGAAGTCTAATTGTACAATATTTACTAAAATAAATATTGTTAAAATTCTGTTAATTATATATAATATTCAGTAAGCGGATACATTTCTTGATTAACGATGAGTCATCAGCTTATTCGACTGTTAAGAAAACCGTTATCCTCGTATAAGAAAGGAAGATTTATGTGTACGCTTCTAATACGATTTATATCGTAGGGGACGCAAAAGCACCTCAAAACAATCCGATTACAGAAAAATTTAAGAGTTATTTCGTTGCATTTGTTGTTGAAAAAGATACAGGAAAGATTGTGGATGCGGATTGTTCAGCAACCATTTCATTAACGAGTCAGTTTGTAAAACATTTATTTTTACATAGAAATATAAATGAGCCACAATTAGTAGAAGAGATTAGAACTCGGTATTTCGGATCATCTCAAAAAGCATTGCTTGTAGCTTTAAAAGATGCACAAAAAAAATATAATCAAATTGCTGCTTTGTCTACACATTCATAGGCAAAATCCAGCCATAAGATTCGTTTCTTATGGCTGGATTTTTTTATTGGACAGAAAGGGATGAATGAAATGAAAATCATAGATCTAATAGTAAAACGCCGTTATATCAAACTCCATACACCGTTTAAAACAGCGTTGCGCACTGTAACCGAAATTGAAAGTATCGATGTTTTTATTCATACAGATGAAGGGATTATAGGAAAAGGCGCTGGAACTGCGACACCAGTTATTACAGGAGATTTTGCGAGTGGAATGGAAGAAGCTATTTTAGGGCCGATCCGTTCTGTATTAATTGGGAAAGAATTGCAGCAATTTCAAACATTGTTGTTACAGATTCAAATGAGCTGTGTAGGAAATACGAGCGCAAAGGCAGCAGTTGATATGGCTTTATATGATATATATTGCCAGTTTCATAATATCCCACTATATGCGTTACTAGGTGGACAGAAAGAGATTCAAACGGATATTACAGTAAGTGTTGATGAACCTATATTAATGGCGAAAGAAGCAAAAAGTCATGTAGAAAAAGGATTTAACACATTAAAAATTAAAGTTGGTAAATCAGCAGAATTGGATTTAGAACGCATTGAAGCGATTAGAAATGTTGTGCCGAAGGATGTAACTTTACGACTAGATGCAAATCAAGGATGGAGTCCAAAAGAAGCTGTATCGATTATTCGAGAAATGGAAAATAGAAATTTAAATATAGAATTCGTAGAGCAACCTGTTCACGCGAAAGATTGGGAAGGAATGAAATATGTAAAAGATCATGTGCAAACACCAATTATGGCTGATGAAAGTGTTTTTTCGGCACAGGATGCTTTAAAACTTGTTCAAGGACAGTACGCTGATCTATTAAATATTAAATTAATGAAATGCGGCGGGATACGAGAAGCGTGGAAGATTGCTGATATTGCTGGGGCTGCTGGCGTGAAATGTATGGTTGGTAGCATGATGGAACCATCTCTTTCGGTGGCAGCAATTGCACATGTAGCTGCAGCTCATCCGAACATTCATTACTTCGATCTTGATGCTCCTTTATGGTTAATGGAAGAGCCAGGCGGAATCACATATAACGGACCAAAGGTAAACCTGCATCATGCAGTGAATATAAAATAAAGCTTTAGTTGTTGTCTTACAAGCTATAACCTGTTTGAGCAGGAAAAATATGAATAAAGGGGATGTGTTTATGAGGAAACTCATTACTGGGCTTTTTAGTAGTTTGTTAGTATTTTCATCTTTTTCTGTTGTAAATGCTGAAGAAGTAAAAAGTAATGAAGCATATGTCGATGTAGCAGCTGCAACGTTATGGACTGGGCCCAATTTGCTTCGTTCAATTGATGAGCCAAGTGCGACGAATCCTGTTGATTTATGGAAATGGACGAAGTCGATGACTCTCGATGAAAAACTTTGGCTAACAAGTACTAATAAATTAGAAACACAAGCTTTGTTAGGGCAGGAAGTAACAATCATTGATCGGCAAGGTGAGTGGGCAAAAGTAGTAGTTCATGGTCAGCCAACGCCAAGAAATGAGGATGGTTATCCAGGATGGGTCCCAATAAAACAACTAACTTATAATCAAGAGTTTGCAGAGAAAAAGGAACAACCATTTGTTCTTATTACAAAGCCGACAGCTATTTTATACATTAATCCATCTGATAAATATAAATCTTTAGAGGTTAGTTATAACACACGTTTACCATTAATAAGTGAAGATCATATATCGTATCGAGTATTGTTACCAAACGGACAAAAAGCATGGTTACGGAAAAATGACGGAAAATTATATAAATCGCAAAATGATATTCCCCTTCCAACAGGCGATGATTTAGTGAATACTGGGGAATTGTTTTTAGGATTGCCATATATATGGGCTGGAACAAGTGGTTTCGGCTTTGACTGTTCTGGTTTTACACATACAATTTACAAATCTCATGGTATTACAATTCCACGTGACTCCGGTCCACAATCAAAAGCGGGGGTTGCTGTTGAAAAAGAACACTTACAAAAAGGTGACTTACTATTCTTTGCTTACAACCAAGGTAAAGGAAGTGTCCATCACGTAGGTATGTATATTGGCGATGGGAAAATGATCCACTCTCCAAACGCAGCGAAGACGGTTGAAATTATTCCTGTGAACACACCTGGATACATTGAAGAATATGCAGGTGCGCGCCGTTATTTACCTTAATAAGAGAGAGTAATAGAACAATAATATAAGGAGGTTTTTGAATGAACAAGATTGTTCGTTTTTCATTAGTTAGTACGTTACTACTTTCTTCGTTTTTAGCTGGTTGTGGAAAAGAAAAAACGACTACAAAACCAAAAGAAGAGAAGAAAATATTGCAGTTAACAGAGACAGGGGAAATTCCATCATTGAATTCCTTAAAAGTAACAGACGCTGTTTCATTTAACGTATTAAATAATGTAATGGAGGGATTATTTAGACTTTCAAAAAATGATGAGGTCATTCCTGGGATTGCGGAAAAGTATGAGGTGAGTAAAGATGGGAAAACATATACATTTCATTTGCGTGATGCGAAATGGTCTAACGGTGATCCTGTAACAGCTCACGATTTTGAATTTGCTTGGAGACAACTTATTAATCCAGAAACAGGGTCTGAATATGCATATATTATGTATGACGTGAAAAATGCGGAAAAAATAAACAAGAAGCAGATGGGGCTGGACGAATTAGGAGTAAAAGCGAAAGATGAACAAACTTTTACTGTAGAGTTAGAGCATCCTGTGCCATACTTTACAAAACTGCTTTGTTTACCATCTTTTTATCCAATTAATCCAAAGTATGCAAAGGGGCAAGGCGATAAATATGGTTTAGAAGCAACTACAACCATATATAATGGTCCATTTACATTATCAGAATGGAAGCACGAAGCAAGTTTTACGATGAAGAAAAATAATCAATATTGGGATAAAAAAGAAGTGAAATTAGATGAAATAAACTACCAGATTGTTAAAGAAATTTCGACGGTAGTAAATCTATATCAAACAGATAAAATCGATCGTGCTGTTATTTCAACAGAATTTGTTGATAAATATAAAAATGATAGAGAGTTGAAGCAATATACAGATCCTGTCATGTATTTCTTCCGTTTTAATGAAAACGTGCCGATTTTAAAAAATAAAAATGCTCGCCTTGCGCTAAGTATGGTTTTTGATAAAAAAGGATTAGCGACTTCATTTTTAAATGATGGATCAGTACCTGCCAACTATTACGTTCCAAATGGCTTTTTGAAAGGGCCAGATAAAAAAGATTTTAGGGAAACAACGACAGAATTTAATAAAACGAATGTAAAACAAGCAAAGGAATATTGGGAAAAAGCAAAGCAAGAAACAGGAACGAATGAAGTTACGTTAGAAATGCTTAACTATGATTTAGAAAACTTTAAAAAAGTAGGAGAATATATTAAAGAGCAATTAGAAAAGAATTTACCAGGACTAACGGTGAATGTAAAACTACAGCCACATTCTCAAAAACTAGCATTAGAGAAAAAGAAAGAATATGAAATGTCATTATCACGTTGGTTACCTGATTATCCAGATCCAATGACGTATTTAGAAGTCTTTATTTCGGAAAGTGGTGTCAATAACACAGGCTATGCAAATCCAGAATATGATGCATTAATTAAGAAGATAAAGACGGAGTTAGGAAATGATGAAAAAGCACGTTGGAAAGCAATGCAAGATGCAGAAAAAATGCTTCTGGATGATGCGGTAATTGCACCGGTGTTTCAGCGCGGATTATCTTATTTACAAAAACCACACGTAAAAGATTTATATGTACATCAATTCGGACCTGCGACTAGCTTGAAGTGGGCGGATGTGAAAAAATAAAAGGGAATACGAAAAACAGGGGATTTTGAGGCGGGCAATTTGGGAAGGGGTGTATATCTTGGATTTGCCTAAAATCATAATGTTTCATTGCGAATTGTGCTTGATATAAGTACTCATACAAATAAATATGTCCACCGTGTACACCGCATAAAACTCCAGATGTCCCTTGACCGTTTACGAGAGAAACACCAACGGGTCGACCAATTAAATATTGTACTTTTTGTTGCCAGGGCATATGTGTATCACTCCTTTTAATGTAATGTACGATGCGGAGCGCTAAATGTTGCTTATCCTGTTGCTTATTTCTTAGAGATGTCTATTTTATTATCTTTCAATCTATAAGTAATGTTTAAATAGTGTGATTTACATAGAATGCCCCCTTGTTTAAATGACGGAAAATTCATGTAATATATAATTGAATTTATCCTGCTATTTGCGGGCAGTAAAAGCCCGATTCGTTCAACCAATAATCAGTGGGGATGAAGAACCACCCCATTGATTAAAGTTTCACTTTATCTTTGGGAGGTTTATATGAAATTTACAGACCCTATTTATAAAGCAATCCATATTCAAGATACAGAAATTTCAGATTTAATAAATACAAATGCTTTTCGGAGATTATCGTCAATTAAACAACAAGGAAATACTTATTTCCTACATCCTAGTGCTGTACATACAAGATTCGGACATTCTTTAGGCGTATATGAATTAATGAATAAGGTAATAAGCCATCTTACTTCTATTGGAGATATTAGAATTTCTGAGCACGATACAAAGGTGGCAACTGTTGCTGCACTGTTACACGATATTGGACATGGACCTTTTTCACACTGTTTTCAAAAAATTTCTGGAGAAGATCATGGTGAGTGGACAATAAAGATTATTGAAGAAGATGAACAAATTCGTGGCATCTTAAACAGAATTCCAAACTTGTTAGAAGATGTTGTGAAGGTGCTAAAAGGAGAAGGGGAATTTCAATTTATTGAAGAAATAATGTATTCATGGCTTGGCATTGATCAACTAGATTATTGGAACCGGGATTTATATTATTCATCATTGCAGCTGGAACCAATCTCAATTGATAACCTTATATTGACGCTGCGCTTTGTGGATGATCGATTAGTTATGGAAGAAGAAGGAATTCCGTATATTGAGCATTTAGTGAAAGTGAAGAAAAATCTATACGATACAGGATTTGGACATCCATTTGTTGTTGGGAAAGATTTGTTATTACAAGAGATTTTCCGGATGATGCAAGAAGAAAAGATTCCATTTGTTACTTCTGAATTAAAAGTATTCTTTAATAAGAGGGAAGAAGAACGACTTGTAACAGATTTCTTAGTGTTAAATGACAAGACCATTTGTAATGAGATAAAAAAACTCTCAATGAACAAAGGCACAGAGGCAGCGGCTTTAGCGCATCTCTATCTCTCCTCATCCAGCAGTTTACAATGGATGGAAGGGAAGAACCTTAACGCTAAAATAAATAGGGAAAATGTTTCAGTATTAGGCGTTATCACTGAAAAGAAAAATTATAGCTCCTATACAGGTGGTATTTTTGTAAAAAAAGATGATGGCCTATATGATATTATGCACAGCTCAAATTATATTAGAGAAATAGCTAGCCTGCCGTTAAAGGAACATACTTATTTCTTGGAGAAATCTGGGTTAATCATAAAAAAATAGAGGCAAAATTGCTCCTATTTTTTTATGATCGCATAGAGAAATGGAAAAGTGATTTTAAAAAATCGATATAATCTTTTTACTAGCAATGGCGATTATGGATAAATTCAAATACATTTCTCTAACCTATGTCATCCTCAGATTAGAAGATGGTGTATATTGATAATTCTATGTTTAATGTATAAAAAATTTATCTGTAGCCTTGGTATTACGATAATCAATTATTGATTGTTGTTAGTATTATTTTCATTTTCATTTTGTCTTTCATCTTGCTGTTTTTGTTCAGAAGGTTCTTCTGTTGGGTCTGGTTCTTGTTCATCCACACCGTTATTACAACCAAATAATAATCCTGTCGATAAAACTGTAGCCATTAGAGCGAATAAATATTTTTTCTTTTTCATGGAATGTTTCCTCCTTTTTATCAAACTGCCATTAATATTTACTTGGAAAGAGGATACTATGTAGAATTTAGGATTACTTTTTTTTCCATCGTATTTAGAGATATCGTATTTGTTTTGGTAAAATCAATAAAATTTAAAGAATGGGAGAAAATTGTACTAACATCAATTGTTAGGAGATATTAATGATGAAGCTGTCTTATTTAACACTTGAATTAGTAATTGGATTCTTTTTTTTATTTATCCTTATAAAAGTACTTGGTAAAAAAATAATAAATCAAGCTACACCATTTACATTTATTGCGGCAATTGTTTTAGGCGAGTTACTAGGAAATGCGCTATATGATGATAAGGTCGGAGTGCAATATGTTATCTATTCCATGTGTTTATGGGGAGCTTTATTGTTTGGGGTTGAAATTTTAGGGCAAAAGTTTTTAAAAATGCGCAGATTTTTTGAAGGGAAACCGGCGGTGTTGATTCGAAATGGGATAGTAAATCGCGATCAGCTTAAAAAAAGTCGTATGAACTTAAATCAGCTTCAAAGTTTATTACGACAATCCGAAACGTTTTCAATGCGTGAGGTTGCATATTGTTATTTAGAAGCAAATGGTTCACTTAGTATATTGAAAAAGTCAGCTTATCAAAAGACAACACAAGAAGACTTTAATCTTCCAAGAACGTCCGTTCATGTCCCTGTAACGATTATTAGAGATGGAGAAGTATTGCAGGATGAACTAAATGATATTGGAAGAGATGAACAATGGATAAAATTCGAACTAAAAAAACAGGGGATTACTGAATATAAACATGTATTTATTGCAGAGTGGTTAGAGGGAGACGGATTATTCGTTCAAACTTTTGATTGTAAAATATAGTGGTTTGAGATTGCTGATTATATCTTCGTATAATAAAAAAGAGGAGCATTGTATGCTACTCTTTTTTTATGGTTTCACATCTAAGTTTTGTAAAAATAATGTTGCGGATACATAGCGCTTTGCTAACATTTGTACATATGCTGTATGTACAGAGAGCGTTGCGATAATAATCGCATTGCGAATGGCTTCTCGCTGTTCATTATTGATTTGATCAAGCTTGCTTGCGATTTTATCCGCTTTTTCTTTTACAGTATTTTCAATTGTATGAATGGTATCAGTTGCGTTTAATAAACAACCACCTTGATTTAACTCTTCAAATAAAGAGGAGTAAGCGACGTATAAATGAACGGGGTTGATTAAATCATCACTACGATCGGCTGGGTCATTTACAATTAGTCTTAATAACTTACGTATAGATTCAAAGTCCAGTGCAGTTTTTAAATCTTCTACAATGAATAGTAGTGCTGCTTGTTCAATTGAGTATTTTTTTCCTTTTTGTGGTGAACCAATCATTTCTTTTATATCTCGTTTTACCCAGTTTTGCATAGCTGTTACAGAAAAACTGGTATTTTCAATTTGATTACCGAGCGCAACAATCTCATTTAAAGAAAAACCAATGTCTGTATCTTCAATTTTAATCAGTTTTTCAAAAATAGGTGAAAGAGCGGTTGTAATAAATGCTGTAACACTTTGGCCACACTCAATATCTTTTTTATGTGACTTTGCCCAAGCTTCTTGTAAAATAACGAGAGGTTTTTTTGTGTTCCATCCTCTAAGAGCAAGAAGGAGCGTCGCCATTTCTTTTCGTGTGAGATGAAATGTTTCCATCTTTTCACCTCCAAAATTTAAAAAAGTTCTTATGACCTTATAATATGTTTTGTTACTTGTAAAGTCAATTCCGTTTTTCTTTATTTTTCCTGTTTATTTAAATCGTTAATAAAGTTAAATAATGCTTGCTTATTTTAGTAAAAGTTCATATAATAGGTTCATAAGAACTTTTTATTTAAGTTTAAAACAAATCTATCATTCTTATTTGAGAGAAAGATAGATTTCACATATATCTATAGTAAAAGGAGAATGGATATAATATGTTGAAAAAACTCGTTACAGTAATGACTGCATTCATGGTTGTTTTAGGAGCTAGTAGTTTTGTATTTGTAGATCATGCAGCAGCGAAAAGTTATAAATCTGGTAAAAAATCATTTACACCAAGTTCGGGGCAAAATTCAAAAGTGGATTTAAATAAGAAAGATTCTAATGTGAATGCACAGAAAACAAACCCTGATACAAAAACAAAAGCATCAAACACAGCACCAAAGAGTAATAAAGGAAGCTTTATGAAAGGTTTATTGCTCGGTGGTCTTGGTGGATTACTAATGGGAAGTTTATTTGCAAACATGGGAGCACTTGGTTCTGTATTAGCGTTTATGGTAAACATGTTAGTAATGGCTGGTATCGTAATGTTAGCGATCCGAGCGTTTAAATATTTTAAAAACCAACGTAAGAAACAGGCGGAAGAAGCAACATGGAGACGATAAAAATTTCAGAACAAGAGCTGATAAATGCATTATGCGTATACATTGCAGAAAAGCGTCAAGTTGGTCCAGAAGAGGTATTAGCTGAACTGATGTATGATGATGACTATGGTTTTTCTGCCGAAGTAGAAGTAAATGGTCGCAAACAAATTTTAATTCAAGCAAACTTAATTGAAGCACTTCGCTTATGGCTTGATAGGGAATACAATGTCAATCCATTTGCGGTAAGATTACAGCTTGAGTTAGATGACGAAGAAGGTATTATCGCATTAGCGAATTTAAATAACTCAGATGAATAGTAAAAGGGAGTTGTTGAGAGTAATCTCGGCAGCTCCTTTTTAGCATGCGCATACTCACTTCAATTACTTCATATAGTGATTTTTTGAACCATGAAGGAAGTAACGCTTAAATATTTATGTAAAAAAGCAATAACACTTCAAAAATATTTTTACACGGATGTGTAAAAATATTCTGTTCAGATAAATGCATGATCTTTATCCCGAATTAAGTATTCACAGATTTATTATAGGTTGGTATGTGAATTGCATGATGAAGTGGTGAAACTATTTAGGGGGGATTGGATGGAGAAACTAGTAGAGTGGTTAGTTGGACAAGTTTGGAGTATTGGGCTAGTCATTTTCGCGTTAGGAGCAGGGGTATTTTTTTCGATTGTTACTCGTTTTTTGCAAATTAGGTATTTTAAAGAAATGATCAAGTTATTGTTTGAAGGGAAGACTTCAGAGACAGGAATATCATCATTTCAAGCTTTTTGTTTAGCTTTATCAGGGCGTGTCGGAATCGGAAACATTGCCGGTGTTGCAACAGCGATTGCCTTTGGAGGGCCAGGAGCTGTTTTTTGGATGTGGGTAATGGCTTTATTAGGAGGAGCGAGCGCTTTTGTCGAATCGACCCTTTCTCAATTATACAAAAGTAAAGTGGGAAATGAGTACCGAGGCGGGACACCTTACTTTATTGAAAAAGGTCTAAAGTTAAAATGGTTCGCTATACTTGTTGCGATTGTTGTTACTCTTTCATATGGCATTTTATTACCGGGAATTCAATCAAGTAGTATTGCGGTTGCATTTGAAAACTCTTCAAGTGTAGGTAAAAATATTACAGGTATTTTATTGGTAGTATTACTTGCAGCTATTATTTTTGGTGGTGTTAAAAGAATTGCCGGCGTTTCACAAGCGCTTGTACCTTTTATGGCAATCGGATATGTAATCGTAACGTGTATTGTATTATTTGCAAATATTACTGAAATTCCTAGTATGTTTGCCCTTATTTTCTCTAGTGCACTCGGGATGGATCAAGCTTTTGGAGGAATTGTAGGTGCCGCGATTGCTTGGGGAGTAAAAAGAGCTGTGTTTTCCAATGTCGCAGGTGTTGGAGAAGCGACGTATAGCTCTGCAGCAGCTGAAGTATCGCATCCAGCTAAACAAGGGTTAGTACAAGCGTTTTCTGTTTATATTGATACGATTGTAGTTTGTACTGCAACAGCACTTATGATCTTGATTACTGGGATGTATAATGTCATACCAGAAGGGAAAGCTCCAATTGTTCAAAATATGGGGAATGTTGAAGCTGGTCCTATCTATACACAGCAAGCTGTTGAAACTACATTACCAGGTTTTGGCCCATTGTTTATATCGATAGCTATTTTTTTCTTTGCGTTTACAACGCTATTAGCCTACTACTATATTGCAGAAACTACACTCGTTTATCTTGATCATAAAATGAAGTTGCATTGGTTAAAGGCAGTACTAAAGGTTGTTTTTTTAATTATGGTTTATATCGGAAGTGTCGAATCTGCTTCTTTTTTATGGAACCTTGGTGATTTAGGGATAGGAAGTATGGCTTGGCTTAACCTTCTCGCAATTTTACTTTTAACAAAACCGGCTTTAAAAGTGTTGAAGGATTATGAAAGTCAGAAAAAAGAAGGGAAAGATCCGGTGTTTGATCCTAGAAAAGCAGGATTTGAAGGCATTGAATTTTGGGAAGAGAAGTGTAAAGAAATAGAAAGAAATCGTGCTAAGGAAAAAGTCACGATTGATCAAAGTGTAAAGTTCTAATTCTGAAAATTCTTTCTATTCAAAAGGACTTACAATTAGAGAACAAAGGTATGTTTACCTTTGTTCTCTTTGTGTTGGATTTTTTATAAATCCACTGATATTCACTGGAATAGGTAATGCCGATATAACAAAAAATTAGCTGTGAAAGAAAATGGTGTACATGTATTTACTATACAAATAGATGGTGATTGGACGATTGAGATGAAATTTCAACTATGAAAGTGATTCAATAAAAGCATGTAACACATTATTGAAATCATCAGGTTCTTCTAGAAATGGACAATGACAGCTGTTTTCGAAAATAACAAGCTTTGAATTATGAATATGTTCATGCAAATGTTCTCCCGCAGCCACTGGAATTAATTTTTCTTCTCTGCCGAAGCAAAGTAAAGTTGGCTTGGTGATTGTCTTTAAGTCTTCACGGTAATCCACAACAGATTGATCAAATAAAATCGCACTCGCAATAGATGCTGGAACTTTTGTAACTTCTTCAAGCATCCAAGTTGCATCTTCTGTAGAAAGGGGGTTTTTAAACATGAGAGGAATAAATCCCTTTAGAAATTCAGTTTGATTTGTTTGCACTTCTCTCATGAAATGTATAAGTGTTGGGAAATCAAAGGCACCGATGGGAAAATCAGGCCATTTAAAATCCGATGCAAGTTCATCTACAATAACAGAAGCTTTAATATTTCCCTCTCCGAATTGCTTTATATATTCCCATATAACAAATGCCCCCATTGACCAACCGACTAAGATAACATCTTTTAAAGATAAACTTTCTATAAAATCATGTACATCTTGGGCATAGTTTGCAATCGTATGCCCAGTTTCAATATGAGGAGAGCGCCCGTGACTTCGTAAATCAATTGAAATTGCACGATACTTTTCACTAAAATAAGGGATTTGTTTATGAAAAAACCGGCTACTCATCCAAACTCCGTGAATAAAAAGAATGGGCGTACCTTTTCCTTGATCTTCGTAATGTAGATCCACACCATTTTCAAGTTTTATAATAGGCATAATGGAAAACCTCCTTTTCATGATTTTATTCCATATTTCAAACTTTTTTCCTCTTATATAGGAGAAGTGAGATGTTTTTTGTGTAAATAGAATCGAAACTTAATTTTATTTATAAAAAATGTGTTTAAAATATTGTCATATTTGCTTCTTTAAGATATCCTTTTCATGAAGAGGTGGAAATCATGGAAAAAGTACTAGTTTTCGGGCATAAAAACCCAGACACAGATGCAATTTGTTCTGCAATTGCTTATGCAGAGCTGAAAAAAGAATTAGGAATGAATGCTGAGCCTGTACGTTTAGGTGAAATCAGCGGTGAAACTCAATTTGCGTTAGATCATTTTAAAGTAGAAGGACCGCGTTTTGTTGAGACAGTAGCAAACGAAGTGGAAAACGTTATTTTAGTTGATCATAACGAACGTCAACAAAGTGCTAACGATATCGAATCTGTTCGTGTGTTAGAAGTTATCGACCATCACCGTATTGCTAACTTTGAGACAAGCGATCCTTTATACTACCGTTGTGAGCCAGTTGGTTGTACAGCTACAATCTTAAACAAAATGTACAAAGAAAACGGCGTTGCAATTCGTAAAGAAGTTGCAGGTTTAATGTTATCTGCAATTATCTCAGATTCTTTATTATTTAAATCTCCAACTTGCACAGAACAAGACGTAGCTGCAGCTCGTGAATTAGCAGAAATCGCTGGCGTTGATGCAGAAAGCTATGGCTTAGAAATGTTAAAAGCTGGTGCAGATTTAAGTGGTAAAACAATGGAGCAATTAATCTCCCTTGACGCAAAAGAATTCCAAATGGGCGATGCGAAAGTTGAAATCGCACAAGTAAACGCTGTTGATACAAACGACGTTCTTGTACACCAAGCGGAATTAGAAAAAGTAATCTCTGCAGTAGTAGAAGAAAAAGGTTTAGACCTATTCTTATTCGTTGTAACTGATATCTTAACTAACGATTCTGTTGGTCTTGCGATCGGTAAATCAGTACAAGCTGTTGAGAAAGCTTACAATGTATCACTAGAAAACAACACTGCAACATTAAAAGGTGTTGTATCTCGTAAAAAACAAATCGTTCCTGTATTAACAGAAACGTTCCAAGCTCTATAAGAGTAACTTTGGATGTAAAAGAACAAGCAGACTATATAGTCTGCTTGTTCTTTTTGTATTTAGGAAGCATACAATTTCAGATATTTAGATCTGTTATTTTCATATTTTCATTTAGGGATAATAGAAATGGTGTGGGGAGAAAAGGAAAACCTAATGTTTTTATCTATGAATGAAAACTGCTATGATTTTATTGTATCACATACTGAAATTAATAATAAAAAATATGAAATAGATTATAGGAGACCGAAAGGGAGAAGAGGTAAGAACGTTACGATGAAAAGACTATGTATTATTCCATGTGGAAAAAAGAAAATTTGGGATAAGTACTCCGAGAAAGGACCGACTGAGGCGAAAGATGTATACATTAGTCCATTCGGTAAAGCATGTCAGGCGTATGCGTCTCAATTTTTTACACATTGGGTTATTTTATCTGCAAAACATGGTTTTTTACGACCGACTGATATTGTACAAGAAAACTATGATCTTGCTTTTGATTCAAAAAGCGATGAAATTATTCATATAGACGAACTAAAAAAGCAGATGGTGGATAAAGGACTACTAAAATTTGATGAAATTGTTTTGCTGGCAGGAAAGAAGCATAAGAAAGTCGTGACGAAGTTATATCCAGAAGAGATGATTTCTTATCCATTAGAAGGTTGCACGGGAATTGGATATATGTTGCAGAGGTTGAAGGTAGCAGTTGAAACGGATACAGAAATTAAAAATATAGACTTATAAAAAATAGATAAGGAGATTACTATATGCCCTATAAAAATGAAATTGATACATTATTATGTATGCTTGAGCGATTAGAAACAAACAAAGTGGGAATTTTAGATATCACAGACGAAATGCAACCCGTTTATATATTTTTAAGAGAGCAGTTTGAAGAAGGGCAACTCGGCTACCGTGTAGGAGGAATAGACAATGAATCTCTTATAGGAAATGAAGAAGGGGATTGGAAAGATAGTTGGTTTGTTATTGGATACGAAGAATTAATGGCCGATCCCTTTTTTGTGGATGTGAAAGATGAAAAATTCCCAGTGTATACAGCCGAGCATGGCACTGGCGCATGGGAGCCGCTTTTACACAGTGATTCGCTAGAAGAATTTTTAGCAGAATTATCGTATCGAGATGAGGATGATTCATATATTTATGAATAACAGGGGGACTATTGAAGTCCCTCGCTAATTACAGTTTCGCTTTATAATGAATAACTTCCTCCATACGACTTCTAATCTCTTTAACGGGCGGTTTTTTATCATATACATCAACATATGAAAAATGATAATTTAAATTTCTAACAAGACCTTTTCCAATTTTTTCACTTAGGAAAGGAAATACTTGTCCGGTGTAGTCATCAAGGGATTTGCAGTAGTATTTTTCATCCAAATAAATACTGTATTTACATGTTAGTTCTACTAATGTATTCCCCTCATAATCATATACATCTTTAGATTCAATAATGTCTATTAGTGCAAATCTATCATTAAGATAAACTTTTTTCTTCTTTTCAGGCTTATTAGAAAGAATAAAAGCGAGACCTAGTGCATTAATCAATACGTTTCCTCCTACAAATGTAAACAAAGATATTAATAAAATATCTTGATACATGTTAAATGTAAAGAGAGAAGGTGACTGGTAAAAGATTACTGTAAATATGACTAAAGGATTACTAGTGGGACAAAACGTTATAGAGTTGGATTTATGTAGGATTTTTAGGGGAATATTCTTAAGTACATTTTAGAAAATTTAGTTGAAGTAGATGTTTAAAGTGAATATAAAAGAAATGAAGCCCTGTAAGGGAAGTTACAGGGCTTCGTAAGGGTATAGTCGAGAATATCGGAATCGACAAAATAATCTTAACATGAATTTCTTGGAAAGAAACCTGGTAAATGTGTCCAAATGAATGGGGGCCTAGTTCGAAGTATATAAGAACCCTTTCAAACAAAGTCAAAGAGACCTACTTCCCGCGGCAGGTCCCTTTAACTAGATAATGTTGATGAGAATAACCCATCTGGAGTACTTTAATCATAACAATTGAAATTGATTTTGTGTATTGAGAAAAAAATAAAACTGTGATGTGAATTTGTTTGCTTTGTATCAAATTTCTTTATTATGGTGTTTTGTACTACTTATGTATTGGATAATAGAATAAAAAAAGACCTGCAAGTAAAAAGCAGGTCGTAAGAAGGGGATCTAATCCAACAGATTAATTAGATGTTATCAATTGTGATGAATGAAGTCCATAAGTTATATATTGAGAAACTTTGTATGGAAGATATTAACGCTTTTTTACTTTGAAAAAGATGCTAAAAAGCTTTTTGTATGAAAATAAAGGTCGATACTTATAAAGAGATTCATATTTCCAATCATCGCAATTAGGAACTTCGGGTTGTTTATTTGAAGAACGAAAACGAATTAGATTATTGTTACGTTTCATAAATAAACCTCCATTCATTTGATGCGGATATATTATGGAAATGAATGTGTAATTTGTGTGATGAATCGTTTTAATGATTTCTTTCATTATCTTATTGAAATTTCCTTTTCATAAGTATTTGATCTGTTTTTGAAGTACTGTACCCAATAGAAAGCAACTAGTATTCCGATACTTATTAAAATCCAGATGGAAGAGAAAGAGAGAATGATAAGGAAACAGACAATTAAACTTAAGGAAAGAACTTTGTTAAATAGACCTGTTAATAATTTATATGCTGCAAAGATTCCACAAATGGCATTACAGATAAAGAAAGCATTTGCAATAGCTACGATTTTTTCCACTGTAATGACATTGTTATACAGGCAGATAAAGACAACGGTATGAATGCTGATTAATAAAAGTAAAGAAAAGCTGGGTACATTCGATTTCGTACGATATGAAAGTTTAGATAATTTCTTTATATATTTCGCCTCAGAAGCGATAAGACGTGAGACACCGCCAACAACTAATAAATATGTACTCATGCAAAGTACAGTAGTAATAAAGGCAATAAGAGAAGCGGCAAAATCCCCAAATAAAGTAGCTAATATGGATGTTATTCGTAAGTCTTCTTGATTTGAACTAGGAATTTCAATCCATTGTGTGGCGCCTGCTACGACAAGACAAACAATCGTTACAGTAATTGTACTTATCGCAATTGCTTGTGGAATTGTTTTCTTTCGATTTTTGACATCCATACTGTAATTCCCGATAATCTCCCAACCTACTAAAGCCCAAAAGAGCAATAAAATACTATATCCAAAATCTCCAAAAGAAAAAGGTGTTTGAAATAGTTGTTCTGATCGGAAATGAGGAATAGAACTCATTCCACCGCTTAGTAAAAGAACGGTTGCAGCTGTTGAAAATACAAATGATATTTTTCCAATAGATGATATATCTAATAATAAAATTAATACACAAAGGCTCATTAAAAGAAAACCAATTCCCTCTAACGGAAGTTTAAAGTTTGAAAACAAAGCTGCTATATATTGACTGGCTGTCATAAGAACAGCCGTAGGTCCTAGACAAGCCGCTATGATAAAGAAAATAGAAGTTAATTGTTTCATGGAAGGTCCAAAAGCTTGATCAACTGCATGTGCAACTCCAGATTCACTAGGGAAGTGAATGCTTAACTTACCAAACAAGGAAGCAAAAAGAAATCCAACTCCCATAATAAGTAACCAAGCAATAATGGCATAATCTCCTGTTGTTTTGTAAATAAGTGGGGGGAGTAAAATAATTCCTGATCCTAAAATGGGACCAATAATTAAACCACTGAGAAGTACTGGCCCTAATTTCTTCTTTCTCATATTTACACACATCTCCTTTTGAAAAGTTAAAATATTGTGTTGGTTTTATTGTAATGGGAGTATATCTATCAGTAAAATAGATATATATGAAGTTAATAATCGGAAATCATGATGTTAAAGTGGGGAGATTGAAGTGGAGATTCGGCATTTGAAAACTTTTAAAACAATTGTTGAGTTAGGAGGATATACACGGGCAGCTGACTATTTAGGATATGCACAATCTACTGTAACAGGGCATATTCAATCGATTGAACAAGAAATGGGACAGCCTTTATTCAATCGTTTAGGGAAGAAAATGGTGTTAACAGATGTAGGAAAGCATTTACTGCCTTATGCAAATGAAATGATTGCTTTGTCTGAGAAAGCAAAACAAATTCCAAGCGCAGATAATGAGATTACTGGAAAAATTGTAATTGGTGCTCCAGAATCATTAACAATTTATCGATTGCCTTCTATTCTTCATGAATATAAAAAGAAGTATCCAAAAGTAAAAATCACATTAAAAGCTTCAACGTGTAGGGAATTGCGAAATGATTTAAAGAGTGGAAATATAGATATTGCTTTCCTCTTAGACACCGAGCGCCATGAAGAGGATTTATATATCGAGCAACTTGTTATGGAGCAAATGGTGTTTGTTTTTCCGAAAGATTACACTGTGAGACAAACAGATTCGCAAAATGTCCAATTTTCTCAAGAGGAAACTTTTTTGTATACAGAACGTGATTGTAGTTACCGAGCATTTTTTGAACATTATTTACAAAAACAAGGCATCCAACATGAAAGTACATTTGAATTTTGGAGCATTGAGGCAATAAAACAATGTGTAATGTGTGGATTAGGGATTTCTTTATTACCAATTATTACGGTCCAGCAAGAGTGGAAAGATAAGAGATTAAACGCTGTTATTTCAAATGAAACAAAGTTTGCAACACAACTTGCGTATCATAAAAACAAATGGTTTTCTCCAGCCCTGCATGAGTTTGTAACGGTTATACGTAAGCATGCGAAGGTATGGAGAGAAGTAGAGAGTACAATGACTTCTAAGTAATGATATAATACTAGTAGATGAAAGACTAAGAAAAGCAGGTGAATTTTTTTTGTTTACAAAAGCACAAGAACTTTTAGCGTCCTATTTTGGTTACTCGTCATTCCGCAGAGGGCAAGATGAGACAATTAAAAATGTATTGGATGGAAAAGATACCGTTTGTATTATGCCAACAGGCGGTGGTAAATCAATTTGTTATCAAATTCCGGCATTAGTATTTGAGGGAACGACATTAGTTATATCGCCGCTTATTTCACTTATGAAAGACCAAGTAGATACGTTAGTACAAAATGGGATTTCAGCTACATATATTAATAGTTCTATTTCAATTACAGAAGCCAATCAACGAATTCAATGGGCGAAACAAGGTCATTATAAGCTCTTATATGTGGCGCCAGAGCGTCTTGATTCAATGGAATTTGTGGATCAATTAATTGATATGAAAATACCGATGATCGCAATTGATGAAGCACACTGTATTTCGCAGTGGGGACATGATTTTCGCCCAAGTTATTTACATATACATCGCATATTAGACTACCTTCCAGAAAAACCACTTGTACTTGCGTTAACAGCGACTGCAACACCTCAAGTGCGTGAAGATATTTGTCGTGCGCTTGAAATTAATCAAGATAATACAATTATGACAACGTTTGAACGGGAAAACTTATCATTTTCAGTGATTAAAGGGCAGGACCGAAATGCCTATTTAGCAGATTATATTCGTCAAAATAAAAAGGAATCTGGAATTATTTATGCAGCGACAAGAAAAGTTGTGGATCAATTGTATGAAGATTTATATAAAGCAGGAGTTTCAGTTGCACGCTATCATGCAGGAATGAATGATCATGATCGCAATGAACAGCAAGAACGTTTTCTACGTGATGAAGTAAGTGTTATGGTAGCGACATCTGCATTTGGTATGGGAATCGATAAGTCAAATATACGGTACGTGATTCATTATCAACTTCCAAAAAATATGGAAAGTTATTATCAAGAGGCAGGACGTGCTGGCCGTGATGGGTTAGATAGTGAGTGTATTTTGTTATATTCTTCTCAGGATGTACAAGTGCAGCGTTTTTTAATTGATCAGTCTACCGGGGAATCACGTTTCTCAAATGAACTGGAAAAACTACAACATATGACAGATTACTGTCATACAGAACAATGTTTACAATCATTTATTCTAGAGTATTTTGGAGAAGAACCGAAAGAAGATTGTGGTCGCTGCGGGAATTGTATTGATGAACGTGAGAGCGTTGACGTTACGCGAGAATCACAAATGGTATTATCTTGTATGATTCGAACAAACCAACGATTTGGAAAACAAATGATTGCGCAAGTGTTGACCGGATCAAAAAATAAAAAAGTGATTGAATTTAATTTTCATACGTTACCAACTTACGGCCTTTTATCCAATCGTAGTGTAAAAGAGGTAAGTGAGTTTATAGAGTTTTTAATTTCAGAAGAGTTAATTGCGGTGGAACACGGGACGTATCCAACCTTAAAAGTAACCGCAAAAGGGAAAGAAGTATTACTTGGAAATGAAAATGTGTTACGTAAAGAAAGAGTGGAAACAAGACAAATTGTACAAGATCATCCACTGTTTGAAATACTTCGTGAAGTGCGGAAAGAAATCGCACAAGGAGAAGGCGTACCACCGTTTGTTATTTTTTCTGATCAAACTTTAAAAGATATGTGTACGAAAATGCCACAAAGCGATGCGGAACTTTTACAAGTAAAAGGGATTGGGGAACATAAACTTGCGAAGTACGGTTCTCACTTTTTACAGGCAATCATTCATTTTATTGAACAAAACCCTGATTACGCTGAAACGGTTAAGACAGAAGTTGTTACGGAACGAAAAAAATCTGGGAAAGCATCAGCAAATTCTCACATAGAAACGTATGAAATGTATAAACAAGGAACGGAGTTAAGTACGATTGCAAAAGAACGAGGTTTATCACGTCAAACTGTGGAAAACCATTTAATTCGCTGTTATGAGGAAGGTATGGAAGTAGACTGGCCAAGTTTTGTTCCAGCAGAATATGAATCTCTTATTGAATCGGCAGTACAACATGCAGAAGGTGGATTGAAATCTATTAAAGAACAACTTCCTGATGAAGTGAGTTACTTTATGATTCGTGCTTATTTACAAATGAGAAAATAAAGAGTACGAAGGGGGTAGGGAAATGTACTATGTTTTTGTTTACGGTACATTAAGAAAACAACAGGAAAATGCGCATTATTTACATGGGGCAACAAGTATAGCTGAAGAAGCATGGACTTATGGAAAACTCTTTGATACAAATGAATGTTATCCGGCAATGATTTGTACAAAAGAGGATAAAGTATATGGAGAAATGTATGAAGTAGATGATGAAATTTTAAAGAAATTAGATGAACTCGAAGAATATACAGGGAATACAGAGACGGATTTGTATGACAGAATTACACAAACAATTTATTTTGAGAATAAAGAAATACATGCATATGTATATACGGCACAGAATAAAAAAATGTTACAGAAACCAATCACTTCTGGCGATTGGGTAAAGTATAAACATGAAATAGAAATGTAGCGAAAGTGTTAGAGGGAGGATTCAATCATAGTAATCCTCCGTAAAGCTAATAATCAGAAAGCATCTTTACTTGGCAAAATAATTTGCATCTTGTATACTATATTTGCACAGGCCATCACGCTCCTTCCTTCTACTCACTCTTTGGAAATTAGGGGTGTGGCTTTCTTGTGCATTTTATTTTACATACTAACTTTGAAAATCAGGAACGGCTTTTTGCAAATAGTGGCAAAAGAGTTAGTCCCTGATTTTTTTATTTTTACATATAGAGGATGATAAAAATTGAAACGATGGAACAAAATGTATTTGAAACAATCAAAAGTAATGCTTCCGGAAGGGAACGGGTCACTTCCTGCACCAATACTTGCTAGTGCACTGAAGAATATTCATAGCCTAGGTTTTACTTTTTCATCTGAGCTGTTGCAGGCAATAGAATTACTAGCAATAGAGGAGTTTCTGCCGTGGTACCAAGATCTATTATCTCTATTAGAAGAGAGAGTAGGTAGTCATGTCACATATAAACCTTTTTATCCGAATTTTCCAGAAGAGGTGATGGATGAGGAGGAGAGTCAGCTTTATATAAATGCGATTTTGCATTATTGGTTTGGAATAAGACCAGACACAATAAAGATAGAGCGACCGCCTTTTGCAGAAAAACATGAATTGCGAGTATTGTCACTTGGAACATTTTCAGGCTTTTTAAGCACGATAAAAGAACGTATAGCTGCCAATAGTAATTTATCCCAAGATTATAAAGAAGATATAAGTGAAGTATTAAAAAACTATGAATATTACTATGAATTATTACCAAGTGAAATTCCTTACCATGAAAATAAAGCTGTGGTATTAAGTACGCTTGTAAAGTATCGTGATGTATCGTTTAATCTAATTGCTCCTTACATACAAACATGTACAGATGTGCTGCGGCTTATTGTTGCATACAGTGAAGGTGATGTAAGTTTAGCAACTCCAACAAAGTTTCAAAGAATACCAAGGAAATTACGTCGTCTATTTTTATCTTGCATAGAGAAATGTGGAGATTCGCGTGAAGATATGGTTCGTCATAGAGAAATGTGGAAGCGTGTAGCAAAAGAACTACACCCTTTTCAATATAAAAAACGATATCCAAAAGCTTGTGCGGCATTTCATGTTGTCGTGAATGATATGCGAATTCACACGTACCGAAGTGAAGTAGAAGCATTATTAAACGAAGGGGATATTACAAAAGCTGCTCAAGTTTTAGCTTCACGTCCTGGTGAATTCGGAAGACGGTTAGATCAATTTTTGCGCCGAGGTGATATAAAAGAAATTTTATCACAATATAGTGCAATAGCCACTCGAATCAGCACGCCTGTTCTACTGCAAATACACTCACATTTTCAAAATCGTGTTGACCAAAAGCCGATGCGTGTCTTTTTTCCAAAAGGAAATATAGCAAACGTATTTGCAAGAGAAAATACACTTCCTCTACTTAGTGAGAATGTATGCGGACGGGTAGTGGAAATTACTGAAGAGGCATTGTGTACACATTTTCAATCACTTCCTTCTTTAGGAAGAGTATATGTGGATCCAAATTTAAAACAATATTTGGTTCCGTTTTCTCAACGTTCTGCGAGTAAAAGTTTGCGGACACTCGTGCGAGGTAGTGTTGAACCAATAGCAAATGGTCATACACTTCGTTTCTTTTTATATTGGAGCGAAGGGATAGTAGATGGAAAGAAAACGGGTCGAGTAGATATTGACTTATCAGCTGTTTTATACGGAGATGATTGGAACTATATGACGCATATTGATTACACGGCTCTTAAATCAAATTTATTTCAAGGTGCTCATAGTGGGGATATTACATCTGCGCCAAAAGGAGCATGTGAATTCATAGACTTAGATATACAATCGATTCGAGATTGTGGCGGAAGATATGTTGTAATGAACGTTTTTTCTTTTACAGGACATTTATTTGCAGAATTGCCAGTTTGCTTTGCAGGCTGGATGTTGCGAAGCAAACCGCAGTCAGGAGAAATATTTGACCCACGAAGTGTGATAGATCGCTTAGATTTAACAAGTAACTCGACAATTTCAATACCAATTATCTTTGACTTAAAGGAAAATAAAATGATATGGGCTGATATCGAGTTAAAACAGTACCCGATGTATGCGAACAATGTGGATGGTAATGAGAAAGGAATTGTACTAATGGGGAAAGCTTTAACATCTTTAATGAAACCACATTTATATGACTTATTCATTCTACATGGAAAGGCTCGTGGTATTCTTGTAGATAAGAAAGAAGATGCTGATACAGTGTTTTCCGTAGAGACCGAAACAATGTTGCAACATGATATAATTATGTCTGAATATATGAAATGAAAATAATGTTTTATTCAGATTAACATCATTTTTATAAAAGAGGCAAAGGATTCACTCTTTGCCTCTTTTATATTTTAGAAAATTCTTAATTAAACTATTGACTTTGTAAATGTATTTTTTATACAATTATATTTCGACTGAAAATTTCGAACGGACAGGAGGGAGTCATCATAATGAGCAACATATTTGAAGAAGAATTACAGCGGATGAAAGAAACTTTATCTACAATGGATGAGCAGTTAGATAAACTAGAAAAGGTTCCAGTTTATTATGGAGAGGATTTTAAAGAGCAAATCCTTGAAAGTATGAGGGAGTCAAGTCGAAGAAACTTACGTGTTGGTGTGCAAGATCCATACTTTGGACGGTTAGATTTTCAGGAAGATGGACAAGACGAGCCAATGCCAATTTACATTGGTAAAGTAGGGGTGTCGGATGAAGAAACGATGAAACCAATTGTTATTGACTGGCGTGCACCTGTTGCGAGTATGTTTTATTCATTTACTGGTGGTGAAGAACTGGCTTTTTATCATTCACCAGATGGATTAGTGGAAGGCGATGTGTATTTAAAAAGAAACATTGCCATTCGTAAAAGAGAACTAGAACGTGTTGTTGATACATATGTAAAAGGAAGTGAAGATGTATCTCTTGCAGATGATTTTCTTCTATATCGATTAGGTGAAAATAAAGATAACAAATTAAAAGATATCGTTTCAACGATACAATCGGAACAAAATGATATTATTCGTGCAGAGAAGAATTTACCACTTTTGATTCAAGGAGTTGCAGGGAGCGGGAAAACAACAATCGCTTTACATCGCCTTGCTTTTTTAATTTATGAATATCGTGAGCAGCTTGAGGCGGAACGAATGATTGTATTTGCTCCCAACAGTTTGTTTTTAGATTATATCTCTAGTGTACTTCCTGAACTTGGCGTCGGAAATATTAAACAAACAACATTTCAAGATTGGGCACTGCGCACATTAGATGATGCAGTGAAGTTAAAAGATACGGAAGAAAAATTGAAAGAAGCTTTTTCAATAAATCGCGATGATAAAAAGGTTATGCTTGGTAAATTAAAAGGAACGATGAAATTCAAGGGATTTATTGAAAAAAGTATAATTCACTTTGAAGAGAATTTAGTGCCAGAAAAAGATTTTGAGGCATGGGATCAAGCTATTATTACAGTAGAAGAGATCAAAAAATGGATGCAAGTTGAATATAAGCACTATCCATTAGCGAAGCGTAGAGAACGATTAGTTGGTCGGATAAAGCGCTGGATTGAGATCGAACTCAAGAAGTTTGAAGGAACGAACAAGAAAAAGGAATTAAAAAAAGAAGCTACAAAGAGACTAAATGCCTATATGAAATTTTGGCCTAAAATGAGCCCGTTAGCATTTTATAGTTTGATGATGAAGCAAAAAGAAATATTAGAACTTTTGCCTGAAGAACTTGTTCAAGAAACAGAAAAAAATTGCCGTAAAAAAGAAGTGTATGTAGAAGATTTAGCGCCTCTTATTCATATTCACTATCGATTGGCAGGTATTGAAATCGGGCAAAAATTCCACCATGTTGTAATAGATGAAGCGCAAGATTTTTCACCCTTCCAAATTTGTATTCTAAAAGAGATTACAATGGGTAACTCGTTTACGATTTTAGGAGATTTATCGCAAGCGATATATGATTATCAAGGAATTGAAGACTGGAATGACTTTAAAGAAGTGTTTCAAGAAACAGGTTACTATGAATTGACGAGAAGTTATCGTTCTACAAAAGAAATTATTGAGTTTGCAAATGAAGTCATTAAAAACGCGGACATTCCGGTAGGGCTTGCAACTCCTGTTTTTCGTAGTGGTGAGAAAGTAAAGGTTATTTCTACAGACGATCAATTTGCGGAGAGTGTAAAAACACTACAAAAAATGCAACGTGAAAATGTGAAGACGATTGCTGTAATAGGTAGAACAGATGATGAGTGCCGTGATATATATGAGAAGTTAACAGCTGCAGGAATCACTGTTAATGTTATCGAAGCGAACCAAAGTAAATATGAAGGTGGTATTTCAGTTGTACCTGTCTATTTGGCAAAAGGTTTAGAATTCGATGCTGTATTACTTATAGATGTAGATGCTATGCATTATAAAGGAACAAAGCATGATGCTAAATTATTATATGTTGGATGTACGAGAGCACTTCATGAATTACGGATTTTCTATTCTGGAGAAGCATCACCGTTAATTCAAGGAATACAAGAAGAGTTTTATGAAAGTAAATAGAAGCTGTTTAAGAGGATTTTCAAGTAATAAGCGAGAAAATCCTCTTGTTTTTTTAATAATAGGGAAGAAGGAGATCGAATATGATTACAAAGATAATGAGAAAAAATGCATGGGAAGTAGCAAAAATAAAAAGAGAAATAATTGAAGACTCACTTACAAAAGAAGGGTTTATTCATTGTTCTTTTTTAGAACAATCGCTTGAAGTTGCAGAAAAGCATTTTCGTGCGGAAAAGGAGTTGGTATTACTTTTCATTGATCCGTCATTGGTTGCTGCGGATATAAAATATGAATTGGCGTCTATGTTTTACCGGTAGAGTTAGAACAAAAATAATAGAATACATTTGTTAACCTCATAAAAGGATTTTTGATTCGTATTATCGAAATACTGAAAGGGATAAAACGAAATCGAGAAGAGGCGTACAAATGGAGGAAGTAATCAAGAAAATAAAGGAGATAAAATCAGGTCAGGTAGGTATCGTTGTTTATTCAGCAGAAAGTCAAAATATTGTTGCTTTATATAATGATGATATAGTGGTTCCATTAGCGTCGGCAGCAAAAATTGCAATTGGATTTGCTGTAGCTAAAATGATTGAAGAAAAGCAGGTTCGCTGGAGTGATGAAATCGACAATATAGCATTTAGTTATAAAGAGGATAGTAAAGAAATATATCCACATTTGCAGGGAAGAACAGTGTTAACACTCAGAAATGCTGTGGAAGTAATGATTGCATGTCATGACAATTTTATTGCACAATCTGTTGTGGGCTTTTGCGGGGGATGGGAAGAAGTAAATAAAAGAATTCAAAGTTCTTTTTCAAAGATTAATATTACGAAAGACCCCAGGGATGTGAAAAACGTTGGGAACTTAAAACAAGTTCTTAAACTTTTAATTCGTATATTCCAAGGATATGAATCGAATCCGGTATTATGGGAACCAATTATAAATGGAATGGTGAGACAACAAGGGAACTATGAGGGAATACCAGGTTACCGTTTGGCACATATGACAGGTGGATTACCTACTGCTTTTATAAATATCGGTATACTAGGAACATTTCATGAAAATCCATTGCTTTATGTGATTGGCGGAATGGATTTACCAAATCGTTACGAGAATCAAGAAGTTGATTCTAAAATAATGGAGGTTTTAAGATATCTGTATAAAGAGTTTGTTAGAAGAGAAATAGAATATATTGATATATGAGAAAAAGGATTTTTTATTGTTAGCATTTCGGCTAGAAAAAATAAAGATAATTAAATAGTGTGGACTAAAAGTTTCTTAAGTAAAAGAGACTTTTAGTCCTTATTTCATTAATTAGGAAAGGACGTATGATTATATGGAAATTACCGAACAGTACACGCCAAACGAAAGTGAGTATATAAAAAATAAAGTAATTCAATACAATATGTCTGTACTACCAAATGAAGTGAAAAGCCCATTAGAGCATGTAAGCTTTCTAGTAAAAGACGATGCTGGAAAAATATTTGGAGGCATAACAGGAACGATGTATTTTTATCATCTTCATATTGATTTTTTATGGGTGGATGAGTCAGTACGCCATGAGGGGTATGGTAGTCAATTATTAAATAAAATCGAAGAAATGGCAAAAGAAAAAGGATGTAGATTAATACTGCTTGACTCATTTAGTTTTCAAGCACCTGAATTTTATAAGAAGCAGGGGTATAGAGAGTTTGGGGTAGTAGAGGATCATCCTAAAGGGTATAGCCAGCATTTTTTAGAGAAACGTTTAGAGATATAACATAATTATATTATGTAACTTTGTAATCGGAGCATCAATAAATGTAAGAGGTGAAGAAAACATTGAAAGCAACACGTACATACTGCCTTTCAAAAAGAAAAGTAACGGAAGATTCTCCAGATGGATGGAATGCAACATGTATGAAAATTTATAATAAAATATTTGCGATTGTAAATCATGAAAAAGGGGAAAAAGCAGCGATCACATTGAAATGTGATCCCAATGTCGCATTGCGAATTCGAGAAGAATATCCGGATTCAATTATTCCTGGTTATCATATGAATAAAAAGCATTGGAATACAGTTTATATAAATAAGGGCTTAGGACAAGAGGAAATTAATAAAATGATAGATTGGTCTTATGATTTAGTTCTGCAGTCTCTTTCGAAAAAGATGCAGAAAGAGATTTTGGGAGAGGAATAAACGGTGTCTTATCCATTCGATTGCCTTACACTTTATTAAGTAAATTCTACGAATAAGAAAATGAAAGGAAGAGAAATATTATGTCAAAACTACTACATGAATTATCCAAACCGAATAGTGAGGTTTTACGTTCTGAAGTATTAGAGCACTTAAAAGTTACTTCCGGGAAAATCATTGCTTGTGATCCTCTTATTTTTCATAAAAATCACTTCGAACATACAATTCAGCCCGGTACATATCCAGTTGTGGCTTGGTGGAACGACGGCTTAATTGCGGGCGCTGAATTGAAATTAGCTGAATCAAAGGTGACTGAGTGGAAGATGGCAACAAAACTAGGGCAGAATGTAAGTGAACTAGAGGAAGGATATATTTTTGGTTACCCAGTCGATACAGGATTAGGATGTTTTGCAGATGTTGAAGCAATTGATAAATTAGAAGAAATAGAAGATAGGCTACAACAAGAATTAGGAGACGAATTTATAAGCTTGTATGATGATTTGATAGACGATATTCTAACAGAACATGATGATGAATGGGGAAACTGTGTAGTTTGTGAGGAAACAGGAAGTAATGTGATTATGTTCCGTTCCGGTTATGGTGACGGTTTTTATCCTTCTTATTGGGGGATTGATGAGAAGGGTAATATTGTTTCAATTGTTACTGATTTTAATGTGTTATATAACGAGGATTGAGAATGAAAGAATTGCTGTTTTTCATGAGATAAATTAGATTTCTCAGAGGGATTTAAATGTACCTAGTAAAAAACATAATTGCAAATGATACGTTATATAAATCTCGTAATATAAATATAGGTATATAGTTCTTTTTTAGGGGAGAAGAGATTTGAAAAAGTGGAGTAAAATCATATCAATCTTAGTTATTACTATAGTTACTGGTATTTTTATTGGTTACAGAGTGGGTACGTATGTAGGTTCAGACAGTGAAGAAAGGCAGACTGAGAGCGTTAAAGGGGAAAAGATAACATTTGACCTCAATTCTGATCGTCATATAATTAATACAATGCACAAAATGACTCATCAAAAAGTATTATCTCAGGAAAAGCAAGGATTTATCAAAATGACTCCAGAAAACATCGAAGAAGTGCGAAGAATGGTTGATGAAAGTAATAGTGGAACCTTACAACATAAAGAACAGTACCTCAAGATTTTGACCCGTTGGTATGAAGGTGATTTCTCTCAAGCGGTTAAGGAGCATAATTTATTATGGGAATGGGAAAATACTAGCAATGGTAAAGCATACGAATTAGCTACACCGGAGCAAGAAGAAGAATACATTCTAGAACAAGCGAAGTCTGAAAAATAATAAAGGTGTAGCGTCACATTACTATCAATCTAAGATGACTTTATACCATAATTCATAGAAAGCGTTATTCTTATGTAGAAATACACAGAAAGAATAGCGTTGTTGTATGAATCTATTGATTGTAGATGAATTTCATTTGTTCGTTGAAGAACTACAGCGAAATCTATATGCATATATTCTTCAACAACTTGCACAAGAGATGTTTTTTTAGTTTGTTGCGATAAGAGAGGATTTAAGAATGGATTATAAACGAAATAGACTACTGTATGCGGTATTAACTATAACAGTAATCATCTTAGGATTGGCATCAAGAAAATTTACATACGCTTTACCAGATCTATTGAATGATTACTTAGGAGATGCACTCTGGGCTCTTATGATTTTTATTGGATTTGGCTTCCTTTTTCATAAAATGGGGACCAAAAAAGTTGCTTTATTGAGTTTGCTATTTTGCTATGGGATTGAAATGAGTCAATTATATCATTCTGAATGGATAGATAATATTCGTGCAACGACTTTAGGGGGACTTGTATTAGGGTATGGATTTTTGTGGAGTGATTTATTGGCTTATACAATTGGAGTTGGTGTTGGTATGCTTTATGAATTCGTTTTTCAAAATAGATTATAAGTGTGACAGTAGTATAATAACAAAATTTTAAAATCCCTTTTCAAAAGTGTGAAAAGGGATTTTAATTTATTATTTTATAACTTTATTAACAGATAAATCTTTCGTCATAAGAATATGTGGAATACCATCTTCCATAAATACATCCGATGAAGTTTGATAACCAAGTTTATTGTAAAATCCCTCTGCATGTGTTTGCCCATGCAGTTTCACCTTAGAGATCTCTTTTTCTCTAGTAATCTCTTCTAATGTTTGAATAATGATTTTACCTAAACCGTATTTTCGGAAGGGTTGTAATATACAGATTCTTTCTAGTTTACCAATGTTATCAACGAATCTAATACGCCCAGTTCCTACAGGCATTTCGTTAAAATAAACTAAAATATGATGACATACATCGCTTAGTGTATCAAATGTATCAAATTCATCTTCTAGAGGAACACCTTGTTCTTTAACAAATACCTCTTTTCGAATGTGAAAGGCAATTTCTAAATCAGTTATTTCTTTTATTTGTTTTGATTGCAACTTATTCAGTCCTTTTTGGTAGGTTCGGAAAATTATGATACTGTTTTTATATCATTTATATAAGAGTATAAATGATATACACTTTTATATACTAGGGTGTATTATTATTTTATTTTATATGTACTAAGAAATGTATTGGTATACACATTCACATCGAAAAACTTGTCTCATATTATATAGAGATAGATGTTTCACTTAAAGGATGTGATGACATGAAAAGTTCAGATGAAGAGATTCAAGATTTGCATGAAGAAATTGATGATTTAAAAGTAACAATTAAAGAACTTACAAAAGATATTCGACTTATAGAAATGCGTGTACTTATAAATAAAAAAGATATAGCGACAATTAATAAACAATTAGAAAAAATTAAAATGAATACAACTTGGAGTTTGAGAATTATTATAGGTGCAGTTTTAACAGGGGTATTGGGTTTAATAATAAAGGTAACATTATAATTTGAACTACTCTCACTTTCACTTCGTTTAGAAGTGAAAGTGGGAGATGAATGGTCTATTTTAGATGAAATTAGTGTTAATTTTTCTGGTTTTTAGAATGTGAAACCCTGGTTACTTGAATTAGAGAAAACATATAGTGATTTTCTGTGAAAAGGTATATATGACAATATAGCAGTTTTAACAAATAGAATTATAATGAAAAGGCTGACTATAATTATACAGCCAGCCTTTTCATTATAATTCTTTTATACCGTTTTCCGTAGCAATAATCGCTGTATCTACCATATTAATAAATAAACCAGTTTCAATTACACCAGTTATCATTTTTAATTGCTGATGAGCTTCAATCGGTTTGGTTATTTGGTTTGGAAAAACACAATCTAAGATCATATTGCCATTGTCTGTTATAAATGGTTGATTGTTTTGGATACGCAAAATCGTCTGGCAACCTAATGATTGAATTCGTTTTGAAGTTTGTTCCCAAGCGAACGGTACGATTTCAATAGGAAGAGGAAATAGACCTAAATCTGTTACAAGTTTTGATTCATCAGCAATTATGATTAGTTTTTGAGAAGACACAGCAACTATTTTTTCACGAAGAAGAGCACCACCGCCCCCTTTAATTAACTGTAAATCCGGGTTAATCTCATCAGCACCATCAATCGTAAGATCAAGAGAATCTATTTCACTTAAAGAGATTAAAGGAATAGAAAGTTGCTCCGCTAAATTCTTCGTTTCTATTGAAGTAGGTACAGCTTGAATCGTTAAACCTTCACTGACTAGCTGTCCTAATTTTTGGATTGTCCAGTATACAGTGGAACCAGTGCCAAGGCCGATATTCATTCCATCTTTTATAAAATCAACAGCGTATTCACCAGCTAAACGTTTTAAGTTCATTATCATTCTCCCAAAGTTATTCCGCAGGTCGTGGTCCAGCGTCTAATCCGGAATTTTCAACTGTTAATATGGGACGAACAGTAAGGTCTGTATGTACGTACATTTGACATGACAATCGCAAATGATCTTCAATACCTTTTTCTGTAATCGCATTTTTTTCAACATGTGTTGGTTCCTGAAAATCTCCATCTATAATTTCAACGCGGCAAGTGGTACAACGTGCTTTCCCTCCGCAACGATGAAGAATATTGACACCATTATCTTCAAGTGCTAGTACTAATTTTGTTCCTTCTTTTACATCAAACGTGCCACTACCAATAACGGTTAATTTTGGCATATTATTGCCTCCTCATGTAAAATTCTACATAACATATTTATGACCCCATTTTCGTAATCGTAAACGTTGTAAAATTTTTTATCAGACCCGTAACTTTTTTATCGGTAAAATCGTTTATAAAGTAAGCGCTGAAAAGGAGTGGTTATTTTGTGCACAAAAGTAACTCGAATGTTAAAAAATCATATCGATATGAATCATTCAAATATAAACTTTATCATTGAAAATTATGCGGAGTTAAAAAGGTACTGTACGTTTTTAACAAAAAGCAAATGGGACGGAGAAGATCTTGCCCAAGAAACGGTTTGTAAAGTACTCCAAAAATATGTAGGTGCAGAACATAAAGAGGTTTGTATTACGCTTCTATATAAAATTGCTCGAAATCAATGGCTAGATCAAATGAAAGCAAAATCAGTTAAGAAGAAATTAGAGCAGGAGATTACATTTGAAGAACCACATGAAAAAATTGCTGATGTGCATGAGATGGCGGAGAAAGTTTTGTCTTTATTAAATGTACAGCAATCCGTCATCTTCTTATTAAAAGATGTTTTTCAATATAGTTTATCCGATATTGCGGAGATATGTTCAATATCAGAAGGTGCAGTAAAGGCTTCGTTGTTTCGAAGTAGAAATAGATTGAAAACGGTAAGTGAAGAAGAGGTGATTGAATTAGGAGGGCAGGAGGATGATGTTGAAGTAGTTGTAACAGCTATTCGTGAACAAAGACCCGAATTGTTGACAAAACTTCTTCCAACAATCGACTTTACACATCTATCATCGAAGCAGCCAGTACTACTATTCAATACGAAAACACCTTCTTCTTACGGTTATATGCTGTGCGCAGCTTAAAAAGTAGATGGAGGGATTATGATGAATGCAATTCCGTATGTTGTAGAACAAACAAAATTAGGAGAGCGCTCCTATGATATATATTCAAGGTTGTTAAAAGATCGTATTGTTATGATTGGATCAGAAATTAACGATCAAGTAGCAAGTAGTGTAGTGGCACAGTTATTATTTTTAGAAGCAGAAGATGCGGAGAAGGATATTTTTCTTTATATTAATAGCCCAGGTGGTTCCACTACAGCAGGATTTGCGATATTGGATACGATGAATTTGATTAAACCAGATGTTCAAACACTTTGTATGGGATTTGCAGCGTCATTTGGAGCATTATTGTTGCTTGCTGGAGCAAAAGGAAAAAGGTTTGCGCTTCCAAATAGTGAAATTATGATTCATCAGCCGCTTGGCGGAGTGAAAGGGCAAGCGACAGAGATTGAAATAACCGCAAAACGAATATTAAAATTAAAACACGATATTAACAAAATCATATCGGATCGAACAGGTCAGCCGATTGAAAAGGTAGCTCTTGATACAGAAAGAGACTACTTTATGACAGCGGAAGAAGCGAAAATATATGGTATTGTTGATGCTGTAATTGAAAAAAAATAACAAAAACAGGCCAGAGAACATTGGGATCTCTGGCCTGTTTTTGTATAATAAATTAATCTTTTGTCCATGTATCCACTAATGCTTGATTCTTTTTAATCCAGTTTCGTGCAGCTTCTTCAGGATCCTTTATTTTATTTAACATAACCATTAAAGTACCAAGTTGCTCATCATTCATTTTCCATTTATCGAAGTATTTCACAATTTCCGGATAATCTTTTTCAAATCCTTTTCGTACAGAGTAATAAATGTCGTCTTTTTCACCATATACTTTCTTAGGGTCTTTTAAATATTTTAAATCAAATTCTGAAAATCCCCAGTGTGGATTCCAAAGCGTTACAGCGATTGGTTTCTTTTGTGTATATGCCTTTTTTAGCTCACTCATCATTGCTGCTTCTGAGGATTGGACAAGTTTTAGCTTTATATCATATTCTTTCATTGCTTTATCCGTTAAATTCATAAGGCTACTACCAGGTTCAATACCGACAATCTTATTATCAAATTCATCCTTATGAGCATTTAAATCCTCGATGCTGTTAATGTCTTTCATATAAGAAGGGACGACTAAACCAAGCCCAGTTCCTTCATACCATTTTGATTTTAAGACAATGTCATTTTTATACCGATCATTTAAGAGTTTATCGGTAACCGGAAGCCATACTTCTAAGTTTGCATCAACATCACCGCGGGCGACACCAGTCCAAATGGCTGCTTTTTCTAAATACATGAGTTCAACTTTATAGCCTTTTTGTTCTAATAAAACTTTCCACATATTTGCTGCCGCAATATTTTCTTTCCAACTTGTTACACCAAGTTTAATTTTCCCTTTCATATTTGCATTCGTAGCATTACAAGAGGTAATAATCATGCTGATAAATAACAAAATGCTTATAAGCCATATTTTCCGTTTCATTGAATCCTCCCGTTTCATAAATAAAAATTGTTTTGTTTCATTTTGTATAGCATTGCTTTTATGAATAAATCTATAAGTGAACCTTCTTATTATGAACGGAAACAAGAATTTTAAAAAAAGCTTAATAATCCTATATAAATGGGCGGTGATATTCTCGCCTTAAAATTTATCCAAAACAACAAAGTTAAGTAGGAAATCAATTGCTCGTAAAAGTTCGATTCGTGAGGGCTAATAATTAGTGGGGATGACGCTCCCACTGATTAAAGTTTCACTTTATGTCATTTCTATGTAATATTTCTGTTTAAAATCGTTACACTATGTGAATAGATAGGCAGAAAAGGAGTCGTTGTATGGGAAATGCAAAAGTTCGTGTTGAAAATGTAACGAAGGTTTTTGGAAAAAACCCGCAAAGAGCAGTTGCACTACTAAAAGAAGGAAAAAGTAAATCGGAAATATTGAAAGAAACAGGAATGAATGTTGGTGTGAAAAAAGCCACTTTTGAAGTAAACACGGGGGAAATCTTTGTAATTATGGGATTGTCCGGAAGCGGAAAATCAACACTTGTACGAATGTTAAACCAGCTAATTAAACCAACTGCGGGTCATATTTATATAGATGGAGAAGACATTGCAACGATGGGGAAAGAAGCGCTTAGGAGAGTTAGAAGAACAAAACTGAGCATGGTCTTTCAAAAGTTTGCGTTGTTTCCGCATCGTACAGTTATACAAAATGTTGCCTATGGTTTAGAGATACAAGGAGTTCCAGTAGAGGAAAGAGAAGAAAAGGCACTGGAATCACTTAAGTTAGTGGGATTAGATCATCATAAAGATAGCTTTCCGGGACAGTTAAGTGGAGGAATGCAGCAACGTGTTGGGATTGCAAGGGCTCTTACGAATGACCCAGATGTTCTTCTCATGGACGAGTCATTTAGCGCATTAGATCCACTGATTCGAAAAGAAATGCAAGATGAATTGTTAGAGCTCCAAGATAAAATGGAAAAAACAATCATTTTTATTACGCATGATTTAGATGAAGCGCTCCGAATTGGCGATCGTATTGCGTTAATGAAAGATGGAGAAATTGTACAAATCGGAACGCCTGAAGAAATTATGATGAGCCCTGCGAATGAGTTCGTAGAGAAATTCGTTGCGGATGTGAACCTAGGAAAAGTCATTACTGCCGAATCGATTCTGAAAAGACCAGAAACATTATTAATTGATCGTGGACCACGTGTAGCGCTGCAAATTATGAGAAATGCGGGTGTGTCCACTGTATATGTAGTCAATAAAAAGCATGAATTTTTAGGTATTTTAACGGCAGATGATGCGAGCAAAGCGGTACACAAGCAATGGCCAATTGCTGATTTGTTAATAAAAGATATTTCTCATGTTTATTTAGATACATTGCTAGAAGAAACATATGCAAAAATGGCAGAGATGAAGTTTCCATTACCAGTTATTGATGAGAAAAATAGGCTAAGAGGGATTATCAAACGTGAAAGCGTCATTCAAGCACTCGCAGGAAATATTGAGGAAGAGGTGAATAAAAATGAATAGTATTCCTCGTATTCCGTTAGGTGAATGGGTCGATGCGTTTGTAGAGAGTTTATATGCAAACTTTGAAGGACTGTTTCGAGGATTTTCGTATGTCATTGGCGGTTTTGTTGATTTACTTACGAATCTTTTATCAGTGATTCCAGCACTTTTAATGATCATAATCGTATGTTTTCTCGTTTGGTATACAACACGTAAAATATCTTTAGTGGTTTTTACGTTAATCGGCTTATTATTTATTTTAAACATTAACTATTGGGGACAAACGATGCAAACATTAGCACTTGTTCTTACATCAGTCATTATTTCCATTATTGTTGGGATTCCAATCGGCATTTTAGCATCGCAAAATGAACGATTTTCAAAAATTTTAAAACCAACGTTAGACTTTATGCAAACAATGCCAGCCTTTGTGTACCTTATCCCAGCAATTACATTCTTTGGAGTGGGCGTTGTTCCAGGCATTATTGCATCTGTTATTTTTGCGATGCCACCGACAATTCGATTTACTGACCTTGGTATTAGGCAAGTGCCAGAAGATTTAATTGAAGCTGCAAATGCATTTGGTTCAACTACATCGCAAAAGTTATTTAAAGTTCAGTTACCTCTCGCAACGGGAACTATTATGGCTGGTGTAAACCAAAGCATCATGCTGTCCTTATCAATGGTTGTTACAGCTTCACTTGTAGGAGCACCAGGACTTGGGGTAGATGTATATCGTTCTGTAACCCAAGTAAATATTGGAATGGGATTTGAAGCTGGACTAGCTATTGTAGTCATTGCGATTGTATTAGATCGGATTACACAAGGATTTCATAAGAAAAAAAGAGTGTAAAAAGAAATGAAACACGCATTGTAAGCGAGGTTACGATGCGTGTTTTTTATTTGAATGAAAGTATAGAATGAAACAGGGTTACATACACACAATTACCGAACCTCCAGCTGGTGCACACACTTGATTTTGCTGTTGTTCCATCGATTTTATTATAGGAATATAAAATGATTTTCTTCTGAATAATCTGAAATATACGGTGTTTTATGGTATTATTATGGTAAATTTAAGGAATAGAGGAATATACATGTCTACACAAAGTCACTTTGAAAAACACTGTTTTATATGTCAGAAACATAAAGGAGAAATTAAGGTGCCAGGCGGGGCGATCTATGAAGATGAACTCGTATATGTAGGGCATGTTCATTGGGGGGAAGAGGAAACATATCTTGGGTATGTAATGATTGATATAAAACGGCATATACCAGGATTAGCTGAATTAACAGAAGAGGAAGCGAAGATTTTTGGATTAGTTACAAGTAGGGTCAGTCGAGCATTAAAAGAACGTGAGGGTGCAGAACATATATATGCTATCGTTTCTGGTAATGGTGCAAACCATATGCATATGCACCTCATTCCTCGTTACCCAAATACACCGCAGGAATTTTGGTCTCCGACAAAGATAGCAAGTTGGAAAGGTGCACCTCATGGACAAGCAGAAAAAATATAAAAACTATGTGAAAGAATACGAACATATATGGTGAACGAGTATGCATATAACAAATAACAGACAATATTCATGGGTTGGTAGCGACGAAATGTATTTAGGGGAAACTTCAGTTCAGCAACATGGTGAGATAGTGCTTGGTAGATATGGTGGAAATACGAGTGCAGGCGCAAAGAAGAATGAAGACGGCGCTTTTGTTTGGTCAAATGGAGACTGGGAATTTGCGATGATATTAGATGGACACAATAGTGCAGAAAGTGTCGCTTTAGTAGTACATACAATAAAAAATGAATATGAAAATATAAAAATTTTATTAGAAGAGCCTATCGAAACAGCATTTCGTTCTGTTGAAAATCATATCCTTACACTTTTTCAATCGGATTCGTTCAAACAGGCGTGCGAGCAAGTAAAAGGTGAAACAGCTTGTTTGATTTGTGTACGAAAAGAAAATTATATTTGGTGGTTTTCTATCGGGGATTGTCTCGTTTACGTATTGCATGAAGAGCTACATAAACTAGGACAACATGCACTAAATCAACGTCATTTTTATGAATGGATTGGGCAGATCAATACATTTTCTTTACCAGTTCCTTGTTATTCATCTGGTGTTCGAGAATTACGTAAAGGGAAAAATAGAATTGTCATGGTAACGGATGGTGTACTAGAATGCGGAGAACGTCGTTATGAAAATTCGCATCATTTATACGAAGATATGTATGAAAATAACCTGGAATTAACGACATGTGTTCAAAATGTTTTAAAACATGTACATCATCAGTTTGGACGAGATAGTGCAACGATGATTAGCTGGGACTTTGAAAACTGTACGTATGCTACTTATCCGAGTGATCAACCAGAGAAAAAGTTAGAAAGAGACTAGAAATGAAAAGACCTGTACTACGAGCGGAAGCTCTTATCATAAATGAGGGTTATTCTAGAGTTCTCGTTCAGTGTGATAAACAAGAAACATTTTACCGTTTTCCTGGTGGATCTATTGAATTTGGTGGAACAGCAAGCGAAGCAATTAATCGGGAGTTATTGGAGGAATATGATCTACAAGTTCAAGTGGAAGCATTAGCGATTGTAAATGAACATATATTTCAAGTTGATGGGAATTCCTATCATCAATATACGTTATTTCATTGGTGTAAGCTGGTAACGGAGATCAATGAAGTGTTAGTTCATAAAGAGCATGAAAATATTATTCTTACATGGAAAAATATACGAGAGTTGAAAGGTAAACCGACGTATCCCGAGGGAATTGTTTCTTTAATAGCATCAAAATACGATAATGTATCGCATTTACTTACAAAAAGGACATATCTCTAATCAAAGGGAAGGAGAGAGTAGATGTCTCTCGAGAAAGTGATTGCATTAATTCTACTTGTCATATTATTTTGGTTTTCAGAGAAAAAGATAAGAGGGCAACTAAAGATACCAAGGCAAACGGGATGGAAAGCACGACATATTAATAAACTTCATAAATGGGGAGAAAGGTTAATTCTCTTTTCCTTTTTAGTTATGATATTGATTTGTTCTTTTTCTTCAAATAATCTCATTCTAACTTATCTATTATTTATCTTTTGTGTTATATTTTATAGCTTTGGGACATGGATAGAATGGAAGTATAACCGGGAATCAAAAGAATATGTAATTTCTTTCTTGTTTATTTTGTTTTATCTCATATGCATTTTTGTTCTGTATTTTTTATCCTAATATATTTATACGGTGCTGAATGTGATCAAGAGGTGAGGTGATTTCGTGTTTTGGAAACTTGCAATCGTCATCATTGTTGCACTTTTTTTATTTGAAAAATTGTTAAGAAAAAAATTACATATACCTAGGAAACATAGCTTTATATATAAGCCAGTAAATAACATTCAAAAATGGGGAGAAATTAGCATTTTTATGATTTACTTAATCACGAGCTTCATTTTGATAATGAATTTTGATTATAAGAATATAGGTTACTTATTTTTTATATTTTTCATCGCATTACATGTTTTTCGAACATTTATGGAATGGAAATATGATAAAGAATCAAAGGAATATGTAATTTCTTTTTTGGGGGTTATATGTATAATGATTTCATTCAGTGCTGTAATATATTTGTTTTAAATGAAATAAAAACAAGAGCAGTTTCTTTTTATTTGAATACATCAAACTTGTAACTGCTCTTGTTTATTATGTATCATTTCATTTTCTTAAAACTTCTAAGTACATGAAACTCCCACACTCTCCACGGAAGAATTTTTTTCACAACCATCATCAATTTTACGCCTTTTCCAATTGGATATCGAAGTGTTGTGTGTTTTGCTTCAGCAATCGTTACAATTTTTCTTGCAACATCTAGAGGATTGCCAAATGTATCGCTGCCACTATTAATATGATTCTGTATTTTATCCATATATTCTTTATAGGGAGAGGATGTTTCTACATAATTTTCAGCAAGTTCTTTACCAACTTCCCATATGTTTGTGCTATAGGAACCTGGCTCGATCAAAGAAACATCTATCCCAAATGGTTTTACTTCTAAGCGGAGAGATTCGCTCCAACCTTCTAATGCGTATTTTGAAGAAACATAGGGGGATAAACCAGGAAACCCAACTTGGCCACTAATACTACTTACATTAATAATCTTTCCACTTTGTTGTTTTCGCATATAAGGTAATACAAGTTGAGTTATGGAGATTGCTCCAAATACATTTGTCTCAAATTGTCTGCGATATTCTTCTACCGGAATTTCCTCTATAAATCCACCGCTCGCATACCCTGCGTTATTGACGAGAAGGTCAATTCGTTTTAATTCTTTTAAAAATGATTGAAATGTATGTATAGATTTTTGATCTGTTACATCTAGTTGATGGATTTTGATATTTTTTTGTAAGTGTAATGCAGTCGCTTGAGATAATAATTCTGTTTGTTTATGAAGATTACGTATTGTAGCGATGACAAGATAGTCTTTCTTCGCAAGTTCAAGGGTGGTTAAAAGGCCAAATCCACTGGAGGCACCTGTAATAATCGCGATTTTATTCATTTTCCGCTCACTTTCTTTTTTCTTACATCATAACGATTTACGTGTAGAAAATCTATTATTCTCTTACATTATATCGGCAATCATTTTGGGATTGAGTTTATGGGGGATTTTATTGTTAATTCAAGTTACGGCCTCTAAGCAAGTATCGCCAAAATATGATTCGATGGCGATTGGTTTTATATCTGTATTTTATCCCGCATTAACGGACAGTAACACTCCCACCTCAAAATTCAGCGAAAGCAAAGAAGCTAGGTGGGAGATGAACTGTCCGTAAAAGCCCGATTGGTTCAACTAATAATCAGTGGGGATGAAGAAAACCCCACTGATTAAAGTTTCACTTTATGCGATAGGACAAATGGTTGGGCCAGGGATTGCAGGTTGGATTATTGAAAAGGTGAGCTTTGCGGCGGCATATGGGTTAGGTGCTCTCGGTTTCTTAATTAGTTTATGTATTATTGGGTTGCGTTTGAAAATAGAAGGTCGTATCGATTCGGTATCTGTGAAATAGTAAATATTATGTGTTGTGTGATAATAAATTTACGAATGCCAGTAATAACGGGTAATTCTCAATTTGAATTAAAAAAGAGGGTTGTATTAGTCTAGTAACGAAATAGAAAAATGAAATGAATATTATATATGTCTTGTTCGGTATATATAAAGATTTAGGATGTTTGAAGTGGGTATTAGGTTTTCATCGGAATAAATCTAAAGCAGTGTATGAAGGAGTGTGGGAAGTTGTTTCATGCCAAGGATGTTTTATCTGATCAGTTGTTAGCCAACGCCAATGACCCTAGTTGGTACCTTCCGTTCTCAGAATCAGTTAAGAATTTGTCTGAGGAAGAAGCGTTTTGGAAACCTAATGAAGGGTGTAATAGTATTGCTGAAATTGTACAGCATCTATTTTATTGGAATACAACATGGCAAACTAGATATAATAAATCTCATGTTAATGCCGTTCCTTCCATCGAGGATAATAGTAAAAGCTTTATAGTTCCGGATGATCAAACATTTGATAATTTGAGAGAGCAGCTACTAGAGGTACTGTTGCAATGGCAAAATCTATTAACTGAAGAAAAAGTTGAAAGTGATGTAGATGGACTTCCTATGTCTGCAAAGTGGTGGGAAGTACTGGCAAATGTAACAACTCATAACGCACATCATATTGGTCAAATTATTTATATTCGGAAGCTGCAAAAGAGTTGGTACCGAAGAAGTAAGTGAGAATTTTACAGATTAATAGTTTGCTTTTGTACAGAAAGTTGATTCGGGATCCGAAAAATACAATACTCAATCATAAGAATACGTTGCGACAATAATAATTGTTGTGTGGTAATTAAAATTGTTAATTAAAAAAATAAAGTTTACTATATAAAAGATAAAAACAGCTCTCTTCGGTATTGAAGGGGGCTGTTTTTATCCCGTATTAACGGGCGGTAAGTGGCGTTTTAAATTCGTTTATTTTTATTGTTTTCTAACACTGTGAACAAAAGTGGACATAACGAGACAATTGTCTCATTATGTCCACTTTTTTCTCTTTTAAAAAGAGAAAAAGCCTAGCATTCTAACGTTTTAAATTTGGCACGATACTTGCAGTTTAAAAGGTGAACAAGAAAATAGGAGGGCTGAAACATGTTAAAAACAACTGAAAGTAAAGGGAATGAAATGACAAAAGAACAAGTTCGTTGGATGTACGAAAAAATGTTAGAGATTCGTAAATTTGAAGATAAGGTGCATGAATTGTTCGCGCAAGGTGTATTACCAGGTTTCGTTCATTTATATGCTGGGGAAGAAGCGGTAGCAGTTGGTGTGTGTACCCATTTAACAGATAGTGATAGTATTACAAGTACACATAGAGGCCATGGGCATTGTATTGCAAAAGGTTGCGATTTAGATGGTATGATGGCTGAACTTTTCGGAAAAGCAACTGGATTATGTAAAGGAAAAGGCGGCTCTATGCACATTGCCGATTTAGATAAAGGAATGCTTGGTGCAAACAGTATTGTAGGAGGTGGATTTCCACTTGCATGCGGTTCTGCATTAACAGCAAAGTATAAAGGGACAAAGGATGTAAGTGTTTGTTTCTTTGGAGATGGAGCAAACAATGAAGGAACGTTTCATGAAGGTGTGAATTTAGCTGCGATTTGGAAACTGCCAGTTATCTTTGTTGCTGAAAATAATGGTTACGGTGAAGCTACACCGTTTGAATATGCGTCTAGTTGTAAATCAATTGCGGATCGTGCGAAGGCTTATAATATTCCTGGTGTTCGCATTGATGGAAAAGACCTTCTAGCTGTATATAAAGCAGCGGAAGAAGCGGTTGAACGTGCGCGTAATGGAGAAGGACCAACTTTAATTGAATGTATGACATATCGAAATTACGGTCACTTCGAAGGGGAAGCACAAACATATAAAACAGCGGAAGAAAAAGAAGAACATTTAAACGAGAAAGATGCGATTGTCAATTTCCGTAAACATTTAATTCATGAAGGATTATTAACAGAAACTGAGCTTGTAAATATGGAAAAGGCAGTCGATGAAGCAGTACAAAAAGCAATTGAATTTAGTGAGAAGAGTCCATATCCAACTGATGAAGAATTATTAACGGATGTGTATGTTTCTTATAAATAAGAGGAGAGTGAAGAATAATGACTAGAACTGAGAGTATGTCAACTGCAATTAATGAAGCGATGAAATTAGCGATGCGCCGTGATGAAAATGTTATTTTAATGGGGGAAGATGTTGCGGGCGGTGCGCAAGTAGATCACTTACAAGATGACGAAGCATGGGGCGGTGTCCTTGGGGTTACAAAAGGACTAGTTCAAGAATTTGGCCTCGAGCGTATTTTAGATACGCCAATTTCTGAAGCTGGTTATATGGGGGCTGCGATGGCTGCTGCTGTCACAGGATTACGTCCAATTGCTGAGTTAATGTTTAATGATTTTATTGGAAGCTGTTTAGATCAAGTGTTAAACCAAGGAGCAAAATTCCGTTATATGTTTGGCGGAAAAGCGAAAGTGCCTGTTACAATTCGGACGATGCACGGCGCTGGATTTAGTGCAGCAGCGCAGCATTCTCAAAGTTTATACGCGTTATTTACAAGCATTCCTGGCATTAAAGTTGTCGTTCCGTCAACGCCATATGATGCAAAAGGTTTATTACTAGCAGCCATTGAAGATGATGATCCCGTTATCTTCTTTGAAGATAAAACGCTGTACAACATGAAAGGTGAAGTTCCGGAAGAATACTATACAATCCCATTAGGGAAAGCGGATATTAAGCGAAAAGGATCCGATGTGACAATTGTAGCAATTGGAAAACAAGTCCATACGGCATTAGAGGCCGCAGAGAAGTTAACGAAAAAAGGGCTTGAGGTAGAAGTAATTGACCCGCGCTGTTTATCACCACTTGATGAAGAGACAATTTTAGCATCTGTTGAAAAAACAAATCGCTTAATTGTGATTGATGAAGCGAACCCAAGATGTAGCATTGCAACGGATATCGCGGCAATTGTTGCAGATAAAGGTTTTGATTTGTTAGATGCACCAATTAAACGAATTACAGCACCACATACACCGGTTCCGTTCTCACCGCCACTTGAAAAATTATACTTACCGACACCTGAAAAAGTAATTGAAACAGTATCTGAAATGATTGGAGACCGTTCTTTATTAAATGTATAACGAAACAATGAGAAGGGAGAGAGAACAATGGCTGTAGAAGTTGTAATGCCGAAATTAGGAATGGCAATGAAAGAAGGGATTGTAACAGCTTGGAATATAAAAACAGGCGATAATGTTACGAAAGGCGAATCGATTGCAAGTATTAACTCCGAAAAAATCGAAATGGAAATTGAAGCCCCAGCGGATGGGACTGTTTTAGATATAGCGGTAGGAGAGGATCAATGCGTTCCTCCTGGTACTGTTATTTGCTATATTGGTAAACCGAACGAAGCAGTGCCACAGCATGAAGAGAATTCTGCTTTAGAAGATCCAGCACCTAAAATAGAACCGCCTACCCAAAATGTACAGCATCCAGAACCATATGCGAAAGAAGGAACAAAACAAAGAATTAAAATTTCTCCAGTAGCTAAAAAAATTGCAAGTGCTGAAAATCTTGATATTACGAAGCTAGTAGGAACAGGACCTGGAGGAAGAATTACGAAGGTCGATGTTCTAAAAGTGGTAGAAGAAAAGACTGCAATTCCAAAAGTAGCTGAGCAAGAACAAAGTAAACAAATTCCTGTTACTGGTATGCGTAAAACGATCGCAAGTCGCATGCATACAAGTTTACAAAACAGTGCGCAATTAACATTAACAATGAAAGTGGATGTGACAGATTTAATCGTCCTACATAAGCAAATGACAGAAGTTGTTCAAAAACGATATGAAAATAAATTAACAATTACAGACTTTGTTTCTCGAGCTGTTGTTTTAGCATTAGAGGAGCACAAAGGAATGAATAGTGCGTATATCGATGACACAATCCATCAATTTGAACATGTTCATTTAGGTATGGCAGTTGCATTAGAAAATGGCCTAGTTGTACCAGCAATCCGCTTTGCGAATAATTTATCGCTTGTGCAATTGTCTAAAGAAATTAAGACGGTTGCAGCAAAAGCAAGAGAAGGTAGTCTAAGTAGTGATGATATGCAAGGTACAACATTTACAATTAGTAATTTAGGTGTGTATGGAATCGAATATTTCACACCGGTATTAAACATGCCAGAAACTGGAATTCTTGGTGTAGGAGCGATTGAACATGTTCCTGTATATAGAGGAGAAAAATTACAAAAAGGCAGTATTCTACCTTTAAGCTTAACATTTGATCATCGTGTATTAGATGGTGCACCAGCCGCTGCATTTCTGCGTACGATTAAACAATATTTAGAAGAGCCAATAACAATTCTTTTATAAAAAGAAGGTGAGAGAATGAGTAAATTAGCTGTAATTGGCGGGGGCCCAGCTGGATATGTAGCAGCAATTACTGCTGCTCAAAATGGGAAAGAAGTTGTTCTCATTGAAGAAGATGTGCTTGGTGGTACATGTTTAAACGTAGGGTGTATGCCGACAAAATCGTTGTTAGAAAGCGCAGAAGTACACGATATAGTGAAACATGCAAAGGAATTTGGAGTAAGGCTTCCTCAAGATGATATTTTAATTGATTGGCAACAAATGCAAAATCGGAAACAGAAAATCGTTACACAGCTTGTACAAGGTATTCAATATTTAATGAAGAAAAATAAAATTAAAGTGATAAAAGGAAAAGCTCGCTTTCAAACGGATCATCGTTTACAAATTATACAGGGTAGCAAAGAAGAAACTGTAGATGCGAATCAATTTATTATCGCATCTGGATCAGAGCCTACTGAATCGCCCTTTGCACCGTTCGATGGGGAATGGATCTTAAATAGTAGTCATGCAATGTCCCTGGAATATATACCAACATCATTACTGATTGTTGGTGGGGGTGTTATCGGGTGTGAGTTTGCTAGTATTTATAGTAGGCTTGGGACAAAAGTAACAATTGTTGAAATGGCATCGCAAATTTTGCCTGGTGAAGATGAAGATATCGCAAGTATTTTAAGAGAAAAACTAGAGGGTGATGGTGTTCAAATTTTTACTGAAACAAGCTTGAAAGGTTTGAATAATCATAAGAAACAAGCATTGTTTGAAAATAAGGAGGGCTCTCATGAACTAAATCCAGAGTATGTTCTTGTTTCAGTTGGTAGAAAACCACGTGTGAATGAATTGGGACTTGAAACAGCGGGCATAGAATTTTCGAGTAAAGGCATTCCTGTAAATGAACACATGCAAACGAACGTTTCACATATTTACGCAGCAGGTGATATTATTGGTGGAATCCAGCTTGCTCATGTCGCTTTCCATGAAGGAGCTACAGCTGCACTACATACGTGTGGTGAAGAAGCGAAAGTGAATTATCACGCAGTACCGCGATGCATCTATACAGCACCGGAAATCGCAAGTGTTGGTTTAACTGAAAAAGATGCACGTAATCAATATGGAGATATTCTCGTTGACGAATTTCCATTTAACGCAAACGGAAAAGCGCTTATTCTAGGAGAACAAATTGGAAAAGTGAAAGTAATTGTTGAGCCGAAGTATCAAGAGATTGTTGGGATTTCGATTGTGGGGGCTCGTGCAACGGAACTAATTGGACAAGGAACTGTCATGCTTCATACGGAAGTAACAGCTGATATCATGAGAGATTTTATCGCAGCGCATCCAACGTTATCAGAGGCAATTCATGAAGCTGTGTTACGGGCGATAGGGCATGCTGTGCATGTGTAAATACTATGCTTGGAAAAGAACAAGTTTTATATAAAACTTGTTCTTTTTGTTATATGACCAAATTGCAAAATAATTAGGCAATGCTATGATATAGACCCTTTATTTGTAAGTAAAGACAATGAAAACTGAAAAATCAAAGTTGTCAGTTATTGCTTAAGTGCTATATAATAAGAACGTATATTCTGTTAATTGGATACAAAGTTCTTTTTTTAATAGATTACCTCTAGAAAAAGTGCTTAACTTATTATGTTAAACTTTATTGGCTGTAAATCAGCCTTTAAAGCACGGTCTAAGTTGAATGAAGAAATGAAATCGAAAGTTTTTTATAAGGAGGATTTCTAATGATATGCCACATTAAAGATGCACAAATATATTATGAAATAATTGGTGAGGGAAAACCTGTAATTCTATTCCACGGATGTTCTGTCGATCATAGGTTGATGATGGGATGTATGGAATCAGTGTTTCATAGACATGCAGGTTATAAGCGCATTTATATTGATTTACCAGGTATGGGAAAATCGACTGCACCTAATTGGATAAACAGTTCTGATGTTTTATTGGATGTCTTGATTTTAGTTATTGAAAAAATTATTCCCGATGAAAATTTCCTTCTCGTGGGAGAATCATATGGCGGATATTTATCTAGAGCAATACTTTCAAAAATGTCTCAGCGAGTAGATGGTTTATTGCTCATATGCCCTGTTATAATTGCGGTTCATAAAGCTAGAACAGTTCCAAAGCATAATAGGATTATAAGTGATGATGAATTTTTAAATAAACTTTCATCGGATGAAAGAAAGGAATTTTGTGAGCTAGCAGTGATAGCAAATGAATATACATATAATCGGTATAAAGAAGAAATCAAACCAGGGCTTACAACAGCTAATACAAAGTTTGTAGAAACACTTCAAAGTAATTATACGTTATCATGCAATACAGATGGACAAAAATACGACAAACCAGTTCTTTTACTCGCTGGGAGACAAGATATAATTGTAGGATATCAAGATTTATTAGAGGTTATAGAAGAGTATCCACGAGCAACATTTGCTGTTTTAGATATGGCTGGTCACAACTTACAAATTGAACAACCTGAGTTATTTGAGAGTTTAGTCAGGGAATGGATGAAACGAATAGAGAATAGCAGTCTTGATAATTTGTATGAAAAGCAATAGAAGATTCGTTGAATTAAAAGGATCACCTTTATAAGGTTATTTCGGGGAGAAGCATGTGTAAAAAACGGCCTGTATTATAGATTGTCAAGTAATCTATGGTAGACTAATATTACCGATATTTACCATGTGGAAAATATCCTATGGAAATAAATTAGGATAGGTTATTGGGTTAGAATTATATTGAGTTATAAAGATTTTTATCCATTGTAATATTTAAATCAACTTCATATCAAAGGAGTATACCATGATAATTAACAAACAAGAATTTTATGTAAATGGGGTCAATTATACTGTTAGATCCGCACTTGAAAAAGATGCAAAAGATTTGTCTAATTTACGATTACAGATTGATGGCGAGACCGAAAATATGGATAGAGAAAAAGGAGAGGCATTCATAGATATACCAGGGTTTAAAGAAATTATAAAAAAGGATACTGAAAGTCCGAGGAACTTATTTTTAGTTGCTGTAGTGAATGATCAAATCGTCGGGTTTTCAAGATGCGAAGGAGTGTATTTAAAGAGATTCTCTCATAAAATAGAGTTTGGAGTATGTGTATTAAAAGAGTTTTGGGGACACGGGATTGGTAAAAATCTTTTACAAAAGTCTATTTCTTGGGCTGACACCAATGGAATTAAAAAGATTACTTTGAATGTGTTGGAAATAAATGAGCAAGCTATTAAACTGTATAAAAAGTTAGGATTTGAAGTTGAAGGGGTATTAAAAAATGATAAAAGGCTTGCTGATGGCGGATATTATAATACGATCCTTATGGGGCGATTTAACGGGGAATAGTTTATAAATTTATATATAAAGGAGAGAGGACCTTGCAATTTAGAATGAAATTTTATATAAGTATCGTTTCTACTATTTTGTTCATTATAGCAAGTACTATATTTTTTCAGAACAATCATCCAATAAAATGGCTATGGGTGTTTATTGCAGTGAGTTCTATTGCGCAAAATGTAGTACTATATAGAAAATATAAAAGTGCGTATTAAAATATTCGAATTGTTAACATGTTCGTGTCATCTTCCTCATTTTATTGAAAACGTTTTTATGGAGTTTTATAATAAAATTATATTTCCTCGCATGAACTCCTAAAAATGAATCTCCAAAATAATAAAAAGGGAGATGATAGAATGTTAGCCTCACCGTTTTACTTACATACTTGGAAAAAGTTTGTTGATGAAGGTGTTCTTGATTCTACTAGAATAAATAAAAGAATTTCAGAATCGTGGCATCGCTGTAAACAAGCGAATGTCAATCCGCATATGAATAAAGGTCAGAATATTTTAACCTCAGATACGTTTGATGAACAAAAACAAAGAAGCGAAATTTTTCTTGATATTGCTTTACCGCATTTGCAAAATATGCAAAAAACAATTCATGATTTACAGATGATGGCACTCTTAATCGATCCTGATGGATATGTACTTTCCATAACAGGAAATAAAAAGACATTAAAACAGGCAAATCATATTAATTTTATCGAAGGTGTGAAATGGACCGAAGCGGCTGTTGGGACGAATGCAATTGGTACAACGCTTGCGATAGAAGAAGCAATTATGATAAGCGGTACAGAACACTATTCTGTTGCGTCTCATAGCTGGAGTTGTGCTGCTGCACCCATTCATAATGATGATGGTAAGTTAATTGGCGTTCTTGATTTTTCATGTCCTATTGAGTTTTCACATCCATATATGCTAGGTATGGTAACATCTATTGCACACGCAATTGAGCGTGAATGTAGTATTCGTGTACATCGGCACGAATTAGAATTAATTCATCGTTTTTTAGATGTAATTGATAGTGATGACCCATTGATTATTTGTAATCATCGACAAGTTGTCATTTCTGCGAGTAAACCGGTTCGAGAATAAGTTTCTAATTGGTCACGGATGAAAGTAAATGATTTATTACAGTACGGATTTCGAAGCAGGATGGAGGTACCTGTATATAATAATAGGGAAATGTATATATCTATCAAAAAATCAATCTCAAAAAGTAAATCACGCTGTACAAATGCAGAAGACAGTACATTTCCCAGGGATTGTTGGAATAAGCGATTCGTTCCAGCGTACGTTAGAAGAAATTAAACTCGTTTCGCAGGCGGATGCAAGTGTTTACGTTTGCGGGGAAACTGGAGTTGGGAAAGAGTACGTTGCAAGGGCGATCCATGAGAATAGTGAGAGAAAAAATGGACCGTTTGTAGCAGTTAACTGCGGAGCATTACCAAAAGAATTGATGGAGAGTGAATTGTTTGGTTATGTAGAAGGAGCCTTTACAGGTGCACGCCGCCAAGGATATAAAGGGAAATTTGAACAAGCGAATGGTGGAACGATTTTTCTTGATGAAATAGGAGAAGTTCCTCCGGAAATGCAAGTAGCTCTATTACGGGTTTTACAAGAGCGTAAAGTAACACCGATTGGAAGTACGAAAGAAGTGCCAGTAGATATTCGTGTCATTACGGCAACGCACCGTAATTTACTGCAGCTAGTAGAAGAAGGGATTTTTCGTCAAGACTTATATTACCGGTTACATGTATATCCAATTTATGTACCTTCTTTATGTGAAAGAAAAGAGGATATTCCTTATTTTATTCAAGATTTTTGTAAAAAGAAAGACTGGGATGTTCAATTCTCAACTAGCATATGCAATCAGTTTCTACAACATGAATGGCCAGGGAATATTCGTGAATTATTAAATGTGTTAGAGCGCATATATATTCTTTCGCAAGGGCGGGAAATATGTGAAAAGCAAATTTCTTTCTTGTTAGAAACAATGAGTGTAAATCAGAAGGGTCTTGAATTAAGAGAACAAAAAAAGCTTGATAAAGAGCATACATTAACCTTCCGTGAAAAAATACAGCGAGACGGAATGATTGAAGCACTTCAAAAAACAAAGGGGAATGTATCACTTGCAGCAAAACTATTAGATGTGCCGCGTAGTACATTTTATAAACGAATGCAGCGATTTCAGTTGTAAAAGAAGCAGTTTCTAGCAATCTGCTTCTTTTATATGTATGTGCACGTTCTGTCGGAATATGCGCTTACCGGGGAAATAGTAACCGATAGAAGGTGATGACTTACGGTAACTTTATCTCCTGTATTTAAAAACAAAATTCTAGAGACACTTATTGGGGATAGATATGTAACTTGGACACTATCAAAAGACATGTATGGTTGAACAACTCGTTCTCCAGTCCTAAATGCAGATTGTGGGCTGGTTCAGATGGTCCTAGTATCCCTTGTGGCCTTGGAACTACATGTATAAGATTGCTATCAGGATGGAGAACGGGACAAAGAATTGCCAGAGGGTTAAAATTTTTACCATTACATGAAAATTTCGATAGTCAACCTCCTTTATGAAAATGGCTTTACACAATGGATAAACCACGTGAAATTACATAAGACAATTGTACATTAAGGGGTATCAAAAAATACGTTAAAATCAATAATTATATACTATTTCAGTTAATACAAAAGGAAATTGTTCATTTTTAACGAAAGTGTATGCTAACTAAATTAATTCATTCGTACACATTACTACGAAAACGCCTAGGAACAATCATATATCATGATACTTAATTATGCTCTGTTTAAGAAAGTAATAAAATTAAGGAGAAACATTGCATGGGGAAAAAAGTATTGTTTTTTGGAGATTTTGGAATTGATGATACGATAGCTCTTACGTATGCACATTTAACAGATACAATTGATGTTATAGGAATTGTTGCGGACTATGGGAATGTACCCAAAACAGAAGTGATTAGAAATGTTCGTTTTTTACTTAAAAGTGTAGGGAAAGAATCTATAGAGGTTTTTGGTGGGGCAGAACATTCCATGACTGCAGAAGTTGAAACTTTTTATCCAGAAGTTCACGGCACATTTGGGATAGGACCTATTCAACCAGGACTAGAACTTCAAATATTTGAGAATTTCTTTGAAGTTCTCAAACTTATTAAACAGTACAAAAATGAACTTATTGTCGTGAATACTGGAAGATTAACTTCTCTTGCAACCTTATTTCTCCTTTATGGAGATGCGATGGAAAATGTCCATTCTTATTATATTATGGGGGGAGCTTTTCTATATCCAGGAAACGTTACTCCAATTGCAGAAGCTAATTTTTATGGTGATCCTGTCGCGGCTAATATTGTAATGAGATACGCAAAAAATTTATCAATTTATCCTTTGAATGTTACACAACCAGCTATTGTAACACCAGAAATGGTCAATTATATTCACTCTAAAGGAAAAACTAAGTTTTTAAAACCTCTTCTAGACTATTACTATTATCAATTTTATCAAAAAAAAGTTCCTGGGATACAAGGTAGCCCGGTTCATGATGCGCTGACTTTGATTGCGCTTAACCGTGATGATATTTTTACATATTATCAATCGTCTGTAATTGTCAATGTACTTGATACTGTGCGAGGACAAAGTATAGGAGATTTTAGAGTTACTTTGGAACCCGAAACATTCGGTAATCGTCCAAAACATAGAATAGCAATACATCTGGATTACGAACAATTTTTTAAGGAGTTTATGACTGTAATGACTGGCGAACTATTTTAGTGAAAAATCTTATAATTGGTTATTTTTTTCATATTCGATACTTTAATCACCGCTTTTTTCGTTTTATGGATACACTTTCTCTTTAGCTTGATGGACATAAAGTACCACCACATTTTATGGAAATATATATTGGGTGAATTTAGTTTGTTTTCTGAAAAACAACATATGTTTTCAGCATTTTGTTGGGAAGACCTCGTGGAGGAATCGGGAAATCATATGATATTCATTCAACACCCTTTTTTTACCGGCATCCGTTAAATACCATGTATCTTTTGTAAAATTTCTATGATCTTGTAGCGGAAAAACATCTATCACCATATCATCAGTAGCAAACGCTGTTGCTATCAGCAAAAATCTCTTCATAAAAAATGTTTTACCTGCTAATAAAATATTTTTATGTACGGTTGTGTTACGCAGGTGAAGCATTGCATTTTCGATAACATCGTTTGCTGTAGTAGCTTCTCCTATGATTGGAATGATTAGTTCTTCAGGAATACCTGATTTCACTAAAATTTCTTTATGAAAGATAAACTCATTTTCATCTAAAAATCTATTATATATACTTGGAATCATGAGCTTCTTAAAGCCTTCCTTATGAAATAGTATAATAATTTGTTCATTTAATTCTATGTAATGGCCAGGATGATAGAAAACAACATCTGGACTTTGAAATGTATTTTGTCTTTCAATAAAAATCATTTCACTTAATAGAGTAGTAAATAAGTTATTCATAACATACATACCTTCCTAAAGAGAATGTTTACTTGTTTTTAAGTTATTCGGCGTTATAATATTATTCCCTTTAGCTAATATCAGTAAAGGAGAAACAAAGGGGAATCTGTCAAAATATGCGCTTACCAGGGAAATAGTAGAATGTTAATAATAAAATTTCCTAGAAGTAATACAGAAGGGGAGTAATAAGTGAAGTATATTGAAGTCGGTATCGGAAATAGTTGGTTGATTCGAACTGAAATAGAAAGGGAAGATGGGACTGAATATGAACAAAAAGGAATTGTAAAACCTATTTTTTTTGAGTCCTTTTATTTACGAGTTTGGTTGAGAAAAACTTGTTTTATTTTTGATTCAAAAGAAGGGTTTAAAAAGATGAGAAAAAATCGAAATGCGTATAAGTTTATTTTGGGGATTGTAAGTAAAGTGCAGTAATATAATCATGCAGAAAAACTGTAAGGAGAATAGTATATGCCAATTTCGACATTCTACAAACAAATCCGTGAAAAATTAGGATCTGACCTTATTTTCATGCCAAGTGTAGCGGCGGTCATAAAAAATGAGTTAGGAGAGATCTTATTCCAATATCCCGGCGGAAAATTTTGGAGTCTTCCTGCAGGAGCAATTGAACCTGGAGAAACACCAGAAGAAGCAGTTGTTCGCGAAGTGTGGGAGGAAACAGGTTTACGAGTACAAATAAAAGGGATAAAAGGCGTATATGGAGGAGAAGACTTTCGCCATACATACTCTAATGGAGATCAAGTGGAATATATCGTTGTTGTATTTGAATGTGAAGGAGAATTGACAGCGATAGATGGAGAGTCTTTAAAGCTACAATATTTTTCAGCGTACAAAAGACCTAAACTAGCATTGCCATATCCGGAAGAACTCTTTTTATAAGAATGGTAGAGTAGCACACTTTCTTTATGTAAGGGAAAGTGTGCTATCTGTTTTGATATAACCCCGCTGTATACATCTCTGTTAATGTATAAACAATTTCTTCTACATTTAGTTCCATCTCACTTCGAACGATTTCCCATAAAAACATCTCATTCATAGAGAACCAACCACGCGCTACAAATTCCTTGTTTAATTCATTTCGCGCTAGTCCATTTTCTTGAGAATAGGTAATATCCTGCATAATATGACTTACAAAGCGCTCGCGAATTTCAGTCCATTTGTTGCGCACTTCTATTGATGCACCTATTGCTTCTCCCATAACTTGTAACATATTTTTTTCTTCCTTGGCTAGTTGTAAAAAAGCTCGCACTTGATTTTGGACCATATTGCGGGCTTCTTTTTTTGTTTTAGGAAGAAAGGAGCGTTCTGCGATTTTGTAAAAACGATTCATCACATCTTCCATAAGGACAATAAGGAGATCGTCTTTATTTTTAAAGTAAACATACGCTGTACCATAACCAGTTTCAGCGTGTTTAATAATTTGAGAAATTGTTGTTTTTTGAAATCCATGTTGTAAAAAAACGATTTGAGCAGATTTCAATAATTTCTCTCTCGTTTCAATTGAACGTTGTTGTCTTGTCGAATGAAGTTTCTTTTCCAAATGTCTCACCTCTTTATACTGAAATATCTGAAAATATAATTTTATTCTAGTAGAATTGAGTGTGAAAAGTCAACTGACATATTATCATTGACGTCATGTCAATAATGATGATATATTTCAATTAGTTAGAATAAAAAGAAAATTAAGAGAAGGTGAAAGAATGTATCAAGAGCCATTTGAACCATCTTATGATTATGCGGTGGAATGTGATAAATACGATGAACTTGCTGAATTTCAAAGTGAATTTTATAAGAAAGCAGATACAATATATTTAGATGGAAATTCACTAGGGTTACTTTCAAAGAGAGCAGAAAAATCTTTACTCACTATGTTAGAGTCTTGGAAAGAGTATGGAATTGATGGGTGGACAGAGGGAGAGTATCCTTGGTTCTTTCTTTCAGAACGATTAGGTGAATTAACGGCTCCACTTGTTGGTGCTTTACCAGAAGAGGTAATTGTAACCGGTTCCACGACAACGAATATTCATCAAGTCATTGCGACGTTTTATGAGCCGAAAGGAATTCGTACAAAAATTCTTGCGGATGAATTAACGTTTCCGTCAGATATTTATGCATTACAAAGTCAAATCCGTTTAAAAGGGCTAGACCCAGATGAACATCTTGTACGAGTAAAGAGCCGAGATGGTAGAACACTTCAAGAGGAAGATATTATTGATGCAATGACTGATGATATTGCGTTAATTTTATTACCAGCTGTGTTATATCGAAGCGGGCAAATTCTTGATATGAAGCGATTAAGTACTGAAGCGCATAAACGCGGTATCCATATTGGTTTTGATTTATGCCATTCCATCGGTTCAATCCCGCATGATTTTAAAGATTGGGATGTTGATTTCGCGGTATGGTGTAATTATAAATATTTAAATGCAGGCCCTGGTGGTGTTGCAGGGTTATATGTAAACAAGAAACATTTTGATCGTCTTCCAGGACTTTCTGGTTGGTTTAGCTCGAGAAAGGATAAGCAATTTGATATGGAACATACATTAACAGCAGCTGAACACGCTGGAGCATATCAAATTGGTACGCCTCACGTGTTAAGTACAGCGCCACTAATCGGTTCACTTGAGATTTTCAAAGAAGCTGGTATTGAAAGATTACGAAAAAAATCATTACACATTACCCGCTATATGCTAAATTTAATCAATCATGAATTGAAGGGTATGGGTTTTACAATTGGAAATCCATTAGAAGATGAGAAACGCGGGGGGCATATATATTTAGAACATCCAGAAGCTGCACGTATATGTAAAGCTTTAAAAGCAAATGGAGTGATTCCCGATTTCCGGGCACCAAATGGAGTTCGCCTTGCGCCAGTTGCTTTATATAATACGTACGCAGAAGTGTGGAAGTCTGTACAAATTTTGAAGAAGATTATGAAAGAGGAAGAATATAAAAAGTTTGAAAACAAGCGAGAGGTTGTGGCTTAAGCGATGAAAGGATCTGACTGGATTGATATTTCACAACCATTAAATAATGAGATTGCGACGTGGCCCGGGGATACACCTTTTTCCTATGAAGTATCATGGTCAAAAGAGCAAAGTGGATCTGTTAATGTTGGAAAATTAACGATGAGTATTCATACAGGTACGCATATTGATGCGCCATTTCATTTTGATAATAACGGAAAAAAAGTACTAGATTTGGATGTTAACGTCTATGTTGGTAAAGCTCGAATAATAGATGTATCAGGTATGGAAAGCATTGGTGCAAAAGAATTAGAAAAATTTAAGTTAGATGGTGTAGAGAGGCTATTACTTCGGACTGCTTCACATGGAAATGCACAAGAATTTCCTGAAACAATCCCATATTTGCGTGCTGATATTGCGCCATTTCTTTCGGAAAAAGGCATTCAATTAATTGGAGTAGATGTACCTTCTGTAGATCCGCTCGATGATAAAGAATTAGCAGCGCATCATCAACTATTTAAGCACGGTATTCATATTTTAGAAAACGTTGTATTAGATCATGTACAAGACGGAGATTATGAACTGATTGCCTTGCCGCTTGCATTGACAGATGCCGATGGTAGTCCAGTTCGTGCGGTAATAAGACCACTATAGAATAGTCATAATGCATAGAAGGGGTGTTCAGCTTATGAAAGAAAACGAAAAAGTAATTATGGAAAAAGGAATCCACACAGATTTTAAAGAGAATATGACATATGGAGAGTACTTACAATTAGATAGTCTACTAGGAAGTCAAAAAAGGCTTTCCGACCATCATGATGAGATGTTATTTATTATCATTCATCAAGCAAGTGAACTTTGGATGAAGTTAATTTTACATGAGCTTAGTGCAGCTATCAAATCGATTCAAAATGAAAGATTAGCACCAGCCTTTAAAATGCTTGCACGCGTTTCAAAAATTCAATCGCAAATTATTCAATCTTGGGATATTCTTGCGACGCTCACACCATCAGAATACATTGAGTTTCGTGATTCACTTGGTCAAGCATCAGGGTTTCAATCGTATCAATATCGTATGATTGAATACGCGCTTGGTTATAAAACACCGCACGCATTAAAAATTTATGAAAAAGATCCAGAGTTACATGCTCGCTTGCATAAAGCACTTCATGCGCCAAGCCTATACGATGTCGCGATTCAAGCGCTTGTAAAGGAAGGGTTCCCAATTAACAAAGAGGTATTAAATCGTGATATTACACAACCTTATGAAGAAGATGCGACAGTTGAAGCAGCTTGGTTAGAAGTATATGCTGATGTAAAGAAATATTGGGATTTATATCAACTTGCTGAAAAGTTAATTGATATTGAAGATTGGCTTCAGCAATGGCGCTTCCGTCATATGAAAACAGTAGAGCGTATTATCGGCCATAAGATGGGAACTGGCGGATCGTCTGGTGTTTCTTATTTAAAACGTGTTCTGGATCAACGATTTTTCCCAGAGCTTTGGAATGTACGAACAAAATTATAAAATAGCGATAGTAGTACACCACCTATTGAAGTGTGGTGTACTTTTTGCATTTTCATTACATACAATAAAATTGAATATTACGAAAACATAGCGGGAGTTTTGTGACTTTTTGTACGAATTGTAAGGCGAGGTGGAAAACAAAGAGTGTATGGTCGCTATATTTTCAAAGTGATGGTAAAAATTATCTTTTCCATTCGTCACATCTCACGTAAGGCTGTAGCTAAGTTGTTTTGTCTTGAATAAGAACCTAAATTCTCATAATCAAGGATTCTGAGACGGTCCTATTTTTGAAATGGATACTGTATATAAGATCCGGATTGTGGAACCATTCTTTTTACGGAAAATGGAGATTGTGAAGAACTGTACTTATACCTACGGGCAGGTTAGTTTATTAAAAACTTGATATCTCATATTAATATAAGATGTTTTTGGGAAATAAACAGGTTAAATGGAAAAAAGTTGATTTTAACTATATTCATTGTGGGCTAAAAGGCATATGAGCTACTTTCGAGTGGATGAACTGAGGCATCAGTTTACTACTGTATGATAAGGTTTAGCTATTTTTTGAACTCTTCCTAATTTAATTATAACATTTAAAAAATGGTTAATATAGACTTTTTATTCTCATTTACTACTGCTAAAATCAATAGAACATTACTGGTTAGGAGAGATGTAGAATGAGTTCTTTGGTTCTCGGTTTTCAGGAGATAGAAAAAACTCAGCTTTTGCTCGTGGGCGGAAAAGGGGTAAATTTAGGAGAATTATCAAAAATTCAAGGAATGCAAGTACCAGAAGGATTTTGTATTACAACAATAGGATATCAAAAAGCCATCGAACAAAACGAAACATTTCAAGCTTTGTTGGAGCAACTCACAATGCTAAAAATAGAGGATCGCGATCAAATTGGTGAAGTCAGCAGGAAGATTAGACACATCATTATGGAAATAAAAATTCCTTCCGATGTTGCGGGAGCAGTTATTCACTATCTCTCCCAATTTGGAGATGAACATGCTTGCGCAGTGCGTTCTAGTGCTACTGCTGAGGATCTGCCACATGCCTCTTTTGCTGGTCAACAAGACACTTATTTAAATATCATCGGAAAAGAAGCAATCTTGTATCATATCAGCAAATGTTGGGCTTCCCTATTTACAGATCGTGCGGTAATCTACCGAATACAAAACGGATTTGACCACAGTCAAGTTTATTTATCAGTTATCGTCCAAAGAATGGTTTTCCCACAGGCTTCAGGAATTTTATTTACTGCTGATCCGATTACTTCTAATCGAAAGCTACTATCAATCGATGCCAGCTATGGACTTGGAGAAGCACTGGTCTCTGGTTTGGTATCTGCCGATTGTTATAAAGTACAGGAAGAGGAAATCGTCGATAAGATGATAGCAACCAAAAAATTGGCTATCTATGCATTAAAAGAAGGCGGAACAAAAGCGCAGCAAATCGATCCAAATCTGCAAAAGACTCAAACACTCACTGAACAACAAATATTACAACTAGCACGTATCGGAAGACAGATAGAAGCTTATTTTGGTTGCCCACAAGATATCGAATGGTGTTTGGTTGATGATACATTTTATATTGTCCAGAGTCGGCCAATCACTACTTTATACCCCATCCCTGAAGCAAATGATCAAGAAAATCACGTCTATGTATCTGTCGGTCACCAACAAATGATGACCGCCCCCATGAAACCGTTGGGAATGTCTTTATTCCAGTTAACATCTTTTGGACCCAGGTTTCAAGCTGGTGGAAGGTTATTTGTTGATATCACACATAATCTGGCTTCGCCTGTCAGCAGAAAAACGATAATAGATACCTTGGGACAATCCGATCCGCTCATCAAAGATGCACTTATGACCATAATAGAGCGAGGAGATTTTATAAAATCGTTACCAGATGATGAAAAAATACAAAATTCCAGTCAAAGCAATAATGATAAAAATGATAAATCTGAGGGTTTTCTCACACAAATCGAAAACGATCCGACAATCGTTACTGATTTGATTAAGAGTAGTGAAACATCGATAGAAGAGCTAAAACAAAACATCCAAACGAAATCAGGATCGGATGTATTTGATTTTATGCTAGAAGATATCCAGCAATTAAAGAAAATATTATTTGACTCACAGAGTTTGGGTGTAATAATGGCCGCTATGGATGCCTCATCATGGATCAATAAAAAAATGGAGAAGTGGTTAGGTGAAAAAAATGTAGCAGACACGCTTTCTCAATCTGTACCAAACAATATTACTTCGGAAATGGGTCTGGCGCTATTGGATGTAGCAGACGTGATTCGACCTTATCCAGAAGTAATTGATTATTTACAACATGTAAAAGATGATAACTTTTTGAATGAATTGGTTAAGTTTGAAGGCGGACAAAAAACTCGAGACGCTATCTATATTTATCTCAACAAATATGGAATGCGATGTGCCGGAGAAATTGATATTACTCAAACTCGTTGGAGTGAAAAACCAACTACACTTATTCCCATGATTCTCAATAACATCAAAGACTTTGATCCTGATTCTGGCAATCGGAAATTTGAGAAAGGGCGACAAGAAGCTTTGAAAAAAGAACAAGAGTTATTAGATCGATTGAAGCAATTACGGGATGGTAAACGAAAAGTCAAAGAGACAAAACAAATGATCAGCCTAATCCGGAATTTCATCGGTTATCGTGAATATCCAAAATACGGCATGATTAATCGCTACTTCGTTTATAAGCAGGCTTTACTGAAAGAAGCCGAACAACTCGTACAAACTAGCGTTATTCATGAAAAAGAAGATATATACTATCTCACTTTTGAAGAACTTCACGAAGTCGTCCGTACAAACAAATTGGATTACCAGATCATCAGCAAACGAAAAGACGAATACAAATTATATGAAAAACTAACTCCTCCACGTGTTATCACGTCTGATGGTGAAATCATTGCGGGTGAGTACAAACGAGAAAATCTCCCAGCCGAAGCGATTGTAGGTCTGCCTGTTTCTTCCGGAGTTATAGAGGGGCGAGCACGAGTCATTTTAAACATGGAAGATGCTGATGTAGAGGATGGAGATATATTAGTCACCTCCTTTACTGACCCTGGCTGGACACCATTATTTGTATCCATAAAAGGTCTCATTACCGAAGTTGGTGGACTGATGACCCATGGAGCAGTTATCGCACGTGAATATGGCTTACCAGCAGTTGTTGGTGTGGAAAATGCCACCAAACTAATAAGAGACGGACAACGAATTCGTGTGCATGGAACAGAAGGATATATCGAGATATTGTAACTAATGAGTTCGTTAAGGTTTAATTAGTAGCACCGCTTCAGTGGATACTAGAGCGGTGTCTTACAATCTTTCCATTTGGACAAAAGTTGAAGCCAACTTTATCGGTGGTGCATACTTAAAAATGATAGTTACCGATCCAACTTCACTCAATACATCAATATGGTCGACTTTCCAAATGTGGAGATCGACTTTTTATATAAATTTGTGAATGCTATCACTTAAACTATAGGTTGCTTTTTAATAATATAATTTCTTTAACGTTGTAAATCTGCATTTTCCTGACGCTACCCCTTATTGTTCTGAAAAGCAGTACCTATCATCAGAAACGATTCGTTTTTCGAATGATGTTTTAGGTCTTCCTTTGTAGAAAGTGTATAGTAATAGAAATATTTATTGGATTTGAGTAGAATAGTAAAAACAGACAAGACCAGTATACAGTTGGAGGAATACATATTGGATTTTTACAAGTTAGAACATACGTTTATGAAAAAGAAAGTGAACGCATTCCTTGTGTATCAGCATGGAGAATTAACGACTAAGTATTATAAAACACCAGAGTGCGCTCAAAATTTATACAAAGTGAACTCTATTACGAAAAGCATTGTATCGATGTTAATTGGTATAGCGATCGACAACGAGTATATAAATGATATACATACGCCCATAGAAAAATGGATTCCGAATGTACCGAAAGAAAAGAAAGAATTAACTTTGTACCACTTGTTGACGATGACAACTGGTGAAGAGTGGAAAGAGTTTGGGGATGGAGTGGTATTTCCAAATGATTTTGTGGAATCCGAGGATTGGGTGAAGTATATTTTACAAAAGCCTTTAATAGAAGAGATGGGTACAAAAATGAATTATAATTCAGGCTCATCACATTTGTTAAGTTATATATTACAAGTAACAACTGGAAAGACAACAGAGCAATTCGCAAGAGAACATTTATTTCATCCGTTGCAAATTACTGAGTATGAATGGCAACAAGATCCACAAGGTATTTATGTAGGTGGATTTGGTATGAAAATGAAAGCGGAAGATTTGTTAAAAATCGGGCTGTTATGTTTACAAAATGGATATTGGAATGGAGAGAGAATCGTTTCATCAAGATGGATTGAAGAATCCAGAAAAGTTCATTTTATGACATATGAGCATGTCGGAGCATATGGATATCATTGGTGGGTAGTAGATCACGAAAGATTTTACATACCGTATTGTATATATTTCGCTATGGGATATGGTGGGCAATATATTATCATCGTACCACAACTAGAACTTGTTGCTGTTATAAGCAGTCAGATGCCTAAGCGCGGATTAGTACCATTAAAATTATTTATAGAGTATGTACAAGAGTTTTCATAAACTCTTGTTTTTTATGTGTATGTAAAGTTAAATGGTAATAAAAAGGAGAATGTATGAAATGAATCCACCATATTTTTTTATCGCTTTAGATTCAAAAACGATTTGTTTTAAAAAGAATGGGAACAAAAAGCAATTCGGTTTCAAACAGATAGAACAAAAACAGTGCGGAAATGATGTTCAGTATGTTTGTTATAAGAAGAATGAGGAAGAAATCCATACATATTACTTTATAGAAAAGCAAATTTTATTCGTGAATGTAACACCATATATAGCGTTGTATTTAGAAATGTTAGGTAATCCCGCTCAAGTCTATGAAATGGATGTAAAGGTTGATGCCTTTTCTCACGAAGACGCAGTTCAAGCATTTCGGGTAGCTTTGCAAAATCGTGTTGAAGTTTTTAATCAAACACAGCATTTATATAGTCAGCAAATGTGGCATGATGATGCTGTAATGATTGCAAATAGAGAATCATTACAACCATTACGAGATGCAGTTGATCTTGCACTATCACAAGGGGAAGCACGCTACCATTCATTTACTTCTGATGGAGAAGGCTATACGACTTATATAACATGCCTAGATGATACGGAAAAATGGAGTAAATTAGAGCTGCCATATATCCAAGTGAGGAGGAAGAGAAGCCACTACAATGCTTCGATTTTTATCGTTTCTTGTACGATGCAGAATCTTAGAAGGATTTGATAATTTTCATGATATAAAAATGAATCATATATGACAAAGAAAGGAGAAGGCATGAAAAGCGAGAAGATGATAGTTGGATGTAGGTTCTTTTTAAGCATTTTAGCGTTTAGTGCAATCCTTACACAGTTTGTTACAAGGGCACAGATTCAACCATTTAATCCAATTAACTTTTTTAGCTTCTTTACCATTGAAAGTAATATTTTGGTCGCAATCATTCTTGCTTTAAGTTGTTTTGCGACAGCGGCATTTGGACGTTCTGAACAATTTGGAGTACTTCGAGGAGCAGCAACAGTATACATATTTACAACAGGGTTAATCTATTTTTTATTACTGAGAGGACTCGAGGAATCGCTTCAAACACCAATACCATGGGTGAATACGGTCCTGCATTATATCATGCCAATTGCGATGATTTTAGATCGGGTTCTAAATCCTCCAACGAAAGAAATCAAATAGAAACATGCAGTAAGCTGGCTATTATTTCCGTTATTATATGTTATTTATAGTTTAATATGTGGATCTTTTATTGATTGGTATCCATATCCATTTTTAGATCCTAGGATTAATGGATATGATGGAGTTTTTGTATATAGTGTAGGTATAGCCTTGGCGATTGGAGTTATTTGTGTACTTGTAAAAATGTTAGGGAATCGATCATTAAAATTGAAAAAATAAAAGTAGTGAAGATGCAATAAGTAATCTTATAACCATCCTTTCTAGAAGGTAAGTCTAGTAAGGATGGTTATTTTAATTATAACGAGAAAATTATCGATTTGATTTTTGAAAGGTAATCTTCAAAAACTTCTCCGTCTTCGTATCAAACTCTACATCAACAAAAACCCCATACTCTTTTCCATCTTCACGCAGCCATAATTTAAACTTTTCAGTTGTTATATTAACTGTCTTTGGTTTTCTTCCAATATGAAGGTAATCAATAATTTGCGCTTTTGGATACTTTTCTTTCGTTTTTTCTACAGCAAGTTTCCCCCATTTTGCATATGGTGGTTGCGCATAAACGACAGATGGATGAGTATATGTATTGCAATATGCTGTAAGAAATACAATTCCTAAGATGAAACATGCAAAAATACGCTTCATAATGACCTCCTTTTATTCGTTTTTCTTATTGTGTACATGCAGCCTATATCATATAAGTTTGGATTTTTTTGTCTTCTTTACATAAAAGTATTTTATTTACAAAACATAACCATGAAATCATTACTGCAAATAAGGAGGGAACATATGCGTCATACAGTTATTTTTAAAATACTGATTTTGTTTGTATTAATCGGTATATCTGTCATTGTTAGTAGTGGGCAAATGAGAAATGTCCAAGCTTTTTCTAATCAAGTGATTCAGAGAGGTGCCTCTGGAGAGGATGTTATTGAATTACAGTCTCGCTTGAAATATAACGGGTTTTATAAAGGGAAAGTGGATGGTGTATTTGGCTGGGGTACATATTGGGCACTAAGAAACTTTCAACAAAAGTTTGGTTTACCTGTAGATGGCTTAGCGGGTGCTAAGACGAAACAGATGCTTGTAAAAGCGACAAAGTATGAGAAATCGACTGCCAATAAAGGACAGACGGGTGGACAAGGTAAAAAACCAGCCCAGAATAAAGGTACAAATGTACCAAATGGTTACTCGCAAAATGATATTCAATTAATGGCGAATGCAGTTTATGGCGAATCACGTGGTGAACCATATTTAGGTCAAGTAGCAGTTGCGGCAGTTATTTTGAATCGCGTGACAAGTGCATCATTCCCGAATACAGTTTCAGGGGTGATTTTTGAACCACGTGCATTTACTGCAGTTGCTGATGGACAAATTTACTTAACGCCAAATGAAACGGCGAAAAAAGCTGTATTAGATGCGATTAATGGCTGGGATCCTACCGGAAATGCACTGTATTATTTCAATCCAGATACGGCAACGAGTAAATGGATTTGGACTCGACCACAAATTAAAAAAATCGGCAAACATATTTTCTGTAAATAGAGCGGAGGTGAAGACATGTTAAGAGGTATCATAATTGTATTATTAACAATCGGTGTAGTTGGAACAGGATATTGGGGGTATAAAGAACATCAAGAAAAAAATGCGGTATTGATTCGAGCTGAAAACAGTTATCAGCGTGCATTTCATGATTTAGCATATGAGGTTGATTTACTGCACGATAAAATTGGAACGACACTCGCAATGAATTCGCGCACATCTTTATCACCGGCATTAGCGGATGTATGGCGTTTAACATCGGAAGCTCGTTCTGATGTAGGACAACTTCCTTTAACATTAATGCCGTTTAATAAAACGGAGGAATTTCTAGCGAATATTGGCGATTTTAGTTATCGCACTGCAATTCGTGATTTAGAGAAAGAGCCTTTAAATGATCAAGAATACAAAGCATTGCAAAATTTATATTCAAATGCAAGGGATATTCAAGACGAGCTTCGGAAAGTGCAACATCTTGTTTTAAAAAATAATTTGCGTTGGATGGATGTAGAACTTGCGCTTGCATCAAATAAAGATCCAGCAGATAACACAATTATTGATGGGCTCAAAACGGTTGAAAAGAACGTCGCATCCTATTCGTCAAATAATTTTGGGCCGACTTTTACAAGTATGCAAAAAGCTAAAAAAGGCGGATTTGAAGCGACGGGTAAAGCTATTTCAAAAGATGAAGCGGCAAAAATCGCAAAAACGTTTTTAAATTTAAAAGGAAATGAAAAAGTAGAAGTTGAGAAAAGTGGAAAAGGTGCAAAAGAATCTTTTTACAGTGTGAAAATTCAAGATCCTGCAACAAAAAATGAATTTTATATGGATATTACCGAAAAAGGTGGATATCCAATTTGGGTAATGAATAACCGTGAGATTAAGGAACAAAAAATTAGTTTGAATGACGCAGGAAATAAAGGATTAACTTTCTTAAAGGACCATAAGTTCACCGATATGGAGCTTTATGATAGTTCACAATACGATAATATTGGTGTGTTTACGTACGTTGTTAATGAAAATAATGTGCGCATTTACCCAGAAGCAATTCAAATGAAAATCGCTTTAGATGATGGATCAATTGTTGGTTTTTCCGCAAAGGACTATTTAGCATCGCATCAAAAACGGACTATTCCGGTCGTAAAATTAACAGTTGCTGATGCAAGAAAGAAAATCAATCCAGATGTAAAAGTAATGGAAGAACGTAAGGCGCTTGTTGTAAATGATGTGCATAAGGAAGTACTGTGTTATGAATTTGTTGGTACATTAGGAAAAGATACGTACCAAATTTTTATTAATGCAAATGACGGAACAGAAGAAAAAGTGCAAAAGATGCAGGCTGTAGAAAAGGTTTATGATTAAACATCAATGATAAAGTGGTGAGAATAATGAAACTTCTTATATACATGTTTATGATTTGTTTTGCTATTACTGGGTGTAGCGTTGGAAAGCAAGATAATGCTCAAGAAAAACCAGAGCAAAAAAATATTTCTATGAGAAACGTTAATTATAGAACAGATCAAAACAGGCCAAATGAAAAGGTAGCTGATCATTTAGCATCTTTAGCTGCTAGTATACCAGGCGTGAGAGATGCGACAGCGGTAGTTGTAGGAAAATACGCAGTCGTTGGGATAGATGTAAAAGCAAAATTGGATCGCTCCCGAGTAGAATCAATCAAGTATGCTGTTGCTGAAAGTCTAAAACATGATCCAAATGGTGCAAATGCAGTAGTTGTAGCCGATGTTGATACGTATGAACGATTAAAACAAATGGGTAATCAAATTAGACACGGGAAAGCAGGAGAAGGAATTCTTGATGAGCTTGCTGCCATTGTAGGACGTGTTATGCCGCAAGTACCAAATGACATGATAGAAAATAAAGAAACAAATCCGATTAAAGAGAATGATAAACAATTACCAAAAGGTGAAGAGAATGAATTAAGAAAAGAACAAAATGATCAATCGAATAATCATCTTAACAGATAAGAAAAACATCTCGTGCTATATGGTACGAGATGTTTTCTTATCTATCAATATTCAGTTTATTTAAAGGTGAGTATATGTTTTAATGATAATAATAGGATTGAAATTTGATAATTCCTAAAGTTCTATCCAATCACTTGGAAATAATCGAAAAGAGATGGGGGAAATGAAAGTGAATTTACAAACAGAAGAGATTCAGCTAATTCCATATGATGAAAAATATAAAAAAATCATAGAAGCATTTACTTTACCTAGTGAACAAATCCAGTTTACAGCAAACCCGAGTGATTTGCTTGAAAAAGCTAAAAAAGATATGACTCGAAATATTGTTGTCATTTTAGCGAATCATATACCAGTAGGAATTTTTGCATTGCAATCAGGAGTGCGGGTAGCTGAATACACAGATAATCCGAATGCTTTACTTTTAGCGGCCTTTTCTATCAATTATGCAGAACAAGGGAAAGGATATGCAAAAAAAGGATTAACATTATTACATGACTTTGTCTCATCTTATTTTCCAGATAAAAATGAAATTGTACTAGCTGTAAACGAACGGAATATTCCTGCTCAAAAGTTGTATTTAAAAGTAGGTTTTGAAGATAGAGGCCAAAGAAGAATGGGGCCAATTGGAAGGCAACTGATTTTATATCTACCACTAGAAAAGTAAATAATTATAGTAAAAAAGCTTACTTCAAAAATATTTTATGCAGTAAGCTTTTTTATTTGTTACGATATAGATGGAATATTATTTTGTAAAGATGTAAAAATGAAACAGAAATGAAGGAATTTGTGAATGTATCATGTAGGAAAATGGAATTTAATTGGGGAAGAGTCATAAAAACTGGGATTGCGGTCTTTCTTACAGTTTTAGTTTGTGATTTTCTCAATATCCCTACAATTTTTGCTGTTATTACAGCAATCGTAACAATTGAACCGACCACAACAGACTCGATAAAGAAAGGGTTGATTCGCTTTCCAGCTTCAACAATCGGTTCGGCATATGCGATGACATTTACTTTTTTATTTGGCCACCAAGCCATTTCATATGCATTGGCAGCGATGTTTACAATTGTAACGTGTCAAAAATTAAAATTGCATGTCGGTATGTTAGTTGCAACTTTAACAGCTGTAGCAATGATTCCAGTTACTGCGGATCACTATTTTTCAGCTTTTCTTGTTCGATTAGCTACGACTTCAACAGGAATTATCGTATCCACACTAGTGAACTTTCTCATTTTACCTCGGCATTATACGAAAACAATCATAAACTGCAAAAATGAATTGTTTATGAAAACAGCTGATATTATGAAGGAATGGTCGAAGCAAGTTAATCAGGGAAGAGGCATTGAAAAAGAAACAGCAAGAAAACTCAAGAAGTTGACGCAACTTTTACAAAAGGCTGTTCAATTTGTTCATTATGAACAAAAGGATTGGAAATATCATCGTCACACAAAAAAAGAAATGCGTAGATTTTTATTTATCTATTCAAAAACAACTTCACATCTTACACCAAATTATTTATCACCTTAATAACTTAACAAGTACACATACAAAAGAATGTAGATGGTCTCAAAAAGAAAAAGAAACGCTACAAAGTGTAATGATATCAATATTGCGGAATAATTGTTATGAAATTGATTTTAAGCATTACCGACTTGTCGATGAACTAGCTCAATAATTTTAGAATCATAAAAACGATTTAGCGGAGCGTAAACCACATGATTATCATCATCATTTTTCAAGTGAAGCTATTATCCTATTTGAAATATTATCGATTCATGACATGTTAGAAGAATTAGAACGAGTTTGTAGAAAATATGAAAAAGAAAGAGAAGGCGTTCCTAAGTAAAGGAATGCCTTCTCTTATGATATATTTCTTGATACATATCGTTTTGAAACAATGAACTCTACAAGTGGAATGACAATGAATGAAGAACAAAGTGCAATAAACAAAGGAAGGTTTTGAACATTGTCAAGTGAGTATAAGGCAGAAAATCCTTCTGACCAAATTAATAAAATAAACATAATAACAACTAATACAAAATACCCAATTTTGAAACTTTTATATGTAATGTGTTGTCCCATTTCATCTTGACTTTCTTCTGACACACCGTTTGGATCTCCCCAAGTGATGTGATTGAGTAAATAACTAAATGCTAAAGAACCAAAAAAAATGGTACTCCCTAACATCGTTCCGTCAGTTACATATTTATACGTCCCATATATGAGTATGGCGAGTAATGATAGTAGAGAAATTAGAAAAATAAACTTCTTCTGATTCAATATAGTTCCTCCTATACTATTAATTGTAAAAAACTCTTTACAATTAATAGTATAAAAATGGTAGAGATTAATGTCAAACATATTTTACATAAATAGATAATCCTATAAAACTTTACAATGGATTTCTCATTTTAGGGACAAATATAAAAAAACAAAAATGAAAAGATTTTTATTTGGTTTGAATGTCAAAGTGATGAATCGCATATATTGGGAAGGGATGTCAGATTAAATTGGGGGGTAAATATGTCCATACTTTTAAAAGCGGGTGCAGACGCTGGAAATAATGGTTTAAAATTAATGGTAAAAGGCCAAAATCCGATTTACATTCCAAGTATATATTCACTATATATTGGGGAGACGACAGGTTTATTGGATGAAGAAGATGTACCGATAACTGAAGTGGAAAATCATATTGATGTAACGATAAATTCACCATCTCTCATGTTAAATAATGTACGTTACGTTGTTGGGCAAAAGGTTATCAATGATCAGTTAAAAGGGACAGAAGTAGAGAAGAAGTCTGATAAATCTACAGATGACTTAATGGTTCTAACGATTTTATCAGGTTTAGCAATTGGTGCTATGCGTCATAGTCCAAAATTAGATCATATTAATATTCGCTACGATTTATCAGTTGCTCTTCCAATGCAAATTATTACGCAAGAAGTAGCGGCAGAAAATGCGAAACGTTATATGGGAAATCATAAAGTTATTTTTCATTATCCAAATGGAAGAGATGTAACGATAAATGTCTCCATTGAGTACTGTAAATGTTTGCCTGAAGGAGCATCTGGAACTTGGGGAATCGTATATGATGAAGATGGTAATGTCTTAAAGCATACAGTAGAAGGTGAAAAAAATAAAACAACTGAGATTGATTTTGTCGACAAAACATTATTATCTTTTGATATAGGTGCTGGCACAACTGAAGAAGTAGTTTCATTTGGAGTGAATTTTAGACCTCAATTAAGTAAAGGGTTATCCTATGGAGTGAAAGAAACTTTATTGCAGATTATTACAAGATGGAATCGAAAGCATCCAACAAAAACAATAGATAGCATTACAGAGTTTAATCAAATATATTTAAATGAGAAACATCCAAGGCATGAAATGCTAGTAGAAGAGTCACAACAAGCATTTTTAGGATTGGCTGCACGAGTTGCAACGGACATTATTAATAAAATTGATGATATGAAAGATGATCCATATGTATTTATTTATGGGGGTGGAGCGGTTATCATCAAAAATAGCTTAGAACTTATTTTAAAACAAAAAGGCCGCTTGAAAAATGTAATTTTTGTAGAAAACCCTTTATTTACAAATGCACGCGGATTATTAGTTTACACATGTTCACCACGGTATCGAGAGTATAAACAAAAAGAATTAGGGTTTACGAATCTAACAATTAGTTAGTTGGTGTGAGTATGCGGCGTAAGAAGTATAAATGTGGTGATCGGGTAAAAATATATTTAAATAAATCTGTATCTCCTGAAATGATTACTTGGATTAATAAGCAATCTGATGTAACAAACTTTTTTTTATACGGTGTGCAGCAACTATTTAAACAAGTAGGGGATATTGATGTATCAAAAACGTTACCAAGCAGCCATGTTTTTTCCGTTTACATTGAACCTACTTCTATGTTTAAAATTGAAGTAAATCCTTTTAAAAATGTAACCAAAAATGTAACGACGAGAAAGAAAGAGTCTACTGAACGTGTAGAAAATAAACCTTGGGCATTTACTGATGAAATAGATTGTCCTTTTTTTTAACACATATGAAAGAATATTTAAGGCCTTTCACTGTACATATGGATTAAGTGGAAGGCCTTTTTGTGATTTTGCAGGTTACACGTTTTGAACAACAAAAGTTACCGCATTTGTTTTTAGCTGAATTGATTTATTGTTACGCATGATGTTATATGTTAAATTTTTAACTCTTATATGGATTTCTTTCCATCCCTCATACATATTTTTAAGTGTATTTAGCATGATGTCAGTAGAAAGATTTATTTCTATTAATGCGTCTAGTTCTTCATTCGTTGCTAAATCGATTTCTTGAAGATTAGTATTTACAATGAGACAATTGACGCCATTATGTTTTGTCCCATGTTTCATTGATAAGAGTACTTTTTCAAAGGCTTCTTTTGTCTGAACATGTTCTAAGCTAGACACCGCAACAATGTAATCATAACTTTCAGGATCGATATCATAATTTTCAATTTCTGTTTTTATTATTTCGATTACGTCAAGTACACGGTGTTCTTTACTATTTTCTATTAACTTTGTTAATGCAGAGTCCAGTAAATCGACACATGTAACTTTCCCGCCATTATCGAGTATCTTTTGTGCGATTGGAATACTATTTCTTCCGACACCAGAACCAAGATCGAGTACTTTCACTTGCTTTTTTCCTTCAAAATAACTCATCATATCCATGACTGTTTTTACTGGTTTGTGAAGCCAAGAGCCAGCCTCGAACAATTTATATTGCTCATAACAAAGGTCATGATACTTTTTTTCTTCTTGTCTAATGTGCGCTATTTGATTCACTTTTTCACCTTCGATTTCTTATAATTAAACGGATACGTTGGGCAGCCTTTAATCTGTGTTTTTATTCGAAATACGCCACCAGCATTTGGATAAGCTTCTAATTGATCCTGATTCATTCTTGTTCTGGCAGTAGTTATATATAATTCTGTTAAATCTGGTCCTCCAAATGTACAGGAAGAAGGAGGGGTAAGAATCTTAATGAAAAAAGACTTGGAGCTGCGCATGGAACTAACTTGTTTAGGGATGATGCGACGGGTTCTCCCGTTATAGAGATAGGGTATAAGCAAATTTTGCCGTACCTGAAGAGATTAATATGGTGACATATTAATAAACTGAGGTGGTACCACGAAGTGAACAACTCTCGTCCTCAAGATGAATAATCTTGGGGGTGAGAGTTTTTTTTATTGTATTTAAAAAGAAATTGATTAACAAAAAATTTATACCGAGGTGAATTATATGCATTGGGCATATCAAATAGCGCAGGAATTGATTCGAAAACACCCAAATAAAGAAATGTTTGTATGTGCATCTGGAATTAGTCCTTCTGGATCTGTTCATATAGGAAACTTTCGAGAAATTATAACTACTTACTTTGTTGTAAGAGCACTTCAAGATTTAGGAAAAAAGACAAGATTTATATTTTCATGGGATGATTATGACCGCTTTAGAAAAGTTCCTAAAAATATTGATCCATCCTTTTTCGTCAGGAATGGTTAAGCGGATTTTTTTGAAAATAAGTAATGAAAAATATGATAGTATATGCTTACATAGAGATTATTAAGAAAGGAATGGAAAAATGGTTAAAATTATGATTGTGGAAGATGATCCTAAAATCGCAGAATTATTATCTTCTTACATCGAAAAATATGGGTATCGAGGAATTGTTATCGGCGATTTTCAACGCGTATTAGATATTTTTTTACAAGCAAAACCAGACTTGGTGTTATTAGATATTAATTTACCAAGTTTTGATGGCTATTATTGGTGTAGGCAAATTCGCGCTGTTTCTACATGTCCCATTTTATTTATTTCAGCTCGTGAAGGTACGATGGATCAAGTCATGGCTTTAGAAAATGGCGGGGATGATTATATACCAAAGCCGTTTCATTATGAAGTTGTAATGGCGAAAATTCGTAGTCAACTAAGACGTGCATATGGAGATTATGCACCAAAAATAGAAGAGCGAATGATTGAGCAGCAAGGACTTACTTTGTTTCCAGAGCGCTTAGTATTACAATTGCGCAGTCAAGAAGTTGATGTAACAAGAAATGAAGCAATTTTGTTAGAGATGCTAATGAAAAATTATCCGCGTGTTGTAAGTAGGGAAGTATTATTAAATAAGCTTTGGGATAGTGAATCTTACATTGATGATAATACGTTAAGCGTCAACACAACGCGTGTTCGTAAAAAACTCCAAGCATTAGGAATTCGAGAGGCGATTGAAACAATTCGGAGTGTTGGTTATCGTTTACATATTACATGGGAAAATGGTGGGAGAAAATGATAAAACTGTTTCTACGAGAACATATTCCGCTTCTATGTTTTACAGCTTTCCAGCTCATCGCTATTTTTCTTGTGTATTGGTTTGATGGCTATCGCCATGTAACCACCGCGCTTTATGCAATGTTTTTAGGAGTATGTTTTTTACTTGCTTATTTATTATATCGCTATTTTACTCATAAGTCTTTTTATGAAAGGTTAGCAAATCCGATGCAATCATTAGATGAATCTGTACAAAAATCTGACTTCTCCCCTTTGTCAACTGCATTGCATGAGTTATTAGAAGTACAATATCGTCATTATCAGAATCAATTACAAGTGCAGGAACGTAAAAATGAGGAACATTTAACTTTTATGAATCAATGGATTCATCAAATGAAAACACCTTTATCTGTTATTGAATTAATGACACAAGATGAAGTTGACCCTCGATTTGTGAGTATTAACGAAGAAGCAGATAAACTAAAAAAAGGGTTAGAAATGGCTTTATATGTTGCGCGTCTAGAAACTTTCACACAAGATTTCTACGTAGAAAGAGTGCAATTATATAATTTAGTAAACGAAGCAATACATGAACATAAGCGCTTTTTTATTCGGAATTTTGTATATCCAGAAGTCAAAATAGAAAAAGACATTGTTGTAGAAAGTGACGCGAAGTGGCTTCGATTTTTAGTTGGTCAAATTTTATCTAATGCAATTAAGTATTCAGCCGGTAGTAGAGAAAAAATTATAATAAAAGCATATAGTGTAGATAAGACTGTCACCTTAGAAGTAAGAGATTTTGGAGTAGGCATACCAAAACAAGATATGCCACGTGTGTTTCAACCTTTCTTTACAGGAGGAAATGGTAGAGATTTCAAAGAATCTACTGGGATGGGATTATACCTCGTATACGAAATCGCGAAACAGTTAGGTCATCAAGTAGAAATACATTCTGAAGTTGGAAAAGGTACAACTGTAAGAATTATTTTTTACACTTCATAAAAAAGCTGATGAAATAGACTTTTTCATCAGCTTTTTTTAGAAATCTTACAAAGTTGTAAGGTAAATGAAAGACGAATCAATATGAGATGTAAGATAACTCCTTTACACTTTAAACTAAGCAGAATAAATGAAGGGAGAATGTGGTATGGAAATATTGCAGGCGAAAGGAATTAGTAAAGTATATAAGGGGAAAGTTCCTTATAAAGCTCTTGCTGATATTGATTTATCTATTCAAGAAGGTGAGTTTGTTGGTATTATGGGTCCGTCTGGTAGTGGGAAAACAACATTGTTAAATATGGTATCTACGATTGATTCACCAACATCAGGAAACATTTTAATAAATGGGATGAATCCTTTTCAGCTGTCATCTGAAAAACTAGCATTATTCCGTCGACAACAGCTAGGATTTGTTTTTCAGTCTTTTAATCTTCTCAGTACACTTACCGTAAAAGAAAATATTGTGTTGCCAATGACGTTAGATGGAGTGGCTGTAAAGGAAATGAATAAGCGGGTAGAAGAAGTTGCAGAAAAGTTAGGCATTCTGGATATTTTGCATAAAAGAACATATGAAATTTCAGGTGGTCAAGCACAGCGAACCGCAATTGCTCGTGCAATCATTCATAAACCACAATTGTTATTAGCGGATGAACCTACGGGGAATTTAGATTCTAAGTCTTCGAATGATGTGATGAGTATGTTAGAAGAACTGAATAAGAAAGAACGTGCAACCATGATGCTTGTTACTCATGATCCATATGCAGCAAGTTATTGTAGTCGCGTTATCTTTATTAAAGACGGTGAATTGTATAATGAAATTTATTGTGGTGAAAGTAGACAAGCTTTTTATCAAAAAATTATGGATGTTCTCTCGTTGTTAGGAGGGAAAAGACATGACTTTTCGTCAATTCGCATTTAATAATGTTTTCCGTAATAAACGGACGTACGCTGCTCATTTTTTAAGCAGTACATTTTCTATTATGATTTTCTTTACGTATGCGCTTTTATTATTTCATCCTGATTTAACTGGTGAGTTAAAATCGACAAGTGAAACGATAAGTGAACTTGGTACAATTGGATTTAGGATCTCACAAAGCTTGATTTTTGTGTTTTCATTTTTCTTTATCTTATATTCAGTAAGCTCATTTTTAAAAACACGTAAAAAAGAGTTTGGCATTTTAATGATGCAAGGAATGTCTATAAGACAGTTGAAAAAGTTAGTGCTCATTGAAAATATGTTAATTGGATTTGGTTCAATCTTTATAGGCATTATGATTGGCCTTATATTTTCCAAATTGGTACTACTTATTAGTGCAAGTATTTTAATGATTAACAAGGGACTACCTTTTTATATTCCAATTCAAGCGATTCTACTAACTATTGTTACATTCCTTATCTTATTTTTAATTGTATCACTTGTTACTTTTAAAATGATTAAAGTAACTGAACTTGTGGAACTTATTCAAGCAGAAGAAAAACCAAAGCCTGAACCGAAAGCTTCTATTATTTTATCGCTTCTATCATTTGTTAGTATCAGTTCTGGATATGGAATCGTACTGTATATTAACTTTAGAAGAATCATCTCTTTTCCGTTATTAGGATTAGGTGTGTTATTGGTTATAATTGGTACATATTTTCTGTATACGCAATGCAGTGTTTTCCTATTGCAAGCTGCCAAAAAGCGGGAATCTTTATTTTTAAAGAAAACAAATATACTAACGTTTTCAGAGTTAATATATCGAATGAAAGATAATGCAATGATGTTTTTTATAGTATCTATCATTTCGGCAGTCGCGTTCACTGCAATTGGAACTACTGCTGCACTTGGAAATAAAGAACTGTCAAGAATGACCAATCCGTATACGTTTACCTATATGAGTTTTGAAGAAAATAAGATGGAAAATGAGCACCTTGCTTTAATTAAGAAATATCTTAATGAGGCAAATATTGTTTATCGACTGGGTTCTGCCTCTACTAAATATACAGAAAGCGATGTTTCTGTTATGAAATTAAGTGAATATAATGATCTTGCGAAGTCTCTTGGCTACCAAAAAGAAACGCTTGATAAAGAAGATGAAATTTTGCTAGTTCCAGGGTGGATAGCACAAAAACAAGAGTTTGAAAATAATCAATTTAAAAAGGAAATTGAAGTGATTCATGGGGATTGGATGAAAACATTTCATGTAAAGAAAGCTGTTAAGAACTTAGTTCTACCACATGAAGTAGGAAATACTTTAATTGCAGTACAAAACCAAGTATATGATAAAGTTCCATTCATTGCTCGTGAGGATATCACGTTCTCTAAAGAGCGTATTTACGGCTTTGTTGTAGATGATTGGATGAGAACAAAGGAAATTTCACATCAATTAAATAACATACTGGGTAGAGAAAGTGGAGAGCGTAGTTTTTATTTTGAAACTTTAACATTGCAGTGGTTACAAGCGAAACAAACAAACGGATTGTTACTTATGGCGAGTGTTTTAGTAGGAATTGTCTTTTTTACATTTGCAGCGAGCTTTATTTATTTCCGTTTATATACAGATTTAGACCGGGATCAACAACAATATAAAATGATCTCAAAAATGGGATTAAGTAAGCGAGAACTAAAAGGTGTTGTAACAAGACAGTTGTTAATCATGTTCTTTTTACCAATTGTTGTTGCGGTAATTCATACTGCAGTCGCATATACCGCACTGCAACAATTAGTGGATTTTTCTATTTTAAATAGTTCAATTATCATCTTAATTTCATTTGTATGTATACAAATCTTGTATTTCTTTATGACTCGTTGGCGTTACTTACAAAAACTTTATAGGACTATGGATCATTAAAATATGACTATTAAGTTTTGATTGTATCACAGGTAAATGGAAAATAACCATAATGAGTATACTTGAAAATTAATTTAGACAATGAAAGGAGTCATAATGAGAAAAACAATATCTTTTTTTATATTAATTGTCCTGATTGTCATAAGCCTAAGTGCCTGTTCTTCCTCTGAAGAAAATAAACGGCCTGCGAACGGGATGATAATGATTGGAGACGAACAATTTAGTTTACCTATTTTTGAACGTTACAAAGAAAATATAGAAGAAAAAGAAGTATTTGAAGTGAAAACGGGCGTTTTTGGTGAAAATAAAGTGCTTATTATAGATGAATCAACAGCGCAAGCTATGATAAAGGATCGAATTTTGCGGAAGAATGATATGAATAATCGCTACGGTTATACTTCTATAAAAGAATTACCGGAAATCCCAAAAGAAGCTTCGCTATTATTTACACATGAAGAGGAAAAACATATTACAAGTATCGATTTAAACAGTAAAGAAATTCCTGTTTCATTTGACAGCGATGCTTGGATTGGAAATTCTCGTGATTATAAGTCTCAATGGTACCTTATTGTTGCAAAAAAGGAGGTATATAGAAAGATAAAAGCGGATGAAACAAAGTTACAGATTATTCACTTCAAAAAATTATTGGGTTACGAAAAGCCTAAAATGTCGACGGACAATACATTAAAAACTGAATATTTAAAGATGAAAAGGCAAGTCAAAGATTTTCATAAATTAATATCGGTCAAATTTGTTACTTTTGAGGATGAAGGTTAAAAGGGACAGGGAATTGTCAACAAAACTTTATCAACTATGAAATATTTCATAATAGACAGACAATTCAGATAATATAGTTTAAATTATTTTTAAGTTAATAAATGTGACAGAGAATTGGAGATCCACACTACATAACCTTTGCGTTCTGCACTGGTATATCTTTGTGGATCTTTTTTCTATTACATAAAAAGGAGGTAGAATTGAAAGCGTTTTATTAGGGGTGTAGAGAAAAAGAAAAGGGGATGTAAAATGAAAAGATTACTTTGGGGATTATTGATCGTATGTTTTATCGCTTCTAGTGTAGTACTTCCGGTGCCAACACATGCAGAGGAAGGAAAGAAAAACAACAATCCAATTATTCTTGTACATGGTTTTACAGGTTGGGGAAGAGATGAATTATTGGGTGTAAAGTATTGGGGTGGTGTTCACGATATTCAAGAAAATTTAAAGAGAGATGGATACAATGTTCATACTGCCGCTGTTGGACCGTTATCAAGCAACTGGGATCGCGCTTGTGAGTTATATGCTCAAGTTAATGGTGGAACAGTTGATTACGGAGCCGCTCATGCCGAGAAACATGGACATGATCGATATGGGAGAACATATACAGGGTTTGTTCAAAATTGGAGTGAGACAAATAAGGTTCATTTAGTAGGACATAGTATGGGTGGTCAAACGATACGTACGCTCGTTCAATTATTGAAAGAGGGAAATCAAGAGGAGCGCGAGTATGTAAAACAGCATGCAGATGTGACAATGTCTCCGTTGTTTCAGGGGGGAAAATCATACGTTCATAGTGTAACGACATTGGCAACCCCTCACAACGGGACAACCCTTGCAGATGGAAGTTTACTCTTACCTGCTGTAAAGCAAGTACTCATCGCAACTGCTGGGATTGGAGAAAATAATAATCTAGCATTATATGATTTTAAGCTGGATCAATGGGGAATTAAAAAGAAAGCGGGAGAATCATTTTATCAATATTCAAACCGTGTATTAAATAATCCGATTTTAAAGGATACAAAAGATATAAGCCAATGGGATTTAAGTACAGATGGAGCAAAGGACTTGAATGATTGGGTAAAAGCGCAACCAGATGTATATTATTTTTCTTACAGTGGACATGCAACACAAGTAGCACCTATAACGGGAATTCATTTACCGCACATCACCATGAATAAGGCACTGATGGGAAATGCAATTTTCTTAGGGTCATATGCAAGATACGAACAGAATCGTACATTTATTGATTCATCCTGGTGGCAAAATGATGGTGTAGTAAATACAAATTCGATGGTAGGACCATCAACTGATACGATTATAAATAATAATGGCACAGCAGAGCTTGGAAAATGGAATCATATTGAGACAAAACAAAACTGGGATCACCTTGATATGGTTGGGTTAAGCGTCTCGGATTCCTTAGGTTTTTCTGATATTAATGCTTTTTATCGAGAGATTGCTGCCAAGTTATCAAACTTACCGAAATAACAGGATTCATAATTATATTGAGATATAAAAACTCCCTCAAGTTTATTTAAGGGAGTTTTCTTTCGTGAATCACATCATATTTTCGGAGTATAATGGGGTTAATATCAAAATAGTATAATAGTTTGAGGTGATAATATGAGAGTTAACATAGTAATATCTGGATATGGAACTGTTGGAAAAGAGTTTGTAAGATTAGTATTTGAGAAAGCTTTATATGTAAATGAGATGTACGGCATCGAACTTGTCCTTACTGGAGTTATTGGAAGTGCAGTCAATCTCTTTAGCGCCCAAGGTTTACATATTAAAGAATTATTAACTTATGGTACAGGTTCTGATGCATTGGAGAAATATCTCAAAAACTATCCACTTGATAAAAGTGAAAAAATGCCTTTTGGTCATGTATTAATAGAATCAACACCAACTAATCTTCAAACAGGTGAACCTGGAAGAAGATATATTGAAACAGCAATTGAAAATCATATGGATGTAGTCGCTATTTCAAAAGGTGCACTTGTTAGCGCATGGAAAGAAATAAAGCAAAAAGCAACGCAAGCTAAGGTACGTATTCGTTATAGCGGGGCAACTGCAGCTGCACTTCCTACATTAGATATTGGGCAATTTAGTTTAGCGGGATGTCAAATTGAAAGTATAGAAGGTATTTTAAATGGAACAACAAATTATATTATTACAAAGATGTATGAAGAAGATGTAACATTCCAGGAAGCATTGCATCAAGCGCAGCGTAAAGGGATAGCTGAAACGAACCCATCATTAGATGTAAGTGGTATGGACAGTGCCTGTAAACTATTATTGTTAGCGAACAGTTTATTTCAGTCAGAATACTCTCTTGATCATGTAAGTGTAAAAGGGATAGAGGGTGTTACAAAACAAGATATAGAGAAGGCAAAAGCACAAGGTAAATCTCTAAAACTAATTGGGACGGCATATAAAGATTATTTAGGAAATCTTAAACTTGAAGTATATCCGCGTGAAATAGAGAAAGAACATCCGTTGGCTTATGTAAATGGAACGGAAAAAGGAATCACTTTTCATACTGATATTATGGGAAAAGTTACTTCCACCGGGGGAGCTTCGAGCCCGAGAGGAGCAGCAGCGGCAGCTTTGAAAGATTTAATTAATTTGTATCGAAAAGATGTGTGATGAAAATATTTGACAGTTATATGGATTATGTTATGATAAGTATCAAAGTTAAATAGTTTATATCTATCCACTAGGGGGGCCTTTAATAGGCTGAGATTAAAGAATACCTTTGAAACCCTTAGGACCTGATCTGGGTAATACCAGCGTAGGGAAGTGGAAGTGACAGAAGATGATATTTTTACAATATTGATGATGTCCAGTCCGCTTTCTTTACGTGTGTGTAAAGAAAGCTTTTTTATTTTACGCACCTATTTGAAGTAGATCCCAGTAGTCTAGTAGTTAACGAATGATTCGTTAAGAAACTTGTTTCATTTTTTATTATTAAAACGTTTATTGGAGGGTCTATAATGTCATTTTCACAGTTATTACGTAAAGAAGTTAATCCGATTTGGGAAGCAAGTTTTAATCATCCATTTGTGACAAAACTAGGGGACGGAACATTAGATTTAGCTAGTTTTCGCTATTACGTTCTGCAAGATTCATATTATTTAAGTCATTTTGCAAGAGTCCAATCGTTAGGAGCAGCAAAAGCGATTGAATTAGAAACGACGGCTCGCATGGCGCACCATGCACAAAATACATATCAAGCTGAATTATCACTACATGAGAATTTTGCGAAAAAACTAGGAATTACGGAAGAAGAAAAAGAATCGTTCATTCCTGCACCGACGGCTTATGCGTATACATCACATATGTATCGCGCTGCATACGAGGGACATATCGGGGATGTTATCGCAGCGATTTTGCCGTGCTATTGGCTTTATTATGAAATTGGTGAGCGACTCAAGGAATGTAAACCTGAAGAACCAATTTACCAAGAATGGATTTCAGCGTATGGTTCTGACTGGTTCCGTACTTTAGTAGAGGAGCAAATTGCTAGATTAGATGCCATTACTGAAACAGTAACAGAAGCTGATCGTAAGCGGATGCAACAGCATTTTGTAATTAGTAGTCAATATGAATATTCGTTTTGGGAGATGGCTTACACATTAGAAAAATGGTCAGTGGAAGAACAAGTAGAAGATGTAAGTTTATAATGAAAAGCTATGTCTTTCATCATGCATACATGAGTATAGAAAATGACTAACTTAGTTTAGTCATTTTTTTGTACGAAAATAATATTTCTAGTTTTAGAAAAATCAACTTCACTAATTAGATGCTTATATATTATTAAAAAATTACATAATAAAAAGGAGGAAGAGGGTAGTTTTTATTGAAGTTTGTTTATGATATCACATAAAGGGCGTAAAGAAGTTTATTAATCTCTTTGATATTTTTTATTTTCCTTACAATGCTTGGAATGTTGTATGAAAAGAATTTAATTTTGAAAGGAGTCAATAAATATGAAAACAAGAAAACGAATAGGGAATAAGTTTTTACTCGTTAGTGCAATTTGTGCGATAAGTATTCCTTCTGTTTCATATGCGGAGGAAGTAATTTCACCTAAAAATTTCGTGAGTTCTTCAAGTTTGTATGAGGGGAGGAATACGGACGTATTGAAAACAAGTTTTTATCCCAATACATATAATAATCCGTTCAACCACCAATTCATTTCAACTTTAAAGGAAATAAACACAAATATAAAAGAAATAGACAATGTTAATGATGAAAACCCTGTTATATCTACTACTCTTACATTTATCCGTGATATGCATGCTGAAAATTATAAATCTGCATTTGATTTAACTTCTCGATCTTTACAGAAGATAATATCTGAAAAATGGTTGGAGAGTTATTGGAAGGGACTCCCAGTACAATTGCAAGCAGGTTCTTTTATGGGAATTGGAGAGGTAAAGCAAAAAGAGACGAATTCCGTTCATACAAATGTAGAAATTGGATTAGTTTTTGAACAATTTACTGTGCCATTACTAATAAAGTTAGACCCATCTGGAAAAATAGATGATTTTCAATTTAGCATGTCGTTTAGTCCTGTTGCAGAACGTCCATCATATAGTAAGCCTGAATCATTCATTGAAAAAGAAGTAGTAGTCGGAAGTGGTGCGTTTCCATTACCAGGAACATTGTCTGTTCCAAAGGGAAAGGGTCCTTTCCCAGCGGTTGTTCTTGTTCAAGGATCTGGAGCGAGCGATCGGGATGAAACTGCGTTTGCCTTAAAACCTTTTCGCGATTTAGCTGAAGGTCTTGCCTCGAAAGGTATTGCTGTTCTTCGTTACAATAAACGAACGTATGAACATGGCTTAAAAACACAATTAAGCCCTTTTTATACAGTCGATAAAGAGACAACTGACGATGCACTTCTTGCCACACGTTTTCTTCAAAATGAATCAATGGTAGACAAGAATCAAATTTATATCCTTGGTCATAGTCAAGGTGGAATGATGGTTCCGAAAATGATCGAAAAAGATCAAAATCAAAATATCGCTGGAGCAATTGTAATGGGAGGACCAGCTCGTACAATCCAGGACGTTGTTTTAGATCAATTTGACTATCTTTTTTCTATTGGAGCAATGAAACCTGAAGAATATAAGTTTTACAAAGCGCAATTTGAATTATTAAATGATCCAAACTTCTCTAGTCAGAATCCTCCAAAAGATTTTCATTTAGGATCACCAGTATTTTGGGATTCTATCCGTAAAATGAAAGCAGCTGAAATGTCTAAAGAACAAAAAAAACCGCTTCTTATTATCCAAGGGGAAAGAGACTATCAAGTTCAATCAAAAATCGAAATTCCTCTTTGGAAAGAACAATTAAAAGAGCGAAATAACGTTGATTATCGACTATATCCAAAATTAAATCACTTCTTTACAGAAGGAGATGGGGAATTAAGTAAACCGGATGAATACTATAGTCCTGCCAATATTCCTGAGTATGTTATAAATGATATTGCCACTTGGGTGCAAGGGAGAGCCGAATTTAAATAGTACAGTATATTTATGAGAGCAGCTAATTCCGTTTACAAAAACATGGGGAATTAGCCTGTGTTTTTTGTACTTATATGAAGAATTTTAAAGGGGTGATTATCTATGACAAGTGTAAATGAACAGAAAAGTATAGAAGAAATTTTAAAAATCGCTGAAAAAAATGGCTTGCAATTGAATAAAGACACCGCTGAATTAAATGAATCAGGAATGGACTTTCAGGTTGTATTCGCTAATGATGAGAAGAGCGTTTCATGGGTTCTCCGGAAACCAAGAAGACCAGACGTCATTGAAAGAGGAGCATTAGAAGGGAAAATACTTGAGCTTGTTCAAAAATATGTACCTGTTGCAGTACCAAATTGGAAAATCAACACACCAAAATTAATTGCTTATCCATTAGTAAAGGGTAACCCTGCAGCAGTGATTGATTTAGAAATACAAAATTATGTGTGGCATATTCAAAATAATCCACCTTCTATAACATTTGTTCGATCTTTAGCAGAATCGCTCGTTGCTTTGCATTCAATTGATTATAATGAGGCGACTAAGTATGGCATTGAAGTTCTTCAACCTGCTGAAGCAAAGCAATTGTTAATAGATAGAATGCATCAAATAAAATCAAAATTTGGTGTATCAGATGAACTATGGGAGCGTTGGCAAACATGGCTTGCGGATGAATCGTATTGGCCGAAGCATTCTGCATTTGTTCATGGTGATCTACATCCACCACATATTTTAGTTGATGAAAATACGAAAGTAACAGGCCTGCTAGATTGGACAGAAGCGAAAGTAACAGATCCCGCTACTGATTTCACCCTCTATCTTACAATCTTTGGAGAGGATAATTTGAAAGTACTATTAAATGAATATGAAAAAGCAGGAGGGAAAGTTTGGCAGAGAATGTTTGAACATATTATTGAACTTGGTGCTGCTTATCCGGTAATGATTGGATTATTTGCACTACAGACAAAGGAAGAGGCACATATGGAAATGGCACGTGGAGCTTTAGGGATAGGTGAAAAATAGTAAATCACATTGTGTGAAATAGCTGCGTTGTAAGGGAAAGTATAATCGTATTAACAAAGAAAGAGGTATATTCAAGTTGTTGAGCTCTTGACCATCACACATTTGAAGATGGGAAAGCACGTTAAATATACAGCAAGATAATTTCAAGATCCCGCTAATTTACAAATAGCGGGATTTGTCATTTCTTTATACAAATCTAGATCTCTATTGTCAATTATAGCTTTGTTTTTTTGTTTACTTTTTGGTACTAGTAGGATTAAGATGATTTTTAGGAATGTTATTTATAATTTGGTGGAAGTGAGGAATATGTTAAAAACAACAAAATTTGCTTCGATATATAGAAGAAAGATAGAAAACTGAAAGGGATGAGAGTTATGAAGAAACTTGATGTGCTTTTAATGGTACTCAGCTTCCTATTTCCAATTGCAGGTATTATGAAACAAATTCCTCTTGAATTGTCATTGTATTTAGGGGGACTGTTGTTTTTCACGAGTTTTGGAAGCTACTATGCGAAACGAATGTATTCACGAATATGTAGTTGGCTTTCTTACACTATATTTATTACGTTTTTGCTGGCGATTTGGAATCAATACGCAACAGCTAGTTCGTTACTAGCAAATGCTAAAATTGCTGCATGTATTGCGGTTATTCCATTATTATTCCGATTTCGTACTTATGCAATTACTTTAGGGTTACTTGCATTATGGGGTGGTTTATTATGGGATATTAAGCAAACCCAATCATTAGCTGTTCTCGGACGTATTATGAACTTATTGACTTCAGAACGACTGTATCTACTCTTATTAGTAGTCGGATTTATACTTGGTGGATTGCTTGCTAACATGCTGAAACGTGGTAATATCAATGAAAAACAAGAAAAAACAAATCTATTCAAACAAAAAAAGAAACGAATCAAACCGAAATTTAAAATTCGCATTCCTAGTCTACCAAGATTGAAAGTGAAGTTGCCAAAGTTCAATAAAAGATCTTCTAATTCAAAAGAAACACGTACGTATGAACCAAATCTTGAAGAAAGAACACCAACGTATCATACAATACAACCAGAGCACCAACATCACGAAATGGAAACAACGCAAGGTCAAACAAGGATGGAACGAAGAAGAAATCGTTATAATGCATAGAGAATATTCCTAGACGAATACTTAAAAACGCAATGCCCTTTTATTGTACGATAAATGGTTATTGCGTTTTTTTACTATTGTTGAATTAGTTTATTAAATATTATGGGATTAATGAAAAAATAACTTGATTAAAATAAATGAATTTTCTATCATTTGATGTTGACAAAATAAATTTAACTATGTAATATGATAGTTAAATTTCAATAATAAAAATCGTTGACTAAGAAGAGTACGTTTAATTGACGCGTTGCAGAGAGCTGGGGTTGGTGCGATCCAGTACGATAGATTATACCGAATGGACTTAGGAGAGGTACGTTGAAACATTAGGAGTATGCGAACCGGGTGCCGCCGTTACAAGGATGAGGATATCGAATCTATTTTTCCGTATCCAAAAACGAGAGGATTCTTAGTCTATGTGACAAAGAATCAAAAGAGGTGGCACCACGGTATAATCGTATATATCGCCCTCTACATGCCTTATGCATGTAGAGGGCTTTTTGCGTTCAAAGATATTTTTCTTATTCTATCATTAACAAATGAAAGGGAGGAATTAACATGAATTTATTACAAGCGGAAAATGGATATTTTGGAGAATTTGGGGGTAGTTTTGTGCCAGAACAACTGCAAGAGGCTTTACTTCATCTGGAGAGCGCGTTTAATCAATACAAAGATGACCCAGAGTTTATAAATGAATATGAATACTATCTTAAAGAATATGTAGGGCGTCCAAATCCATTGTATTATGCCAATCGCTTGAGTGAAGAAATCGGTGGTGCAAAAATCTATCTTAAAAGAGAAGATCTTAATCATACAGGAGCCCATAAAATTAACAATGTGTTAGGACAAATTTTGCTTGCGAAGAGAATGGGAGCAAAACGTATCATTGCAGAAACGGGAGCGGGGCAGCATGGAGTGGCTACAGCTACTGCATGTGCGATGTTCGGAATAGATTGTACGATTTATATGGGAGGGCTGGATACAGAACGTCAACAATTAAATGTATTCCGTATGGAACTATTAGGAGCGAAGGTAATTGCTGTTCAAGAAGGAGGACGTATCCTTAAGGAAGCGGTAGATGCAGCACTTGAAGATTACGCTCTAAACTATGAAAATACATTTTATTTATTAGGTTCTGCACTGGGACCACATCCATATCCAACGATTGTTCGTCACTTTCAAGCTGTAATTGGAAGAGAAGCAAGAGAACAACACATTGAAAAAGAACAACGTCTACCTGACTATTTGGTGGCTTGTGTAGGTGGAGGAAGTAATGCAATTGGATTATTTGCCCCATTTTATAATGATAAAGAAGTAAAAATGGTAGGTGTTGAACCAGGTGGCAAAGGGATTGAAACAGGGATGCATGCAGCACCTCTCACGGCAGGAGAGCCTGGTATCATCCACGGATTTAAGTGCTATATGATGAAAGATGAAAATGGAGAAATTGCAGAAGCTCATTCCATTGCCGCAGGACTGGACTATCAAGGTGTTGGACCAGAACATAGTTATTATAAAGAAACCGGTCGTGCAGAATATGTAGCAATTAATGATCATGAAGCATTAGAAGCGTTTCATAAATTGTCTCGTGTTGAAGGTATTATTCCTGCATTGGAAAGTTCCCATGCAGTGGCTTATGCTATAAAGTTAGCAGCAACCTTACGAAATGATCAAAGTATTATCGTTAATTTATCTGGGCGCGGCGATAAAGACGTACAGCAAGTATTTGAAATAAATAACCAGAAATAATCCCGTATTCTATAAGAAGGATGTTAATGAGGAGGAATTTAAGGTGAAGGATATTAAGTCTATCTTATTTGGAAGAGCTCTTAAAAATACAAGTTTTTAAAATCACAAAACGTATGTAAAAATTGGAAAGCGATTTTTCGTTCAGTGTTGAATAGAAAATCGCTTTTCTCTATGTTTTTCACCGGAATCACATCCTTTTTCAATTAGAGCAATCCGGCCCATTGATTACAAGTAAACTTAATGCCTTTATATGCAATTGTTTTTATACGGTTTCGGAATATCAAAAATGAAAGTCAAATAATATTACAAATGACGGTATTGTGAATAATTTAGAAATAGATTGCTAATTATTGTTTTGTTGAATATTCTTAATTTTAAAAGAAGCACATTGACGGAGGTGTTACTATTGCTCATTATCATCACTATATCAGCATGTCTCTTAGTGTGTATTAGTTTATTGCATGTTTATTGGGCATTTGGCGGGAAATGGGGAATAAAGGCAGCGATTCCAACTGATTCCGGAGAAAAAGCTTTTACTCCTGGAACTGGTATAACCTTATTAGTTGCGCTATTACTATGTATAGCAGCGTTACTTTTATTATTACAAGCAAATGTTATTTTCTCTTTTATTCCACGTGTCATCGTTCAAATTGGTTCTTGGATTTGTATGTTTGTATTTGCGATAAGAGTAATTGGTGAGTTTAACTATATTGGTATTTTTAAAAGAAAAAAAGATACGTATTTTGCGAAAATGGATACAATGTTATTTATTCCACTATGTGCTTTTTTATCTTTTTCATTTCTCTTAGCAATTATTAGATGAAACGAATAACATGAGTCTTATTATATGTTACACTATAAATTACATTATTTTAGAAATGAATAGAGGGAAATACATGATAGATAAGTTAAGTGAAGTAATTGAAAATATGCCAGAAGATGAAGCAAAATCATTACTTCGCCTCATCTTAATTCAACTTGATTTAATGGAAACAGAGCCAAGCGAAAATAGAATGACAATCTTAACAGAAATCCCAAAACAACTCATTGAATCACAAAAACCTAAACTACATATTAAAGAGAGTAAACATGTACATATTGCATTTGGTGACTCGCCAGCTGGATGTATTAAGTACATGTTGAAACAAGCTAGTTTAACAGAAGACTATGTTATTCTTTTCTCAGATGCATTCTCTATTGGGCCAATCCATCAATTAGAGTTAGAAGCTGGACAAGTAGCTCGTCAGCAATGGCTATCTAGAAATTTAAACTCTTATGATCTTTATTTTGAAGAAGAGTATTTATCAACATTTAGACAATCGATGGAAGAATTACAGTCTATTCCTCAAGATATACCAATCACAATTTGGAAAGCTAACAATACACATGAACATGTAGGTCTTTGTTTTGTACTTGCACATTTACAAGATCGAGATAATATTCATGTAATTAACACATCTGAAGCTAGAGAGCTGTTCCCAGAAGGTTATGATATACGCGCGACAGGGGAGTTATCTCCAGAACAACTAGCAATTATTTATGAAAAATATGAGAACTCCGCATTACTATCTGAAGAAGAACGAAAAGGTTTTGAACAAGAATGGAAGTTACTATCTGAAACTACGGATTTATTACGAATTTGGAACGAAAACAAAGTTCAATCTGTACAAGAAGATTATTTTGATTCTTTCATTGTCGAATGTGCAGAAAAGTTAAAAACAGCAAGGTCTTTCTGTAAGGCACCAAGGTTAATAGGAGAAGTTCTTGGGCATATCGAGCAAGTGATTGGAGATATTTTTCTTGAATATCGCTTACGTACATTAATCCAGCAAGGTGTATTTGAAATGGAAGGTACTTTAAAAGCGATGCGCTATTACAGTGTCAAACTGAAGAAGAGCCATTAGGAAAGGACTGCTTTACAGTGTCCATTATAAAAAGCCCGATTTCTCAGTATTAAAGTTGAGAAATCGGGCTTTTTTGTTTGGAGAAGGAAATGAGAACCTCTATAATATTTTGCAGTTATATAAATACATAATCCCTCAACTTCTTTTTTGGGCTATATAAATAAGCTTCATATATAAGAGATATAACATATGATTGGATAGAGTAATTAATCATAAGAGGTGATTTTTTTATGTATAATCAGTCAACGTATTTTCCGTATGTAGATTATAATCAAACAGCATATTATAACCCGCAAACTTTTGACTATGAAGCGTCTCATGAGTCAAGAGATGTAGAACTTGAGGAATATCGACCAGATGATGCAGAAGATGCTCCAACAGGGCCACCTCCATCACAAGCACCTTCTGTACCATCAACGTTTGCGGCTCCTGCACAAAGTGGTCATATAAGAACATGGATGTGTAATTGTTTGGGAAGATGGGGATACTTACGTTTACATCGCCCAGGGCCTTTTGGAAGAGATTTATGGTTTTTCCCGACTGAAGTGAGACGAAATGGGGTATCAGGATACACATGGCAAGGTGGACGTCGCCGAAAAGTAAGTTATAGATATCAACAAATTAGTAATTTTATGTGCTTTTCTTAGTGAAAAAACAAGCGATAAGAAGAACTCATCTTCTTATCGCTCGTTTTTTGAAATGAATTATTTTTCAATATATAAAGTAAGATTATAACGAAAAATTAACAAAATTCCCTCTTTTTATAAGTTATAATTCATATGTTGGAGTGAGTTTCACAAATAGAAGAGAGCGAGGGAGTACGATGTCTTTCAAAAACACGGTGGGCTACAAAATAGAAAATGGTATTCATTTAGCTTCTGCAGAGTTTAAAGAAGATGCTTATGAGATTTATAAAGAATCACGTAAATCACAACCTATTTTGTTCGTAAATCAGAGTGAACTTGGGACAGAATGGCTCATTACAAGATATGAAGATGCATTAGCGTTTTTAAAAGATTCTCGTTTAAAGAAAAACCCTGAAAATGTATTTGAAAAAGTAGAGGTTAATCCATTTCTTTCTGTAGACAATGGAGATTATTTAACGACTCATATGCTAAATTCGGATCCGCCTGATCATAATCGACTACGCTCATTAGTTCAGAAAGCATTTACTCCTAAGATGATTTCACAATTAGATGAACGTATTCAGCATATTGCGGATACTTTATTAGATCATGCCGAACAGAAACGCTCTTTAAACCTTGTTAATGACTATGCATTTCCATTGCCAATCAATGTAATCAGTGAAATGCTAGGGATTCCAAAAGAGGATCAAGAAAAATTTAGAGTGTGGTCTCATGCGGTAATTGATTCACCCGAAACCCCTGAAGAAATAAAGGAAACTGAAATGAAACTAGCAGAATTCATTACATATCTCCAATACTTGGTGGATATAAAGCGGAAAAATCCAATAGAAGATTTGGTTAGTGCATTAATCCAAGCTGAAAGTGAAGGTAGTAAGTTAAGTGCCCAAGAACTTTATTCAATGATTATGTTACTAATTGTAGCTGGGCATGAAACGACTGTGAATCTAATTACCAATACAGTTTTGGCTTTACTGGAGAATCCAAGTCAACTACAGTTATTAGAAGAACAACCAGAGCTTATTGATTCGGCGATTGAAGAAGGATTACGTTATTATTCCCCTGTTGAAGTTACGACAGCACGCTGGGCAGCTGAACCTTTTATGATACATGGTCAAGAAATTCAAAAAGGGGATATGGTGACTATTTCATTAGCTTCAGCGAATCGTGATGAGAATGTTTTTGTAAATCCAGAGGTTTTTGATATTACAAGGAAAAATAACAGGCACATTGCTTTTGGACTGGGGAGTCATTTTTGTTTAGGAGCACCACTTGCCCGGCTAGAAGCAAAAATTGCAATTTCCACATTGCTAACCCGTATGCCAAACATCCAAATAAAAGGTGAGCGTGAAAAAGTGAAGTGGCAAGGTAATTATTTAATGCGTTCTTTAGAGGAATTACCATTGTCTTTCTAGAATAAATAAATTGAGACACGCATACATGTTTGGTGGTTTACATAGAGTATGTATGTGTGATTTTAAATTGAAACGGAAGGGTGAAGACATCCCAATGATCAACTAATTCTATTTTTTAAGAAATCTTCGTTATAGAACGAAATATTCTTCTGAATAGGATTAGTATGTACATTTTTATATGTAAAAGGGATGTATTTTCGCGCTGCGAATAGACCTGTCTTTTATAATATGATTGTGCTGCCTCCTATTTAGAATGCGGAATAGGGGGCTTTTTTATGTCAATGAATGTAGAAACGAAACCAAAGAGTAATATGTCTGTAGTATTAAAAAATCGATTTGTGCAGGCGATCATTGCTTCGGCATTATTTCTCCAAGTAGGGATTTGGATCCGAAACTTTGCGGTATTGCTTTATGTAATGGAAATGACAAATGGCGATGCGTTTGCCATTTCCATGATTTCAGTTGCGGAATTTGCACCAATTTTTATTTTTTCATTTATAGGAGGGACATTCGCGGATAGGTGGAAACCAAAAAGAACGATGATTTGGTGTGAAACTTTAAGTTCATTATCTGTATTTGCGGTACTTTTTACACTTATGTTTGGTACGTGGAAAGTTGTATTTTTTGTTACACTAATTTCTGCGATTCTTTCGCAATTTTCACAGCCTTCAGGCATGAAATTATTTAAACAACATCTATCTACAGAAGAAGTACAATTGGCGATGTCTTTATATCAAACCATTTTTGCAATTTTTATGGTATTAGGTCCTATACTTGGAACATTTATATTTCAAGCCTTCGGAATTTACACTTCTATTATTGTGACAGGTATTGCTTTTTTACTTGCGGCGTTAGTCTTGTTATTTCTGCCAAAAGATTCTGAAGAACAGGAAGAAAAGAAAAAAATGAGCATACTGCAAGAAATGGTAGATGGAATTAAATATGTAAAAGCAAAGAAAGCATTAACATTACTTGGTATTTGTTTTATGGCAGCAGGATTAGGAATTGGTCTCATTCAGCCATTAGGTATTTTTATCGTGACAGAACAATTAGGTCTATCAAAAGAAAGCTTACAATGGCTATTAACTGTAAATGGTGCTGGGATGATTATTGGTGGAGCTTTAGCGATGGTATTTGCAAAAAATATCGCTCCGCAAAAAATGTTAATTTTAGGAATGGTTGCACAGGCAATCGGGATTGGTATCATTGGATTTTCGACAAATTTATGGATCACACTTATCGCTCAGTTTTTCAGTGGTCTCGCTCTTCCTTGTATTCAAATCGGGATAAACACACTCATTATTCAAAATTCGGATACAGACTTTATTGGACGCGTAAATGGGATTTTGAGCCCTTTATTTACGGGTTCGATGGTATTAACGATGAGTATTGCCGGTTCATTAAAAGAAGTATTTTCACTTAGTACAATGTATGAAGGAACAGCATTACTATTTATTATTGGTTCCTTATTTATTTTGCCAATATACAATTTGAAACCAATAATAGAAACTTCAAATGAAGGTGGTGCTGTCCAGCATGAATCCTAATCCGAATGTGAAATTTCCTATTGAAGGAAATAAGAGTGTTCATTTTATTAAAAATACAATAACCAAACCAAATATTATTGTTGGAGATTATTCTTATTATGATTCGAAAAATGAAGAAACATTCGAAGATCAAGTGCTATACCACTATGAATTTTTTGGAGACCGATTGGTTATGGGAAAATTCTGTTGTATAGCACCTGGAGTTACATTTATTATGAATGGCGCAAATCATAGAATGGATGGATTTTCAGCGTATCCATTTAATATTTTCGGTCATGGCTGGGAGAAATTCACACCTACACTTTCTGATTTACCGTTTAAAGGAGATACGGTAATCGGAAATGATGTATGGATTGGAATGGATGCGACGATTATGCCTGGAGTTAAGATAGGGGACGGAGCAATTATTGCTGCTAAAGCTGTTATAACAAAAGACATTCCACCATATACAATTGTTGGCGGTAATCCTGCTATTGAGATAAAAAAGCGATTTTCAAATGATGTAATAAGTGAATTGTTAGAGATAAAGTGGTGGGACTTGGACATTCAGACTATTTCTAACAATATTCATGTGATTGTAAGTGGAGATATAGGAGCTTTAAGAAAGATTGCTCTAAGCAAAAAAGTACGTCAAAAGTAAAAAACGGATCACCAAATGGTATCATACCTCACAAATTTGTTAATGATAAAAGAATAAGGAGGTGTGATACTTATGGCACAAGATGTTTTATGTGAAGTAAACAACTGTAAATATTGGGGTAATGGAAACAAATGTAATGCAGATGCAATTTATGTAGTGAGTCATAAAGGTAACAAAGCATCGAAAACGGAAGAAACTGATTGCAAAACATTCATTCCTGAAGCTTAAACGAGAAAGGGTAACCGTATGGGGTTGCCCTTTTATTAATTATAGTATTGATAATAAATCTCATTTTCATTCATAGTTTTTTTCTTTTTCTGTTATTTTTTTCATAAGAGATGTAATCCAAGCTAGCTCATGTTCAATACATGATTTTCTATGCTTTACGACCTCAGAAATAAAAAGTGATGTTTCAGCTAAAGATTGAATAGAGGTTAATTGTGTATGTAACACTTTTTGACGAGTGGTTAAAACCTCATTACGAGCTTCGTAATCCAGTTTCTCAAATAGTGCAACACGTACAAGAAATTCAGCATCATTAGTAGCTAGTTTTTCTGGGAACTCTCGCATCATTTCATAAAAGATTTCTTCACCGGTAGGAGTTAGTGCATAAATATTACGGTTTGGTTTACCTATTTGTTGATGAATCTTTTTTGTAATTGCTCCCATATCTTCAAAACGGCGAAGAGCAGGATAGAGCATGTTATGATTCAATTCGAAATTTTTTCCAAGGCGATTTTGAATATTTTTCTTTATTTCATATCCATACTTGGGTCCAGAAGTTAATTCTGCAAGTAATAAAATATCAACATACATATGAATCCTCCTAATTTTCTCAAGTTTATATTTGTAACTATCTCCTTTGTATATGTTAAAATAACATATGTTAGTCTATACATCTTTGAATTGCCTACCTATTGCTTTTTATTTTAAAAGAAAAGGGAGGAAAGAACTATGAATTCGCCTGAAAATGTAATTTTGGTTCATGAAATTTCAAAGTTGAAAACAAAAGAAGAACTATGGAATCCTTACGAGTGGTATAAGCATATGAGGGAAAATCATCCGGTCTATTATGATGCGGAGCAGGATGTATGGAATGTTTTTTTATATGATGATGTGAACCGTGTTTTATCAGATTATCGCCTATTTTCAAGCAGAAGAGACCGTCGTCAATTTTCTGTCCCGCCTTTAGAAACAAGAGTAAATTTAAATTCTTCTGATCCTCCTGAACATCGAAATGTTCGCTCAATCGTTTCAAAGGCATTTACCCCAAGAAGTCTTCAACAGTGGCAGCCGCGAATACAAGCAATTGCAAATGAACTTGTGCAAGATATGAATTCTTATGGTGAAATTGATATTGTAGAGCAATTTGCAGCCCCTCTACCTGTAACTGTTATTTCTGATTTATTAGGTGTTCCAACAACAGATAGGAAAAAAATTAAGATGTGGTCAGATATTTTGTTCATGCCATATAGCAAAGAACAATTTAACGATTTAGATACACAGAAAGAAGTTGCTTTATATGAGTTTAAAGCCTATCTTTTGCCGATTGTTCAGGAAAAAAGATACCATTTGAAAGAAGATATTATTTCAGACTTAATCAGAGCAGAGTATGAGGGAGAAAGGTTGACTGACGATGAAATTGTTACATTTGCATTAGGACTTTTAGCTGCAGGGAATGAAACAACTACAAACCTTATTATTAATAGCTTTTATTGCTTTTTAGTAGATGCCCCCCATGTATACAATGAATTAAGTAACAATCTAGAGCTTATTCCTCAAGCGATAGAAGAGGTACTACGCTATCGTTTTCCTGTTGCATTAGCCCGTACTATAATGGAAGATACAACAATATTTGGTCCAAAAATGAAAAAAGGACAAATGATTGTTACGTGGATAAGCGCTGCCAATTTAGATGAAAATAAATTTTCGCAAGCAACTTGCTTTGATTTACATCGGACTGGAAATGAAAAACATTTAACATTTGGCAAAGGGCCACATTTTTGCTTAGGAGCATCGCTTGCTCGTTTAGAAGCTGAAATTGCATTAACTACGTTTATTAGCAATTTTAAAAGACTGGTGCTTTCTCCATCCTTTCATCTGGAAAACTGTATATTAGAGAATGAACAAACGTTAAAAAAACTCCCTATTCTTTTAATGAAATAAAGCATATTTAAAAGCAAGTGAAAATTCCTGTTTAAGTAAGGATTTTTACTTACTTTTCATATTTATCTTACTGTTCTCTATAAACTTTTTAAACGACTTAAAAAATATTCCTTGACCTGAAACGCTTTTCATAAATTATAACTAAGTTGTGCTTGGCAAAGTAAATATAGAAACGATACCTAGTTTCTATATTTATGCCGCTATCTACGAACAGAAAGTCTTCCACCTTAAACTTTAGTGAAGGTAAATGGAGGAATCAACTGTCCGTAAAATCACGATAAGTAAAACTTTATCCGAGTATGTTTATTTATGGAAAGTGGTGACGAAACAATGAAACTAATTGCAATTGATTTAGATGGAACTCTTCTTTCAGGTAATAAAATAATTAGTAAAGAAAATGCAGAAGCGATTCGGAAATGTCAGAATCAGGGACATGTAGTGGCGATTTGTACAGGACGTTCTATCGTAGATATTGAACGCCTACTGCTGGAAGCTAATTTACAATGTCCTATTATCGCAGAAAACGGTGCTCTTATTTATGTGGATCAAAAAATGATGAAGAGATACCCAATTCGAAATACACAAGCACTCGAAATTGTCGAGTATCTGGAACGAAATCGTATGTATTATCAACTGTATACAGACAGGGGAGTATACGTTCCAGCATATGGTGAAGAAAGCGTGAATCATGAAATAGAATGGATAAAAAAGTCAAACAAAGATATTAATCAAGATGAGCTTGAAACTATTGCAGCGTTGTACCTTGAGCATACAGCGTTTCATATAATAAAAAGTTGTAAATCAATATTAGAAGAAGAGATTTTTGTGCATAAACTTTTACCATTTTCCTATGATATTGAGAAATTAAAAAAGTTAAAAATGCATTTTCAACATAATACAGAGCTAGCAATTACTGCTTCATATTGGCATAATGTAGAGATTAATCATTGTGACGCTCAAAAGGGCAATGGTTTATATACTTTAGCGGAACATCTTAATATTCCAGTAGAAAATACTGTTGCAATAGGTGATGGTCTAAATGATATTTCTATGATGGAAAAGGCAAATATATCTATCGCAATGGGAAATGCAGTAGACGAAATGAAGCAGATTTGTGATTATGAAACACTATCGAATGAAGAGCATGGAGTGGCACATGCCCTTTATCAATATGTCATGGTAAAAAAATAAAAAAGAATCCATCAAGGATTCTTTTTTATTTTTTATTAGGGGTAAGGTATTCTATGAAATTTATAGAATATCTTATTACACTTTATTTTATAGAATATATTGGAAAAAATGTATATGTTTTTCAATATATTTGTGAATATTTTGTGAATATCCCGTTTTTAATACATTGATATGAAGGGAATTATAGAACGATGGGAATGTTTTTTATTGAAAAATAAAATTTATTTGAATAATTATGCTCTTTCTATATACCTACGAGAACATTCTTCGTATAATGAAGAAGCGTGAATAAAAAATGGTATTAATTTTACATATAGAGGTGGAAAGAGAATGAATGCTCGGCTATTGGAACTCATTGACGTGAACACAATAGAAACCATGGCAGAACAATTTTATAAATTAACAAACATTTCACATCAACTTCTTGATCAAAATAGGGAATGTATTTTTTCATTTGGTATGAGTCGAGAAGAAAATATAGAACTTACAAAGATTGAAATTCCGTTTTTTTTATATGAGCAACATCTTGGATCATTTGTTGCTTGTTCAATAAAAAAGGACATCCGTACTTGTCAAAAATACTTCGAAATGCTTTCAAACCTCATTGTAGATAGTGCAATGGATAAACTTCAAAATCAAACAAAAAATATACATTTACTTTCTAAAAAAGAAGAACAGTTACATACAATCTTACAAAATATGCCCATTATGGTTGATGCTCTTGATAAAGATGGAAATTTTATATTATGGAACCGGGAATGTGAGCTTGTAACAGGTTATGCTGCAGAAGAGATTATTGAAAATCCAAAAGCACTTGAATTGCTATATCCGGATGAAAGTTATCGCAGACACATTCAAAAGAAATTTTCGGTGCGTGGAAAAAGTTTTCGAGATTGGGAAATGAAATTAACATGCAAAAATGGAGAAATAAAAACAATCATGTGGTCAAACATCTCAGAACATTTTCCAGTACCTGGTTATAGTTATTGGGCAGTTGGAGTTGATATTACGCATCGAAAAGGAATTGAAGAACAATTAAAGCAACAAACATCTGAGCTAGAGCTTATTTTCAAAGCATTACCTGATTTGTGTTTTTTAACCGAAGCTGATGGAACAATTATAGATTATAAAGCTGGTTCACCATCTAAGTTTTACGTACCTGCTGAATCGTTTATGGGGAAAAAGTTTTATGAAGTCTTGCCATCACCTGTAGCACAGCAATTCCGAAGAGCGATTCACCAAGTACAACAAAAAGAATCTACAGTTATTGTTGAATATCCGTTAACACTTAAAGGGAGTATTAGTTTCTTTGAAGCTAGGTGTTTACCACTTTTACAAGATAAGATTATGATAATTGTTCGAGATATTACTGAGCGGAAAAAGACTGAAGAGTTATTGAATAAGTCAGATACACTTGCAGCGATTGGACAGTTAGCTGCTGGGGTAGCACATGAAGTTCGAAATCCACTGACAGTGATTAAAGGATTTATTCAACTATTTCAAATTAATCAAGAAGATCAAGATAAATATTTCGATCTTATGCTGTCAGAAATTGAGCGAATTGAATCAATCCTTCATGAGTTTTTATCAATCGCAAAGACTGATGTCATTCCAACTGAAAAGAAAAATATTTGTTCGATATTAAGAAATGTCGTTTCGTTAATTAATACAAAGGCAATCATGACCAATATTCAAATTGATCTGCATATAGAATTAAAGGAATTAATAATAGATTGCTGTGAAAATCAATTAAAACAAGTTTTTATTAATATTTTGCAAAACTCAATTGAAGCTATGCCAGATGGAGGGAAAATCTCCATTTCTGTGAAAAAATCAGAATGTAAGGAAGTTATTATTAATATAGTGGATGAGGGCGTAGGAATCCCTGAAGAAAGAATAAAAAGGCTTGGTGAACCTTTTTATAGTACGAAAGAAAAAGGAACTGGCATTGGGTTAATGCTCAGTTATAAAATTATTGAAAGTCATCAAGGAAGAATTAGTATTATGAGTGAGGTAGGAGTAGGAACATCCGTTACTATTTATTTACCTATGTTTCAAAGTGAGCAAGGTACTTCTCATTCAGCTATGCCATCTATAACCGGGTCTTTATAATAGAGATTAATTTCCATTTCACATAGAGTAGCAGCAAAGAAAAGAAGCTATCTTACTACCTTGTAAGATAGCTTCTTTTTTTGATTAGCCAGCGAATTGTACTGCAATTTTGGCATGTAAAAAAGCAGTGTCAAATACAGGGATAGAAAGATCTTGTTGTGAAATGAGTAACGGTATTTCTGTACATCCTAATAAAATTCCTTCTGCCCCGTTTTTAATGAGATTTTGAATAATTTGTAAGAAATGGTCTTTGGATTGCTTTGAAATAATACCTTTACTTAATTCGTGGAGAATGACATGATGAATGAAATTTCGTTCATCTTCTTCGGGAATAATTGTTTCAATACCATAATTAGCTAGTCTCGTTTTATAAAAATCTTGTTCCATTGTTTGTTTTGTTCCAAGCAAACCAATCCGTTTCACATTATGTTCAACAATTTCTTCAGCGCTTACATCGCCAATATGAAGAAGTGGGATAGAGATTGCTTTTTCTACTTCTTCCGCAAATTGGTGTACTGTATTTGAACACATAAGTATACAATCTGCACCGGAGTGTTCTACTTTTTGAGCTACTTGAACGAGTTGATTTTGCACTTCTTCATATTGTTGATTTTGTAATAAATTTGTCACTTCACCAAAATCCATGCTATAAAGAACAAGCTTCGCATTATGATTATACTGAGATAAAGTTAGCGTATTAATATGTTTATAATAAAGAGATGTTGATTCCCAGCTTAATCCACCAATTAATCCGATTACTTTCATGTTCAATTCCTCCCGTTAGCTCGCTTTGTTACATCAATTATTCCATAATTCCGATAAGAATACAATGTTTTATTCATCCCGCACTAACGGGCAGTAATACTCCCACCTCAAAATTCGGCGGGAGCAAAGAAGTTAGGTGGGAGATAAACTGCCCGTAAAGGCCCGATTGGTTCAACTAATAATCAGTGGGGATGAGGAAACCCCCTACTGATTAAAGTTTCACTTTATCTATTTTACACAAAAGTGGAAATAGTAAGAAAAATATTAAAATTAATTTACGTTAATGAAATAATACAAATTACAAACGAATACTTATCCAGAGAGATGGAGGGAACGGCCCGATGAAACCTCAGCAACCCCTATTTATTCATACAAATAGGAAGGTGCTAATTCCACAAAGGACATATTGTCTTTTGAAAGATAAGGGAAGCATATATTTCATATACAAATGGCCTCTTATAACAGAGGTCATTTTTTATTAGGGAGAAAGGAAGTGAATGTTCATAATTCAATAATTTTTCACATAGGACTAATAGAAACTAACTAGAATGAGAGGAGAATTCATATGAACAAATTATCTACAAAATTAGTCGTAGCAATTGGGATAGGTTCTGCAATATATGGTGTATTAGGTTTATGGGGACTTTCAATTGCCCCAAACACATTTATAAAACCTGCTTTGGTTATATTAACAATTTTTGGTGCGATTTTTGGTCCATTTGCGGGACTTTTGGTTGGTCTTATTGGTCATACAGTAACAGATACTATCGCTGGATGGGGAATATGGTGGGGATGGGTACTTAGCTCAGGCATTATTGGGTTTACGATGGGACTTGTACAAAAACGAACAAGTTTCAGTGTGAAAAATGGAACATTCCATAATCGAGATGTTTCATATTTTGCTGTAACGGGTTTAATTGGGATTGTTATTGCAATTATATTTGCCGGAGTTTTCGATATTATCGTAATGGGAGAGCCTTTAGATAAAATTGTTATTCAAGTACTTGGTGCAACGATTGCAGATGCCCTTGTTTTCTTAATCCTTGGTTTACCAATTACACTTGGATTAGCGAAAGTAAATAAAAAACATACACATTTAAAAATTGAAAAGTAGGGAGATTACAATGAATCCAATTATTTCCTTTGAGAAATTTACATTTCAGTATAAACAAGTGACAGAACCTACTTTAAAAGATATTACATTTCATATTTATCCAGGCGAAAAAGTATTGATTGCCGGTCGAAGTGGATCAGGAAAATCAACATTGGCCCATTGTATAAATGGGCTTATCCCCTTTTCCTATGAAGGATCAAGTACTGGGAACATTTCAATATGTGGTAAGGATCCGCGAAAAGGTGGTATTTTTGAGCAAAGTAAACATGTAGGAACTATTTTGCAAGATCAAGATTCCCAGTTTATTGGTTTAACTGTAGGGGAAGATGTTGCTTTTTCGTTAGAAAATGATTGTGTAGAACAGAAAAAAATGAAGGCTGTTGTTATGGACTCTTTGCAGAAAGTTCAGATGCATACATTTCATTCACGAAGCCCACATGAATTATCTGGTGGCCAAAAACAAACTGTTTCTCTTGCTGGTCTACTAACGACAGATGCCGACATATTACTATTTGATGAGCCATTAGCAAATTTAGATCCAATAAGTAGTTTAAAAACAGTAGAACTTATTCAAAATGTACATCAACAATTAAATAAAACAATCGTTATTATTGAGCATAGAATAGAGGAAATATTAAAATTAGACCTAGATAAAATCATATTAATAGATGACGGAGAAATTGTAGCAATCGATTCACCAAAAAGGATTTTACAAACAAACATGCTACAAGAAATAGGATTAAGAGAACCTGTATATATTGAAGCATTAAAAAACATAAAAATGAATATTTTAGATGAAGAATTATATCCAATTGGAAGTTTAAATCATGAGAGGTTGAATAAAGCGGTTAAGCAATGGATGTTAAATTCTAATGCGTGTAAAAAACAACAAAAAAAAGAAATCCTATGTAAAATAGAAAACATTTCATTTTCATATTCTCACAAAGGTTTTACATTGAGGGACATAACACTCTCCATACAAAGAGGAGAAATTGTAGCATTATTAGGTCATAATGGTGCAGGTAAATCTACATTTGCACATTTATTAACTGGAATGAACAAAGCACAGAAAGGAAAAATTGTACTTGATAATGATAATATAAATTCATGGTCTATTCGGAAGCGTGGAGAAGTGATATCTTACGTTATGCAAAATCCTAATCACATGATTACACAATCTATTGTTTGGGATGAGGTTGCTTTTTCATTAAAATTACAGAAGATTTCTAGCTCAGAAATACATAAACGAGTGGAAGATGCGTTGCAAATTTGCGGGCTATATCCATTTCGAAATTGGCCGATTCAAGCGTTAAGCTACGGGCAAAAAAAGAGGCTTACCATTGCATCAGTTTTAACAACGAATCCGAAGCTCATCATCTTAGACGAGCCAACTGCAGGACAAGATTATTTTCATTATAAACAATTTATGTCTTGTATAAGTGTATTAGCAACACAAGGAATATCATTTATCTTTATTACACATGATATGAACTTAGCTTTAGAATATGCAGACCGTGCAGTTGTTCTTCATCAAGGAAGAATACTTGCTGATGACACTGTTCCAATCGTATTAGCAAATAGCGAAGTATTGCAGCAAGCTAATTTACAGGAAAGTTCGTTAACAACATTAGCAAGATTGAGCAAAATCCCTTTTCCAGAAGTTTTTGTACAAATGTATATGGAGGCAAAAAGGAGGGGAGATTATGAGTAAATCAGATTTATTTTATATAGATAATCATACATACTTTCATCGTATGGACGGCGCAATTAAATTGTTGTTATTTATCATTTGGATGACTCTTACATTTATATTTTTTGATTTTCGTATTTTATTATGCTTATTTATTATTGGTTGTTTAGGGTTAGTGATTGCTAAAATCCCTTTGAAAAAAGTTGTCATTATATTTAGTGTCATTTTCACATTTAGTATGCTAAATTCGGTGATGATTTTATTGATTACACCAACCTATGGATCTGAGTTAACTGGTACAAGTACAGCATTCTTGCATATTGGATATACTACGATTACATTTGAAACACTCTTTTATGCTCTTACACTTTCATTAAAATACTTTACGTTATTACCATTTACACTTATTTTTATATACACGACACATCCAAGTGAGTTTGCTAGCAGCTTATATAAAATTGGTTTACCGTATAAGATTGCCTATGCAATAAACATTGCACTCCGTTACATACCGAATATACAAGCGGACTACAAATTGATTAAGCACGCTCAAGAAGCAAGAGGTGTACCATTTGAAAGAGGAGAGGCGAATTTTTGGGAACGTATTAAAAACCGGGTACTCATCTTTTGGCCACTTGTTATTCAATCTTTAGTGCGAATCGATACCGTTTCAAATGCGATGGATTTACGAGGATTCGGAAAAAAAGAGAAACGAACATGGTATTTTACAACAAAGGCAAAACAAGAGGACTATATAGGACTCATTATTGGTATTATAACTTTATCAATTTCTATTTATTTGAAACTCAATGTTTTCAAAGGGTTTTGGTATCCATTGTAAGTTTCTCGATGTTATTCGGATAAAATTTAGGCACTCGCGGAGTGCTTTTTTAAATTTATCCAAGACATGCTCCAAATTTACATAGATACATACTGTATAATACGAACCCGTTAATAAATAATCGATTACCCATTAGCTTTATACTAAAAGGAGGAGAAAATATGAGTCACGGTGGTTCTTGCGGTTTTGGTGGAGGATTTGCTTTATTAGTTGTTTTATTTATTTTATTAATTATTGTTGGATGCAGCTGCTGGGGCGGAGGATATTAAAAAACAAACGATTTTTTTATCATTCGTCGCAGAATCATGTAATCAGAAAAACTATTAAAGATACTTTTTTTAGTATCAATACGAGATTCAACAGGAAAAAGGAGCTATCATGCTCCTTTTTTCAATAGAAATTTTCTAGAGTTTTGATTTTTTTGTGTACCGGTGATTGATTCTGATTGAGTTTTACAAATAAAAAACTTAATACATACATAAAGAGTGGTACAGCTATGCTAATCAATGAAAAATGAAATAGGGACGGCTGTGATTTAAATCAAAATTGTACTGAAATGACAAAGTTACACTTAAAAACATTCGTGAAATTTATATGCTTTTTTATATTGTAAACAGTTGTGACTAAAGATAAGTTTTTATTATTCACGATAGTTATTGATTTTGATTACCTAGTTTCTTTTGACTGTTAGGCGTAATTTCATCGGCAAACTCTATATTTGCTAAATTTACTTTGGATGGAATGAATGTTTTTGTCGGATTTTGAACACCTTGGAACAAACGTTGAATAGGTTTCATCATGTTTGAATTACGTGTTGCTACTACACTAAAAACTGTTCCTAATCCTAGTAAAGAAAACCAAATCCAGCTTCTATTGTTATTCCGTCTATTTCTAAATAATTTAAACATTTGCTGAGTTCTTCTTCCAGAATTGAATAGTGACATCAAGAAGTTAAGAGTATTCATTTTTTACCCCCTGTAAAAATAATTAGGAAAAAGAAACACTAAGTTCAATTTCACAAGATTTATGTTGCAATATTTTATAGAAATTTATGATGCTAATTTATGTTAATATTTCTTAAATCTTTTTTCTTAAAAACCCTAAGTGTACTTGTAGGTTCACTCATGAAAAAGGGAAACATGTACAAAATTCATTTACATAATGTTTTTTACTCAATGAGATGGAGTATATAAAAAAATGAGATTAAAAGGAATGATATTCATTTTCTATGGTAATTTATAGAATAAAATTTATTGTGATTTATTCTAAATAGTTGCCAGAATAGAAAAAAAGAAGTGCCACATAATAACTGAAATGAGTGCAAAGGCACATTGTCAATGTGTACTGTAAGAGGTTATTTATAGCATAACATGTCATCTTATAAAGGAATTAATAACAAAAGGGGAATACTTTTGTACTGAAATCAATTTTTAGTATGCATCCTTTTGGAAGATACTTTTTTTCTTGAAAAAGAGTTAGGGACGATTTTAGATTGTTGAGGTGATTACATACATGCCAATGTTGGATGTGGACGGTGGTAGTCTGTATTATATCGTTAAGGGAAAAGGGGTTCCTATTGTTTTTATTCATCCCCCTGTACTTACTTGTGTGAATTTTGAGTACCAAATCGAGGAATTATCCCAAAATTTCAAGGTAATTGCTTTTGATATTAGAGGGCACGGAAGGAGTCAGTATTCAAAACAACCGATAACCTATCCATTGATTGCTGAAGACATTAGATGTTTGTTGGATCATTTGGAGATTAAAAAAGCATTTGTATGTGGATATTCGACTGGAAGCTCTATCGCATTAGAATTTTTATTGACTTTTGCTGAAAGAGCGTTAGGGGGTATTCTAATCGGGGGGATGTCAGAAGTTAGGGATGGATATCTAAAGAATAAGATTTCACTTGGCGTGAAACTTGCGAAAGTGGGAGCAGTTTCATTTTTAGCATGGTCTATTTCATGGGGCAATTCAAATACACATAAATTGTTCAAAAAGATGTTTAAAGAAGCACGAAAAGGGAATGCCAAAAATATCTGGCAATATTATCGTTATAGTTTGCATTATAATTGTACGAATCAGCTTGAAAATATTCAACTTCCGATTTTGTTAGTTTATGGTAAGAAAGATAAGGTATTTTATAGTCATGCGAAATTACTGCATGGAAAAGTGCCATGTAATGAATTAAAATTCATTGATAACGTAAAGCATCAAATTCCTACAAAAGCAGCGAAATGTTTAAATGAAATGATTCAGCAGTTTGTTTTTATTCATACCGATATGAGACTTTTTCCATACTCATAGAGATGAATGAATATTAAGGTTTTTATATAACTAATTTATGCAAAATCTTATAAAAGCATAGCTAATTTTTATATATGGGAAAACAAAAAGGAGCATAGGAGCTCCTTTTAAATCAAGATTTTATTAAGCAACCTCATTATTTTGTGGAAATGTAATCTTTAAAGTCGTTCCTTTATTAACAATACTCTTTATACTTAAAGTGCCGTTCATCGTTTCAATGATTTTCACTGCAACCATCGTACCTAAACCTGTTCCTTTTGTTTTTGTGCTGAAATATGGTTCGCCAAATCGATTTATTTGTTCTGGCGTCATACCAATTCCACTATCCTTAATAACAATCGTAACTTTGTTTTCAAAAACCGATGATTGAACACGAAGTTTCCCGCCATTTGGCATTGCTTCAATGCTATTTTTTACTAAGTTTAAAAAGCATTGTTGAAAATGCTGTGTATTCCCAATAATGGATCCGGTTACTAATTCTTCAGAAACATTTATAGAATTCATATTACATAATGGCATCATCATACTTATTACTCTTTTTAATTCTTGATCTATTATAATGTTATCAACTTTTTGTGATGCAGGCTTAGCGAATGTTAAGTAATCATCAATTATAACTTGTGCACGGTTTAACTCTCCCAGAATATGTTCAATATATTGTTCTCGTGACTCTTGTGATAAATCTGGTGTTTTCAGGAGCTGAGTAAATCCTTTTACTACAGTAAGAGGATTTCTAACTTCATGCGAAATACTTGCAGCAAGTTGACTCACAATCTCCATTTTCTCCATTTTTACTAATTTGGATCTCATCATAAAGGCATCTCTTAAAACTTCATTCATATATACAACAAATAACATGATAATCGGGGGCAGTATAATAAAATAAGTAATATATGGATGTGTAATTGGAAAATCCGATAAAATTACAGCGATAAATGTTGTAAGTAAAGCAAGAGAAATAGATAAAAATATTGACATAATGAGTTTCTTTCTTCTATTTAATTGATTAAATTTAGAAGAGGCAAGAGCAGTGAAAATTAGCATTACAATATAAACAATAACAGTTAAAAAGTTCACACCATAAAAAACAAACCGAATTAATAACATGATAGTTAATAAAGCGATTCCAACCGGTAAGCCACCATAAAGTGTACCTATGAAAAATGGAATTTGTCTTAAATCATGAACACAATTTTCATCGATATATATAGGGTATTTCATACATAAAATTAACGGTATACTCGTGCAGATTACAATAAGGGTTTTTTTGTATTTTTTGAAAAACATCCCGTTATCATATATAAAATAAAAAACAAAGACGCTACTTAAAATGTAAAGCAAATTATTTAATACGTTTTGATTGATGTATATAAAATTCATCTAGCATGCCTCATTATTGTAGTTTTCAATACTAATAAGTATTATACAGAAAAAATGTAATTTCTTCATTATTAATTATTTTACTACAATGAGAAGGTTTGTTACGAGTAAATCCCTATGCTAAATAAAACTCTTTCACTTGCGTATAGCGTTGATTTTTTTCAATACCGAAGTAAATATTCGCTGAATCTTACTGATCTAACACTGCAAATACTCTACCAAGTCTTACAAGCCAATCGAAATCTTGATATTCCTTTAATTGAAAAGGGACATCATCCAAATGAATTGTTATCGGAATTTCATTCATTTTGCACCTCTTATTTTATATAATTAGATTAAACATTGATATATTTGAGAATGATGCAGAAAGTCCTGTTTTGATTAATAAAAAAGATAGCTTATAAACTTAGGTTATGAGTATAAAAGGAGGAAGAGATGGATAAAGAAATAATCATTGAATCGTATAATTTAAATTGGCATACGGAATTTTTGAAAGAGAAAGAGAAATTTATCGCATTACTAGAAAAGGACATCTTAGAGATTGAACATATTGGAAGTACGTCAGTAGAAGGATTAGACGCGAAACCGCTTATTGATATGATGATAGGTGTTAAAGATTTAAAAGTAGTTGATCATTGGATAGAACCTATGCAAACAATAGGATATGAATATGTATTTCATAAACATTTTCCACATAGACGTTTTTTTAGAAAAGGGAAATGGAGAGCAGGTACACATCATTTACACGTCTATACGTATGGTGGTCAAGAGTGGAAGAACAATTTATTATTCCGTGATTTTATGAGAAATCATGAATGGGCACGTATGGAATATAAACAATTAAAACAAGAGCTTGCCATGAAGTATCCATTTGATCGAGTGGCGTATACAAATGAAAAATCTCCATATATTGAGAATATTATTTCGTTAGCAGAAGAAGCATTAGATTAAATTACTTAAATATAATCTCGTATTTATTTGGCAATCAGTAAGAGATTTCAGCGGTTTGTTAATAGAAATCTCTTACTCCAAAATAAGATTTGTTCAATGATCTGTATACATCATCCATCCATTCTCTGATCGCTTTGCTTTAAATTTACCGTAAGATAAAAGCTTCATCGCTGAACGTATAGCTGTGTAGAAGACTAAGATTCCGATCCACTCATCTTCCATTTCACTAGGATAATGCGCGGACTGATGAGCATAATAAGCAGCCATGATACAAGGGACTACTTGCTCCGAATTAAATCCATATGCAGTGGCATCATCGATAATTAAATCAATAATGCGTCGGTTTCTGTCTTTAACTTCTTTCTGAATTACCTTGTTAACTGCTTCTGGTACTAACTTTGATATTTCATTTTTCATTATAGTCACCTCATTCTTTATCATGTCCAAATAGTTTGGAAAGATATTGAACGCATTGTGTTAAATTTGGTAAAATTCAAATCTTAATTGCGCAGGCTGAAAGAAGCTTACATCTAACGTGTAAGCTTCTTGAATTAATTTTATTCTGTTTCTAGTAATAAAAATCGCTTCTTCCACTAATAATTGGTACTCAAGCAGTAACTGCCAATGGAAGAGAAAGAGGATCATATAAAATCCAAGGTAGTAAGTATTCTTGATGAGCCAAAAAAAGGGAATGCCACGTACTCGTTATTTTTTGACAAACGATATCAATGAAAATTATTACAAATGAAAAAGCCCAGGAGAAATCCAGTTTTTTTCATTTGTTCTTCGGCCTTTCAGCACGAAGAACAGCGTCATTCGTTGGTGTGTTAGGTACAAAGTTACCATGGCTGTCGATGCTGTGTGCTTCTTTATCATATTGTCCGTTGGCATTACGCTTCTTTGTTGTAAACGGGTTTTGATTGTGTCCCATGATTGTCACCTCCAATAAGCATAGTATGCACCACCAAGTAAGTGTTTTGTCAAAAATAAATTTCATAAAAAGTGGAAAATGGTTATAAACTTCATCGATCGACTCATAGTGCATTAGACAAAAGAGATTAAAACCATGAACAAAACATACACTTTTTGTATTCATTAAAAGAAATGAATAAATTTTTTATGGAGGAATCCTACTACAAAAGATAGTAAGTAACAAATTTTCTTATTTTATAAAATAAGAAAATTCACTAAAATTCTCAATAATACGAGACTATACATACGAAAATAATCTGTATGAAATAGTTCCTTTTGTACAAAATAGGTACGAACGTTAATAAGAGGGGGATAAATGATGACGAATCGGAATGATAATCGAAAGCGTAAAGATCAACATCTGAATAATCTAAAAAACGATACTGAATTCTCAAAAGATGTGAATATTAGAAGTGAAATAACAAAAAAAGATTTAAACAAATAATGTTTTAATTGAGACTAATTAAACAAATTGACACAGTATCTAATTAGTCTTGACTACAAAGAAAATGAAAAGATGTACAGGTTGATATGAACTCGTACATCTTTTCATTTTTGGTTAATCTAGTCACAACGTTTTCTTGATTCAAATTCTATATTGTTGTTATTCTAAATTTCACTTACCGTATTTTTACAGTAATAAAATGTATTAAACTCAATTAAATTCCAGTCGCGAATTAGAAATAACTAATATATTTCAAGTGATTCTAATTCAAAAGAATATGCATGAAAAAGTTGTAGTATGGAATTATATTGCGTAAAGGGTTTATCAAATATTATTGAACAACAGAATGGGGAATTTTATCATGAAACTAACACCAGAGCAACGGATTCAATTACATGGATTCAATAACCTTACAAAATCATTAAGTTTTAACATGTATGATATTTGCTATACAAAAACAAAAAAGGAACGAGAAGCTTATATAGAATACATAGATGAACAATATAATGCAGACAGATTAACTAAGATTTTGAAAAATGTCTCGGATATTATAGGAGCACATGTATTGAATATTGCTAAACAAGACTATGTACCACAAGGCGCAAGCGTAACTATATTAGTATCAGAAGGTCCAGTGGTAGAAGTGCCAACTGAATCATTCACTGAATCTCCTGGACCTCTTCCAGATTCAGTTGTCATGCAGTTAGATAAAAGTCATATTACAGTACATACGTATCCTGAATATCATCCGAATGAGGGTATCAGCACTTTTCGAGCAGATATTGATGTAGCTACATGCGGTGAAATCTCACCTCTTAAAGCGTTAAATTATCTAATTCACTCATTTGATACAGATATTATGACAATTGATTATCGTGTTAGAGGCTTTACAAGAGATATAACAGGTAACAAATTATTTATCGATCACGAAATAAGTTCTATCCAAAATTACATTCCAAATAACGTGAAAAATCTCTATGATATGATTGATGTTAATGTCTATCAAGAACATATTTTCCATACAAAATGTAAACTAAAAGAATTTGATTTGAACAACTATCTATTTGGATATACCCAAGAAAAGTTACCCGAAAAAGAACGTGAGGAGATTACAAAAAAATTAAAAACGGAAATGGATGAAATATTTTACGGAAAAAACATGAATCATGGCTTAATTGAAGAAGGCTTGAATGATAATGCTTCTCCGGAAAATAGAAACAACTTCTAGGTCCATTTAGCAATTAATTATGGAATCTTAAAAAGGAAAAGCCTTGCTAATAAGACTTTTCCTTTTGGCTAACTTTTGAACGAGAAGAGGAAGTTAAGAATGTTTTAAAGGTATATTCATTTACATAATCCTCATTATTTGTAGTAAATCTTTGAAACACTCATAAAATAAACACTTATTTTCCAGCATATACTTTTGGGCAATCCGCTTGTGTTGGTTGATAGAAACAATGTTCCTTGAATTGTCCTGCTAATGTCTGATTCCACCAAACGGGCGGACAATTTCCTGTAGGATTAAAAAACCAGAGGGAATTAGTTGCGGGATGCCCTCTCCAATATTCCAGGCATTTTCTTGCCAGTTCCTTATCAGTTTCTCTTGCACGTTGATAAAAATATCCTTTTGTTACAGCTTCGAATGAATAACTTCCGCCTTGTTGTTGATACACCATTTGCCCAATATTTGTAATCCCTTTAAAGTCTAAACAATTACACATCACTCTGTTCACACCGACATTTCCAACATCCAGCATCCCTTGTTGGCCTTCGCCTTCTGCTTCTGCTCTTATTAAACGAGCTAACAAGTCCACATCAGTTTCTGTGTACGAGATTCGCATGAATATCCCTCCATTCTCTTTATAAATATATGTAAAAAGAATAAAAAACACGAATTAAAGTTTGTGAAAAACAGGCAATTTCACGCACCGCATTTATATAAAAAATAAAATAATCAAAACTAGCAATCGTATATGAACAGCCTATCTCCGTGCATATCAATTCTTTGTATAGTTAATGTTTTGTATTTTTTATTACAATAGTTGCTACATATAGAAGATTTGCATAAACTAAAATTAGAACAACCGTTTAATTTTTTAGAATTCAATCGAAAGGAGAACACTGTTGAATAAAAGACGTTATGACAGTGAACAAGCAAAACAAGTAATAGCTGAAAAAGCAACCGAATTATTTTCTATAAAGGAGTATGCAAAGACTTCTGTTGAAGATATTGCGAAAGCCTCTGGTTATAGCAAAGGACATATTTATTATCATTATCAAAATAAAGAAAACTTGTTTGTGTATTTGGCGAAAAAGGGTATGCAGCAATGGGATGTGAAATATCAAACAGCAACAGAAAAGTTTTTATAATTACATAACACCTTTACTAAGAGCTGGTCAAGAACTTGCATCAGATCCTACCACCAACCCTTCTACAGTGCAGAAACTATATGGATTAGCAAATATCCCCCTACAAGGATATCAACATATTTTAGAAGAAAGAATTAATAATGATGAATTTAAAATAGAGGATATTGAAAAGACAAGTATTCTATTAGGTTCGTAGTTAGGTGGCTTATGTCAATTTATCCACACAGTTAAAACTGAGGAATTACAACGTTTATTCGAAGAGGTGATCACTATATTTTTGTTATCTATTTCTAAAAAGAATTCGTAATTCATACTCGCCTTTTATTTCGTTTTCATGCAGAGAAATACAACTCATGGAGGAGAGAACTATGAAAATAGCGCTATAATGAATAAGCCAAAAACAGCAGAGAAATTTGCAAAAATTGCCCTTAAAGGGATAGAGAGAAATCAATTAATTATTTGTCCAATGCCTTTTTAAAAAAACGATGGATATATTTTTTACAATTTTTCCATTTGTTCATAAAAAATTAATGCGATTTGTTTGTCGTGTTGCTCGTAAAGCAAAACTAATACAGAGTTAAGTTTATTGCGTTTTAACTTATAGTTATTATGGTTGAATCAAAAGGAAGGGCAAAAAATAGTTATTGAAGTTCTGAATATTAAAATGTAATATAAAAAAGCAGGTTTACTAATACATATGTATTTAAAATAAAGGTTAGTGTAGGTGATAAGGGGAAAAGAGGTAAGAACTATATATAGAATTCGGAATTTAAAGTAATGAAAGTAGCATACAGTTTCACTGTAACAGTCACATGGAGGTTCCAGGAATGGGGATTAAAAGTAGGTTTCAAGAAAAACAACAATCACGTCGAATGCGCGGTGTTATTAATATTGGATTAAGTATAGTATTACTGACAGTCAGCATGGTATCTTATCAGTTATTTTTTACTGATCAAACAAAAGGAAAAGAGCGTTCAGAAGAAAAGAAAGTAGCACAATATGCATCTGAAGAGGCGAAAAACAAAAAAATAGAGGAACAAAAAACAAAACAATCCGAAAAAGATATATCAAAAGAACAAATAAACAATGAGATTGAAAAACAAAAATTAATAGAACAGCAAAATCAAGAAACAGAAAGCTTGAAAGAAAAAGAAAAAGAAAAACAGAACAACGAAAATCAAGTAAAAAAACAAGAAGAACAAAAGAATAATAAAGTCGAAGAGCAGAAGGTTAATGAAGAAGTAATAAATAAAAATCAATCGGACAAAAATGCAGATCAAATAGAACAAATAAAGCAATGGGAACCAATTGGTACAGAACAAGGGACAAAGCCTGCTATGCAATTTCAAGAGGGAACGACAGATTGGAATGAGATGAAAAAGGCAATTTCCTATGCTGTTAATGTTCCTGAATCACAACTCATTTATGATTTCATCGGAAATAATGGAACAAATAAAGCATATGGAAATGTGCGAAATAAGCAAAGCAATAAAAAATATACAGTATATATTGATTGGGTTGAAAACAAAGGGTGGAAACCAGTATCTGTTCAGGCTGTAAAATAAGTATACCGGCAAATGCATCATAAAATTAAAAAATGTAAAAAAAACTCTCCCGAATGGAGAGTCTTTTTTACATTTTCGATATCTCTACTGTTCATTTATGTGGTTTTCTTTTCGTTTATCAAATACGAACAGGTTAAGTTCTTCATTGTCATTAGGCAATCGAATCAATCGTTCAAACTGCAATCCTACTTTTTTAAGCAGCTTAGCTGAGGCATAATTGTCTTGGGTAGTAATCCCTACAATACGATTTAACCCTAGCTTATCTTTCCCATATAACATTACCGCAGAAGCTGCTTCATAGGCGTATCCTTTTGCCCAGTACTTTGGGAGAAAAGCGAATCCAATATCAACATCTTCCAAGGAATCTCTTTTTACGAGACCACAAATTCCGATTGGAACATGATCCTCTTTTCGCTCTACTAAAAAAAGACAGAAACCAAATTGTTCATACATGTGAATTGGTCCATTCAAAATATAGTCTCTTGCATCTTCTAGGGTTCTTACACCGCGATCTCCTATAAATCGTAGCCAAGAGGGATCATTCAAAAGCTCAAGGATAAACGCTGCATCTTCGGTTGTTTGTAGGCGAAGAATAAGCCGCTCTGTTTCGAGAATATTCAAAAGAAATACACCATCCTTTCAGTAATATATAATTATATCTTATCTAAATTAGAAGCGGAATAAGAATATCATTGCCATTATGTTTATCATAGTTTTATCACAAGCAAAAATCACGAATTAAAACAAGGAAGTTATAAAATCAAAATCTCTCTTGATTAGTAAATGTTGAAATGGTGATACTTATAAATATTGAATGTGAATGAAAAAGGAATGAGACTATGATATTTATTTACACTGATTTCGGTGGAACCCATACAACTTCACTTGCAGCAGCATACCATTTAAATAAACTCCCCACTGATCGAAAACTGACTAAAGTAGAAATTTTAAATGTAGACTATTTCAATAAACTCAAAACTTCAGATATGGGAAAATTAATTTTTCGAGGGCGAGACGAGGGAGGAAATCCAGTTTACACAATAGGACACGGAACAGAAAAGTTAGTCGTTCCAGCAATGAAGAACTTAGGAGAGATCCTTCAACAGCAATATCAAAATAAGGAAAAAATCATTTTTTCAAATACATCACCAACAGTTCCACTTCCCATGACATTTGGAGGATTATTTTCAAGAAGATTACATATTGATTTTATTGGTGTACCATTACTCGTATGGGGAGCAAAATTGTGTTGCGATAATATCCAACGACTTGTTAGTTATACAAAAGAAGCTGGTAGAATGACTAACGATTCTGTTGTTATTTTAGAAAACGAGACTTTCAAATAAAAAATGCAGGATTGCAATCCTGCATTTTTTCTATATTAACTCTACCTTTTTTCGAATCACAATTTTATCAATATCATCTTCTTCATCACCAATATATAAGCCACGTTCTTTTAAGTATGTTTCAAAATATAAATCCGCTTCTGCACGTTCATCATAAGGTTTAACAGACAAAACAAATCCTAATTTGTTTTGTCCCTCTAAATGTGAGGTAGAGATATAAGCAGGAGTATTATGGCGTAAAAAGAGTTCTTTAACAGGAATAATCATATCTTTCATTAGTTTTGATAGCATGCTCATCTCAAAATCAAAATTAAAACGATCGATACTAGATAGATCAGCAAATACCACTCCAATAAACCCTGTATTAAATACTTCTTGAAATTCAGCGTCTTGATTATCGTAAAAATTTTTTTCAATTAAGTAATTTTTAAAATAAGCAACACCATCAGCTTCTTCAAAAGGTTTTGTTGAAAGAACAAAACCGATTTTCTTTTGTTTATGTAAATACACACAAGACATATGTGCTGATATATTATGTTCTTTAAACAAAGAACTTGTTGCACCTGCCAAACCATCTAATACATGATGGACAATTTGTAACTTTTTACGAGCAAAATAATAGGATTTTTTTTGTAGTTCCAATGTATCAATAAACACAGAGCCGATAAAGCCTGTATTTGAGATAGTAGGTGTATGCTTTTTTCTTCCTCTGCGCTTGTTTTGAGCCATTGTAAAAATCATCCCTTCAAGTACGATTAAAATAAAAGAACGTTTGTTCGTATATTTATATTTTACTATTTAATCGCTACAAAGTAAAGAGATTTTCACCAGAAAACAATAAAAAAGACACCTTTTAAAGGTGCCTTGAACGTGATGGGGAAGAGGTTTCGACCCACTTAATTTGTAATTTATATTATGAAACAGAGACAAGCTCTTCTGCATCGTCTACATCTAAATGACAATCCATTGTACGTACATCTTGATCTTCATGACTTCCGAAATAAATAGTAATTTTCATATGTATCGCTCCTTTATTCTAGGAATACCTAAAATAATTACTAGTAATGTTACTGCTTATTATATACCACTTTTTCTATTTCGACAATCTTATCCAGTTTATAAAATATCTTTGTGAATATTAAGAATTTTTGTTACGATACAATTAATTAAACGCAAGGAGGAATTAACATGTCAAAAACTTTAAAAACATTCTTAAATGAGGGAAGAGGAGTGAATAGCATTTAAGCTAACTTAGCACTCCTACTTCCGCAAAGAATATAAATATCGGAAAGTAGGAGAACGTTTGAAGAAATATACACTAGCAAAACATAATATTTCTATTTTATTTTGGGTTCATTTTTTTGGAACAATTAGCTTTTTACAAGCGGTTATGACGTTGTTTTATGTGGAAAGAGGATTAACTCCTTCCAATATTTTTCTCGTATTAATGTGCTGGAGTGGAGCGGTTCTAATTGGAGAAGTACCAGCAGGCGTGTTTGCAGATCGGTTGGGTTTAAAACTCTCTTTTATAACAGGCGCTTGCATAAAGATTATAAGTATTTCTATATTGTTTTTTGCTGATGATATATGGTTATTTTGTTTATATAGTTTATTAAATGGTTTATCAGTCACTTTCTTCTCAGGTGCTGATGAATCTTTAATATATGAATCTTTAAAAGAAACAAATGAGTAACAAAAGAAGTAAAGCGAGCAAACAATCTACTCAGTATGTTTAATCATGCACTGCTTAAAGGTGATGCTTACTACGAGGGGAAATTAAAAGAAATAAATATACCTGCACTAGTTATTCATGGCACAGAAGATACGGTACTTCCGTATGAGCATGCTTTGGCTCTTGTTGATGAAATTCCTAATGCATCGTTACTAACACTAGAGGGAACCGGTCATGAAATTCATTTCGACGATTGGGCTAATATAATTAACGATATTTTGAAACATACTTCAAGAGTATAGGAAACTACACAATCAAAATAGACACCTAAGAAATTTTTCACTTCTAAGGGTGTCTATTTTTTATTGAAACTTAAGCAAGTTACGTTCACAATGAAATAGAAAGTGTGTGGATATCATCAAAGCAGAATCGTTATTAAATAATCAACGATTCTGCTTTTTTCAGAGCTTAATAATGTTCTTTACTCGTTTGAATGTTTTCTATATTTTCTTGTAACAACTATTATAAGCGGGGTACCATAGTGGTTGGGATTGGATGAAAAATAAGCAAGAAAGCTATTTTAGTGAAAGTTATAATCTATTAACTATGTTATTTATTACAGGGAATTGGTGGAAGCCAGTACCATTTTGGTGTTAAAGCGAATGGTGACTGAAGCATTACAATTGAATAGTATAGAAAAGATGGTCGCAGATGTAGTGTGGCCCCACCTTTTCTATACTTACTAATCTAACTAATCCAATACATAAAAAGATTCTAAGAGAAGATCCATAGAGTCTTACTAATATGTAGCGAAAAATAGGGAGGGACCCTAATGTCTTCGTTATTATTTGTGAATTTTAATTATAGTTTGTGCCAGGTGTAACGAAATCTTTAGAAACGTTTAGACAAAAGTACATCAGGAAATTTGAGTAATAGTATATCGGACTTTTCTTCAAGTATTCATAGTCTGTATAAAAACAGAACCTGTTTTTGCAAAAGTTCGAAGGTTTGGTGAAGGTCCGGATGAACAACTTGTTATATTAAGAAGAAACATACAATTACGATAAGGAGGAATCGATAATGGCTGAAAAAACAAGAGTAATAGAAATCAAGCCTTATAATCCTGAATGGAAAACGGAATTTCAGAAAATCAAGCTGATGATTGAAAGTTATATTGGAGATTTAATTTTAAGAATTGAGCATGTAGGGAGCACCTCTGTTGAAGGGTTAGCAGCTAAACCAATTATTGATATTGATGTGATTATAGAGAGTTATGATATTTTACCTGACATTATAAAACGATTAGAAAAAGAAGGTTATCATCATCAAGGAAATCTAGGTGTTGAAGGACGTGAAGCCTTTCAAAGGAATAAAGAAGATCATGTTATGAAATATCATCTCTATGTTTGTCCAAAGGATGGGAAAGGCTATTTAGAGCATATCGCTTTACGTGATTATTTATCATCGAATAAGGCTGCACGTAAAGAATATGAAGAATTGAAATATGGATTAGCCGAAAACTATCGATATGATATTAATAGTTATTGTGAAGAGAAAACTGATTTTATAAACGAGGTTTTTGATAAAACGATTTAAAAAAACTAAGAAGGAATAAAAAATCCTCTTCCTTATGAGAAGAGGATTTTTCTATCATTCCATCAACTCTCGAACAATCTCACTTAATTGATAAATTCCTTTCGTAAGCTCTTCTATAGATGCATAAGCATAAGATAGTCGAATATGCTGATCAGATTCTTCTTCATAAATACGCCCTGGGTTAAGAAGTATTCTCCTAGATAACGCCTTTGAGTATAGTTTTTTCATTGAGATTTTCGGTTTTATTTTTAACCATATAAAAAATCCACCACTAGGAACATTCCATTCTGCAATATTCTTACAGTATATATTCAATGCTTTAAGCATCACGTATCTTCGCTCCTGTAGCTGTTTTCTCACAGATTCTACATGCCTCTCATATAAGCCGCTAGATAACCATTCAGCAGCAACTCTTTGTGATAAAGAACTAGAACCATAATCCGTTTGCATTTTTATATCTGATAATCTTTCAATTACAGGTTCGGGACCGATAATCCATCCAATCCTCAAACCTGGACTTAGCGTCTTTGATAAACTACCGATATGTAATACATGTCCGTGTTTATCCATTGCTTTTAATGGGAAAGGAGGTGATTCATCAATCCATAACTCTCGGTAAATATCATCTTCAATAATAGGAAGTTGTTCTTTCTCACATATTTTTATAAGTTCTTTCCGCCGATTTTCTGACATTAAAGTTCCGGTTGGGTTATGAAAACTAGGAATAGAATATAAAATTGTTTTCTCACCATTATATTTATTTCGTCTAGATAGATCACTTGGTAAAATCCCTTGATGATCGATTGATACCCCTGATAAATGCATGCCTGCTGATTGAAATACATGTAGCGAATAGAGATATGAAGGTTGTTCAAGTAATACTGTAGATCCTTTATGGAGAAGACCAACAGATATCAACTGTAAAGCCTGCAAGGCACCAGAGACAATTAATATGGAAGATGGAGAAACTTGAATACCAAATGATTTTACATAATTACTAATAGCTTCACGTAAAGGTAGAAAACCCTTTGGTTCTTCATATCCAAAAACAGTGAGATTTTTAGATACTTCTTGCATGACTGATTGCATTGTTTCTAATGGGAAAATATCAGAAGCAAGTTCCCCTTTACTAAGGTGAATGAATTTTTTATTTGATTCCACTTTATTAATTTCTTGAACCATTCCTTTACTTGGTTTATGTAAACCTGCTTTTACATACTCATCCCAATTAGGCGGTGGGTCAGTAGCTAATAGGGTCCATGTATTATTAACCACAATTGTACCCATACCCATCTTTCCTTTGATTAAACCATCTGCTGTTAGTTCCTCTAATGCAGTAATAACCGTACTTCGATTCACATCAAATATCTGTGCCAATTTTCGTTGGCTTGGTATTTTGCTACCTATGGGCCATTCTCCATTTGTAATTTTTTCTTTCATATAATCCATAATCTGTTGGTACTTAGGAGATTGTTTATTCAACTTTCGATCATACGTACTCATAAAAAGCTCCCTTTTTTCCACTAATGAACTGGAAAGTGGTTGGTTTTTTCATTAAAGAAGTGGTTGAAGACATTTTATCAACGATTGAATATTATGAAAAGAAATAATTAGAAAAGAACAAGTGGTTGACTTTTTCTATATGAAAGGAATGAATGATATGAAAAATAGTAATTGGAATTTCCGTATTTTATTTGCGCACTGCATTACGATTGTTCTTTGGGGTTCTGCATTTCCTGGAATTCGTGTTGGTCTTGAAGCATATACACCGGAACACCTTACACTACTACGTTTACTAATCGCTTCATTCGCTTTATTTATTTTGGCAATCATAAGTAAAATGCGTCTACCAGAATTAAAAGACATACCAGTAATATTCATACTAGGCGGCTTGGGTTTTACCGTTTATCATATCACCTTAAATTATGGAGAGAAAAGTGTGAGTGCAGGCCCTGCAAGTTTGATTGTATCAGTCACCCCTATCTTTACTGCAATTCTTGCTGTTATATTTTCCCATGAAAGATTTAAACTATGGGGATGGATAGGAGCAGCAGTTAGTTTTATAGGGGTAGCATTTATATCAATGAGTACAGGTGATGTATTCCAATTCAATGCTGGTATATTACTTATACTTCTTGCTGCATTTTCAGAAAGTCTATTCTTTGTTTTTCAAAAACCATTTCTAAAACAATATGGAAATCTGCCGTTTACTGTATATACGATATGGGCAGGAACTTTATTAATGCTAATTTTTTTACCAGGACTCGGCTCTGAAATAGTAAAAGCTCCTATAGAGATTACTCTTAGCGCTGTGTATTTAGGTCTTTTTCCAACTGTACTTCCTTATATTGCTTTAGCTTATATAACTTCTCATTCTGGAGCCTCTGAAGCAACGAGCTCACTTTATTTAACACCAGCATTTGCATGCTTTATCAGCTGGATATGGTTGGGAGAGATTCCAACTATGTTATCTATACTTGGGGGTGTCATAATAATATTTGGCGTTGTACTTGCGCATATAAAAAGCGAAAAAGATCACTACATACGAGTGAAGAAAATAAAAAGTTTATAAATAAGTTATATTCACTTTGAATATTTCAAAATCCATAAGTAAAAGAGGAAATGAATGGAATGGGACGAATCTAGAAAAATACGAAATCTTTTCGGAAATGTTATTAAGATATTTGAATTCCACAAAGAAACAATTACTAAACAAGGGTTTTTCAATAAATTCATAATCAGTTATTTCAAAGGAGTTTTATATGGTAAACATACAATTAAAAATCGTGACAAGGGAAAACTGGGAAGAAGCACTAAAATTACAAGTATCCAACAAGCAAAATCAATTTGTACCACCTGTAGCTGTATCACTTGCAAAAGTATATATCAAACCAGATGGCGAAAATGTAGAATATATACCGTTTGCTATATACGACAACGATATTATGGTTGGGTTTATTATGCATGCCTTCGATAGAAATACAGTGGACATGTATTGGATTAATGGTTTTATGATTGATGAAAAATATCAAGGAAAAGGATACGGAAAATCCACTTTAGTAGAAATGATTAAATGGATTACCAATCATTTTTCTCAGTGTAAAGAGATTCGTCTAACTGTTCATAAAGAGAACACTCGAGCAAAAAAATTATATGAAAGTTATGGTTTTGTAGATCTTGGTCATGTTTATGATGGAGAACAAGTATATTGTTTAACTTTAATTAAGAAAAAACGTGAAAATAAGATTATTTAGAGGTGTATTCAAAATCCATTCACGATAGTTATAGAAGAACAAAAAATAATAATAAGGATGTAACGAAAATAAATACTATAGAGCAGTTACTGCATAAAGAGGAGGAACCTAATTGAAAACAAAATTCCATCATATTGTAAGAGGGATTATTATAAAAAATAACAAACTTTTAATAGCAAATTACAAAGGACATTATTCTTTTTTACCAGGTGGTCATGTGGAATTAGGAGAACCTGCCGAATGTGCATTAATTCGCGAATTAAAAGAAGAAATAGGTATAGATTGTGAAGTTACGCGTTTTTTAGGAGTGATTGAAAACGAGTGGCAAGATAGTGAGACGCTTCATTATGAAATTAACCATGTTTTCGAAGTCTATAGTAAAGACTTACATAGTGATATAACACCGATTTCTAAAGAATCTCATTTGGAATTTCATTGGATTATTCCTAATTATGAAAATCTAATTACATATAAAGTAATGCCCGAACCCTCTGTTCAAAGATTAATAGAAAAAGTACAAAAAGAAGATTTATCAAATTGTTGGATTAGCAATTTATAAAGTATTTTCTGCATAGCGTTGGGTACTTAAGTGTTAATAATACTGCATAAGTACCCAACTTATTCTTTCCCACTCCAATTTGCTTTGAAATTCCCCACAGTTTCTAGGATTTAATACATGAACAGCTTCCCAAAAAGAGCTGGAATCCTCATCAAGTAAAAATAATCCATTCACCCTGATAAATTTAAATACCATTTTCTAATTCCATATTATTAAAATCACTTTTATTATTTCATTTATAAAAATGAATCCAACATACAAGCTATCTAAAAATAGGCAACCGAACAAGGTACATCACCCAGTAAAAGCTCATATTTTGTTGTTGTACGTATTGAAATTGATTTATAGATTCTATATTTATCGCTGTTTATTACAAAGATTAAATAAGCAAAAAACATAGAAAAACATCGATGAATTGCGCTGGATAGAAGCTTTAATTTATAAACGGAGGTCATAAAAATGAATGAATTTCAACAAGAACTGCAATCATTAAATTTAAATGATTATCAAGCTGGAAATGTTGTGTATTGGGATCAACAAAATCAATATCCATATTATTATGTTCAGGAAGATGCTCGTCAACAATTTGGTGGTTGTGGACGTTGCGGTGGATGTGGTGGTTGCGGGCGTTGTGGCGGATGCGGACGTTGCGGTGGATGTTTCAGATGTTTCAGCTGCTTTAGTTGCTTTGGTTGCTGGAGCTGGTGGTTCATTTAAGTTTGAAACATAGGTAAAGTTTTGTATGAAAGAAAAGTGCATATACATGATTGGATTACAAAAGCACTTTTCTTTCATTTTATAGAATAGACAAATTAAAGGATAACTTCTGTTTCTAATGAATTTAATATTCGATATAGAGTTCATAACGAGGTGAATAATACATTGGATACATATCAGAAATTAGTTTCATGGGTAGAAGAAATAAAAAAACGGAATCATAGTTCCGCAGCAGCACTTTTTATTATAAAAGATAATGAAGTGGTACTTGAACATTATAGTGGAAAACATTCTAATACTGAAAACAGCGTCTCCATTACAGCTTCTTCACAATTTAATGTTGCTTCGGCTAGAAAAAGTTATTTAGGTTTAGCAGTTGCATATGCACTTTATGAAGGGAGGATAAAGAATCTCGACGAATATGCAGCTGATTATTTTAAAGACTATGATAGAAATTTGCTTGCTAAAACAACATTAAGACATTTAGTAACCCATTCGCATGGTTTAAATGAAAAAGAAGAGGGGACTATTTATCGAGAATTTGAACCTGGAAAAGGGTGGGCATATAGAGATATTAACGTACATATGATAACACGTCTTATTTATCAGCTATACCAAAAAAGTTTCCCTGAATTATTAAAAGAACGTATTTTTATACCTGCAGGTTTTAAAGAAACAGGATGGAGAAAAAAGCATTATGAGAATTTGGTAAAGGTAATAGTAAATCCTCATGAAGAAGCAATTTATAGTACTGGGATATCAGATGATGGAACAGAAAAAAATCTTTTTGTTTCTGCTAGAGAATTCGCCTATTGGGGAAATTTACATTTAAATGAAGGATACATAAACGGGAAACAAATTGTACCGAAAGAGGTCATTAAAATTGCAACAAGTCTTCAAAGTCCAAAATACGAAAACATGGACTTACCACAAAACGGGTGCTTTTGGTTTGTGCAAAACACACCAGCTTTACAAAGCGAACTTGGGGAAAGGGTACCTAAAGGTTCGTATCAAATATTAGGCATTACAGGACCCACCATTTTAGTTATTCCGGAATACAATGTTGTCGTCGCTAAAATGTATAACAAAAGATATAACTATGGAGGCGAGAACTATCTGTATTATTTACGAGAATTTAGCAATTTAGTCGCTGATACATTTCGTGTCAGTAAAAATGACTCAATTAGGGTATAACTACTTTTATAAAAAAGGAGTGAGCCTTAATGAAAAAGCAGTCGAACAAAAATAATAAACAAACTGTAAAAGATATGAGTACCGAACAAAATGCTATATATAGTGATCCAAAAGATGCTGCCAATATGCAAACTGTTCCCCAACCAAAAGATTATGAGGAAATTGAATATTAATTATACGACTTTCTTACGAAAGAAAAATACATCTTTAGCCTCATAAAAATAATGATAATATTTGGTACTATATGTATATAAGCATTTGAAAATGTCTTATCTTAACACAGCTTTTTACAATAAACCCGTATATAATCTAATCGACAAAAAGACGTTTCTTAACGAAGCGTCTTTTTGTTTATTTTATACAAGATACAAATTTCCAGTCTTAAATTAGTATCTTGCATTTCATTGCGGAAATACTAAATTGTGATAAATCATAACATGATAAGAGAGGGACAGTTAGCATGAAACAAACATCTATAAATCCATGGCTTATTGTCCTAGGCACAATCATTGTACAAATTGGTCTTGGAACGATTTATACATGGAGTTTGTTTAATCAACCTTTAGTTAATAAATTTGGATGGGATCTTAATACTGTAGCTATAACCTTTTCCATTACCAGCTTTTCTTTATCATTTTCAACTTTGTTTGCAGGGAAATTACAACAAAAAATGGGACTTCGAAAACTTATTGCAACCGCAGGGATTGTTCTTGGGATTGGATTAATACTTAGCTCGCAAGTTTCCTCATTACCATTACTTTATTTACTCGCTGGTGTCGTGGTAGGATATGCAGATGGAACAGCCTATATCACATCATTATCAAATTTAATTAAATGGTTTCCAAATCGGAAAGGTTTGATCTCTGGTATATCAGTCTCGGCTTATGGAATGGGAAGCCTAATTTTTAAATACGTGAATGGAATGCTCATTGATACAGTTGGTGTTTCGGAAACTTTTTTATATTGGGGTATTATTGTATTAATTTTAGTCCTTGCGGGATCTTACTTCTTACGTGAAGCTGTGACAAATGAAACAGTATCTGAAACATTAAGTCATAACTACTCACCGAAAGAAATGTTACGCACAAAACAAGTTTATTTATTGTTTTTTATGCTATTTACATCATGCATGGGTGGCCTATATTTAATCAGTATGGTAAAAGATATCGGAGTTCAACTCGTAGGACTTAGTGCTGCCACCGCAGCCAATGCAGTTGCGATGATTGCGATTTTTAATACTGCAGGCCGAATTGTTCTTGGGACATTATCAGATAAAATAGGTCGATTAAAAATTGTTTCAGCAACTTTTGTTATAATTGGCTTATCTGTTTTCACACTCAGTTTTATGAATTTAAACTACGCTATTTATTTTACTTGTGTTGCAAGTGTGGCATTTTGTTTCGGAGGAAACATTACTATATTTCCGGCAATTGTGGGTGATTTCTTCGGTTTAAAAAATCATAGCACAAATTACGGAATCGTATATCAAGGGTTTGGTTTCGGAGCGCTTGCAGGTTCATTTATTGGAGCGCTATTAGGTGGATTCCAGCCAACTTTCAATACAATCGGTATACTATGTATTGTTTCCTTTATTATTTCTATTTTCATTCGACCACCGAGCAAAGAGAAGAAGAAAGAAACACAAAAATTATATCGAAAAACAGCTTAACATTTTGCATGTGTTTTGTATAAAAAAGAGCCCTAATTGAATATTAGGGCTCTTTTAAGAGGGAATTAAATTGTTTATTTCCAGAGTACGTTACCATAAAGCAAATTATAACAGTCAATTCCCTATGCGATTTTGAATCCACTATGTAACAACCAAATTCCACAAATGCACCTAATAGACTTAAAATAAATAAGCCTTTAAATATTTTTTTAATGTTAACCCTACATTGAATTAAAAATTTCTTAAACGTTCTCCACTTATATCTTTTCTTTTTATGAGGTTTTATTTCATCCATCTACAATCATTTTTTCTACTAATAAATAATAATAAATGACATCCTAATAATTCCATATATTCACAAGTAATAAAACAATTATTTTAAGATGAAACAGATATGGGAGGAACGATACTTGATAACCAAGAATATTCCATTGAAAATATATTAGAGTAATTGATTCAAAATATTACTGAAAGTATAACCTTTTAATCATTATGTACAGAAAAAATAGAGGGGGAGGAGGGATAACTATGCAAGTATATAACGAAATATTTAAAAGCAAAAAACTTGAAGAACTTATTCTGAATGAAAGCGGAGAAGTACTAGAAAGTTTGAATAAAAAAGAGATGTTTATTAGTAGATTTATTGATTATTTTACAAAAGCATACGGTAATTCGAAATGTAATTACATTGATCTATTTGATATTGACAGTCCAGACTATACTAAAATTGAATTAATAGATAATAAAGTGATTGTTACTGCTTCTTTGTTCGCAGGATTGTCTATTTATATATTTTCCTGTCGTTATTACAAACAAATAATACATAAAAACAAATGGAAAAAGGGGTAAAACCATGGATTATAACACATTTCTTAAACAAGTCATTAATGGAGATTGGGAGTCAACTCAAAAAGGTTTTATTGTTTATACTCCTGAAAAAACTATTGCATATTTTGAAGATATCTCAAATGAAAAAGATATATTTTTAGCTGATTTTAAGTATGTTGAAGATTTATTTTTTGAGACATGTTCTAATGTCATAGAAAAATTTTCTCATTCCGAAAATAATAAAGATGTATTTGTACTCGCATTGTACGTCGTACTGAGGGAGGCTACTTTGGTATATCAATAAATACCGAACAAGCATACCGAAAGATAGTTGATAAATGGTATTCTGATGAATCAGAAGAAGAGCTTAATAACTTATATGGAATTCGGTACCATGATTCATCATTTCCGTTTACCTTTTTCAATGAATTAACCACCCCACAATTAGAAGAAATCTCAAATGCATACTATTGTATAAATACGGAGCATCCAATACTTAATGTTGAAAGAAAGATAGCATTTCATAAATCGTTTTTTGAAGAGCAGCTGGTTTTAATAGGAATCAATGTAATGAATAGACTTAAAAACACATTTTCGTTGTTGGATACAACAGAAGATTTCTTTGCCTATGTAACTCTACATGATGTTGGTGCTGAAGTTTACGAATTGTTAATTAAAAAAACGGTTCCTTATTCATTGTTCAATAAGCTATTTCCAGAAAACAAATGAAACTAACTATTATAGTTAGCGTAATCAAAGGGGATTCCAAATCTCGATTTTACTTCATTTGGAATATGCGCTTTTAGCGTATCAATTCGAATACTGACTGATTTTTCTAGAAGTTTTACATCATAGGATGCTTTAGGCGCTACTTGTTTTAAATCATTTGAATGTTGTTGAATGAATTCTTTTACTTTTTCGTATTTAAACAAAAGAGAAGACTGCATCGTTTGGAATTCTTCATAAGAAGAAACAGAACGGTATTTCACTATTTCTTCTTCCGCTTCTACGAGAAGTTTCCCTATTTCAGGGTTCAATTTACTAATCCATTCATTTGCAGTTGTTGCAAATGTAGCAGTAGAGGCATTCCACGGTATTCGTATATCAAATCCCGTTAAAATAAGGGGCGTTCCTTTTTCTTTTTGTTCTTTTATGTATTGAAATAATTCTTCCACATCTTCTGTAGACCACACGTTAGAAATAGCTTTCTTCATAGCTTGTTCAGCTGTTAAATCATCTATATTTTGATACACAACATTCGCTTCTGTAAAGCCTGATTCAAATGCAATTACATCATAACCCATTTCTTCATGCAAATACTTAATCATCCGAACTTTTGATTGATTCATTTCGGTTGAACCATGAGTAGATTCACCTAATAAGACAATACGTTTGTCTTGTAAGGTTTTCTTTAAAAATGATAAATCCTCATTAGAACTAGCAGTAGTTGGTTCCTGTAATTTAACTGCATGTTCACTAACCCATTTCTGCCATTTTTGTTGATCTGCAGGTAATTCTTCAGCAGATGCTACTGTTGAAAATGTTGTTAGTGCAAATAAAGTAGTTACTAATCCTTTTTTCCATTTCGAAAACACACATACCCCTCCTAAATTTTTATAAACTTTATCACATAAATCTAATCATTTATGATTCATGTAAACAAAATGGATGCAATTAGATTTGCACATCTATACTAAAGGATATAATTTATACAAATCAAGAAGAAAAAGGAAATAATTCTCTTAAATTTAAAAATTCTACAAATTAAAAAGATGTAAAAATAATTCCCAGAAGAGAACCCGAGAAAGTATGCTATATAGTTGCTCCAAAAATAAAGCAGATAGCAGCAGAAAAAAAGGAGGGTATGAAGATCAACAGTGAATAAAAATGTTACTCCAATTTCAATAGCTAAAATAGACAGAACATCAGTTCTTTTATATGATATAGAAGAAGATGCACACCTAATTTATATCTATTGAAAGGAGAGAATCAAAGTGGTTGACAGGAGCAAAAAGAAGTCTAAATGTACATTGGAAAAAGACGAACTGATTTAAGCTTTATTTAAAAGGGGAGAGCACGTCAAATATTGCAAAAATGGCTAATGTTTCACCTAGATATGTTCGGATGGTTTTAACGGATAACAATGTTGAAAAGAGAGCAAGAGGGAGCTGGAAACGAAAATATCATTTAAATGAAGATTACTTTAAGAATTGGTCTAATAATATGGCATATATATTAGGATTTTTTATTGCAGATGGTGTCATTACAAAAGATAATCAAACCGTAAGTATTTCTCAAAAAGAATCGAGAATTTTAGAAGATATAAAAATCGAACTCAATTCAAATCAGCCGTTGTACCAAAATAAAAACACTGGCGTTTATATGTTAAATTTAAATAGCAAAATCATGAAAAACGATTTAATGAACTTACATGGAATCACGCCTTGTAAATCAAACAACGTACAATTCCCATTTGTCCCACAAGAGCATCTACATCATTTCGTTAGAGGATATTTTGATGGAGATGGCTATGTAAATTACCCAACGTATACAGTAAGTTTTGTAGGGGGATCATATAGCTTTATGCATTCCTTAATCCAAATCTTACAAGAGCGAAACTTCAAACCAAACTTCATAAATAAAAAAAACTCATTATCGTGTAATCCTCAGCAGGAGAAAAACAATTAAACGTTTCTCTGATTGGATCTATAAAGATAAAGAATTATTTTTGCAAAGAAAATATGATATATTTCAAATGGAAACCACAGATTCGGAACAATTACATGATAGAAAATTAAAAAGAACAAAATCAGCTGTCGCTCAAAGAAAAAATGATTTTCTCATACAATATCAGCAGCACAATTCTATAAATAAGTCTTGCGAATATCTCAACATTAGCAAATCGACATTTAAAAGTTGGTTAAAAAACGATTTAGAATTCAAAAATCGATTTGAACAAATTCATTCAAATTAAAATCCTTTCAAAGATTAGTGTATTGCATTCTGGCACTAATCTTTTTTTATTAAGTAACGGTCAAAAGAGGGGGGAATATAATAAAGATAAGTTACTTTTATTTTTACAGTTAACATAATATATATTATCAGAAGTTATATAAATAAAAGGTTTTTATGTCTCATATCTATAGTAAACTATACATTTTGAGATAAAACGAAAATTTTTAATGCGATTTACATCTAATTATAATTTTGTAGATTTCATTAGTTTTTTGATTTATCACAGCAAATTTATGTCGAAATTTTACTGATGTATTTATGATTATGATGCTGAAGATTATAAATGAATTTATGACTGAAAAATATTTATAAACTAAATCCGATTTTAATCAATCGATTCATTTATAAAATTTCTCTCCAAATTTTAATCGTTACATCTATATCTTATTTATCAAATATAAGTGAATTTAGTGCTTAATTACATATTTTGCTTAACCTGCTTATTATTTGCTATGTATCTTGAAATTTCTCCTTAGTTAACATAATGTAGTTCGATTTAATAAGAGTTCATGAACCAGGCTAAAATCTTGATAAATTCTAGGTTGATACGTATTTACATAACAAATGTATTTCTCTGTATCTGTAGAACGAATAAAACCACCCAGGGACAAATCTTGAATCGGTGCTTCAATAAAAAAGCGATGTGTTTCGGCACCTTCAATCATTGTCCAATCTTTTGGATGGTAATGTTGTAAATCTTTTTTCATTAAGTTTTCTACTTCTAATGTAATTGTTTTATTTCCTTCGATAATTTGATGGAGATTTACAAAATGAAGTTCAGGCATGCGATTGATCTCTACTGTACGATAAGGTCACAAAGTTTTGTTAATTGTCGCAACCCCTCTTCCCCGCTTTCTGATAGCATTCCACCTGCTGAAAATAGAAAAAATTCTTTTAGGGCGAAGAATAAGGCCACCTTCCATATACTCATGTAGAAAGCGGCCTTGCATTTCCTTAACAGCAATCCCAATTATAAAGTACATTAGTAAAATCTAACTTGATTAAATCTTCTTTTCTTATAAAGAAATTCGCAACGCCACAATCTCCCCACATGATCCCTAAAGAGTCATCCGTATCAATTTGTAACAATAAAATGTTGTGTTCTTGATAAGATTCTTGCCAATCTCTTGGATCTGTTTGTGTAAAGAATGGATATCCGCCTATTTGATGCCCTTGACCTCTAAAAGACTCTTCATACAATTCGCCAAATTCTATTCCCTCTTCGTTATCAATGATCTCTTCTATATCAACTGTATCTTGAAAAAGCGATTCAAAACGATAATCTTCTATTGTTATAGGTTGATAGGCTAGTTCAAATGTTAATTTAGCAACTTGCGGTATAACAAAATATTCTAAATCCAAATGATTCAAATAACTAAAATCAGTTACAAGCTGCGAATCATCATAAATTATTTCAGAATGATAAATAATTCGAAAATCTTTTTGTTCTGTTAAACAATCAAAATTAGCACCAAAAATGTCATCTTCACCGTTTACAAAAAACTGCAACAGTCCTTTTGTTGGCATATATTCAATTTGTGGAATTTCTTCAAGATTCAATTGCGCTAGTAACATCAACGGTTTCCCATTTGAACCTTTTGGATGGGTATGATGAAGCGGCAAATATGGGTACCCACCAAATTTACTTTGAAATAGCGTTGTTTCGCTTAGTTCTCCTGTAACTTTAATATAAGGTCTCACACTTTTTTCTATAATATTTCTATACGGCTCTAACTGCTTTGGTACTTGTAAATGATATGTATTTGTCATTCTCCATTTCCCCCTTACATAATAAGTAAAATAAACCTATCTTAATTATATAACAAGCGAAAGACTTAGGAAAAAATACTAAAAATCCATTTTCACTCTCATCTTTTGTGCAGTTGGTGGACACAAAAGATTATGTTCTGACACTTTTTTATTAATAGTTTCAATTAATTTCTCTGCTTCTATAGAATCTGTAATCTCTTTCAGTTTCTCTTTTAAATGATCAATTTCCTTTGAAAGCTCAATCCATCTAGGTAAAACGTGGTTATCTTTCAACGTTTTATAAAGTTGCTTTTCGGGATGATAAGAAAGGTTTTTATCGATATTAAGCGGCTTCCCCTTGCCAGATAAATTATCGAAAGCACCTGCTTTTTCTGCACGTTTAATGATAGAACTAATATGATCTTCATATGTATAAGACCAAACTTTCTCATCCTTTACTAAAATCTCTTGCTTTTTCAACGCTTTATCTATATCCTTTTCATTCATAATTTCTTCCTCCCCTTCTTTTTAAAGTGTTGCTTTTGAATGATTTAGAGCTAGTACCCCTACAGCAAATTTTTCACGCCACCAGATTTCGTCATAACCGCCTTGGTACTCATCATAGGCAATCTGATACTCTTTTTCTCTAAGTGTCTTAGAGAGGTTTCTATTAGCCTTTAAAAGCGGTTCGTTTTCAAGCGTGCCAGCTGCCATATACATACGTAATTGTAATGCATGATGAAGTGATAAAAATTGTTTCTCTGTCAATTGATCGATTCCAACAGCAATACACGAAGGGATATCTCCGTTGATTAATTGATTTCTAAGTTCTGATATCTTAGGGCTTAGTAATTTGACCTCATGCCTCTTCCCTCCTCTATCGCATTATATGATTAGTACTTCTTGCTTAATAAATAAATTCCTATATAAATACTGTACTAACGTTGTATGTTTTATGAACAAAAAGCACACAAACAATATAGTCTGTGTGCTGCCCTTCTTTTTCATTTATCTATCCATTCTAATAACCGATCATACTGATTCTTAGCATCCTGATACCCAAGATTATATAATTCAACAAGCTTATCTTTATTTCTTTCAATCCCACTAATAGGAAGTTGCACACTTGGTTGAATGACAAAGAAATTCTCTTTTTGTGAACTTGAAGACATATAAGAAACGGTTTCGTTATAAAACCGATAATGTTCTACTAAAAGTTCCGAGATTTTCGGGTATCGTCTATATAAATACTTTGCCATAGGCGAAAATCTATTACGTTTTTTCACATATCCTTCCGGTTTCGTCATAATAACAACATTCTTTTTATATCCATCTTTTTGTGCTTTTCGAACAGGAATAGGATCAATGATTCCTCCGTCTAAAAGTTTTTTATCATCATAGTCTACAGCTGGAGCAATAAATGGTACTGAACTTGATGCACGAATAATTTTTAATATATCATTCCCGTGCTCTTGCTTATTATAATAAATAGCTTGTCCTGTCTCGCAATCTGTTGTTCCAATTATAAACTGCTCATTTGTATTTAAAAAAGTTTGAAAATCAAACGGTACAATTTTATTAGGCACTTCATCAAACAGAAAGTCCATACCAAATAATTCTCGTTTTCGTATGAAGTTTCGATATGATATGTAACGATGATCAGAAACCAACTCTGTATTCACTTTTTTATTTCTTCCCTTTTGGCGAGATACATAAGTTGCCCCCATGCATGCTCCTGCGGATACTCCAACTACATATGGGAAAAATAAATCATTTTCCATAAAGTACTCGAGTACACCAGCTGTATATAATCCTTTCATGCCTCCGCCTTCTAATACTAAACCAATATTTTTCATGTATACTCCCTCTGCATTTGTTTCTTAATTTTATAAACACTTATATTTTAGCACAAGATATTATGATGAAGTATTAATAAATTCATTGCATTCACTTTAAAAAGCTCTTGCTGCATTGTAAGAATCTCTTATCCTATTACGTGATACAATAAAAGAAACTCATTCCACAGATTATAAAGGAGGAATTTCATATGGGTTTATTTAGTGGCATTTTAGGAAATGCATCTGATACGAGTGTAGAAAATGTTGAGCGTGACTTAGAAAAGATTATGCTTGATGATGAACAAGTTGAGTCTGCGTATAAATTAATCCGAGATTTAATTGTATTTACAAATCGACGAATGATTTTAGTAGATAAACAAGGCGTAACTGGTAAGAAAACAGAATATCATTCTATTCCATATAAAAGCATCACACAATTTAGCATTGAAACAGCAGGACATTTTGATTTAGATGCTGAACTTAAAATTTGGATATCTGGCATGCACGAACCAGTCACAAAAGAATTTAAAAGCGATGACAGTATTTTAAGCGTTCAAAAAGCACTAGTAAAATACACAACGAAATAGCCACTTTTTGTATATTTATACAAAAATAAAAGTATATACCCCGTATTTTTTGGAACAACATGCATTAAAAACTTTTAAAAATACAAAATGACATTTCGTATCATTGCATTATAAGAACCACAATAAAAGGATAGACAATACAGACTTACTCTGTTTTATCTATCCCTTAAAATTTATTATAATGTCTTCTTATAATAAATAAGTGTTGTATGATCATTCAACTTCTTTTTTAACCACGTTTGAGTGTAACCCGCTTTTTCATATAGATAACAATTACGTTCTTCTTCTAGGATTGTAGCTAATTCCCAACTAATTGCTTGTGGAAACATCTTTTCTATTAAAGTGAGTGCTTTCTGAGCAATCCCTTTCCCTTGATAATTAGGTAGAATAAACATAGGACTAATCCAGAATTGTGTCGTCTTCTCTTTCATAAATACACAAATAGCTCCCACAAGAGTATTATCAACTAATATTTTATATAACCCACCATTTGGATTGTTTATTCTTGCAATTACTTTATCGATCGTTTCATTAGAAGGATTCGTTTTATAGTCCTTATATTTTTCTAATAACGGTTTAAATGCTTGTACTTGAATATTAAAAATAGATTCTGCATCAGACTCTATTGCTCTTTCTAATATGATTTCCATAGCCCCTTACCATCCTAATCTTTCCCGTAAAGAAGTAATATGTGCTGTGTGATGACGCCCGTGCCATGCATATAATCCAATTGCGACCTCTAGTTTTGTTTCACCTGATTCTGGATGATTAAAAGTTTTTTCAAGATCTTCTTGTTCTAAAGAGTTTAATAAATTTACCCATCTTTTATGTAAGGAGTCTAATAATACAAGAGAAACATCTACTGGTAATTTTGAATCAGGGAGCTCTGCCCATTTTCCTTCCATATACGGTTTAATTGTCGGATTATTTTCTGTAAGAGCTAACTTAAAACGAATATAGCTATTCATATGACTATCAACCACATGATGAACAACTTGCCGTACTGTCCATCCACCTTTTCGATACGGTGTATCTAACTGATCTTTATCTAACTCTTTAATTGCTATTGTCAATTCTTGAGGGAGATTTTCAATTTCTCCAATCCACTTTTCTACCATTTCCTCAGTAACATTTCCTTCATAAGTAAACTTCCCAATTGGATAACGTAAGTCCTTCATTGCATTGTTCCCCTTTTGTTTTAAAATTTCTTTTATAACATTTTAGTATGTTTCCAAACGTAATGAATGAAATTAACCTTTTGATTATTTAACTCTATAACTTTTTTATCAATTGTGGTACACGAAAACCCGCTTTTTTCTAATACCATTTGTGAAGCAATGTTATGATTTGTTGTCTTTGCATGAATTTCATTAATTTGATTTTTTGCTGCTTGATTTAGGAGTAATTGGACGGCATTAGTTGCGATTCCTTTTCCAACAAAATCTTTTCCTACACGATAGCCAAGATATCCTGATTGTCTATCTCTCTCAATGTCTACTAAGTTGATTCGGCCCACAATTGATTTTTTCATATTTCTTATAAGATAAAAGTAAGAAATTCCTTCTTTTTGTTCCTTTAACAATCCATCATGTTTTTGCTGGAACGTCTCATAAACATAGTAATTATCACCACGACTTGGTACCATCTTTTCAAAAAAGACTCTATTATAACACTCAAAAGCAAACAATTCTTCTGCATCTTGTTCCTTTAATTTTTCTATGTATATTTCCATTCATAATTCATTCCTTTTTTTATTCAATTAACTATTATAAATTCGCCATTTAATAGTTAATTCCCTACTATAAGTATTAGGATTAACCCCCTTTATTTTTGTCGAGTTTTAAGAATAGCAAACCATACCTTAGGATGAAAAAGATGTAGAGGACTACGCATAAGATTCATTACTCTAACTAAACGAATATAAATGTCTGGATTATTCGCAGAAAGCTGGTATATTTTTTTCGTATACCATTGTTGAAATGGTTGTATAAAAGACTTCTCACCTTTTATTTTAGGATGACGGAATGCCTCTGTAGTAGCCATTTCCCACGGCGTTTTAATAATTTTCGAAATTCGCTTATAGAAGCCACGAGTAAATCCTTTCTCTAATGCTTTCCCCTTCTTTAAACACATTTGTAATTCTTCAGCTTCCATAGCAGCGACAGAAATTCCTTGTCCAAAAACCGGATCAAAGCGACAATGAGCATCTCCAATTACTAAAAATCCTTCTGGCATATTTTTCACTAAATCGAAACGCCGACGAACTTGGTAAGGGATCTTATGTATTTTTATATCTGTAATCGGTTCTGCTTGTTCAAGAAAATGAATGACATCTGGGGCAGGTAACTTATGAGCAAATGCAAGGAGCTCTTCATCTGTTTTTGGTGCCTTTTCATTGGCATATCCGCTAAAAGTCACGAAATAATGATTGTCTTCAATCGTTTGAATAAAGGCACCATAAGGATTTTCAGGAAAACTAGGGGAAATAAGTAAATTACACCAATCAGGACGCTCATTCTGTTTTAGACGGAATACCCTAGTCGCGTAAAACAATTGAATCCATACTTTTTCTTCTTTTACATCTATGCCCTGTGTTTCTAACCACTCTATATTTTTTGAACCAAATCCGCTCGTATCAACAACTAGGTCTGCGTGAAGATCTTTTTTCATTCCTGTTATTAAACACTTTGTTTTCACACCAGAGATTTTGTTACGATGTGGATCGATTATCAATTGTTCAACTACTGTTTCATATTTCGTCGTAATATTAGTTACTTCACTCATTCTTTTTTGTATATGCCACTCAAGCATAGGACGACTCTGTTGAACCGCATTCAACTCTCCAATAAATGGTTGTTTCCATAAACCAAAATGATGCCATTTCAAATCTCCCGTAAAATTATTTACAATACCACCATCTTCTTTTAATTGGTTCATAATTGCCGGGAATAATTTCTCAATTGCTCCTTCACCACCTTTTAATAACACATGAGGATGATATGTTTGGGGCACTTTTTTTCGAGGGCTTTTTTCATTCCACTCTTCGCCTGCTTCTAAAATCATTACTTCTTGAAAAAAATCTGATAGAGCTTTTGCTGCTAGTTTTCCAGCTATACTTCCACCAATAACGATTGCTTTTTCTAACATTCTTTTACCTCCTGATAGATATTTCTGTGACTTAAAATAAAATTCGATAATTTATAAAAATAAAGATTGATAAAAAGATCTTTTTTGTAGAGCATTCCTTTGTTCAACAATATGTCCAAATTATGGAAGTTAAACTTGAAGATGATGAAAATATTTTGTTTGAATGTGAAGTATTACACTTAAACTAATGGTGCAGGTTAATTGAAGAAGAATGAATTCCATAAGGTCGTTATTAGAGTCAATCTTTTTTCTCTGTCATTGTTTCAGATAAAAGAGTTACTATTTGAAGCACGTTGGAATCCCATTTATAATGATAATATTTTATTAATTGGAAAACAATAGTACTTAGGAAAGGAAGGATTGCGAATGTCTGTGAAAAAGCGGTTAACTGGATTGGTCGTTTTCCTTGCAATGATTGTGGTTGTGACAACGCTAGGCTCACTCGGTGTATTTGCCGAATCTAGCGTCGTAACACAGCCTGTTGAGTCAGTGAAAGTGATTGAGGTCGAGTTGAATGATGATTACTTTAATCCGAAAGTCATCACTATTCCGATTGGAAGAACGACAACGTTGATATTGAAAAACCAAGGTAAGAAAGAGCATACCTTCACAGTGGAAAAGCTCGGAATTGACGCCGAAGTCCAGCCGGGAAAAGAAAAAACCATTACCGTGAAACCCAACAAGCCCGGTACATATGAACTCATATGTCGGTACCATTTCCAAAAAGGAATGGATGGAAAAGTAATAGTCAAATAACAAGCAGGGCCAATCGGGCCTTGCTTGTTTAATAAGCAACGGGAACTTATTTATTATTACCCAGACATTATTATAACAGCTAAATCCCCCTCCGCAAACGGATATTCTTATAAAAAAGTAAAGAGAGAAGCTTGTTCAATAAGACATAGTAATTAGAATCTTCCACAATCGGGCGTATTAATTGAGTAAGGATCGCAAAAATTATCAAACTTTTTTATAAAAGGATGATTTAATTATAGAAAAAAATAACGGTGTTAAGTTTATCTAATAATATCTACCAGCAAGATCCTGCATAAAGTTCACTTACTACTTGATTGTATTTTAAGGATTCATCCTTAAAATACGCCAGTGAACTGTAAAATTATAATGATAATACCTAAGGCCCAAACATAATAGGCGAATACTTTAAGGGAATGCTGTTTTAAATATTGAATCATCCAAGATACCGCAATATATCCGAAAAATGCAGCAGATAAAGCTCCAATGATTAACGACGTACTTGAAATCGTTTCAGCTTTCCCTTGAAACACATCCACAGATTGTAAAACGATAGCGCCAACGATAGCAGGTGTTGATAATAAAAAAGAAAAATAAGCCGCTGTTTCACGATCTAACTTTCTCCAAAGCGCAGCGACAATTGTCATACCAGAACGAGAGATTGCTGGGAAAATAGCAAACGCTTGAAACGAACCAATAATAAAAGCATCTTGATATGTAATATCATCCATTTTCTTACGTCCATTTTTTTGTTTCTCTGCCATATATAAAAACAAACCGGTCACTAAAAACTCCCATCCAATTGTTACACCTGTTTTTGAAATTTCTTCAAAGAAATCTTTAAATAATAGACCGATAACGACCGCTGGAATTGTTCCAACAATAAGTAAAAAAGTAAGTTTTGAAAATGGGTTTTTCATCAAATACACAAACTCTTTTTTATAATAAATAAACACAGCGATCAGTGTCCCAATATGAAGCATTGTATCTAAGAACAGACCCGCTTCATCTAAATTGAATAAATGTCTTCCTAAATATAAATGCCCCGTACTGCTTATAGGTAAAAATTCCGTTAATCCTTGAATAATTCCTAATATAAAAGCTTCTAACCAGTTCATGATGGTCTCCTTTCTTGTTTGCTTGTACCAGTATATGTTTGTTTTTACCTGTTATGAAAGAAAGGAAAAGGAATTCAAGATTTAAGGACTTTTTCAGAAAACAAAAAAAGAGGGTATATCCCCTCTTAACATAAACCCTATTTAATTTGTTCTTTATGTTCATGATTAACAAGAACATACCATTTACCCGTATCAAACTTTTCTTTATTAATCACATAAACTTTATTTTCTCTCTTTATATCCCCAGGTTTTAATTCCTTAGTAATAGTAGAGGTCTCGCCTTTTTCAACCTCATAACTACTAGTTGCCCACACATCACTTTGGTAAACATTATCATTTTCATCCACTAAATCAACTGATGGTAAAACGGCTAATTTCATCGGTTCGTTTGTGATGTTTTTTCCTTCCACTTCTAAAACAATAAAGACATGTCCATCTTCAGGTTCTTGGATCCCTATACTTTCTTTACCAACCTTATCTCTTTCTACAACTCTTTTTACAGTTACATCAAATTTAGGTGTATGAAAAGCCTTGTTTAAAGTATACTCTTTTTCTTTTATTTTTGACTTCTCTTTTGTTTGTTCTGTATTTTTCTGCTTTGTATTCTCTTTCGTTTTCGCCTCATCAGTTGTTTGCACTTTCTTTTCTTCTTGTTTAGAATTGGTTTCTTTAGATTCTGAAGAAGTTTTGTCAGATGTACTTCCACAGCCAGATAAATTGAATACTAAAGCGCTACCTAAAATACATGTAGTAAATTTTTTCAACATCTCTTTTTATCCCCCGATAAACATAATATATAAATTCCTTACTTATCATAACAAAAAACACGATCTCAGATTGTTGTATTTTGTCGAATGATTAAGAATAATCCAATGTTTTTTATTGCATATAAAAAAACATGATCTTGATGTAGTACCAAGATCATGTTTTACATTGATTTTATTTATAAAATACTTTATCCACATTATACTTCGCTTGAAACTCGTTAATCATATATGTTTCGTAAATTTCTCTTTCCATTGGATCTTCTACAATACATACATCAATGCGGTATACTTCATCACGATGTGCTTTAATTGGTGAAACATTGTCTTCAAAGTGTTTTTTAATACGTTGTCTTATTTTACGTGCTTTCCCAACAAAAAGAAGTTCGTCATTAATGTTATAAAACATAAAAATGCCGCCTTTATCTCTTGGAAACAGGTGAAAATCAATAAATCCATGGATTGGAGTGATTCTTGGTTCATCGCCTTTTATTACTTGTTTTCTTTCTGTGATAGAAACATCAACTGCAGGTAAATCAATTTTAATCAAGTTGCTTCACGTCCTCTTTTATTGTAAAGGTAAATAATAGCACATGTATGTAAGAAAAGCTATTCATGCTGAGTAAAAATACCGTTTTTTGCTATCTACTAAATATTATAGGTATATCATCGATACGTTTTCTCCAAATCATATGATCATAAGCCTCGCCCCAATAATCCTTTAACAAAAAGTTAGGCTCTCCAAATTTTTTCTTCCATATTTTCTGTGCGTTCGTATACCCGCTATCCAAACAGAATTCTTTAATCCCTCTACTTAATAAGGTAAGGAGTACTACATTTAAAAGCAAATTCCCTATGCCGCGTCTTTGATAATTCGGCAGTACAAATACAGTCCCTACTTCATATAAGTCTTTTAATACGCCATCTGTACAACTATTAATAAGTTTACTTGATGGACCAAACTCAATTGTACCGATAATTTTATTACAATGTTTATCTACAGCGATCAAAAAATATCGATTTTTCCCATCGCTATCAAAGTCGCATTTCAAATACTGCTTTTTTGTTTCAATCTCATCTTTTATGTCATCAACCAACTCCGATAACCCCTCTTTAGCAAACGTATCTATAATAACTGTATGGAAAAATTGATTTAACTCTTCATAATCACCAATGATTGGTCTTCTGATCTCAACGTGATCCACCTAAGGCAACTCCTTCATTCTCTAAATTTCAAAAGTACAACCCAAATAGATTTTTTCTCCAAAACGATTAAATTTCCCCCATGTGCTTTAGAATAATATTTGATCAAATTGATACTAATGCCCTTGGTAAACGAACAAAAAGAAAGAGCTTATTTTGAAAAAAGATTAATCAAAACAAGCTCTTAATATATTCAATTGAATCATTTTTCATAAAAAAATTTGATTATTTCTGTGATCCTTCTTCAATTAATGCGCCTATTATCAGAATACTAATTGGTCATTTTCATTTGTTCGTGTAAACGATTTTGTAAAATAAATTGTGTAAGTATACCAGCAATGCGAATGGTATGTACTGGACATAGGTTAAGCTGAATGCCGACAGCACGGATCACTCTTTCCTGGTCGAACCCAGAACTTCCAAGTAATGCTGATTGTACATAATACCTAGGATGTTCCCAAAAGGATCAATCACGGAGGCAGTAATGAACCCCTGACCGCGAACTGTGGGTGCTTCATGTTCTTTCGCTCCCATAGACAGCAGCTTCTCGAAAGTTGTTGTTACATCGTCGACGTGCCAGTACACGACAGCACCACCGGCCGGTCCGGTCGTCGAACCATCGGGCGCATAGCGGCTATCGATCAGGCCCAACTCGTGCTGGTAGTCGCCGAGGCGAAACTCGGCATATCCTGGGCGCTCGAAGTATGGAGCGATGCCCAATAGTTCAGCGTACCACTTCTTTGCCGCCGCTAGATCAGCCGCCCAAAAACTGACGGTGGTGAGTCCTCGTAATGTCTTTGTGTCGCTCATAATCGATTTCCTCCTCAATGTTGAGTAAGTAATTATAATCAATATTTAGAGTCGCCGAGTAATTTCCTAGTTGCTATTCCCATAGCTATTGTAAACGTCTAATGCTGACAACAGTATGTCAGTGGAAAGGAATAAATGTTCAAAAGTGCTTTGAACATTTATTCCTTTGATTAACTTCGATTTACTTACGAATAGTCCCTTCTTTTATTCAAGAAAATGGTCCTTTAGTGGAGTAACATGACTGAAGCTTTACAACATCAACAAGAGCAAAAAAGAACTCACTGCGTACAATGTAAAAAGAAACAAAAAAAGATTAGGAATAACACCCTAATCTTTTTTTGTTTCTATATCTAATAACTATTCAATTGCACCGGCTACATCATAATGACTTAAATCTAATTCTATCGGTTGTCCTAAAGCCAGTTTCGAAAGTTCAGCACCTAAGTATGGACCTGCTGTTAATCCCGAAGCACCTAGACCATTCGCAACGAGTATACCTTTAAAATCCGGTAACGGACCGATAACTGGAAGGAAACCTGGTGTAAATGGTCTAAAACCAACTCTTGTTTCTAACATCGTACTATTTTCTAATCCTGGTGCCACAGATAATGCTTTATCAAAGACTTCATGCAAACCGCCGGCTGTAACGCGATAATCAAGACCAGTATCATTTTCATGCGTTGCTCCTACAACTATACGGCCATCTTCAAAAGTTAAAATGTACTGATCATTGGGCGGCATTACAACTGGCCAATTTTCTGTATCCGTGTTTGGCATATGTAAATGAACAATCTGAGCTTTTTGGAAAGTCACAAGAAAGTTAATACCAAGTGGTTTTAGTAATTCATTTGCCCAAGCTCCTGCAGTGACAATTACTTGATCCACAATTAATGTTTCGCCATTTACATGGATACCTTTAACATGATTATTTTCATGAATTAAAACTGCATCTCCTTTTATAAAAGTAGCACCATGTTTTTTCGCAGCATTTACAAGCGACTCACGAAGTGCTCTTCCATTAACACGAGCAGCACCACTTATATGTACAGCTCCATATTCTTCTGATAACGGCGGGAATAATTTTTTTGTTTCCTCTGACGATAGACGAGTAATTTCACCAATTTCGGGTGCATCCTCGCGCCTTTTATATGCTCGCTCTTCCATTTGATCTAACTTTTTATCATCTGTATGTAAGCTAATAGCACCTACTCGGTTATAACCTGTATCTGTTTCGCCATCTTCTTCTAATTGCTGAATTAAAGAAGCGTAATAGCGCGCTCCACCTTTTGCGATTTTATACCAAGCTTGATTACGTCGTTGTGAAAGCCACGGACATACAATACCTGCAGCTGCATCCGTTGCTTGCCCTAAATCTTGGCGATCAACTAAAGTAACATTAGCTCCCTCTTTAGCCAGATGATAAGCAGTAGATGCTCCTAAAATTCCAGCTCCAACTACAATATACGATTTCATTTCAAACACCTTTTCTTATTCATTCTTTTATATTTTATTTACTGTACAAGAGCTCTACACATTTTATGTGCTGTAAAAAGTAGTTCTTATAAATCTTAAACCATATTCAGTATACTGGAAGGAGATGTTTTTTCAACTTTTTCATGCTATAAATTGTGTCATCATTATGTATTTTTACATCAAAAACCAAATTTCACAAAAAAACATATTCTTGATTCCTTATTTATAGCATGAAATCAAGAATGTGTTTTTTACATCTTAGTATTTAACATTCAGTCCCTAATTTTAAACTGTCCACTTTCTACTATTAAGTTTTCTTTATTTCTTCTTTCTGCGGAATAAATCAATGGATTTATAACCTTGTGAAAGGATTTCAATCATTTGCTGCGCACGCTTTTCACGTGTTTGTTGCTGTTTTGCTGAGAATATGTGACGCGCCCAATCCTTTTGATATCCTGGCGTTAAATCTTGATAAAATTGAAGTTCATTAGGATGATTAGCTAATAACACTTCTACATCTTTAATGTTTTCGACATAATCAGAGACGCATTGACTAGCGGCTGATGTCTTCTTAGCTTTCTTTTTTTCGCGTTTCAAACCAACGACAGTGAAGACATCGTCCATACTTACCATTCGTGCAAATTTGATATCACTATTACCTACATATCCATCTTCTCCAACGTTCATTGCTGGAAATATTTCATCTCTGTGAACAAAAGTTTCATAACGAGTGTTTCCTTTTTTCGGATAAGCAAAAAATAAATAGCCTTTTTCGAGTAATAGCTGTTTATTAAGAATAAGTTGTGTGTGCTTTACCATCTCATCGATTGTTTCTACAAAAATGAAAATAGCATCATGATCTTTAGAAAGCGTAGTTGCTTGTTCAGTAAAAACGTCGTAATCTTCTGGTTGGTTGACTACCACCATATTTGTATATTTATTAAGGTTTAATTTAACGATAATTGTCATTGCTAGCTCCTTCTTTTTTATTCATTGTTGTTTTTATAGTACAATATTACTATAAGCGATATCGGCGGTAAATCGAAAAACTACGCTTTAATAGCGTCATACCATCAACTTTAGCAACTCTCTTTGCACCATCGGTATCATTCATTCCCTTTATTAACGCATTCTTTAATTTCCCTTGAAGTTCTGACTCTTCTGAGAAGCATCTCTACCAAACCATCTACAGCTGAAATTTTGAGCGATAAATCATGTAAAGTAGCAGCATATATCTTTTAGGTAAGTATTGATGTTTAATTCTTGTAACTAAACACCCCAAAATACCATTCTAAAAATCGGAGCAGTGTTAAAAATGAATATGCTTACTGCCAGTTCCTTATAGTTACAGACTCATAAAGTTTGAATCGATATTAAAGGGTTATTGATACGCACCAAATAAAAGGCCCTCTATCCCTATCTGCTCAATTGGAGGAAAGTTATACAAAAATCAATATCTCCATTTCGGATCTATTAAATCTTTTCCCTCTCTAAACTTAGTAATGTATCTATATATTTTTCACAAAGGATAAGATATAATTTTTGTTGTAGAGCGAGCTGTAAGCCCTATTAAAATATGTAGTAAGAGAGCCAAATACTTTCTTTTTTTATTTAAATAATATTATAATATATGGTTTTTTCGTTTTTTATGATACAAATGTATTTAATAATATGTAAGAGAAAGGAAATAAAATGAATATAGTGAACTTACGTCCTAAACAGCGATCTAAATATCGTATTATGCTAGGAACATGGTATTACTCTACAAAGAGATACATCCAGTGGTTAACAGACGGAAAAACATATGCAAAAACTTTACAACAAGAAAAATTAGCCTGTACAGCTATTCAGCACCGAACGATATTACTTCGTAAACTCAAGGATGTAGATATGTGGTATCAACAGAATAAAGTTGTTAATTTAAAGATTGCCATTAAACAGCTAGATGGTATCATTATTAGACCAGGAGAAACATTCTCTTACTGGCGTTTAATAGGTAAACCTACGAAGAGAAAAGGGTATGTAGAAGGTATGATACTACACTATGGATCTTTTCAAGCAGGCATTGGGGGAGGGCTTTGTCAGCTCTCAAATTTAATATATTGGATGACCTTACATACACCACTTACAGTAACAGAACGATATCGTCATAGCTTCGATGTCTTTCCTGATTCCAAGCGTACCCAACCATTTGGAAGCGGAGCAACTTGTTCCTATAACTATTTGGACTTACAAATTAAAAATGAAACGGACCAATCGTATCAACTTCACCTTTATATCACAGATACACATTTAGTTGGTGAATGGAGAACAGCCTATCCGCAGCTTTATCAATATGAAGTTTACGAAAAAGAACACTCAATCCAACCTGCATACTGGGGTGGTTATATACGACATAATATTATTCAACGTAGAGTATATAGCCAACAGAAACAGTTTATAGAAGATCAATATGTAACGGAGAATCATGCTATAATGATGTACGAACCATTATTAACTTGTAATAATGAAGAAAGTGGAGATTAATTTAGCGCACCAGTAATTGATTTGGTTCTAGTGTGAAAAATGATGTCATTGCGTAAACTGAAATTATTCAAAAAAAGCCCAAATGCTTAAGTCGATGGTAAAGTAGTTTAACTCCATCAACTTAAGCATTTCTTTGTTCTCAAAATGAAAAATAACTTACATTGTTTTTACAGTTTAATATTAAATTTATCCTGTAATATCTCTGTATATTGTTGTTCTGTAAGTAACTTTTTATCTTTCTGACCATTTATTGTTTGAGTTAAACTTTCCTTTGTTAAAGAAATGTACCCAGAATCCATAAGTTTCACAACAATTGGTCCTTTATTAAAGCGGGAATTTTCATCTTCTACCACTTTCTTTTGCACTCGATTTAAGGTTCTTTCATCAATAGTATCTGTATGAAAAGCATGACATAATTTCCATTCTCTCTTCTCATCTGATTTAGGTGATATATTAACGTCTCTCCTCTCTAAAACGTAGGACCCTTTATCCGTATTTTTTCTCCTAACACGATATTCACCATTTATCGACTTAACAACCTCACCAGTGAATGGAACAAGCACCAAAGGCACAACAGAAGCAAGCCCTACTTCAATTAGATATAATGCATGATTATAATTTAAAATGATTGTAACATGCCCTTCCTCAAGAGCCCAAATTTCTCCTTCTCTATCATAAACAGTACCTAATGCTAATTTGGCATCGAAACCACAATCCTTTAAAAAGTAATACATAATTGAATTCAACTCATAACAAAGACCACCACGGGAATTTATTAATATTTTTTCTTGTAAATTTTCTTTTGAAATTTCTTTTGTATCACCTTTTACAATATCCAAATTCTCAAAGGGAATTTCGTAAGCCATTGCCTGCATTATTATATTTAAGTCTTCAATTTCAAGTGTTTTTTGTTCCTCAAGATTCAATCTTGAAAAGAATAACTTCTGTAATTCTGTCATATAAAACACTTCCTCTACAATTTTTTGTACTATGAATATGTCTTATTAGAACTTGATCATTATCAAGAAAAAGTGAGAGTACCATCTCATCTTAAAGGGTATTGAGTAAAATAGAATCATGATCTAATATCCTTCTTTACTATATACTCATTCTAAAAATCAAATGACTTATAAACAATGTACATTTAACAAAACTGTACCGGTACAAAAGTGCTAGAAATATCCTTTCGTTGTACTGTATTTTAAATTAGATATCACTATTTGAGTGTTAAACTCCTAAAAACTAACCATTTTTTACTTTAAAACCATAAAAAACCGAACTTTTTTTATTTTTTTATAAAATAAAGTTCGGTTTTTATTGAATATCCATTATAAGTTTGCTATATTATAAATGTAATCATCTTAAATATCATCACTCGTATATACTCGGTAATATGGTCCGAGCGTTTCTACCTAGTTCCCAATAAAAGAACTGGACTACGGGTTAAAGTAATCGGTTGTTAGACATATTCGTCGCTACCGTTTTATAAGCATCCTTGTTTGCTTAATTAACTATACTTTGACTTCCGTAGTTCTAGAAAGTAGAAATCATTCTACATATTCTAGAACTTTTTTCTTTGGACCAAAAATACCGAGTATACGAAACACAGACACCAAGAGAAAAGGGAGAGATTATGTTATGAAGAAGAAAATTGTTAAAAAATGCGCTGTTTTTGCGACTACGAGTGTACTATTATTATCGGCACTTGCAGGATGTAGCTCACCGTCGAAAAGCGAGGCAAAATCAAAAGAGGCTCAAAACCCTATTTTAATCCAAGGACCTATGCCAATAGAAGCTGAAAAATTTGCGAAAAAGTTAAAAGATGTGAAAGAAGAAAAATCAGGAACTTTTGTATTTTATAAAGGAACAGTAGATAACTATCCTGTAATCGTTGCGAAAACAGGTAAAGGAATGGAAAATACAGCAGCAGCTACCGCAATTGCAATTGAAAAATATAAACCTAAAGCCATCATCAATCAAGGGACATCTGGTGGACATGATCCAAATTTAAACGTCTTTGATATCGTTTTAGGTAAAAAGGTCGCAAACATCGGCTCATTGAAAACAACAAATATGGACGAAAACCAAGGAATGGATCCGTCAAAATGGATATCTATGGACTTAATGGCTTCTGAAGGAAGTGCAGGTGAAGATCCAAATGATGAAAAAATTAGATATTACGAGGGCGATAAAGATTTACTTGCAGCAGCAAATGCGGTAAAAGATAAGTATACAAAAGGTAAAGTAGTTGAAGGAACAATAGGTTCAGCAGATCTATGGAATAACGAAGTTGATAGAATTAAATGGTTCCACACGAAATACGGAACATCTGTAGAAGAAATGGAAGGCGCTGCTGCTGCACAGATCGCAAAAGCTTATGACGTTCCCTTCTTAGGCATTCGAGTACTATCAAATAATAAAACAAATAATGGGAAATACAATCCAAATACAGCATCGGCAAATCAAGAATACGTTTATGAAGTAGTGAAAAAATATATAGCAACAATGCCAAACAAATAGTTTCAATGAAAAAAACGAAGTGATTTTAGTATGATTTCTATACTAATCTCCCTTCGTTTTTTATCTTTAGCCGGATACAACAGCTAGTGTACCCCAACCATAGTCTTCTGGTCCATATTTTTTATCTGTTACCAGGTCTTTACTTACCATTGATTAACTGACCAATTTCTTTTCTAGTTCCAATCCCTGGTGTGATATCTAAAATGAACGATAAATCTCCGTCATTCGCACTATTATAAATACGAGATGGATCGCCACCTAAATCATAATTCTCGTTCACTTAGCTCAAAAAATGGATTGGGAGATGCCTGTTTCGTAGCACGAATCTCATTAACAACCCGTGCAGCAACACGTGGATGCATAATAGATTCACCTTGTACGCCTCTCCTTACAGTTTCAACCAATTGATTAGGCTCAATGTCTTTAAGTACATATGATATTGCACCTGCACGTAATGCTGGAAAAATGTATTCATCCTCATGATATGAAGTCAACTCAATCACTTGAGAACGAGGACTAACTTGCTTAACTCTTCGAATCGCTTCTACACCATTGATACCTGGCATCACTAAATCCAATAGTACGATATCTGGCACAAGTTCAGTAGCTAGAGCCGTAGCCTTTTCACCATCTTCTGCTTCTCCAACTACATGAAAATCAGGTTGAATTGTGAATAGAGCATTCAACCCTTGTCTTACAATGGCATGATCATCAACAATTAAAATCGAAATCAGATCTTCCTTCCCCATTATCTATCACCTCTTCTGAATTGCAATTTACATTCGGCTTGTTACCTTCTTGAATGTCAGGTTGCTTACACTGAACAGTAATTTTCACACCTTTCTCCTTTACGCGCTTCAGATGGTTTCAGTGACAACACTGTATATATATGCCGAGAAACTTTCGCAGGAAATTCTGCTTTATAATCAATAAACTGCGGCACATCCTCTACAGCACTTGCAAGTAAATTCCGATTAGAATCAATGATCGCAGAAAATCCATCGAATTCAGTTCCTACTTCAATGGGCCAATCATCTAATGCTTTCTTCAGTTGACTTTGATTAATAAATGGTCCGTTAAAGTTAGAAGATATATTTTGAGCTTGTATACTTATCTGTTGTTCAAACATTCGGTCCGCATTATATTTCACTAAACTAAGTGATATAAGAAATCCCATCACTTCAAGTGTCAATAGTACACCAATGGTTGTTAATACATAAAATAAAGTCAGTTTCCACTGTAAACGGTGGAAATGTCGACCAAAACGAGATAGAAATTTCATGTTCTTTCCTTCCTACTTAAAAATGTAGTGACCATCGTATCCTTCAACTTTTACTAAAATCTTCCCCTTACTATATGATACGTTTTGTAATTTAACATTCCTCCCCTCAAGTGGCTTCTATATATAATGCATTTTAAATTTAATTTTTCTTGATAAATCAAAGATTTCCTAGCATACTCTTAAAATTATTTGTGCACGAATATAATCTCTCCGTAAACGTCCAGTAACTCCAAAATATACAAAAATTAAGAAATATAAAAAAGACACTCTTATGAGTGTCCTTCTTAGCAACTAAATCCGCTGCAGCTAGTTCCAACTATGATTAATAAGATAAAGTGCACAACCAGTGATACGAATCCACAACCTCCGCCGCAACTGCCACCATATCCCATATGAATCTCCCCTTTGAGTTAGAGGGAAATTTTAAATTAATATTTAATTATTAAAATAAACCGCACCAAAGTTTTCATTAAATCTTTTACACCAAACAGAAACCGAACCATATACACTTACATCTATCCCTTCAGGAATTTCGTAGTTTTGGTCTCCTTTATTTCCCTTTAATTTTCCTAATTCAATATACTGATAGTTTTTCACGTCTTCATTATTTTTCAAACGATTTGTAGGAACTAATACAACTCGTACATCTGGCCCATTAGATGTTGTAAAATTAGAAAGTCGCAAAACACGTTTTCCATCCGCTAATTGATGAATTTTTGCCGTTCCAGTTGTTTCATGGACACCGTTTTGAAACAGTCCTTCACTTATTACTCGATCAATTTGTTTCTTTGCTTCAGTTGATTGCACCTCTGTTTGTGGCAATGCTTCATTCACGTGTTTATCAATAAATAATTTCTCTGGTCGGAACAATAACCATAAGATCCCCAATACAATTATCAAACCACCTATAAACCATACATATTTTCTCTTCATAAAGTAAAAAACCTCCTGTAACATACTGTGTAGTAGTATGTTAACAAGAAGGTCTTTCATTTTTATAACGTAAATGTTACAAAAGTCTTTCAGCAATCTTATTTTTTTCTGATGTGATGGGAAGAGTAAACCAAAATTCACTTCCCTGCTTACCATCTGCACGATTCCTCACACCAATTTCCCCTTTGTGCATTTCAATCAATGATTTTGCAATAGCTAATCCAAGACCGGATCCTCCAGATTGCGAACTTCTTGATCGATCTGTTCTAAAAAAACGTTCAAATACGCGTAATTGATCATTTGGAGAAATTCCCATTCCTTCATCCCGCAAATTGAATTGGACCTGTTGAGTTTGTTTATTTTCCTCTACAGTCAATTCAATTGTTCCATAGACAGGAGAATACCGAATTGCATTATGTAATAAATTACCTATGACCCTTTCTATTTTACAAGGCATAATCAAAAGTCGAGGTAATGTATCAGGAACATCTAATTGCATATAGATTTGTTTGTCTTCTAACAAGACAGAATATGACTCTAATACATCTAATAGGACTTTATCTAAATGTGTGAAACTTGGGTGAAAATCTACTTGCTCAAACTCTAACTTTGAAAGATCAAATAAGTCATTAATTAATCCACTTAATCTTTCTATTTCTTTTAAAATCGTCGCTAAGTATTGCTTTTTCATTTCAGGATCTTCAATCAGGTTATCTTGTAATGCTTCGATCATCAATTGCATGCTAGCCATAGGTGTTCGTAAGTCGTGTGAGATATTGGTAATTAGCTCCTTACGAGAGTTTTCCTGTTCCTCTAACTTAGTAAACCCTTCTTCTAATTTTTTTGCCATCTGTTGAAAGGCTGTTGCTAATTCTTTAAACTCCCGTGGTTCTTGCCCAAGTATATACATTGTTTCAAAGTGTCTATCACTAAATTGTTTCGTCAATTTTATTAAATTTTGTATAGATCTCATGATAGGGCGTGTCATTAACCAATAAATAAACGTTGAAATAATGAATGCCACAAATGCAATTACTGTTAATAACCGCGTTTGTTCCGGTTCAAGTAACATTTTCGTCTCACTATACCATATAGCAATTACCATAATACTGGTACTTAATAAATTCATAAGTAACAATTGAATACGTAATCTCATGTTTCATTTCCTCCATTTGGCTCAAAGCGATATCCTATACCCCAAACCGTATGAATCCAACGATTTTTTATTGTATGCTTCTCAAGCTTTTCACGTAAACGACTCACTAGCACGGTAACTGTGTTTGATGCCCCTTCATGTCCAAAATCCCAAATTAGTTCAAGAAGCTGCGAGCGAGAAAATACTTGTTTTGGATGCTTTGCCATGAGATAAAGTACCTCAAACTCTTTCACCGTTAACTCCACTTCCTTATCACAAACAAGTACACATCTTGTCTTTGTATATATTTTCAAATCTGGAAATTCTATCACTTCCAATAGGGATTCTTTCGCTTGTATCGGTACCCGGCTTCCTCTTCTTAGTATAATTTGGACCCTTAATACTAATTCACGAGGGGAAAATGGCTTTGTTAAATAATCATCTGCCCCCATTGTTAAGCCTAAAATTCGATCCCTTTCTTCTCCCTTAGCAGTTAACATAATAATAGGGACATTTGATTGTTGACGAATTTCCTCGCATAATTCCCATCCATCTTTTTTTGGCATCATCAAATCTAATATAATTAAATCTGGTTGATGTGTAAGAAATAAATCCCAACCTTCTTTACCATTTACAGCGGTATATACTTCATATTCTTCTCTTTCTAAATACCGTTTGCATACTTCTCGAATATTTTCTTCATCTTCTACGATTAAAATTCTTTTCTTCATATACTATCCTCACTTCTTTTTCACCAATAACAAAAAAATTTATTTTTTCTATTATCCAATAAATATATCTTTATAGGTAAAGATATAAAAACTGATTGTATCAATAAATCAGAATTCCTCATTTCGGCATCGAAACAAATGAAAATTCAGAAAAATATTTATGTAATCCAGATAGTAATCTTAACATTTGATTACTTATATGACTAGATAAGTATTTAAAATAGTAGTTTCTAAATCATATAAATTAAAAGGAATGAGTCCGATTCAACATCGAACTCATTCCCTATTAGTAGCCTAAATTTTTGTATCTAACTTTTCATATTCAGTTCATTACCGGTTCTTTTTTCAAACTTAGCAACAGAACTGTTACATATTACTGAGCTCTTGATAGATTCCATGCTATAGTATCAGTCCCATTCTCTCCATTACCATATTTCATATAATCGATTAAATATCCTACCTTTAACTTGTTACCATTAGATAGTATGTTCCATTGCTTATGGTGTCCAGTGAAGTTCTTTGGGTATGCATGATTAAATTTAAAAGTACTTGCGTTCTGTTTTTGATCTAAATGGATATAACTATCTTGAAGTTTTAAATATGCATAATCTGAATAAATAGGATTTTGGAATTTAATTAATACATCTTCATCCTTTTTAATTGGTTTTCCAGGTTTAGGTTGACCTACTCTTTCAATAATTACATTCACTTTTTCACCGCTAGATTTTTCAGCCCAAAGATACTCCCATTTATTCCCGGCGTGATGACTTCCCCAATAAGCTGTATTTCCATATGAAGCGACAGTATAAGGAACTCCTTCTGTAACAAATTCACCTGAATTATCTACTACATAATCTTCAAATTCTTTATTAGCTTTAATTTCGGTATCAATCTTTTGTGTAGGCGTTAGATTGCGTGCGTCATTGATTTCAAATGTAACTTTTCTGTGCGCTGCAATTTCAGATTTAATAGGATGTATATTTTCTCTAGACTCATATGTATATCCATTCTCACGTTTAACTAGTGTTACTGTTTGTGAAGGAGCATTCCATTTCTTGCTATAAGTAGTAGGGATCTCTTTACTCACTCCAAATAAACCAGGTAAGATTGATGCCCGAATTTTTTGCGTAACAGGATCATAACTACCTTCTACTAATGTTGGTTGCTGTAGTTTTGCAAAAGCACCGTGTACAGAGTCTTTATGTAAATAACCGCGATCCCCCTGCCCCGCTTTTAAAGCGTTCAATGCATCAGTTCCATTATTATCTGAAACCACTGATACTTGATTATTACTTTTAGCTTTGTTTACAATATGCTTTACTTTATTCGTATCTATATTAATATGTTGAAAAACTTCGTTATAGGATAAGATTGGCTTATCAGCAAGGGATTTGTCTTTAGGAGTATATACCCTAAACCCTGGTATATTTCCTATATCTGTTTCTAATTGTTCTGTAGCTGCATTTACTCTAGATTCATATCTCCCTGAATCTCCTAAATGCATAACTTCTTCACCTTTTTCGATGGATAAATCCATTGTACTTGTAGGTAAAACTTCAATCGAAAGAAGTTCCCCTTGCTCAACAGCTTTCAATTCATCCAATGATAAGACAATATTTGCATCTGCTTGTCCCTCTAAACTGTCAATTACTACTTCTGTTTTATTCCGTCCACCTTTTTCTGTACTTAAATAGTTTGCCTTATAACGATCTTGTGTTGCCTTTACAGTATTAATAATTTTGTTTCCTAAACGAATATTAAAATGAGGCGAAACATTTTCAGCGGATGCTGTGCCTACATTCTTATATTCCAGATGTACCCGTAATTTTGCAGCATTCGCTATATCTATAGTTGTTGCGGTAGACCAATCAAAATTATTTGTATAACTCTCCGTTTCAGTAGTTGTTTTTGAATATCCATATCCCACGTTTGCTGAAACGCTTCCAGAAGGAACAGGACCGGCTGCTGAGCCTTCTACACCACCTGAACCACTTAAACCTACATTAAATGAATGTTGTGTAGATACGCTTTTTTCCCATCCTCTGCTAACTGATCCGCCATTATTATCCGTAATGGTTGCAATAGGAATTACTTCAATCCGTTTGACACCAATTTGCAAATTCGGCATGTTGGCAACTATCGGATTGAAATTAGTATCAGAATCATTGTTATAATTCTCAACCTCATACATATCAGTAAAAGGATCACCATCCGTATTTGCATTCATAGGATTCGATATAAATTTTGGTTTCCCTTTATCCTTCTCGGGATCCCATGCTTTCGCTTCATTTTTCCCAGTTTGTGAATTAAATTCAATTTTATATCCATTAATCTCTAAGTCGTTAGAAATACCATCTTTGTCCCAATCGTTGTTTGCCATTTCAATATTTTGTGTAATGAGCGAACCTATTTCCCCATCAGATCCGAGCGTAAAATTCTTATCTTCTTTTTTTGCATTTGCATTCTCTTTGAATATTTCAACTGTACTTCCTGGATTCGGCTGTTTTACATCTGCTAAAGCAGGGGATGCTAAAGTCAGTGCCATTGATACACTACCCAATACACTAAGTGCTGGCTTCAATTTTTTCATTGTTATTTTTCCTCCTTGATTTCTAGGTGAGTTAGAACACCTACTAGTAAGATTAATTTCATCATATTTAACAAATCTTTCATTTCTCTCTCATAACTGTTAAAAAAGTCTCTCGAAAATATTACAAAACACTTACAGATTTTTTAAAGGCCATATAATCTGTATATCAAACATCAATAAAGCAGTAAAATGAAGAATCGATTACAATATATACAAAAAAGCAGTTAGCCAAAGCTAACTGCTCACTAACAATAAATTTAGTTTTTAGATGTATCTTTAACTCGATAATCTTCTAAAGATTTTACAGTAGCAGAATTTTTTTGTTTCTCATTTCCAGAAACATGTCCCTCTAAATAAATCTCAGGTGTCGCATATTCTCTTTAGAAACAAATCTGAGTAATGACAATATCCATATTTTTTCTGTTTTAAAGTGATTAATAGTTGCTTGACTAGCTGTTTCTTTAGTCTCTACCTAGGCTTCTTTACTAAATTCATCTATTGTAACGTAATCCATAATTGTATATACATAAGCACCCAGTGTTTGTAACGTAGCACTTCCTAATACAATTAGTGGTTTCACTAATTTCTTACACATGTCCATTCATAATTCCATTCTATTGTTTATTTATTTTGTTCGTATGAACACTTTGAATTTTATATTATCTTATACTCTTTTTTATTTCATTAAGTGACATTAACATTACATTTTGTATAGTTTCTTATAAAATTTCAGTAAAAGAATGTATTAATTATGAAGTGTACAAATAGGGAGAGTGACTTCAACTATAGTTCCCTTATTCACTTTACTCTCAATAAATACCTTTCCCCGATGTGTTTCGATAATTTTATAACAGATCATTAACCCTAAGCCAATCCCCACTTCTTTAATACTATAAAAAGGTTCTCCGAGATATGGTATACGTTCTTTTGGAATCCCACACCCTTGATCGATAAAACGAATTCTTATTTGATCATTATCAAGTATATTAACTTGAATCAGAATGTCACCTCCCATTGGCATAGATTCAATTGCATTTTTTATAATATTAACAAATACTTGTTTTAATTGATTTCCTTCACATGGAATCAATGGAATACCAGGTGTAAAATCAATTCTAATTTTTATATTATTCATCATTGCTTGAGGCTGCAGTAGCATTAAAACTTGATCCATTAGCACACTAATATCATTAGGTTGTATTTTTACCACCTGTGGTTTGGCTACCGTCATAAATTCATTTGTAATACTTTCTATACGCTCAATTTCTGATGATACTATATTTATATAACCCTGATTATTCTCATTTTCCGTTGATTTTAGTAATTGCATAAACCCTTTCATTGCGGTTAATGGATTATTAATTTCATGAGCCATTGCAGTCGCTAATTGTCCTACGACAGCAAGTTTTTCAGATTTTCGTAGTAATTCTTCTGTTTTTAGTCGTTCAGTGATATCACGGGAAATACTTAGGAAAACTTTTTTACCATTTAAGTTAAAAACACGGACACTAAACTCAGTTGTTATTATTTTTCCTGTTGGAAAAACATATTCATCTTGCAAAGTGAAGGAAGTTTGTCCCTCTCTAATTTTTTCTAACAACCTTACAATCATTATAGAATCTTGTGGTACTACATTTGGAAATGGTAACGAGAGCAGCTCTTCTCTACTATATCCAAATCTTTTACACCCAACAGGGTTTACCTCAATAAATCGACTTGGAAAATGATCTTCATTCAGCTCTACTACATATACTGCGTCAGTTGCTTGTTCGATTAGTTCACGGTACTTCATCTCACTATCTCTTAATTGTTGGTGTAATCGATGTCGTTCTCTTTCTGCTTGTTTTCTTTCAGAGATGTCTCTACATATTGCAGCTAAAGCTATCACATTTCCTCTTACGTCTAGTATAGGAGAAACTGTCAGACTGACATCAAGAAGGCTTCCATTTACTGCGTTATTTTTCGGGTTCAGTTCATTATATTTTCTACTTTGTCTTTATACACAACATATTCTTTACCATCCACTACTGCTACCACCGCAAATTCATCATTTGGATTAAATGAAAGCCAGTCAGCCCACATGTTTGTACTAGCCCCTCCACTCCACATATTATGAACAGTGTTTTTAGTTAAATTCATAACTTTATAAGACGCATTTGGCGCATTTGTTCCAGTCTTTATTTCAAATGTGTATGCGTTATGAATTTTTTTATAAAAGTAGAAAACGTTTGATGGACGAAGTTGATCCATAAAATCCTGTTCTTTCTTCTCTGCAATTTTTATCCCTTCTTTTAATGTGACAACATCTGTTCTTAATGTTTTCCAACTGTCTTTCGCTGCATTCAAGTTAGGCTTTAAAAATTTATATCTATTTTGATCAGCTTTTTGAGCTGCATTCTCAATATGCCCCAGTACACCCGAATATTGAGAGTCTAAATCATCCCATTGTGTGGACATATAAGTAAGAACAGTAATAGCACTATCAATCATACTATGCATATCACTAATATTATGAAATGCAACTCCAACTACACGGTTTAATGTAAGTTTATAATCTACAGTTTTACGTAATTCTGTTAAAGTAGGCTCTAATCGACCTAAATTATCTCTAGCTGTACCTATCATTATGCCACCAGAAATAAGCGTGGGGATAAAAGGGATTTTCACCATAGTTAATCCATCAGATTCTAATTTCTTATAATAGTTTACTTGTCCTAAAACTTCATCTAAACGCTTTTGATCAGTCTCCACATCAGCTCTTTGGTTTTTTAAAATCGATTGCAATGTCTCTTTATGGCTTCCAAATACTCTAACATCTTCTCCAATAGCGTTTTTAAATTTAGTTAATTCTTCTATTAATGCTTTTGCAGACTTTTGATTTTGTTGAATTCCCCCCGTAAATCTGTAATCCCTTTTTTAAAAGTATCCCCATTTCCATTATTGATCGCCTCTACTAATGTTTCATAATAATTTTCAAACTTTGTATCGTATTCAATAATGCCTGTCAATGTATCTAAAAGCTGTTTTTTTACTTTCGTATTCCATGTAACAGCATGTGCTCTTGCATTCTTTTGATCCTGTACAATTTTACTAGGTAAATCTGCATACCCATTAATAGTAATTCCTTCAAAACTCACATCCGGATTATTGATTAGCAAATAAGAATATTCATTCATAGCTTTTGCAAATAACCCAGCATCTTGGACAATTTTTTTCATCTGTTCTTCATTTGCTGAAAGAGACATATCTCCAGTGTTCGTTTGTTCAGTTTCAATTGCAAAGGTTGCTACTGGTGTGACCGCATAAGTAGTTGTCATAGTTAAAAACGCTGATACAGCGAGTATTATGTAAGGTTTTTTTTTCATCATTTCTTATTCCTCCTATATAAGGTATTATTTCAAGTTCTATTCTTATTAAAAAGCGATGTTGTTGCATAGATTCGATATTATCAAGCAAATCTATATAATCTGTCCCCAATTAATCGATTCTATTGCAAAGTTTAAAAAAACAAGTAAACTACACGGTTATCTTTTATTTGGATAAAACTTATATACCAGAAAGGCGAAGTCTTTAATGAGACTCCGCCTTTCTGGTATATAAGGATTTATTAATTATCGCCTTACTGTTTAACAGTGTAATCATAGACTCTCTATGTTTTGGCTCACTTTGCAACAGAATTAATATTTCCCTATTTTTGTGGAGTAACAGTTTCCACTTTTAATTCCTTTATCCCTTCTTTTAATGTAACAGCATCTGTTCGTAATGTTTTCCAACTGTCTTTCGCTGCATTCAAATTAGGCTTTAAGAATTTAAATTTATTTTGATCCGCTTTTTGAGCTGCATTCTCAATATGCCCCAGAACGCCCGAATATTGAGAATCTAAGTCATGCCACTGCGTGGACATATAAGTAAGAGCGTTAATAGCATCATCAAGTGCCTTATGCATTTCATTAATATTACTGTAAGCAACTCCAACTACACGATTTAATGTTACTTTATAATCCACGGTCTGACGTAATTCTGCTAATAAAGGCTCTAACTTACCTAAATTATCTCTTGCTACTCCCACTATGATACCGCCAATTATTGGTAGACCCAAAATGGCACCCTTCATTACATTAAACCCATCAGATTCTAATTGTTTATAATAGTTTACTGATCCTAATACTTCTTCTAGACGTTTTTGATCAGCCTCAACATCTGCACCTTGGTTTTTTAAAATCGACTGCAAGAGATCTTTATTGCTTCCAAATGCTCTAACATCTTGTCCAATAGAGTCTCTTAATTTAGTTAATTCTTCTATTAATTGTTGTGCATACTTTTGATTTTGTTGAATTTCACCTCGTAAATCTGTAATCCCTTCTTTTAAAGTTTCTCCATCCCCTGTATTAATCGCATCTACCATTGTTTCATAATAATTGTCAAATGTTGTATCATATTCAACAATACCCGTCAATGTATCTAAAAGCTGTTTTTTTACTTTCGTATCCCAAGTAACAGCATGTGCTCTTGCATTCTTTTGATCTTGTACGATTCTACCAGGTAAATCTACATATCCATTAATAGTAATTCCTTCAAAATTCACATCTGGATTTTTAATTAACATATAAGAATAGGCATTCATAGATTTTGCAAATAATCCAGCCTTTTGCAAGGTTTCTTTCATCCTCGCTTCATTTGCAGAAAGAGCCGTATCACCATTGTTCGTTTGTTCAATTTCACTTGCAAAAGTTGCTACTGGTGAAACTACATTAGCGTTTGTAATAGTTAATAACGTCGATACAGCGAGTAGTTTGTAAGGGATTTTTTTTATCATTTCATTTTCCTCCAATTTAGGTTTTAATTTTCATTTCTATTCCTGTTTAAAAGCGATGTCTTTTGAAATGAATTCTGCATCTTTATGAATATCATTCCAACTTTCTTTAGCAGCTTTTAAATCATCCGGTATTAAAGAGAATTTGTGGTCTTGCATAGAATCGATATTATCAAGTAAATCTGTATAATTTGCGCCCATTGTATTCCATTGTTTTTGAATATTTGTTAGAGACAATATCGCTTGATCCACAGTCTGATATAGATATGCCAATGTGTCTTTCGCGTTAGTAAGCGAAATAACTGCTTGATTAGCACGATCAGCTTTCATACTTAATTCTCCGATTTTGTTAGAAATTTCATTATAGGAATCCATATGCTTAGATGCCGTGACACCAGCCGCTGTTCCTAGGCCAATACCAGCTGCACCAAGAGCCGAAAGTCCACCAATAACAGCCGGTGTTGCTGTACCGCCAGTTACAACAATTACTACCGCTCCTCCAATAGCTGCAATAACTAAAATAGCTGCTCCCAATCCACCACCAATTGACCATGCTAATACATCATCAAAATGTTTTTTCTGAGTAGAACGCAGTTGCTCAATTTCAGCTTGAAGTTGTGGAATCGTTGCTTGTTGACCTGCTAATATTGCTGTTAACCCACCTTTACCATCTGGGCCACCAACATTATTTTTAAAATCTGTAGAATTTTGATATAGTTTCCCTTTGAAGTCTTGTAGCATTTTAATTACATCTGTAACTTCTTTAGAATTTGTATTAATTGTAGTAATTAAATCACTTACGCCCTCTTTTAGACCTACCTTATCTTTCTTTTGTACAGTATCTACTAATGTGTCATAATAATTTTGAAATTGTTCATCGTAATTTACAATATTACGGGCTGTTTTTTGAATCTGTGGCTTCGCTGTATCTAACCAATAATTTGCATTGATTCGTGACAGTTCTTGATTAAGGTGAATATTTTTGAGCAACTCTCCCCCTTCTGAGCCTAAATCGATATTAGATAAATTTACATTCGGTTGCTTAATCATTGTTTTTGCGTACAAATCCATTACAAGAATATGAGACCCTGTTTCAGCCAATGCTTTCTTCAGTCCTTCAGGCCCTAATGCATAATTGCCTACTTTTTGTTCTTGAGCGGTCGTTTCTTGTGCAAATGCATGAATAGTGTTACCGGTAGTAGCAGTTATAACCGTTACCAGAGTGGCTAAAGTTAGCACTCTAAATGGAAATTTTTTCATAACCATTCTCCTTCTCATTCTTTCGCTAGATTCTTATAATCTTTGTAGATTTTTAAAAACATAATATTAAAATTTATATACCTGTTCTTCAAGGTAACTTATTACATTTTTTAATTGTCTTAATGTATCTTTTTGAGACTGCTGGTTAGTTGTATCAACATTAGTAGATAATTTTGTAATGCTATTTTTTATTAGATCCAAATCTTCTTTATATCGCTTTAGTAGGTCAAGTTCTACATCTACTTGATTTGCAAACGTATGCAAATCATTTTGCGTAAGAAGAAGCATTGATTTTTGTAAATCTGCTATTGATAGTTTCGTTGTTAAATCATATATTTTTTGGTTTTGTTTCTCTAAATCATCTAAATATGCTCGCTGTTCTGCTGTTAGTTTATTTACTTCAGCGAAGACACCAAATGTTTTCTTAATCTTTTCAGTATCAATGGCTTTCATCAGGTCATACTCTTGCGTTTTTGCGGCTGCAGCTGCAGCTATTTCACCTTGTTTGCTTTTCTCAATTGCTTCACGAGCTGCTTTTTTGGCTGATTCAATCTCTAGAGCAGTTTTACCTTGCTCTTTCGCTTCTTGCGCTGCTTTTTTCTCTGCTTCTAGAATAGAGTTGTTAATTTCTTTTCCTTTGTTATACGCTGCCATCCCTGCTTGAGCAGCCGGTTCAATAATTTCTTTTGAAAGACTATAAACTTCTTTGAATATAGCAAATCCCTGTTCATTTAAAGCCCCTGGTATTAATGCAATTTGTTGTAAATCATTTTGAATTGCCTTTTTGGTATTTAATAATTCATTTTTTAACTGATCTATTTTTCCTGTTCCATCTGTACTTAGTATGCCTTGCGCGGTTACCACATCAGTATCGAAATCTTTTAATTTTTTATCAAGCTGTAATTTAAGATCTGTTAATTCATTAATTTGTCGTTGCGCGTTTTCTTGATTGGTCATAGCCATTTCTTGAAGAACTTCAAGTCTATCCAAAAACCCTTCTCTATCTTCTTTATTGTCTACAAACGATTTTAATGTCGGGTAATAGCTATTGAATTTCGTTACAAATCCTTTACTTTTTGAATTTAATAGAATTAACTGTGGATAGAGTTCCGATGACCATTCCTTCATATCTTGTTTGATTAGGAATTGATTTGTATTTAAAGCTGGGACTTCCTCTAGCTGAACATTAGGACTCATTAAAGATTGATCAATATACGTTTGGATTAATTTAGATTGCGCACCTAATTTTCGTAATGATGAAGAAATATCCATACTTTCCTGTTGAGTTTTTGCTTGAACGATTGGTGCTGCGAGAGTATTGATAGGAATAGTTGCTCCAGTTACAATGGATGTGATTAAAAATCCTGTAATTATTTTATTTTTCATTCCGTACACTCCTTTACCATTGTTTTTTATAACTTGATTCATATAACTTGTACGACATAGCGCTAGCCTCTCTCCTTGCACACGCATGAAGGAAGGAGAAGTCTTTCAGATAGGCTGTTATCGTTATTATTTACTTCTAATAGGATCTAAGGATTTTACTTCCCTCTCATTTAGATACTCTATTTTTCAAATAGTAAACGATAAAAATTCATCAGCTATATTTGAATTAGCTGCCCAATGAGTAGTAAAATATTAATTTCTCCCAAGAGTTGCTGTTTAGCTTACAGAGCCGCGAAGATAGATAAACCATTGCTTCTACAGTTAATCCTGTCATGACCTTTTCTAATATCAATTTCATAATATGTCTCTTAGTTTTGTCAGCAATAGCCTTACAAGACTACAAAAGGTGAAATCATACTGTACATTGCTTATACTTTTATTGCGGAATAAATTCACTTTTGTTATGCAGAAACTTAGAACACTTTTATTACAAACTTGATCCTTTTGAGATTCTAGACTCCTTAAAAATTAACCGAATATTAAGATAACTGATCTCGACATAATGCTACTTGCAGCTTCACTATACTTCTATTAGCTTAATCTTCTCCTTTCTGTCTGGTCATACCAGTTATGTTGTTCATTAAAACATTAAATTTTCGATGCGTAAATAGCAAAATTTTGTCGATTGTACTCGATAATTTAATTGTTAAGTAATAATATGAGCGAAAAATATTATACTAAAAAATTAATTCTGGATTTCATCTCTGTAATTGTAATGATTACAAATTAATGAGTATATGGTTGAAAAATAACTATTTTAGTTTAACTGGGCAGTTTTATTTTAGAAAAAATACTTATAATATAATTTTATAGGTTTTTTTATGCTTTTTTACCATTATTTAGATATGTATAATTACATATAGTATAGATTTATCCAATGATATATGTTATTTGAATTTTATGGAATAATCTCCAATATTACCATTAATAATTACTTAACATGAAGATAATACTGTATTCTTATCGATTGTTATAACAAATGGCTTTAAAATATAAAAAGGCCGCAATGCTTTCTTGAAAAAGCCCTTTGCAGCCTTCTGTTTTTTCTTTAAAAAATAATGGTTAGTGTATTCTTTCAAATTAACAACATGGTAAAAATATTTCCATTGTCCTTTTGCTTGGATATATGTTTCATGGACTCTTCAAGATCTACTTGTTTGAGTTGTCGTTAGACTCGTTTTTCCAATTCAGAAACATACTAATAAATCCAGCGCAAAATCGTTATATGAAAAATAGATAAGCCCCGTTTCTCCATTATTTTTACCAACTCACGAAAATTGAAGCTATTCCATTAACAAAATAATATCAGGTTGATAATGCGTCTATTTGAATACAGGTTCATTTTCCTGACAAATCACATACTCTTTCTAGAGTAATAAGTTCAGTGCGTCCAAGTTTTAGTGACTACTTACACCTATGTTTAAGTTTTTATATTAGAACCAGATAACAAGCCTATATTAAGTTATATCTTTCACGATACTGTCTAGGGGTCATGCTAGTAATTTTTTTGAAAACCCTTGTAAAATAACTTTGGTCATTAAAGTTGAGCCAAGCACAAATATCTGATAACGAATAAGTAGTTAGTGTTAATAATTTTTTTGCTTCTTCCACTCGTTCCCTTTGAATATATTCGCTTAAAGGAATTCCCATTTCTTTTTTAAATAGTTTAGATAAATAAGTAGGGGTAATATCCAAATGATTAGCAAGTTCATCGAGAGATATTCCATCGTAAATATTTTTATTAATATGTTTCATACATGTAGTAACCGCGTATGAATACTTTTGTGCATTGTATTCCTTCACACGATCTGCAAAAGTACGTAAAGCGTCTCCTGACAATCGCTTTACAGCTTCTACGTTATCTAATTGTTCTAGGGTTTGTATATACAAAATACTATGCGCAAAAGCAATATCTGGTGGCAGGTTTCCTTCTATCGCATATCTAGTAGCTAAGGTAATCGCAATAATCCCAAGATTTTTTTGGTTCCTGAGTGGATCCTCTATTAACATAAGTTCAACATCTTCTTGTGAAACTGCATACATATACTGTATTAACTTTTTTTTATTTCCTTCTTTGATACTCGAAAAAAAATCATTTACTAATGTCATATTATGAGTCTTAGGTTTATTTTGTCGGCGTTTTAAAATATATAAATCAGGTTTCACAATTTTATTAGAAACCTCCTCTAGTACTTTATTTTTTTCTAAAACAATACTTTCATCTAACTTTTCATTGAAAATCATGTAATGTAATAAAATTCCCATATCAATTAACGTATCTTTTTTAATCTCATGTAAACCCTGATAATAGGCTAGTCTTTCTTGAATTTTATCATTCGATTTAAATTCTTTCTGAAGTTTTAAAGTCATATCATCTGAACCCTTTGGATGTATAGTGGGACCGATTATAATAGTCCCTTTTATATAATCATGATTTTCTATATGAATTAAAACGAAATTTTCAAGATAGCTGTTACATCTGAAAAGTGGCAAGTTATAGGGATCGTTTTCTTGATAAATGTCACTAAGATATTCTTCTTTTGAAGAATAAAAAGGACTACTGACATCATCAGAAGTAGAATGATATAAAATTTTTTTATCTGTAGATAAAATGTGCACAGGGACATTAAATGCTTTATGTGCTAGGTCACATAAGTGTTGTATATCGGTGGAATTATTCATTGCATTCTCCTTTTAAGTAAATTAATTGATAAATTTTTCACTTTGTTCCTTTATGGATCCATAAACTATTTTTCGCTAGGTATAATTCACGACAAATATTACTATAAAATATCAAATTAGTACAATTCACGACAAAATATTACTATATCTTTTTTATGAAAATCATATATTATTTATTTGTAAGTAACATCTAAATATCGGAGTAGTTAGGAAAAGTGTGAAAGAAATAGATTCTTTTCTTATAATTTTCTAAACGACAATGAAATGAGCGGAGGTCGTTTCTTAATTCTCCAAGATCTAATCATAGAACTTGAGAAAACAGTGAAGAACCTACAAAATACAGAAACAAGGGATGATTGGAGTATACAACTCTAGCAAGTAATAGCTTCTTGCTAATCTTGAGAAAAATCTAGCCTTTGCGGATACATTGCCAGACGGACTAGAATATGCCCCAGGTATATTACAAGTAGTTGGCTAAACAGTGACAGATGCATTCGATACAGAAAAAAGTGAATTTAATGTAGGAAAAGCAAACGGAAAATTTTGGGATGTGACACATACAGAGTAGCATACAATGGTACTCCATGCGAGGACAAGCTGGAAAAAAGATTAAAAATACAGCGAAAGTCATAGGAGATACTGTATCACCGCAAGAACTAACAGCCAAAAATTCAATTCAATCACTTGGACAAACTGAGATTAAAAAAGAGGATGCTGCTAATTCGAATGTAAAACTGATAAACTGATTTATTAAAATTTTTTTGACAAATATAATAAAGAAGTCAAGAATTTAACAACAGATGAAAATGATAAAGCTATTTCTGAACCACTATGCTTCGGAAAGTTCACGTTGGAAGAAATTCAAGCACCAAATAGGTCTATGTTATTGAAAGATCTAATTGAGGGAAAGGTCTTATCATCAGTACAAAAATAAAAATAGAAAACACAAAAAGCGAATGGAATATTAAAAATACTGACGATATATAGGGACAACTATTTTTATCTAATTGGCACTATATTACTGGTCGCAACATTAGTTTTAGTTTCCGCAAAAGCGGAAGAAATAAATAGATTTCAAAATTATTAGGAATAGCAGAGGTGACACAACATATAAATAATTTTTTTATATGTTGTTAATCTTTGTAGTATCAGTCTTTATGCTACCTAGCTTTATTACTCCATGACATAAACATATTATTTATTTTCTAAGTACAATGGCTATTAATTAACAAAAACAACACCTCTAATTAAGAGGTGCAGTAATATTAATCCAAAGTAAAAGTAGAAATTAGACACTTATTTCACAGTAAATTAACCTCAAAACAATAGTTACTGCAATATCAGGATTTGTTTATTCTATAACAAAAGAAATGTCACTTAAGTATTCTTTGTATGCTACTTTTAATTAATATATATGACACCCTTAATTTCCCACTCTATTTTCAGTTAAAAATCAGCTTACTGAAGCCAATGAAATTGTATTACATTGGCTTCAATATTACAGATTTAAAATTACGAATAAAACAAAATAGCGTTTAAGCACCCTCTTTTCAATCATGTGAATTTTAATCTTTATCGATACATATGGCATTCATATGACTATTAAAAATCCTTACAAAGGAATCTGAGATTCCATTTTTCTGATTCACAATCATTTTTTTGAAATTTATGTAAAAAATCAATGTTTAGTAAATTATCCGAGACACAATTATTGCCGTAATCAAGATAATAAGGGCGGTTATTAATCCTGATTCTCCAATCCAAATCTCTGACTGATGTCCTGTAGTTGCACGCGCGAAAGGTCCTTGAATAATGGCATTCCAAGTGGTATGGATAATAACCGAAGGCCAAACGCTACCTGTTAAAAGTCGTAAATAAGCTGTAATATAACTGAATGGCACAATACAAAAATAGATGTCAAGTACAGAGAGAAAGATAGATCTTCCCTCTACGTATAGTCCAGCAATAACAATTGGGACATGCCACGTTGCCCAAATCAATCCACTAATAAGGATTGGACGTGAAAAATCCGCATCCACTAGCCTTGTGAGCATATAACCCCGCCAAACCATTTCTTCCCCCATAACTGGGATTAAGTTAAGCAAGCTTCCTAAAATTCCACTCAACACTACTATAAAAATGAAACTTAATGGTATTGGTGGATACTGAAGTCCAAGTATATTGTAGATCGGTTCTAACATACCACCTTGTGGGGGCTGAAACCTCGCAAGTCCGCTAAATCAGGCAATAGAATAAGTAATTCCACAGATTATCAAAGACGTTTTTCTTTTCGTACCGGCGAGATTTTCTTCCGTTTTTCTCTAAAAGGTAAAACAAACGCAGTAAAACTTTTAATAATTCATGGCTACCCTTCTGTAGTCCCTCATAAAACAATAGATAATAATTCTTTATCATATAGATGGATTTGTATTCACTTAACTCTTTCTTTTTCTTATCCAAGAGTAACTGACGCATTTTGAATATTGTCGTTGAACAGAGTAAAATACTAATGAGTTGCCCAAATAAATGGCATTCTAAGCGTTCTTTCTTGATTTCTTAAGTTGATGGGTACCCAGAAAGAATATCGTATTTTTTCATTTTATAAAATCAATATTTGTAGCAATACTTTGATCAAACTTTAATTCAAACCAACAACAGGGAAAATCATTTCTCCTGTGTTTTTATTTCTTAACGATATGTAAAAATATTCTTTAACGTACAATTTTCTTTTTTGGGCCGTGTGACCCCTTAAAAGTTATGACACTGTTCGTTATAAAAAATCAAAAAAGCCGCCTTCCAAATTTGGAAACCGACCTTAAGATATGTTGTACAACTATCGCATGCTTTAGTTGTACAAGGAATTTTAAAATTTTAATCTAATTTACCTTTGCATAGATGCAGGTATCAGTTAGTTTTTTACCGTCAACTGAAAGATCTTCATTACGTAATATCCCTTCAAGCTCAAAACCTAGTTTTTCAGGGATCGTACGACTTTTAGTGTTATTAGATTCACATCGTATTTCAACCCTTCTAAATTTGAGTAACTGAAATCCAAGGTTTGTTAACTCACTTACTGCTTCTGTCATATATCCATTGCCACTAAATTGCGTGTTAATCCAGTATCCAATTTCACATTTAGAAATCTTCCAATTAATTCCGTGAAGGCTAGCAGTTCCGATAAAATCATTAGTATCCTTATGATAGATAAGATAGCGAAAGCTTTCTCTTTTCAAAAAATCTATATGCGCATTTCTCAGGATAATTTCCGTTTCTTCAACAGTAGGAATTGACTGGAATAAAAGCAGCCATTGCTTTAACTCATTAATTGAATCCTTAATAGCTTGGTGTACTACATTCCCGTCACCAGCTTGAAGTGGTGCTCGAAGAATTAGTCTGTCTGTTTCTATTTGTAACGGAACCTCTAATAAAATAGGATGCATATAATTTCTCCTCTCGAAAACTTTAAATGATGACATAATGAAACTTATATAATAAAAAAACTTTCACCCCAAAGAAATAATCTTTGAGGGAGAGAGTTGCAATTTCGTGGTACCACCTCAGTTTGTTGATATGTCACCATATCAACCTCTTCGGGTACGTTACTATAATAAATAAATTAAAAAATACCCTATCTCACTAACAGGAGATCCCGTCACAGCATCACTATAAGTTATTATAGAACCGTGCGAAGCTCCTAGTCTTTCTTCATTAAGAACCTGATATACAGCAATACAGTAAAGCTTATCTCCCATAAAGGGACCTCCCCAAGAATTAGTAAACAATAAATATATATTCAATTAATCACTTAGAAATCCCTTTTCACATATTGAAAACTAAACTGCCAGTTGGTACAAAAAATGGCTACCGAAGCAGCCTTAGGTTGTTCAACTAATGCATGCGTTAGTTGAATAAGTAATTATTATTTTTCATCTATTGGCTTCCAATTTTTATCTTTTGCATAATGGGGCGGGACCCCAATAAGGAAATATCAAATTGTACAGACTCAATTAACCCCATAACATCCCCATTTGAAGAAGAGCGAGTAATCCCCATTGCTACCCGTTTCCAAATTTCAGGGTGACGGTTAGGCTGTAATGCTACTCTATAATGTACCAACACGTTTCGTAACTCATCTAGATTACACTTAGATACAGTATTTGAATGAAAAATCCACTGAGAACTTTCATTGAGATAGGCTTGTACAATCGACTGCCACAACTTATATGAATCTCTTTGATAGTTTAATGACATTCCTAATGTCAACACGTTTGGTAAATCATGAGTTGGAACAATTCTGATTAAAACGTCCTCAGGCATCACTTCATCACCAAGCAATCCTTCAGAATGCATCTGTACTAGTAATTTTACTTTCTTCAAAAAGAAGTCGTTGCTCATATTCTTCCTCCATCCAAGTATCTTCACTATAATAAAAATAGCTATACAGCCATACATAAAAAAGCATACTGACAAATTGCCAGCACGCTTTTTATAACAATTTAAAAGTGTGGTTTTTTAAATTCTGTTCTCGTTTTTTGTATATAGTTTACAAGCTTTTTTCGTAAATTCTGTAACCATTCCGGATATTCCTCTAATTCTGGAATATCAACAGTTCAGAGCATTTTCGTAAACATAATTAATTGATGCATTCTCATAAACAATGGTAAATCTTTTAAAATATGTTCATCAATTGATGTTTATATTGTATATCCCTGTAGAAACACTTGATAAGACGGATGATTGATATCCACTTTCTCATGAAATATGTCTCGTAAAGCATATGCAATTATCTCATGTAGATTGTATTTTTAAAAATGAATTATCACACCAGCTATATGAGTGAGAAAGATCCAGGCTCATTTCCACACGTTTACTGAGTAAATGCATCATGGAATCTACTCACCTCCTTTTTATTATTAAGAAAATTATAACAATTGCTGATTTATATAAGCAACTATTTATGAAAAACAGGAAAATTTTCGCCCTTCCCGTTAATTTTTCATTCTTTTCAGTCTTATCTATGTACATTTTTTTATTTATTAGGTATATTATGGTTATTGAATGATTAAGATGATCCATCTATTCGCTTATATACCTTGTGTTTCTTATATCCATGATAAAACTACAAAATTTTTGAACGTTCATTTGTCAAATGAATTCTACACGGAAGGAGGTTTGTGGTTTATTCATTAGGATATAATGTTCAGTTTTCCCTTTTAGGTAGCTGATAAAAATACAGGAGGCGACATGATGTTTCGTACGATTTCAAACTTTATGAGAGTAGCTGAAATAAGAAGGAAGATCCTTTTTACACTTGCGATGTTAATTGTTTTTCGAATTGGCACGTTTATACCAGTTCCTCATACTAACGCAGAGGTATTAAAAGTACAAGATCAAGCCAATGTTTTAGGTATGCTTAATGTATTTGGCGGAGGAGCATTACAAAACTTCTCAATCTTTGCTGTAGGTATCACACCATACATTACAGCTTCCATCATTGTACAGTTATTACAAATGGATGTTGTACCAAAATTTACAGAGTGGGCAAAGCAAGGAGAAATGGGCCGCAAAAAGTCAGCTCAATTTACCCGATACTTTACAATCATTCTCGCATTCATTCAAGCCATAGGGATGTCTATTGGCTTTAATAATATAGCAGGCGGGCAATTAATTTCTAATCCAGGATGGACTACATATTTATTTATTGCTACAGTATTAACTGCCGGTACTGCATTTTTACTTTGGTTAGGTGAACAAATTACTGCAAACGGCGTAGGTAACGGTATTTCAATGCTTATCTTTGCAGGGCTGGTTGCAGCGATTCCAAATGTCGTGAATCAAATTTATTTACAGCAATTCCAAAATGCTGGAGATCAACTCTTTATGCATATTATAAAAATTGTATTGATTGGATTAGTTATTTTAGCAATCGTTGTCGGTGTTATTTATATTCAACAGGCAATTCGTAAAATACCGATTCAATATGCAAAAGCTGTTTCAGGGAATAATCAATATCAAGGAGCAAAAAATACGCATTTACCTTTAAAGGTAAATAGTGCTGGTGTAATCCCAGTAATCTTTGCTTCAGCATTTCTCATGACACCGCGAACAATCGCACAGCTCTTCCCAGATTCTAGTGTTTCCAAATGGTTAAGTACAAATCTAGATTTTGCACATCCAGTTGGCATGACACTTTACGTAGGTCTCATTATTGCTTTCACATACTTCTATTCATTTATTCAAGTAAACCCTGAACAAATGGCAGAAAACTTAAAAAAGCAAAACGGATATGTTCCAGGTATCCGACCAGGGAAATCAACAGAACAATATGTGACAAAGATTTTGTATCGCTTAACATTTATTGGTGCTATCTTCTTAGGTGCTATTTCAATTTTACCGCTTGTTTTCACAAAGGTTGCTACTTTACCATCTTCTGCTCAAATTGGTGGTACAAGCTTACTCATCATCGTAGGGGTAGCATTAGAAACAATGAAAACATTAGAAAGTCAGCTTGTAAAACGTCATTACAAAGGGTTTATAAAAAAAGTAAACTAGTGCTTTTACATACAAACTAGCCATAATGGAACCCTCTCGTTATATATAACGAGAGGGTTCCATTATGTTGCTTTAAAAGTTACAGGTCACATATTTTAGAATAAAGTCCAATCAAATTTGTTTGTAAATTTAAAGTTTGATTGTTTAAAGAAGACACTGACTTATTTCATAATTTTAGTTATTGTTGTGAGTAATAACTAAAATTATGAAATCATGAAACATCTAATGGTGTTTCGCAGACAACACTAGAGTTTGTGGGACGTGGGAAGTAGTTTCCGCTACCTCTCACTAATAATAGTGTATCACCTTTAAATCACTAGAACAGTGCGTCACGATTGTGGCATGATTGTGGCTTCTTTTCATTCTGCTGCTCACTCTTCTGATATGGTCGTAACTATATCCTAATTCACTAGCAATCTCTTTTAAGTTAAATCCCATTACATCACGTAAATACACAATTTGTTGCTCTAACCCCCTCTTGTTACTCATGACAAATTGAACTTCTCCCATTAATGCCTTTTTATCAGCGATTCTTTCTTTTAAGCGTTGCGACTTCTCCATAATGCGATCATGTCTCCCTGCGATTTCATCTAACGCTAAAGGTATTTGTCCCCCTGTTACACGGTCTTTGCTGTAATCAGTTCCCCCGTTAAATTTAGGTGCATTCATATGCATGTTTTTCATAAGATATTTATGTTCTAACTTCAAGTCCTTTAATTCAATCTCTAGCATTTCAACCTATTCTCCTAAGTTTTAGTAAAATGTTGTCATGGTAAATCCACCTATTGTAATTTTGTTATTTTTAATTTATATTAGGTATGTGAAATTTTAATATCCACCCGTTGAATAAGGGAACGATGCTTGGTAAAGTAGCCCCTACCAATCTATTCTGTATGGTTCCTTTATCCATTTATACTGCTAATTCATCAACATTTAGTTATCAAGATATTATATAAGTAAATTCGTCTATGCACGAATACCCTATGACTTGCTGGGAGAAATCACAGCTTTTTTTGTTCTCCCTTGAATAAAGCTAAATATTCCGTCAATACTGTAGATAACATGATTGTATTTCTCCTTGTTCCCCCTTAAAATCAAGCAGTTAGCGTTGGCTAGCTGCTCTTTTTATGATTCCTCATCAAGGGACAAAAAGAATATGTCGAGCTTACCTTGTCATATTCTTTGATAAAAAGGAGCGTGATCATATTGATTAAAAAAAATAACCAAGTTGTTTTCCACTCAATAAAAGTAAAAAAATCAACAATTAAAAATTTCATTATCATTGATTTAATTACCGGTACAGGTATTTATTGGGTAATTAAATCTATTTCCGCCAGCTCTATCATTGCAATTGTTGGTAGTATTGCTAGTTCAGAATGGATAAAAAAGAGAGAAAGTCCTTTTAAGAAACCAACTTAAATTCTTGTTCGGTTGTTCCCTGTTTCTACAAAATGAAATTTTTGTTATAACTCCTTCTCCAAAACCCACAATATATTAATATATACATAGATTAACAATCATTATTTTTTAGACCTTTAAGAAATGATAAATACATCTTCAGAAAGATAAAATCCGCAGATTAACTGAACATTGAATTTTGTACACACTTTATGAACGCGATTATAGCTGAAAAACGTTGATATCATTAAGTTTTATCCTATGTTCATAAATATAAGATTTATTGAACAAATACTGAAATTGATTGGATAGTCAAATCGCCTTGATTATGTAATAATGGATTACTAAAAAAGAAAAGCGAGGTTCGTATATGAAGACTGTTAGCCAAGAAATCCAAAATTTGTCTATTAAATCCTTAGAGTCGACTTTTAATAAACTTTCAAATGCTTATAAAAGCATGAGCGAAAAAGGTACAAATACAACTCTTGTCAAAAAGAGACGAGACGCCGTAAAAATTGGTATAGAAAGCCTCAAAAACGTTTGGAATGGGGGAGATTTTTCCTATGACGAAGAAAGCATTTTGACTTCTAAAGATATTCTACAAGGTGTCCTTCCATCTATCGAAAAACAGATAGCAAAAGCAAAAGAAGGTAGTTCTCAAAAAACACTAAATGAGCGACGCTTAACTGCGCTTGAACTGGCAATCGAATCCTTGGAGAACCGTCATAAAGCAAGGAATCTTAGCTTTGACCTAAATGGTGAGGTTCAACAATCGGGCCAATTTGCGGAGTAATACTGATACATGAAACTTTAGATAAAGTTAAACGTAACTCTATAAGGGGGTTTTGGAATCACGTCGCATACTGTTAGGAATTTGAGAACGTAAGTATATTATTGAATTATTGCCTAAATACTGATAGATAAAAGGCAGCGACTGGAGTCAAGGGTAAAGCGATTTACAATTATAGTATGAAAGGTCGGGTAACTATGGGCAGTTATTTTCCAAAAGCGGGGAAGTCGTTAGAATTCCTAAATTGAAAGAGACAAAATGCAACACTTGTTTCAAAATAGGAGAATAGAATAGGAGAAAAATAGAGTAATTTCATGCAGTAAAACTTATATTACGGCGTTAGAATAACAAGATAAAAAGCGAAACCTTTAGAATAGAAAAAAGAAAAGTCACTGAATAAAGTGCCTTTTCTTTTTTTTGTACGGAGTTAGCTTATTTATCCTTGATATTTCTTATTTTAAAAACATTTTATTTTTTTCTGCTTCTCTTCTCCCCTTCTTCTACATTCCACTCATCACCCCAATATATTGAAGCTCTATTTCCTTCTTGCGTACTTGTTTCTGGCTCTACTATATCTTGAATCCCTTCACTTACGTCTTTCAGATTAATCAATCCATCCATGTTTGAATTTTTTTGAAGTGCTAATTCTTTTTTAGGATCATTTGATTTATTAATAGTCATATGTGTCTCTCCTCTTTATTTTAGTAATTACTACGAACCATAATATTATTTCTAAATTATAAAAGCTTATACTTATTCTATTGTCAATTTCATTCCTATTAAAAAAGCGTGTGCTCTTTCTTGGTTGAAGGTTAAAAGCCAAAAATTATTTGTTTTCATAATAAAATACAAAACATTTGTATAACTAGATTTCTACATGTAATATACGTAATGATATATAATATTAGGGGGATTAAAAATGGGGCTAACACTTTTTCGGTATTTTCTTTTTTTCTTAGGATTAACTTTCTTTGGACTCGGCAATGCCATTGCAGTAAAGGTTAAATTTCTTGGCCTACATCCATGGGAAGTTTTGAATATGGCACTTTATCAGCGATTTGGATGGACCATTGGTACATGGAGTGTTATATGCGGTTTATTTCTTGTTCTTGTTTCCTTAGTAGTAGATCGGAAATATATAAACGTAGGAACATTCTTAAACGCACTGCTAATCGGCCCTATTATGGATTTTTTCTTAAGGTTGGATATTCTTCCTCATGCCACACATTCTTTGTGGATCAATCTGCTTATTTTACTTTCTGGAATTATAATTACAGGTATTGGCGGTGGTATGTATGTCGCTGCTGCAATTGGTGCAGGACCAAGGGATGGATTCATGCTTGCCATTTCTGATAAAACAGGATTATCTGTAAGCCGGGCTAGAATTATTGTGGAAAGCATTGTATTAGTAATTGGTTATATTCTAGGCGGTCCCGTTTTTATTGTGACATTCCTATACACTTTTATCCAGAGTCCAATATTCCAGCAATCATTCCAGATGTTTCAAAAATTTTTATATACTTTAGAGAGGAAAAAGAAAGACAACGTTGGTGCAAATTTATAAATATATAAAACTTCTTTTACAAAAATATACGAGTCTATTTTGAAATCAAATAGAATAATCCCCTATTTAAGTAGAGTAAAATATCAAGTATACAGAAACAACCTTAATAACCTCTACCAAATTAACAAGTAGGGAGTTACTACATATCTAGAAACAAAATTAAACAATTTTATTTCCACTACACAAATTTAAGTCCCTATCACTTTCTTGCCGTAGTTGTAGCTTGGGAATAAAGTTTAATCATTTATAAAAAAGTTGTACCGGTATATCCTTTTGGTGTGGACTTGGATTAAAGTTCAGTCATTCATAAAAAAGTCTAATCGTTTATAAAAAAGATTGATCAAAAAAACTGTATTTTAATACAGTTTTTTTCTTGTTCAGCAATCAGGCCATTTTTTTGAATCAGAAAAGGAATTATTAAACGTAAATCGAAGCTTTAAATTATTGAAATAACGGAGCTGTTTAGTGTGATAATGAATAATTATTGAACTAAGTAATACTAGTATTTCAAGTACAAGATTAGCTTTATTTTTCCAATCTGCTTGTGTAATCAAACAAATTTTTCACATTAATAAAATCTAATTATATCTGTGTTCAATTTTTACAAAAAAATTTTTTCACTTTTATTATCCTAATTGTACTAAAGTACTTATTCGCAATATAAACTTATTGATTAATTTTTCCCATTCTTGTTCTAAAATACTGTATAAAAGAGGATCACGCCAGCCATCCTTTATTAATAAACTTTCACGAATTCTACCTTCTTTAGTCATTTCAATTTTTTCTAATCTAAAGCTTCTGCTTGTTTTTTTGTAATATAATTTGACAATTTTTTATACTCTTTAATGTATTGAGCAACATCATCAAAACCTGTGCGATATATTTTAAACTTCGTACTTTTAGAAGCATTTGACAGTTTTTTAGCTTTCTTCTAAAAATCAGCAACTGTTCCAACTACCTCACCAACTGTTTTGATCGTTCCACCTGTCGCAACACTATATATTTCTATTAAGAAAGAAAGTTCTTTGATGATAAACTAATAAAATTATTTACTAAAATCGAGTGATAAATCGTATTTTATCAGCTATTTCTTGAATAGAATCATATTCGGTAATTCTAGAGTACAAAAATAAAAAATCATTTTTCTATCTGAGTATCCCACTTTATAAGAATCCGGAATAATGCTATGAATATTGATAAACCAACAAAACAACTAGCTTAATATTCTGCTTTAAAAGTTTTGAGGTTTTTCAACAAATAAACCTCAAATATATCCACATTTCAAACAGAAATATGAAGATATTGGTGAAAATTGACTTCTTGGATTGTTATAAGAAAACATATGAACTACTCCATTGCCTGCCCTTATCATCCCTTTCTCAATTTGATTTGCATTACAATTAGGACATACTTTTAAGGTTCATAGATATGTTGAATTTCGATATTGTTACATAATGTAAACCATACAAAAATAGAATACACATATATAGTTCTCAACCACTCCTCTCTCAAATAGGATGAATTAGGAAAAAGAGAGGATAAAAATGGGTAAAAGAAGACTTTAGTGATCAAGAAAGGATTGGTGAAGAACCATGAACCAAGTAAGTGATAAAATCCGAACATACTTTGAGGAGTTTAATCGAGCGCATAATGCATTTAAGCCAGAACTTCTGGCTCCTCATGTGATTGATCCCCTTGTGGGTGCCGATCCTAGTGGCGCTCTCCAGATAGTTTCAAAAAAAGATTATCTGACGGGAACTGAAAAAAGTCAGGAATACTTACATTCTTTGGGTTTTCAATTCGTCAAAACGATCCCAGTTGAAGAAATCCCCCTCAATCCTTACTATACGATGGTGAAAACAAAAGGTACGATGCGCCTTGAAAAAAAAACGGGTCAGCCAATAGATTTGATCCATGATACTATTTACATCTTGTACATGAAAGATGAGAAACCTAAAATGGTATTTACTCTTTCTCACGAGGACCCTATGAAAATGGCGGAAGAGCAGCATGGTATATCCTACAATGGGCAAAGTTCATGGGATGATATGCTGTAAATATAACTAAATACCTTTGTTACCGAAAAGACCCCTTTAGATAATTTTATCCAAAGGGGTCTTTTCGGTACATCTTTTTTATAAATAGTTGAAATCCATTTTAAATTAACACTTAATTTATATAACTTTGAAAAACATATATATATTAAAAACGATTTAATTACATACCAATTCCATTGTCATAAACACACTATTTGGATCCTCTTTATATTCCGAGAACGGTTTGCAATATTGAAATCCCATACTTGTATACAAACTTCTAGCTGGTTTGAACACACTCATAGATCCTGTTTCTAAACTTAGCCTCTGGTAACCACGTCGCTTTGCTTCCTCAATTATATGTTGAAGAAGCCGCTTGGCAACACCTTTTCTTAAATGCAATGAAGATGTTTTCATTGATTTTATTTCTCCATGTTGACTATTGAGTTCTTTAAGTGCGCAGCATCCAACTAAATCATTACCTTCCCATGCACTCCAAAATGTAATATCTTCTTTCTGCAATCCTTCTAAATCTAGAGCATGTCTGCTTTCTGGAGGAGAATGTAGTGCCATGCTTTGCAGATGATCCATCAATAATTTTTCTACTTCTGTACCGGTACCGGTTAAATCATCTATTTTTATCTCCATAAAGCTTCCCTCCCCATCAATATTTTCCTCGTACTTATTTTAAAGTTCACAAGCATACTACCTTTTTTAATTGATACTGGTACTCTAATTTATTTTTGCCCAGTTAATAACTGTATTCACATTTTGAAGCAATTGTTCATGCTGATATAAGTAATTTTTTTCCTCTGAGAAAAAGATTTCTTGCAAATCGATAACGATTAATGCTTGTTTCAAGTGAACCACCCCTATCCGTTTGCTAATGAAAATTTTGATTGTCCTTAATATGTATTATTTTCTACTGTACAACTCAAAAAAGCCCTATGATATATAGGGCCATTTTATGAAAATGATATATAAATTATAACATATAAAGAGTTCTAACTCTATTTAATAGTTTGTTTTTTCTGTTATTTAGAGGTGCATTAAGTATCCCACAACCAAAATACAATCATGTTACATTTCTTTTTTCAATAATTTTCCCTGTTTAAAGTACACCTCAAGTATAGAGCGATTTACTAAAAATACACCAATCAAGATGAGACACGCTCCGATTCCCATTAGTGGATTAATTGGTTCCCCTAAAAATATATATCCTGCAATAACAGCGATTAAAGGAGATACATATAGCCAAGTTGATGGAAATACCGGATTGGTCTTTGATAAGAGCCAGTAATAGAGTCCATGCCCACCAATTGAACCAACAAATATGAGGTACAAAATAGGCCATTGCACACTCCAAGATGTTAATATAGCTGGATTGGGCTGTTCTATAAAAATAGAAGTAATCAACAGAAAAATTCCCCCGTAAAACATTTGGATTCCATTAATGAGAAACGGCGATACTTTTGGCAAATCTGAAAGTATTTCTTTTGAATGGATGGAACCTAAACCATAAAATAATTCGCCGACTAATATGATAACGCAAGCTATACTCCATATAAAAGTAAGTTGATGGTGCATCCCTGGTAAAGAGATACAAATAACACCTATAAGCGCTATGATTAAAGCAAGAAATTGTTCCCGTTGTAATTTTGTTTTATTTTTCTTTACTTGTAATAGCAAAATCATCATTGGTCCTGTTGCCGAAAGAACAGCTGCTAATCCTGAAGAAATATATTGTTCTGCCCAATATAATGTTGCAAATGTCATAAAGGTTAAACAAAAACCAGCATACATAATTCTTTTTGATAACAAGTATGGCATGATATGTTTCCGTTTTATCATAAATATGATAATCAAAATAACACCCGCTAAAAAGAAACGGATTCCCGCTGAAAATAACGGTGGTGCTCCCGCTTCAATCCCGATTTTTATTGTTAAAAATGTTGTCCCGAAAATAATACAAATTAAAATATAATTAAAAATGACCATTACGTTTCCTCCTTTTGATTATTAAGGTGAGTATAAAGGAAGAAGTGTATAACAGTATATCAAGGTATTTAACAGTTGGACAAATCTATAGTTGCTCCTATATATGTTTTTAGATTTAATTAAATTAAAAAGAAACTTAGGTGAGATAATGAAGATTATACTGCGGAAAGAATCTAACATACCATTCTATCAACAAATTTATATGCAAATTGTTGAACGAATTCAAAGTGGACTGCTATCAAAGGGAGATTCTTTACCTTCATTACGCTCTATGGCGAATGATTTACAAATAAGTATATTAACCGTCCGTAAAGCTTATAAGAAGTTAGAAACGAAAGGATATGTATATATAAAGCAAGGGAAAGGCGTCTATATACATAAACACGAGCGTCGTAAATCTCAATCTCTACCGTATGATTGGCAACATACGAAATCAATCAATGTCATTCGATCTCAATATGTAATGAATCAACATAGAAAGTATTATGATTTTTCACAAGCTATTCTTTACCCTCGTCTATTACCGAATCCATTTCTTTCGGAGGAAATACAAAAAATAATAGATAAAGATCAAATGATATTAGCAACTTATGGACCAGTTCAAGGAGATGAAGAACTTCGATTAGAGATTGCAAGATATTTAAAGGACTATCAAAAACTATCTGTAAACCATTCTAATTTATTAATTACAAGTGGCGCCCAGCAAGGAATTGATTTAATCGCTCAAACATTATTAAAACCAGGTGATACAGTTATAATAGAGAGCCCGTGCTATGGTGCAGCAATTGATGTGTTTGTAAATAAAGGTGTTCAAATCATACCAATTGAGCTTGATGAACAAGGGATTCGTTCTGATTTAATCGATGAAGTTTGTCAAAAAAGGACGCCAACTTTACTATATGTAAATCCTACTTTTCAAAATCCTACAGGTACTGTCATGAGTAAACAAAGGCGAATGGAACTTATAGAACTGGCGGAGATATATCAATTTTTTATAATTGAAGATGACTCATTTGGAGAAATATATTTTGATGAGGCTACAATTCCAGCTCCACTTAAAATCTTTGATACAAACGGGTATGTCATATATTTAAAAGGATTCAGTAAAACATTAGCGCCAGGTCTGCGTATCGCAGCAGTAGCGGCGGAGGGGCCTGTATTTGATTGGCTAAATGCTGTAAAAGCTTTGATGGATATAGGAAGCCCATTGTTAACTCAAAAAGCTATTCAACCCTTTTTACGAACTGAAAGAATGAAAAATCATTTAGAAAAATTGCGAACTGCCTTGCAAATACGATGCGATACTGCAGTAGAGATACTTTCTCCTCTAACAGATACGATTCACTTCCAAAAACCACAAGGCGGTTTTAATTTATGGATTTCTCTTCCGGATTCAATGAATTCATTTGCATTACTAAAAAAGGCAAATGAATCTAACATTTCTTTTTTACCTGGAACTGCTTGTTTTGTTCATGAATCGAAACATGATCATTTACGTATCAGCTATTCTATGTTAAGTGAACAAGATACTCTGATTGGATTGAAAAAACTTCGTGAAGTAATATACAATTTTCAAAATGGTCATTAATCAAATTCTTTATTGTTCACATGGTACATACAAACGAAAAACAAGTATATACTAGTCCTTTCTAGCATATACTTGTTTTTCGTCATCCTAATCAATTCTTATTTCTCTACTGTTTTTTTAAAATGCAAAAAAAGATTTTCAATTTGCACCTTCTCTTACTCTACTTCACCAAACAAAAGAAACGGATGAGTTCATCTTTTTTCATTTAAATAATTTTGTAAACGATGAATACATCTTTATAATCCAAATAATAAAAGATTGAAATGCATATGTATTTTTATTAATAACTACGCTTGTAAGACTACCTATAACAGCACTCCCGATTATGTCAAATGGATAATGGTGCCCTACCCAAATACGTGAAAAACCTGTCAACACCGCTAATAACCACATAATAGAACCAATGAAACGCTCACGAAGTAAAATGGAAGTTGCTACAGCAAAAGCTAAAGCAGTATGTTTACTTGGGAACGAAGAATTATTCTTTGATGGGATAAGCAAACGAACGCGATGGACAATAAAAGGACGAGGTTTGAAATAAGAAAATTGGATGATACGGTTTATACATAAGGTGAATCCAGCTGATATTCCTGCATACAAAATAATTTTTTTGTAGAAATTGCTTCTAAACCACATACAAATCAATGTGAAAAGGTATAAATATCGGGTCTTCTGTGAGATAAAAACCATTATCGTATCCATAGCAGTTCCGCGTCCAGCAAGACGATTAATCGCTTTAAATAGTATATAATTCATTGCGAATGTTCTCCTTTATTTTCAGAAATATATAGAAACCATTAACTTAATAAATAAAAAGCAGTTTAGGACTGGATTATCTAAGGGGCAGTTAGTCACAAACAAATTTAAAATGGACCCCACAAGCTATAAACCATACCTCCAACAAAGAACACTAAACCTAAAACTAACACGATAAAAGCGAGGATTGATTTTCGATTATCTTCCAAGAACTTCACCTCCTATATAATTAAAATTGTTGGTCCTGTATACATTTCCCCACAATAAAAACCTTTAGTCATGATTATGTCTAAAGGTTTTTGTTAGCATACTTATAAGCAGAAACAAACTGTACATACATCTAAGAAATTTTAAAACCTTCTTATTTGCCCTCGAATTTGTCCAGGTGGATGTTTTTCCGTATGAACGTTTACATAAGTATTACCTGTATTCATCCGATTTGCAAGTTCTAATAATGACATATTTTGTAAAGAACCAACAAGATCAGTTTCTGAAATAATTCCTGTTACCACTCCTCTATCTACACTAATTCCGCGTGTAACTGGCCCGAATAGAAAAACAACAACTGGGCCATTTTCTCCTCTATCTCCTAAATGAATATGAGCAGCAGTCACTTGTTCTATATCATGTACTACCAGTTTAAATTGAAGTTTCGTAAAATCATTGTTAAATCTAAATTGTGCTATTCCAAAAGCGTCTGTATAAACAGGAGGTACTTCCTCTCGACCTGTTAATTTAGAAATAAAACATGTGGACAAGACGTGCTTCACTTCCTTATTTCTTTGATGCTATATAGTATTCATTAAATAAAAAAACAGCTTGTTCATTTTCACTATAAGAGGAATATGAACATACAAATCCTACACTTCTCCTTTCTAAATAACGCTTATAAAACTTCACCTTTGTTACAAATACTTTTAGCGGTGTAAGTGCAACGAATACATTTGATTCTGATATTGCAGATCAAAATCAAATTGGAACAGCTCAAATCAACTTTTATAAATTGTACACGGCACCAAATGGAATTGTTGAAAAATAAACTCCACTTTGAATAATGTACGTAGGATAATAATGTTGTACAGGTGGGTACTCTAATGGCATACCTTGCATTTGCATGGCTTGTGCTTGTAGTGCTTGTAGAACGTGCTGAGCAGAATGAACCGTTCCCTGTGCCGTAGTATATGTTACAGCAGGGACCCGAATTTTATCATAAATATATGGAATATTCATATTCATTTACTCCTTCTTATTTAATTATCCACATAGTGTTTTATATACTATAGATATGAATTTTAAAAAGTTCCAATACCCGCCACCGGAAGAAAATTTATAATACAAAAAGAAGACTAAAAACCGATATATACAGAGTTCTTAGCCTTCTTTTCATTTTATATAATACTCATTGTTCTTTTAACACATTCTCTTCAAAATATTTTCCCCAATCAGGTTGTCTTCCATCAATATCTTTAAATCCATATTCTCTCGCTAACTCCCATGAGCTAAGTGCTTTTCCTGTTTTATTATGAACGTTCGTATCACTTGCTAAAGCGGCAATTGCTCTCCCTACAAAGAAAGGGGGTTCAGATGCGATAAAGTGAGGATCTTTCTTTGTACCTTCTTGCCAATTTTCTTCTGTCACACCAAATAAATCTAACATTGCTTCAGAACGGAGAAAGCCAGGACTTACCGCAACAGCAGTAATATGATGTTCCTCTAAATCTTTTGCCATCGCTTCCGCTAAGTGAATTGTTGAGATTTTCGCTAAACTATAATAGAGGTTTCCACGATATTGATAATCTACACCATCTGTAATTCCAATTACGAGTCCCTTCTTGTTCTTCACCATAAGCGGTACACCATAATAACTCGTCATCATATGCGAATGGACAGCGCGTTGTTGCATTAGTAATCCGTTATGTAAGTTATGTTCCCAAAACGGTTTTTCCTATTCAGTAAGCGGATCACCGCCCCAAACATCATTTACTAAAATATCAAGTTTTCCGTTTTGTTCTTCTTGGATTCTATTAAATAGCGCTTCAATATCAGCTTCTACTGTATGATCTACACGAACAGCAATCCCTTTTCCGCCTTGTTTTGTAACGAATTTTGCGGTTTCTTCAATTGTTTCTGTTCTTCCCATTGATGATAAATTACCTTTTGTACTTCTTCCTGTTACATATACAGTCGCTCCAGCTTCACCGAGCATCATCGTAATCCCTCTTCCAGCACCTCGTGTTGCACCAGCTACGACTGCTACTTTTCCTTGTAATGGTTTCATATAAAATTCTCCTTAATGTTAATTTTTTAATTGAATCGATTTAGGTACATGCTCTCGCATCATATTTTTTCGTATATTTCTCTCTAGCGTAATTTCACCACAAACACCAGTGTAAAATTTAAACTCATCTTATGAATTCGAAAGAGCATGTTCCTTATTTGTAATTGAATCTTCATAAACCTTAACATTTTCTAAAGGTAGGTTATTATAATCTGTAACAACTTATTTTATCTGAACAGTAATCGCTTTACATTGTTCACTTTTTTTATTATATATCACCATTGCTAACACTCCTATTCCTACAACAATGCTATTATGTTTTTCTTCATAATAAACCTCCTACTCCTATATGAAGTGTTAATCTTTCTTAAAATGGAAATCTACACGACTTACGTGTTTCATTTCCTCGATTACTCTATGAATTCCTATCCCAATTTTCTCTTCTTTCACATTTGATACATTTAGTTTTAAAAGGTTTTCTTTATGAAAAGAAGACAAATAATTTTTATCCACAGTCTCCAAAAATATTTGATTTTTTCTTAAGTTTTTAATAAGCGCTTCCGTCATAATATTTTTATGTAAGGATAAGCACGTATGTATTCCTATATTACTTTCTGTTTTACAAAACAGATGTTGATTTTCTTTATAAGCTTCTTCTAATACCTCAGATAACGCCTTAGATCTAGTGTAATATGACAATTGGATTTTTTGTTTGTGTCGTTCAAACATCCCACTTTTTATATAAATTTCTAACGCAGCTTGGGAAATCATTGAACTATCAATATCTAATAGTTTTTTATATTTATGAAACGCTTCTGCAATAGAAGAAGGAATAAGCGCCAAACCTACACGTAATCCAGGGAAAATAATCTTTGAATAACTTTTTAGATAGATTATATGTGAAGAATCATCGTAACTATATAGTGGATCTACCTTTGGATTTTGTTCTAAATCTGCTAAATAATCATCTTCTACTATAAATACATTATATTTCTTCGCAAGAGAAATAATCTTTTCTTTTTCTTTCTTAGAATATGAAGTACCTAGTGGGTGATGGAATCTTGGAATGGTATAAAAGAATTTTATCTTTCTCGTTCGAAATATCTTTTCTAACTCAATTAAATCAATACCTTCAACAGTTCGTTTAATTCCAATTACAGGAATACGATTTGTTTCTATATATTCAATAAATAAGTGATAACTCGGTTGCTCAATAAGTATCGTTTCATTTTGATTTGGAAAGGGTATAGAAGTTAATATAGCGAGAGCTTGCTGAACTCCCGAGGTGATGAAGATGTTTTCTTCTTTTGTAAAAACTTGATAGTTTGCTAGTTGTTTTTGCACAACTGAAATTAGAGATGGTAATCCTTTAGGTGTACCGTATATAAACAAATCATTCTTATACGTATCAATTGCCTTATTAATACAATGTTGAAAATCTAAATACGGAAATACATCAGGATCTGGAGCTGAAGATGCAAAATCAATATTCTCTGCTTCACCTTCTTCATGATTCCCCATTCTTTTCACCACATAGTACCCACTTTGAGGTACGGAGTAAATAATATGACGCTTCTCTAATTCATGAAGCGCACGTATAATTGTTGCTTTGTTGCACTCATATTGTGATACAAGTGAACGTATAGACGGTAATTTCTTTCCTTCTTTTATCTCTCCTTTTTGAATCATACTTTCTAAATCATTTAATATATTTAAATATTTATACATAATTGTACCCCCATGTCTATTTTGTACCGGTACAATTTAGATTTGTTAACATTGTAGCACTGACTCAGAAAGATTACCATGTACATATACTGGCCAGTAACAAATCAACTATATGAGGTGAAATTATGAAAAATACAACTAAAGCATATACAGCAGCACTAGTATATTCTTTTATTATCGGTTTTTCATTTATGTTTGTGAAATTAGCATTAACAGTTACAACTCCGCTTGCTACACTTGCTCATCGTTTTACTGTAGCTTTCTTAATAGCAACTATCCCAATCATTTTCGGGTTTGTAAAATTAAATATTTCATTTAAAAATATACTTACACTTTTGCCATTAGCAATATTTTACCCTGCACTATTTTTTGCTTTCCAGGCATTTGGTTTAGTGTATACAAGCTCATCTGAAGCCGGAATTATCCAAGCTACCATACCTATATTTACAATGATTTTAGCTTCTTATTTTTTAAAAGAGCATTCAAATGCATGGCAAAAAATATCTGTACTCATTTCTGTCATTGGTGTCATTTATATATTTGTAATGAATGGCATAGAAACTCATGAAACTAGCTTTATTGGAATTATCCTTATTCTGTTATCAGCATTATCCTCTGCTTGCTACAATGTATTAGCTAGGAAAATGACAAAAAAATTCAAGCTGCATGACTTAACGTATATAATGACAGCCATTGGATTTCTTAGCTTCAATTTAATCGCCATCATTAATCATATAAATAAAAGTACAGTAAATGAATACTTTATACCATTTACAAACGGAACATTCCTTATATCTATTTTATATTTAGGATTATTCTCTTCCTTACTAACAGCATTTCTACTTAATTATTCATTGTCTTATATAGAAGCAGCTAAGATGAGTGTCTTTAGTAATCTATCTACACTTATCACGATTATTGCAGGTGTATTATTTTTACACGAACAAATCGCACACTATCATATCTTTGGAGCTATGATGATTATCTTTGGTATAGTAGGCACCAATTTCTTGGGTAAAAAAGGAATTCATACGAAAGAAAAGAATACCTCTATTAGTAAATAATAAGTGAGGGATATTTCATGCAGCAGACAATACCTATCAATATTAGTAATATAGATGAATTAATAAAAAAATTGGATGTACTATTAAACGAATCCATATCATCTAGTCAAGAACTTGAGATTTGGTTAGTAAAACAATCACAAACTTTAAATTCTATTAATGAACAACTTACGAAACATTATATCGCCTTTCAACGAAATACGAATGATGCAGAGGCAAAAAACACTTTTGACTTTAATCAAAAACATGTGCAGCCTATATTAAAACGTTATAAAAGTCTATTAGACCAAAAATATTATGAATCACCCTACCACTCACAGTTAAATCCTTCTCAGTTTGGATTCTTAGATAAAAAAATTAAAAATACTAGAGAACTCTTTAATGAAGAAAATATTAGTTTAGAAATTACTGAGGATGAGTTAATAACAAGATATTTTGAAATCACTGGTAACCTCACTTCTATGTGGAATGGTGAAGAAGTAAATCTATCTGAATTAAATGTCTATCTACAGAATCCAGATCGAAGCGTTCGTCAAAAAGCAATGACTGCTATCTCTGAAAAATTTCTATCCGTAGAAAATGAGATTCAGGAAATCTTAAATCAGTTAATTATTCTTCGGTCAAAAAAAGCTAGAAATGTTGGTTTAACGAATTATCGTGACTATATGTTTAAAAAATATGAGCGTTTTGATTACACTGCTGAGCAATGTAATCAATTGGCTGAATCTATTCGTAAATACGTTGTGCCGCTTCAAGAAAAAATTCATAAAGAATTACAGAAAAAGCTTCAGATAGATACATTACGTCCGTGGGATATACAGGCTTTACCTGCAGATCATAAACTGTTACAACCTGTAGAAAATGAAATTGAATTAATAGAGAAAAGTAAAACGCTTTTTACTAAGCTTGATTCAAGCTTTTCAACTCTTCTAGAAAAGATGCATAACCATCTAGATTTAGAAAGCAGAAAAGGAAAAGCGCCAGGCGGATTTTGTGAGTATTTACCCCTATCTAAGTTATCATTTATTTTTATGAATTTAACAAAAACACAAGATGATGTTATTGTTTTCTTACATGAGATGGGTCACTGTATTCATCATGATTTAATGAAAGATATTTTAATACACCAATATCAACATTTACCGATGGAGACTGCTGAATTAGCAAGCATGACAATGGAGCTTTTCACAATGGAGCATTGGAACATTTTCTATACAAACAAAGAAGATTTAAAACAAGCTATGAAAGAGCAATTAACACAGATTGTAGAGTATTTACCAAATACACTTATCATTGATCAATTTCAACACTGGTTGTATGAGAACCCAAACCATACTGTCGAAGAACGAAATGCTAAGTTTCTAGAACTTTCTTCCCTATATAACTCAAGTGTAGTAAATACAGATGGATATGAAAGTTGGAAAGTTGCACAATGGTTATCTGTTCTTCATATTTTCGAAGTACCCTTCTATTATATTGAATACGCAATTGCACAAATTGGCGCTTTACAAATGTATAAGCTCTATAAAGAAAACCCTCACCAAGCATTGCAAAACTATAAAAAAGCTTTATCTTTAGGTAGTTCTAAATCTGTAAAAGAAGTATATAAAGCAGCTGGAATTCAATTTGATTTTTCTAGTGAAATAATAAAAGAAGTAATGAGTTTTGTAGAAGAAGAATTACAGTTACTAGAAAACATATAAATAATTAAAAATAGGTTGCACTGCATTACTTTATTTTTAACCCTAATTTTAAAATTAGGGTTAAGTTTATCATTGTAAGTTTACATAACTAAATTATAGTAATCTCTAATGGTTTTTTTGTGAAAAATAAAAAATTAGCGTCAAATAATGGGTTCAGAAAATCCAGGAACAAAAAAGAGTGTTTTTCTTTAAAACACTCTTTCAAAGAGATTTACCAATCTCGACAATTATCACAATCTCGAAAATGTTTGCAATGACAATTACATCTCATAAATATGATTATCTCCTCTTAACAATAGAATTCATCATATTCTATGTTTAGAAACAAAAACAGCTTGTTTACTAGTCTAGTTTCTGCATTCTATAATAATATATATCTAATCTTCAAGTTTTTAATTATAAATTACGGAACAATTTCAAAAACAGTACCTTGGTTAAAATCAGTCACTTTCATAGAGCCATAAACCCCTAAATATAGTCTGGTTTGATCTAGATTCGACCCCAAATTAACATAATAAGCTGGTTGAGACCCGAAATTATAATCGGTTTCAATAACACTAAAATCATTTGGCTTACAATCTGTCCTTACCCTCGTATAAGCTAAGACCCCTCTAACCGGAGGGCGAGATTCTTCATACCGGGCAAGATCGGTAAATACAACGCTTCCCGTTAAATTTGGGATTCCATTCCCCATATATGGCTGGACTCCTGTAAGTGCAATTCCTCCAAACTTATCGGGACGGGGATCTTTATGAAAATAACTAGTTAAAGGCTGAAGACGCCTCACTGAAGTTATTATTGCTTCATTGTAATAAGCAATTGTTTTCTCATCCAAAGTCGGACTTGTAGAGCAGCCCCTTATAACTGAAGTAGGAAAAGCACCTTCCCACCCTCGCCAGCCAAAGTTTATAAATCCTTCTTGGTCAGGTTTAGAGTTCATTAATGAAGCTTGAATAAGCTGTGTAACCGGTATTGGTTTATAATGAATGAATGAAAAAATCGACTCTACCAAATCCTGTCCGACATTTCCCGCATATTTGATATACTGATTATAAAGCTTTTGAAATGAAATGCCTGATATATTACGAACCCCTTTTGCAATTACTGTAAGCGTTTCTTGGATAGGTGCGGGAAGTTCATTAAAACGTGTGACTACGGGTGGATTATAGATAAATGTATTCTTAACATCAATTTCAATTATTTTACCAGCCATCTCCATGTCTTCCTGACTTAAATTAAATGGATCATAGCCTGAACCACCATCTCCGGTTGTTAAAATAAGTTTTCCGGTTTCAGGTGAAAAGTTTAAGCTATTGACACCATTATGATTATAAAATGGTCTTCTTAGGTTAAGTAATGTTCGTCGTTTTTGAGGTTGACCATTCGATTGTAAAATCCATTCTTCAACTGTATCAATATGATCATATTGAGTTTCTCTATTTATCCATCTTAGGTTTAAAGTTCTAGGATCACATGGGTTAGGCTTAAAAGATTCAGAAAGAGCACCTGGACCTTGTGTTCCAGCTACTGAATAATGAAGATAAAACAGACCGTTATTATAAAATTCTGGATGAAATGCTAGCCCTAGCAATCCCCGTTCATCATATCCACTACCAGAATCACCTAGTTTTATGATTCGCGAACGAATATCTAAAAAAGTCCTTATAACCCCGTTTCCTATGTAAAAGATCTCTCCTACCTGGGTTGCAATAAATAATCTTTCAATTGAGTCGCCCGGAAGTATAGCTGTTTTCAAAACAGTGGGTAAATTTATCTTACTTACAATGGGTCGTAAACTAACCTTAACTTTTATCAACTAACTTTACACTCCTTCTAATTGTTTTCTTTTATAAGAATATGATTAGAATTGTGCTTTTAGTATCAAATTAAGGCCGGGAGATTAGGTGAATTTCCTTTTAATATTGGTACATTTTTGGTAGGTTCTATGTGGATATTAAGATGGATATATGGAAATTTCAAACTGTTTATATTACTCAACTGTTAAGGAAATATCTGATACAATCTATTCATGAGTAGTCTACAAAACTCCGCGAAGATCCAGCAGTATAGAAAACTAAATATAAATGCTATTGCGATAACTTTTAAGTCCACAGTTGTATCAACAGTAGGGCCTAGCACTGGAAAACGGAATACATACAGAATCATCATAATACCTGTAAGTAGACATATTGATGAAAAGGAAACAATCATAATTCTACTCTTCAATTGTAAAAAAGCCACCCCCATCACTATACCTAATAAACCTGTTGTAAAGGGAAAGATAATTAGTTCACTCGGCTGAATAATAAATAAAAGGAAAATCGTAAGGGTAAAAGAAAGGATTCCCTGGCGGATATAAAAACAAGTAGCTAAAAAAATTGGTACTGTCGCTAGAGAACTAATTAGAAAGCCTATACCAGGCATAAAGCCTCCCGCTGATTGAAGCATAGTAGCAATTGTACTCAATAAAGCTGTAATAACTAACTTGGTTGCAAGTGCCTTCTTTCTGACATGAACATAGTTTGCACCTGTCTCTATCATCGATTGATACCAATAACGAACAAACCAATTGATGAAAACACCCCCCAAAAATATCCAATTCATCATTTTCTATATTATTCATTCTCTTGCGCTTTATGCGGTATTGCCTGTTAGTAATCAATTGGAATGAGGACTGCGCTTCCATAAATATCCAAAAACAGAGACTTATTCCAGGTAGATGATGTATCGTACTGATACAATAAAAAGAATTATGACCAAGACACTTCGCTTATTGCTTTGGCTAACTAGTGGTTTTTTAGCATATTAAGAATCTTGCCGTGCCCCTTTATACAAAAACAGAGGGCAGATATGCATCCCCCTCTTGTGTCCAACCAATATTATTTTTGCTCTTCCATAATTTTCTCAAACGCAGCAGATACTTTTTCGAATTCCTCGTCACTCTCAATGTATGAGAATTCACTATCTTCTTCTACTTTTAAAAAGAAAATATCTATGTCTTCCTCTGTTTCCGTTTGAATGTCTTCTACAAAGCCAACGGCAATGTATTCTGCTCCTTCAACATTCATCGTTCCGAGCACTTCAACTTCCTGCTCCTCATTACTCTCATCGCTAAGAATAAAAATTTCGCCTACTTCAATTTCCGACATATTCATTCTCCTCCTGTTATACTCTAAAAAATAGAACGTTCAAATCGCATACTTACTAGTATATATTTCCATAAAAAATCAAATTAATGCACAAAGAACAACAATTTCTTACTGCTTCAGCGTAAGAACACAACTAAAAGGATATGGAATACATCAACTCTTTTCTAACTTAGACAAACCTGATTGGAATTCTTTAAAAATCAAACAGGTGTATATTTACACTTTGAAGATCATCTTCATTACTTTATCTAATCGTGTTACAAACGAAAAGCTATTAATCTGGGCTTATCCTATGTGATATTGACAAGATTTCGTTTTATTCGATTATCGACATAGTTGTTGAACAGGGCCATTTTTTAGTTTGTCTTCTGTAAATTCCTTATTCAATATAAAACCTTCTAATGTTTTTTCTTAATAAATATATTTTTAACCTATAATTATTACACAATAATATAATTAATTTACATCTTTATTTCCTATTTTATTAACTACTACTAACTTATATCTTTCATACCATTTTTCCCACTCATCTTTCGGAAACTCCATATTACGTCCATCTAATACAGAAGAAAACATTTCTAAACATATATGCCATCCAGATAAGTCCTTTGGCGTGTGATCATTTATTTCATGAATGAACTCCTTTAAAATCAATATACAACCATCGTGATTTTTATGTACTTCAAATCGAACTCGGTCTTCTCCCCAAATAAATTCTAATACGGAATTCATTTGGCATTCCAAAATATTGATATCAATAAATTCCCCAGAACCATCCATCATATCAAACTTTATTATACCTCCCTTCCGCAAATTCTCTATGTGAAGATTTGGCATCCATCTTGCTAGTTTCTCATTCTCTGTTAATACAGCCCAAATTTCTTCTACTGAATAATGTAAAGGACGATTAAATTGAGCTACATACTCGTTATCTATTTTCTCTAGTAGAGCTAACATTGTCACACCTCCATTTAAATAAAAACATACGTTCGCTTAACTTTAATATCACACAAAACACATGAAAAAGCAAATGCAAACTTATGATGTCTATAAAAATATAAATCCTTCAGTTTCGTTTAAAGTATGAAGCTGAAGGACTTTTCTATTTTTCTCTAAATGTTATAATGTATAATACATTTCATACTGAGCCAATGGACTTTTTTCGAATCCACACTTTTTTACAAACCCTTCAAGTAAACTATTATTTGGGAATCCTATAGAAAGACTGGAAAGCTGTAATTCTTTACTTACAGTTTGTAATAGATTTGTAGCTATTCCAATTCCTCTATATTTTTTATCTACAAATAAGAAACTGATTTTACCATTGTCACTCACACATATACATCCTTTTAAGTCGTCGTTAATATATGCTCCATAATACGTATTATTTTCAGTTTTCTCCATATAATCGATATCATTTTGCCAATTTATATGGAAGTTTAACCATTTTTGTATTCCATTTTGAAATTCGCTAAACTTAATTTGCTTTATTTCTACATTTTGTAGAGTCTGACTTGGCAAATTAGAAAGATCCTTCAAATTATAGTAAGACAGATTATATACTTTTTCATAGCCTAACTTCTTATAAAATTGAATCGCTCTATCATTACCGACAATGACTTCAAGAAAAAGCTGCTGACATTCATTTTTTATCGCTTCTTCTTTATGAAGTTCAAATAATGTATGACTAACACCAGTTCCACGAAAGTCCGGATGAACCGCTAATGTTCCACATCGCATTGTTTTTATACTTTCATAGTCTTTGATTCCACCAAGTATAACTCCAATTGGCCTTTTTTCATCTAGTGCTAGATGAGAATGTTCAAGTTTATTTCCTTCCGGACCAAAAAACCTTTTTATAAAGTCTTCTTTCGAAACCTCCATCTTTATAATGTAATCAGAAAAACCATCTCGAAAAGCTTCGTATACGAAATCTATATTTACTTCGCTACATTTTTTATAATGAATCATAGTAATACTTGCATCTACCTTTCCTATTAATTTGAAATAAATGGACACTTAATAAAACATTGATTTATTGATGGGCTGTCGTTACTTCATATACACGTAAAAACGCAAGCAAATATTCACATGCTCTCTCACAAGCGAACATTTTAAAAACCTTTTGTTCTTCTACTGTTCTATCATTCGCTTGATCTGAGGCTGCTTTTAAACAAAGAAAAGGCTTTTTATTCACATGACATACGTATGCAAAAGCTGCTACTTCTTGATCGACAGCTATTGCACCATATACAGTATGTAATAAGTATCTCATTTCCGTACTACGAATACGCTGATCTCCGGATATGAAGGTCCCGAAGTGTACTGGATCATAAGAACGCACTTTTTTTATTTGTCTTACGAGATACTTCGTTGTTTCAATAGGAGCTGTTCTACCAGTATATAAGTCGAAAGTATCTGATCCTGTTCCCGCAGCAGTTACATCATGCTGTAGAGTATTAAGTGCAACAACAATATGACCATTTTTTACTTTTTCGGATAAACTTCCACAAATACCTGTCATAAATAACTGTTCAGGTTTAAATTCACTTATTAGTAACTGTACGCAACTAGCACAGTTTACTTTTCCAACGCCCGTAATTACAGATATTACTTCTAACTCATCTATAGAATGAAAATGAAATTCCCAAGCTGCTCGTTTTTCTACACGATGACTTGGATAATGTTGATGCAGATATATAAGTTCTGGCTCCCATGCTGATACAATTGCAATACGCTTCATTACACTTTTCACTTCCTCCTATTTTCATTTGAATCATTCATCAATACTTCCTCATTCATAACATGGAATCCACTCTCTGTATTTTATATATAAATCTCGTATCATTTCTTTATTCTTCGCAATCACCTCACATCCTCTATCATCGTAAATAAACATGTGGTTGTATTCTAATAAAAATATTTTTATATCTTTTTCCCAATCTCCACTCGGCTTAAACGCAGTTTATTTTTTATGTAACACGTTACTCTCTCCTAACAAAATTTATATTCCGCTTATCATAAGAAATAAAGCATCCTCTTATTTTTATTCGTGCTGTATTTTTTAAACCCTTTTAATACGTTACATGAAATTTTGCATATAGTCTTAACTCCCAAACAGCTAAATGTTTGTTATTATATTAATGATGATGAAATGTAGAGAGAGGAATTAAATTTACGATGGAAAGAAATATTTTAATTATTGATGATGATAAAGAGATTGTAGAATTACTTGCCGTTTATTTACGAAATGAAGGTTTCAACATTTATAAAGCCTATGATGGTGAGGAAGCGTTACATATGCTCTCACTTCATCAAATTGATCTTATGATTTTAGATATCATGATGCCAAAGCGTAACGGATTAGAAGTATGTCAGCAAGTTAGAGAAGAAAATACGGTACCCATTCTTATGCTAAGCGCAAAAGCCGAAGATATGGATAAAATCCTCGGTCTGATGACAGGTGCTGATGATTATATGATTAAACCTTTTAATCCATTAGAATTAATCGCTAGAGTCAAAGCATTATTGCGTAGATCCTCCTTCCAGTATGCTGCGACACAAATAAAAGAAGATGGGATTATTCGGATTCGTTCTGTGGAAATACATAAGCATAATCATACTGTGAAAATGAATGGTGAGTATATTAAACTTACATCTATTGAATTTGATATCTTATATTTACTTGCTAGTAATACGGGTAGAGTATTTAGTTCAGAAGAAATATTTGAACGTGTTTGGAATGAAGATGGTTATGGTTCTAATAAAACTGTAATGGTTCATATTAGCAACTTAAGAGATAAGCTTGAAACAAGAACAAATGGTGAAAAACTCATTCATACTGTTTGGGGAGTGGGTTATAAAATTGAAAAATGAAACGGTTGATATATTGAAGGTCATCCCAAAATGGAAAATTGCATTTTGGCTTTTAGTTTCTATTTTACTTACACCAATTACCGAGTTTGTCATATCCCGTCTTGTTACAAGTGTAATTGATAGTTCCCTTACATTAACAGCATTAAGTGGAGAATTTGTCAGGATTGTCGGATATGAAAAGTATAGGGGATTAAAAGAGTCTCTTTGGACAATGATGGGATCCTATCTGTTTTTATTCTCCATTTTTTCATTCTATGTTTATATTTTTTATCGTCACGAAAAAAAACTATATTATGAAGTGTGTATAAAGCAAATGATTGAAGAAATTCGTTATATTGCAGATGGTAATTTTAATCATAAAGTGTCTATTTTACAACATGATTATTTAGAAGATTTAGCAACTGGTGTCAATCGTATTGTAGAGCAGTTAAAAGTTTCTATTGAAGAAGAACGGCAAACTGAGCAAGCAAAAAGTGAACTCATCACAAATGTATCGCACGACTTACGAACACCATTAACATCCATAGTTGGCTATGTTAATCTTATTCATCATGATAATTACAGAGATGAAGTAGAATTACGCCATTATATTCAAGTTATTTATGACAAAGTAACTAGGTTAAACATGCTTATGAATGATTTGTTTGAATATACCCGTGTTCAAAATAAAGATTTACAACTAAATACTGTACCTATTGATATAATTGAATTGCTTGGTCAACTATCGGTTCAATTCCGTATACAATTTCAAGAAGCAAATATTGAATGTAGACCTTCATTTCCTTCAGAAAAACTAATGGTACTCGCTGATGGAGATAAATTAGTACGGGTATTTGAAAACTTAATTATGAATGCGATGACGTATGGTAATGATGGGAAATTCATTGATGTAACAGCGTATCAAGACGGTAAAATGATTGCAATTGATATTACCAATTACGGACAGCCTATCCCAAGTACAGATTTACCACATATTTTTGAACGTTTCTATCGCGTTGAAAAATCCCGTTCTACATATACCGGAGGATCAGGCCTTGGTTTGGCCATCGCCAAAAGTATTGTGGAGATTCATAATGGAACCATTGAAGTATATAGCAATGATGAAAAAACAATATTTACTGTAAAGCTTCTTCCATATAAACAATAAAAATATTTCGTCTCAATATTTAAATACATTATCCATCAAAACAAGAAAAGTATTTTATTTTTAATACAACAAAATAATGATACTATCTCAAAAGAATCATTTCATTTCGAGATAGTATCATGCTAACTGGCATTTTAATACTCTGAGTCATCTAATATATTTCGTTTCACGATTTCAAGGAAATGCTCTTTATTTTCCCTCTCTATCATCACCTCAAAATTTGTCAATTCATCTAAAACTAACACATTGTATCTTCGAAAAACAGTTTATAGAATACTAGACGGATTGTTTCTCCACCACTTAAATTACGGATATTCTTTCTTAACTCCTCTCCCCTGACAGCTTTTAAAGAAATGAGAATCCCTTCTCCTTTTTGTAAAGTATAGATATGTATAGTTATTTCCTCTGAAGCATTATTTACTGTAACCAGAATGGTATTACCTAATGGGAATTCAAAACTTTCTTTATTGAGAAGCCACTGCGTCAGCGACAATCACGGCTATGTACACTTTTTTCAACCTTACATATGTGTCAATTTTTCAATATGAACTTATATAAATTAACAAAGTTTTGAGCGATACTTGATAATTCATGATGCTTCAACCAAATTAACCCTGTAGAGGCAGTCAAATCTGTATCAGCAATTTTAAAAGCTTGTATAGGATAATCTTTATATCGCTGAATTACGGTTTCTGGAACGATGGAGGCTCCAAAGTCAGACGCAACTAAATCTAATAGAACAGATATATCAGAACATTCAGCAATGACATTCGGGCATAACTCATATTTAGAAAATAAATCCAAAATCATATTGTATACCCCTAACCCCTCTGTACTAGGCAAGATTAATGGAGATTTTTTCATTTCCTCCAAAGTAATCTTATGATTAGCTAATTGCTGTTTTTTTGAAGTAATAAAATAGAACGGTTCTGTATGAAGATGGATAACAGAAAAGTCATCCAACATCAGCGGCAAGCGAATGATTGCTAACTCTACTACTCTATCTCTCACTAGCTGACAAAGCTGAGCTGATTCATTTTGTTGAATTTTATACGTAACCCTAGGGTATCTTTCATGAAATTGTTGCATCAATTGAGGTAACCCGACTACTGATAAAGTATTGACACCAAGTGTCAGCCTTCCTGTTATCCCATCCCCTACTCCTTTTACTTCCATTTTTGCTTCTTCTAATAATTGCGTCATTTGTAATGCATATTTATATAAAGCTTGACCTGCTTGCGTTAGTTCTAAAAATTTCCCTGATCTCTCAACCAATTTTGTTCCTAGCTCTTGTTCCATCGCTTTCAAATGTTGACTGAGCGGAGGTTGTGAAATATGAAGCCTATGAGCAGCAGCCGAGATTTGTCTTTCCTCTACAATCGCAATAAAATAACGCAGTTGTCTTATATCCATAAATAGAAAACACTCCCCTTTTATATATGAAAAACTTAAGTAAAATTAATTTTTTTTATATTTTCCATATATTCTTCTTTAGTTTATCATAATCTTATGAATCTTTTTTGCATTTCCCTTGTAATATTCCCTGACTTATTGAAATTTCACAAGGAGAAAAAAGAGCATTCTGATTATTTATAAAAGAAAGGACGGGATACTCTATGGGCTCCGCTTTTTGGTTAATAAATGCCAAATTAGAAAACGGTCATCACGTTGAAAATGATACCGTTATAAAAACAAAAACAGGCTCTTACCACCTTCTTATTGACAATGAAAAAATCACAAAAATTGTTACGACTGATGAACCTTTTCAAGATCGTCTACCGAAAGTAGATGTGAAGCAGCTATTAATACTTCCATCGTTTATTGAAAAGCATTGTCATTTGGATAAAACGATAGTGGGTGATCGTTGGAAAGCAGTAACACCTGTAAACAGTATTTTTGAACGACTCGAAATGGAAAAAGAAGTTCTTCCCTCTTTATCTACTACTACTCAGGAGCGGGCGGAACATCTACTGGAGACTTTCTTAAAAGCTGGATCTACCCATATTCGTACGCATGTAGATATTTATCCAGAAATCGGTTTGCGAAATTTAGAGGCTATTCAGAAGGTATTACAAACATTTGAGGGCAAGTTATCTTATGAAATTGTTGCTTTTCCGCAGCACGGTTTATTGCGCACTCGATCAGGGAATCTAGTAAGAGAAGCAATTCGCCAAGGTGCCTCTCTTGTTGGTGGTGTTGATCCGGCGACTGTTGATGGGAATATCGAAGCATCATTACAAGAGATGATCGAGATTGCTGTGGAAGAAGATGCCGGTATCGATTTACACTTACACGATACCGATCATCTTGGTATTTTTACGATGAAAAGGCTAGCTGCCCTTACAAAAGAAGCCGGTCTGCAAGGAAAGGTCGCCATTAGCCACGCGTTTGGCCTAGGAGATATTCCATTCAATCAAGTAAGTGAAATGGCAGAATTATTGATTGATGCAGGAATTTCAATTATTACAAGTGTTCCAATTGACAGAAGTTTTCCACCTGTTGGGCTATTACATAACAAAGGAGTGGACGTCGCCGTCGGATGTGACAACATTTTTGATGTTTGGTCGCCATTTGGCAACGGTGACATTCTCGAACGTGCCAGCCGTTTAGCAGAAATTTCAAAGTGGGTAGATGAACGGTCCTTGGCACAAACTCTCGGATTTATTACGGGAGGCAAGACGCCTCTCAATCATGAAGGGAAACAAGTTTGGCCGCAAGTCGGAGACGATGCAAATATCGTGTTTGTCAAAGCATCCTGCTCCGCTGAAGCCATTGCAAGAAGAGCAGAACGAGCAGCCACTATGTTTAAAGGAAAAATCGTTTCCGGATCGCTTTAATCTAGTAAATGAAGAAGCAAGATCTTAATCATTTTTAAATAAAGATAAAAGGTAAGTAAAATACAGATATCGTGTTAAAAATTGCATGCTTTAAGTTCCATGCAAAGCTTATAAGAGGAGGATATTCCAATGGATCAAGAAAACAAAGGTTTTTCTCGTAGAAAGTTTTTAGGTAACGCATGCAAAATTGGAGGGGCTACAGCAATTCTCGGCGTTACGGACGCGATGGGATTATTTGTCCCTGGAACTGTAAGCGCGGACGAAAAAGAAAAGAAAGATGACCACAACATCAAAAAACCTGGAAAAAATAGTTCCTATATGCTGTGGAATGTGCGATTAGAAAGCGGATATAGATATGAAAATGGCCAGATTGTCGCAACGGACACTGTACTTCGCAATCTTCAAATCGATAAAGGTATTATTACAAAAATATCAGATACAAAAGTTCCTTATAAAAAAAATATCGATCGCTATGATGCAAAAGGCATGCTGCTGCTTCCTTCCTTTAAAGATATGCATATTCATTTGGATAAAACCTTTTATGGTGGTCCTTGGAGAGCTGCAACGCAAAGAAAAAACATTTTTGACATGATTGAAGTTGAACAAACGCTGTTACTTGAGTTGCTGCCGACTGCCCAAGAACGTGCGGAAAAATTAATTGAATTGATTCTTAGCTACGGTTCAACATATGCCAGAAGTCACTGCAACATTGATCCCGTCGTCGGCCTTAAAAATCTTGAGAGTTTAAAGCGCGCTTTAGCCAACTATTCAGATAAATTATCACACGAAATTGTCGCTTTTCCCCAACACGGCTTACTTCGTTCCAATGCAGAGGGACTACTACGGGAAGCTATGAAGCTCGGAGCGACACATGTTGGCGGGCTAGATCCAACTGTGGTTGATGCAGATATGGAAAAATCGCTGCAAACTATGGTGCAAATTGCAGTGGACTATAACGCAGGCATTGATATCCATCTTCATGAAGGCGGCGAAACTGGCTTGAAAGCAATTCGTCGATTGGCAGATTTGACTGAAGAGGCTGGTCTCCAGGGCAAAGTGACAATCAGCCACGCCTTCTCTCTCGCCTCGCTGACAGCCGGCGCCGACATCGAAATGGCAAATCGCCTTGCTTCACTGGGCATCTCGATTGCGTCAACTGTTCCAATTGGCAAATATGCGATGCCGATTCCGCTTCTTCAAAAGCAAAAGGTGAATGTCATGCTTGGCAATGACAGTATAATGGATCACTGGTCCCCGCTCGGGATTGGTGACACGCTGGAAAAAGCTCATCTTGCTGCAGAGCTGTATGGATGGTCTTACGAATACAATTTGTCCCGCGCACTTTCTCTTGCTACCGGCGGCATTACACCATTAGATGAATCCGGTAAGCAAGTTTGGCCAAAAGTTGGCGATGCTGCTACCGCCGTACTCGTTCCAGCAAGCTGTTCAGCCGAAGCGGTAGCCCGGCTGCCAAAGCGCGCTTCTGTGCTACATAAAGGTACTCTGTCTGCCGGTTCTCTTGATAAAGCAAAAAACTAATCACTGCGAATACGAATAAAATTGATAAAATTTTGTTTGGTATGCAACTAAGTAAATGCAAATGAATGGAAGGCAGAAAAACCACACAATAATTTCCACCTAAAGATGTTTTTTTCCGAAATGTTTCCTAGCATTGCTATAAGCATGTAAAAGGAATTATAAAACTCAATACTAAGGAGGATCTTATGCTTCAGAATATTGGAATCCCAGGATTAATACTCGTTTTAATGCTCGCCCTGATTATTTTTGGCCCTTCTAAGTTACCTGAACTAGGAAGAGCATTCGGATCAACATTAAGAGAATTTAAAAAATCTACTAGAGATCTTATCGCAGATGACACAAATGAGTTACAAAAAAATCTTAATAAGAAAGAAAAACTAGACAAATAGATGAATAGGAGATGTAGAATATGTCTTACATCTCCTATTTCATGGGGTGATTAATGTTGGAAGATAAAAATATGAAAATCGTTCAGCACCTTGAAGAGTTACGTAAACGTATTATTATCACTTTAGTTGCTTTTTTGCTGTTTTTTATACTGACATTTATATTTGTACAAGATATTTACTATGTGCTGGTCAAAGATTTACCATTTAAGCTTGCGCTGTTAGGACCGAGTGATATCTTACTCGTTTATTTAACAATTGCTGCAATCGCTGCCGGCACTGTTACTATACCAGTTGCTGCGCATCAAGCTTGGTTGTTTGTACGTCCAGCGTTAACACCAAAAGAACAAAAGGTTACAATCACTTATATTCCAGCACTATTGATTCTCTTCCTATTGGGAATTAGTTTTGGTTATTATATTTTACTTCCTCTTGTATTACATTTTTTAATGTCACTGTCAAACGATATGTTTACTACTTTCTTTACAGCGGAGAAATATTTCCAATTTTTTCTTCATATGACATTACCCTTTGGATTTCTATTTGAATTACCCGTTGTTATTATGTTTTTAACAAGTTTGGGAATTATCAATCCATACCTTCTGCAAAAAATTAGGAAATACGCTTATTTTCTATTAATAGTCATTGCAGTTTTAATTACACCGCCGGATTTTCTATCAGATTTCCTTGTGGCTATACCGTTACTACTCTTATATGAGGGAAGCGTCAGCTTATCTAAATTTGTATACAAACGGCAGCTAAGTGCTAAAGAAAGAAACAAAAAAGCATACGAATATGTTTAATTTTTCAACTTGATGAAGCCCATGGAGTTTTTCCGTGGGCTTTTATGTCCAGTATATCGACTTTTCACTATCAAGGTGAAAAATAAAAATCTAGAATATAAGTAGTTTACATATTTTCAATGTTTTCCACTAACGTATAATACCCACCTTCTACTCCTTCAATTAGGTGCTTAATCTTGTTTAAATGTTCGGAGAAGTCATTTTTCTCTAACCAATTTTTATGATATTCAATACTCTCAAAAGTAGTCATCATAATTGCCTTATTATTATCAATAGAACGATGCCAACGACTACTAATCCAACCAGGAATACCTTTCCTCTTAAAGTTAAGTAATTCTTCAGCTTGGATAGCAACTAATTCATCTAGTTTACCTGGTTTGGCAGTAAATACATTAATCCACACTATTACTTTATTAGATTCCATCTACATCCCCCCTTGAAGTTAAAAATTACCTTTTCTACATGAAATATCATGTATATCCGGAAAATTGATACTGAAATCTAGGTTGTTCATAAATGTCCCTCCTGTACTTTTAGATTAGTTTTACTTTCATTTTAAGGGTATTTCAAGACCTTAACTTGATAGCGATGCGTATTCCTATTAAAGCTAATATACAAATAACATCAATAAACTTGTAACAATCCCGACCCAAATGCAGAGGATGAAACAATAGCCCATGATATCTTTAATTTTTAACCCTAGCACTCCTAATAGAGGTAGTGCCCAGAACGGCTGAATCAGATTTGTCCATGCGTCCCCCCATCCTACCACCATAGCGATAGTCGCTGGATCTACACCTAGCTTCAACCCTGCTGGGACCTGCAGTGGCCCTTGCAAAGCCCATTGCCCTCCGCCAGATGGAGCCAATAAGTTCACCAATCCCGCTGACCAATATGTAAAAATATCAAATGTATCCTTTGACGCAATGGATGCCATCCATTCGATGATAGAGCTTCCCAATCCTGAACTTCCTAAAACAGCAATAATTTCTGCATAAAACGGAAACTGTAGGATAATTGGAGAAATGGATTGCGCGGATTCTTTGAATCCTTGTGCAAAATTACCAAGAGAACCATGTAGCAGTAAACCGAGTGACAAGAATATGATTAACATTCCACAAAAGAAAATGAAATCCTTTTACATATGCAAATTCTTCCTCCACTCGACTTAAGGAGACTTTTCATCTCTAGCTGCTATTTCTATCCCATAATTTACTTCTATTCTTGTCTGCTAATGCCAAACCTTCTTAGTATTTAAATATGAATGAAAGTACACTCCCTCCCTGATTATGACCATAATTATCCAATCTTTATATTTTTCTTATAATTCTTTAGAAATTCTTTAACTTTTCTTTCCTCCTAATTAACTATTAATTTTTAAACTAGTAATATCGATATACAAGGAGGATCGTTTATGCAACATTTCAAGAAATTGATGCTTCTTATCTTGTCTTTTCTTATTACTGCAATTCTTGTTTTTTACTTTTATTTCTATGTAAATGGACCTTCAATCCAAGCGCAATCAGCTATTTTAATAGATGCAAAATCAGGGGAAATTGTATATAAAAAAAATGAAGACACCTCTTTTCCTTCAGCGAGTTTATCAAAAATGATGACCGAGTATATTGTACTAGATCAAATACATAAAGGAACACTAAAGTGGGATGATCATGTAAAAATAAGTAATCATTCGATTCAAACAGAAGGAGATAAAATTGATATAACGACTAAAGATCAAATAACAGTTCGTGATTTGTTTCATGCAATGGTTCTTGCATCTGATAATAGTGCAGCCGTATCTTTAGCAGAACATATTTCAAAAAGGGAACAAGAATTTACGAATTTAATGAATGAAAAAGCGACACAATTGGGATTATCTAATAACACTTATTTTGCAAGTGCAACCGGCATAATGAATAAGCAAGAAGAATCTAAAATAACCGCCTTAGATGCCTCAAAACTAGCCCAGCATTTAATAACAGATTATCCTATGATATTGGAAATCGCCCAATTAACCTCTTATCAATTTACCTTCAAAGATATACATGTTTTCAATACAAATAAAATGTTGTATTCACTTGATAACAATGTGAAATTTAAAGGAGTTGATGGTTTACAAACTAGCTTTTCAAATACTACTGGATATAGTTTTGCTAGTACAGCCAAACAAGGAAACAAAAGATTCATCTCCATTGTAATGAAAGCAAATGGAGAAAATAGCGCATTTATCGAAACGAAAAAACTATTTACTTATGGTTCTGAGCCTACTCACCTTCCTTCTCTGCAATCTGTTAAGGATTATATAAAATCCTGGATATCCATGCCTCAGTTTAAAAATCTATTTTTACAAACAATAACAATTTTTCTCGTTATCTCCATTTCACTATTTATAAATATACGAAAAAAAGATTCCGAGAATTTTTAATTTCACAGGCTCTTTTACATAAAAACCGACTTGTGTTTTCAAAACAAGTCGGTTTATCTTATTTCTCTTTCTCATAATATAGCTCATCTGCATATTTTTGATTTGTTCCTTTTAAATACGCAAAAATAATTTGAGGTCTCTTTATTAATGCCCAATCACCATGTTCATCAAATTTTCGACAAGAAGTTGTCATATACGCTTTCTTGATCGTAGTGAATTTTTTCCCACACGTTTTACCATATTTTTTTAAACGCATTGCAAATTCTGCATCCTCGGCCATCAACATCTTTTCGTTAAAGCCACCAATTGCATCAAAATCTTTTCTATAACACCAAAACATCCCGACAGATACGAGCCCATATTTAAAAATAAGCGGAATAATTAATAATAATCCTGATACGATAATTCCTAAAGAAATACGTTCGAACTTTCCTCTTACGCCTCCACCTATATACTTTCCACTTATTAAGTGTCCTTCTATTTCACTCAACATATTCTCACTCATTTGGCTATCTGCATCTATTGTAACAATAATTTCTCCTCTAGCTATTTTTGCACCAGCATTTCTAATTTTAGAAAGGTTTTTGTTTTCATCTTGCACTGTTATGCAATGATATGACTGTGCAATTTCTTCTGTTCGATCACTACAGCGATTTAGCACAACAATAACTTCGACCTGATTTTTATAAATGTTTGATGCGGCCACAATAGAATCCAGACACCTACCAATATAATTTTCTTCATTGTGTGCAGGGACTATAATAGAAAATTTAATGTCTTGTTCATTATCTCCCCCTACAAAACAACTACCCCTATCCATATCACATCTCTCCCAATACAATTTTTATATTTAGGTATTGCTTTTACTATAGAACAGATTTCTGTATTCACATTGAATTATAATCACTCATGAGTACAATCTTTCTACTTTTTCATACAAAAAACACCGGAATTTATGATTTATGCCTAACGACTCAGTGTTTTTTGTCTTCTGACACCCCCCACTGATTAAAGTGATACTTTAATCAGTGGGGGTCTTACTGCCCCCGTTAATGCTGGATAAAATAGTTTAATACAAAATTTGTATCCCTATTTTTGATAACTCAATTTCTGTATTATCTTTTAAAATAAATAACTTATCCTCATGTTGTTTCAACATATGTAAAATCTCTTTTTATAATTTTTTACAAAATCATTGGTCCACTTAAACATTTTCATAAACATTTCAAATGTAGGTGTATAGTTAGCCTTTTCTAGATTAAGCAACTGCAACATAAATCTTTTTATTATTCTGGCTTTCCTCTTTGCTACACTGACATCTAAAAATATAATTAAATCTGCTTTTTGAAAGCTTTGCGATACCCATTTATGATGAGCACCTTCAATAATCCAAGCGTTTGAATGTACAATATTATAAAGTTGTTCATCTCTTTCCTGAGGTGTATTTCTTACATCTCCATTTTTTGGTCCTTCTCCAAACAACATTATCTAGCTCATAATAAGGAATATTTAATTGAGCAGACAATTCTCTTGCTAATGTTGTTTTTCCACTTCCAACAGGACCAATGATATGAATTTTACTAGGTATAATACTTTTCAAGACAACCACCACTTTATAAATTTTTTACAAAATGGCTTTCCCTATTTGCTCCATTAAACCTCTTCTAATTAAATTTGCTGAAACAGGCTGAAGATTCAACTCTCTTGCCCAAATAGATAATTGACCAATATGATGGATTTCATGTGCAATTACATGACGTACTATCTCACCATATTTAAACGTTTCATCAGTCCATGAAGCTGTTAATATTTTATTCTCTAAATTACTTGACCATGCTTGCAAAAAAGATTCCATTTCATTTTTAAAAGAATCTGAAAGTTCCTTCACTTTTTTAAGTGATTGATAGTCTTGAAATTGCAGATCCAAATCATCTTCTCCTTGAAGAGCACGTATCCAGCTATATTCTACATCTACAATATGAAACAAAGTTTCCAAAATACTCCCTACACCTCCAACACGTTTACAGAGTAGATCATCTTCCGAAAGCTGCTTACACCATTCAAACCATTGCTCTCTAACTTGCCAGTTATATAGAAATAAAGTTTTCAATCAACTTCTCTCCTTTTTTATATGATATAGTACCCATTTAACAGCCCCTATCACATATTCAGACCTATCCATTTAAATATAATGACCACTATTGGGTACAATAACCAACTTATAGTTATTCGATGATTGCAATAATTATCCTTGCATTTGTAACCACTTTATTTGAACTTTATGAGAATAAAGTGCTTTTTTCCAGCAGCCACTATAACAAGTGAAAATACGAAAACTTGTATTATTAACTTTCTGCTCGATAATTCCTTCCTAGCGCTTCTCCTATTGAAAAATAATGTCTAAAATTATAAAATAACGGACTCCATTTTTGTGGATTGATATGATTTTCTCTTTCTATAATCTCTTCATGCGCATGAACACAAATGACTTCTGTTTCAACAATTGCAAAGAAAGGATCATATTCAGGAATTCGAATATCCTTTACCTTTGCTTCAATTTGTAGTGGACATTCTTGAATACGCTGCGGCTTTACGAATTGTGAATCACATGGTGTAAAACCAGCTATTGTAAATTTATCTTTTTGATATGTAAATCCCATTTCTTGTTTATAAACCGGAACTTTCTCTACCCCTGTATAAGGCGCAATTTTTTCTACTTGCTCCCACTGCATTGAAGAAGGTAAATTAATAACACACTCTCTGTTTTTTTCAAGATTCTCAATTGATTTCCCTCCAAGTCCAACACCTAAAATAATATAGTTCCCTAAAGCCCAAGAAGAAGACATTGGACTTATATTTGTTGTTCCATCTTCATTTAATGTTGATAATAAATAAATTGGCATTCCGTAATATAAAATTTTTGGTTTAATTTCTTTACAGGAACCTTGTTGAAATGTGAAACCCATAAAATCACTCCTATTCTTATTACTCCATTTACATTGTAAAACACAAATAATTCCATTATCATCGAAATATAGACGTAAAATAAGGAGTGATGCAAATGAATGTAAATGTAGCAAAAATAGCTTCTCTTATTAGTGATACATCACGAGCAACAATTCTAGTCCAACTTTTGGATGGTCGTCCACATCCAGCTACTGAATTAGCACATACCGCGAAAATCCAACCACAAACAGCCAGTTTTCATCTTCAAAAACTATATGAAGCACAGATTATAGATGTTGAAAAACATGGAAGACACCGTTATTACAAAATAGCAAATCATCAAATAGCAGAATCACTGGAAAAAATACTATATTTAACTCCTCCAGAACCAATTCAATCCTTTAAACAATCAAGGGAGTCTAAAGAAATTCAATATGCCAGAACTTGCTATGACCATTTAGCAGGAAAATTAGGTGTTGAAATTACAAATTCACTTTTAAATAACAACATATTAATTAAAGAAGATTTGCAATTTAAAGTAACGAAGAATGGACAAGAATTTTTTGAGAGTTTTGGTATTGATTTAGACTCGTTATATAAAAAAAGAAGGTTTTTTTCAAAATGTTGCTTAGATTGGAGTGAAAGGCAACATCATATAGCGGGATCTTTAGGGAACGCGGTTTTGGAGCAAATGTTACATGAAAATTGGATTGCTAGAGCCGAATACTCAAGAGCAATACACATTACTCCATTAGGAAAGAGAAAAATATATGAGACTTTTTCAATACATATGTAATGTCTGGTGCTCATTACAAATTAATAAAAGGCTGCCCTAAACAGAGCAGCCTTTTATCAACTAAATCGCACTTGGTCTTGAGAACGACTCAATTTCGCAAACCGAAACTGTTGTCCGTGTAGTAGTTGCAGCAGCAACAACATCAACAGTGTCACATGATACAGCCGCAACAGTACCAGTCACTATAGCACCACTTTTAGTAGTAATTGTTACGACTACCCCTGTACCTATCAAAGCTCTTAGTCTCTTAACTAGACCTGTTGTGCAACAACAATCGCATTTTTCATTTTGATCCTTTTTGCACTTTTTAAATTCTTTCCAGCAATCATCATCATGATCATCCCAGCATTTAGAATGTCTTTTTGAATCGCTACACTTAGAATATTTTTTTTCATACCAACCTTCACGACAACTCATAATTTCACCCCTTTATCCTTTTACTATAAATTATGTAAAAAGAAATAAAGTGATAGAGACAAACACATAGATACAAGAAAACAAACAACTGTCCTATACTTTTTTTAAAATAGAGACAATAAAAAATGAGCTCTTTATAAAGAACTCATTTTTTATTATTATATTTGTTTAGCTTTTAATCCCTGAATAAATGTAACAACCTCTGGATTTACTAAAGAAGATAAATCACCCAATTCCTTGCCTAAATACGCCGCTTTAATTACTCGTCTCATCACTTTTGAATTGCGCGTTTTCGGCAAATCTTCTACAACATGAATATCTTTTGGACATAGCGCCTTTCCAATATGTGAATTCACTAAATTCATCAACTCTTTTTTGAGTTCCGTTGTAAATATTGTCCCTTCTCGTAAAACAACGAAACAGTGACAAACCTCGCCTTTCACTTTATCTGGTACACCTATTGCTGCTGCTTCGATTACATCATGGTGTTTTACAATAATCGATTCATATTCAGCTGGTCCGATACGCTTCCCAGCAATATTTAATGTATCATCAGAACGTCCTGTAATGATATATTGCTCTCCATCATAGATTACCCAGTCACCATGTACCCATTTATCCCCAAAACGTGACCAATACGTATTGACATAACGTTCGTCATCTTCCCAGAAGCTTTTCGTCATTCCAACCCATGGTTTTTCTAAACATAATTCTCCAACTTCATCACGAATTGGGCTACCTTGTTCATCTAATACAACCGCTGCCATTCCAGGTAAAGGTGCATTAAAACTAATCGGTGCAATTGGTTTAACTAGGACATTTCCAAATATTCCACCAGAAATTTCGGTTCCACCTGAATAGTTACAAATTGGTACTTTCCCTTTTCCAACTGTTTCAAAAAGCCACATCCAAGGATCTGGATTCCAAGGTTCACCCGTTGATGCGAATACTTCTAAACTTTCTAGAGAATGTTTCTTTACATATTCATCACCTTTTGCCATCAATGCTCGAATTAATGTCGGTGAAATCCCAAGATGAGTAATTTGATATCGATCAACAGTTTCCCATAATCGATCTGCTTCTGGGTAATCTGGAACACCTTCGTACATGACCATTGTTGCCCCATTAATAAGAGAGCCAAATAATAAAAACGGTCCCATCATCCAGCCCATATCAGTCACCCACAATACACGGTCGCCTTGCTGAATGTTCATACCAAACCCTGCATCAAATGCCGATTTCAGAGGAAATCCAGCATGCGTGTGTACCGTTCCTTTTGGTTTACCAGTTGTCCCAGATGTATAAATGAGCATAAGCGGGTCATCACTTTTCATTTCCTCAGCATGCGTAAATGGTTTTTCTTTTTCTAAAACACTCCATGAAACATCATAATTGTGGGGTATAAAATCATTTCCAGCATGACGAACAATAACAACCTTTTCAACAGATGGACAATGTTCACACGCTTTATCGACCTCATCTTTTAAAGAAACAATTTTACCGCGGCGTGAGAATCCATCCGCTGTAATAATCATTTTTGAGCCTGCTGCTTGTACACGCGTCATAACTGCATCAGCTGCAAACCCAGAAAAAATCGGAGAAATAATCGCACCTATTTTCATTACTGCCAGCATGGCAACAACGGTCTCTGGAATCATTGGCATGTAAATTGTTACGCGATCACCTTTCTCAATGCCCATATGCTTCAATCCATTGGCAACACGACTTACCCAGTTATCGAGCTCTTCATATGTAAATGATTTTGTTGTGCCATCTTCTCCTTCGTACATGAGGGCAGGTTGTTGTTTTGTCTCTTCATCTGCAAGCCAACGAGATAATACAGATTCTACTACATTGCATGTCCCATCCTTATACCACTGTGCAAACGGTGTGCCGTTTGCTAAATCTAATACTTCTGTATATGGCTTCATCCATTGATAACCAACTGCACGTTCTGCTTCCCCCCAGAACCATGCAGTTTCTTCAATTGACTTATCATAAAATGCTTCATAATCTTCATAACCAAGCGATTTCATCCACTCGTATAAACGTGTTTTGTCTTTATATTCTTCTGTTGGAAACCAAACGGCTTGCTTCAATGTTTTCCCCTCCTCATTTTTCGAACAAGAAAGCCCTAAATAGGGCTTTTATACTGGATAAACTGGATGTTTTCGATCTGTAAACACTTGATATTTACTCATGTACATGTCAAAGCGTTTCTTTAGCTCTTCACGTAAATCATTCGGATGAACAATACCATCAATTACCATTTCAGATGCTAGACGGTAAATATCAATATCTTGTTTATACTCTTCACGTTTTTCTGCAATAAAGCTCGCACGTTCTTCTTCTGGTAACGCTGCAATTTTGTTTGCATATACAGCATTAACGGCAGCTTCAGGTCCCATTACAGCAATAGAAGCCGTCGGCAACGCAAGACAGCAATCAGGTTCGAACGCTGGGCCTGCCATTGCATATAGACCAGCACCATATGCTTTACGAACAACGATTGAAATTTTCGGTACTGTCGCTTCACTCATTGCAGAAATCATTTTCGCACCGTGACGAATAATACCGGCTCTCTCAACTTTCGTTCCAATCATAAATCCAGGTACATCAGCAAGGAATAATAATGGAATATGATACGCATCACATAAATTAATAAACTTCGCTGCTTTATCGGCAGAATCGTGGAATAATACGCCACCTTTCATGCGTGGTTGGTTTGCAACAATACCAATAGGTTTCCCATCGATTCGTCCTAACCCTGTAATAAGTTCTTGTGCAAATAATTTTTTCACTTCAAAGAAAGAACCTTCATCGATAATACGATTAATAAGATCTTTCATATTAAAAGGTGCATTTTGATTTTCTGGGATGATTTGTTCTAACGTTTTTTCGAATTGCTTTGGTTCTTGAGGTGTTACCTTAGGAGCATTTTCTTTGTAATTACTTGGGAAGTAAGAAATATACTGTCTTGCCTGAACGATTGCATCTTCTTCTGTCTTACATAAAACATCGCCGCATCCTGATACGGAGCAATGCATACGAGCGCCGCCCATTTCCTCTAGTGTTACTTTTTCACCAATAACCATCTCAGCCATACGCGGTGAGCCTAAATACATAGAAGCATTTCCTTCCACCATCATGACAACGTCACAGAAAGCAGGAATATACGCACCTCCAGCTGCTGATGGACCAAATAGTAAACAAATTTGCGGCACCTTACCTGATAGCTTCACTTGGTTATAAAAAATGCGTCCTGCGCCGCGGCGGCCTGGGAACATTTCAACTTGGTCAGTAATACGCGCACCTGCAGAATCAACAAGATAAAAAAGTGGCACACGTAATTTTTCTGCTGTCTCCTGGATACGTAAAATCTTTTCAACAGTACGAGAACCCCAAGATCCTGCCTTAACTGTTGAATCATTTGCCATAACACATACTGTACGACCATGTATTTTTCCTGTTGCCGTTACAACACCATCCGCTGGTAAACCTGTTTGCTCACAATTTGCAAATAATGCATCCTCTACATATTCACCGTTATCAAATAGAAGAGCTAAGCGATCTCGAACAAAGATTTTTCCTTTTGCTTTATTTTGCTCATGATATTTCGGCGCTCCGCCTTGTTTAATTGTTTCAACACGTTCTGCAAATGAATTCGATTGTTGTTTTTGTTCTAGCACATTTACTCCCCCTTATAGATTGGTTCACGTTTTTCCTTAAATGCTTGTAGTCCTTCCAATCGATCTTTCGTATGAATTACACCTTCATACGCTTGTTTTTCCATTTGTAATCCAGTATGCAAATCTACTTGTATACCATTTGAGATTGCTTGTTTTGCTAATCGAACTGCAATTGGACCGTTACTAGCAATGTGTTCTGCTATTTCAATTGCTTTTTCTTCTAGTAAGTTCGCTGGTACAACGAACTCGACCATTCCATATTCCTTTGCTTCATGCGCTGAAATACGTCTCGCCGAATAAATTAATTCCTTTGCTCTGCCGACACCAATTAATCTTGGCAGACGCTGCGTACCACCAGCTCCTGGGATAATAGCTAAAGATGTTTCAGTAAGTCCAAGACTTGCTGTTTCTGCTGCAATTCTAAAATCACACGCTAAACTTAATTCGGTACCACCACCAAGTGCAATTCCATTTATTGCAGCAATAACAGGTTGTGATAATTGCTCGACCATATCCATTGTAGAACGAATCATTCCAACTGCATGACGTACTTGCTCCTCATTCATATTGGCACGTTCTTTTAAATCAGCTCCGGCACAAAATGCTTTTTCACCAGCCCCCGTTAAAATAATGACACGAACATCAGTCTCTTCATTTAAATCGCTTAATGTAGACTGCAATTCTTCTAATAATGCAAGAGATAACGAGTTTGCTTGTCGCTGACGATTTAATGTTATTTTTACGATATGCGGTGTTACATAATCTACTGAAATGTTTTGTAATTGTAGCATTTTATCACCTACTTATTGTTTTATGTTGCAATGCTTTATACACATGACTTGGCAATTGAATATTTAACTTACTTTGAATAAATTGACTAGCCTTTAATAGCTTTTCTTCATTTATATTTGTTTGTACGCCCATTTTATGGAGCATATGTACTAAATCATCAGTCGCGACATTTCCTGATGCTCCTGGTGCATAAGGACAACCGCCAAGACCGCCACAAGAACTATCAAATGTCGTAACACCGTATTCCAATGACTGAACGACATTTGCAAGTGCCATCCCATACGTATTATGAAAATGCATCGCAAATTGAGAAGAATCATATTTTTTAAGTAAACGTTCTAATACACGCTCTACTTGTAATGGATTTGCTACACCAATCGTATCTCCAAGAGAAACTTCATAAATACCGTATGAAAAGAGTTGATTACATAGTTCATCTACAGCATCAATGCTCACATCTCCTTCATAAGGACAACCAAAAACGGTAGAAACGTAACCTCTTACTCTTTTCCCTGCGAACTGTGCTTGTTTTGTAATATCTTGCACGACAGATAATGCTTCTTTAATGGACTTATTGATATTGCTTTTATTATGTGACTCACTTGCTGATAAAAAAACATTCACCTCATCTACATTTTGCAAAAGAGCTCGTTCCAAACCATTTTGATTTGGAACAAGCGCAGCATATGTAACATCTGAATTCCGCTTTAACTCTGCAAATACATCACCCGCATCAGCTAAAGCAGGAACCCATTTCGGGTGAACGAAAGAGGAAACTTCAATATATGATAATCCAGCTTCTGAAAGTAATTGAATCCATTTCACTTTATCTTTTGTGCCAACAATTTTCTTTTCATTTTGCAAACCATCACGTGGTCCCACTTCTTTAATGACAGCAAAAGTAGGTAGCTTCAATACATTTCACCCCTTCTTCTCCCTATTCAATCTCTACCAATACATCTCCTTCATTTACAAAATCGCCCTCTTGCACATTAATTTTCATGACTGTGCCAGCTTCTTCTGAAACGATTGGAATTTCCATTTTCATAGATTCCAAAATGACGACATCCTGTTCTTCTTCTACTGCATCTCCTACTCCCACAACAATTTTCCAAACATTACCTGCCATCGATGCATACACTTTTGTCATCATTTTTTCCCCCTTTAATATTCATGAACCTTATTTTTTTACAAGTTGTTTTGTTACAAAACCTGTTGTATAAATACCACTTTGGAAGACTTCATCTTCTAGCACTTGGAGTAGCATGGATGTATTTGTCTTAATACCTTCTACTTTCAAGTTTTGAAGTGCATCCTGTAATTTTTCAATTGCTTCTTCACGCGTTTCACCATGAGCAATCACTTTTGCAATCATCGGATCGTAAAAAGGTGTGATTGTCACATTATTTTCTAAAAAGTGATCAATACGCACTGTTTCTGGTAACGCTAGGTCAGTAATCTTCCCAGGTGATGGGAAAAATGTTTTTGGATCTTCCGCATAAATACGCGCTTCAATGGCATGACCAATACGTTTTATATCCTCCTGTGTAAAGGAGAGTTTTTCACCAGATGCAATGAGTAATTGTTGTTCTACAAGGTCTAGTCCAGTAATTTCTTCTGTGACAGGATGCTCTACTTGTAATCTCGTATTCATCTCTAAGAAATAGAAGTTTTTCTGATCATCCACAAGAAATTCAACAGTACCTGCATTTGTATAGCCAAGAGCTTTTGCTGCTTGTACAGCAACTTCTCCCATTGCTTTACGTGTCTCTTCATCTAAAAATGGAGACGGTGCTTCTTCAATAACCTTTTGATTTCGGCGTTGTACAGAGCACTCTCGTTCCCATAAGTACACTGTATTTCCATGAGTATCAGCTAAAAGCTGAATTTCGATATGATGTGCGTCTGCAATATATCGTTCTAAGTACATTTCACCATTACCAAAGAAGTTTTGCGCACGTGTTTTATTACTCTCGAATGCTTTGGTGAGCGTTTGCTCAGTTTCCATCAACTGCATTCCAATGCCTCCGCCGCCCGCGGATGCCTTCAACATTAATGGATAACCAATTTGTTTTGCGATTTCAATTGCTTCTTCAGCAGTTTCAATATTTGTTGTAATACCTGGTACAACTGGAACATTTGCTTCTTGCATTGCCAAACGTGATTCAATTTTGCTTCCCATCTTAGCAATAATTTCTTCAGAAGGACCAATAAATACAATTCCTTCTTCTTTACAGCGAATCGCGAAAGAAGGATTTTCTGATAATAATCCATATCCTGGATGAATCGCTTCCGCATTTGTTTTCTTAGCAATTTCAATTATCTTTTCAAGATTTAAATAACTCTCTTGAACACGCGGGCCACCAACTAAATAAGCCTCATTTGCTAGTTTTACATGAAGTGCATTTTCATCTGCCTCGGAATAAATAGCAACTGTGCGAATACCAAGCTTTTGACAAGTTTTCATAATTCGAACTGCAATTTCTCCACGATTAGCAATTAATATTTTTTGAAACATAGTGAATCCTCCTTTTATCTACACCCTAAATGTCTTGCGATTACGAGACGTTGAATTTCAGAAGTTCCTTCACCAATTTCTAAAAGTTTTGCATCACGAATATGACGCTCAACTTCATATTCACGCATATAACCATATCCACCGTGAATTTGCACGGCTTGATTCGCAATACGACTTGCTGCTTCAGATGCAAATAACTTTGCCATAGCTGCTTCTTTACCAAAAGGTTTATCATGATCTTTTAACCAAGCTGCTTTATGTACTAAATTCCGTGCCAATTCCACCTCAGTAGCCATATCTGCCAGTTTAAATTGAATCGCTTGGAAATTCGAAATTGTTTTTCCGAATTGCTGACGCTCTTTTGCATATTGAAGTGCACGTTCAAAAGCAGACTGTGCAATCCCTACAGCTAATGCTGCAATTGAAATACGCCCTCCATCAAGTGTATATAGGAATTGCTTAAATCCTTTATTTACATCACCAAGAATATTTTCTTTTGGCACACGAACGCTATCAAGTACGATTTCGCAAGTATTAGAAGCGCGAACACCCATCTTATCGTATGGACTTGAAATCGTTAATCCTTCACTATTTGTCGGCACAATAAATGCAGAAATACGTTTTTTACCACTTTCTTCAATACCGTTGACAGCGGTTACAATAATTGTATTTGCATACTCAGCATTTGTGATCCAACACTTCTCGCCACTAATCACATATTCATCGCCATCTAAAAATGCTTTTGTTTGTGTGCCACCTGCATCAGATCCAGCATTCGGTTCAGTCAAACCAAAAGCACCTAATGTTTTTCCAGATGCCATTGGTACTAAATACTTTCGTTTTTGTTCTTCTGTACCAAAGTAATAAATTGGAGAAGCACCTAATGAAATTGTTGCAGCATAACTTAAACCTGTACCGCCACAAGCACGACCAATTTCTTCAACAGCTAACGCGTACGATAGAGTATCACCGCCAGAACCTCCATACTCTTCTGGGAATGGGATTCCTAATAATCCTAGTTCGCCCATTTTTTGAAACGTTTCATATGGAAATTCAGCTGTTTTGTCATAATACACAGCTTTTGGTGCGATTTCCTTTTCGGCAAAGTCACGTACCATTTCTTTAATCATTTGTTTTTCGCGAGTTAGAGTAAATTCCATTCCGCTACACACCCCTTATCGAATATTGAGTTTCGACAGCGTACGAGTCTGTACTACAAACATTGCTTTTTAAAAGACAGGAATAGTAGTTAGATAATTGTTATAATTCTGTCACAACTTAATTTTAAAACAGAATCTGTACTCATGCACAAAAAAATTCCTACATTGTTCTACAACAACATAGGAATAATCGTGTCGAATTATGCGATTTTTCTTTAATAATCTCTGCCTTTACCTGAATCTGATATTTCCACTAATGCTTCTGGATACGGTTCAAAATATGTTTGTCGTAATAAATAATTTTCTTCGAATCGAATCGCCCATGATTTTAAGATTGCAAGCAAACTGCTAAGTGGCATTTTCTTTTCAGCATACTTGTGAAGTAATTCCAAAAAATGCTCTTTTTCTTGTTTCTTTAACTTCGTTTTAAAGTATCCAAAAATATGCTCACATACATTTATATTCGATGTATAGCGCGGTGTGCGCATTAACAATTCATACAAAGTCTTCTCATAATTTTCAAAAACAACTTCAATCTTTTCCTTTTTCTGATTCGCGATAATACGACCTAATTCTTTCTGTTTCACTTGATTATATGCCATAAATAAATATTTATAATTAGACTGAAAATGAATGAGATCTTTCAAGTCTCTATCATGTTTTAATGTTTTAAAATTAGCAATTGTAAACAACCTAGTAAAGAAATGTTCGCGGATAATAAAATTCGACAATCTACCTTCTTCCTCTATTGCAATATGCGAAAATTTTTTTAATACAGCGCCACCAAACAAACCAGCACCCTTCTCTTTTATTGGTGATTTTTCATATCCTGTATAAATTTTCACATCTCTAGTTCCACAACTTGGAGAACGATTCTTTAAAATAAAACCATCAATATCTGGTAAAGAATTTAAAAATTGATCAGAAAAACTTTGCATTTTCTCTGTTACATCTTCTTTTGTTGAAGGTTGTACAAGTTTGTGAATGCCGCTATCTTCAACAACTCGAATCGTTTCACGAGGGATTCCTAATCCGATTTCTACTTCAGGACATACTGGAATAAATGTAACAAACGGTTGTAAATTTCGAATTGTAACATCAGAAATCATTTCCCCATTATAACGGCAAGCATCAAATTCTAGGCATTTACTTACAACAACTGTTGGTTTTGCAAATTGTCGCATTTTATTACCTCCGCGGTGTTAATCCGTATAATATAAATTGTACTACGATGAGTATTCTAAGCAAAATTCGTTTGTATTGTCTCTTTTTATTATGACTATATATCAGTGACATATCAGCGATAATTTATATCTATTTTATATAAAGCAAGTTCGTTTGCAAACTTGTTAGCACTTTTTTATATTTCTTCTATTACACATCACTCTCACTGCCATTTTGACAAAAATCATAAATTAAAGAAGCAACTTATAACAGCCGCTTCTTTAATTTATAGGAAATTGTTTTTTCTTTTTCAAATTTTTCTTAGGCTGTAAAATTTGTGTTTTGTTGGTATTACACCATTGCCATCAAGCTAATATGTTGAAGTGTCCCCCAATTTTTTTCATTTTACAGTTACTTATGAGAAATCAGCTCATTTTTTCGTTTTGGAGAACAACAAATTTCTTAACTCGATGGCGATGGGGCGATAAGATACACATACTAATTATAATTCATACTTGTTTCATTTTATTCAAGCATGCATATCATATAATATCGTGAAAAAACAAAGGATGAACAATAAATGAGAAAAAATAAAGGGAAATAGATACAATAGTTGTTGGAAACCCCAGCTCACATGTCCAATATCTATCCCAATCTCGATTCCTTTCCCTAGTCTTCCTCCATTGACAACAACTATTTTCCTAGACATCAGTAATTCAACACTATGCTCTTCAGGAACAGGACCGAATGTAGCTAACCTTGTTGGTCAAGTTTTGGTGAATGGAAGTCCTCCTCCAGAAAATACACCGGTTTCCTTTACAATAAGTAATTGAGAGTAAAACGAGAATTTTTTCATGTATGTATAGTTATGTAAAAAAGCCCTGTCACAAGGCAGAGCGAGTAAGGGAGGTTATCTTTATATAGTTCATAACATATCTTTCATCTTCTTTATACAATTGGAGATGGAAATCTTGCAGCTTCAAAATGCGAACGGTCTTCTGCGATACTAATAACTCCAGCAATACTACTCTGTGCAAATACCTCAACTTGATCGCCCACTTCTAATTGAATTATTGTGGAAACACTTACTGCATTACCGAAGTTTATGGGACCAAAAAAATCATTATCTATTGCAATTGCTGCATTTCCATTCACACGAATTTCTACCCGCGCTCTATAATTCAAGTTTGTGTCGTTTGGAAAGAAACCAATCTTAGCAATAACAGAATAAACTCCTCTAGTCTTCGGAATAAAAATTGACGTTGCTGGATTGTATTCATTCGCTAAATCGAATTGTTCATTTTGAAATAGTACCTTAATAAAAGTATTTGCTGGAAGATTTTGATTTACTGTATTCACAGCCCTAAAAGCAGACGCTCTTACAAGTTTCTCCTTCTTATCCTCACAACAACAATTTACATTTACATTAACAGATGTTTTTTCTTCGTGCTTTTTATCGCGTTTGTCATAAGTACTTTCTTTACAGCAATCATGATGTTTCTTTTGGTAACGCTCACAGTATTTACAGTAGTAATACAAATTTATCTTCCCTCCCTATTCTATTTAATGCATAATATGCTAGATAGATTAGAAAGGATTGGACAAGTTATTGATTTTTTATCTACTAGAATCAAAAGCCCTGTCACAGGCAGAGCAAATGTAAGATGGGTTACACGTACCATATAACAATCTATATAAATAGCAAAAAAAATCATAATTTCATTTTCACTAGAATAATACCTCGTTTATATAACCCCTAAAGCAGTAGCTATCAAACGGATAGCTATTTTTTTATTCTCATAAAAATTATCACGTCTCATCATCAATTCGTCATAAACATAGGAATCTTTGGCTTTCTCATTCCCATATATTTCAACTCAATTATCTGACGATGGTCATTATCAAGCGTATTCTGCAACGCCCTCTCAATTTGCTTAAACCTTATCTCATGCTTTTTATCTTCTTTCATTTTCGGAAAGAAAACCGCGCATTCTGCTTGCATTTGTTCTTCTTGATTTTTCATCCGGACACGTAATGCTTTGTAGTTTTTCAGCTCGTTCACCACAAGTCTCCGCATCTCTTTTTCATCGATGTCTCCAAAGAATGACAATTGGTTCATACGATACGCTTCCCCTCCGTACATACGCTTTCCATTCAAAGGATTATTTTGTTCAAATTTTCGATAGATGTTAATATTCTTCATAAAAGGGGTGTATTGATGAAGAATATATGGACAAAGATTTTTATAGGTGTTCTCATAGGTACTACTCTTTTACTAACTTTATATTTTGTTAGTGTTTCGCTTTTTTGGAATCAGCCCTAAATTAAAGGGGTTTTAAAATACAGTTATTTAAAAATGTCCTTATGTTTATTCAACAAATATTCTGTATATAATGTACATAGGCGATGGTCATAACTCATTATACGGACCTCCAGCAACGTGAGTTTCTATCCCTAGAGAGCAGTTAGCTTTTGCTAGCTGTTCTTTTGTGTCTCTCTTGCCCTTGTTTCTTAAGGAACTATTTAACTGAATTTCCCAAATAAGCATACATTATCCATTCCTCTTTTAAACAAAATGAAACTTTTATACAGAAAAACTTTATACCATTTTGTCCAATCATGCCTTATCTCTTCCAGATAATATATATAGACAAAAATACAAGGAGAGGGACATATGGCTGATTATTTTTATAAAGATGGTAAAAAGTATTATAAAAACCAATCGTATTCTCACCATCAAAAAGATAACTGTTTTATCAAAACCCATACAATATCTGGTTCAAATAGTGCTTTAGTTTTTATCGTACCAGCTAACACTTCAAGAACGGCTTTTGAAGATTGTACCAATAACCATAATAAAACATTGCTTGATTTTGGCGTTCCTGGTGGTTCTCAACCAATTGAAGTAACCATTCGAACAAGAAGATCTCGTATACCAATTACTGTTACAATATCCGCAACTGAAAACAGGATATTTCAAGTAGAAGATTTTCAAAGCCTCACTCTCACAAATAATACCAATATCGATAGCACCATTGGTATATTTATTCAAAAAACATTTTGTATCTGCTGCAATAATCAAAATGATAATCGTAAAAAGTATTATAAAGAACAATCGTATTCTCACTATCAAAAAGATAACTGTTTTATAGAAACTCATACCATAGCTGGTTCAGATACCACCCCAACTGAAAATGTACCTTTAAATATTTTCGTACCCCCAGGCGCTTCAAGAAGAGTTTTTGAAGACTGTACTAATAACCACAATAAAACATTACTTCAAGTATCTGTTCCCGATGATGCTCTTGCCATTGAAGTAATTATTCGAACAAGAAGATCTCCCATACCAATTATCGCCACACTTATCACAAATGAAACAAGGATATTTCAAGTAGAAGATTTCCAAAGCCTTACTCTCACAAATAATACCGAATTCAATGCTTTTATTGATATATTGATCAAAAAAACATTTTGCATCTGCTGCAATGATAAGAATGATCCGTGCGATGAACACTACCGTGATTACGAATGTGATTGTTAGATTAACTCAACAAAAGGATCCTTATAAAGGGTCCTTTTGCTTTTTCCCCATTATCATCTAATCATTCACAGTTATTAACCATTTCATTTCTTAACAAAATTCAAATTTAGTATTCATTCAGGAATTTCCTTTACCCTTTTTCATCTTCCAAATATTTGTTGCTCCTTCCCACTTGCCTTGCTCTTTCCATTTCTTCTTCAACTTGCTGACATAATTAGGACTCCGATCATACATGATACCAATTCTTTTATCCGTAATACCTAAAATGAGGGGTCAACCCTAAAATTATAAGCGAAAGATTAGGCCATACGGATATATCTATGACATTAAGAGTTTACTCTCATGTGTTACCCAACATGCAAGAAGAAGCTGTTAAAACTTTCGGGAAAAGTATCTTTGGATAGTCAATGTTTGCACCTACGAAAATAAAAATCCGCGGGCGTTGTTATATCAACGTCCGCGGTGTTAATCCGTATAATATAAATTGAATTGTATTTTCAATTTCCACTTCATCATCCCATTTTTCTTCAGGTAATAATAAAAATCGAGTTAAAATTAACCCCATTATAGCTGATAAAGTAAAGCGGATAACTGAAGGGGGTGGCATTTCAATAATTTGTCCTTGTTCTTGAAAATGTACAATTAACTTTTTAAAGCGAGAAAAAAGTTCTTTCTCTACTAATTGTTGTATTTCATTTTTTAATTCTGGTTGAAACGGTACTTCTTGTATTAAAATTTTTAACATTGGAAAATGTTTTTTAGCAAATTCAAATCGATTTCGAATTGCTTTTCTTAAAAATTCTTCATACGTTTCATACGTATTCTCCAGTATTTCTTTTGCAAAAGCCTGTACGAAAAATGGAGCAGCAAACTTTGTTAAAGTTGGCATGACAACCGCCAATAGTAAATCTTTTTTCGTCTTGTAGTAGCGGAAGATTGTTCCTTCCGCTACACCGGCACGCTTTGCAATCTCACTTGTTGAAGTGGCTGCATACCCTTTTTCTCCAAACATATCAACCGCAGCTTCTAATATACGCAGTTGTCGTTCATTGCGCTTATCTGTATCTACACTAGCGATTAATTCTTCCAGCCAATCTTTTTTCATTCATCATGCCCCTTTTTATAAAAATTATATTCTACGATGTTTCTTCAAAGCAAATACATTTCCTACTGTAAATACTAGCGCAAAAAGAAGCAACACACCGAGATCACTTGCAATTTCAGTAAACCCTTGATTCCGAATCATCACTTGCTTCATTGCATCAGCACCATATGTGAGTGGGAATAACTTTCCAAGCATTTGTAACCACTTATTCATTGATTCCATTGGAAACAAACCCGAAAAGAAAATTTGCGGTACGATGACAAGTGGGATAAATTGAATCATTTGAAATTCGTTATTGGCGTATGCCGATAAAAAAGTGCCTAGTGTTAACGCTGTTAGCGAAAGCATACACGTAATCAATAATGTAAGCCATGGTGACCCTGCTACATATAAATCAAGAATATAAACAGAGAAACCTACAATAATAACAGACTGTAAAAATGCAAAAATACCAAATCCAACTATATAACCAACAACAATTTCCAAGCGGCGGACTGGAGTAGATAGCAGCCTTTCCAATGTCCCACTTAAACGTTCTCGCACAAAGGAAACGCCTGATAAAATAAAGACAAAGAAGAATGTGAAAAAGCCAATTAATACCGGTCCGAGTCCATCAAACATCGTAAAATCTGCGGAACCATGTAAAAAATCAATTTCTGGTTTCAAACCAGGTATATCATTTTTTTCTGCACCCTTTTGCAGTACTTGTAGTACGGCGCGATTTTTTGAAGAATCGCTACCTTCCAGTAATACATTTACTTTTTCATTTTCTAAAGTTATAATGGCATCTATCTGTTGATTTTCCAACTTAGAACGTGCGTCTTCTTTACTATACTCATAAATGGTAGCATCTTGTTTTTTCATTGATTCCACTATAGGTGCTGGAACATCTACTAATGCAATCTGAGGTATATAATCCTTTTGTGTAAACACAAGTGATAATAACCAAAGAAGTAACATGGGAGCGCCAAACATCATTGCCAGTGATCGTTTATCTCGAAGAAACTGACGAATAATCCGTATAATTACACCACCAACTCTCATGATTCAACCGCTCCTTCCAATAGAAAAACGTCTTCAATTCGTCCCGATGAAGTTCGTTCTTTCAAGTCATTTGGGGTTCCTGTCGCAATTAACTTCCCATCTCTAATTAATCCCAGGCGTTCACAAAATTCAGCTTCGTCCATAATATGTGTTGTCACAATAATCGTTGTTCCTTGTTCTTTAAGCTCATAAAATTTCTCCCAAATAGATTTGCGAAGAACTGGATCAATTCCAACAGTTGGTTCATCTAGAATTAATAATTTAGGCTCATGTAGAAGTGCGATAGCAAGTGATAAACGCTTCTTCATTCCACCTGAAAAATGCTGTACTTGTTTCTTAGCATGCTGTGATAATTGAACTAATGTAAGAATTTCTTCAATTCGCTCTTTCTTATGCTTACCTTTCAATCCATACATCATCGCGATAAAATCTGCATTTTCATAAGCTGATAACTCTTCATACAGGGCATCAGCTTGTGCCATATACCCAATATGTTTCATCTCATTTAAATTGGGCATTTTCGTTCCTAGAACTGTTACATCACCAGACGTTGATTCACTAATACCAGCAATCATTTTAATAAGTGTCGTTTTTCCAGAACCCGAGGGACCTACTAAACCAAAAATCTCTTTGTCTGATACAGATAGTGAAATATTGTGTAATACTTCTTTTTTACCAAAACTTTTTGATACATCTTGCAAAATCACAGAAGGTTGTTGCAATAAAATCTCCTCCCTTTCAAAATGAGTGAGTACTCACTTTTATTTTACTCTTGGAGTATTATATGTCAAACTTTATTTATTAGTATTATTTTTTCTTATTTCTAACAACTAACTTCGTCATAAAACAATGAAACAGAGTCGACAATAGAATGAATTTCTCATTGCCGACTCTGTTTCATTTTAAACGATTATTTATAAGCTATGTTTCTAAATTTAAATACTTTCTAATCCTAGCAAGATCCAAAGAATACTCAATTACTAATTGTTGTATAGGCAAAATGACTTTTTCAGGGTACAAGTGCGCATATTGTAATGTTTCTGTATACTTTTCTAACCTCTTTTCTAAGTACTTCACAATTTGTTCAGGGTGATTTACCAATAAACACTGACTATAATAATGAATTTGTTCTTCAATTGCTGTGTATTCCTCAATTTCAAATTCTTTATGCATGTGTACACGACTCCTTTATACAAAGTTTTTATATGCTCTAACCATATTCTAACCCAATTAAAAACTGAGTATTTTAATTATTTACACTATACCAAAAGAAGGACGTCAAAATTTGTTATTTTATGTAGTGTAGAACAAATTTAACAAAATTGTAATGGATACTTGTACTTAAAAACACCTATTTTTCATATAAATAATTCCTTTTACTAATATATTTTGGTTTTCATTTTCTATCAAAATAGTTGCATTAGATATAAAAAAAGTCGTGCACCTTAATTTAATTGCACGACTACAATTTCTAGTCTGTTAAAAATCCTTATAAAAGTTCTATTAAATATATTTTTAGCACTTCTTTTTAATTATGTTATTTACCTTTCAGCAAATGTTTTATTTTATATTTTCTCTTTCAATACGGTATGTGAAATTTCTTGAATTTCCTTCCTCCTTAACTAAAATTACAGATACCAGCTGCATTGTCGCTCTGTAAAGTTTGCTTTATTTTATCTATACCGCAGCAACAAATGTTGCTTTAAAAGATAGTTTGATTAGAAATCACTCTTTAAATCTTGATTCAGTGCATATTAAAATCCATTATTTTGAATAAATATTGATCAATACAATGGCTTCCTTCTAGTTTAGGAACTACTTTTTATAAAAAAGTTTGATTATTTTGATGTTCCTTGTTCAACTAACAGGGTCCTAAGTTGAAGTGAACATATTCACAATGTTACATTTCCATTGTGGAATGATAACAACCTCATTTAATTTTAGACCTTATAAACATATAACCCCATCCTAAAAGTAGGACAGGGTTAACATAATGGTTTTTATTTTTTGGTAAAAAACACTTCACCTAACTTAAAACTTGCCAATAAATTCGTTTAGTACTAGGTTACTTCGTCATGAAGTTACTTCTGCACTATCTGAATAAAGTTGCCGCATGTATCGTCGAAGACAGCTATTGTGACTTCGCCCATTTTTGTCGGCTCCATAGTAAACTTCACACCTTTTTCCAATAATCGTTCGTACTCTTTATTAATATTTGTAACGCTAAACATTGTTGCTGGGATGCCTTCAGCAAATATTTTCTTTTGATACTCTTTTGCGGCAGGATGTTCATTCGGTTCGAGTAAAAGCTCAGTACCGCCCTGATCATCAGGAGAAACAAGCGTTATCCACCTAAATTTTCCTACGGGAACGTCCTCCTTTTTTACAAACCCTAGCTTTTCTGAATAAAACTCCAGTGCCTTGTCTTGATCTTGTACAAATATACTAGTAACAACGATTTTCATATTGTTCTTGCCTCCCTTTTTATTTGTGACGCATGGTGCTGTACTAACAGTCTGGTTTTCCGCAAAACAACTCACATATTCGTCAGAAAATTCTGTTACGATATTATAAAATTACTCTATCCATCCTTTCAATAAGTTTTTAAGTGGTTCGTTGTTAAACATAAGTACTCGATATTTTCCCTTTCGCATTGATTTTACGAGCCCCGCATCTTCCAATGTAGTAAGATGTTTAGCAATCGCCTGTCGCGAAATGGAAAGGTCGTGCTTCATAATAAGACGTGCCGTAAGTTCATACAACGTCAGCTCGTTACGTTCGGATAGTTCGTCTAATATAAGCCGCCGAGTCGAGTCGCCAAGTGCTTTGAATATAGCGTCTTTGTCCCAATTCATATATCAAGTATAAGCAACTATATGATTGCCATCAACAATAAGCAACTGTAAAGTTACATGATAAAGGAACCGTATTATGCAATCTTAACAAGTTAAAGTCACATAATTGTAATTTGGAACCATTACAGAAATATAAACTGAATTTCAACAAAAAACTGCCCAAGGTCCTCCTTAGGCAGTTCAGCTCATTCTTATTTATGCTAAAGACTTCGTTTCTTTCATTACATCAACAAAGAATCCCCAGTTATTGATAACTGATAAAATACTAATATGCTCGTCTGGTGTGTGAACGTTGAAAATATCTGGTCCAAATGAAATTGCATCTAATTCCGGCATTTTTTGAACAAATACACTACACTCAATACCGGCATGTACCGCAAAGATTTCAACGTCTTTGTTGTATTTTTCTTTATGCACGTTTTCAAATAATTCACGAATTGGTGAATTCGGATTGTACGGCCATTCTGGATACTCCGATTCCTTCTCGAACTTTGCTCCAACCAATTCTGCAATATGCTTAATCTCATTTGTAATGTGCTGTTTTAAACTACTTACAGAACTTCTTACTTCATTTCGTAATTTAATTTCATTATGTAATGTTTCAATAACACCTAAATTTGTTGAACTTTCTACAAGTCCTTTAATATCCATACTCATGCTTTGAATACCGTTTGGAATTAGGAATAGAGAAGAAATAAGCTGACTTTGTGTTGTTTTAGCAAATACTTTTTCTACTTTTCCTTCTAATTTTGTAAGAGAAACATGTACATCAGGATCTACAGCACGTAACTCTTCTTGGAAAATGCGTGTCCATTCTACCACTTTCTCTTCTACCTTTTGTACGTCATGTCCAGATAATAAAATTGTCGCAACACTTTCACGTGGAATCGCATTTGTTTTTAATCCGCCATGAATTTCACTCATGTTAAATGAGATTTCTTTTGATAAATCATGAAGAACGCGTCCTAATACTTTATTGGCATTTCCTCTTTGTTTATCAATTTCCATACCGGAATGACCGCCTTTTAGTCCACCAACATATAGTCGATATGCTTCTAGTTCAGCAGGTACTTCTTCCCAATCAACAGAAATTGTTTCAACTGCTTTCGCTCCGCCTGCACTGCTCACTAATAATTTATGATCTTCTTCAGAATCGATATTAATAAATATTTTTCCATCAAAATGCTTTGCATCAACAGCAAAAGCTCCACCCATTGTTGTCTCTTCCTCAGTTGTAATCACAACCTCAAGAGATGGATGCGGAATATCAGCCGAATCTAATAGTGCTAATGCATATGCAACTGCAATACCATTATCAGCACCTAAAGTCGTTTGATTTGCATACAGCATGTCCCCAACGATTCGTAGCTCAATCGGATCCTTTTCAAAATCATGAACAGTTGCTTGGTTCTTTTCGCAAACCATATCCATATGACCTTGTATAATAATTGCTGGGACATGTTCATAACCGTCAGTTGCTGGCTTTTTAATAATTACATTTAAAGCTTCATCTTGTACAACTTCTAAATTACGATCTTTTGCAAATTTCACTAGGAAATCACTAATTTCTTTTTCATTTCCAGATCCTCTTGGAATCTTTGAAATTTCTGCAAAATGGTAAAATACCGGGTGCTTTGTTAATTGTTCTAAATTAGAATACATTGTGAAGCTCCTCTCTTAAATACATCTTTGAATTTTAAATCATTCTATTCGTTATCATTATACCACGCTTCATCATGTTACTTTTTATTAAAGATGTAGAGTTATCACTCCTACTAATCAAAACTCTCCTATACCAATTCAACAGAATAAGGAGAATGATTATGTATTTTACAGAAAACCTCCCATTACCAATTTGCGCCCGAATGGAACTTACAAAAAAGCTGTTTCATCAGCAACTTTCTTCCTATCTATTATATTTTCTCTAATTCACTACCAAGAAACTTCGCAATCTCTAGCATACCGTATTTTCCAACAACTGCTTCCGCGTCAGCATTGTAGTTTGTGTTTGTATTAATGTCATAAGTGAAAATTTCACCATCGGCATTTCGAATAAACTCAATGCCAGCAATTGCGATATCATTTGCAGCCAAAACGGCCTCATATTTTTGAATAATTGGGTCATCAAAGCCCTCAATAATTTGAAACTTCGGTTTTTCCGGGACTTTCTCTCCAACAGGACAGAACAAATCACCAATTTGACAAGCATCAGCTGGGCATAATTCAAAGCCTTTCGATGTATCGACTTGAACTGCATACACAAATTTCCCGCCTACAAACTCACAGCGTGTAATGTAAGGCTCAGGAGATTGAATGTATTCTTGAATTAATGTAATACCATCTACTGGTTCTTCAAACGCTACACTTTCTACGTATTCTTGTAATGAAACAACAGACTGAAACAGTTGAACGCCTAATCCTTTTCCAGCACGGTTATGCTTCGTAATGAATGGTCGTCCTTCAAATTGCGCTGCCGCTTCTATAATATGAACCTTACCAACAGCTGCAATTGTCTTAGGTGTCCGGATTCCTTGTGCATTCAGTGCCATATATTGCCCGACTTTACTTACTTCAAGCTGCAATGCTCTGCTTCCATTGAACACTTTTCGATTATGCCTCTCTAACCAAGCAAGGACAGCACCCGTAAACTCTGGTGCAAAGCGGTGATTTCTTGTATGAGAAGAAGCGCTCATACGGTTATAAAATATGCCCTGCGGCGGAACAGACGAAAGATCCACATTCCCTTTGTCTAAATGCCATTCTTCATAAGGAAGATCGAGTTCTTCCAATCTTCTCATTAGATATCTTGTCCATTCTGTGTTTTCATGAATAACGTAAATCTTTTTCAAGGGAATACCTTCTTTCTAAAATGTGATTGTACTCATTATACTATTTTTAGTAATCTGCAAAATACTAATTTTAAGACAACTTAATCTTAATACAAAAAAACGAAAGACGATACAAAGCGCCTTTCGTTTTTTACTAGATGACAAAGTCCTCCAAATCAAAGCTCCTTTATTTACTTCGTAAGTTGCTAGATTTTGAGGAATTCGGAGCGGGAATGAAGAAGAAATAAAAAAAGAAAATGCTTTTATACATTTTCTTTTAATTTTTTCCCTTGCATATATTTTGATGCATCATGATTCATGAGCTTTTCTAGTCGATTAATATTTTCTGTTAATGCACCTTTCACAAGAGAGAAATCTGTATTCGATGCTTCTTTTTTTTCTTTAAAAAAAGCAAGTTTTTGTTGTTTCATTTCTTGCATTTTTTCCTCCCCCTTTATAAAAAAGATACACTCTTTCTCTCTTCATTATATCTCAAATATAAATCAGACGTTATCCTTTTCTTTTTAATTCATCTTCTAACTCTTCTACTTGTTGCATTGTATCTCCTTTTATTAAAGAGAAATCTGTTGTATCCTCTGTTTCTTCTTTGAAAAATTCATTGCTATATTCTTTTTCCACTACAATCACCTCTACCTGCTAGTGTTGGGATGATTGTCCAAATTTATTCAATTATGTTTCATTTTCACGAACTTTGCCTGTATTTATGTATGAAAGAAAGGACAGAAACTTTTTTCTGTCCTATTTACTAAAATAACTATGCTGAATCGTTAAATTATATACATTTTCAAAATCTCGATCTTGAAGATTGCTCTTTTGACCATCAATAACAATACAAACATCTTTGACTATTTTCGCTGGTATGATACCGACGTTTTCTACTTGAACAGCTTTTTGTTCATTTAATTGCTCTATATGTTCTAAAGGTACTGTGATACTAAACTGAGAGCGGATGCCACGGAAATTTGTATTTAATTCATCAGCTGTCACAAAGACAACGATTTTTGCTCCGATTTTTTCAGCATACGTATCAAGAAATATATTTAAACTTTGTGCATACTCAGCCTCTGCCCTCCACTCCATCGTACCAAATGCTGCAGGGTTTACATTTTGGATGATAGTCGTATAAATCTCTCCCCTTGCCTTTGAAGCGATTAATGATCGTTTAATGGACTGGACAGTCTTTCCGATATCACTAAATTTCGCCCCCCATATCTCAGAAATATTTGGAGTTAAAATAAAAGCAATATCGACAAATATAACCATCGCTACAAACATTAAAATGTTTTTCCAGAGGGTTAAATCAATTCCTTTCACCATGAAATAAATTGTGACTGAAGTAATAAACACACCATACCATGTTTTTCGAATAAGTTGCTTTTTTTCTTCGTACATCTCTTCATTTTTCCAATAAAAGAAGATAAGAAATAAAAAAACTAGTACAAGAAAAAACAAACCAATTCGAATGTTAGAGACTGTCAATCACATCACCCTCCATTCAAAAACTTCTCACGATATCATTACATGCTCAATTTTCTCTCATTATGACAAAAGACATGGACAACCTTCTAAAGTCTGCTACATCGCATATACTAAAAAGGAATCCACGTCTTTTATAATGAATCTACATTGTATATGTAGACAAGCCTGCATTTCAAATTTTCAAAAATATTTTTTTACAAAGATATATGTTTGGGAATTACGCCTTTAGGTACCTCTCCATCCATACTTAAATAATAATGACGAATAGGTTGTAATTTTTCATCTAATTCATAAACAAGAGGAATACTCGTCGGAATATTTAATGACACTACGCCATCGTCCGATAAACTATCTAAATATTTCACAAGCGAACGAATTGTATTCCCATGCGATGAAATGATTACTTTTTGACCGGTTTGTAACGTTGGTGCAATTTCCTGATGCCAAAAATCCAACACTCTTTTTTCTGTGTCTTCTAGACATTCTGTAAGGGGAAATTCTCCTTTTTTAAGCAGCTTATACCTTGGATCAGCAACTTCATACCTTGGATCATCTTCAGCAAGAGCTGGCGGTCTCACATCCGTACTTCGTCTCCAAATATGAACCTGTGCACCTCCATATTTCTTTGCTGTCTCATCTTTATTTAAACCTTGCAACGCTCCGTAATGTCTCTCATTTAACTTCCATGATTTATGTACTGGAACCCAAGCCAGATCCATTTCATGCAGAATAATCCACAGTGTTCGAATTGCCCGTTTTAAAACAGAACTATACGCAACATCAAATGTATATCCATTGTTTTTTAATATCGCACCTGCTTCTTGTGCTTCGTTTAATCCATTTTCCGATAAATCTACATCTGTCCATCCTGTAAATCTGTTTTCAAGATTCCATAAACTTTGTCCGTGACGAATAAGTACAAGTTTTATCATCATAATTCCCCTTTCGGAAATAATAATTTAAATTTTGCAATACGTACACGTCATAAAGTATCTAGTAATGTTCATTTTTTATCCATGTATTTCTATAATCCACTCATAGTTGCCAAAATGCATGGATATAATGAATTCTTTTTCAAACCCTAAAAACTGAAGAATGATTTATTTCCTTATTTTTGATCAACTGGTTCTTCACGCTTAGATAACCATGCATCAAAACCTAAACGACTATTTGCTAGTTCTGTCATCACTTGATGCCAATGTTCTTCACATGTTTCACCAAATTTCGAAAAAATACTTCCCATTTGTTTTCTTTGCACGTCGCTTAGTTTTCTCTCAAGCACTGCTCCCTCTTTCGTGAGGACAAGCTGTTTCACACGACGATCATGTTCTGCTTCATTACTTTCGATAAGCCCCTTTTCAAGAAGCTGACGGAGTGGTCCGTGAAGAGCTTGTTTACTTATTTCTAACAGAGATAACAATTCATTTATACTGAGCCCTGGAAAGCGAGCAATAAAAAATAAAATTCGGTGATGCACGCGCTGTATACCATATTCTTTTATAATTTCATCTGGTTTTTCTGTAAATGTTTTATATGCAAAATAAAACAATGCAAGCGCCTGATTCATTTGTTCTTCTTTATGTTGTGTCATCTACTTTCCCCCTATATGTAAATTATACCACAATTTATCTCGGGAATATTAGATCGTCTATTCAACTTAAAAAGGCAATCATTTAATGAAACAACTTAGGGATTGAACCCATCTTTGCTGTATCAACAAAACTCCTTCATGCTGCCGTAATTTCAATATACTTTTGTTTCACTTTCTTCTTTTCGCAAATTGAACTACCTTTCACATCATTTGCCTTCAATTTTAGAATGATCTATGCCAAATTCTCGATATTCCATGTGCTTAACTTCTCTTTTCTTCTTTTCCACTTGATTGCTTTGTTTTTTCCATTCACCTAATTAATCTTTTCATGCTTTTATTCCACACATGTCCTTTTATTAAAATAAAAAGAACACCATCCATAGTTCATATCAATCTAATGATTTGGTGTCTTCTAATTTTCTATAATGACAAAGATAGAGATAATAGTAATTGCCATTGCAATAAGGATTGCACATAAGATAAAGAGGATAAATAAGGGATAGTATCCAAATCTAAGAACAAGAGGCATAAGAGAGACAGCCATCGGGACAATTAATAGAGCAATAATAAGTAACCACTGGTATATTGTGTTCATCTTCATCTTTTTTGCAAAGAAGCCAATAGACAAAGCCCCTAAAATTGTAGCTAAATCTATTAGCCCCATTCCAATCCCATACAATGTATCGCTACTTTTCATCGTTACTCGTAAAATGATGGGGCCACCGACAACAAGGAGTGGTGTAAGGATTAAATTGAGAAGTGCTGCAAGGATCATAGATTTCAAAATATAAGGTGCTCTGACAACATAAGTAAGCCCGTCTTTCATATCTTTTATAATTGTCGGTACAATATGACCATCCTGTTTTCTTTTCACAAATGGAATTTTGATAAACACCTCTAATACTGCCGACAAGAAAAAGGTAATACAACTCATCACAACAAGGATTTTTAAGCCTACAATACCATATAGTACCCCGCCCAAAACAGGAGCTGCCACACTCGACAATGCTTGCACCCCATTCACAATACCATTTGCCTGTTCCAATTTCTTTTCCGTAACGAGCAGTGGAATACTCGCCATAACAACAGGAGAATATATCGAACTAATAAACGCTAGCAAAATCATAACAACACCAATAAATATTACAGAAACGTTTCCAATCGATGACGCAAAAATAAAACACAATATAACGGCACTACTTGTCAAATCATAGACTATCATCAAATTGCGTCTGTTAAATCTATCAGCAATAGTCCCGCCAAGAGGTGACAACAAAAGAGGTATGCTCGATATGGCATATAAGGTAGCAAAAACATCTGCACGTCTCCTTATATTCAGCACATAGAGCGATAAAGCAAAACGTAAAAGAGTGGCGCCTAAGATTGATACAATTTGCCCGATTACCATAAGAGTAAAATCTTTAGGGAAAGATTTTATACTCGCATTGTTTTTCATCGTATACACACCTTTCAGCAGAATATTAGACCGACTGTCGGTCTAATAAATTTCAAAAAAATTATGCTAAGACTGTCTCTTCAGAATGTCTAGCATATAATTAAAAGTTCCTTTTCGGGCTCCAAGAGTCATTTCCATCATATTGATAAAAGCCTTTCCTCTTTGCATTGCTTCATGAGGCTGCCATTGAAACAATCCTTCATCAAATATAACTTGTGCAGAAGCAATTAAAAATTCTATTGTTTCCCTTGGATACGCAGTCACAAAAATCTTCTCATCAATCCCTTGCTCAATTACTTCTGTTAAAACAGGTGTTAAATGCAAAATAGCTTGCACTAAACTTTTTTGATGCATTTCTGCATTATTTGGCTTGTGGAATTGCTCAATCATTTTTTCTTTATTCCCGCCAGCTTTTGGTGCTTGCACCATTAAAATTTGAAACAATTTATCAACTACTGGAATCTTGGAATTTGAAGCAATCTTTTTTGCTGCCGCTTCATCCGCAGTTACACTCCTCATGATAATTGCATCCATCACTTCCTCCTTTGACTTGAAGTAATGATAAAATGTTCCTTTTGCAATACCGATTTCTCGTAAAATATCATTTACAGTTGTTTTCATATACCCTTTAGAAGTAAACAACATCTCAGCTGTATCTAATATTTCATTTCTTCGTTCCTCATATTCTTTGACGGTCCTCATAAAGAACTCCTTTCCCCTAGACCGACTGTCGGTCTAATATAAATATATGTGTAGCCTGTAAAAAAGTTTCATGCAAATTTAATTTAATCCTGTTCCTTTCACAAGCTGTTACCTACTTCTATACAACACCTCAATTAAATTATCCTTCCACTTTATAAATCGAAAAAAGACTTTTTGCATTTATTCACCTTCTAAACACAAAATAAAAAAGCCGTTTCCTTCTTTAAAAGAAAACGACTTTTACACTTACTCTTTATTAACGACCTCGTCTTTGTTGCCCTTGCTTTGTACTATTTTTCTTTTTACTTGGTTTATGCGATGATTGTTGTTTTGTATTCTTCGATCTCCCTTGGTTATCTTTTGATCGATATTGACCTGTTTTCGTTGTTTTTTTCATTTGCTGCTTTTGTTTTTTTTCATCCGTTTTATTTTTCGGTTTTACAGACTGTTCAATTACTTGTCGTTGCAATGTTGCACCAATACCTTTTTCAATCTCTTTTAAATGCATTTCATCTTTCGGTGCAACGAATGTAATTGCAATGCCTGATCCACCAGCACGGCCAGTTCGGCCAATTCGGTGTATATAGCTCTCTACATCTTCTGGAATATCATAGTTAAATACATGCGTTACACCCTCTACATCCAATCCACGAGCTGCTACATCTGTTGCGATTAAATATTGAATTTTTGCATCTCGGAAACTTTTCATCACTCGTTCACGTTTTCCTTGAGATAAATCACCGTGAAGTTCATCGCAATTATAACCGTACCCTTTTAAATCATCATATAACTTGCTTGCTCTCCGCTTTGTACGGCAAAAAATAACTGCTAAAAACGGTTGATCACGGTCCATTACATAGCGCAGCGCATCTTGCTTTGCACGGTCTGTCGTTTCAATCACACGTTGCTTAATATTATTCACCGTTACTTCTTCACTTTGAATTCGAATCATCTCAGGCTCTTTCATGTAACGCTTCGCAAGTTTTTTAATATCTTTTGGCATTGTCGCTGAAAACAACATCGTCTGTTTACTCTCAGGTGTTACTTCTAAAATATCCTCTATATCATATAAAAAACCGAAATGAAGCATTTGATCTGCTTCATCTAATACAAGCATAGAAACATTGGATAATACAATCGTCTCACGGCGTAAATGATCTAATAAACGTCCTGGCGTTGCAACAACAATGTGTGTATTTCCTTTTAATTTCCTCATTTGCTGCGCTACATCTTGACCGCCATATATTGCAAGAACATTGATATCTTCTTTATGAACAAGCATCTTTTCAATTTCAGTTGTAATTTGCAGCGCTAATTCTCTAGTTGGCGCAACAATCAAGGCTTGTACATCACTTGATTCAGGATCAATTTTTTCTAAAATTGGTAAGATGAATGCCAGTGTCTTACCTGTACCAGTTTTTGCTTGTCCAATTATATCTTTTCCAGCCATAACAACAGGGATTGCTTGTTCTTGAATTGGCGTTGCTTCAGCAATCCCATTTTCACGTAGTGTATGATTAAACGTTTCACTAATTCCTAATTCTAAAAAGTTTTTCAAACAGATCACTTCTTTTCCTTATTTTTCACATTAAGCTCTCATTGTACCATTTGTTTCACTAAATATGAAAAATAAGATAATTCTTATCTCCTTTTTTCATACTCGCTATGGATAAGGTGAATTAGTTCTTTCTGTTTCTTTTTTGATTTTGTTAGCAAATTCATATTAACAGGCGCCAAAATAAACTTCTTGATTTTTCAATTATTCCAAATGGTCCCTGTATACCCAGTATATTCATGTACATCTCAAAACCATTCTTGTTCATTTAACTTCGCAATATAATGTTTTAACTTCGCGTCAGTCCTCGGATAAAACAAGATAATATCTGCTATTACATCAAACAAAAGCCACATGTTTTCTCCTCCTATCTTCTTTTTTATTCTTATGAAAATAGACATTAAGAAAAAACGATAAAAAGGGTTATTTTGTCGATTGTTTGTCTATCCTTTTAAAAAATCTATATTTTTAAACGCATTTACATAATGTTAAATATACTTTTACAAAATTAATGAAAAAACGAAATAAGGAGTGGTTATATGGAGAAACAGAAATTATGGAAAAAATTGAAAAAAGGTGCAACCAAATTAGGTAAGTCCGGTGTGTATGAGAGCATTATTTTATATTACACCTTAAAAAAGAACGGATTACCTGCTAAAGCCAAGATAATTATATTAGCTGCGCTGTCCTATTATGTATGGTCAATCGATTTCATCCCGGATTTAGCAGCTATTATTGGAATCGGCTTGTTAGATGACGTTATTGCAATTGCTTGGGCACATAAATATATCATGGTACATACAAATGCCGAAATTCGCAAAAAGGGAAAATTGAAAATGAAATCCCTATTTGGATCGGCACATGCATAATGCAAAAATAAGAAAGACGGTTTTCATAACCGTCTTCTCTGTTAACTATACATGAAGTTGTTCTACATACATCCCTAAACAATCCAACATTCTTTTCATTTCACGTTCTTTATAATGATTTAGGCAAGCAATTTGGACCCAATTATTTTGCTGTAAATAGGATGATTCATAATGAATAATAAATCCTTGCAAGGCTAATGAATCTCCTATTTCCTTAGAAGAAAGTTCTTTATCTAATGCAATTGTAAGAATGATAGATGAGGTATGCTCTTTGGAAGATACAAGTTGTAATCCCATATTGGTAACAGCTTCTTCAATAAAAGCATATGTTTGATATATCTTCTTATACTCGGCTTCATCTTCAAATTTCTTTAGCGCTTCTTGTAATGCATATATTAAATTCCAAGATTGTGAATACGGTACACTCCCGTTTTCCGCGTACATTCCTATATCCATGTAGATAGGTAATGTTTCATTTGCATTCACAATATGATTGTAAAATACAAAAGATAATCCCGTGTATGCTCCAATTGCTTTTCCGCTAACTCCGCTGGCAAAATACACATCTTCTAGAGAGAATTGGATTGCTCCAATAGAACTAATACAGTCTACACATAATTTAATACCGTACCTTTTACCAATTCCAATTAACGTTTCTAAATCATTTAACATACCGGTGGACGTTTCATGATGAACAAACCATATCCATTCATACTCTTGATGTTTCACTAACTCCCCTATTTCATTGTATAAAAATGGTGTTCCCATTTCTCGTTCATATGTATCAAATGATAAGTTTACTCGGTTTGCCTGCTTGATTAAACGATTCCCAAACTCACCATTTGTTAAAATTAACCCACGTCCCTTTAATAACTTCAACTGTAAAGCGATTGAATCATTTGCTAATGTACCTGTCCCAAGCATTATTTGTACATGCTTGGCTTTTGTCATTTGCAAAAGTCGTCTTTTCACATTCTCCATCACAGCTTTAAATTGGTTGGAACGATGCGAAATTGGATTAGAAGCAAATGCTTGCTGGACATTTTCACTAATCTCGACAGGTCCTGGTAAAAATGTATATTCTTTTTTTACTACATTTATAATACTAGATTGTTCAAACATTTTTGGGGTGATATACATCGGCTGGAATGCTGCTTGCTCTGTCCCAACTAATGTATAAAAAGGACGAAAACCTATTTGTTCATAAAGTGCAAGTTCACGTGTTGTTGCTGAAATGAGCGCTAAATCATACCCATTTAGAAGCAAATAGCGATGTAAAAATCGAATCAATCCGAGTAAAGCTCTTCCGCTTCGATATTCTTGCTCTACAGCTAATAAACGGATTTCATATACACGATCACCACGTTCTGGTAACCACTTATCTAAATGAAGTATTTTATTATCTAATGAGAATGGCCGTGTCCCCCTTACCGCAACCATTCCTACTAATCTTCGACCATCTAAACATATTAAATATGTATTTTCTTCATGGAACAAATCTATACGTTTGCGCTCTTCTGTTTGTTCATGCTGTGGAATTTCTTCTACAAATGTTTTATAATTTAATTTATGAATACTTTCAAATTCCCAAGTTTGATCAGCAATTTTATACATTAACCCCATGTTTTACTCTCCTTTATTTTCTATGTGCGTACAAAATCAATAGAATCATGCAAACACTTAATATAATTGCTACCATAGAATACGAGTATGCAATCATACAAAGTGGTAGGCAAGCGACTGTAATTAAACCAGCCTTTGTGAAACTCTTAAAAATGAAATAAAATAAAATAAATACAAACATCAGAGTAAGCACTATTAAATAATTGAACACAAGCAGTCCGCCAATAAATGTCGAAATTCCCTTTCCACCTTTATATTTAAAGAAAATTGGATATATATGACCTACAATAACTGCTAGTAACGAGAGTAATGAAAATATAGACTCCCCAAATAAGATTCTCGCTATATAAACAACAATTGCCCCTTTTAGCGCATCTCCCAAAAATGTAGCAAGAAAATATCCTTTCCCATATAAACGCCCCATATTCCGTGCACCAGGGTTTCCACTACCAGCTTCTCGAATATCTATCCCATATTTCCATTTTATAATCATATATGCTGTTAATACATTTCCAACCATATAAGCGCCTATTACATACAGAAACTGGTTGATATGAATCATATAATCATTCGCTTTCTATTTACTATTTTCAATACAATCTTCAAGCATAAGTGGCATAGAAGTAAGCGCTACAATAAAATATGAAACTTGCTACCGTTGTAACCCCTATCAATTTCCATGCAATAACACGTACGGATTTAATATATTGTAAAATATATCCTATTGACCAGGCTATAAACAAACTTACAAGTATTATAACTTGCAGTTTATGCACCGGAACCTTATCAATTCCTATAATTGCTATACTATTCATACATACGATAAGCAAGAAAATCGGAAATAACATTCTAAATAAAAAAATCCATATTTTAATCCTTAAATCCATATAACACCTACCTTTGTAAATAATACCAAATATTTATTTTTAAAATGAGACTGCTATATTGAAAACTATGTTTAAAATAACATAGATTTTTTTACAGCTAAAAAATAAGCTCCTTTTGCTGATGAGATTTCATTTTGAATAAAATTTATTTCATTCATATACTTTTCGCAACACCTCTTGAATTCAGCATATATTTCTGGTGCAGAGCATAAAATCCCACCTTTCACTGCAATTGAAATTGGTACTTCAAATGACATTTTTTTATACACATCAACTGTAATTGTGGCTAATTCTTCACTAGCTTTTAATATAATTTTGAGCGCATCATTATTACCTTTCCTTGCTTCTTCTATTACAAGAGGAGCAATCGCAGCAACCTGATCTTTCTGTGAGGAATATACAAGTTGTTTTATATCAAATGGTGTATGAATAGGAACTTGATTTTGTATTGCTGTGCTAAGATTGCAAAATTGAGCACCTTTATCGTACTCGATTGTCATCCTTTTTAACGCTTGTAAAGCAATCCAATACCCACTTCCTTCATCTCCTAATATATGGCCCCATCCTCCGCTATACTCAAATTTTTCTCCTTTTTTCCCTAAGCAGATAGCACCTGTTCCCGCTATTGTTAAAATACCATCGTTTCCTCCTAATAAAGCGGCATGCGCAATTACTGCATCATCATAAATTTCAATATTTGTTTGATATTTCGTTTTTAAACGCTCTTTTAACACATTCATATCTATACTTTTCACACCAGCCAGCCCTAAACAAATACAAACGCAGTTCTCTTTAGATAAGCTTTGTTGACATTGATTAATTGCCTGCATAATATGCGATACAGCTTTCTCATAATCTAATAAAACATTTCCGAAACTGCTCATACTTCTTGCTATTTCTTTACCATTTTGGTCAAATGCAATCGCTTCTGTTTTTGTCCCACCACCATCTACGCCGATCATATACTTCATCTTTCCACCCTCTTTTTCTTACCTCACAATTGGAGGGAATGTTACATTACCTAAAACGACAGAATGTCTTGCCCCTGTAGCACTTGGTACATTACTTGGATTACGATGATATGTTTCATTTGCTAGCACAGCAAAAGCTATTGCTTCTTTTGCTTCCGATGAATACCCAAGTTCTTCTTGTCTAAATACCTTACAAGATTCCTCTTTCAAACTTTCTTTTATCATTTCTACAAGTGTTTTGTTATAACTTCCACCTCCGCCAAGAATAACTTCATCGATATGATAATAAGGAAAAATATCTTTTTGAAAATGATGAACAATCGAGTTTGCTGTAAACATTGTTACAGTAGCTATAATGTCCTCCTTACTGTGCCCATTAAATTGCTTTAACAATTCATCTGTAAACTCTTTTCCAAACTGTTCTCTTCCTGTTGATTTGGGTGGTAAAATTTCTAAAAACGGATGTTTCATACAATAGGAAAGCATTTCATCTATCACATTTCCCTGTTTTGCTATGTCCCCATTTTTATCAAAAGACTGCTGAAATAATCGTTGACACACTTCATCTATCACCATATTTCCTGGTCCCGTATCAAAGGCAATCGCTTCTTGTTTAGCTACTCGGCTTGGAATGACGGTTACATTCCCTATTCCGCCAATATTTTGGAGTACTCGATTTTTATTTTGGTCTCTATATAAAATGAGTTCTGAATATGGAACAAGCGGAGCTCCTTGACCACCAGCCGCCATATCCATCGTTCGAAAATTTGAAATGACTGTTGTTCCTGTTTCATAGGCTATAACTGCAGGTTCTCCGATTTGTAGTGTTGATGGAACCATCTTTCCCTCTTGAACAGGATGATGATAAACTGTTTGACCATGTGAGCCAATTAAATCTAATTGTTCTATTGGAAAATTAGATTGTTTACAGACTATTTTCACTGCATCGGCAAAACGTTGTCCGAGTTTAAAATTTAAACTACATATAAGTTTTACATTAGAAGTTTCTATCGACAACGCTTGCTGAATTTCACTTTTTATTTCTCTTGAAAACCGTGCTGTAATAAAATGAATGAGTTCCACTTTTGTATCCTTACCATTTCCTTCAATATGGACAAGGGCAGCATCTATGCCATCTAAAGAAGTACCAGACATTAAGCCAACAATATACATAGTATCACCTCTTTATTTCTTTAAAAGACAATCATATAGGTAATAAATGTACAACCAACTAGAAAAAATACAAATCTAACAATTAGTTGTACTTTTGATGAATACGTACCATCTATAAAGGACATAACAATTGTTAGCATTATACTTGCCGAAATACTCGTCACAATCCATATACTATACATCTGTGATACATCTAACATTCTTAATAGAGGCGTAAACAGAAGGTTTGAACAGATCACTACAAATAGTAGCAAAAACACACCTTTATAACTGAATTTTATCCCCACTTCATTTCACCTTCTTCTATTGATAAAACAGATTCGTTTCACCTTTAATCATGAAAGAAGTGATAGACTCGTTGCCTATCACTCAAATACATGTCTGTATGATTTCTTCGCATTTCTCATTCTTACACATTCACAGAATCTTGTTCGTCATCACCGCTTTTTTCGATTTCAATCATATTTTTATCGTACATTTTAAAGAATGGCAGATAAATAAGGAATGAGATTGCTATATTAATGAAGACTAATACAACCGCTCTCCAATCTCCTCCCGTCGCTAAATATGCACCGATTGGAGCTGGCAATGTCCACGGCGGCATAATATAAGTCGCAGTTACAAGTCCCATTGCAGTTGCGGTATAAGCAATGGTTGCAGTCACAAGCGGCGTAATAATAAAAGGAATAATTAAGATCGGGTTTAATACAATCGGAAGTCCAAATATAACTGGTTCATTAATATTAAAAATCCCAGGTACAATGCACGTTCTTGATAGCGCTTTAGAATATTTTGATCTACCGAAGACAATCATGGCTAATACAAGTCCTAACGTAGCTCCGGAACCGCCAATCCATATAAACCATTGATATAATGGCTCCGGTGCAATAAATGGTATACTGCTTGCTCCATCTGCAACTGCAGCAGAGTTTTTACCAAGATAAACTTCCCATAAAGGACGGGCAACTGTCCCAACAACAGAAACACCATGTATACCAAATGACCAGAAGAATGTAATTAGAAACACAGGTAGAATAACTCCAAAATAACTATCACCAGCTTTTACTAATGGTGCAGCTAGCTTATCAACTAAATGGTGTAAATCAATGCTAAAAACAACTGTGATAATACTCATAATAATAATAACGAAAGCAGCAGGTATAAGTGCTTCAAAAGAACGAGATACAGACGGTGGTACTTGTTCTGGCATCTTAATCATCACATTTTTCGTCTTACAGAATCTCAAAATCTCAACCGATAAAATGGAAACAATCATTGTAACAAATAACCCATGTCCCCCAAGGTTTGTCATTGAGAGCATAAACCCTTTCTTATCGATTAATTCAGGCGTCAATGTAAGGAGCAAGGAACAAACTGCAAGCTGCGCTCCTGATAATGCATCTAATTTGTAACTTTTCGCTAAATTATATCCAATACCAAAGGCGATATAAAGCGACATAATAAACATCGTTAACCGATACGGTATTAAAATACTTGTTATATGCTTTGCTGCCCAGATTGAAATAAAACTATCTTTTGGGAGAGGCGGAAACGCCACGATTAAAAAGAAACTTCCTACAATAATAAACGGTAATGCTGAAATTACACCGTCACGAATCGCTTGTAAATGCCTTTGCTCAGAAAGCCTTGCCATTGGGCTAGATAAGTTATTCTCAAGAAACGAGATAAACTTATTCATACTACTCTCCCTCCTAATGAATGAGTTCTTGCACTGTTTTTAATAACGTCGGACCACCAAGTGGTGTATAAGCCTGCGGCGGAATCACACCACAAGGAACAGACTGCTCATCTGCTATTTTTTTCACTGCAACAAATCTATGCCTTACTTGCGGAGCAACCATTACAACGTCCCAGCCATTTTTCACCTCTTCTTCCACTTCACTCGTGCCAATTGCGTGCACGTCCATACTGATTCCTTTCTTCTCAGCTTCTTTTTTTAAAGCGTTTACAACAATCGAGCTGGACATTCCTCCAGAACATACAAACAGAACTTTCATTTCATAATCCTCCTATATGCTTTAAGTAATTTTCATCCTTTTTCAAGGACTGTCAAAACACCACTGAAAGGAAGTTTCACGTTATTAAAAATGATATGAAGAATATAGGCAAATTAGTTCTGATGAAATGAAATTTCAGTAAAAATGTTTTTTATATGAAATAAAATTTTCAGTACCCTACTTTCTCAATTGTGAATCTTATATTCACATGATATAGTAGTCTCGATAATAGAATATGTAAGGAGGCGTACGATGATTTTTAGAAGATTATTAATGAGTTGTTGTAGCGTCATCTTGATTATTCCCTTCCTGTTCATAACCTCTAGCCCCACACAAGCTGAAATACCCACTACGTATCAAAAACATGAATTACGCGCCGCATGGATCGCATCTGTGCTCAATATTGATTGGCCCTCTAAGCCAGGGCTACCTATTGAAAAGCAGAAACAAGAATTTATCAAACTACTAGATGATGTGAAAAATGTAGGTATGAACGCAGTTGTTGTGCAAATTAAACCAACCGCAGACGCTTTTTATCCTTCCCAATATGGTCCTTGGTCCGAATATCTTACAGGCGTGCAAGGAAAAGACCCCGGCTATGATCCGCTTGCATTTATGGTTGCAGAAGCCCATAAAAGAAATCTTGAATTTCACGCATGGTTTAATCCGTACAGAATTACGATGAACCATACAGAAATAAACCGACTAGCAGAAAATCACCCCGCAAAACAACATCCCGATTGGATTGTATCTTACGGAGGAAAACTATACTATAATCCTGGTATTCCAGAAGTAAAAAACTTTATAACTGAAGGAATATTAGAAGTTGTACAAAATTACGATATTGATGCTGTTCACATGGATGATTATTTTTATCCTTATAAGATAGTTGGGGAGGAATTTCCAGACCAGAATACCTATGAAGCTTACAATAATGGAAAATTCTCTAACATTGAAGACTGGCGTCGCAATAATGTCAATCAACTTGTTAGTGGTTTAAATACCGCTATTAAAAAAGAAAAACCGTATATCAAATTTGGAATTAGTCCATTTGGTGTATGGCGGAATATAGCTGACGATCCAACCGGTTCTAATACAACTGCTGGACAAAGAAATTATGATGATCTATATGCTGACACACGAGAATGGATTCAAAAAGGATATATCGACTATATTACACCACAAATTTATTGGAATATCGGATTTGCACCTGCAGCATATGACATATTATTAAATTGGTGGGTAAAAGAAACTGTAAACAAACCTATTCAACTATATATCGGGCAAGCAGCATATAAAATTAATAATAACTCAGTACCTGCATGGTCAGACACTGAAGAATACCCAAGACAAATTGCGCTAAATCATCAAAATTCGCAAATAAAAGGTAGCATGCACTTTAGTTTAAAAGATATAAATAAAAATCCATTAGGGATAAAAGACCGACTAAAAAATGACATTTATAAACACCCTGCATTAATCCCACCAATGACTTGGCTAGATCACGATCCACCTAAACAACCCACTTTAAAAGGGGCTATTCCAAGAAATGAAGGTATCGCTTTAGGCATTATTGATGATAGAAACAACGACTCTGCTTATTATGCCATCTACCGAGTAAACGGAAAAAATGAAGTCGATATTCAAAAATCCGAGAATTTACTTACTACTTTACGAAAAACAAAACCTGGAGAAATTTATGTAGATAATACAGCTGTATCTGGGGAGATATATACGTATGTAGTAACTGCAGTGGATCGGTTGCATAATGAAAGTATTCCTTCTAGTAAAACTACTATAAAAGCAAAATAATTATGAAATCTCTCACTCTAAATGTGAGAGATTTTACTTTACACATATAAATAAACTACTATTTTCTCAGTTCACTATATTGAATGTGAATTCTATTTTCAGGATTTTTATCTACTGTATACAGTACCAGTAAGAAAAACCACTCTAATGGTTTTATTATGATATAAATGAAATCTGATGACTACTTTGTGTTGATGTGTTTACTAATTGGATAACCATATTTATTGTAAAAATCACTATTTCTACAAGGAGGATTATAATAACAATTAGCAGATAATACATATGTTTATCTACCAAACTCTTTTCATCCTTTTTTATTTTTTAAAACTACAGTGTTCAGAGGTTATAAAACTGAATTTTCCACATTCAAAAAAAGAAGAGATTAGCAATTCTAAAAACATAAAATCTAAAACTACATAAACTGGACTTCAGCCGGTAGATTAAGCCATGAATGGATTATTCGGAATACCAGAAACTGATATTGAAGACAAAGAACAGCAAAAAAGAGAACTTAAAAAATACTTAGTATTTAAATATTACTTTTATTTTGCATACATATTTCATTCCTTATAAAAAACCAAGGAAAATCAAAGTTCCCTTGGTTTTTTAATTTTCTTGTATTATCAAGCGTCTACTTTTTTTGTCTCTTTCTTCCTCCAAAGATTCCCTGGCCAAAAAGCGAAACGGCCTAAAACAACTGTAAGTGAAGGGACAAGAAGTGGTCTTACTATAAATGTATCTAGTAGTACTCCTATTGCTGTAACAATACCAAATTGAACAAGTACTAGGATTGGTAAAGTAGCTAGTACAGCAAATGTTCCTGCTAAAATTAACCCAGCAGACGTAATAACACTACCTGTTTGTACCACCCCATTTTTAACTGCTTCAAGGTGTGGCTGGCTTCTTTTATTCTTCCATATTTCAGAAACCATAAATATGTTATAGTCCTCTCCTAATGCTACTAAGAACACAAATGCATATAGAGGAATTGCTCCTTGTATTGCGGGAGTATCCATACCATAGTGAAGTAGTAACCAACCCGCCCCTAATGCAGAGAAGAATGATAATACCACTGTTACAATTAAGTAAATCATCGCCACAATAGAACGTAAATAAAAAAGTAATAATAATGCGATAACACCAATCATAACTGGAATAATCACATTTTGGTCACGTTCAGTCGTTTGTTTCGTATCGTATAATGTAGCCGTTTCTCCTCCAATCCAAATATGATTATTAGCATCACTTATTTCAGCACTCTTCATTACCTGTTTCAAACTTTTTCTTAACTCAGGGATTTTATTCATTCCCTCAATAGAATACGGATTATCTTTTATTGAAACTTCATACATTTGTAATTGATTGTTCTGTTTCCCTTTCACTGGTTCTGTTACTTGATCTACAAAAGAAAGTTTTGTTAATTCTTCTTTGACAGGTACATCTTTTCCTTTTGTATCAACAATAATTTGTACAGGTGCTAACTCTCCAGGTGAAAAATGATCAGAGATTAAATCAAATCCTTCACGTGAAGGCATATCTTTTGGAAATGATTCTAATAAATCATACGTAAATTGGATGCGTGGAACAAATGAAGCTAACCCACCTAATAGGAATAAAGTTAGCAGGATAATCGTCCATGGTTTACGGATAACAAGACCTCCAAGTTTTTTGCTTAAGAATCCTTTTGATTCTTTTACTTTGAGTGTTTCCTTTTTTTTCTTAGCGAGTTCTTCATTCATTTCTTTTGTTCTTGGGATGAATGGGAAAAATGCTATTCTGCCAAAAATAGCTAATAATGCCGGTAAAATCGTCAATGAAGCGATTCCCATAAGAAAAACAGCCACACTAAATGGTACTGCAAATCTATGGAAAGAGCCAATATGAGCAAGTAATAAAGTACCTAATCCTACTACAACTGTAAGAGCACTCATAATAATGGCTCCACCTGATTCTATAATTGCAAGTTGTAGCGCTTTAAATTTATTTTGCTCTACAAGAAGAAACTCTCGATATCTTGAAATTAAAAATAGACAATAATCCGTACCAGCTCCAAATAATAGTACAGTCATAATTGAAATTCCCTGTGCATCAGCAGCAATCCATCCTTTATCTGCTAGCAGTCCTAAAGTTGGACTAATTATTCCATAAGCAAATCCAACTACAATCAAAGGTAAGATTGCTAAAAGTGGCGAACGATAAAGAAGAATAAGTAGAACTAAAACAAGCAATACAGTTGCAACTAATAATTTCACATCGGCCTGACTAAATATGCTTACTGCATCAGTCTGAATACCAACTGGCCCTGATAGACGTACATGCAAACCAGAATCAGAAATCTTTCTTTTAAATGGATCATCTCCCAATGTATTCTTTATAACACGCTGCAGTTCAATCATATTCTCTTGTAGCATATCTGTCCCTGCAGTTTTATCAAAAAACACAGGAGTTATAAGAGACGTGCCATCTTCTGAAAGACTTTTTGCTAACACTTGGTGCGGTATGGTATCAAAAGGTGGTAACGTTGATTGACCCTTTAATGGCGAATTTCTAAGCTTTTGATAAGTATCTTGAATTGTCTTAAAATCCTTCTCTTCTAAACCTTTATCTTTATGCCAAACAATAAGAACAGGGTTTCCTGAGTCATTCGGAAATTCTCTCTTAATCATATTATTGGCCTGTTGTGACATAGCCGTTTCAGGAAGATTAGGGGCTGTCTCATCTTCAACAGTATTCACAGCTGGCCAAGTAAACGATAAAACGAGTGTCAATAAGACCCATACAAAAAGGGTAATCCACCTTGCTTTTGGTCCCCCGACATATTTCCCCCATGTATAAAGAGGATGCTTTTTCATCATATTCCACCTTTCAGACTAACTATAGAATCAATTATATATACTGGTCGGTTAATTAATCAAGAACCATTCAACTAATATGTTATAATATTTTTAATTATAAAGAGTCAGGAGAGAATGATATTGGAACAAAAACAACGTCCTTTAGGAAGACCACCTCAAAATAAAAATACAAAATCTACAAAAGATAAAATTGTTGATATTGCTACAAAGTTGTTTTTAAGTAAAGGTTATCAAATTGTTTCTATGGAAGATGTTGCAAAAGAGTGTGATGTAACAAAGGCAACTGTTTATTACTACTATGCTACAAAAGCTGATCTTTTTACGGACACAATGATTCAAATGATGGCTCGCATTAGAGACAATATGCATAAAATTCTTTCAACAAGTAAACCGCTTAAGGAGCGATTACTTGATATTGCAAAAGTTCATTTAACTGCAACAATGAACATTGACATCAAGAGTTTTATGAAAGATGCAAAAATATCTCTTTCAGAGGATCACTTAAAACAAATGCAACAAGCTGAAGATAAAATGTATGAAGTATTGGATCAAGCAATACATAAAGCAATGCAAAAAGGTGAAATCCCAAAAGGGCACTCACTTTTAAGTGCTCATGCCTTTGTTGCTTTGCTATACGTCGGTGATTACAAAGATGTAAATCAAAAACCACTGATTACCGATATAGATAATTTAGCTGTAAGTATTATAGATTTTTATTGGAATGGATTGGGACATTGATTCAGGGTTTTAAGTCATATGTATTTCCCTGAAATTGGTGTTTACATATTTATATAAAAAGCGACCATACTAATGTTAGTATTTTATTTATTAAATACTACATGTTTTACTAACTACGATGCTAGGGGGATATTACAATGGATATTCGTGAAGGATTAATTCCAACTGCATTAGGTACAGCGGTCACAGCTGCAGGTTATGCATTGAAGCAGACACGCGGGTCTAATAAGATGATTGCTAATACGGTATTTGGATTTGGTTTAGCTCACGTTGTTTTAGGGGTAATTGATCTAGTAGAGCATCGTCGTTAGAACAGAGGTAAGCATATTTAAATGCTTGCCTTTCCTATACCAAAATCTTAGATACTTTTATTTGAAATAATTTAAATTAGGTATATATCATGCTGAGAAGGTAGTCATCCGCTATACATGTATACGAAAAATTTACTATCTCTATTAAATGATTGGATTGGTTTACATGAACTTTGATAGTGTCTATACACATTTTTAACTTTATTCGCTTATTTATAAGAATAATTTCTTAGAAAGTAAAGATGTTACGTAATATTCTCCGATATGTTATTCTAACAACCCCTATCTTGTTTTAACCTCCTTCAGAACTTTAAAGTAAACTTCAAATATGATTAATCAAAATGCTTTAAGCTCATACTAACTTATGTTTCATAACTACTAGAAATGGGGTTGATTAAATATGGAATTTGAAGGTAGAAATACTACAGAATCTGCACTCCTTCACTATAAACATGGGTTAGGTTTATTTACGGAAAAAATGCCAAAACTGGCTGAACAGTTTAATTCTTTTACAGAGGAATGCTTTAAAGAAGGTACCTTATCAAAAAAAGTAAAACAATTAGTTGCTTTAGGGATAAGCCTTTATTCTCAGGATGAGTATTGCATTATTTATCACACTAAAGGATGTATAGATCAAGGAGCTTCGGAACAGGAAATTCTTGAAATCATTGGCGTAACAGCTGCCTTTGGCGGGGGGGCTACCATGAGCCAGGCAGTCACACTTGTTCAAGAGTGTATGCAAGAGTTAAATGAATTAAAGCAGTAACTATTCAAGATGTTGTTTAAAGATAAGTTTAGATACAATTCAAATTAAAGAATTAAACTAAAGAAAGCCTCTTGAGTAATGTACTCAAGAGGCTTTCTTTTACTTATTCTTAAATTTCTCCTTCGCCGCTCTCATCTTCACATTCAAATCATGATCAATGGAGTCTCGAATATCACGCTCTACTGCTTCCATTTCTTTTTGGAAGTTTTGTAAGTAAACTTGCAACTCTTCTTCTTTTTCTGGACGCTGTGAAGGTGGAAGTTGTGCAACCAATGATAACATATCGATTAAGTCTTTCATTAAGAACGTTTCAAGTTTGTGTTGTTGTTCAAACATGCGATGTTCTTGGTAATATGGAAGAGCATTCAATACAGAAACTGTGATGTCATCAACTGTTTTTTGGAGTGACGGATTGATTGAGCGTTTATACGCTTGAATTGTATTTAATGCATCTGGATAACGGTCATAAAAATACAATTTATAAAACGATAGATCTGTTGGCTTAGATGATTGTTGTGATTCTTGTCTTAAGAAATCTTTCACTTTCATTACTGCTGCATCAATATCTTCATTCGTCACTTTTTTCGTTGTTTTTGCCATAACGTGTACTTTCTTTTGTTTATCCTTCGGTAACATAGAGAAGACTTGTTCTCTTGTACGTTGATTTGCTGTACAGAAAAGGGTATTAAATGCTTTTTGTTCCTTTTTCCCCTCAGTACGAATCCAACGATAAAAAAGTGGATGTTGCGTAAACTCTTGTAAAAACGGCGTTGATTTGTTGGATAACTTTTCAATTGATTCATGTGCTCGTTTATACGGTTTCGCCCATGACAAGTAAAATTTCCTGCCAAAATAAACAAGTAAAACTACAGCTGTAAATCCTAGTAAAAGCAAAATTCCACCAATCATTAAAACAAATTCGAAGAAACCCATTTTTTCACCTCCTCTAATGCACTTTTATTTCTTTGGACGCTGAATGAGCTTCTGCTTCATTTCATCATTAAATGTGTCAAGTTCAATAACAAACTTCTTACTAGATTCAATAATGCGCTCTGACGATCTCTCAGATGCTTCAATCGCCGCAAATACATTTTGGAATGATTCACGCAATTTATCCATGCTGATCGCTGGATTTTCAAGCAGCTGCGTCGTTTCTTCTGTGTTTTGTTTTAAAGCCTGTGAATTACTTAATACCATCGATTCAATTGCTTCGTTTGTTGCATTCACTGCATCAATCGTTTTGCGTTGGTTTGTTAATGCAAGCTGAATCGCAGCTGAAACAGTAACAACATTTTGCGTCATTGTAATCGCGTTACGAATCGCTTCTGTTAACTTTTCATTATTTTTCTTAATGATATCTACAGATGCGATAGATTGTAGTAATACACTTTTTGCTTGTTGCATGTTACGCGTACGTACAAGAATTTTTTCTAACGCATCATTGATTAATGGAATATCCTTTTGACGATCTGGGTTTTGTTTTTCAGCCTCAAGCATCCCAGCAAGCTTTCGTCCTAGATACACTTGTTTATCAAGAGCATGAATTTTATCGTGTGATTGTTCTTTTAACATTTCTAAACCGACTGTATCTTCTTGGAGATTGTCACGCCCGATAAGTAATGATCTTATAATTTCTTCAATTTGTTTATCTATGGATTGATATTTATGAACATATGTTTCAAGTGGATTTTTCTTAAAAACTTTAAACATAAATTTCTTCATACCCGAGGCTTTTAATGAATTAGGGTCGAGTTCTGATACGACTTTACGCAATTCTAACAATGTATTTGGAATCTCTTCATTCTTCCCGTTCATCATCGCAGTTACAGGACGTTTCAGTGCAGATAATGTTTGCCCGGCTGCTTGCTGTTCCTTATCACCTAAATCTCCAAGCTGTGATAATACTTTTGAAAGATCTGTATTTTGTTCACTATTTAACTTTTGTACATATAAATCAGCCTCTTTATTCAATTCAACAAGTTCGTCATCTTTAATAACTGTATCAACAACCACGTCTACATTATCTTTCACTACTGATACAGATTCTTTTTTCTCTAATTCAGTCAACAAAATCGCTCCTTTATTTATATGTGCGAATTTATTTGCACTATATTTGATACCCCATGTATTTTCTAGTTAAAGTATCCTATTCAAAATAATCGAACAATGAATCCCTGCTTATGCAGTCATTCCCTGTTTCTTACCATAAGTATACCTGTTTCGTGCATTATTTTCCTCGGACTTAAGACCTAGAAGGCTACGTGCTGAAGGCGGATTCTTTACGTGTTACACAGTTTATTACTTAACAATTCAGCCCTCAATTTCATTTTATCTACCTTCCCGTTCGGCTTCTTGGGTAAATGTGATAGTACAGTCCAATTTCTTGGTTGCTTATACGATATTAATTTTTGACGGCACTCTTTTTGAATATCGACTAATTCTCGAGACAATTCTTTAACGATAACAGCACGTATAATTTCTCCACGCTTCTCATCTTTTTCCGAAAACACTACTGCTTCTGTAACCCCGGTGATTCCAAGTAATACATCCTCTATTTCACCAGCATACACAAAGCTTCCAGTAGCTTTTATAATGTCTCGGTCTCTACCTACTAAAACAATTTTCCCATCTTCTCTTTGGAAACCAATATCATGTGATGTTACCCAATCTTCTATGAAAGTAGCTTTTGTTTGCTTTTCATTTTCAATGTACCCTTCAAAAGCCTGACCGGAGCGAACAAATAATTTCCCAAAGTTTTCTTTATTAGTTACTACTCGTTCTTTTTTCTCATTGAAAAAGGCAATCTCTACATCTGGAAATGGTACTCCAACTGTTTCAGGTGCAGTTCTTGCATCATCTGGTGTTAAAAGTGAGGCATAGCCCATTTCTGATGATCCGTAATATTCATACAAAAATGATTTAGGAAAACATTCCTCAAATTTTTGTCTTTGTATAGGCGATAATTTTGTCCCAACTGAAATCATACACCTCGGAATCATTTCCTGCACACTTCGTTTTTGCTTTGCATGGCGAATTAAAGGTTCAATTAAAGCCGGTGTGATAGAAGCACACGATCCTTTCGCTTTAAAAAAAGTTTCTGGGGTGAACTTAGATAATAAAACAATCTCAGCTCCTATAGCTAATGCCTGAAGTGCCGGATATAGCTGGGCTGAATAAGATAAGTGTAACGGAACTACTACACGATCGCTTTCAATTAATGAAAATGCCTTACTCCACCCTTCAAAACTACTAGTCCATGATTGATGACTTTTAACAAACCCTTTCGGTGTACCTGTTGAACCTGAAGTATAACCAAAGAAGTATAACTCATTCTTACTACTCACATGTCTAAAAGGAAATGGGATAGTATTAGGCTCAATTGTTTGACATAAAGTCTCTTTGGATGTGATAATCCAATTAGGCTCCGTACTACTTATAATTGTTTGCCATTCAATTTCTGTAACGTCTGGATGAACCGGCAATATAATTCCACCAATTTTTGAAACCGCAAGTGCATCTTGAATCCATTCCATACGATTTTCTAACTTGATAATAAAAATATGTCCTGGTATCGCTCCGTCTTGCATAAGAGCTGATGCGCGATTTGAAACACATTCCGCCAATTCTTTATAAGTCCATCTGTTATGTTGTTCCGAAAGCGCAACGCGATCAGGATATTTTTGCGCCTGTTCATAGAAATAAGAATGTATACGCATTTTTTATGAAATCTCCTTTTTGAGTATGACTGTATCTCTTCATTTTTTTCTTGCTACAAACGCTCCTTTTTGAAAAGCTAGTAACACAGTTTCAAATGTCTCATCTTCTTCAATCATCTGAATAAATTCCGCTAACTCTTCTGTATGTGAAATTGCATTATCAATTACCAGAAATCCTTTAGGCTCTAATATACGCTTTATATTTTCCCACCACCACATGTATTGCGTACGCTCTGAATCTAAGAAAATAAAGTCAAAGGACCGATTAACTTGTGCATCAAAAAATGCACCAGCTTCCTGGTTATGAATATCAATACGGTGCCTAAGATTGGCTTTTTGAAAATTCACAAGCGCTTCTGCAACACGTTCTGAAGACAGTTCCACGGTTGTAACGACTCCATTTGTTTCTTGTACAGCATTTGCAAGCCATATTGTGGAGTATCCATTCGATGTCCCAATTTCTAATATCTTTTGAGCGCTACATCCTTTCACTAAAATGGATAAAAACTGTCCCATTTCTCGAGAAATATTTCTCAACCTTTCTTCTCGTTTTTCTTTTGTTCGATCATAGTTTTTTCCGTATTTTTCAAGTTCTAGCAACAATGATTCTATATGATGCATTTTATTCATCGCCTTTCCAAGCAAATTTAATAAATGATCAAAATTGATGAGAAACTCGATTATGTTTGTCTACCTTTCATTATATGCTAAATGAATCCGCTTTTCCTGTTATAAGACAAAGAATCGAATTTTTTTGTAGCATATTGTTACGTTTTTTGGTAAAGTTAATTTCTACGTGTAATTATTCCATTCACATTATTTTACAATCAAAACGCAATTATAAAATCATTTTTAATCGGTATTTTCCATTAAAGAAGCGCCCTTTTGGGACGCATTTTCTTTTGTTTATAACTGTAAATAGGAAAGGATGCTTTAAACATGAACGTGATTAATTTAGAAGCTGTTAGAAAACGTAAGCAGCATAAAAAGCAAATGATAACTATACCGATTATTAAACGTATTTACGAAGAGGACGGAGAAATCAAATTTGAGGTATTAGGTGAAAAAGATGTTCCTCTTGAAATGTTAGAGAAGTAATTCACATGATTTTAAATGAAAGACGCATTTCTTTTAAAATGCGTCTTTCCCATCCTATACATTCCGATTTAAATGCATAAGCTTCTCTGGATTCATCATCATATAAATAGATGATATTTTTTCCTCTTTAAATTCAAATGAAATTACATACACAGCGCAATTATTTAAACTGACAATAATACCTGGAACACCATTTACCATTTTAAATGTGATGGAGTGTTCTTCTAGCAACTTCTTAGTAATTCCTAAGAATAAGCGTACAATTCTTTCAGAAGTGTAAATTGGTTTAAGAGCCGTTGTAACCTTCCCTCCACCATCTGACTTCAATATCGCATCTGTTTTTAAAATTTCTAGCATTGCCTGCACGTCTCCTCGCTGTATCGAAGCAACGAATTGTTCTACATATTTGGCCATCTGCTTTGTACTTAACTTTGAAGCTTTCGGTTTATCTACTATACTCTTTCTAGCTCTGTGAAAAATTTGACGACAATTCACGCTACTTTTTTCAACGATTGATGCTATTTCATCATAATCGTAACCAAAAACTTCTCGTAATATAAATACAGCCCGTTCAACTTCAGATAACTGTTCCAATAATAAAAGATATGCTGTAGACATAGACTCCTTCATTATATATGTCATTGAGGGGTCATCACTCTCGTCAATAACTGGTTCCGGTAACCACATACCAACATAAACATTTCGTTTATGGACCGCTGAACGTAATTTATCGATTGAACGATTTGTAACCATTTTACACAAATAAGCTTTTACATTATCAACAGACTCTAAATCTTCTATCCTACTTAATGAAAGAAATGTATCATGAACAATATCTTCAGCATCCATAACACTCCCAAGCATACGGTAGGCTAAAGAAAATAATAAAGGTTTATATACTTGATACAATTGTTCCGTTTCCACACTCGCATGACCCTCTTTCAATTTATGACTTTACTTTGTTCTAGAATTTGTAGTGCTGCTCGTTTACCACTAGAAACCGCAGCATCAGCTAATAATTCATCATGGCCAGCCCAATCTCCTGCCACATATATCCCTGGCATTTCTGGAATAATAGGACCTGGATTTTCAGTACGACCAATATGAGGAAAATCATAAACAACCGTTATTTTAGGTAAATATTGTTTTACAACTAATTCCTGTTGCCAATTCGGATGTAATAAATCCATTATATGTTCTAACATAATTTTATCGTCATTAGAGTTACTAACTTGTAATGTAGGATTATGATATTTTATCAATCCCACTACTACAGTTCCATCGCCGCTTAGTTTAGCCGCTCTCGATTGATTCGTAAAAAATACAGGTTGGTCTAATCCTAAAGCAAACTGATGTAATGAATTAGGTAATTTTCTTAAAGCAAGATCTAGTGAGGCTACTGTAATTGGTACTGATTGTTCTTTCCATATATGCAGTGCTGTATCTTTTGCACCTTTTACAATATTCCAAGCCTCTTTTGGTGGTATTGTAATGACAATCGTAGAGACTTCAAATATTTCATCACCAGAACAGCGTATTCTTTGAACATCATTACAGTGTTCAATTTCAACTACATTTTTATTAGTCATAAATTGGACTCCAGCATTCATAGCTTTATCTCTTAGTTTTTTTATAATTGTCTCCCAGCCACCATCTACATAAAAAACTCCTTCTTTCATTGATCGTTGTATTTGTTTTAATACGGAAGATGCTAGCTGTATTGTCGGAGCATATGTGTAGGTTGTTGTCCGGCATAATGCATAAAACATATTTCTTACCATGGGATCTTTAATTTCTTGTTCTGCCCATACACTCAAACTTATTTTCGGAATTGTATTCAAATCTAATTTACCTAGCTTTAGCATCAAATGAGAAAATTGTATTTTAGCAGACCATGAGAGTAATGGTGTAGATAAAATTGATCGAAAATCTGTCGGCACTGTATACACATCATTTTTCCATATACCATGCGCCGTAGTTGAAGGTATACCTCCTGGAATATTGATTCCAAGTTCCTCAAAAGTTGATAGTGCTTCTCCTCCGCAATATAAAGCATGTGCCCCAAGATTCATAAGAATGCCGTTTTTATTCGTAGTCATTGCTCTTCCGCCAAAACGATTTGATTTTTCTAATACAACCACTTTTTTCCCTTCCCTAGCTAAATAAATCGAAGCTGTTAATCCAGCAAGCCCCCCGCCTATAATTGCGACAGTAAAGTTCTCCATACAAATTCCCTCCTTATTGTTCTACACACAAGACGGATGAAGAAAGCAGAATGTGACATCTTTGAAGATTTTATTTTTTCTTCAAAAACAAAAAGATCCCTTTACTATCTGATAAAGGATCTTTTTGTTTACATAATATAATTACCACCAACTGACGTGAGAGGTAGTCTTCAGTGGGACCGGATTCCATCTTTGTTGTATTGTTTGCCATGATTTGACCGTTCCATCTTTGCTTTTAATAAATGCTTTAAATTCTATATTTCTTTCAGCTGGCAATACAACATTTCCTCGCCAATCATTATTATGAGAATCATAATATAATTGAATTGGATATTGTTTCGTGTCCCAACTTCCTAATTCCGCACGATTCCCAGTAATATAAACAGTATCTCCTATTGTTGTAGGAGCATTTTTCACTACAATCGTTTGCATAACAGGGGTCACACCTAATAAATCCTTAAATCTTCCCATTAATGAATTGCTGTACATTACATCTTGATAACGAAGTAACGTAAATCCAGAGAAATTATAATTAAAGGTCATTTCTGCAACTCTGTTATACTCAGCCTCATTTCCTATACTTAAAGCATTTTCACCATTTAGTACAATTCCCTTTTGATTAGCTAATGTTGCAATATCTTGTACTAATGTTCTAGGCATTGAATATTCTGGATAACTTCCTTTGTCTGTCATTTCTAAACAAGTAAATGTTACATCTAACTTTGCACTTTTGAAAGCATCGAGTAAATGGCTATAATTATTATAGCCTGCTGGCCTTTCTGCTCCATGAGGTATAACTGGATTATTATATTGCCAATGTACTCCTGCAATCTTTGCGCCGATTGGTACTTGAAAACTTGGATCAAAAGCATTGTGTGCCAATTCACCAATTAATTTTGTATGATTTTCTAAAACACCTTGATACCATTCTAAATAATCTTTTCCATATACAGAATTATATCCATTCTTTAGAAACAGTTCCCCATCACTTGGTGGTAAAATTTCTGAAACGGAAGTAAGTTTTGTACTCCACGCTTTGTTCACTTCATTTAAGGAACCATATTTATTTAATATCCAGGAACGGAATTTTGACTTTGCAAATTCTGTATATGCTTGAAACTTTCCACGTGATGGATAACCGCTTCCATCAGCAGATGTGTAGGAAGGATATCTCAGCTCTCCAGCTGGCCCCCCAGATAAATATATCTTTGCAATTACATCTTTATAAGGTTTCATAGCAGCTGCGAATGCTGTATATAGTTCACCATATTCCTTTTGAATTACATCTGAAGCAAGTGGATTCAATGTTTCTTTATTAACGATTCCAGTTTCAGATTTAAAGTAAAGACTATCATCATTTTTTTGATTCCAAACCCATGAAGGAATTGGTGTATTACAATCATCTCCAACATTTCCACCACACTGATGCGTAGAAATAATAGGTATCATTTTCATACCTGCATTTCTTACCGATTGAGCAAAACGCTGTGCGTATGAAAAATCAAATTGCTGATCCCCGTTTTTTTCCATATCTCCCCACCAAAAATCAACAGTAATAGCATAAAAACCATTTTGTTTTGCCCATCTTAAATCATTTTCGAATGTCTCCCAATTTGTTACTTCCGGAATCTTTTTTAATGGTGCCATTAAGTAAGCTTTATAATCCGGATTCATTCCTTTTCCATTTACAGCCACATAACTTACTTGTGGAATGAATAGAGATACAAATAACATCAAGACAGGTAAAATGACACTACAATAATATTGAAACTGTTTTTTCATCTCTTTTCTCCTTTTCTCTTTTTAAATTTATAAAAAACATGTATCCGTTTTCATTATAAACAAAAAACGCAATCGTTTGCATGAAATATTGCATAATATTAAACTAAAATAAACAAGCTAGGTTAATTAACTTGTTTATTTTAAAATTAAAATACAGGTTATTCACTTTGATCTAAAAATATCATTTCTCGTTTTTGCTGAACTTGTTACACTACTTTTATAATATTTCACTCAAATATCAAGAAATCCTTTTACCAAGAATGATTAAATCCCTTTCTATTCCATCTAATTCTGCAACGTTAGGCAAATGCGCCCACTTTTCAAAATCAAAACATGAAAATAACTGAAGACTAGCTTTATTATGAGCAAATATGAATGCTAATAATGTTTTAATCTTGAGCTTCGGACAAGTATCTAACACTTTTTGTATGATATATTTACCTATCCCCCTACCTCTATGCATTGGATGAATGTATATACTTATTTCAGCTGTTCCATTATAAGCAGGTCGACCGTAAAAAGATTGGAAACTAACCCATCCGCATATCTCTCCTTGAGATTCTATTACCCATAGAGGTCTAAAAGAAGGTGAATGTTCATGAAACCATTGTTCCCTGCTCGTAACAGTAACAGGTTCTGTATCAGCAGTTACCATTCTGCTTGAAATAGTTGAATTGTATATATCCACTATGCTAGATAAATCACTAATTTTTGCATTTCCAATCTTAATATCTTCTTTCATAAACAACTCATCCCCCTGGTAAATATACTATTTTTTCATATATTAACTGAATTTTTACATACAATTCAAACATGAATTGTAATAAATCTAATGTTTTTTTCTTTTATTTCAAGTATTTACGTATCATATTTATTCTTACACTTTAGACTCAAAAAATAAGCAGAATTCCTCTGTCATAAAAAAATAACTAGGCATTTATACCTAGTTATTTTGTAAATGAAGTACCAACCTCGACTTTTCTCTAATTTTTTACGAATCTATCATACTGCATCCGAAAAAGTTCAATGAGAAACGGAATATCCTCTTCACTTTTTATATGATAACTGATCCATCCTGACTCAGGTAATACATGATGCGGTTGTACTAATCCTTTATTTACTAATTCATCCCGTTTTGATTTTTGAAATGGAAGGTCGGCTAATTTGTCACCATGAAGATGACCTAACTCTTTCTTTTTATAATTTAATTCAATACCACCAAAGCGATGTGGCTTTTCAGAAACACCTTCCCAGCTCAGGACTTCTTTTCTAATCATTTCACTATATGACATAACCATTCACTCCTTTATCATTTGGATGTAAGAATAATATACCTTTTCTCTTTAAACGTTACATCACTCAAAGGTATGAATGGATTTACGAAAATAGTTTAATGTTTTACTTTATTAAACATTTTTTCCACTATATGTACATCGACATAAAAACTTCATTTCAAACGAATACGTACAATCAATACTGCACACTAAAATAACTAGACTCATATCCTAATTCGTATACTTAATCCTATTTCAAAACAGAAAGGCAGGAACAACAAATGACTTCTTATATAGATTACACATCCCCCTCTGTCCGTTTCACTCATGATTTAAGTACGAGTAATTTTTTTAAAAAGGATGGAGAAAATTATATAAATGTACTTGGGATTAAACAATTAAATACATTAGACAATACTTCTTTATTAGATATTTTTCTAAGCACCGGTAATGTCGTAGAGCCTCATGTACATCAAAATGCTGCTGAACTAGTTTACTGTATTTCAGGAGCAGCTGTCGTTTCCTTACTTAACCCATTTACAAATCAAATTCTTAATCTTCCTATTAAACCAGGTCAAGTTGCCAACGTACCCCAAGGTTGGTGGCATTATGAAATCGCCGCTGTAGACAATACACATTTATTAGCAATTTTTAACGCTTCTACACCAGAAGTTATATTTGGTTCGGATATTTTAAGACTGACACCATCAAATGTAATGTCTCATACTTATTGTCTCGATGAACAAGAGTGGAAGAAAACAATATCCCCTATTCAATCAACTACAGTAATTGGTCCTCCAGCAAACTGCATCCATAATCAAAACCGAGATACAATGTATCATGCACCATATTCCCAGCAGCCTTCATACTATCAACAACAGTTTTAGGAGTATTAATAGGCGAGATATCCTTGAAGTGGATAAACAGATCCAAATCGTAAAGTTATTCTTTATGCAGTTGATCAGAGAATATTTAAGTATATATTGTTTTAATATCCTATTAAAACAATATTGCGCGTTACTTTAATTTACAGTTTAAAAATAAGTGTTAAGAGACAAAAAAAGATGTTTATCCACTCCATAAACATCTTTTTGTTTTGTAAAAATCTTATATACTCATCTTTTTCATTACTCTATATTTACCTGAAGTATCTACGCTAAACACAACGTAACTTCCTTTACCCTTCTGCTGAATCTCTAGATTGAAGTACTATATTATACATATCTTTTTTTAAACATTACTCATTTCAAAATCATTCATAATGCTTTAGGTTTCAAGAATATTCCTATTATTCCCTCAATATTATAATAGGAATTACAATTAATGACACTCTTATAATAAATTCTCATTATTTGCTCATTGTTTAACTACAATTAATATAAACGTTAAACTACCGTAACAATTACTAGAATTTTCACATATACTATCTATATATCAAAATATTAAACTGGAGGTGATGGTATCATGAATAAAGAGTACAATTCTAACAAAGATTCTAATAATAAAAATATCCACACTTCATCTTCACAATCTTCCAATTACCACTCATCACAAGACCTATATCGCCAAGGGTATGTAAAGAAAAAAGGGTGTAATTGCGGTAAAAATAAATAGAGCTTTCGTTTTATTCAGAATTAACCCTCGCTATGTAATCATAAAAAAAGAGCATCCATAACAAG